>CP062007.1:1200000-2400000 GCA_022749295.1 Flavobacteriaceae bacterium GSB9
ATTAAGAAGCGGTGTAACCATTTATGAATTTTAAAAGTAAATTTAAATGAGCATTTCTAAAAACCTAAACGAAATAAAAGCATTGCTCCCCGAGCACGTTACACTTGTCGCTGTTTCGAAAACAAAACCCGTAAGCGACATTATGGAAGCCTATGAAGCGGGGCACCACATTTTTGGCGAAAACAAAATACAAGACATGGTTGAAAAATACGAGGCCATGCCAAAAGATATTGAGTGGCACATGATAGGCCACGTGCAACGCAACAAAGTAAAGTATATGGCTCCCTTTGTATCATTAATTCACGGCATTGACAATTTTAAATTACTAAAGGAAATAAACAAACAGGCAAAAAAGAACGACCGTGTTATTGATTGCCTGCTTCAAATAAAAATTGCCGAAGAAGATTCTAAATTTGGAATGCCAGCAAGTGAAGCTTCTGAAATATTAAAGTCTGAATCCTTTTCAGAATTAAAAAATATAAGAATTACTGGCCTAATGGGCATGGCCACCTTTACAGAAAATAAAACCCAAATTAAACAAGAGTTCAACAATTTAAAGTCTACGTTTGACCAATTAAAAACTATCGCCACTGAAAACTGCCAATTAAAAATAGTAAGCATGGGGATGAGTGGCGATTACAAATTGGCCATAGAATGTGGCAGTACCATGGTTAGAATTGGAAGTAGTATATTTGGAGAAAGGAACTATTAAAACCCATATATTAACCTACTATAAATTTATTATTTGTACGCAATACTCGACATAGAAACTACCGGTGGAAAGTATAACGAAGAAGGCATAACCGAAATTGCTATTTATAAATATGATGGCCATGAGGTGGTCGATCAATTTATAAGCCTAATAAACCCAGAACGCGACATACAACCCTTTGTCGTTAATCTAACGGGCATAAATAGCAATATGCTTCGCAACGCACCCAAGTTTTACGAAGTGGCCAAACGGATAGTAGAAATCACAGACGAATGCATTTTAGTAGCTCACAATGCCCAGTTTGACTACAGAATTTTAAGAACGGAATTTAGAAGATTAGGTTTTGAATATGAACGACAATCCCTTTGTACGGTTGAACTTTCAAAAAGTTTAATACCCGGGCAGCCATCGTATAGCTTAGGCAAACTCGTTCGTTCGTTGGGCATACCCGTTACCGACCGCCACCGGGCTTCGGGCGACGCACTGGCAACGGTTAAATTATTTAAAATCCTGCTTGATAAAGACACTAACAAAAATATTGTAAAACAATCGGTTAAATCTAAGCCAAAGTATCAATTAGAGCCAAAACATTTAGATATTCTTGACGAACTGCCTTCAACCACTGGGGTATATTACATCCATAAATCGGATGGCGAAATTATCTACATCGGGAAAAGTAAAAATATCAAAAAAAGAATCAACCAGCATTTTACGGGTACGAATGCCAAATCTAAAAAAATCCAAGCTCAAGTAAGTGCTGTAACCTATGAATCTACTGGTAGCGAATTGGTCGCTCTTTTAAAAGAGAGTGAAGAAATAAAAAAGAATAAACCTATATATAATCGAGCATTACGTCGTTCAATATTCACTCATGCTTTATATAGTTTTGTAGACGACAACAATTATATAAACCTAAAAATAGATATTGCTGACGGACGCAAAAAACCCATCACAACATTCAGCAATCGGCAAAGCGGCAAAAGTTTTATTAGCAAAGCTGTAGAAGATTATAACCTTTGCCAAAAGCTGGCAGGATTGTACAAAACAAAAACCAGTTGTTTCAATTACGACATAAAACAATGTAAAGGGGCCTGTATTCAAAAAGAGCCTGCCGAAACTTACAATGTTAGAGTAAAACAGCTCATTGAAAAAAATAGCTACTCTAACAAAAATATGGTTGTTATTGACCGTGGCAGATCTGTTGACGAACGCAGTGCCATACTTATTAAAAATGGTGTTTTCCAAGGTATAGGCTATTTCAATCTGAACTATCAAATAAACAATATTGATATTTTGGAATCCATCATAACCCCTATGCAAAACAACAGGGATGTGCAGCACATCATTCAAAGCTACCTCAGAAAAAACAAACGACTAAAAATTATAACATTAGATTAAACATGAACAAAATCACTTTTCTATTCCTACTATTAGCCTTTTCGTTACTTTCATTTTCACAAGCTTCAGAAAACAATCCCGTTTTTAGAGTTTCTCTACAGGATTTAAAAATGAACACCTATCCTAAAGATTCAACTGCCCATGCTTTGGTTTTATATGAATATGGCAGCAGCCATGTTGATGGGCGCGAATATGATTTAAGAACAGAGGAAAAACATAAAGTAAAAATCTTCAACAAAGATGGCTTTGACCATGCTACGGTAACTCTCTACCTTTACAAAACCGATGGCAATCATTTTGAACAGGTAAAAGACATCGTTGGCACCACATATAATTTAGAAGGCGACAACGTTGTAAAAACCAAACTTGACAAAAACAATATTTATAGGGAAGAATACAACGAAAATATAACCATGGTAAAGTTTACGCTCCCAAATGTAAAGGAAGGGTCGGTTATTACGTACAGCTACAAAATAAGGTCTCCGTATATGAGAAAATATCATGGTTGGGAATTTCAAGGCGACATTCCAAAATTATACAGCGAATACAGAACCAGTATTCCCGCCAATTGGGTTTACAATATAAAATTAGTGGGCGGGCAAAAACTAGCTACACATAAAGGTGATGTTAAAGAGAAATGTATTGAAGCAGGTGGAGGAAGTGCTGATTGCTCAGAAATGGTTTATGCCATGAAAGATATTCCTGCTTTTATTGAAGAAGACTACATGACCACAAGAAAAAATTATTTAGCGCGGTTAGAGTATGAGCTTGAAACCTTTAAATCGATGGATGGACGTGTTCACCATTACACGAAAACTTGGGAGGACGTTGATAAAGAAATAAAAAAGGAAAAAGACATTGGCAAACAACTCAAAAAAACCTTAGATATAGAAGAACTACTACCAGAAGACATAAGAAACCTAAAAGCCCCTTTAGAAAAAGCTAAAGCTATATACAAACATGTACAAAAGTATTATACATGGAATGGTGATTTTAAAATTTTCAAAGATGTCTCTGTAAAAGATTTAATTAAGAACAAATCGGGTAACGTATCATCGGTAAATATTTTACTCAACAATTTATTGAGAGAAAGTGGTATAAAGTCCAGGCCTGTTTTGCTATCAACCAGAGCGAATGGATTTGCAACAAAGCTATACCCAGTAATAACCGATTTTAATTACCTTATTGTACAGGCAACCATTAACGAAAAAACATATTTACTCGATGCTACCGACAACTATTTAAGTTTTGGCGAACTGCCCTTTAGATGTTTGAACCAATACGGGCGTTTGTTGGATTTTGACATAGGCAGCAAATGGATTGATATTGCTCCTAAAAAACCATCGAACACATTTTATAAAGCCGATTTAAATATTGATGCCAACCAAAATATAACGGGAAGCATTATGGCTAAATTTTCAGGGTATCATGCCTTAAGCACTAAAAAACGGTATTTTTCAAATAAACAAACCTATATTGAAAAGCTACAAAACGATGCGCCATTTATCGAAATTTCAGATCACGAAAGTCAATCAAAGGACAAAAACGATCCAACATTTTCTGAAAAATACAATGTGGAGTACAACCTCGACCCTACTGGCGAAACCATATACTTAAATCCTATTTTAACAAAATTTTTCAGTTCTAACCCCTTCAAACTACAAGAGAGGACCTATCCTATCGATTTTGGATATAAAGACACTTACTTTTATATGTTTTCTTTAAAGCTCGACGAAAACTATTCGGTTGCCGAGTTGCCAAAAGACTATATTTTAAGGTTACCAAACAATACTGGGCAGCTTAGTTTTTCTTCAAAACAAATTGGCGATAATGTAACAGTAATGCTTAAATTTAGCTTCAAAGAAGCTTTTTATGCTCCCGAGTATTATCCATACCTTAAAGAATTTATGGCCAAGATAATAGACAAACAAAACAACTCCTTAATTTTATTGAAAACCAATAGCTAATATTTTATTATTTTAGGTTCAATGAAAAGACATCAAAAAAAGAACTGGAAAGAAAAGCTTCATGAAATAATTTATGAAGCCGATACCCCATCGGGAAAGCTTTTTGATGTCGTGCTTTTTGTTGTTATTATTGCCAGTATACTATTAGTTATGCTGGAAAGTGTTAATAGTATAGATGCCAAATATCATGGTATTTTAAATATTTCTGAGTGGATAATTACAATACTCTTCAGCATCGAGTATATTGCCCGTATTGTTACCGTTAAAAAACCGTTTAAATACATTTTCAGTTTTTATGGCATTGTTGATTTTTTATCAACTATTCCCAAATACATTTCACTTATTTTTGGTGGAATACATGCCCTAGCAGCCTTACGCGCCTTGCGGTTATTAAGAGTATTTAGGATTTTAAAATTAGCAAGATACTTAGGTGCCTCACAACTTTTGGTTAACGCTATAAAGGCCAGTAGGGCCAAAATATCGGTTTTTCTGTTTGCGGTTTTAATTGTCGCTATAATTCTAGGCACTATTATGTATTTAGTAGAAGGTGAAGAAAATGGCTTTACCAACATTCCAAAAAGTGTGTATTGGTGTATTGTGACACTCACTACTGTAGGTTTTGGTGATATTGCCCCACAAACACCTTTAGGCCAGTTTATTGCCTCTTTAGTAATGATACTTGGTTATGGTATTATTGCTGTTCCAACAGGGATAGTTTCTGCCGAATATACAAGCCAAAGTAAAAAAACCAACCCCGAACCAACACCAAAAATACACCTAAACACTCAGTCCTGTACCAACTGTTCGGCTGAAGACCACCAAGACAATGCCCAATTTTGCCACAAGTGCGGTGATAAACTTTAAAAACAGTCTGATAAATAAAGTAGTACTGAGATACAGAATAAAATCCAGTGCGAGATTTTTTTTTTGCAATGTTGACATAATCACTTTTAACAACTAACTTTACTGCTTAAAATACACCAAAGTTATCAACCTCAACAAAAAATATCTTATTTCTGTAATAGGCCCAACTGCCATTGGCAAAACGGCCTTAAGCATAAAATTGGCGCAATATTATAATACTGAAATCATTTCGGCCGATTCGCGCCAGTTTTTCAAAGAAATGCAAATCGGCACCGCAGCACCAACACAAGACGAACTCCAAGAGGCCAAGCACCATTTTATTCATCACAAATCCATACACGATAATTACAATGTCGGTGCATTTGAAAAAGACGCTCTAAGCCTTTTAAAAAAACTGTTTAAAAAGCACGATGTTATTATTATGGTTGGTGGTTCTGGTTTATATGTTGATGCTGTTGTAAAGGGATTAGATTATTTTCCGGAAGTTGACAGCGAAATTCGCGAATCCTTAAATGCCGATTTACAAAACAAAGGGCTCTCTTATTTACAGGAACAACTAAAAATATTAGATACCGTTGCTTACAATACTATTACCATTGACAATCCCCATCGTGTTATCCGTGCTTTAGAGGTTTGTATAGGTTCTGGGCAGCCCTACTCCTCATTCCTAAAAAAAAACAAAGAAAAACGCGACTTCAACACTATAACCATTGGGCTTTCCGCCGATAGACAGACCATTTACAACCGCATTGAACAAAGGGTGGATATAATGATGGAAGACGGTCTTTTGGAAGAAACTAAAACATTACTTACTCAAAAGCATTTAAACGCTTTAAATACGGTAGGCTACAAAGAGCTATTTAAATATTTTGAAGGCGAATGGACACTGGATTTTGCCGTATCGGAAATCAAGAAAAACACACGACGCTTTGCTAAGCGACAACTTACATGGTTTAGAAAAAAAGAAGATACTTTGTGGTTTGATTATTTAAGCGACCCGAAGCTTATTATACAAACCATAAACGGGACCTGGCAAATTAAAGAAGATTTAAAGGAAGAGTAATTTTACTGCATAACCACATTACTGTACTTAGCATTAACCACTATACTTTTTCCACTGGCCATACTACCTGATGAAAAATTAGAGGCATGGTCTTTGGATGTTTTTTCGGGGTGCGAAAACTGAGAATGTGTACCCTTAAACTTAACACTGCATTCTACGTTAGGAAGCATAATTACCGCATCGCTATTTTGCAATAAAACATTTAAATTGGTAAAGGAACCGTCAATCGCAGCAATGGTCAAATTACCTATATTCCCATCAATAACGGCGCTTCCAGAAAGTTTGTTAACATCAACATTAGATGATATCGCATTTAAAACTAAATGTTTTACGTTGTTCAATTCAGCATTCTTAACATAGTTTAAATTAAGTTCACCTAAGTTCCAATCCACCACATGTACCGGAGAATACGAAGCATTGATGGAAGTTAAACTTCCATCAATACGTTGTGCCTTAAATTTGGTGTAGGCTAAATTAGCTTCTAAATTTTCCACATTTGCAGCAAACTCTATTTCTCCATGCCTTACATCTACCTTTAACTTTGCCTTTTTAGGCATTTTTATTTTAATAGTCCGTTTAACCTCTACATCTGGATTGCTCTTTATAATCTCAATTACCTTTTTCTCACGTGCCTTTTCTAATTTTGCCCGTTCTTTAATACGCTCTTTATGAGCTTCCAGTCGCTCTTTGTGAGCCTCCATACGTTCTTCATGGGCTTCTTCACGAGCTTTATGGGCTTCAGCCATACGTTCTGAGCGCTCGGCATGCATTTCAGCTTGTGCCTCCATACGTTCGGCATGCCTTTCCATCTGTTCTGCATAACGTTCGCCCCACTCGGCCATTTTTTCTGCAAATGCTTCTTCGTCAAATTGTTTTTCAAACTGTTTGGCCCATGCTTCCATTTGCTTGCCATATTTTTCACCCCATTGTTTTCCAAACTTTTCGCCCCAAGCCTCCATTTTTTCTTCAAAATCCTTACCAAATTTCGATTCAAATTTTTCGGTGTATTCCTTTAAATATTTCTCTCCGTCTTTTTTATAGGCATCGTAATCAAAATTTAAGTTATGGATTCCTTCCGGCAACTCAGGTAACTCTGGAAGTTCTGGCAACTCTGGGATGTTTGGAACTTCAAGAACATGCAAGTTTAAATCCATATTGGGCATTTCTGGCATTTCAGCTAATTCATACTTCAATTCCTTTAAAATCACTTTTACATCGTCATCGCCATTGGCATGTACCACCCAGTTTCTAGAACCCCCTCCAGCAGCATTTATCGACACATTGTTTTGCGTGGCATCAACATCTACTTTCCATGATTTTAAAGCGTCCTGGAGCTCTTCATTACTGAGCTTTTCACCCTCTATGTAGGCTTCAACCTCAACAACGTCTTTATTCCAGGTATCAAAAACAATATTGCAATTGCTGGTTCTTAAATCTACAACCACATCTTTATCTACTTTTATAGATTGTAAAACTTTGGTTAACTTGTTTTGGGCCAACATGCTTCCTGTTAATAAAAAGCAGATTGCCAAAAGATTGATTTTTATAATTTTACTATTCATTTTTTGATTTTTTTAGATTGATTTTGCAACTTCATCTATTTCTGAAGTTTTTAATGTTTTAATTTGAGCCCTTAATCGGTACAACAGGTTTAAGCGAAGTTTCAGGTTGTCAATTAATGCATTGACGGTTAACTCGCTTGGCCCAGATTCAGTAAGCTCCAAAGATAAGCGCTTGTACTCTTTGTCCAACTCGCTTAATTGTGCCAAATAGCCATCAAAGAGTTCTTTGGTTTCTGGCGTGTATTCAATTTTTGACAACTCTAAATTGATACTGGCCAAATAATAGTCTTCAACTTTTTTTAATCCGGGAGAGATATCCCCCAAAGATTTAGTTTCTGTACTTTGCGTATTGGCAACCTCAACCTGTCCATTTCCTACAGGCGGATTGAAAACCTTAAACGCACCAAAACTCAACCCAAAAAGAAAAACAAGACTTGCCGCTAGATATAGCCAATTAAATGATTTCTTTTTAGCGACTGGCATACTTTTATCCAGCTTTTTCAAAAATCGCTCCTGATGGTTCTTGGGCATTTTTTCGTTCGGTTGGTTGTCGTTTTCAAACAAAGCTCTAATATCTTGTGCCATTTTTTTTAAGTGTTAAAAGGGTTTGCAATTTTGATTTACCTCTAGATAATTGCGTGCGCGATGCTACTTGTGAAATTCCAAGAATACCTGAAATTTCTTGATGGTCATAACCTTCAACTAAATACAGCATAACAACATAGCGGTACTTGTCTGGCAGTTTATCTATGGCTGATTTAACATCGGTTATTGTTATTGCATCTTCTACCAACCATTTGTCGTCTTTTGGTGTATCGACTACTTTAAGGTGCACCTCTTCCAACTCAACAAGCTGGTGTTTCTTTGATTTTAGCACGTCTATACACTTATTTACAACAATACGTTTCAACCAAGCACCAAAAGTAACTTCTCCTTTATATTGATGTAGTTTAGCAAAGGCCTTTATAAACCCTTCTTGTACGGCATCTTCGGCTTCGGCAGCATCTTTCAAAAACCGTTTGGCAACAATATACATACCATCGCAGTACTGGTTGTATAACTGCAGTTGTGCTTTTCGGTTGTTCTGTTTACATTGTTCTATAATGTCAACTTGAAACATGCTGGGTTTACTTATGGTTTTTGGTTAGTTCAATTAAAAGACGATAAAAAAAATAAGGTGTTGCAAAAAGTTTTATTTTTTTTAGAAGGTACATAACAAAGCTAAATAAATATACGTTTGCATTTTAGTAGTTATTCCTTTTAAATTATCTTTGTGCCTCTATAAATTGCTCTATATGAACACCTTTTTAAAGCGACTATTAATCCTTTTATCTATAATAGCTTTAGGCTTATTTTTATACTCTTCTATTGTTGAAAATATTTTTGAACACCGCTTAAGCCCAAAAGATACTGTAGAATTTAAACTGAATGATTTAAAAATGAAGGTGTTTTATAACCGACCATACAAAAAAGGCCGTGAAATTTTTGGAGGTCTGGTACCGTACAACCAAGTATGGCGCACAGGAGCCAATGAAGCGACCACTTTTGAAACCAACCAACCCCTAAAAATTAATGGCCTACCATTGGAAGCAGGGAAATACACGTTGTGGACGGTACCTAAAGATTCTACTTGGACGGTTATGTTCAACTCCAAACAATATTCTTGGGGCGTTAATGCCGAAATGAAACCCATGTGGGACCCCAACTACGATGTTTTAAACGTTGAAGTTCCGGTGAAACATTTAAACCACGTGGTTGAGCAGTTTACCATTGCGTTCGATAATTCAACTGATAACCTATCGTTAACCATGGCTTGGGACGATGTTAAAATTGCCGTACCCCTCAAATAACCCTGGCATTATAGTTCGATAAATGTTTTTCAATCCAATTGAATAATTTTGTAAATTAGAAAAACATTGATGCATTCGTGACCAAGAAAAAAAAACCCGATATTAACGAAGAAAAAAAGGACAGTTCCGTTTCAGAAATTACGAATCTGGCTTCAATACAATCAATTCAAAACAAACGAAAGGTTGAGCCTAATAGTTCTATATTAGTCGAAAAAATCTTAAAACAAGATGTGGCCGCTTTAAGCCGGGCCATCACGTTAGTTGAAAGCAAAAACCCTAAACATACCAAACAAGCAAAAGACATTCTGGAAAACTGCTTGCCCCATGCCAACGACTCCATTCGTATTGGTATAACTGGAGTGCCCGGAGTTGGAAAGAGTACCTTTATAGAAGCTTTGGGGCAACAACTCACCAAGAAAGGAAAACGGGTTGCCGTTTTAGCTATAGACCCCAGCAGCACCATTACTAAAGGCAGTATTTTAGGCGACAAAACCCGCATGGAAAACTTGGCTAAAAACGAAAATGCTTATATCCGCCCTTCGGCATCCGGTACATCTTTAGGTGGTGTTGCCCGAAAAACACGTGAAACCATTATTCTATGTGAGGCCGCTGGTTTTGACATTATTCTTATTGAAACTGTTGGTGTTGGTCAAAGTGAAACCACCGTACACAGTATGGTAGATTTCTTTTTGCTTTTAAAATTGGCGGGCGCCGGCGATGAGTTACAAGGCATTAAACGTGGTATCATTGAAATGGCAGACGCCATAATTATCAATAAGGCAGATGGAGAAAATTTAAAACCGGCTAAGATTGCCGTAAGCGAGTTTAAACGTGCTTTACAGCTTTACCCAGAAAAAGCTTCAAAATGGCAACCCAAGGTTTTACGATGCAGTGCCATCAATAACGAAGGCATTGACAAGGTTTGGGATTTGATTTTAGATTACTTTGAAACCACAACTTCCAATGGTTTTTTTGAGTTAAAAAGAAAAAAACAAAATGAGTATTGGCTCACACAAACCATAGAAGAACAGTTAAAATCACAATTCTTTAACAATCCAAAAATGAAAAGCGAACTAAAAGCCCAACTAAAGCTCTTGGCCGATAACAAAATCACCCCATTTGCGGCAGCCGATTACCTTTTAAACTTAGACTTTAACAAACCTTCTTAAAAGATACTGGGTTAACTTATAAAACAAAAATCCAGAAATAGCCCCAAAAGTCATTCCGCATACAATATCCAACGGATAGTGCACACCAACATAAACTCTACTGTAAGCCACGGTAGCACTCCAAAAAAGTAGAATAAAAATTAGGTTTTTAAAATAAGGACGGAGCATCAAACCCGTGAAAACAGCTACAGCCATGGTGTTTGACGAATGCCCTGAGAAAAACCCATATTTACCACAGCGTACCGCAATAAACCTTAACTGGTCTATAATATCGGTATTTCCACAAGGTCTCGGTCGCTCAAAACCCCGCTTAAAAACATTAGTGATTTGATCGGTAAACGTAATCATTAAAGCCACTACGATAACAAAAACCAATAACGATTTTAAACCGTATTTTTTGTAAAGTAAATATAACAATACCACATATAATGGGATAAAAGTGAGCTTATCGGTTACAATTAGCCAAAAATTATCCCAGGCTGGGTTACCTAAATTATTTAAAAATAAAAACAATTTGGTATCGTATTCTAAAAAGGTTTCTATCATTTGAACTTCATTTGGAGATATTCCAATTGGCAAGTATTAATCTTCATACTTAGCTATTTCAGTATCGTAGAATTCGGTCGCTTGTTTTATGGCATTCTCAGTTTCAGCCTCTAATTCCTTTTGATCTTCGGCATCAAAATCTTCAAACCACTCTACCTCATCATCTTCAAGGTTGATAATAAACCGAGGGAATTCGGTATGGATAACATAAATGGCATTGGGATAATCGGTATTATCGCCTAATATAAATTTTGGAAGTGACATATTAAGAAATTATTTGTTGGACAAAATTAGCTTTTTCATTAGAAAATTGAACCGAAGATACAATAAAATTGCAGCCACTGTTAAACCGGCCAAGAGTCCGAGCCAAATACCAAAACTTCCGTATGCGTTTGCCTTTCCTAAAAACCAAGACACTGGAAACCCAACTACCCAATAAGAAATAAAAACCAAAACCATAGGCACCTTTACATCTTGAAGTCCGCGTAAAGCCCCCAAAACCAACACCTGAATACTATCGCTTATTTGAAAAATAGCGGCCACCAATAATAGTTTAGAGGCGATTTGCATTACCTCTCGATTGTCCAATGCATTTTCCACATCGTTATAATCTAAATATAACTTAGGCAGTTGCGTATGAAAAATCAAAAATAGCAATGCAAAGGCAGTGGCCAATATAACACCGAGCAAGAAAATAGAATGCGCTATTCTAAGCAGTTCTAAATACTTTTTCAAACCCTTTTGATTACCAACCCTTACCATGGCTGCAACGCTAAGTCCGGTAGCGACCATAAACGTCATAGAGCTTAAATTTAGAGCAATTTGGTTGGCTGCTTGCGGATTTTTCCCCAACAAACCACTAAGCCAAATGGCAGCTGTAAAAATGGCAACCTCAAAAAACATTTGTAAAGCACTAGGCGCACCTAGATTAAGTACTGTTTTTAACATCAACTTATCCAAAACAAAAAAACGAATGTTTGTAACGTAACTTTTAGACTTTTCTTTTTTCGCCAGTAGAAACCAAATGTGGCCCACCATAAATAAACGTGAAGCCAATGTACCATAAGCTGCTCCAACAATACCCAACTCAGGCATACCCAACTTTCCGAAAATAAAAATGTAATTTAAAACCACATTTATGATATTTCCTAAAATAGTCGCGTACATGGGATACTTAGTCATGGACAGCCCGTCGCTAAACTGTTTAAAAGCTTGAAATACAATTAAGGGAATTAACGAAACGGCAACCAAATTTAAGTACGGAATGGCAAACTCAACCACTTCAACGGGTTGTTTCATTAAATACATAATAGGTTTTGCAAAAAAAACCAACAAAAACATGAGAACTCCCAAAACCGTACATAAAAATAAACCGTGTTTGAAAGCCGATTTTCCAACGGAAAAATTATCACCTGCATCTGCCTCTGCAACAAGTGGCGTAATAGCAGTTGAAAAACCAATGCCCAAAGACATTGCTATAAACATAAAGCTATTACCTAAAGATACTGCTGCCAATTGGGCTGTACCTAATTGGCCTACCATAATATTGTCTACAAAACTAACAAAGGTATGCCCCAGCATACCTAACATAACAGGGGCAGCCAAGCGCCAATTGTAACTAAATTCTTTGGTGTATTTTGCTAATTGCATTTGGCAAAAGTAAATTATAAGCTTTGCTTTTTAGTCATATTTCCAAAATCTTTTAAGTGGATCAAATTAACAAATGTTAATTTTAAAAAAAAGCACAGCTAAAACCAGTATTTTTAGTATTTTCACAATGTCTCCTGTAGAATTAATTAACAGACTAAGAGACATTTAAGTTTTAATTTAGGGATTTGAAATAAAAAGCTTAAGGTTTCGAAAGGACAGAGAAGAAAGAAAATTTCTTCTCTGTTTTTAGTGTAAAGGCCTATTACAATTGAAAATTTGCAATGTTCTTTTGTGCTTCTTTAAATTCTAGAATGATATCATCCACAATCTCCGATACGGGTTTTATATTATGAATTAACCCAGAAGCTTGCCCTATTTCTAGCTCACCCTCTTCTAAGTCGCCCTCAAACATTCCTTTTTTTGCCCGGGACCTGCCCAACAACTCCTTTAATTCTTCGATTGTCGGTGCAGTTTTGTAGAGCTCCTGAACATCTTGGTAAAATTTATTTTTCATCAACCTTACAGGAGCCAATTCCTTGAGCGTCAATTGGGTGTCACCCTCCTTAGCATCAACAATTGCTTGTTTAAAATTTATATGGGCTGAACTTTCTTCACTGGCTGCAAAGCGGCTTCCTATTTGTACGCCGTCGGCTCCTAAAACCATAGTTGCCAACATGGCCTTTCCGTTAGCAACACCACCAGCAGCTATGAGCGGAATCGTTATTTTTTCCTTTACTGTAGGTATTAATGTTAGTGTTGTTGTTTCATCCCTACCGTTATGGCCGCCCGCTTCAAACCCTTCTGCAACAATAGCATCAACACCAGCTTCTTGCGCCTTAAGTGCAAACTTTAAACTACTAACCACATGTACAACTATAATACCTCTTTCCTGCAACCATGATGTCCAAGTTTTTGGATTTCCAGCCGATGTAAACACAATTTTAACGCCTTCTTCAACAATAATATCCATTATTTTTTCGATGTCCGGATACAACATAGGCACATTTACACCAAATGGTTTTTGGGTCGCCTTTTTACATTTCTGAATATGCTCCCTCAGCACTTCGGGATACATAGACCCCGCCCCAATGAGCCCTAATATTCCTGAATTGCTGGCTGCTGAGGCCAAGCGCCATCCACTATTCCAAACCATTCCGGCTTGAATAATGGGGTATTTTATGTTAAATAGTTCTGTGGTTTTATTTGGCATCAACTTGCTTTTTTTATTGAATAGTCTCGCTTTTCTTTTAATTGACCTTCAAAGTGTAAACGCCCCAATTGTACCAATACCTTAAGCCTCCAATCCAAAAAACCATCGTTAATTACATAATCGATATCGACCAATGTACAAACAACAACTCGCACGGATTTTTGATAATTTTCAGTACAATGCTGCAACAAAATGTTATCAAAATGCGATGCTTCCAAAAACTGAATTTTACCATCATCATTAATTCCTCTCAAAACAGCTTTATTGGCAATTGCATGCTTCCAAAGTGCATTGGCTTTTTTAAAAGCTTGCTCATTAATTATTTTAAAACGTTTTAAAAGCAAAGGGACATCACTTGTTCTTACCAGTGCTAGAGAGGTTAAATCAAATAGATTGCCGATTGCCGATTTTAACTTAAAATCACAAAAATCAGCCATATAAATGTTAAACGAAGTTCCTTCTAAAGCATTTAATAATCTTGTGGTGTAGAGACCATCTAGAGCATTTCGAGCAGACCACACATAAATATCTGTAACGGAGTCATCTGCTTTTAGCTGTTCTATTTTGAGGCTATCTTCAACTACAAAACCTGTATAGTAATCTTTAAAATAACTTCCATTGGTTCTTTGCAACCATTTTTCACGTTGCGATTGTCCGGTACTTGAATTCAATTGAAAAATGGGTCCTATACGTAAGTCGTCATTCAATCTTATAATATGACCTTGAACAATTTTTGGGTGATTACATTTTTCAAAAGTCGATTTGAAAAAATCTCCAAAAACAAGATGAACGACTTTTTTGGACATGATAAAGGCTAAATTTTAGCCAATTTACGAAATTACTCCAGAACCTATAAGTTCATCTCCAATATACCACGCAGCAAATTGACCTTCGGTTATTGCTGATTGGAAATTTTCAAACTCAACATACAGTCCACCATCCACTTTATACAAAGTTGCTCGTTCTAACGGTTGCCTGTAGCGTATTCTGGCATTGACCTGCATGGTTTCTCCTGTATTTAAAGATAAATCGTTTCGCACCCAATGGAGTTCTTCATCACTAATAAACAGCGCTTTTTTTAACAAACCAGGATGTTCCTTGCCTTGCCCGGTGTATATAACATTTTCCTCAACATCGGTATCTATTACAAATAAGGGTTCTACCGTTCCCCCAACTGCCAAACCTTTACGTTGCCCTTTGGTGAAGTAGTGGGCACCTTGGTGCTTGCCAACTATTTTTCCATCGTCAATTTTATATTGAAGTTTACGTGAAAGGTATTTCAGTTTATCTTCTTCCGAATCAAAATGAGGGGTACTCTTAGAAAAAATCTCCTGGTCCTCAGAAATTTCAACTATTACGCCTTCTTTCGGTTTTAGCTGTTGCTGAAGGAAGTCTGGCAATTTTACTTTTCCAATAAAACATAGTCCTTGTGAGTCTTTTTTCCCTGCAGTGACCAAGTCGAGATTTGATGCTATTTTACGGACTTCGGGTTTAGTGAGCTCGCCTATTGGAAACAAAGATTTTGAAAGCTGCTCTTGGGATAATTGGCACAGAAAGTAGGATTGATCTTTATTAGAATCAACACCCGACAGTAATTGATACACTTCTTTTCCGTCCTTTTCAATAGTCCCCTTTCTGCAATAATGCCCTGTAGCCACGTAATCGGCCCCCAACTCTAAAGCGATATTCATGAAAACATCGAACTTAATTTCACGGTTGCAAAGCACATCGGGGTTTGGCGTTCTGCCTTTTTCATATTCATGAAACATATAATCGACAATGCGCTCCTTGTATTGCTCGCTTAAATCAACTGTTTGAAAAGGTATACCTAATTTTTCGGCTACCAACATGGCATCATTACTATCGTCTAACCAAGGGCATTCATTCGATATAGTCACCGAATCATCATGCCAGTTTTTCATAAAAAGCCCAATAACCTCATACCCTTGCTCCTTTAACAAGTAGGCAGCAACACTTGAATCAACACCACCAGAAAGACCAATTATTACACGTTTCATGTTTAAAATTTTGATGTGCAAAGATACATATTAATAACATATTACAGAGACCCTTAAAAGTTTTCGCTTGAATATAAAAAACATATTTGTTTAACTTTAAGAAAATTTTATCAAACAAAATAATAATTATGTTTAATTTTTTTGTATTTTTGTTAAACAAATTAAAAACATCTACTATGAACACATTAAAATCACTTAAAAAATTAACAGTACTAGCGCTTGTAGCATTACTTTTTGTTTCCTGCGATAGTGATGATGACAATGCACCCCAAGGACCAACCTTAAATATTGTGCAAACAGCACAAGCCTCTCCTAACTTAAGCATTCTTGTAGAGGCCGTTGTACAGGCTGGTTTGGTTGACGCCTTATCTGCTTCTGGTGACAAAACAGTATTAGCTCCAACAAATGAGGCATTTACCGACTTTTTGGCCGATAAGGGGTTTAGCTCGTTGTCAGAGGTTCCAAATGATGTTTTAACGCAGATTTTGTTAAACCATGTCATTGAAGGAAACATAGAATCAACTGCCCTTACTGGAAATACCGGATACACCAACACAATGGCCGATGGTCCTAATGGAACTAAATTGAGTCTATATTTTGATGGAACATCCGGAGTAATGTTCAACGGCTTGTCTTCAGTTGAAACACCAGATATAGAAGCCACTAACGGCATAGTACACGTCGTTAATCAAGTAATCGATTTACCTACTATCGCTACTTTTGCAACTTCAAATTCTGCTCTATCTACGCTGGTAGGAGCCTTAGCTTATGCAGACACAGGTTCGCCGACAGTGCCCTATATCGATACCGTATCTAATCCTAGCGCTGGTCCATTTACTGTATTCGCTCCAACTAATGATGCTTTTGTATCGGTATTGCCTGAATTAGGTGTAAACGCCTTAACAGAAGTTGAAACTTCTGCTGTCGACACCGTACTTCTATACCATATCGTTGATGCCAATGTTCAATCATCCCAATTAACAAGTGGCACAGTTGTTACACTAGGCGGCAACATCACTGCCGATGCTAATGCCTTTACATTAACAGATGCCAATGGCAGAATAAGTAATATAGTAACCTCATTAGTCGATATTCAAGCCGTTAATGGCGTAGTTCATGTAATCGACAAAGTTATTTTGTTTCCTATTGAATAAAAACACGTTTAGTTTGTTGATGTAGACAATATTATTCTCTCAAAGATTGTCTATGAAAAAGAGGACTCCTTAATTTTTATTAAGGAGTTTTTTTAATAATTATCTTCTTTTACTAATTTCCCATTTTCATAAAACCTCCAAACACCAGACTTTTTATCTTTTTTATAGTTGCCTTCGGTAATGAGTTCACCGTTAGCGTTAAAAAACTTAGCTTCACCATGCAACTCACCGTTAGCGTAGACATAAGACTTGAGCATAACGTTATCCTCTGAAAACCACGTTGACGCACCATGGCGTTTACCATTACGATAATTTTGCTTTTCTGCAACTTGCCCGTTGGGATAATAAACAAAACGCTCTCCATCTAATTCGCCCTGGCTATTATAATACTCTAAAATTAAGAGTTTATCGTTGTTCTTTTGATAATATTTCCAAGTGCCGATATAAGTTTTACCTTCCATTTGCCCTTCACTGACCAGTTTTCCGGCTGATGTAAAAAACTTCACATCAGCCACATTGTGGTCTGGGTTAAACTGTTTGGTAGCCGATAGCACTGCTTTACTTTTATAATTTTTATAAAACTTGAAAAGTCCTACTTCCTTTCCGTGCAAAAACTGGCCTTCGTATCGCAATACATCGGTATTATCGTAATTTTTCTTCCATTTACCATGACGCTTGCCATTTTTATCAAATTGATTATAGCTTTGGGCAAACAACATACAATTGCAAATTAAAATGCAAAAGAACACATATACAGTTTTCATATTTAATCTCCTGTTTTCTACTATTAACGCTAATTTTAAAATTTTCTTATTAAAAAAAAGCTGCCAAAATAATAATCTTGGCAGCCTTTATATTCATTATAATCGTTGTTTATTTTCGTTTATTCTGCATTTGTTTCTGCTTTTCGGCCTGCTCCATCATTTCGGCCATTTTTTTCTGAAAACGACTCTGTTTTCTAGGTTTTTTCTTCTTTTCTTGAATTTGAGCATGTATTTTATCTTCATCAAGAATAAAATTCTTAATAACCAAAATAATACCAATACTAATCAAGTTAGAAATAAAATAGTACAAACTTAAACCTGATGCATAGTTATTAAAGAAAAACAGCATCATTATAGGTGAAAAGTACATCATATACTTCATCATTTTGGCCATATCGGGCATGCCTTCCTGTTGTGGTTGCGTTTGCATGTTTTGACCCGTTGTTAAACGCATATAGAAGAAAATAGCTATAGATGCCAATATAGGGAACAAGCTTACGTGGTTACCATAAAATGGAATATTGAAAGGTAAATTGGCTATAACATCATACGATGATAAATCGTCTGCCCAAAGGAAACTCTTTTGCCTTAAATCGAACGCCGAAGGAAAAAATTGAAACAAGGCATAAAACACTGGCAACTGAATTAGAGCAGGCAAACATCCAGCCATTGGGCTAGCCCCTGCTTTAGTCTGTAAAGCCATGGTTTCTTGCTGCGCTTTCATTTTATTGTTTTTGTACTTCTCGCGAATCTCGTCTAGTTCTGGCTTTAAAATTTTCATTTTTGCCTGAGACAAAAACTGCTTGTATTGCACAAAAGACAAACATATTTTCACTAAAATAGTCATAACCACAATGGCTATACCATAAGGCATATAACTACCTAAGAAGGCAAATAGCGGCATAAAGATGTAACGATTTATCCAACCGAAAATACCCCATCCAAAAGGTACAATTTCATCTAAATTCCTATCATAAGCATTTAAAACTTTAAAATCACTTGGCCCATAGTACCAATCCATACTTTGGCTAAGTTCACCTCCTTGAAGCTCTAAAGGCATTTTTGAAGTAAACAACTTTGTATATACGGTATCTAAAGCTTCATCTTCAACCAAATTCTTAGCCGTTAAATTAACTTTGTTAAACGGTGTATCTGTTAATAACACAGAGGTAAAAAAGTGTTGTTTATAGCCAATCCAGGACACATCTTCAATCTCTTCCTCAGCATCTCTGGCACCGGTGTAATCATCTTTGCCGTTTTCGTAATCGTAGTGGATATCGGTATATCTATTTTCGTATGAAATACTTTTGGCATGGCGATACCCTTTTAATTTCCAATCTAAGTTAATGTCTTGCGAACTATTAATAACATCGCTCAAGCCTTGAGAGCGCACTGTGAAGCCCATCATGTAATCGCCGTCCTTTAATTCGTAACGGTATTCTAAAAACTTGGTTTCGGAAACTTTTAGTTTCATAGAAACCACCGTTACATTGCCATTTTTACTCACCGATGGCACAAAAGGTAAGTCTTTGGTATTTAAAATTCGGCTGTCTGTTGTCCCAAAATTAATATTGAAATCTGCATTATTATCTTTTACAAGATAAATGGGCTCTTCATTAAAATCAACAAACTGCTTTAGTTTAACTTCAGAGAGGTAACCTCCTATATGACTGAACTTTAAAGCTAGTAAATCGCTTTCTACCACAGTTTCGCCTTCTGAAGATTGCATCGCCGAATAAGCAAATGCGCCTAATTTATTATTTAACTTAACTTTTTGAAGCGAGTCCAATCCTGAGCCTACAACAAAATCATCTGAAGTTGTAACTAAAGTTTCTTCCTGTTTCTTGGCTTTTTGTTCTGCCTCAACTTGTTCTTGCTTAGCTTTTTCTTGAGCCTCCAACTCTTCCGGAGTAGGTTGGTTTTGCCAAAGCATGTAGGCTAAAATTCCGAAAATTAGGATAAAACCAATTATCGAATTAATGTCTAACTTTTTTTCTTCCATATTTTAATTTCAGACCTGGTAAGTTTCAAAACTTACCAGGTCTTTTTCTGTTTAAGTTAAATCAAAAAACTAACCAATTATTTGTTTTGTGCCATAGTGGCACTCTTTTTTTTCTTATGACTAAGCGCCGCTTTAACAAATGCTACAAACAAAGGATGCGGGTTGGCGACGGTACTTTTATATTCAGGGTGATATTGTACCCCAACAAACCATGGGTGCTCCTGCAACTCTACAATTTCAACCAGCCCTGTATCTGGGTTTAGGCCTGTGGCTTTCATTCCAGCATTTTCAAACTGCTCTTTGTAATCACCATTAAATTCATAACGGTGCCTGTGTCGTTCTGCGATACTTTCTGCTTTGTAAATGTCGCGTACTTTACTACCTATTTTTAAATCGCACGCCCAAGCACCTAAACGCATAGTACCACCTTTATCTTTCACCGTTTTTTGGTCTTCCATCAGGGCTATCACCGGGTTTTTGGTTTCAGAATTGATTTCTACCGAATCGGCATCTTTGATACCAAGTACATTTCTGGCAAATTCTATTACCGCCATTTGCATGCCTAAACAAATGCCCAAAAAAGGCACATTGTTTTCACGCACATACCTAACGGCATCTATTTTCCCTTCAATACCCCGCTCTCCAAAACCGGGAGCTACCAAAACACCATCTAAATGCCCTAGTTTCAACTCGGCATTCTCGTTATTTATATATTCTGAATGAACAGATTCGATATTGACTTTTACTTCATTTTCTGCTCCCGCATGAATGAACGCTTCCAATATGGATTTATAAGAATCTTGTAATTCTACATATTTACCGATAAGACCTATTGTAATTTCTGCTTTTGGATTTTTAAGACGCTTTAAAAACTGGTTCCATTGGTCAATATCTGGCTTAGAACATTTTAGATTCAGCTTTCTAAGTACAACATTATCCAGACCTTCTTCTAGCATTAAATTAGGCACATCGTAAATGGTTGCTGCATCAATCGACTGTATAACGGCATCTTCTTTTACGTTACAGAACAAGGCTAATTTTCGTCGCAAATCTGACGGCAAATCATGCTCTGTTCTACAAACCAAAACATCGGCCTGCACACCACTTTCCATCAAAGTTTTAACACTATGCTGAGTAGGCTTTGTTTTTAACTCGCCTGCTGCCGAAAGATAAGGTACCAATGTTAAATGGATAACGATTCCGTTATTATCACCTAAATCCCAACGTAATTGACGAACCGCCTCTACGTATGGTAACGACTCAATATCACCAACGGTCCCCCCTATTTCAGTAATAACAATATCGTACTTACCGGATTTTCCTAGAATTTGAATACGTTCTTTAATCTCGTCTGTGATATGCGGAACAACCTGAACCGTTTTCCCCAAAAACTCACCACGACGCTCCTTTTGGATAACACTTTGGTAAATACGCCCGGTTGTTACGTTATTGGCCTGACTGGTAGGCCTGTTTAAAAAACGCTCATAGTGCCCTAAATCTAAATCGGTTTCAGCACCGTCTTCCGTTACGTAACATTCGCCATGTTCGTAAGGGTTTAACGTTCCTGGATCTACGTTAATATAAGGATCTAATTTTTGAATGGTAACCCGATAACCTTGGGCTTGTAAGAGTTTAGCAAGCGATGCTGCTATTATTCCTTTTCCTAATGATGATGTAACCCCACCGGTTACGAATATGTATTTTGTAGTACTTGCCATGTTGCGCTTATAAACGCAGGCAAATTTACAAAATTAAAATAGTTAATGCGGAATTGTTTTTTAGATATTTAAAGACGAGTTGTTAACAACGTTTCAAATACTTTTTGCCTACTTTTCAAACAAAACCTCAAACCTTATATTTCACTAACTACCAACAAATTAAATCATAAAAAAAAAGCAAACTAAATAATTTAGCTTGCTTTTGTGGGGAGAGCAGGATTCGAACCTGCGAAGTTAAAAAACAACAGATTTACAGTCTGTCCTCGTTGGCCGCTTGAGTATCTCCCCAAAACCGAGGGCAAATATATTATTGTTTATTTACTCTGCAAACAAAAAAGATACTATTTTTATAAAATCTGTATAATCTCTATTGTGGTTTGATTTTTGTATTTTCAATTTTAAATGAAACAACTTATTTATCTCACATTATTTTTAGTTACCGCTGCTTTTTCGCAAGAAAAAGTTGAAGCAACCCTTACAAACTCTAACGAACTTAAAGCAGATACTTTGGTTTCTGTTGATGATTTTGCAACCACCTATTACACCTCTAATAATGTATTTTATAAAAAGTACGGGGCAAAAATTATTACTTATAACAATCTACAATTGGGCGACATCTTTTCGGCCAATGTTTTTAACCCACTTAAAATAAACCTGTTTTATAAAGATTTTAATACCATTATTATACTAGACAATAGGCTGGCCGAAATATTTAAAATAGATTTTAACACGGTCTCTCCCTACAAAAACGTTTCCCAAGTATCTACAGGTTTCGATAATACCATCTGGATTTTTAATCAAGACCAACAAAAACTTGAACTTTTCGATTACAAAACGCAAACCACCCGTGCACAAACCGCCCCAGTGGAAAGTATGGTTTTAGACTTAAAAAGCAATTACAATTATTGTTGGCTGCTCACAAAAAACCACCTTTTCGTTTTCAACTACTTTGGCGCCTTGGTAAGCAAAACTGAAAACTCTGGCTATACTTCAATTGAAATATTTAAAGAAGGCTGCTTATTGAAAAAAAACAACACACTC
Organism: Flavobacteriaceae bacterium GSB9; assembly: GCA_022749295.1. Classification (NCBI taxonomy): domain Bacteria; kingdom Pseudomonadati; phylum Bacteroidota; class Flavobacteriia; order Flavobacteriales; family Flavobacteriaceae; species Flavobacteriaceae bacterium GSB9. The sequence goes on from CP062007.1 coordinate 1,222,689, forward strand.
TATTATTTGAAACACAACCTAAAAACTCCAACAGAAATAAAAATACCGAATTTAATGATACATGGGTTTTCAGTAACCAACGAAACCTTGTATATTTACGACAACAAAAACCTTCATAAATTGCAATTAAAAATCGATTAAAACCATGCATATTGCTGTTGCCGGAAATATAGGCGCCGGAAAAACCACCCTAACCAAATTGCTTGCAAAACATTACAATTGGGAAGCCCAACTTGAGGATGTTGTGGACAACCCTTATTTGGATGACTTTTACAACCAAATGGCTCGCTGGAGCTTTAATTTGCAGGTTTACTTTTTAAATAGCAGGTTTAGGCAAGTTTTGCAAATAAGACAAAGCGGAAAAGACATTATACAAGACCGTACCATTTATGAAGACGCCCATATTTTTGCGCCCAACTTACATGCTATGGGACTTATGACCAATAGAGATTTTGAAAACTATAAATCGCTTTTTGATTTAATGCAATCTTTGGTTCAAGGGCCCGATGTTTTAATTTATTTAAGAAGTTCTATTCCTAATTTGGTATCCCAGATCCACAAGCGTGGGCGTGATTACGAAAACTCAATTAGTATTGATTATTTAAGCCGTTTGAACGAACGGTACGAGGCTTGGATACATGGATATGATAAAGGCAAACTCCTAATCATTGATGTAGACAACCTAAACTTTGTTGACAATCCCGAAGACTTAGGAAGCGTAATCAACACCATTGATGCCGAAATCAATGGTTTATTTTAAGGTACTATAAAACCATGTTTTCGAGCATGACTTATGGCCTGATTGGTTGTTTCTACTAAAAGCATTGGGAATTTGTTGTAACCTTCATACAGTTGCTTTACACGATTCATTTTTTTATCGTCGTTAACCGCCCTTAAATAAATAGCCAAAATATTTTTAGGGTAAGTTTCTGCAATTTCCAAATAAATATAAGGATCGTACTCTCCTATATCGCCAATTAATATGAACTTAAAATGCGGATAGGTTTTTAAAATATTACTGATTTCCTTTTGTTTTTGAGGCTTTTCTGCTTTTGATTTTTTTGAAAATGGATTTGGAAAACTCCTCAGTATAATTGGGCCTTTTGGAAAATTGTTCTTTTTTAAAAAAAACTCCAAATACCTATAAAGGTTCCAAGGGCTGTGGCTTACATAAAACACCGGATTGGCTTCTTTGCCTGTTTTTCCGCGATGGAGCAGGTTATAAAACTCTGGTGTTCCCTCTAATGCCAAGCGTCTTCCCGCCGAAGTTAAAAATGTATTAATGATAACCCGCCATTTTAAAATTGAAACCAATCCCGTATGCAAAATAGTATCATCTATATCGCTAATAATTCCAAATGAAGCTTTGGCTGACGGAATCAACATTTTACCTGGAAACCGGTTACCGGACTGAATGGTTCGACTAAGTTTTTCTTTTTTGTACGAAAAATCCAAATTCACCCAGCCTTCGTCATTTATATGACGGCTTAAATCTTCTACTTTTTCATCTAACAAAAAATACCCCCTTCGGTCTGTTTTGGTGTAAAAAAAGGTGTCGCCGCCTACTTTAACAATAAGTTCGGTGTTTTTTATTTCATCGGTCTCAAAACGTTTCCAAACATTTATTAACAGTTTAAAAGCACCTTTTTCCTCTAAATCTATAGATTCATCCTCAAGGGCCCTTCCTCTCAAATAAAGTCGGTTTAAGGTGCCGTAGGTTTGGAAAGCAATGATTTGAAGTGGATCTTTTTTAAACATAATTATTCACAAGTACCAGGAGTTAGGCCAAAACCATAGTATAAACAATCCCGCAACCAAAGCTATACCAAAAGAAACGGCTATCCATTTACTAAGTTCTTTATTACCTATTACCATTGCCATCCCCGCTTTGAACACTAAATTTGAAAGTGACGCCAAAAGAATCAACTTCCAACCAACGGCTACTTGCAAACTCCCTTCTCGCATTAGCTCAGACAAAGATAAGGTAATAGCATCGACATCTGTTAAACCACTAATAATTGAAACAATATAAAGCGCACTGTTTCCAAACTCTTCTTTAGCAAAGGCAACGGCTAAAAGTATGAAACCATATAAAAAACCAAAAATAATTGCACTTTTTAATTGTGCCGGGTTTTTGGGTTCCGGCATTTGGGTTAACGTTTTGTCTTTGTTAATCAAATAAAACATACCCACACAAACCAAGGTTAAAACCATGATCTCTATAATTATTGGAATCGCAATAACACTTAGTTTATCAGGCACCACCACACCCACCTCAACCAAAACCCTAACCAAAGAAACAGCGCTTGCCGTAGTAATTACAAAAGCCGCTAGTTTACTGGAAGATTTAGTTTCTGAAGCTTTTTTAGCATAACTCACAGTTGTTGCCGTGCTACTTATTAAACCACCCAGAATACCATTAGAAATTATACCAGTTTTTTTACCAACAAACTTGTATATAAAATAGCCTATTACACTAATACCAACTATTAATGTGACCATAAGCCAAATATTTCTAGGGTTGAGTACGTTAAATGGGCCAAATGTTTTATCGGGCAGAATAGGAAGAATAACAAAGCTAATACCCACCAAAGTAAAAATAGCGACTAAATCTTTATGACTAAGGTTTTCTATAAAGCCATGCATGCGCTCTTTAGCGTACAGTAAAATTGCAAGAACAGCACCTAACATAATACCTATTAGGTGACTACCCAACACAAGGTAAGCACCAATAGCAAACATTAGTAGTGCTGCGACTTCTGTTGTTTGTCCAACATCGGCTTCTTCATATTTTTTAAGCTTAATAATATTGGCTGAAATCAACATAGCCGTAATTGACAACCCCAAGATTGGCAAAATAAAAGGGTTATTGTATTCTACAGTTAAAAAGCCAGCAATAACACCTAAAACAGAAATTAAAGTAAATGTTCTAACTCCTGCTATTTTATCGTTTGTTTTTTGACGCTGTAATCCTACCAAAAGCCCAAGTCCAAAAGCTATTCCTAATGTTGTAAGATCATTGTAATCCATAGTAAGTTAAAGATAACAAAAAGTAAAACACAAGAGATAATGATTTTCCATTGTGTAAGACCAATTTCCTATAATAAGTGTTAAAACCTAAGAACAAGTTATGCTGAAAAACTCTAAGAATACGTAAAAAAATAGGTGTATTACCCAACAATTTGATAGCACTACTTTAAAGTAAACACTACAAACATAAACACGCCATAGCCGAGCACTAAAAAGAAACCTTTCAGCCTACTTATCTGAAAACGCTGTGGCAAAAAGACCAATGGAATTAGGATTGCAGCAAAACCGAGCATCCAAAACAAATCGTTGGTTAATATTTGTGGCTCGGTAACTGGTATAGGTTTAACTAGAGATGTTAATCCCAAAACAGAAGCTATGTTAAAAATATTTGAACCTATTAAATTACCCAACGAAATAGCCTTTTCTTGTTTGGCTGCAGCAATTACAGAAGCTGCCAATTCTGGAACACTTGTACCAACAGCTATTAATGACACCCCGATTACGGCTTCACTCACACTAAGTGATAACGCTATAGCTTTAGACCCTTCGACCAACCATTCACTTCCAAAATAGAGCGCAAAAGCACCTATTAAAAGCCATAGAATGATCTTAAAGTTTGAGACAATAGCCAATGCTTCATCTACCTCTTCTGCTACAGTATCCTTTTTTGCACTTTTAATAAGAAAAAATAAAAACCCAAATAACCCCACAAACAAAATAGCACCTTCATAAGCAGAAAGCACGTTATCATTCCACAGAAAATAATAAAGCAGCAATGAAAAAACCATCATCACAGGCCAATTTAGTTTATAAAACGATTTATCGACAGATATAGCACCCACCATGGCTGTTACACCAAGCACCAAACCTATGTTGGCAATATTTGATCCTACAACATTATTGATTGCGATTGCTGGCGACCCCAATAACGCCGCCTGTAAGCTTACTAATAACTCGGGTGCCGAGGTAGCAAAAGACACCACCGTCATACCAATAACCATTCTAGAGATATTAAACTTGAATGATAATGCTACCGATGAACGTACTAAAAACTCTCCTCCAATAACCAATAAAACAAATCCAAGAATAACCAGAAGCACACTCATAAAGAAATTTTTTGCGAATATAACTGAAAGAAAAAATTTAAATATGATTTATTATCTGAATTTTTCGAGTCGACAACAAAACTTTTTAAAAATTTTCTTCATAAAAATGATGAAATCCTAAAAAACATACTTTTTTAAAATGAAAAAGTGCTTGATATAAAAAATCATCTCCAAAAACCTCCTTTATTTATTTCATTTAATCATAAAGTTAAATTATTTTGGTTACATATTAAATGTAAAATGAATATTAAAACTATAAATTTAAAATCAATATCATAAAAAGACTTTCACTTTAGTATTCTAAATCATAGGTTTTCAATAAAACTCTTGGCACTTATATATCCAAATATATATCTTCAAAATATACAGGTAAAAACAACCTCATTCACTAACTCTTTAAAACCTTAAATTATGATTACGCTTGCAAAAATTTTTATTGGAATAATCCTTTTAATCATTTCTATGTTTTAACATATACTAAGTAAAACTTAGTCTAGAATAAGTTTTACTATTTTTGCAATAGCGAGCATTCTCCTCGTAAGGTTTTTTATTTGGCAACACCTCTCTTTTTTTGAATACAATAACGTTTTTAAAAAGAATATGAAAAAGCAGTTTTTTAAATTTTTAGCAATGCTCAACAAGGCTATTTTACCTAGTTATTCTAAAAAAGGACTAGATTTATCAAAAGCTAGCAAATTGCAATTGATTATTATTGGTTGGCGGTGGTATGTGACAAAAAATGCCTTAGGTTAACTGTATTTGAATAGGAAATCATTATAACGGATTCTATTTTCTTATTTAGAAATTTTATATTTTTCGTTATTAGTAATACCTTTCCAATCGTCAGTTCTAAAAGGTGGTGCTGGAAATCCTTCTACATTGTATAAATTACAATCTCCTGCATCGTCGGCCCAGCCATAACGAACAGCTTTTGGCATATCAACTCCATTAGAATAAACAACTACTTTGTCTCCTATAATTGCAGCCTTAGCATAACGAAACACTTTGTCTTCACCTGCAACTTCGAAACCTTTTAAATAGCCATATTTATCGGTCGTTGTCAACCCACTTCCAATATGGTTGAAAGATAAAATTATTTTATTCCCATTTATTTCCATGGACTGGTAAACTGGTCCGCTAAAAACATTTCCTTTGCCATACACTTTATTCAGTGCAATAGCCGCTAGGCGTTTACCTACATCTTGCTTGTTTGTTGGGTGAATATCCTTCGGATTGCCAATGTCGGTGGTTACAGCCATTTCCGTATTGTTGATCTCTTGTAAGGTGAAATTTTGAGCTTCCCGCAATTCCGCCCATTTACTCCCCTTATTACTGTTTCCTCCAAATTCATCGTAAGTAGATAATTGCACGAAATAAAACGGAAAATTGCCTTGCTCCCATTGATTTCGCCAGTCATTTATCATCAACGGAAATGCCTTTTTATATTGCTCTGCCCTATTGACATTTGCCTCTCCTTGATACCAGATTACCCCCCGAAACGCATAAGGAATCAACGGGTTTAGCATTGCATTGTAAAGCAAAGACGGGTAACTATTTGGTGAAAGTGATGTTTTAAAATCCACAACTTGAAACTTCCAAGTTCCAGCCAAAGGAACCTCCGTGTTTCCTGTTGAAAGCTTCATATCTTCGGCATCTCCCCAAATACCTCCACCACCAGCATAATCGAATATTTTAATGGCAATAGTATTCACGCCTTCCTTTAAAATGTTTTTGTTTATATGATATTTTCGCTTTTGGTCATAGTGCTTTGTAGTTCCAACTTTTATACAATTAACATAAGTGGTGTCTTGATCATCAATTTTTGCCAATTCTAAAATCGCACTTTTATCGGCATTTTCTTTTGAAAGCGTAAACGATTTACGCATCCATACCGTACCATCTAACTCGCCTAACTCTTGGTTTTCCCATAATTCTGGAGCGTTCATTTCTGGCCATTTTGAATCATCAAAATCAAAATCTTTGAAACGACTTTTATTTGAACTATCCATTTTAAAACCTTGTATGCGCCCAATGCGACTAGCCATTTGATTCATTTGGTACTTTTGAAGTGAATCGATATCAATGTTAGGCATTTTAGCTATCATGCCTTTGAACTCATCACTGCTATCAAAAGCAGATTTACTCGTCCAAGTTTCCACACAAGTACCACCCCATGATGTATTTATAATGCCTACAGGTATTTTAAGTTTGTTGTACAATTGTTTTGCAAAAAAGTAACCCACTGCCGTAAATTCGCCCACGTTATTTCTACTACAAGCTTTCCAATCACCACCTTTTAATCTTTCTTTTGGTTTCCCTGCCATATCTTTTTCGACCAAAAAATGGCGGATTTCGGGATAATCACTATCCTGTAATTCGTCATCAAAATAATCCGCTTTACTTACGGGCCATTCCATATTGGATTGACCACTGCAAATCCAAACTTCACCAACTAAAACATCCTTTATAACAATTCTATTTTGGCCTTTAATAGTCATTTCAAATGGGCCTCCAGCATCTTTAGTTTTTAAAACCACTTTCCATTTTCCGGTGTTGTCTGCTTTAGCTTTTAGGTTTTCCCCCATAAAAGACACTGTAACCATCTCATTAGGCTTAGCCCAACCCCAAACAGGAATTGGCTTATTTCGTTGCAGCACCATACCATCTGAAAATAGTTTTGGCATTTCTACCTGTGCATTTAAAGCTAGGCTCAACCATAAAAACAGAAGTATTAAAATAGTTCTCATAAATTTAATTGGTTTCAATTTTAATGACAAATGCTTTCTTATCAATTTCTTTAGCTGGAGTTATAAATTTCAAGCCTGCTTTGGTCTGGCTAAATTCGATATTTCCATTATAGCCCAAAATTGAAAGATTTTTAATATCTGGCATGTCTTCACCCAAGACTTCCTCTGTAAAAGAGTTTAAAATAATTTCCACTTCATTTCCAGGCCAGCCTAAAACGGTGGCATAAATAACAGCGCCTTTTTTGGTATAACGTACATCTTGTGGGGTATAAGTTATTTTATCTAAAAACATTCCCGATTTTTCTTGTTTGGTTGGGCCTTCACCAAATACTGCCCACGGACGCGATCCATAAATGGCTTCGCCGTTAACGTTTAGCCACTCGCCTACTTCAAGTAAAATATCCTGTTGGTCTTGCGGTATTATGCCATTAGCTTTAGGAGAAACATTAAGCATCAAAGCCCCATTTTTACTCACCACATCAACTAGAACATGAATAATTTCTGCTGGAGTCTTTAAGCCTAAATTTTTGGTATAGCTCCAGCTTCCAACCGAGACAGTTTCGTCTGTAAGCCAAAATTCCTCTGTAATTCTATTCATTCTGCCCTTTTCAAAATCTTCTAAACTAACAGATTTTGGAAACTCACCCTCTTTATGGGTGAACACCACTTCTTTATTTTTAGCTAAGGCATCATTAAAAAAGTAGGCCGCAAATACTTTTCGATATGACTCAGGAATTTTTTGGGTTTGGCTATCAAAATAAATTAAATCTGGACTATAATTATCAATCACCTCCTTTAGTTGGCCTAACCAATCTTTACTGAATTTTTCTTTAGAAATGTTACCATACATTTTTGCTAATTTTGGATCTTCAGAAGACGTCGCCATTTTGGGATTATACGGAAAATATGAAGTATCATTTAACCATTTCTTGGGTTGCTCTTTAAATATTTGATGGTTTCTGGCTATATGAAATGAAGCCACCAATTTCATATTTCTTTTGTGGATAGCTTTGGCTAGTTCACCATAAACATCGCGTTTTGGCCCCATATCAAGGGCGTTCCAAGGATTTATTTTACTGCCCCAATTGGACCAACCATCGTGATGTTCGGCCACCAAACCCGCAAACTTAGCTCCCGATTTTTCAAATAAACCTGCCCATTCATCCGCATTAAAATGCTCAGCTTTAAACATAGGCACAAAATCGTGATATCCAAACTCTGAAGGATTACCATAGGTTTCAACATGATGCCTATGTTCACCACTCCCTTCAATATGCATATTTCGGGCATACCAATCGTTGGCAAATGCGGGTACCGACATCACGCCCCAATGGGCGTAAATTCCGAATTTAGCATCTTTAAACCACTCTGCTGCTTCATCATGTTTTTCAAGAGACTCCCAAGTGGCTTCATATTTCGGAATAACTTTTTCAGGTTGCTTTTCTTTTGGTTTCTTGCAACCCACCGAAGCCAATAACATAAAGCTTAGCAAGTATATTGTTTTTTTCATGAGTTTTTATTTTTCGATCCAAACGGTTACACCACCAGATTTAACAATAGCAGTACCTATTAATATTTTTGAATTTTCTGGAATTTCTATTCGATAATCTTCTGACGAATAATTAACGGCTACCCAAAAGCCATCACGCCATTGCACATAAACACCTTGGGGATAATTTTCGGTTGAAATATTAGCGTTGCCATAAACCGATTTTAGAATATCCTTTTCCAATTTAGCATCATCGGTATCCACGCCAATGTAGGTTACAGTACCTTTCCCTATTTTATTAGTTACTACAGCCGCTTTTCCAGCATAGAATTGATTGGTATATGTTGCCAAAACGTTTTGTGAATTATTCGCCTCAATTAAATCGGCCCAATTATTCCAAAAATAAGTATTTTTCGAACTCTCAATGGTACCTTTTGTTTGTGGTAATAAATGGTCAAAATACTTAATTTCTGCATCGATAAGCGGATATATTTTACCACCGTAGGCCGAACGAAATAAATGTCCGTTTCTATCCTTTACTCCTGTTCTAAGGGTTAAAACCAAATTACCTCCTTGTTTAACATAATCTGTCCATTTTGAAATTAAAGCATTATCAACCAACTCATAAGCTGGTGCAATCACCACATTATAATTATTCAAATTATCGGCTTCGTAAATCACATCAGTTGGCGCTCCAAAGGATTTTGAAATTTCCAAATACTTCTGAAAAAAGCCCATTGTGTTCCATTGACTCGTTTGCGGTTGCCTATCCATACTCCACCGGTTATCGTAGTTCCACAATAATGCTGTTTTTCGTTTCTTTAAAACTTCAGGCATTACAGCTTTAGGGTTGTAGGCTTTTCTTAGTAATTTCATTTCACTAATCACCTGTTTATAATCTTTTCCTCCTTGCGAAAGCGTAACGCCGTCTAAAGTTGTAATTCCGCCGTGGTATTGTTCTGCACTATAATTTATTTGACGGTATCTATACGAACAGGCAAACGACAAATCACCACCAAAACAATGATACAACCACATACGCAGCGTACCCGGTTGAAGTAGCGGATTGATGTTTCCCCAGTTAACAAAGCCGGGCTGCAACTCCATGACACCAGAAGTATGGTTTGTTGGGTTGAAAAAACTCAACGCAAACGATAATTCTTTTGGGTCGCCCAGTCTAAAACCATTTTTACCAATGTTGGTCTGACCTTTATTGGGATAAGAGGTAAACGCATTGAAATCTAATTTTTCAGTTCGTCTTGGATCCGCTCCGTAGGTTGTAGCCGTATAGTTGGTGGTTATGTACTGTTTTTTTGAAATTAAAGGCCGAAGGGTTTCAGCCTGAAAATCTAAAAAATTGGCTTGTTTATCGGCTGAATACCGTTTAAAATCCAACAAAGCATGTGGATTGATGCCCCACCAGCCAACGAGATTTGTATTAGGAATTTTAATTTGATTAAAACCGGAATAGGTCTGACTCCAAAACGCTGTGCCCCAAGCGTGATTCAAACTTTTAACAGTTTCGTATTTTTCCTTCAACCACTTTTGAAAAGCTAATTGTGAAGACAGACTATAATCTTCCTTAGCTTCGGGTTCGTTATCCAACTGCCAACCAATAACAGTTGCATTGTTTCCGTAGCGCTCGCCTAATTTTGTAATGATATTTTTTGAAAATCCTCTCCAAACCGGATTGCTTAGTGATTGTTGTGCTCTTGTGCCATGCTCGGCACGAATGTAACTAGAATTCATCACATAAACCTCAGGATACTTTACCCCCATCCAAACAGGAGCAATAGCTGTGGGCGTTCCTAAAATAACTTTCAAATTATATTTTTCAGCTAAACCAATAACCTCATCCAGCCAGCCAAAATTATATACACTTTCTTGCGGTTCTATATTTATCCATGCAAACTCTGCCAAATGGATAAACTCAAATCCCAACTCTGAAATATTTTTAATGTCACGCTCCCATTCACTTTTATCCCAATGTTCGGGGTAATAATAAATGCCAATAGACATTAAATTTTCCTTTGGAAAAAACTTGGATGCCTCCTGAGCTTCAACCATAAAAGCCATAACGAAAAACGAAAGTATACCAAGGAAAAGATTCTTCATTTTTATAAAATTAATTTAATCCTTGCAATAAAGCATTCAAAACTTGTGTGTCAAAAACGGTATTGTTACTTCGGTTAAAAATTCCAAACCCATGCATGCCTATACTTCCTTCATCCCAATAAAATGGAAGAAGGCCATTTATTTTGGCTTGTTCAACAACAGTTTTAATGTAGTGAGCCCTCGAATCTAAGTGTAATTGCAAAGCATCTCCAGAAAGGTTAGTACGTCTAATAGCGCCAAATTCACCCAATACCACAGGAATTCCCTCGTCTACAAACTGGGTTTTCATCAATGCAAAATAGTTCTGCAAATCTGCTTCTTCTCCCCAGTTAGCATTACGTTGCGTGTCTGTATCGGTATGATAACCGTTGCCCCAATAGTAGAACATTTTACCCCATGTGGCATCTTCGGTTAACCCTGAAAATTGCCAAGGCGTATAATAATGTACTTCTACCATTATTCTGTTTTCAACGGTATCAACAGGCAAACTATTCATTAATTCATTGGTTTTTATAATATCGGTCGTGGGTCCTTGAATCACCAAAGTTCGGTATGCGTTTTTACCGCCTGTAGCTCTCACGGCATCAATAAATGTTTGATGATATGAATTTAAAACATCCATTTCAGCTTGGGTTTCCACGTGGGGCTCATTGGCACTGGCAAACAATAAATGCTCATCAAAATCGCGTAAATGTGTGGCTATTTGTTCCCAATAGGCTTTTTGTTTGGCGTTAACCTGTTCTTTGCTGGCTTCGTTTACGTTATTTTCCAACCAACCACCATCCCAATGGATATTGAGAATAGCGTACATGTTATTATCCACACAGTATTGAACCACTTCCTTTACACGGTTCAACCAGCTTTCTTTGAGTTTGGCACTATCGGTATCTTCCAAATATTGGTCCCAAGCACAAGGAATGCGAATCGCATCAAAACCACTAGCTTTTACAAAATCAACCAGCTCTTTCGTTACTTTTGGATTGCCCCAGGCCGTTTCCCCACCAGTGGCTTCTAAAGTGTTACCAATATTCCAACCTAACGAAATTCTTGAAGCAATTTCAGCGGCTGTATTGCTCATACCCGACCTATCTGCCGGAAGCGGATTCAGGTTATAATCTGGATAAATACCATTGGAAGAACTGACTCCTGCTTGTGTTACTGGAATTTTCACAGCGTTTACGCCGTTGGCATTAATGGTTATAGTTGACGTTCTCGCGTTGATACTGGTATTTTCTTCGGCCGTAATCGAAACTCTAGTAGTGCCCGATGTACCAGACGTTTCACCTAAGGTTAACCAATCTGCGCCAGAACTACTCACCACCCAAGCATCAACGTTTGTTGTTATCGTAACATCAACGGTACTTTCTGTATTGTTAAATTCTATAGCTGATTTATCTGCGGTTAATGTTTTAGCAATTTCTTCTTCCTCTTCTCGGGGTTCACTACCGGAATCATCTGAACTGCATGAATATATGCCCGTTTGAACAAAAAGGAACAACATGGCCAATATGGTTTTACTATTTATTGGTTTCATCCTTTAATGAATTTTAATTAACGTGAAAAGAGACTTCGGCCAGAATATTTCTAGAAGAATTACCAAGTTTTAAATTGTAAATACCCGGTTCTACCAACCACTTCTTTTTTACTTCATTATAATAAGCCAATTCTTTAACTGGCAATTGGATACTAATCTGTTTTGAATCGCCACTTTTAACATCAACCTTTTTGAAGCCTTTTAATTCTTTGGCTGCTTTTTCAACATACGATTCGGGATCGGAAACATAAAGCTGTGCCACTTCTTTTCCATCAACAGCACCTGTATTTTTAATGGTAAACGATACTTCAATGGTTTCGTCTTGACCGTAATTTTCTTTATCGGTTTTTAGATCAGAAAATTCAAAGTTGGTGTACGCCAATCCGTAACCAAACGGATAAAGCGGCTCTACATTTTTGGTATCGAACCAACGGTAGCCTACCAATATACCCTCTGTGTAATATACCGATTTGTCGCCTGGGAAACTGTGCGTAGCATGTGCGGGAGAGTCCTCAAGTTTTTTAGGCATGGTCCAGGGCAGTTTTCCGGACGGGTTAACTGTACCTAAAATGACATCGGCCAAGGCATTTCCACCTTCCGAACCATTGAACCAGCTCCAAATCAATGCCGATGATTTGTTACTGATATTTTCAATATTGAAAGGTGCTCCGGCAATCACCACCACAATGGTATTTGGGTTGACCTGTAATACCTTTTCAATCAATTCTTCCTGACCAAAAGGCAATTTTAAGCTCGCCCTATCGGAAGCTTCAGTTTCGTAATCTCTATTAGAACCTGCAAACACAATGGCCACATCAGAATTTTTAGCTGCCTCGATTGCTTCCTTGAGCATTTCGGGTTCCAGTTTGTCGATAGTTACAGGGCCATTAAGCGTAATATCGCCAAACTTGGCTTTTTCGTTATTGGCATAACGCTCCAAATAGCCTTCGGCATAATTTATTTTAACCGATTCGGGAAGCCTGTTTTGCAAACCTTCCAATGGTGTTACTTCGCGCTTGGTTTTTACACCCGCACCAAAACCGCCCAAAGCATTTTTCTTTTTGGCATTGTTTCCTATTACAGCAATACTTTTTATGCTTTCGGTATTTAATGGCAACTGCCCTTTTTCATTTTTAAGAAGAACAATTGATTCTGCCGCTATTTTATAAGCATCCTGAAAATGGTCTTCAGTATTGATGCTTCCTTTGGCACGACCTTTGTCGTCGATACTTTTTAAGGTAAACATAAGCTGCAATACACGTTTTACAGCTTTATCGACATCAGCCTCAGCAATTTCACCGGCTTTTACCTTTTCAATCAACGCATCAGCATAAAAGAATTCGCTGAAGGGTTTTGGCGTTCCCATTTCAACATCCAAACCACTCTCGATAGATTTTTTGGTGTCATGAACGGCTGCCCAATCTGAAATAACAATACCTTCAAACCCCCATTCGCCCCTCAAAACATCGGTGAGCATATATTTGTTTTCACATAAATATTTGCCTCTAAATTTATTGTAAGCACCCATAAAACTATAAGCATTAGCCTCGGTTACCGCTGCCTTAAATGCAGGAAGATAAATTTCACGAAGCGCACGCTCATCAATTTGAACATCCACAAAATCGCGGTTGGTTTCTTGGTTATTGGCCGCATAATGCTTTACACAAACGGCCACATCGTTTTCCTGAACGCCCACAATAAATGGCACGGTTATTTTTTTATTCAAAAAAGGGTCTTCGGTAAAATACTCGTAAGTTCTACCTCCCAACGGTGTACGGATGATATTGATGGCCGGCGATAGCAACACATCTTTATCACGGGCAATGGCTTCTTCACCCACACTGGTTCCAAACAGATACGCCAGTTCGGTATTCCAAGTAGCAGCTAAACCACCACCTGCGGGATAATAGGTAGCAAAATCGTTGTCCCAGCCTGCGGCCGCCCAAGAATCTCTTGAAATTTCTTCGCGAACCCCCAAAGGGCCGTCGGCCATTGTAAGCTCCGGAATACCTAAACGTTCCACTGCTTTTGTGGCAAACATACTGTTACCATGAAGCATACCTGATTTTTCCTCTATGGTCATTTGGGCAATCAAGCTACCTATTTTAGCATCATATTCATGGTTTATTGGATTTCCGCTGTATGCATTTGAATTTATTTCTTCTGAAACTAATTTTGGCTCTTTATTATCATTACAGGATGTAAATTGCAATGCAGCCATAAAAGTTAGCGCGTATATCAGTTTGATTTTCATCTTTCGTTTTGTTTAGTTTTATTTTTTTGCAAACCGAATGGCTGTTCCGCCACCCGATGGTAAGTTTAAGGTCATTTTATCTGAAGCCGTTACTTCTTTCTTTGAAATAGCTACTTTTGAAGGATTGTTGTTTAAATCGGTACCCTCGGCATCGGCATAGATTTGGGCTTCGAAAGTGCCTTCTCCTAAAAACGAAAGGTCGATTTCTAAATCCCTAGCAACTTCATTTGTCATACTACCCAAATACCAATCGTCTGATTTTAAATCTTTACGAACGGTGGTAATGTATTCTCCAATTTCAGCATTCAATACTTTAGTCTCTTCCCAATTGGTTGGCACATCGGCCAAAAACTGAAATTCAGGTTTACCGATATAATTTTCAGGTAAATCGGCCAACATTTGAATCGGCGAAAACAAGGTTACATACAATGCCAATTGCTTTGCTGCAGTAGTATGAACGCGACGGTTATTGAATCCTTTGGTTTCCAAAACATCAATTACTCCTGGTGTAAAATCCATGGGGCCTGACAACATTCTTGTAAACGGTAATGTGGTTGTATGGTTTGGCGGGTTGCCCTCGCTCCAAGCATTATACTCCTGTCCGCGAGCCCCTTCGCGCGCCATCATGTTTGGATAGGTTCTGCGCTCGCCCGTATCTTTAATGGGTTCGTGGAAATTGACTGTTAACTTGTATTTCGCCGCTTTTTCCAAAACTTCGCGATAATACTGAACCCCAAATTGACTGCCGTGCCATTCGGTCATGTTTAACATATCACCCACTTGCCCGATTTTAATATCATTGATGCCCATATTCTGATACAGTTTCATTCCTGCATCAATTTGTTTTCTGTAATTAATAATATTTGAACCTGTTTCGTGGTAACCAATAATTTTCACTCCGTTTTCTTTGGCGTAATCGGTCACTTCCTTTAAGTCGAAATCGTCCGTGGCTTCGGTAAAACTAAACTCATGCATTTTATTTTCGTACCAAGCCGGTGTCCAGCCTTTATTCCAGCCTTCAATCAACAAATGGTGAACGCCTAATTTTTTACAGGCATCAATATATTCTTTAGAAATTTTAGTGCTGGCACCATGTTCTGGACCTTCCCAAAACGTATATTTTGAAATATGCATCCCCCACCAAATACCGAGATATTTATAGGTTTCAATCCAACTGGTGTCTTCTATTTTATTGGGGTCGTTAAGGTTTAATACCAAATACGATTCTATTAAATCGCCTGGTTTTTCGGCAATCTGGATGGTTCGCCATGGGGTTGTAAAACTACCGTCGGTCTTTACTTTATCGCCATTGCTCCAGGGCATTAAATCCAAATCAAAATCGGTACCGCTCTTATGTGCCACCGTGTAACTGGCGTATTCTTTTAGGTTGGCTTCATGGAAACTAAGATACAAACCATTATCGCTTTTTATGGTCAATGGTGTGTGAACGGTATCGATGGCACTCAACCTAGATTTGGTGTACAAATGCTCGTAGCGGTTGGTTTTGTATGCGGGAATCCACCACGTATCGCCATCGTTTGCGATGTTGAACGAGGTTAGCTCATCCATTATCACTACATCATTTTTACCCTGATTTGGATAATTGTATCTAAATGCAACGCCATCATCAAAAGCTCTAAACTGTACTTCAATTTTTCTTTTAGATTCAGTTTTTTCCTGAAGTGTTATTGCTAGTTGGTTATAATGATTCCGGATGTGGTGTTTTTCGCCCCAAACTTGCTCCCAAGTTTCATCAAAAGATGTTTCTTCAGCACTTAAAACCTTAAAATTATTACACAACGAATCGTTTTCTTTAAAAACAAATCCAAGTCTGGAGGTATTTAAAACACTTATTTCATTATGCATAATTTGATAAGTGGGAACACCGTCTTCCAATTTAAAAACAATTTTATTTTTGGTGTTTGGCGATGCCAAACTATACAACGATTGCTGTTCCTGATGAGCACAGGAAAAAAATATAATAGCCGCAAGAGCGATTAAATACTTCTTCATTTTATTATTTCCATATTAAATTTTATGTTACTATCTGTATCAAAGTCTAATTGATAACCATCATTCATTTTCACACCATTAATATTTATAATTCCTTTAGAATTGGGCAAGTATAAAATTCCATTAACATTGTCTGCATCTGCAGTATACACTTTAAGGTCAATATTGCTCCAATCCATATCTTTTGTTGATTGTGCCAATTTTATATGCGGAATAACTGCTCCGTTTTTTACCAAAGCAATAACTGGAATTTCACCCGCTTTAATCGTATGCCAACCCTGACTGTAAACTTTTCCTGTTTGGTAATCTATCCATTTACCTTCCGGCAAATAAACATGGCGTTCAGTTACATTTTCAAACAAAGGTGCAACCATCATATCTGAACCAAATAAGTATTGGTCGTCAACCAACCACGCCCCGGGGTCGTTAGGATATTCCACAAACAAGGCTCTTAGCATCGGGAGTCCATTTTCTGAAGCATGTTTGGCTTGTGCATAAATATAAGGCATGAGTTGGTAACGCATATTACCAGCTTTACGGAACCCCTCCAAAAATTCTTTACTAAATTCCCAAGGTTCAGTTGGGGGCTCCCCATGGCTTCGTACATGTGATGTTAACATGCCAAAGGGTGTCCAGCGTCTGTATAAATCTTCTGGTGCTTTGGTTGTAAAACCTCCAACATCGTGACTCCAAAATGAGAACCCAGATAGCCCTAATGACAGTCCTCCCCTAAGGGTTGCTGCCATAGCTGTATTGGTTGTTGCAGCATCTCCTCCCCAATGCAATGGATAACGCTGGCTACCGGCCCAAGTACTGCGCGCCCAAATAATGCTCTCTCCCGTTACTTCTTTTGTAATATCAGCTACCGTTTTGTTGTAACGTAAAGGAAATAAATTATGTTCATAGAAGCCTGTTTTGCCATTGCTGTAAATTCCAGAAGCAGGAGCTGCCTCACCAAAATCTACCTTTATAACTCCTACGCCTTGTTTTAGCAAATTCGCTATTTTATCTTGATACCAATCGACGGTTTTAGGGTTCGTAAAATCTAAGGTAGCATCTTCATAAGGAATGTTACCTTTTTTGTCTTTTACAGCCAATCCTTTTTCTACAATTTCGTTAAACAATGTATTTTTTGGTGTAAAATATGGTAATTGCCATAAACAGACGTTAAAGCCGTCTTCTTTCATATCGGCAATCATTTTTTCTGGATTGTCGAATCGGTTTTTTGAAAACTCATAATCACACCTCCAGTCTGTTTCAAACCAACCGGTGTCAAAATGAATCACATCGCTAGGTATTTTATACTTTCTTAAGTTTTTAGCAATATCTCTGCCTTCTTCTTCAGAAAAATAGGTAATGCGGCTCATCCAAAACCCAAACGACCAAAGTGGTGGCATTTCGGGTTTTCCGGTCAAGTCTGTGTATTCATCTAAGATATCCTTTGGCTCTCCGATAAATAAAAATAAGTCCGCTTCATCATCTCCAATCATCATTGAATTAGCGCCATTAAAATATTTACCAAAATCGACTGTTATTGGTGTGGAATGGTGCATAAACACTCCATAACCACGACTACTCATGTAAAACGGAATGGGCTTATACATAGTTTCATTCTGCACGCCATTGGCATCATCTGTCCAAAAAATAACTTTTTGGCCACGTTTGTTAAATTGGGTAAACGACTCACCACATCCAAATATTTTTTCATCAGGTGACATAGAAAAAACGGCCCCCATACTTCGAGAGTAGTCCTCTGCACGTCTTACAAATGAGAACGGTGTTACTGGAGTATATGTGCTTTTAACATCCTCCAAATGAAGCGTACTTGTTAGTAGTTTCCCTTTGGCATCATAAACATAAACATGCCATGGTTTTTCTGTAATTAATACCGAACCTTTACTACTTGTATATTGGTGCCCGTTATCAACTTTTTTATATTTCCATAGATTTCGCGCATTTTCAGCCTTACCGTTTACCAGCATCAATGACTGTTCTTTTTCTCTAAATTGCGGCCCAGATGCAGCCTTTAACCGAATGGTACGTTCTGAAATGAACTGGATTGAAAAAGGTAATTCTGGTGATATTGTATATTCTGTTGTAGGAAATTCATTGGCATCAACAGCAACTAGCTTACTCAACATATTGTTAAATGCTTGCCGTGTGGCAAAATTATACCTAAGATATTGTATAGCTCCCTGGCCTGTTTCAGAGTTAAAAGAAGCTAATTCGTTAGCCAAATAATAGGTATTTCTGTAATCCTCAAAATCTTCACTAATGTCTGGCGGTTCGTTTAAAACATTTGTATTTTGAATTTGCGCCCATGTAGCATTTACCAATAACAGCAAAGTCACTTGCAGAAATAACACATTAAATTTTAGTTTGTTCTTAAACATATTTTGTCGCTTTTACTTTTTCCGCTTGTAAATTTTTGGCATTAAAATTCCTTTATAGTTAAGGCATTTAACGATTGTTACCGTTTTAGCCTCACCTTATATATAAATAAAAGAGAAAATTTTAACTGAAAACCAAAACTGAAATTAAAAACCACTGTGCCGATAAACACAGTGGTTTTATCTCAACTTTCACTTAATTATAATACTTTCAATCGTAGTTGTAACGGCAGACAAGTCTTCAATATCTGCAGCCAAACCAAAAATATCGATAGTGAATACGATAGGTCCAGAAACATCTGTACCCGGTGTAAACGTTACCGTATAAGTACCATCTCCTGTAATTGTAGTATCCCCACTATTTTTAGTGCCTTCACCCCAATAACCAAAAGCCCATCCATCAGATGCAAATTGATAATCTGCAGTATAAGTTCCGGCAGCTTCACTTGTTAGGCTAATACCTGAAAGGGTGAATGTAATTTCCATGCTATCACCAAATGCAATATCCGCTGGGTTGATTGGTGGATCTGTAAATGTTGGTCCAAACTCATTGAAGAATTCTATCCTGAAGTTTCCATTACCTTCCAAATCGCCGTAGGCCAATTTTGAATTATCAACAGCGACCTCTTTTCCTTCATTTCCAGCGCCCCCTCCAGTAGTATCACTATCTAACACAAAATGAAATACCATATACTCATTTTTACCAGTTTCGTCACGTTTGCCAAACCAAATATCCGTAACTACACCATCCGTTTTTGCTGTTTTTACAATCTTCCACTGATTTTGCGAAGTGGTACCAACTGTTGCCCATGAACCTCCAATTGGGAAATAAGGTGTTATATCGGTAAATGTTATGATATTGGTTCCGTCAGAGCTTGTTGAATATGTTCCGCTCATTTCAACTCCATCACTATCAATAGTAGAAACACTACCATCGTTGGAAAAGGTTATTTTATTCTCAACAACCGAAGCTTGGTCTGCAGAGGTATAGCCTGGCCAGCCTGCCGCTTCGTAATCTTCAACGGTTTGCCACCCATTCAATAAATTCCCATTTAAATCGGTCCAATCAAAAGGACTATCTGCACTTAAATGCCATGTTTTTGTAGTAGTTACGTTTGTTGATAATAAATCATCAACCGTTCCGCCATTTAAATCTATAGCTGGATCAGGGTCTGGTAAATCCTGCGGCACCCAGTTATCGTTATACTCTTTTGATATAAAATTTAAAATAACCAATTCTTCTTTAGAATTATGAAAAGCAGCCAACTGCATGGCATCTTCAGTTAAAGTTAAAATCCTATAATTCGACCAGTCATCTACGTCATTATCTGCCCATGAATTCTGTAAGACGGCCGCATCTGTTAGGGTTAACGTTTTTGCATCGGCGTCTAAAAAATATGTGCCATTCTCCAAACCTCTACTTGTGGTAAAAGCATGGTTAATTTCTACAAAAGGACCGCCATCCAAACTAAAGGTCATATAACCATAATCTCCTGGTTCAGCTATCCATTCATTTCCTGCCAATTCGGGTTCCCATATCCAGCAGAAATTTGCTACATCCGCATCATCCGTATATTGACATGCCTTTTCCCAAATTAGACCATTTCCTGAAAATGATAAGGGCGCTCCAAAATATTTGGAATTGCCTTCAGCATCTAAATCCAATAACCAGGTTTTGGAATTGCCCACACCACCAGACAACAATGTCCAAAGCGGATCATTAACATAGTTTAGATTATCGTCGGTTACAGTAATCGTCACCGGATCCAAGTTTACAATACCACCCTTGGTTACTGCTGAAATTTTAATGGTATAATCTCCTTTAAAAGCATACCTTACAGTTTCTACTTTTTTATTGGAACGTCCCGTACCATAATCCCAGGTCAATGTTACTCCTGGAGTTAGGTTAGTTAAAATAACTGTATTCCCTCCAGGGTCGACTGTGAAATCTTGGGAAATATCAAACTGAATTTCAGATTTATCGGGAAGCTCTCCCAAAGCACCCGTTTCTGGGTTGCATGATGATATTAGGATGGCTATTCCCAACACCAAAAATGATGCGATTAATATTCTTATTTCTTTCATGTTTTAATTTAGTTTAGTTAAAATTACCAACCCGCATTTTGTTTCAATACGTTATCTGACAATGTTATTTGAGTATTTGGTATTTGCTGCAAACCTTTTGTAGCCTGAATGTTTTCG
The DNA here is from genome assembly GCA_022749295.1 of Flavobacteriaceae bacterium GSB9. Taxonomy (NCBI): domain Bacteria; kingdom Pseudomonadati; phylum Bacteroidota; class Flavobacteriia; order Flavobacteriales; family Flavobacteriaceae; species Flavobacteriaceae bacterium GSB9. Next base: position 1,243,569 of record CP062007.1, read on the forward strand.
GCTTTTATGGTTTTAGTTTCTGGCACTCCACCACTTAACAATTCAGTAGTTTCAGCAATGGTTGAAGCCGCAACATCAACCCCTTGGCGCAACAAATCCCAATATCTTACGCCCTCTAAAGCAAACTCCAAATGGCGTTCGTCCATAATATTATCTTGGTTAACCGATAAGGATACGAAATTATCTTTAAGGGCGCGTTGCCTTACTTGGTCGAAATAAGTCTGTGCATTACTACTGCCCAATTCGGCAGCCATAAGCAAAACATCGGCATAGCGCAACACCACATAATCCTGAAATTGGTTGATTTGAAAATCGGTTACTCCAAACTGGTTAACAGCCGAAACGGTTTGTCCTTCTTCATCCAAAATGGACATGGGCGTATATTTTTTATTATAGTAGCCCGTGTATTCACGTTGGTTTTCAATTTTATCAAAAGGGATTTCTTCTTCTTCTACAGCAATAACCGTAGCCGATTTTCGGGTATCGTTCTCGCTATAAGCATCCCAAAGTTTCGGGTTTACGGTAATGCCCCACCCGTTTCCATAAGGCAAGTAAGAGTACTCACGCATGCCGAACATCACCAACCAGTGGTTGCCATCGGTATTTCCATTATAATCACTTGTGTATGTATATTTTATAGAAAACACCACTTCTTTATTGTGTTCACCTGCGAAATCCACTTCTGAAGCTGCTGAGGATACTGGCCACAAAGAAGCAAAATCATCAACCAAGCCATGTCCACTTGATGAGATAACATCTTCCAAATGCGCTAGTGCTTGGGCTTTTGTAACCACATTTGCTAAATCTGAAGTACCATAATACCCCGTATAATATAGAAACACACGCCCCAACAATGACTTGGCTGCCCATTTGGTAACCCGACCTGCATCAACAGCATTATATGCCGTATCTGGTAAGTTATTTGCTGCGAACTGTAAATCTTCAGCAATTACGGCATAGACCTCTTCTGGACTAGCCTGTGGAATGTTTTCGGTTGAAGGCTCGATTAACAACGGAATATTCCCCCACAACCTCACCATTTCAAAATAAATATATGCCCTTATAAATCTGGTTTCGGATTCATAGACATTTCTTAGTACGTCATCGCCTTCCCAGTTAATTTGGTCTAGCTTTGTTAGTAAAACATTGCAACGATAAATAGCTTTGTAGTAAGCTATCCAATTAGAATTGAACATATCAACGTAACTAGGTGCACGCGAAATATCAAACTCATCTAGTGCGGCAAAATTATAGCCATCAGCATTTCCAGTACCACCAAAGCAATTATCTGAAAACACTTCGCTAACCACTGGAATACCTTGTCCTGCAGCACCCGTAGCAATTTGTAAGCCGTCATAACAGCCCACTAAGGCTTTGTATGCATCATCTGTTGTTGAATAAAAGTTTGAATCCGTCACCTGAGTTAAAGGTTCTGTTTCTAAGCTACAAGATCCTAGCGACAGCAACCCTAAACATAAAATATATAAATATGTATTTTTCATTTTCATTAGTTTTTAAAGTTTAACGTTCAATCCCATCATAAAGGTTCTAGGCCTTGGGTAATAACCAATATCTACACCCGATGACGTTCCGCCAGTTCCAAAACCAACTTCGGGATCCATACCATCGTATTCCGTAAACGTATAAAGATTTAATGCTGAAACATATACTCTAAATTCCTTGGCAAAAAATGGTTTGCTAAGTTTAGCTATATCCAATCCAAGCGTCAGGTTGTTTATCCTTAAAAAATCACCATCCTGAACGTATAAATCTGAAAAATTCGCAAAATTTCGTCCATCTTCTGTTACCCGTGGAATGGTGTTTGAAGAGCCTTCGCCCGTCCATCGGTCTAAAATCGCCGATGTATAATTCCCTAATGCTCCAGGGTTTCTGTACGACTGTACCAGTTGGTTACCAGCCACACCATTGGCAGATATCGAAAAATCGAAAGCTTTATAATTTCCAGAAATGGAGAAACCATAAGTTAAATCTGGATTGGGATCACCAATCATTTTTTTGTCGGCATCACTAATGCTACCATCTCCATTTACATCTCTGTAAATGATATCGCCGGGCGCCGCATTGGGCTGTGCACCATAATCATCAATTTCTTGCTGGTTTTGAAAAACTCCTGCTGTTTCATATCCCCAAAAATACCATAGAGGAAAACCATCTTGTGCTCTATAGAATTCTGGTGCATTATCGAACAGCTGATTGGTTGCCCCGTGAATGATACCATCGCTGGTTGGTATTTTACCTACCACGTTTTCGTTATACGCTCCATTAACTGCGATATTATAATTAAAATCGCCTATGCTGTTATTATAATTAAGAGCCAACTCAACACCAGTGTTTTCTACATTTCCACCATTAATAAAAGGGGCGTCTGCTCCGGCAGTAGCTAAAATAGGCGCAACAATTAACCAATCTTTATTGGTTTTTTTATACCAATCGAAATTAACATTCAACGTATTATTGAAGAATCTAGCATCAAAACCAATATTGGTTTGTTCTGAAGTTTCCCAACCTAAATCTTTATTCGGTAATCTGTTAGGAAACGCTCCTGGAGTTAACACACCTTCTTCCGAACCAAAAATATAGTTTGTGTTTGATGTTTGTATAGGCGCCAAAAACTGAAACGCACCAACATTTTGATTACCAACCTGTCCCCAACTCGCTCTTAACTTAAAGAAGTTAACGGTATTTGAAGCACTTAAAAAATCTTCGCTAGACATTACCCAACCAGCTGAAACCGATGGAAAATACCCCCATTGATTATCGGGATGAAAATTTGACGACCCATCGGCCCTAAAGGTGGCATTTATTAAATACTTTTCATTAAAGTTGTAATTCAATCTACCAAAATAAGACATTCTTTTATTTTCAGACTTTCCGCCACCAACACTCATCAATGGGCCTCCTTCTTGATTTGTGGTATTGTCTAGCCATGCATTTCCAAGACCAACAAATACGTTATCAACATTACTTCCATTAATATAGGTGCCATCAAAATTTATGGATGACGAGCCCACCATGGTTTCAAAATGATGTTTTTTGGTTACATCAAATTTATAGGTAAGCAAATTATCCCAAGTCAAGGTTTTCCCTTTGTTCATGCTTTGACTGGTATTATCTTGGTTTCTAAAAGAATAGATAGACAACGAATAAATCGGACTATACGAATGTCCTTCCCCAGCATAATAATCGAGTCCGATAGTGGTTTTGAATGTTAAATTTTTAATGGGCTCAATTTCCAAATAAATGTTACCCAACAGCTTTTGGCTGTTACTTTCGTTTTGATTGTTGTACAACATATCTGCATAAGGATTGGCGTTACCTACCAACCAAGCCTCGCCGCTACCAGTGGTATTGAAAAAATTTCCGTTGGCATCATACATAGGCAATAACGGACTCACCCTAAAAGCACTACGCAACGAGTTGTTGTACTGATTACCAACACCAATACCGTTGTTTTTTATATAAGCGAAACTTAAATTTTCACCAAAGGTCACCACGTCTTTATACAATTTATGTTCAGAATTGAACCTGAAATTATAACGCTCGTAATTGGAAAGGTCTTTTCCGCCAACAATACCTTCTTGCCCAAAATAGGACAATGATGAGGAATACACCGAGGTTTCCGAACTTCCAGTAACACCCAACGAGTAGTTTTTTGTGGCCGCATTGTCAACAAACATTTCATCCATCCAGGTGGTGCCTGCTCCCAATTCTGCAATTTGAGCATTGGTTAAATACGGATTTCTTCCAGAGTTCACGGCTGCTTCGTTTATCATAGTGGCATACTCGGTGGCATTGAGCAAATCTATTTTTCGTGCCACGGATTGAAGTCCGTAAAATTGGTCAAACGTAATTTGGGCGGCTTGCCCTCTTTTGCCTTTTTTGGTAGTTACCAAAACTACCCCATTTGAGGCTTGCGAACCATAAATAGCAGCCGATGCCGCATCTTTTAAAATAGATATGGACTCGATATCGGCATTGTTTAAATACGAAATATCGCCCGTTAAGATACCATCAACCACATATAAGGGGTTGCTACCCGAAGTGGAGCCTACACCCCTAATTACCACGTTTAAACTTTCGCCTGGCTGTCCCGAAGTTGAAGTAATCTGTACACCCGGCGATTGTCCTTGTAAAGCCTGAATGGCATTTGCGGTGTTCATCTTTTCAAGATTGTCACCACTTACCTGTACACTTGCACCGGTAACCAAAGCCTTTTTAAGTGTACCGTAACCGATAACCACTACCTCATCTAAAGCTGCGGTGTCTTCTTTGAGCTTAATACTTAGATTGGTTTGCGAGTTAACGGGTATTTCTTGGGTGATGAAACCCACAAACGATACCACTAGCACAGCGTCTTTGTTTGAAAGGTTTATTTTGAAATTTCCGTCAAAATCAGACTGGGTACCGTTTGTTGTGCCCTTTTCAATAATATTAGCTCCAGGTAGTGGTTGCCCAAAATTGTCCAGCACATTTCCTGTAACTTGCCAAGTCTGGATGGTCGTTTCATTAGTAGTGATGTCGGCGTTTATTGAAAGATCGGCTTCTTCTTTTTTCAGTAAAAAGATTTGACGGTCTACAATGCTATAAACCGTGTTTGTATTCGAAAACACTTGGTTCAAGATGGTTTTTATGGATTCTTTTTCCACTTTTATGGAAACATTTCGCTTTAGGTTTACATCTTTTATTTTGTAAGCAAACCTAAATTCGCTGGAACTTTCAATTTCATCAATAAGCTCGCCAACCGTTACATTATTTAAGTTTAAGGATATTTTTGCCTTTTGCGAGTACGAAGTGCTGGCGTGTAGGGTAAACAACACAACGAAAAAAAATAATGCGCTTAACTTCATCTTTAAATCGAATTTTAAGGGTGAAGAATGATGGCTTCTTTTCTTAATAAGAAGTTTTTTCATACTTTTAAAGAGTTTAATTGTGGTTATTAGTTTAGTTTTAACCGCACCTTTACATAATCGGGAAATGCGTCACCATTTTCCGATTTGTTTTTAGCCCTTGGTTAGTGGGCTGAACTAAAAACTGCGGAGATTTTAATCATTTGATTTGATTTTTTCTGTAGTTACATCATAGGCAGATAGTTGGTTTAGTTTATTAAAATTCTATTATCATTTATTGAATAATCTATATTGTATGTGATTTTAAAGTATTCTAGAATTTTTTCAATAGGTTCATTTCTAAAACTGGCATTAAATTTCTCATCGCTCAATTCTGTATTGTTATTCTTTATTTTAACATTATAATGTCTTTCCAATTTTTTAAGGATGTTTCCAAACGTAATGTCTCTAAAAGCCAATTCGCCATCAATCCACGAAGTGTATATACTGGTTATAACGGGCTTTGTAGAAATATCTCCCATTTGCATTTTGTTGTAACTTCCCTTAAAACCAGGTTTTAAAATCTTGCTTTTGCTTTTATCGGTAATAGCAAACAAATTAACAGACCCTTCAATTAAAACAACGTCGGTTTCAACGTCTTCTGGATAACTTGAAAAATTAAATTGAGTACCCAAAACCTCTACCCCTAAAGCATCAGTATTAACCGAGAAGGGATTGTTTTCATCTTTAGCAACATCAAAGTAGGCCTCTCCTTTTAAAAACACATCTCGCCTATACCCTTTCAAGAACTTAACTGGATACTTAAGAGATGTTCCTGAATTTAGGTGGACTGAAGTACCATCAGATAACTTTACTTCAAAGCGCTTTCCGTAAGGAACCGTCAACGTGTTATAGACCAAATGTTCTACTTCCGTATCGTTTTTGTAGACAATTTGCCCCCCATTTTGCTCGCCAACAATGTTACCATTAACATCCAAAACTTCAAATGTTCCATCTTCATTAATGATTTTAGTAGTACCGTTATCCAATTGAAGTGTTATGCGCTCATTAGGGATAACCAGTTTGCTTTCATTACTATCAAAATATCCCATTTCGAACAAATAGCCAACACCCAAACAAACAATTATAATAGCCGCATATTTGAGTACTCTATAAACCTTTGCCCCTATTTGCTTTTCATCTGCTTTGGCTATTTTAGCCTCAAGATTTCTATAAACCCTTTTGGTTTCTATTTGTTTAAAAACTGTGAACTTATCCTGAATATTTTTTTTATTGATAATTTTCTCATACAAAGCCAAGTTACGCTCCTGTTTCAGCCAACTGTCCAAAACAGCTTGTTCTTCGGCAGAAATGATTTTTGCAATAGATTTGTATATAAGTTCTGCTATTTGGTACTCAGAAAGTGTGTTTTGACTCATTAGCTTAGTTTTGGTTTTGAAAATTCAGATTTATCAACATCTTAATTTTCGTCTCAAATTTTTATCAAAAAAACAAATAACACAAGGTTGTTTTACTAATATGACTCAAAAAAGAATGTTTAGGGTGGAAAAAAATTAAAAAAATATTTTTTTTTCAGAACGAAGCCAGTAAAATTTGGAAGAGAGGACGATCTTTTAAGTTCTCTTTCAAAAGCGCTATAGCCCGAGCACGTTGCGATTTAACGGTGTTTATACTAATTTGGAGGTCTTCGGCGATATCTTTATACTTTATGCCCTCTAAGCATGACAATTCGAAAACTTTTCTGCATTTTTCAGGTAAATCTTCTAGTGCTTGAAACAGAATGGCATAAGTCTCCTCTTCTATTATAAACTGATTTTTTTGAGAAACCGTATCATGTTTATCGACTTCTAGGCGAATGAATTTTTTTTCTTTTTTATTAAAGTCGATTGATGCGTTACGCACCATGGCATAAAGGTAAGATTTTAAATTTTTGATTTTATCGACCTTATTACGCTTTTGCCAAAGTTTAAGCAGTGTATTTTCTACGATTTCTTCTGCAGCGTATTTTTCCCCTACGTAATTTAATGAAAAGGAATATAGCCTTTTATAATAGGCATTAAAGATAATTTTAAATGCTTTTTTATCGCCTTTTTTCAAAAGCGGGAGAAAAGATTCTAAACTAATATTTTCATTTTTATCCAATGTTCTTTGTTACCTAGTTAACCGCAAAATAGTAAATTTAAACGATTCTTTAAGTAAGGGAAATGAAATAACAAAAAACGAAAAACCCCAAAACAGTTTTATATTCTTGGGGTTTATAATGACATTTGTAAAACTACTATTTAGAGCTTTCACCCATTTGGTTACCGTAACGATGGTAGTTTATTGATATGCTTTGTTCGTTTAAGTAATTAAGAAGCTCGAACCGACCATTTGAAACAGGCGTTCTATCAAAAATATTAATATGTTTTTCATGAAGTGATACTCTAAACGCATCATCAATTTGGTTTGTTAAAGACCGTACTCTTGTTTCAAAATCAATTTCGGAAACCAGTTCGTCCCACGATTCAATTTTGTTCAGGTTATCAGACTTTAAATTTGTGTCTTCAGTAGAATAAACCTCAGCATCTAATTTAAGCACACTACAAGCTGTCACCACCATATCTAAATGTTCTTGTGAGGTATCACCTCCAACTAAAACAAATACCCTATTTGGTTTTAAGTAGCGGCATGTATTGTGTTGCCCTCTAATATGGGCGTAGTCGATTTCCTTATTAAAATGTGACAGAAAGTGAAGCAAATAGTTGCTTTCCAATTGTTCCTTATTTTTTGTTTCGGGTGTTTCAATATCCATAAACTGCCGTACATAATTAACGCCTCCAGCCTTCATTCCAAATCCGTAACACGATGCTTTCATTCCTCCAAAAGGTTGGCGCATTACAATAGCTCCAGTAGTACTTCTGTTAGCATATAAATTACCCGCTACCACTTTGTTCTTCCAATAACGCACTTCCTCTCGAGCCAACGATTCTATGCCGCTGGTTAAACCGTACTCTACACCATTTACTTTATCGATGGCATCTTGAAGTCCGTAAGCCTTCATAACAAAGAGAATAGGCCCGAAAAGTTCATTTTTGTAACCATAATCTTCTGTAGTAATTCCCCATTTTATGCCCGGTCTTAAAAGGTATTCGCCTTCCAACTCTGGTTTTAAAAGCCAGTCTTTATCATTGGTATTTTCAATAACGTGTTTAATTCTGTCGTTAACAGGAACCGCCAAAGGACCAATAACCGTGTGAAAATCCCATGGATCGCCATAAACCCTACTCTGGGCTGCATCTTTAAGTAATTCCTTAAAATGATTATCGTTAAAAACCTCTTCCTCTAAAATTAGTAATGACGTAGCCGAGCATTTTTGACCAGTATTGCCAAAAGCAGACTGCACCACGTTTTTAATAGCTTGATCGCGATCTGATAATGCTGTTACAATCGTAGCATTCTTACCACCTGTTTCAGCGTAAAGATTTAACTGTGGGTTACGCTTCAATAAGAACTGAGCAGTAGCAGTGCCTCCTGTCAAAATTACAGCATCAAACGTATTACCTTCGGTTAGGAAAGCATCAAGGTTAGATTCTTCTGTAGGTAAAAATGCAAAGGCACTTTTGGGAACTCCAGCATCCCATAAACACTGACTGATTAGATAAGCACATGCCGCTGCATTTTGAGAAGGCTTTAATATTGCACGTTTACCCGCACATAATGAAGCAAGCACCCCTCCAATGGGTATGGCGATTGGAAAATTCCAAGGCGATAAAACCAAGTTAACACCTGAACATTTATAATTTACACCTTCGTCTTCTACATCTAATAATGTTTGCGTATAGAAATTAGCAAAATCGATAGCTTCTGAAACCTCAACATCGACTTCTGCGGCGGTTTTTCCTAACTCTTCAATAGCTACTGCAATAAGGTCGCCACGTCGCTTTTCCATAAGAACGGCGGCCTTACGCAACAACTTAACCTTTTTTGACGTTGGAAGTTCGTACCATTCCGAGTCACTTTCAATAAATGCCCTGTAGTCATTTTCTGTAGCTAACTGATATTGCCAAGGCAATTCGCCTTTCCAATTTTCTTGTTTAACAAGCGTTCTCTTATTTTCTGAACCTTTCATAACAACAGGAATAACGCCACCAACCACGTCGGTTGGAGTTTTCCAACGTTTTCTTATATCTGCCATCCACTTTCGGTTTGCCTCTTGTGTCCAATCTGTATCTGGTACATTTTTAAATTTCTTTTGAGGTTTTACCGTTTGTGTTGCTCTATTTTGGTTACGGTTAGGGGTAATCTTTACAACATCCATTCTACCCAAAGAATCTAAAAAGTGTTGTTGCAACTCTTCCCACTTATCGGAGTTTACATCTAAATTAAACCCTTCGCGCAAGAAATTACCCTTTTGCGTTCCTTCATCTAAACGTCTTACTAGATAAGCTATAGCGTTGTTATAATCACTGGTTTTAACAATGGGCGTGTACAGCAGCACGTTTTTGCCTTTTCTAACAATTTCCATAACGGTACCTTGAGCTACGCCCTCAAGCATTTCAAAGTCTACATAATCTGAAATATCTTGGGCCTCAACAATTTTTAAGGCAAACGCCAAATCAAAAATATTATGCGAGGCTACACCTACATTAAGACATTTTACTTTCTCAGAATCCAAGAGTTGGAGCAGCACCCTTTTATAATTAGCATCGGTATCTAGTTTGGTATTGTAAGTAGCCAAAGGCCAATCTTTCATTGAGGCTTCGGTCATCTCCATTTCGAGGTTAGCACCTTTAACAATTCGCAGTTTTACAGGAGCCCCACCATTTTCAACGCGTTTTACAGCCCAATCCTGAAGTTTGCATACTTCATTAAAAGCATCGGGCAAATAGGCCTGGATAACAATTCCAGCACGTAAAGACTTAAACTCTTCGCGTTCTAAAGCCTTTTTAAAGGTTGCCAATGTGATGGACAGATCGCGATATTCTTCCATATCCAAATTAACGAACTTTTGAATACCTGTTTTCTTTTCAATCCGAAGCACCTCACGGTAAATGATGGCTAATTTTTCAACTAAAATATCAACAACCTCATCGTGCGCAATAGACTCTATTTGGGAATATATGGTAGAAGCCTTTATGGAAATGTAATCGACTTCCTTTTGATTTAATAAATTGCAATAGGCATTTATTCGTTTTTCAGCCTCCTTTTCCCCTATTAACGCCTCTCCGATAAGGTTAACGTTTAATTGAATATTTTGTTTTTTCCGTTTCTCGTAATGCTCTTTGTACTTTTTGTCTCCAACAAAATAAACTACAGGACTGGTTACATCTTGTATTTCCTTAAGCATTAATGGCACACTTACAGAAGGCAGCTTATAGCCAATAATATTGAACAAACGCACGAGTGCTTTTTCTTGAGTGTTGAACAATTTTTTATGTGCATCCGTACTTTTAAAAAGTCGGTGTACATATGTAGATATTCTCGAATAATTTTTACTTCTAAACGCTACGTCCATCAAACGGATTAAAAAAATCTTTCCTTTTGGTGATTTTATAATGGGCCCTATCCGTTTCCCAAATGGGTTTTGGGGTGCTTTTCTTCTCGGTTTTTGAAGTCCGACCGCTATATTTAAAACTTTATCAATTTGCCTAGTAGACAATTTAAACGACATATATTACTGCTTTTTTTTATGAATTAATAATAAATACTGAACATATTGGAGCCCATATCAAAATGCTTTTGTTTAGGCCAAAATATATTCTTGAAATGTAACAATAGCTGATTGGAATTCATAACTATTTTTGAATATCTTAACACTTTTATTAAGTATTAAAAACAAATAAGCCTTAGGCTTTTAAAACCACATGAAAACGTGAAGAACCCTATGATCAAAATCGTATAAAAATGAGTATTTTAGAACAGTGGAGTTATGAACTTTTGCATTCAAATCAATTCAAATTTTATGTCCGAGTAAAGGTGGCAACTCCAATATGATTTTGTTCAAGATTTTTGACTGTTAGGACACTATCCCTTAAATTACTCCACTACCTATCTAATTGGAAGGAAACATGTTTTATGTATTCCCTGTTATAGGTATACAAAACATGTATTTTTTCATCTTTTGTTTGAATTATGGCAGGATAACTGAACTGACCTTCTTGCTTCTTTTCAAGGGTCAAAACCCTCTCCCAGTTCAATCCATCTTTGGAGTATTCAACATCTAGAATATTGCGACCGTTATACCAATCGTTACCCTGTGGCAAGGGATTGTTAACAAGTAAAAACATTTTTTCCCCTAATGACAAAGCATCAATCCCAGAGTTGGAGTTAATAACATCTATAGTGTCTGTATATTTCCAAGAATCACCAAAATCATCAGACCAAGAACTGACTAATTTATTATGCCTACTTCTGCATAGCATTTGGATTAGACTATCCGAATGTACTAAAAATGTAGGTTGTATAATATCAAAACTCTTTTTGTTTTCAATAGGTATTTTATGCCATTGGCTCGTATTTTCAATGTATTTCTCTACGTGTACACGCCATTCATTGTTTTTGTCACTCTCTGTACTACTTCCGCACAAAAGTACCCCAGGTGTTGTTTCTACTGGCTTGTTCTTTATTGGCCCCAACATTCCTTTAGGCAAATATTGGGGTGGGCTCCATGTTCCCCCATCATCTTTTGAGGTGAGCATTGCTCCAAACCATTCTCTTGGATTTTTACCAACCTTATAAAACAAATACAATATGTTTCTTTGACTTTTAAACAATACAGGATTCCAACAGGGCAATGTATCTTTTTCTTTTATTACAGGCTTTATCAAACATGCTGGATCAGACCACTGCTTCCCGTTATATGAAGCAACATATATACCAACATCATTGGCTCCTTCATGCGTCCCTCCAAACCAAGCCGCTAGTAAATTATTAGGTTTTGTCTCGACTACCGTTGCTGCATGGCAATTGTTAGTTACTTTTTTATTAAAAACAAAAGATTCAGTAACATCACTACATTTGGGCTTCCCATCTTTACAGTTCCAAAAGGCAGTCAAAATCACAAATAAAAGTATAAGAGATTTTAACGGTGTAGACATAATTTGTTTTTTAAAGTTACCTATTTTGCCCTAGTGTATGACCATGAACAGCATAGTAAAGAATAAATAAATAACATGGTAATAAAATCCAGTAACCATTTGCTGCTGAAGTTGCTGTCGCTAAAGTTTCTTCCATACCATTTGCCAGATAACTAGCTTTCTTCAAATCAACTAATTTACCATACAAGGGCGGGATTATAGCGCCTCCTGATATTGCCATAATCAATAAGGCAGACCCCGTTTTTGTAAATTCCCCCAAACCCTTTAAAGTAAGCGGCCAAATTGCCGGCCAAACTAAAGCATTCGATATTCCTAGAGCAGCCACAAATAAAACTGATGTAAACCCACTGGTGAATACGATACAAAATGAAAAAACAATTCCTAAAATGGCACTAACCTTTAATGCTAAAGTTTGACTTATATATTTAGGAATCAAAATAACTCCTAAAGCATAAGTAGCGACCATTGCCATTAAGGTAAATGTTGTAAAAAACTTGGCATAAACAGCAGAAATACCTAATGAAATACCGTAAGCAATAATGGTATCTCCAGCAATAACCTCAACACCTACATACATAAACAGAGCCAACATCCCCAACCACAAATGCGGAAATTGAAATATACTGGTTTTTGTGGTTTCACCATCCTTTGGTGCCTTAACAGGTTCTGCTTCAACATGGGGCAAAGGTGCTTTTCTTATCAATAATCCTAAAATAAATAAAACCAAGGCCATAACGATGTATGGAACAACCACCCCTTCTGCCATAGTATCTAACAATTCTGTCTTTTCTTTATTTGTAACAGTACTTAACTTTTCATTTACCTCATCAATGCCAGACAGCAGTAATGCACCAAAAATAAGCGACCCCAAAGCCCCTGCTACCTTATTGGCAATACCCATGATAGAAATACGTTTAGCCGCACTTTCTATTGGCCCTAAAATAGTTATATATGGATTTGATGCGGTTTGCAATAAAGTCATTCCTGCTCCTTGAATAAAAATACCTGTTAAAAATATCCAATACGTTCTTGCCTCTGCTGCAGGTATGAAAACCAGAGCTCCCAATCCCATAATGAATAACCCCAGAGACATACCTTTTCTATACCCTACTATTGTTAATATGTAAGAGGCTGGCAATGCCATAACAACAAATGAAATGTAGGAAGCCGAAGCGACCAAAAGTGACTGGGCCGATGTTAATTCGCTTATTGTTTTCATAAAAGGTATTAAGGCTCCATTAATCCAGGTAACAAACCCGAAAATAAAAAATAGCGCTGCTATAATCAATATCGGAACTAAAGTATCTTTTTTTGTTTTATGCGATGGTTGATTGAAATTCGTCATAGGTGTTAATTCATCTAAATAGTTAATACTGTTTACTTTTTAAGTCGGACTTGCATAAAAGACTATTGATCTGGTTGTAAATTGAAACTAATTGTGAGTGTTTTTTTTGGCAACCGGTTTTTGATTTGCTAACTACGGTTATCTTCATGTCAATATTTTCATGAACACAATCACTTTTTTTTATACTGAACCATCCGTTGGGGTAATATATTTTAATCCCTCTTGAAGTATCCTGAAGGTATAAATCAAACTCCCCTGACACCCAATTAATAAATTTAGAATACACATCAAAAACTTCAACTGCTTCAATTTGAAGTTTATAATAAGGCTTTGAATATATTATTTCACCTTCCAAGATAGCGGCTTCATTCATTTTTAAAATCTTTTAAACCCATTAAACTAGGTGTTTAGAACAACAATCTTGCTATAACCAAATTACACCATACCCAATAAATGTTTCAATTATTTCGACAGACAACCACCCAATAAAGACTAAGGTGTTAAAAAAATAAAAAAGGGAATTCTAAATGAATTCCCCTAATTAAAAATCAAACTAATGTAATATACTCTATATAATCATTTTGAAATATATCCATAACATTAATCAACATCCCACCAAACATTTGTATCGCCTTCATCAGCGCCTCCTAAAAGCGTAGTTGCTTCAGTAACAGCATCTCCATTGGTACTATATTCGTTAGGCAAATAGGTTACACGTTTCATTACCCCGTACCCTATGGAAGGATCTAAAGTAGTAATTAAAGGATATAATATATCAGCATCCGTTCTACGCAAATCCGACCAGGCCTCCCATGATTCCGGGAAAAGGCTCAAATACTTTTGTACTGCAATCTGTTTCAGTTGTTCGCCTTCTGTAGCAGCCCATGCTACAGGCACATCAACTGGAGGTGTAGAATCATTGTACAAACTTCCAAACGTAGGCACGGCTCCTGTTGTTGTTCCAGTTAAATAAGAATCAATATCTGAATTTTCAACACCCCATTGCTCAAGTGATAAACGAATACCATCTTCATAAAGTGTTTGAGCTGTTCCAGACATGTTCCATCCTTTTAAAGCTCCTTCTGAACGGTTAAAATTAGATTCAGAAGCCATCATAACTTCAATATCTTTTGTACTGTTATCTGCAAACGTGGTTTCTTGGTTAGTCAAGCTTAAATTACTACCATCTCTATCCAATAAAGGGCCACCTCCGTTAGGCAAACCTACATAATCTCCAAAATATGGTGATTCTTCATCTGAAACAGGGCCAAACCAAATAGGCATCCTAGGGTCATTATAACCTTTAAGAATACTCTCCATATCTGCTGTCATATAAAAACCCCAAAATTTCATAATATCAACAAAATTGTTGTATGTGTCTGGAGTTACATGAAAATAGGCACTATCGTCATTAGACTCCATAACACCTGCAGAGACAGCGGCTTCGGCTTGGGCTTGGGCTTTTGATGCGTCCACATCCGAAATTCTTAAGGCTAAACGCAATCTTAACGAATTTCCAAATTTTCTCCACTTTTCAATATCCCCACTATATATCTCATCATAATCTCCAAATACAGCAACCGTAGATTCCGAAGATGCACTTAACGTTGTATTGGCTGATTCTAAAAGGTTAAAAAAATCGGTATACATAGATTCTTGGGAGTCATAAGGTACTGATGAGCCTCCAATACCTGCTTCTGAATAAGGCACAGGCCCCCAATGGTCCGTAAACCTATGAAACATATACACTTTCCAGATATCAAGAACGGCAGTGGCTTCAGCATTTCCTTCTGCGGCCTTATAGGTATTTAATAAAGAAGGCACCGCTAATGTATAAAACCTTAGCCACCCTCTACTTCTCCACCCATCATTAATACCGTTGGCATCGGTTTCTGCCGCCCAACCTGGCGTCATATAATGTGCGTACACCATGGAGTGCAAGGCTGTGGCCAACCCATAAGTTCCATAATCATCCCCTGGGAGGCTCCATGAAGCATTCCCTATTCCTTTATATAGTGCGTTTGCAAACGCTGGTCCAGCTAATGTCGCATCCAACTGATCTGCAGTCAGCGAATTGGGGTCGGTATTCACTTCATCAAAATCTGAAGTACATCCTGTTATTTGAAACAGGAAAACCATCGTAAAAAATTTGATTATATAATTTTTCATATTTTATTTTTTTTAAAAATTTAATTTCACATTAAACCCAAAGTCTCTAGTAGAAGGAATATTATATGATTCTATACCCTGAAGGTTCCCAACACTAACACCTTGTTCCGGGTCGAAGTGTTCGGCTTTATTTACAAAGAAGAATAAATTTCTACCTACAAGCGATAAGTTAACTCCAGAGAACGGTGTTTTTGTTAAGAATTTACTTGGTAAAGAATATCCCAAAACCAGTTCTCTTAATCTAACATTTGTGGCATCAAAAACAAAATCTTCGGCTGATTTTGGATCCCTGCTAGCTACCTGAGACCAATAATTTTCAGCAGTTATTGAGGTTGTGTTGGCAGAATATGTGCCATCTCCATTATCAACTACACCATCAACTACAAAACCATCTCTACCATTTAAAGTAATATCACTCACTCCAGCTCCGGCCATTCTTGCTTGTGAATACGATACGACTTCGCCTCCTATACGAAAATCAACAAGAAAACTAAGGGTGAAATCTTTATATCTAAATTGGTTAAATAAACCGGCTGTCCAATCTGGATTAAAATTACCTGCCAATACGTCAAAACCAGAAGTGAACTCTGGCAAGCCGCTATCGGCATTAACAATAATTTCGCCATCTTCCGTACGGTTAAAGCCTTTTATGTATAAATCACCATAATCTCCTCCTTTTTTCACAATAGTTTGAGCCAGTCTTTCAAACCCTGTAGAGAGATTAAGTTCCTCTCGATCACTTAAAATACTTAGTACTTTTGTTTTATACGTTGCAAAATTAACAGTGGCATCCCAAGAAAAATTCTCAGATTCAACTAAGTTGGCATTTAAAACAGCTTCTACACCTTTATTTTCAATTTCTCCCCCGTTTACGACCTGTTTAGAATATCCTGAAGATTCAGGTACGTTAATTGTAAATATTTGGTCTTTCGTGTTGGTTTTAAACCACGTAAAATCCAATCCAATTTTACCATTCAAAAAGCGAGCATCGAAACCAAACTCTGTTGAACTTGAAATTTCGGGCTTAAGATTTGGGTTATTAAGTAAAGTGGAAGCTTGTACAACACCTCCGTTAAAACCATAAAAGTCAAGACCCGGAGCCAAAAGATAAGGCCTAGTATCGTTTCCGACCTGTGCATAAGACCCTCTTACTTTTAAGAAGGATAGCGCATCAGATTTAATATCAAACATATCGGTAAGTATTCCTGATAAGCCGACTGAAGGATAAAAGAAAGACCTATCTGATTCAGGAAGGGTTGAAGACCAATCGTTACGTGCCGTAACATCCAAAAACAAATATTCCTTAAAGGCCACTTGTGCAGATCCATACAAAGAATGAATCTTTTTATTAGAATAACCAGGAGTAACTGTTGTATTGGCCAAGTTATTTAGAGAGAAATAATTTCTCTTAGTTAACCTTCCGCCACTACTTAAAGTTGTACTTTTTCGCTCCATGGCATTTCCTCCTGCGTTTACATTTATTTTAAAATCCCCTAAGTCTTTATTATAAGATAATAAAAAATCAGTATTTAATTCCGTGTTTTCTCCAATAAATTCAGAATAACTTCCAAAATCTTGATTAAGAATTGCTATAGCTGCGTAACGAGAAATGTTTTGTTTATTTGTGGCCTTATCTAAACCTGCCCTAACCATTAAACTTAACTCATCTGTAAAGTCATACGTTAAAGAAGCAAAAGTAATTATCCTGTTTCGTTCGTCTGTTCTCAAGTTTCTTTTTGCCAACCAAAAAGGATTATTACCCAAAGTGCTTAGTGTATTGGCATTTATGTAATTATATCTTAATTCGCCAGCAGCATCAGTATATTCAAAATCTTTATATTGTCTGTAAGGCAAACTTCTTGGCATAGTATATACGGCCTCACCTATTTGCCCTTCTCCAGCTCCTATAGCATTTTCGATTTTTTGCGAAATAAAATTTGTTTTAACATCTAAATGTAATCTATCTGTTAAATCGCTTGTTAAACGTAAATTAACGTTATGGCGATCCAGTTCATTTCCTATAACAATCCCCTCAGCTTCTGTATTTGTATATGAGAAATACCCTTGTGTTTTTTCACTACCCATAGAGGCCGATAGGCTTCTAGACCAGTTATAACCGGATTGAAAAAAGTCTATTCCATTATCAGGCTGTGGGTTAAACGCATAAGTTGCTGGTCCAGAATAATCAGGATTATGTTCAAGCTGCCAAGCCGCAACAGATTGCCCTTCCATTCTAGGCCCCCAACTACTTTTGGATAACGCATCATAAGTTCCCTCATTACCTTGTCCGTATTCGTTTTGCAAGTTCAATAAATTATAGGCACTTGAAGCCATAAAATTAGAAGATACTGTAATACGTGCCTTATCGGTAGCCGATCCTTTCTTTGTGGTTATTACGATAACCCCATTACTCGCTCGAGACCCATATAAAGCCGCTGCAGAAGGCCCTTTTAATACCGATATAGATGCAATATCTTCTGGATTAATATTAGAAATACCATCAAAACTTGTAAACCCACCAATATCCGTAGAAGGCGAAGAAACCGAATTATCTATCGGCACACCGTCTATTACATACAATGGTTGGTTATTTCCTGTTAATGATCGGTTACCCCTAAGCGTAATTCTAGAAGAACTTCCAACACCACTACTGGTAGTCGAGAAATTTAGACCGGCGACTTTCCCCGAAAGTGAGTTAGCTACGTTTAAAGACCTGGCCTCAGAAAGGGACTCAGTAGATACTGTCTGGGTAGAATATGTTAATGACTTTTTATTCCTTTCAATACCCAAAGCCGTTATCACGACCTCCCCTAATTGTTCTGTATCTACAGACAAAGCAACATCTAAGGTAGTTGCTCCAGTAAATGCCACTTCCTTCGTTAAATACCCAACATAAGAAACTACCAATGTTGCCGAATCATTTGATATTTCAATACTGTAATATCCATCAAAATTAGAAGAAACGCCATTAGATGTTCCTTTAACAACAATACTCGCTCCTGGTAATGGCATGCCATTACTTGCGTCTGTTATTGTTCCTGATACCGTTGTTTGCGCCTTGGCATTCTGGAAGCTAGTTACGCAAAATACAAGCAGCACAAGTTTTAGTACTTTTTGAATCATAAATTTAGTTTTTGAGTTAATAATTTAAGTTTTTTACTGAATTAACAGTGGGTTAATAATATGTTAAATCTATAAATCTAAAAGGTTAACTATACCATAATTTCGACCAATAACAATTTTGAAAAGGCGTTGGTTTATTTTTACTCTTAATACGATGATTAATAATGAATTATTAATGTACCTCTCCTTTTTTTGTTAAATCTTCAGGTTTTTATATTTGTTATAAAATTAATCCAAAAAAATAAGCAACATATATAGTTGCTTATTTTCAAATAAAAATGAAACGTGATGTTTTGATGTTTTGATATTGACTCCTAGATACTTAATTGACCACCTTAAATGTTGCTTTTACCAAGTCTACCGAATTACCACCCACCATAACCTGAAAATCGCCAGGTTCAACGACACGCTGCATATCTCGATTCCATATCGCTAGTTCTGCGGGTGATAATTCAAATTTTACTTGTTTGGTTTCTCCTTGTTTTATAAAAATTCTTTCGAACCCTTTTAGAGTCTTATGTGGTGTGGTTACACTGCTGTATATATCATTTATATATAGCTGAACTACTTCATCGCCATCATAATCTCCTGTGTTTTTAACGTCTACAGATATGATAATTTTACCATCTATATGTATTATATCTGAACTTAATTTTAGGTTTGAATACTCGAAAGTGGTATAGCTTAAACCATAACCAAACGTATACAAAGGGTTCTCGCTTTCACTAACATACCTGTGGATCGCCGAAGGTTTTTGATTGTAGTAAATAGGCAATTGCCCAACAGATTTTGGAAATGTGATAGGCAATCTTCCTCCCGGGTTATAATCGCCAAACAGAACATCGGCCACAGCCCTACCTCCGGCTTCTCCGGGAAACCATGCCTCTAAAATAGCAGGTACGTTATCATTTATCCAGTTTACTGAAAGTGGACGACCATTTAAAAGCACACAAACCACGGGAGTGCCCGTATTTTTAATGGCCTCGATTAATTCTTGCTGCATGCCATGTAAATTTAAAGTTGCCACATCTCTGTTTTCTTCAACCAGTTCTCGTGACTCCCCCAGAACAACCACTGCAACATCGGCCTTTTTAGCTATATCAATTGCTGGTTGCAGGTTAATTTTTTCAAGATTCCAACGGAAATGTGCACGGGCACCCCAGCCACCTTCCCACATCTCTATGCGGACTTTATACTTTTTACCGGCTTCAATATTTTTAGGTGTAGTAACTATACTTGTAGCACCTTTTGTCCAGTTATCAATAACTAACTGATCGTCAATCCACATTCTCACACCATCATCCGAACTTAAGCCTAGCCAGCCATCAAAGGATGTGTCTGATTGGATATATCCTGTCCATCGGATTGAAAAATCATCATCGTTAACACCTTCCCCGGGATTCCATGGCCAATCAAACTGTAATTGTTGGTCTATTCGAGTTAAAGCAGGCTCACCTTCAACATTTCTGTTATTAAAATATTCTCCTTTTAATCCGTTTTGATTTCCATCTGGCGTAAATAAATATTTAGAAGGGATAATTTGTCCTTTTACAATCAACGGCACACCTTCATCATAAAGAATATCGATATTACTTCCAGCCACTTGTTTAATGCCTTCAAGAACAGTAGTAGCCACTTTATTTTTAACGGAATACCCTCCTAGCCGAGATGCATTGGCATTAGGACCAATAACCGCAATGGTGCTTAAATCTTTACTTAAAGGCAAGAGTTTATTTTGATTTTTTAGTAAACTGATAGATTTACGTCCTGATTCTAGCGCAACTTCCTGGTTTTCTTTTGAATGAAAACGCGCTTTAATCAAGCCTTTTTCAGTATATGGATTTTCAAATAGCCCCAACAAGAACTTCAATCTTAAAACACCTCCTGCAGCACGGTCAATATTTTCCATCGTCAATTCACCTTCATTTACAAGATCAATAATCGTTTTTTGCCAAAACTCATTTGAAAAATCGTAAAACTGCATATCAACACCAGCAGAAACAGCCTGTCGAATGCTTTCTTTGGGCGAATCGGCTACGTAGTGCGTAGTTTGTATGTATTTTATTGCTCCCAGATCAGAAACAACAATCCCTTTAAAATTCCATTCATCTCTTAAAACATTGGTTAACAACCAGTGGTTTGCAGCACAGGGAATACCATCTAACTCAGAATAGGCGCACATCGCTCCAAGCGCACCGCCTTGTTTATAAGCTTTCTCGAAAGTGGGCAAAAAATCTTCACGGGCAGTTCGTTCGCCTACAATTACAGGTGAAGAATTTCCTCCTGCCTGTGGATAGCTATGTACTGCAAAATGTTTCGGTTCTGCAATTATAGATTGGTCTGAAGCCAAGGTATCGCCCTGCATACCTTTTACCATAGCCAAACCCAGTTCGCCTGCCAAATAGGTATCTTCCCCAAAGGTTTCTGCGACCCGGCCCCAACGTGGTTCGCGGCCAATGCCCAAAACAGGCCCCAAGCCAAAATGCATGCCATGGGCTCTCGCTTCGCTGCCTATAACACGCCCCACTTTTTCCATAAGCGCTTTGTCCCAGGTAGCGCCTAAACCAATATTCATGGGAAACGCCGTACTCCCTTCGTCTAAATATCCATGTAGCATTTCGCACATGATAAGTGCGGGAATACCCCAACGGTTGTTTTTTATAACATTCTTTTGAAGGTCATTAATCATTTTTGCTGAACGGGGATAAATATCATGGATAGCCCCCACACCCAAATCTCCAATTTTGGCTTTGGTTTTGGCTTTAGAGAAGTCTTCACCATCCTTAAAATGTTCACCTTTGTACATATCCATTTGACGGACTTTTTCTTCCAAGCTCATTCGGCTTAACAAATCCTTCAAGCGGTCTTCTACAGGCAAGTTTACATCTTGATACGAATACTTTTGAGCAAATCCCAATTGGCATACACTCAAAACAAATACAATTGCTATGGTTATCTTTTTCATTTATAAATATTAAGTTTTTACTCTTGAATAATCTCTAAGGTGTTTCCGTTGACCAGCTCATCATGCGATATAAAGAAACTATCATGAGAGTTCCCATTTAATTTGATTTCCTTAATATTGCCATCTTGATTTAACTGACGTTTTATCACGAGATTTTCATTTTTATAATATTCTAAATCGAGTTTTATAGTAATCTTATCGAACATTGGAGCGGTTATGGTGTAAACAGGCGCCCCTGGATTTATTGGATAAATTCCCATCATGGAATATACAAGCCAAGCAGACATGGTTCCAGTATCGTCATTGCCCGGCAAGCCATCTGGTTTGTTGGTAAAATGTTTTCGAACCAATTTTTTAACCAACTTTTGCGCCGTTTCTTCTTCGCCTTTTAAATAGTTAAATAAATAAGGATAAGCGATATCGGGTTCGTTTGCCATATCGAACTGGTTGCTATCAAACACTTTGCGCAATTGATCACTAAAGCTTTTTTGTCCCCCCATTAATTTTATCAAGCCTTTAACATCATGGGAAACCATAAAGGTATATTGCCAAGCATTACCCTCTATAAACCCTACATTTTCTTCAAAATTAGCTCCGGAATTAGGATTAAAAGGCTCATAAAAACTTCCATCACTGTTTCTTGGGCGAAGTAGTCTGAGTTCTTTATCGAATAAATTTCTATAAGTAACCGATCGTTTTTTAAACCTTTTGTAATCTTTTTTATAACCCAACTCTTTAGCTAAAAGTGAAATGGCATAGTCGGCCACATTATATTCCTGCGTCGTTGAAACAGGCCCTTTTTCATTGGTAGTAACATACCCTTTTTCAATATAATCTTGAAGGCCGTTTCGTAGCGGGTTATCTTCTAATTTATCGGCGCTTTTCAACATTGCCTCATAGGCTTTACCGACATCAAAATCTTGTATATTTTTTAAGTAGGTATCTGTAATCACAATACTTGCAGGATCGCCAACCATAGTGAATGTTTCGGTGGAATTCAATTCCCATTTAGGCAACCATCCGTTCTCATCGTACATATCCAACATACTTTTTACCATGTTAGATTGCTGTTTTGGATATACCAAAGACATGAGTTGATGTAGGTTTCTATAGGTATCCCAAAGTGAAAACACCGTGTATCTCGTATCGTTTGTTTGCCCTATTTTATTGGTTTTAATTTTAGGATATTGCCCGTTAAAATCGTTCAAGATATTTGGATGAATCAATGTATGGTATAAAGCCGTATAAAAAATAGTTTTATCTTCCTTGGACCCACCTTCAACTAAAACCTTGGACAACTGTGCATCCCAAGCATTATATGTCCCTTCATAAACATCGTCAAAAGATTTATTTGCTGTCTCTTTTTCTAAATTTTCCCGAGCATTATCAATGCTTACGTACGATATACCGACTTTAACCTCTACCGTTTCTGTTTTCTCAAAATTGTAACTGAAATAGGCACCAATACTATCGCCTACCACCATTTTTTTTGAGTTTTTCATTAGCCGGGTTTTACCGTTGTATGTCATCCATTGGGCTTCGACACCCTTATACGTTGCCGGAGTTTTCCATACACCAAACTTATCGGCAGGCTTAGAGAACTTAGCAACAAAATAAACCGGATAGGCATCCTCCGGACTGTTATAACAAAACGAACCTACACTGCGCATCCCTTCAATTTCGGTTGAAGACACGATTTTTACCATAGCTCCCTGCTCATTGGTAAGCCCTAAACCTAAATTAAGCAACACATTCGACTTTCCCTCAGGAAACGTAAACTTGTTGACACCAACACGTGTTGATGCCGTAAACTCAGTCTTTATTTTATATCTATCCAATACAGAACTGTAATAGCCTGCTTTTGCAATTTCATTCGAATATGTAGAACCGTATTTAAGATGATTGGTTTCTAACTGACCCGTTGTTGGCATAAGCAAAATAACGCCTAAGTCCGGACAACCTACACCACTTAAATTTACCTGTGAGAACCCTGTTAGAAATGTATTCTCATAAACATAAGGTGTAGACAGCCACCGGCTGTCTTTTTCAAGTGGCAAGTTTTGAGAACCAGCAACATTGAACGGACTAATACTTGCCATGCCTCTAGGTGCTATCGGTCCTGGAAATGTAGCCCCGTAATTAGATGTTCCAATAAACGGGTTTACAAAATCAACGGGAGCTTGCGCTTGTACATTAAAGCATAAAAACACAATAACCATTGTTGTTAATATGTCTTTAAGTACCTCAATTTTATCTTTTAAAAGCATGAACACTATTTTAATTTTACTTAATTACTTTGTTTATCTTTAAAGCCCATGCCTCTTTACAAGGCAAATCATTTATTAAATTTTCTGGAATAGAGACCTTAAAGCCTTCATCAAGCTTTTCCCATTTTAATTTTGTTTTAGCTCCAAGCATTGTGATTTTAGCCCCCTTTTTAGGTTGGACTGATTTTACAATAATTTCGGAAGGTATTTTGGTTTCTCCATCTTTTGCCAAATACACAAGAAACACATTGCCTTCCTTATTTTGCGTCATACAAATGTTGTTTTCTTTGTAGGGAGCAATAGGCTTCGTATTATAAATAGCCTCTCCATTTACATCCAACCAAGCACCGTACTCGTTAAGTAATTTATACGCCCCTGCCTGCCACTCTCCTTCTGCACTGGGAGCCACATTTAACAGCAAGTTTCCTCCTTTGGCCACAACATCAACCAACATATGGATACCTTCCCTGCCCGTTAAATATTTAGCATCTGGAGTATAAGACCAGCCTCCACCTGAAGTAATACACGACTCCCATGGGTAGGGCAATGTTTTCTCAGGAACGCGATTTTCTGGTGTTAAATAATTTTGGTTCTTACTGTGCACAGCCCTATCGACTACAATTAAACCTGGTTGTTTTTTTCTTGCTTTTTCAACCAACGCATCCATTTTCACATCCTGATCTACAACGCGGTGCTTTATAAATCCGTTACCCGATTCATTTTCTTTGAATTTAGCGACATAATTTTTCTGCACAGTCTCTGGCTCTAATTTTTGAACCCAACCCCCGTCAAGCCATAATATATCTACATTTCCATAGTCTGTAAGTAGCTCCAATATCTGATTATGGGTGAAATCGACATACTTCTGCCACTTTTCTGGATATGCTAGCGGATCGTAATTTACATTCCTGTCCAATGGCGGAAAATAAGGGTCCCAATAATTTTCGTGATGCCAATCTGGTTTAGAAAAATAAGCCCCAATCCAAAGGTCCTCTTTTCTAAAAGCATCAAAAACTTCCTTTGTTATGTTCGATTTTGGGTTTGAGCTGAACGCACAATCTTCATCGGTTACTTTGTAATCGCTGTATTTTGTATCAAACATATTAAAACCATCGTGGTGCTTGGTGGTAAAAACCATGTACTTCATACCTGCATATTTAGCAGCCTTGGCCCACTTCTCTGGATTAAATTTTGTTGGGTTAAAGGTCTTCTTTAGGGCTTCATAATCTTTCACATATTGATTGTAATTTTCTGGATTACTGCCCTTTGTTCGTTCACACCAGCCATAATCTTCAGGGCACAGCGACCACGATTCTACAATACCCCATTGGCTATAAGTACCCCAATGCA
Organism: Flavobacteriaceae bacterium GSB9; assembly: GCA_022749295.1. Taxonomy (NCBI): domain Bacteria; kingdom Pseudomonadati; phylum Bacteroidota; class Flavobacteriia; order Flavobacteriales; family Flavobacteriaceae; species Flavobacteriaceae bacterium GSB9. Next base: position 1,268,735 of record CP062007.1, read on the forward strand.
TTAAAAGCCCGAACTTTAAGTCTTGCCATTTATCTAACTTTTCTAATACCAAAGGGTCTGTTTCAGGTATATACCTTTCGTCTTCGTAAATCGCTTGAGAAAACATTTTAACCGAAAGCAGTATGGCAACAATTGCTAATCTTTTTTTCATAGAGATATCTTTTTTTTTTTAATACATTTTATTCTTACCTAATTCACCAAAATTTCATCGACAAACAAAAAGGTGTCCGCTCCTTTAAGTCCTTTTTTTAAAGGTATGGCTATCACCTTTAAAAATCTTGTTTCTATTGTTTTAAATGAAATGTTAAAATCTTTTAACGCTGCTCCTGTACTTTTTGACTGCTCCTGTTCAACACGGCCAACTTCAGTAAAGCTTACACCGTCTTTAGATACAAAAACCTGTATAGAAGATGGAAAATAAATGCCTGCACCTTGGTTTTCCAAAGTGCCTACAGTAACTTGACTTACGGTTTTCAATGAGCCCAAATCAATAATTACTTCCATGTTATTACCAATCCAAGCCTGCCATTGTCCATCATGGAAATCTTTAGAACCTCTAATTGAATTTACCAGCCCCTGCTTGCCATCAGCTTGATATTTCTGATGGTACGGATACTTAAAGCTTATGTTACTCGCAGAAGCTTTATGAAATAAAATAGTGTCTACAAAAGTTTCACCTACGGGCATACCTTCTTTAAATAAAGATGCTTTTATCACCGTAGATGTCTTTATGGTTAAGGTGTCTTTATAGCGTTTAGAATGTTCACTTAGTTGTTCATCTCCAAAAACATAGCGAATATCTGGGTTGGGGAATTCATTTTGCAAAGTTAATTTAACAGTATTGCTCTTAATATCTGCTGTGGTCGTCGCTGTTACCAGATAAGCACTTTTGGCATAGTTTATCCCCAAATAGTCGTAACGCTTAAACTGTGCTTCTAATCGATTTGAAAAATCTTCCCAATTGCGTGAGGCTTTTTTACTCCATAAAACTTCTGCCATAGCTGCCAGCCTTGGAAAAATCATATACTCTGAGTCTTGGTTAGTCGTAATATACTCTGACCATAAATTTGCCTGCCCTCCCAAAACATGATCAGCTTCCTCTTTACTCATCCCTTCAACTATAGGGTCAAATTGATATACCTTATTTAATGGCAAATTAGCATTGAACGCCGCAGGTTCGCTGTCTTGCGGCCCTTGATAAAAATTAATATAACAATAGCTCTCTGGTGTCATGATTACATCGTGCCCCTGTTGTGCTGCTTCCTTTCCACCTTCAGTACCTCTCCAACTCATTACGGTAGCATCAGGAGCTAAACCTCCCTCTAAAATTTCGTCCCATCCAATTATCTTTCTTCCTTTAGAATTGACGAACTTTTCTATTCTTTTAATCATATAGCTCTGTAGTTCATCAACACTACTTAAACCTTCTTCCTTAATTCTTTTTTTACAGTGTGGGCAAATCTTCCAATTGGTTTTAGTGGCTTCATCACCTCCGATATGAATATATTTTGATGGAAAAATAGCCATGACTTCAGTTAGTACATCTTCCAAAAAATGAAATGTATTTTCTTTTCCGGGGCAATATATATCTGTTATGGGCCACACTCCTCCCGACGGAACGGCTATGGGCCTGCCAAAACAGGACAGTTCTGGATAAGCTGCAATAGCAGAGCTTACATGGGCCGGCATTTCAATTTCTGGAATGACCTCAATGCTTTTAGACTTGGCATAGGCTACAATGTCTTTTAATTCTTCCTGTGTTAAATAACCACCATAAGTTCCCTTTTCGTCTGGACTATTAGTTCTTCGGGCATTCCACTCTGAATCCTCTTGGTTTACACGCCACGCACCAACCTCGGTTAATTTGGGATACTTTTTTATTTCGATACGCCAACCTTGATCGTCTTGTAAGTGTAAGTGCAGCACATTCATTTTGTGCATAGCCAAACGGTCTATCGTTTTTAAAATATACGCTTTGTCAAAAAAATGTCGCGATATGTCAAGCATTAATCCGCGATGCTTAAAGCGTGGCTTATCGATTATGGTAACCACTGGAACTACCCAATCTACATTATCGATTTTTGTTTGGCTTTCAATTTCAACGGGCAACAATTGACGTACTGTTTCTAATCCATATAAAAATCCTGATTGGCTGTTGGCCGATATGTAAATCTTATTTTCCGAAACCTCTAATACGTATGCTTCTTTTGGCAGGCTATCAATCGTTTTAAAGGCTATAAAATTAGTTTTAGGCCGCTCTTTGGAAATAACGGACTGAAAACCTGCTGCCGTTTTAAGTTTTGAAATTAGCAGGTTACCCAAAAAATTTTCTTCTTCATTGCTCACGACAAAAGTGGTTTGGCCTGAAAATTCGAAAATTCCTTTACCCAACTTAACCTCTAATGGTTCTGGAATGATTTGAATATCGTCTTCAGTAAACATGCGCTCCTTCTTTGGTGAAGAGCAGCCTACCATTACAGATAAAAACAATAAGCACTTAATTATCTTCATAGTATTACTTTAATAATGGTATTATTGTAAATTGGTAGCTATAATCTTTTGCCCTTAACAAATACTTCTCCATGGGCAAAGCCCCCCAACTATCAATACTTCCCAATCCCATTTGTTTATAATCTATATTTAAACTGGTTAAATTTCTCTCTTGAATATCGGCCGCATTTCGTTGGTCTTTTTCTAGGCCGCCATCTAGGTCTTCGGTTAAAAAATGTAGTGCCGTCATGTTAAATAATTCATTAGAGGTTATTTTAACATCGATACTGTTGTTACTCAAGGACAGCCATCTTACATCGCTTTTATTACCAGTTTCTTGAGGACGAATATAAGGATAATACTGCTCTGTAACCGTTTGTTCATACAAACCAACCTTAGCACTGTATTTTCTATCGCAATAGTTTTCAAACGGCCCTCGTCCATAATAGGTGATATTCCCGAATTCTTTTGGCAAAATCATTTGCATACCAAAGCGTGGTAAAAGTGGTGTTTCTTTGTCTTGGTCTATCTCTAAGTGCTGGTGAACATTTAAAACACCTTGGCTGTTGAATTTATAAGTTAGCGTTAACCTCGATGCTATCTGGGGTAAGCTATGAACGGCCTTAACATTAATACTTTTGTCTTTATTACTTTTATAGTTGAAATCTATTAGTTGGAGGTTTTCAATAGCATCTTTCCATGGCAATAACCTTTTCTGAAGTTGTGCTCCCATGTCATTATCGGTGGGTGCTCGCCAAAAATTGGGTCTTAACTCGTGTCCAGGCTTTATTATGATTTCACCGTTAAACACATATTTGCTTATAAACCCGTTTTTTGTATTGAAATCAATTTGAACTTGATCACTGTTAAAGCTAATTTTCTCACTATTTTTTTTAATACTTAACTTTTTATCACCTTTAACTTGGATATCATTTTCCCAGGTTCCCTCTAAATGCAATTGCTCTTTAGCCACCTCAAAATGGGCTGGTAAAAATGGCTCGTCTGTTTTAAGTTTGTAACTTATATTAACGTAAGCTTCCTGAAATTCTTTAACCCTTAAATTTAATGGTAAAGCATAGGTTTTTTGCGTTTGTGGCTGAATATTTAAAGTCTCTATATTTCCTCGATCTACGGGAACTCCATCTAAAACCAATTCCCAATACAAGGCTAAATTGCTCAAGTCTTTAAAGAAGAATTCATTAAAAACATCTATACTTATGCTATCCTTATCGTGCCATGTTGTATGAATATTTTGCATTACATTTTTGGCTTCGAAAGCATACGGATTGGGTTGGCGTTCTGGATTGAACACCCCATTATTTAAAAAGTTGTTATCACTAGGCACACCATCAGGCCCAAAATCTCCTCCGTAAGCAAATACTTTAGTACCGTCTTCTCTTTTTTTATAAACCGACTGGTCAATCATATCCCAGATAAAACCACCTTGAAAATTATCATGAGCCCTTATAAGGTCCCAATAATCTTTAAAGTTTCCCAACGAGTTGCCCATGGCATGGGCATATTCACATTGAATAAATGGCCTTGAAGGATTGGGATTGGCTTTTATATACGCTTTCATCCCTGTTGGTGAACTGTACATGGGGTCTACGATATCCGAATTCCAATCGAACTTTAAAGTAGCTCCTTCCCAACCACCAACCGTAGCACGTTCGTATTGTATGGGTCTGGACGGGTCTCGGTCTTTCAACCATAAATAGCTGCGGTAAAAATTATAGCCGTTACCGGCTTCATTACCCATGCTCCAAATTATTATTGAAGGGTGGTTTTTATCGCGCTCAACCATACGTTCAATACGTTGTATATGGGCCAATTCCCAATTCGGTTTGTTGCCGAGTGTTTTGGTAATATCGTAACCCATGCCATGGGATTCCAAATTGGCCTCGTCCACCAAATAAACACCATATTTATCGCATAGTTCGTAAAAGTATTCATCGTTAGGATAATGCGACATTCGCACTGCATTAAAGTTATATTCCTTTAAAACCTTAATATCCTGTTCCATACGCTCCCTTGATATGGTTTGCCCAGTTGTAGGGTCTGTTTCATGACGGTTTACCCCTTTAATGTAAATAGCTTTTCCATTCACAAGTAATTGTCCGTTTTTTATTTCAACCTTTCTAAAACCTACCTGCTGAGGAATAATTTCAATAATTTCTCCTTTGTTGTCTTTTAAGATGATATTTAACCGATATAAATTTGGAATTTCTGCACTCCATTTTTTAGGGTTCTCGACCTTAAACTGAATGGTTGGTGTTTTTGTTTCCTCCGTTATTTCTAAACTTTTTGAAGCAATGACTTTACCGTCTTTTTTTAATTGAATTTCTAATTGGCTATTTTCTGCTTTATCAGCACCTTCAATTTGTGTTGTAACTTTTAGTGTGCCATTAGTATAATTTTCATCTAAATCTGGAACAATTTCAAAATCGGCTACATGGGTTTTATTCCTGGCATACAAGTAAGTGTCTCTTGTTATACCGCTCATTCTCCAAAAATCCTGACATTCCAGATAAGAGCCATCACTCCATTTCATAACCTTTAAAACCATGGAATTCTCTCCCGGTTTTAAAAAAGGATTTAATTCAAACTCTTGAGGTAACTTACCGTCTTCGCCATAACCTACATAGTTGCCATTCAACCAAACGGTCAAGTTCGATTTTGCGGCTCCCACATGTAACAAAACATCCTTATTGTTCCAATCTTTATCGACTTTAAATGTTTTTCTATAAACTCCCGTTGGGTTATAGGCAGTTGGCACCAATGGCGGGTTTAACTCTATAAGATGCGCAAAATCGTAGGTTGTATTTGTATAAACTGGGTAGCCATAACCATTTACATCCCAATTTGCCGGAATTGTAAAATCATCCCAATCTTTATCATTAAACTCTGGGGTTTTAAAACCAAAGGGCAATTCCTCTGGGCTTTCAACATATAAAAATTTCCATAGGCCATTTAAATTCAAATAATTCTTCGATGCTTTCCAATCGCCTTTTTTAGCTAAATCCATATTATCATAAACAAAGTATGAGGCATGCATGGGCAGCCTATTATCTTCATTTATGGCTTCATTTAACCAAAAAGGTGCTTTTGTGGTTTGTGCCTTAACAGTTAAACCAAATGCGATGATGAATATTGCTATAAAAAGTTTTTTCCGCATGATAGCTGTTCTAATCGTCCCAGGTCATTTTAAATTTTGAATCTTCCATTCTGTTGCCATTTTCTTCATCACAAACAGCATAATTAAAACCCGACCTCAAACTGTATCCGCCATGCTCACCATCCTTGTTCACCGCTATGAAACCAACCTGCAGATATTCCATATCCCTATGGTTTTTATGCTTTTGGTAAATACGTTCTACTATGTCTTTGCAGGCTTCGCTAGGACTTTTACCCTGCCGCATCAGTTCAACTACCATGGCACTACCCGCGGTTCTAATAACCGCTTCTCCTAATCCTGTTGCTGCTGCTGCACCAACTTCATTATCTAAGAACAAGCCGGCTCCAATAATTGGCGAATCACCAACGCGACCATGCATTTTCCATGCTGCACCACTTGTTGTACACCCTCCTGAAATATTGCCATCTGTATCAATTACCAACATGCTTATGGTATCGTGGTTTTCAATATTTATGACAGGTTTATACTTAGATTCTTCAATCCATTTTTTCCAATCTGCTTCAGATTCGGGGGTTAATAAGTTTTCTTCTTCAAAGCCTTCTTCCAATGAAAATTGGAGGGCACCTTTACCCGATAACATGACATGCGGCGTATTTTGCAACACTCGTTTGGCCACCGAAATAGGATGTTTTATATTTTGTAAAAACGACACCGAGCCACAATCACTATTATGGTCCATAATACAGGCATCTAGAGTAACGTTGCCTTCTCTATCTGGATAGCCTCCATAGCCTACACTCCGTATTTTAGGATCACCTTCTGGTATGTTCATGCCTGCTTCAATGGCATCTAAGGTTGGAATACCTTTTTGAAGTTGCTTCCAAGTTTCTTCGTTTGCTGGAAAACCATGATTCCAAGTAGATATAATAAGTGGTTTTTTCTGTGTTTCACTTTTTAAAGGTTCTACTGCTGTTCGCTCTACTTTCACATTTTTACACGCAAAAGCAGTACTTATTCCAATGGTTCCTAAGGCGGTTTTTTTTATGAAGTTTCTTCTATTGGACATCCTGTAATATACTTTTGATTAGGGCATGGTTTTCAGGCTTTCTTTCGTAGCCTTAATGGTTTTAAGGTTTCCATCTGTTAGGGCTGGGCCATCAAAAAAGGAAACCCCCTTAGCTCCATTGGTCTTTGCCAATAAGATAGCCTGCTTAAGTTCGTCTTCCGACGTTAGCCCAGGAATATATATCCCTGTGTTTATTTTAGAATCTTTGGCTTTTAAATCGGCCACACCTTGTTGGGTTGCATAGCCAATCCAATCGATTTCTTCGTTATAAAAGTTATGATAAATCATGGGGTAAAGCTCATCAACATCCCATTTATCCCAACGTTGGCGTACCATATGGTCGGCCATTTCAGGATAAGGAAATACTGCAGCAGTTAATATTTTTCCATGTTTATGAACAATTTTATAGGCATCGTTCACTACCGCCCGAATGGCATTTAACCTAAAATTTTTCCACTCCATATCGATAGCCGTATTATGGCTTTCTAATGGGTTTTTATGATGTATCTTTTCGAACTTATTGATACAGGCATCACAATAACAGAAATCGTATTCCGGCATTTCTGTATTTTGAACGAGGTTATATTTAGGCAGCAACCCTATCGGCAAAAAAATGTCTGGAAAACGGATATAGTCTAAATGTACACTTTCTACCCCATCTACATTGGCCAGACCTTCCACAAGCGATAACACGTGGTTTCTTGATTCCTCCCTTGTTGGGCATAGCCATTGATAGTAATCGACATAAGGTCGGTTATCAAAACAGGATTTACCTTCCCTGCTCACCATATACCAATCTGGATGTTGTAATGCCAAGGAGTCATCAGGTCTGTTTATGGCCATAATCCAAGCATGTATCCTTAACCCTTTTGCCTTTGCTATTGGAACCAGCCTTTCCAATAGTTCTGGATCTGTATTCGTATTAACCAAAACCTCATCAATCCCCCCGCTTTTATACCTTTCGAATTCGGTCGCGTAGCTATCATCAGTACGCTTTTCATCTGCAGTAATCCACACCCCAAATTCAAAAGAAGGGGGAGTTGTTTCTGTTTGCTCAACGGCTTTTTCTTTGTTTCCGCAAGAAAAAAGACTCAACACCAAACTGCATATTAATAATCTTAAAAGTTTCATAGTTTTTCTATTTTGAAATGAATTTGCCATCTTCTTTAATAATTAATGTTTTGCCAGAAAAAGGACTTTTTACTGAAATATTAAATCCTGTTGCATGTGTTTCTAATTTTGGCTGAATGCGTTTCCCTTCAACCATAAATTTTGATTGAGAAATGCTTTTTAGCGATGTTGCCCATTTTTTATTGACTTTATAATAGTCCTTTAGGGCTCGGAAAACATTAAACAACTTCCATTTTAATTTTTCATCTTCAGGCACAGAAAACGTATCTTCATCTCCTATTGGTTTAGAAGAAAAATAAACATAGCCCCATTTTTCTGGCTCGTGCATATTAATGACGCCCATAGGCGACCAAACCCAATTATATTCTGGCAAAAGTTTGTCTTTATTGTCCTTTTTTCGCAAATAGTTTCCGTCTATCAAATCGTACTGCCAATTCACTCTTGAAAAATTTACCCTCCAAAATTTATCTTTTGGAACATTTTGATCGTAATATGATGTTTTATAAGCATCCCACGGAATGGCCATCTCTAGTGTCCAGCCTTCATCAACATCAGCAGGATTATTTAAAGTGCCATTTACTTTTACGGCAGATTTAAGCCCTGTTAATGTCCAATCGTTTAGCACCACATTTCCAGCCTCCCGGTAGGGTTTATTAATAAATAAATCCCAAACGGTATTTAAAGCATTTATTTCAAGTTCATAATAATTATGGGTGTCGCCATCGGGGTCGATAAATACCTCAAAGTCGTTATTATAAAAGATTATAGTATCCCTTCGTTTTAAATTACCCCAAACATGAGGCTCTTCAATTTTTGCCAGAATGTAGAAATACTTATCGTCCCAGAGCATTTTTACTTTAGTATCGTACTGAGGTTTTTTATCGCCTTCAATATCTGTAAAAGGGGAGGTCCAGTTGGACTTACCCCAAGATTCATCTGTACCATTTCCATCAATTAATATTGTATCTAGAGCTTTATAGGCGATATAGCTTTTAGGAGTAATGCCCCTGTTTACTTGAGAGCAAGCAAACAGGTTATTACAAATGGTCGCTATTAATACCAATCTTAGTTTTATTTGCATCTTACAAACTATTATTTTTAGTAAACTCTATAACCTCACTCAGTTTGGCAAACGCTATAGAAACTACTGTATCTGCAGCACCGTAATAAACGGCCAATTTATCTTTTTGGATATCATGTAAAGCGGCACACGGAAAAACCACATTTGGCACATCGCCATTTTGTTCGTAGGATACGGCGGGTCCCAACAGATAAGGTTGTGTTCTATATTTTACCTTATCCGGTTGTTTTTTATCGAGCAAAGCGGCCCCCATGGCATATCGAAAGCCATTGCAGGTATTTATAACGCCATGGTATAACATTAGCCAGCCGTCATTGGTTAAAATAGGTATCGGGCCCGCTCCGATTTTGGTGCATTGCCAAGCACTATCTTCAAACGGAGCAGCTTTCATAACACACCTATGTTCACCCCAGTATTTCATATCTGGACTGTAACTAATGTATATGTCGCCAAAAGGTGTGTGCCCGTTATCGCTAGGCCTACTTAGCATGGCGTATTTACCGTTAATTTTTTGGGGAAACAACACCCCATTTCTATTGAAGGGCAAAAAGGCATTCTCGCATTGGAAGAATTCTTTAAAATCGAAGGTATAACCAATTCCTATAGTGGGGCCATGGTACCCGTTGCACCAGGTAATCCAATAACGGTCTTCAATAAACACCACTCGGGGGTCGTATTTATAATCGGACTCAATCATATCCGTATTGCCCGTTTTCATCTCTATAGGTTCATGATTAATCTCCCAATTAATACCATCTTTACTGAATCCAGCAAAAATATTCATCTGTACCGCTTTGTTATCGCACCTAAACACACCTGCAAACCCATCACCAAACGGAACTACAGCACTATTAAAAATACTGTTGGATGAAGGGATTTCATAACGATCTATAATGGGGTTTTCTGAATATCGCCACATTACATCATTGCAGTCTTCTGGTCTATCTTGCCAAGGTATTGTATTCACGCTTTATATTTTTTAATTAATTTTTTTAAAGTTGCCATTTAATCATCATCTTCATCCGGTAATTGTTTGACCTTGTCCAGCCAAGTAAACTTTAAAACCGCAGTAGTCAACAGGAGAACAGCCAATGACATCAAAGTTTTTGGATAATCCCTAATTAACATAAATATGGGTAAAACAATCATACTGGATTGCCAAATAATTCCAATAACACAGTTCACCATATCAAACCAGAAGTCTTTGTTTTTTGAAAAATTTTGATCTTCTGGTTTTAAGACTTTATAAATGGGATTCCACCATCCCCAGGGGCGAACATTGGTGTAAAATGATTTTAAAACTTCTATATTGGTTGGAGGAGTTAACAGCGTTCCCAAAATACATCCTAAGGTTGAAAACGTAAATATGATTGGAAATAAGTAAATGGCATGTAGCTGTGATAAGGTACTTAGAATAGTATCTGGCTCAAAATTTCCTTTGTTATTATCTAATATAAATTGAAGTGAGGCCACAACAAGACCAGCAAACATACCCCAAAAATAGCCCCATCCATTAAAACGCCACCAAACCCATTTTAAAAAGTTCGCAGCAACGTAGCCTCCAAATAGTGCACTTGTAATCCACAATGTCAGGGAATTGATGGAATCAGCGAAAAAGCCCATAAAAACCCCTAGTCCTACAACTGCAAATGATGCCAAATGACTAATTTTTATATAATGTGCACTTGTGGCTTTGGGCCTAAAATACTTCTTATATATATCGTTTACGATATAAGCTGGCCCAGCATTTACAAAAGCTGAAAATGTGGACATAAACGCCGCTAGTAAGCCCGCCAACAATAACCCTTTAATGCCAACAGGAATATGGAAGTTTATAACTGTTGGCAATAACAACTCTAAATCATTACCAGACAAAGCTCCATTTAAACCCATACTTGGAGCGAGCGTTACCAATGCAATAACCACTATGCCCCCTATCAGCAGGTATCTGGGAATAAATAAAATTAGGTTGGTAAACCCACTCATGTAGGCCGCTTCTTTTACTGATTTTGTTGAAAGGATACGTTGTAGATCGTAGCTGGGTGTTGGGCCAGCTATACTGGCGAAAAAGCCTTTAAAAAGAGACATCCCAACCAATGCACCGAACATTTTGTAGCCTTCGGAATTAACTAAACTATTAAAAGCGTCGTATTGAGCACTCCAGTGGGTTCCCAATTCCCAATCAAAAAATACGTTTTTCCATTCCTCAGAAATAATAGATGTTATTTCTATATCAGTATAAGTAACGAACGTGTACCCAGCCACCAAAAGCCCTGCAACAACCATAATACCATATTGGAGAACTTCGGTAGCCACAACGGAAAACATCCCTCCTTTTATGGTATAAATCGTAGTTAGTAAAATAATTATTAAGGCATATGATTGTTCTGAACCCAGTAAATTGCCTGTTCCCATAGGGATTGACAAATCCCATGGCAAAATAACAGTCATAAACTTCCCTATACCTTCAAAAAAATAAGCTATGAACCCAATGGTAGATATAATGGCAAATACAGCAACTATAATATGGGATGCCTTGCCCGCTCTATCGTCTCCAAATCGGGTTAAAATCCATTCGGAACCTGTCATAACCTTCGATTTTCGTATCCAAACCGCCAAGAACATCATAATAAAAATCTGATTCCAAATTGGCCAAAGCCACATAAACATAAAGCTTTTTACTCCGTATAAAAATAGGATGCCCACCATCCAAGCCGTGCCAGATATATCGAACATTCCCGAACCATTACTTAACCCCAGAAAATACCATTTAATGGATTTTCCGCCAAGAAAGTAGTGGTCCAGCCCCTTAGACGCTTTTTTTGAAATCCAGATACCAACACCTACAGTAAGTAAGATGTAAAATATAATAATGCTTAAATCAATAATATCCATATAGGCGTTTTGCTATTTTTAGTTCGCTATACCCCAGTCCTTATTTGGGTTAGGTCCCATTACAAAATGGAGCGTTCCTCCTTGGGTTATTTGCTTATGACTTATATTTGTTTTGTTGAACTCTTTTTCGTCAAGGTATGCCGACTGTATGTATATGTTAATATTGGACACATTTTCGGCTTCAATAACAAAAGTTTTACCGTTCGGAAGGTTTATAGTGGTTTTTTCGAAAATAGGGCTGCCTATTTCATACTCAGTTGATGCGGGATTCATAGGGTATAGCCCCATAGAACTAAAAACATACCATGCCGACATCTGCCCACAATCTTCATTACCACTTAGCCCATTGGGTGTTGTGTTATACTGTGTATTCAGTATTTGGCGTACCCAATATTGTGTTCGCCAAGGCTTATTGGCGTGATTGAACATATAAGCTATATGGTGGCTCGGCTCGTTGCCATGGGCATACTGCCCTATTAACCCAGAGATATCTGCAGAGACATTGTTGCCTGTAATTTCAGAACTCTCTGTAAACAACTGTTCTAACCTTTCAGAAAATATTTCGTTTCCACCATGTAGGTTAATAAAATCTTTGACATTGTGAGGCACAAACCAACTGTGTTGCCAAGCATTACCTTCGGTATAGTCTGTTTGTTTCCTGTGGTTGGAATGTTTGGGGTCGAAAGGTTCATTCCATGACTTTCCATCTCCAGATTTGCCTCGCATGAACCCCGTTTGGGAATCAAATAAATATCGATAAGCCATAGAACGGTTTAAAAAGAAGTTGTAATCCTCTGTTTTTCCCAATGCCTTTGCCATTTGTGCAACACACCAATCATCAAAAGCATATTCTAACGTGATGGTAACAGATTCGTCCAACAAATTATAAGGAATGTATCCATATTCTTTATAATGATTTAGCCCCCGTTCATCTTGCATCATGGTTGTTTTCATGGCATTATATGCCTTCTCTATATCAAAATTAGTGATTCCCTTGAGGTATGCATCGACAATGACCGGGATGGAATGGTAACCAGTCATGGTATTGGTCTCATTTGCATAAAGTGTCCAAACCGGCAATATCTTTCTGGTGTCGTAATATTTCAGCATAGACTTGATTACATCTGAGGTCAGCTGAGGTTCCAAAAGCGTCAAAAGTGGGTTTTCCGCCCTGAAAGTATCCCAAAGTGAAAGTGTTGAGTAGGCTGTGTAATCTGTTGCCGTTTCTATGCTATCATTTTCCAATCTGTATTCCCCATTTTTGTCACTGTAAACCACAGGGGCCAATTGTGAATGGTATAACGCTGTATAGAAAATTGTTTTAAGCGAATCGGTTGGGGTCACTACTTCTATTTTATTTAAAGCTTCGCCCCAAAGGGTTTCGGCATTGAATTTTGCACTCTCGAAAGTGTGGTTCCCTTCATCTAGATTGTCTTTTGCATTGGCCTCGCTAACTGATGATAGAGCAACCTTAACCAATAATTCGGTATTTCCACCAGGCTTAAAAAACAATTGGGCCTTTGTCTTTTCTGAATTTATCTCTATATCATTTATTGGCAATTGGCTGCCAACAAGGGCTGTTTCGGCTATGGGCTTTGAGAATCTGGCAGCAAAGAATACTTTTTGGTTTTTGGCCCAACCTTTACTAAAACGGTAACCTGTTATGGTATAATCATCTTCAATAGAAATTGAAGTTTTTAGGGGAGTGTCCCAATTTATGGCAAAACCAAGGTCTATTATTACAGACTGCTCGTCGTTTTCTGCATATGTATATTTATGGTATGCTGTGCGGTTTGAAGCGGTGAGCTCTACATTGATTTTATGGTCTTCAAGATACACCTGATAGTACCCAGCCCTTGCAGATTCTTTTTCATGACTATATTTAGAAATGTAAGGAAGGGAATCGCGGTTTGTGGTATCCAACGTTAAATCAACTTCTTTGTTGATTGGCATAAATAAAATATCAGCCAAATCTCCAATGCCCGTTCCACTTAAGTGTAAATGGCTAAAACCAGAAATAATGGAGTCTGAATAATGGTAACCCGAACACCAATCCCAATCTGAAATACCATTATCGGGACTTACCTGTAGCATCCCAAAAGGCACCGTTGCCCCCGGATATGTATGCCCATGTCCACCAGTACCGATAAAGGGATTTACAAAATCTGATAAGGATTTGTTGGGCATATTGTTTTTAGTTGCATTATTTTTACAACCGACAGAAAAAACTAATACCAGAATAATTTTTACAATATTCTTCATGTAACGTTTCATAATTTAACTTTAAATTTTCAAGAATTTTAGAAGTTTTAAAATTAATTTAGACAGATGACATCTAAAAGGACCTGAACACCAAAAAAAACATCAAATTTTTTCAAAAAAATGGAGTACAATCAAAATAAACTATTTCGAATAAGGTGGTATTACCATGTAATTTTCTGGTTAGTTTACTTCCTATTTAACACATTTCGTTGGGGCAGCTACTTTAATGACTATGTATATTCCTTAAAAACTAATTTACTTGGCTTCCCAATTCACATGGTTTTATGCTACTTGAACATTTTTGTGTTAATGCCATTTTTAGTGTACAATAAAAAATATGTTCTTTATATACTATCTGTGCTTGTGGCCATCTTTTTAATGGTATTAGTCAAATTTAATTTAACTTATCTTTTTATCAGTCAAAATGTTTGGCCAGAAGGACCAGAACTTATAGAAGGCCTAACCTTTAACTATACCATTGAGATGATGATTGGCGAGTTATACGTAATCACTTTTGTTACCGCCATTAAAATAACTTTGGATTATTTAAAAGAGCACAGGAGAGTAGCTCGCCTTGAGAAGGTACAACTCGAAACAGAACTTTTATTTTTAAAAAGCCAGATTTCTCCACACTTTTTTTTCAACACCTTGAACAATATCTATTCCTTAGCGGTAGAACAATCAAAAAAAACACCTCGCACCATTCTTCAGCTATCAGAGCTAATGCGCTATTTATTGTACGACACAAATGTTAAGCGTCAAAGTTTAGAAAAAGAAATTCTTTGTATTCAAAATTACTTGGATTTAGAACGTGTTAGGCACAGTGACTCACTCCAAGTTAACATGTCCATCTCTGGAGATATTCAAGACAAAAAAATTGCCCCAATACTTTTATTGACTTTTGTTGAAAATGCTTTCAAACACGGGGCTAACAAGAACATTGGCAAGGTTAAAATAGATATTAACTTTAAGATTAAAGAAAAATTTCTTTATTTTAGCATCACAAATCCTTTGCCTAAAATCACCCATCATCCCGACAACTTAGCTCAATCTAGTGGTATTGGCTTAGAGAACGTAAAAAAACGTCTCGACCTTGGGTACAACAAGAAGGATTACAAGCTAAAAATTTATACTAAAAAAAATAAATTTATCGTTAAGCTAAAAATAAGAGTAGATGGAAACACCTACCAAGATATAGTAATGATATCTTAAAAACCTAAAACACAAAATGGATAACAATGTAACGTGCCTAATTATAGATGACGAGCCTTTAGCAATTAATGTTATTAAAAACTACCTTGAACAAATTCAAGGTTTTGAAGTAAAAACAACTTTTAATAATGCCATTGAAGGTTTAAACTATCTTAAAAATGAAACTGTCGACGTCATATTTTTAGACATGAACATGCCTGTTTTAGATGGAATTAATTTCATAAAAAGTTTACAGGCACCGCCATTATTAGTAATCACTAGTGCTTATGATGAATTTGCTATTGAAACTTATGAATTAGATGTTTTAGATTATCTGGTAAAACCTATAGAGTTCCCTAGGTTCATGAAAGCTATCAATAAGATTGAAAATAGGCTAAATATTTCAAACAAACAATCTACCGAAACCATAAAAGAGCGTCCATTTATTTTTGTGAAGATTGACAAAAAGAAAATGAAAAAGATTTTCTTGGATGAGATTTTGGTTATTGAAAGCTTAAAAGATTATTTAAAAATCAATACGGTTACAGGGCGCTTCATTGTTCATAGTACACTTACCGATTTCACAAACTTACTGCCCTCTAAAGATTTTATACGTATACACCGGTCTTACACTATAGCCATTGATAAAATTGATGCCCTAGAAGGAAACAGTGTAGAAATAGAAGGTATGCGTTATGTGATAGGGCGCTCTTATCTAGAGGAAGCAAAGAAAACCATTTTAGATGCTTCAATCTAAAAACCACAAAAAAAGATGATTATTAAAAAACAACCATCTTTTCTCAAATAAAAACAACTAAACTTAAACAAATACTAATTTAACGCTCCATTATAACTTTAAGGCCGTTTATGTTTACTATTATTTTAAATTACTTAAAGTAATAACGTTTAAAAGCTTCAATGGCCGCATAATCTGCTAAACCCAAATTGTGGTATTTTTTGGCAGTAGCCCTGTTTCTATCTTCGGCACGCACCCAAAACTCTCTAGAATCATCCCCTTGAAACATAACACCGTCTTTTTGGGATTGATGAAAGAAAATAGCATGGCGCTTTTTCAAAACCTGATCTGGACTCATAGGTACCGCCATTTCTATTTGGTAAGTTTCCCACTCATGCCATGCTCCACGGTATAACCAAACCCAACAATCGTTCATATAATCTTTATCTTTTAAAACTTTTAAAGCTTCAAACAAACTATCTAAACAAACTTTATGTGTTCCGTGTGGATCCGCTAAATCTCCCGCTGCATAAATTTGGTGGGGCTTAATAGTTTCAATCAAATTGCACATTATGCTCACATCCTTTTCGGTAAGATTTCCTTTTTTTACCGTTCCCGTTTCGTAAAACGGAAGGTTTAAAAAATGAACATTACTATCGGGTACGTTCAGGTACCGAGTGGCTGCCAAAGATTCACTCTTTCTAATAAAACCTTTTAATCTCCTAACCTCAATGGGGTCTATCTCATTTTTAGTTTTAGTTTTTAGGTGATCAATTATATCATCGAACTCTTTAGAAGATGAATTTATTGCCGAAGAAACTTCCGCGAACTTCAAAGCTTCTTCGTTAGAAACAGCAATATTTCCTGAAGTTTGATAAGCGACGTGTACTTCATGCCCCTGCTCTACAAGCCTATCGAAGGTACCCCCCATAGATATTACATCATCATCGGGATGTGGACTAAATATTATAACTCGTTTTTTCGCAGGAGTAGCTCGTTCGGGTCTGTAGGTATCATCTGCATTTGATTTTCCGCCTGGCCACCCCGTAATGGTATGCTGAAGTTTGTTAAACATCTTTATGTTTAAATCGTAAGCAGTACCTTCCTCTGTCAAAAGGCTTGACATACCATTATCATTGTAATCTTTATCCGTAAGCTTTAAAAATGGCTTGCCCAACAACTCACTAAGCCAAACAACAGCTTTTAATTTTAATTCATCTGTCCATGTACAAGAAGTTACCAACCAAGGGGTTTTAACCCTTGTTAGTTCTGATGCGGCTTCACTATCTAGCACAAAGGTTGTATTGTTATGTTCTTGCAAATATGTTGCAGGAATATTGGATGTAATATCTCCCTCAATAGATTTTTGAACAATTTCAGCTTTATTGTTTCCCCAAGCTAAAAGAACAATTCGCTTTGCATTTTTTATAGTACCAATACCCATTGTTATGGCCTTCCTAGGCACATTATCTATTCCCAAAAAGGCCGATGCTGCATCAACCCGGGTCATGTGGTCCAAAGTTATGCTTCGGGTTCCAGAATTTAAGTGCGAACCAGGTTCATTAAACCCAATATGGCCGGTTCTGCCAATGCCCAACAACTGAAAATCAAGACCTCCGCATTCTTTAATCTTCATTTCGTAATCAATACAGAATTGATGTAGTTCATTTGATGGAATGGAACCATCTGGAATATTTATGCTTTCTGGAAGAATGTCAATATGATTAAATAAATGCTCGTGCATAAAGTAATGATAACTTTGAATATTGGTTTTATCCATAGGATAATACTCATCCAAGTTAAAAGTTATTACATTAGAGAAGCTCAATCCTTCTTCTTGATGCATTCTAACAAGTTCTTCATAAACTTTTATAGGCGAAGACCCCGTTGCTAACCCCAAAACACAAGGCTCATTCAACTCTTTTTTTCTTTGAATTAAATTCGCTATTTCTTGTGCAACGAGTTTTGAAGCCTCTACCGATGAATCAAAAATAACATTATGGATTTTTTCATAACGTGTATCCTCAAATTTACCAGCTTCCCTATAACTGATTTCCTTTTTTCCCTTTTGGTCTAATTCTTTTTTTGTCATGTTCGATGTAATGCCAGAATTTTGTTTCAATAAAATTAATTAATCTATATGATTGAAACTTAAAATTTCGACTAATAACATTCTAGCTTCGCTAAAGGTTAAAAGTTAAAAGCACTGCTATTTTGGTTTAGGTTCGTATTATTATTCAAGAACGTCCAACTCACCTACTGAAACCATATCAGCTTGATTTACAGCGCTTACAGAAACAAATTTAATATAACGAGCATCTACATAAGGAAAGGTTTTTATTTGCTTTATAGGGTTGTTTTTAATATTGGAAAATTCCCCTTCCGATTGTTTTTTCCAATATTTATTATCTGTGCTTGTGTAAAACTTGTAGCTTGATATTAAATTTAAATTATTTCCTGTTTGTTGAGGAAAATATGAAAACCCTTTGATGGATAAAGTTGCTCCCATATCAATAATTACTTCTATTGGGTCTGTTTCATTGTTATGCTCTAGCACACAAACCGTACTGTAGTTCCCATCAATTATTTTTTCGGATGATTTCAAGTCTTCTCCCGTTATAGAAAGAACATGCCAATTTTCTTTAGAATTTCCGTAGCGAACCGTCTTGATATCGCTGAACATATTTTCTTCTACATTGTATGCTATCGCTTTTACTGTAATAGCCTGAGCTTGCTTAAATGGTTCTTTGTACAGCGCACTACTGTTTAAGTTTGGAGTGGTTCCGTCGATTGTGTAGTAAATTTTATTCCCATTTTCAGAATACATGGATATCACCCCCTTTTTATTTCGTTCTATCTTTGGCATCCTTACCAAAGTTGGTGCATTGTATCCCTTAACGGAAGAAATAACAAGATTTGATTTTGAATCGGTGATATTCACCCTAAGGGCAGAAGCTTTAATACGGGGCAATCTTAAAATTCTTTTGTAACCAATTGTGGTTTCACTTGCTATTGTTAGCCACTCTTCATTAATTTTTGCTTCAACATTAAAAGCCTTTACCCGCTGACCAAGTTTTATGTATTCTTGCAATTCAATACGATTAATTTCTGTTGGTTTTTTAAATTCGAACAACATCGTTCCTGTTTTAACCCCATCATCTGTGGCCCAATAGTTTTTTTTATTATTGTCGACTACATTTCTAGCTGAATACACTTTCTCATTACCTCTGGTATTGCTTGCCGTGACTTTGCTTACTCCCAAAAGTTCATTCTTGAAATCGGCTTTAATCACTGCTGTAAGTTCCTTTAATCTAGCGATATCATTTTCATTAACAAGTCCCCTTTTATCAACAGGAAGGTTAAGCAATAAATTAGCATTTCTACCAATAGACTCGTAATAAATATCTACCAGTTCTTCTAAAGGCCTAACTTTATCATCTTCTATTTCGTGATAAAACCAACCGGGGCGAATTGAAACGTCTGCTTCACCTGGAACCCATTTCTCACCATCTTCATGACCATTCATAAATTCGGAATAATGTACTTTTCCAGCCAACTCATCTTTTTGCCTTAACAAGCTCCAATTCGTTTTTCCTGCTCTGCCTTCTTCATTTCCAATCCATCTAGCTTCCGAAGGCCCCACACCCCAAACCAATGTATTAGGAGACATCTTATTTATTAATTTATAAGTTCCCTCCCAATCATAATACTCTAAAGTATTTATTTTTCTAGTTTCGTTTGCGCCTCCGTAATAACCATTTCCTCCGTTTGCGCCATCAAACCACATTTCAAAAACTTCTCCATAATTGGTTAACAGTTCCTTTAACTGATTTCTAAAATAGGTGATATATTTAGATTTTCCATAGTTTGGATGGTTTCTGTCCCATGGCGAGAGATAAATCCCTAATTTTAACCCATACGCTTTACAGGCTTCCGACAGTTCTTTTATAACATCTCCTTGCCCATTTTTCCATGGTGAGTTTTTAACGGAGCGTTCTGTGAATTTTGAGGGCCAAAGACAAAAACCGTCATGATGTTTAGCGGTAATAATAATGCCTTTCATTCCAGCTTCTTTAACAACTCGAGCCCATTGCCTCGTGTCAAGGGAAGTGGGGTTAAAAAGTTGGGGGGACTCATTTCCATACCCCCATTCTTTATTGGTAAATGTATTGAGCGAGAAATGCACAAAGGCATATAACTCCATTTCATGCCAGTCAAGCTGCTTTTCAGATGGGCATGGCCCATAGGGTTCTGGCGGCCTCTCCTTTTGTTTACAAGAGCACAATAGGAATAACGAAAGGACAAGAAACGTTATACTTTTTTTCATATGATATATAACCTTAACTTATTATTAAATGTAGCCATTTAAAAAAAAGCTTTTATATAAAAAACATTCGACCAACATCGCCTTTAAAAACCTTAAGGCTCACTTTATAACATACTGAGAGGCTTCCGTCCTTGCTTTATAGACATAAAACCCGAACCAACTGATATAAACAAAACAAATTAGAGGAAGCATAAATGAAAAATTAACCTCAGAAACCCCAACGATAACCGTATCAGTGACACCATGACCTCCTATATCGATTACTAGCCCCTGTAACTTGGGCATTAAAGCCCCCCCAACAATGGCCATAACCAAACCGGCAGAACCTATTTTTGTTTCCTCTTCCGTCAAATCATTAAGAGCAATACCATAAATAGTAGGAAACATTAAGGACATAAAGAACGAAATCATCACCAAACAATATAAACCAAGTAATCCTTTTATAAATATTGTCCCCAAAGCGCAGCATATAGATAAAAGTGCAAAAAGCATTAATAATTTACCGGGGTTAATAAAGCGCAACATATAAGTGCCTACTGCTCTACCCAAAGTAAATAGCACAAAGGCTAGCATTTGATAGTAGCCAGCAGTTACACTATCCATATTTATGGCTTCTGTATATTGATAAATATATGTCCAACACATAATTTGGGCCCCTACATACAATATTTGAGCAAGTACCCCTAACGTATATTTTTTGTTGTTAAACAAGATTTTAAAGGTTTCTCCTATTTTAGGAATCTCACCATCATTTTTAGATTGCGGCATCTTTACCACAAGAAACACAACAAACATTACAGCCACCAATAATCCTAAAATCACATAAGGATTGCGAATCACCATTAAATCTGACGTTTTAACTAACAATTTTGAAGCCTCGTCTAGAGCACTAAAGTCTTTAATATTATCGGATTTCAAATTTTTGAGCACGAACTGCTGAGCAACAAGCAAACCAACAATTAGGCCTATGGGGTTAAAAGCCTGTGCTAAATTTAAACGTTGAGTTGCAGTTTCTTTTGGTCCCATAGCTAATGTATAAGGATTGGCTGCTGTTTCTAAAAAGGCGAGCCCAAACGTTAAAATGTAAAGCCCTAAACAAAAAAACCAGAATTTCTCGGTTACGGCTGCTGGATAAAAAAGAAGGGCTCCCAAAGCATATAGCCCCAACCCAATTAAAACACCCACTTTGTACGAGTACTTTCGCATAAAAATAGATGCCGGTAGCGCCATACAAAAATAACCACCATAAAAGGCCATTTGCACCCAAGCTGCCTGAGAATTTGATAGTTCCAATACCTTTTTGAACGCTTGCACCATTGGGTCTGTTACCGCATTTGCAAAGCCCCAAAGTGCGAATAAAGATGTTACTAAAATAAATGGAAGCATTGTTTTTTTCTCAACAATTACTTGTTTGGTATAATTCATCTGTTTTTGGTTTAGTTGGTTGGACTGATAAGGTAAATTTTAAACAGAAGCAAAATTATTTTTTTCGACGAAGAACAATCTATTAGACACAAATGACTATTTATTTTACATTCAAGAAATTCAATTGGACTTGCAACAAAAAATCGGACATTGTTCAAGACGAAAGCCAAATCAATTATAGTCCAACTCTTATTTGCATCAACACTGTGAACCAGCAGAAAAAGGACTAACCGAATTGTGAACTTTTGCATTCAAATCAGTTCAAATTTTATGAGTTCCCAAAAACGAAAAATCCTTGCAAACTCTATTGTTTGCAAGGATTTGTAATAATTTAGTATTTCTACTAGTGACCACGCCAGGATTCAAACCTGGAACCTCTTGAGCCGTAATCAAGTGCGCTATTCAGTTGCGCCACGTGGCCTTTTTAAGTGGGGGCAAATATACATTTTTTCTTGGAATAGAAACAAATCTTATCAAATTTAATTTCTAAAAATTTTACAATTCATTTTAAAGGCAAAAGCAAACTTGGATGTGTAACTATTGTTACTGGTTTTGAACTATAAAAAACTAATTTTACATAAATTTATATTTAACTGTTTAACAGCATAATAATTTTTGTTATGAGCAAGTTTTCAGAAATAATTAACCAAGAGCAACCTGTTTTGGTCGACTTTTTTGCCGAATGGTGTGGTCCCTGCAAAATGATGGCACCCGTACTAAAACAAGTAAAAGACGCCATGGGAAACCGGGCAAGCATTATCAAAATAGATGTTGATAAAAACCAAATGTTGGCCTCTAAACACCAAGTAAGGGGTGTCCCCACTTTTATGCTCTTTAAGAAAGGAAAAATGGTTTGGAGACAGTCTGGTGTTATTGAAAAAAACGAAATCATAAGAATAATCAACGCCAATTTATGATTGATTTATCTGAAGCATTTTGGGACAACCGATACATAAATGGAGACACAGGTTGGGATTTGGGCAATATATCCCCTCCTCTTAAATTGTATATTGACCAATTGACTGACAAATCGCTTAAAATCTTAATACCTGGTGGGGGCAATTCCTATGAAGCGGAATATCTTCAATCAAAAGAATTTAAAAATGTGTTTGTGGCCGATATTTCTAAAACAGCTCTTAACAATATTTCTCAACGTGTTGAAAACTTTCCAAAAGACCATTTAATACACAAAGACTTTTTTGAACTGAAACAAAATTTCGACATTATTTTAGAGCAAACCTTTTTTTGTGCCATTAATCCTAATTTAAGACCCAAATACGCCAAAAAAATTAATGAGCTTCTAGCTTCAAATGGAAAAATTGTAGGCTTGCTTTTTAATGTTCCGTTGAACCAAGACCAACCACCGTTTGGTGGAAACAAGCAGGAATACATCAATTACTTTAAGCCCTATTTCGATATCGAAATCATGGAACTCTCATACAACTCCCATAGTTCCAGAATGGGGCGAGAACTCTTTTTTAAAATGACCAAAAGAGATATAGCCCCTTCATAAAACGCCTTATCCCCTTTACGCACTAGCTTGAAGCCACAAACGCACCTTCTGAGGTAACCTTTGTTACAGACAAAAGCTCTACTTGACTTTAATTTTGCAGCAATAAATAGAACTATCAATGCAAAAAATAATTTCAATAATTACCTTAACGCTTTTAACATGGAACCTGTTACAGGCACAGCAGGTCGTTCCCATATCTAAAGCTGAGGTCCAATCTAAAGTTTCAGAGCATAATACTTCAATAAAAATTTCTGAAGAAGCATTTAAACAAGCCCGAGCAGATTACAGGCAAACCAATGCCGTATTCTTGCCCAACATTACGGCTAGCCATACGGGTATTACAACTACCAACCCACTTATGGCATTTGGCTCTAAACTCAATCAGGAAGTTTTAACCCAAGCCGATTTTAACCCAGCGTTGTTAAACGATTCTGACGAAACCAAAAACTTTGCTACAAAAATTGAAATTCAACAGCCTTTAATTAATGTAGATGGTATGTTTCAGCGCAAAGCTGCCAAATCTAAAATGGAAGCTATGTCGTTAAAAACACAACGCACAACAGATTATCTCGCGTTTGAAGTTGATAAAGCTTATATGCAATTACAGTTAGCATATAAAGCCGTAGATGTTTTAGAAAAAGCACTGGAAACTGCTTTTGCCAACAAAAAATTGGCCGACAACAGTTTTAAACAAGGCTACTTGCAACGGGCCGATGTACTTAATGTTGAAGTACGCGTAACTGAAGTAAAAAACCAATTGCAGCAGGCAAAGAGTAATGTTCAAAATGCTTCAAATTACTTATCCTTTTTAATGGATGATGAGGAGTACGTTGTTTATAAACCTAGCGACAGCCTAACCGCTTTAGCACGTACCATGGACATTAAAACCCTATCGGAAAACCGTAGCGATATTAAAGCCATGCAATTAGCCAGCGACGCTTATAAAGCAATGAACAACGCTGATAAAATGGCTTTTTTACCACGCCTCAATGCCTTTGGAAGTTATGAGATGTACGATGATAAAATGTTTCAGGCCGATGCCAATGGCTATATTATTGGTGCGCAATTAAGCTGGGATATTTTTCAAGGTTCAAAACGTTTTGGGAAAGCTCAAAAAAGCAGAGCTGAGTTTGAAAAATCCAAACTGGAATACAACCAATACATTTCGAAAAGCAAGCTTGAATTGAACAAAGCAAAGCGGATGCTAATCGATGCTGAAAATAAATTGAACCTTTCAAAATTAGCGTTAAAACAATCGGAAGAATCATTAAGAATTCGTACCAACCGATTTAAAGAAGGTCTAGAAAAGACTTCAGATTTATTGATGACAGAAACGCAATACGCTCAAAAAGAATTAGAATATTATCAAACCATTTTCGAATATAATTACGCCCTATCATACGTTAATTTTTTAACTAAAGAATAGAATTTAGTTGACAGTTAACAGTAGCAGTATTCAGTAAAAATAAACTCAATTAAAATGAAAAAACTATATACCATCTTATCACTTTCAACCGCAATATTAGTAGCAAGTTGTGGTAGCGAAGATAAAAAAGCCGTTGCCGATAATACGCCAGCTATTCCTGTAAAAGTAGCGCAAGTTAGCGGTGATAACAACAATCCCTTTTTAGCGGTTAGCGGAAAAATTCAAGCCGAAAACAGCGCCAATTTAAGTACAAGAATGATGGGCTACGTTAATAGCGTTCCTGTAAATGTTGGCGATAAAGTTAGTAAAGGACAATTATTGGTTGCTATTAATAATGCCGATTTGCAAGCGCAAAAGGCACAAGTTGATGCCAATATTACTAAAGCAACAGCAGCTTTTAATAATGCCAAAAAAGACTATGAGCGTTTTAAAGTATTATTTGCACAAAATAGTGCCTCTCAAAAAGAGATGGATGATATGACGGCCAATTACGAAATGGCAAAAGCTGGTTTGGAAGCCGCTAAACAAATGAAAAACGAAATCAACGCCCAATTTGCGTATACCAACATTACAGCGCCATTTAGCGGAGTTATTACCAGTAAAACAGTAAAAAAAGGCGATATGGCCAATTCAGGGCAGCCGTTGATTTCCATTGAAGCACCAGGCGATTTTGAAGTAATTGCTATGGTGCCAGAAATGGAAATCGCAGATATAAAAAAAGATACAAAAGTTGATGTTAATGTAAAATCCATTAACCAAACCATCTCAGGAACAGTAACCGAAGTAAGTACCTCGGCAGCACAAACAGGCGGACAATATTTGGTGAAGATAACATTGGATAAAACCGATGCCAACATCTTATCTGGAATGTTTACTACAGTGCAATTTCCTGTAGAAAGAAAGGCGGAAACGACTATGGTTTTAATACCAAAAGAAGCCATTATCACCAACGGTCAATTAAGTGGTGTGTATACGGTAAGCCAAAGTAATACAGCGATTTTACGCTGGTTGCGTTTAGGTAGAACATTTGGAAATGAAGTGGAAGTATTGTCTGGCTTAAATGCCAATGAAAACTACATTGTTTCTGCTGATGGAAAGTTATTTAACGGAGTGAAAATTAGTGTGCAGTAAGCAGTACTGCATTAGCAATAAAAAGCAAAATTGAATTAACAGTTAAAAGTCGCGTTAGGGATAGAAGCGGCATCCTTTTTACGTCAGTTCGAGTGAATTTGTGTCGCATTGAGCGCAGTCGAAATGAAACAAATTTGTATCGAGAACAAGTAAAAAGATATAGCGAATAGCCCGTTAAAACGCCCAAAAAATAAAAAGAAAAAATGAAAGAAGGTTTAGCAGGAAAAATTGCCAAAGTCTTTATGACATCGAAGCTTACAGTGCTTTTAATGATTGTATTTATGGTCATTGGCGTGTACAGCTCGTTTTTAATTCCTCGTGAAGAAGAACCACAAATTGATGTGCCCATGGCCGACATTTTTGTTGGGTATCCAGGCGCGAGTCCAACCGAAGTTGAAAGTAGAGTCATCAAGCCTTTAGAGCAATTAATCTCAAATATAAAAGGTGTGGAATATGTGTATTCTACGTCGATGAAAGAACAAGGTATGGTTATCGTTCAGTTTTATGTGGGCGAAGACATCGAGCGTTCATTTGTGAAATTATACAACGAAATCAATAAGCATATGGACCAAATGCCGGAAGGCGTGACGTTTCCGTTAGTAAAAACACGTGCTATTGATGATGTGCCCATGTTAGGGTTAACCTTGTGGAGTGAGCATTACGACGATTTCCAATTAGGGCAAATGGCTCAAGAATTGGAAGCCGAAATTAAGAAAGTGAATGACGTAGCCATTACGCATAAAATAGGCGGAAGAGAACGTCAAATACGTGTCATTTTAGATAAAGATAAACTAGCCAGTGCCGGATTGGACTTTTTATCGGTTTCTGAAATGATTAGAGCCAACAACGCGCAATTAAATTCTGGAACGTTTGATAAAAACGACACTGAATTTGTAGTAAACACTGGTAAGTTTTTAGAGTCAGTGACCAATGTTGAAAATCTAGTAGTTGGTGTACAGCAAAATCAGCCAATCTACTTAAAGCAAGTCGCAAAAATCGTTGATGGTCCTGAAGTCCCACAAAACTATGTGAGTTTAGGTTTTGGTCAAGCTAGCGAAAAGGCAAGTGATTATAAATCTGAATATCCAGCAGTAACTATTTCGGTCGCCAAACGAAAAGGTGCAGACGCGATGAAAATTGCCGATATCATCATCGATAAAGTAGAACATTTACGCAAAACCCTAATTCCAGATGATGTTCACGTAGAAATCACTAGGAACTATGGTGAAACAGCGTCTCACAAGGTTTCCGAATTATTATTACACCTTATTGGTTCTATTATCGCGGTAACGTTTGTGGTGATGTTGGCCATGGGTTGGCGTGGCGGATTGGTCGTGTTTTTATCGGTGCCAATCACCTTTGCTTTAACCTTGTTAAGTTATTATATGCTGGATTACACGCTTAACCGTATCACTTTATTCGCGTTAGTATTTGTAACAGGTATTGTGGTAGACGATTCCATTATCATTGCCGAAAATATGCACCGCCATTTTAAGATGAAAAGCTTACCGTTCAAGCAAGCAGCATTATATGCCATAAACGAAGTTGGTAACCCGACTATTTTAGCAACCTTTACCGTAATTGCCTCAGTTTTACCCATGGCGTTTGTATCTGGTTTAATGGGGCCATATATGGCGCCCATGCCAATTGGAGCATCTATTGCGATGATTTTATCGTTATTCGTAGCCTTAACCATTACACCGTATTTAGGTTATATTTTCTTGCGTGAAAAAGACAAGAAGGGTGTAGCGGAAAAACCTAAAAAACCATTAGAGGACACTAAAATTTACAAGTTTTATGAGAAACTAGAACGTCCGTTAATTGAAAGTCGTTCAAAACGTTGGTTGTTTTTAGGATTAACCTTTGTGTTCTTGATGGGAACGATGGTGATGTTTTTTACCAATTCGGTCGTTGTAAAGATGCTGCCGTTCGATAACAAAAACGAATTTCAAGTGGTTATTGATATGCCCGAAGGCACAACCTTAGAGCGTACAGCGGTTGTGGCTCAAGAAATTTCGCAATACTTATCAACACGACCAGAAGTGGTTAATTACCAAAATTATATTGGCACATCGGCTCCTATTACCTTTAACGGATTGGTTCGTCATTACGATTTACGTGGCGGAAGCAATATGGCCGATATACAAGTTAATCTTGTGGATAAAGGTGAACGCAATGCTCAAAGTCATGATATTGCTAAGTTATTACGGCCAGAGATTCAAAGAATAGCTTCAAAATACAACGCCAATATAAAAGTTGTTGAAGTACCACCAGGACCTCCAGTATTATCAACATTAGTGGCTGAAATTTATGGTCCAGATTACGATAAGCAAATGGAAATTGCTAACGAAGTTCAAAATATTTTGAATAATACAGAAGATGTTGTTGACGTCGATTGGATGGTAGAAGCTGATCAAAAAGAGTTTCAATTTACTATCGGCAAAGAAAAAGCGATGCTTTATGGTGTAGCGCCAAAACAGATTGCTTACACCATGAATATGGCCTTATCAAACAGACCGTTAACCGTTTTATATGATGAAGATGCGGTGAACCAAATTGGGTTGGTATTGGCTTTAGATGAAAAGGAAAAATCGACCATTCAAGATATTTCACAGTTAAAAGTTAAATCACAACAAGGCAACTTAGTTCCGATTGTTGATTTAGTTGATATTTCTGAAACGACCAGTGCCAAAAGCATTTACCGTAAAAATCAAAAACGTGTGGTGTATGTTTTAGCCGATATGGCTGGCGAGTTGGAAAGTCCTGCGTATGCGATTTTAGGAATGGAAGAAAAATTAAAAACCATTCCGTTACCACAAGGCTATGACATTAACGAAATGTATCTCGGCCAACCCGAATACGAAGACGATTATACCGTAAAATGGGATGGCGAATGGCAAATTACTTTGGAAGTATTTAGGGATTTAGGCATTGCCTTTTTAGGTGCTATTATTTTAATCTATATCTTAATTGTTGGTTGGTTCCAAAACTTTAAAGCTCCAGTTGTTATGATGGTTGCCATTCCTTTATCCATGATTGGTATTATTTTGGGACACTGGTTAATGGGGGCATTTTTCACCGCAACATCATTCATCGGAATGATAGCCTTGGCGGGAATTATGGTGCGTAACTCGGTTTTGCTAATTGATTTTATAAACCTTCGTTTAGAGGAAGGCGTACCTTTAAAACAGGCCGCTATTGAGGCTGGAGCCGTGCGTACAACACCCATTCTATTAACCGCTGGAACCGTGGTAATAGGAGCTTTCGTTATCTTATTCGACCCCATTTTCCAAGGCTTGGCAATTTCACTCATGGGCGGAACCATTGTATCCACTTTTTTAACCCTATTGGTTGTGCCATTAGTGTATTACATGATAGAACGTAAAAACCATAAATAATGAAATTAGTATTAGTAACCGCTGTAAAAGAGTTTCACAGAGATGTCCTTAAGCTCTTTAAAAAAGCAGGTATTGAAAGTTTTAGCGAATCAGAAATTGATGGCTATAAAAACAATGCTGCGCTGCTTATAAGCTCAAATTGGTTTGGCTCTGAAAATGTCGGAAACGAGTCGGTTATGTTTTTTTCTTTTACCGAAGAGCAATATATCGATGAACTTTTTAAACAAATCATGGCCTTCAACACCAATTTAGAAACAAACAACCCCGTTAAGGCCGTTGTTGTACCTATTGAAAAAGCCATATAATTAAAAACTATTAAAATGTTAAACACCTATTTTAGAACCATCGTTGGAAGCATGATACTTTTAAGTGTTATTCTTACCGTTTATGTAAACCAAAACTGGATGTGGTTCACCGTTTTTATTGGCGTAAACCTAATTCAATCTGCTTTTACCAAATGGTGTCTTTTAGAAACTATTTTAGTGAAATTGGGCGCTAAAAAAGAAAGCGGAAACTGTTCGTCTTGTTAAACACACGTTGGTCAAAGCCCCTTTTAAGCTGTAATGAATTTTGATTTTATGAATAGGCAAAATGATAAAATCTAACAGATTTGCCTGTAAAAATTTCATTTTTAATTACTATTTTTGGGCATGACCAAAGACCTATTAAACCAAAAGTTTGCCCATATTTTTGATGCCGATCTAATTTCCGAAATATCGGAAAAAGGCGTTTTCAAAACGTTTAAACAGAACGAAATCATTATAGACATCAATCAACCCTTAAAATATATTCCCCTATTACTATCGGGCGACATTAAGATTTTAAGGGAAGATTCTGATGGCAATGAGCTATTAATATACTTCCTAGAAGCTGGCGAAACCTGTGCCATGTCGCTTACCTGCTGTTTGGGCACTACAAAAAGTAAAATTAGGGCTGTGGCCGAAAAAGACTCCAGTCTTATTTTAATTCCGGTTGAAAACATGCAAACCTGGTTTCACAGTAATGCCAGTTGGCGGGAATTTATCCTTCAAAGCTACCAAATACGGTTTGATGAAATGCTTGATGCGATTGACAACCTTGCCTTTATGAAAATGGACGAACGCCTGCACAAATACCTAAAAAACAAAGCTATGCTACACGGCTCGCAGACCATAAACATAAAGCACCAAGACATTGCCGAAGACCTACATACATCACGCGTGGTCATTTCCAGACTTTTAAAACAACTGGAAAACGAAAACAAAATAAAACTTAGCCGCAATAAAATTGAAATACTGTAAATAGTATTTATATGGGCGCTACACCAAGGATTGGGCTTTCGCTTAAGTTCATCTTGAATACAGTCGAAAGGCTACCTCCTTTATCGGCGAACTCAAACAAACTATTCAATTCCAAGCGTAACAGCCCCTTACGCTTTTACATAGTAGCAACTTTAAGTAACAATTGTTACAAAACACAAAAAGTAACAAAATAACTTTACAATCAATAAATTATGGAATCTATTTTAAACCCTTGGCCTTGGTACGTTTCGGGGCCTTTAATTGCTTTGGTAATGGCCATTTTGCTCTATTTGGGTAAAACCTTTGGCATGTCGTCCAATTTAAAAACCATGTGTACCATTGCCGGTGCAGGAAAATTCAGTGATTTTTTTAAATTCAATTGGAAAGAACAATCCTGGAATCTTGTTGTGGTTCTTGGTGCTATCATTGGGGGCTTTATTGCCGTTAACTATTTATCGAACGATAGCATAACCGACCTCAACCCTAAAACCGTTGCAGAACTCAAAGCCATGGGATTTCAAAATTCTGGTGCCACATTGGTTCCTAATGAAATTTTCAGCTTTCAAAGTTTAAAAGGTGTAGCCATTCTTATCATTGGTGGCTTGTTAGTTGGCTTTGGCACCCGCTATGCTGATGGCTGTACTTCAGGTCATGCCATTACTGGTTTAAGCAGTTTTCAAAAAGCATCACTTATAGCTGTAATTGGTTTTTTTGTTGGTGGTTTGGTTATGGCAAACTTTATTTTACCCTTAATTTTTTAGCCTTATGAAGTTTATAAAATTTTTATTCATCGGTATATTTTTCGGAATTGTTTTGGTGAAATCCGAGGCCGTTTCATGGTATCGTATTTATGAAATGTTCAGGTTTCAATCTTTTCACATGTATGGTATTATATGCACAGCTATAGCAACAGGTGTTCTCTTTTTACAAATTTCTAAAAAAGGGTATATAAAAAGCGTTACGGGCACCCATATTTTAGTTCCTAAAAAGGGTGAGGGCTTTGCTCGTTACATTATAGGTGGCTCAATTTTTGGATTAGGCTGGGCGTTAATTGGTACCTGCCCAGGGCCTATGTACATACTTCTGGGTGCTGGCGTTTACAGTATGCTCATTGTAATTGCAGCGGCCATTTTGGGTACGTTTTTATATGGTTTGTTAAAAAACAAACTACCGCACTAATATGGATATGGTCCAAATTTCGGGATACGTCGGCGCACTATTAATAGGCATGGTTTTAGGCCTTATTGGTGGTGGAGGCTCCATTTTAACAGTACCCGTTTTGGTCTATATTTTGGGTTACAACCCCGTTGTGGCCACAGCTTATTCATTATTTGTTGTGGGCACCTCATCTTTGGTAGGTACGTTTCAAAAATCCAAGAAGGGTTTAGTTGATTTTAAAACAGGATTAGCTTTTTCTTTTCCGTCGTTTGTCGCCGTGTATATAACGCGTCGTTACTTGGTTCCAAACATTCCGGAGCACTTGTTTTCAATTGGCACATTTACAGTATCGAAAGATGTCGCCATAATGATATTTTTTGCACTCATCATGTTATTGGCATCCATTTCGATGATGAAAAATGGAAACTCGCAAAATACGCCATCTTCAAAACAATCTTATTATAAAACTTTCATTCAAGGTCTAATTATAGGAACTATTACAGGTGTTATAGGGGCTGGAGGTGGCTTTCTATATGTACCTGCCTTGGTCCTTTGGGCCCGAATTTCCATGAAAAAGGCTGTTGGCACCTCACTTATTATCATCACCATAAATTCACTTATAGGCTTTTTAGGAGATGTTCAAAACCTAGACATTAATTGGGGTTTTCTTCTGCCTTTCACTGCCATTGCCATTTTAGGTATCATATTGGGCGTTTTTCTATCTAAGTCAATTAGCGGACAAAAACTGAAAAAGGGTTTTGGAACTTTTATTTTAATAATGGCCATATACATCATTTACAAAGAGTTAAAATAAATATAATGTAATAATAGTTACAAACGCTTTTCAAAAAGTTTAGTATTTTAGGTAAAATGAAGAATTTTTAAAAGCAGAAAGAATTTTATGAAAATTGAACAGATATATACAGGTTGTTTAGCGCAAGGCGCTTATTACGTAGAATCTAATGGTGAAGTGGCTATAATAGACCCTTTACGCGAAACGCAACAATATGTGGACAAGGCCAAAAAAGAAAACGCCAAAATCAAATATATTTTTGAAACCCATTTTCATGCCGATTTTGTTTCTGGCCACATCGATTTAGCTGAAAAAACGGGCGCGACCATTGTTTATGGTCCTGGTGCTAAAACAGCCTATGATATTTATGAAGCCAAAGACAATGAAGCATTTAAACTCGGTAACGTAACTATAAAGGTACTCCATACACCTGGACATACTCTAGAATCTGCAACTTATCTGCTGTTGGATGAAAATGGCAAAGAACACGCTATTTTTTCTGGAGACACCCTATTTTTAGGTGATGTAGGGCGTCCCGATTTAGCTATTAAATCAGACTTAACAAAAGAAGATTTAGCAAAAATGCTATACGACTCTTTACGGAACAAAATCATGCCGCTTCCAGACGATGTGATTGTTTATCCAGCGCATGGTGCGGGCTCGGCTTGTGGAAAAAACCTCAGTAAAGAAACGGTGGGCGTTTTGGGCGAACAGAAAGAAACCAACTATGCCTTAAGAGCAGACATGACCAAGCAAGAGTTTGTAGATGAAGTCCTATCGGGCATTACCCCACCACCGCAATATTTTGAAAAAAATGCCATGATGAATAAAATGGGGTACGATGATTTTGAAACCGTACTAAAAAAAGGCGACACGCCACTCTCTCCCGAAGAATTTGAAGCTATCGCTAATCAACAAAGCGCATTGGTTTTAGATGTTAGATCAGAACAAGATTTTGTAAAAGAACATATTCCCAATTCTATTTTTATTGGTTTGAATGGTTCATTTGCACCGTGGGTTGGCGCACTTATTACAGACCTTAAACAACCTATTTTATTGGTTACGCCGCAAGGAAAAGAACAGGAAGCCGTAACACGCCTCTCACGAGTAGGCTACGACAACACCCTAGGGTACTTAAAAGACGGCATTAAAGCTTGGAAAGCAGCTGGAAAAGACATCGAATCCATCACCTCAATCCCTGTCGAACAATTTTCTAAAGAATTTGATAGCAAAGCGACAAAAGTGTTGGATGTTAGAAAAGATGGTGAATATAAATCTGAACACTTAAAAGGCGATAACGTACAGCATTTTGCCCTCGATTACATTAACGAAAACATGAATTCGATAAACAAAAACAACACCTATTACCTGCATTGCGCTGGAGGTTACCGATCGGTTATTGCAGCATCTATTTTAAAAGCTCGCGGGTTTGATAAGCTTATAGACATTGCGGGAGGATTTGGAGCTATTAAAGACAGCGAATTACCAACAACAGATTACGTTTGCCCTACAACATTATAAAATCAATTTAAATTAATAAGACATGAAAAAAAACATGGGAAGTTTAGATAAAGGCATCAGGGTGATAGCAGCCATTGTTATTGCCTTACTTTATTATTTTAACGTTATTACAGGCACCTTGGCCTATGTGTTAATGGCATTGGCTATTATCTTTCTAATTACCAGCTTTGTTAGTTTTTGTCCGCTATATGCGCCTTTTGGCATAAACACCTGTAAAACTAAAAATTAAAACAAGTTTAAAAATTCAAAACTGAAAGTTCGAGTTTGGGCAAGAAATTGTTACCGAGCGACCGAACTTTTGTTAATTGTAATATAAAGCGGGGAATAATTAAACGATTTCTGCACTAAGCCCTGCGTCAAGTAGCATGGAACAACGAGGCTTCAAATCATCATAAAGCCCAGTTTTAACCGTACACTTTCCTTTGTAATGCACAATTAAAGAACATTGCTCTGCTTGCTCAGCCGTGTGATCGCAGGCGTAAATAAGCGTTTCAATAACATGTTCAAAAGTGTTTACATCATCATTGTACAGAATAATTTCGTTCTGCGTTACAACTTCTTCTTCCAGCAATAATTCCTCTGACACTTTTTCTTTGGAACTCATAATACTAATGTTTTCGGGGTAAATTATACTACTAATTTAAAAATTTTAGAGAAACCCAATTATTTCTTTCCAATTTTTCCTCAAATTTTAACATATATTTTTCACACGATTCTTGAATAACAGGAATGTCATCATCATAAAAACCACTTAAAAACAACATGCCGTTTTCGTTTAAACAACCTGAATAAACCTCCATATCCTGTAGCAAAATATTACGATTTATATTAGCAATGATGATATCGTATTTTTTATTTTTCAAAACAGAAGCATCGCCTTCTATGACAGTGATATGCTCACTTTTATTACGCTCAACGTTTTCCAAACTATTAACATAACACCAATTATCGTAGTCTACAGCATCTATGGGTTTGGCGCCTTTCATCTCGGCTAAAATAGCCAAAACACCTGTTCCGCACCCCATATCTAAAACAGATTTACCTTCAAAATCGTTTTTTAATATATGCTGTATCATCATGTGGGTAGTTTCGTGGTGCCCCGTGCCAAAACTCATTTTGGGCTCGATAATAATATCGTATTTTGTATCGAACCTTTCGTGAAATGGCGCCCTAACGCTACAAACCCCGTTAACAACAATGGGGTTGAAGTTCTTTTCCCATTCTTCATTCCAGTTGGTCTGCTCTATCTCCTCAAAAGTGAATGAAATTTGAAATTCATCGGAATTTAATATTTGAATATCGTACAAAATATTATCATCCCAATCATCTTTTTGAATATAAGCCGTAACGCCATCTTCGGTTTCCACAAAACTCTCAAACCCAGCATAACCAAGTTCTGCTATTAAAATTTCTGTGGCGGGCTGTAATGGCTCTACCTTAAAATAATACCCTATATAAATGGTGTTCGACATGGTTTTAGTTTTAGACTGCTAAGATAATTGAATTGATTGGTGTGTTCAATCTTTATGGACTGAATAATGCAAACAAAAAAGGTATTGCCCGATTTTAAAAAAACAGGAAATACCCTTATCTTAGATTCATGCCCTTTACTTAGACTTCGCTCAAGACAAGTGCGGGAATGACAAAATCTATTACTTAAAACGCGTTTACAATCGCGAAAAAGTCTTCAGCTTTTAATGAAGCGCCTCCAATTAATCCACCATCAACATCAGGTTTAGAGAAAATCTCTTCGGCATTGGCAGGCTTAACACTCCCTCCATAGAGAATAGAAACAGAGTCGGCCACATCATTACCATATTTATCTGCCAAGGTTTTTCTAATAAAGGCATGCATATCTTGAGCTTGCTCAGGGCTTGCCGTTTCTCCTGTTCCAATAGCCCAAACGGGTTCGTAAGCCAGAATGATATTACTGAAAGCTGAAGCTTCTAAATGAAATAATGCATTTTTTATTTGGTCGCCAACAACTTTTTCTTGGTTACCGGCTTTTCTATCGGCCAATTCTTCTCCAAAACAAAAAATAACATCCATCCCTTTGGCTAGAGCTGCATCTACCTTTTTTGCCAAAATCTCATCAGTTTCACCAAAATACTCACGGCGCTCGCTATGGCCTAAAATAACAGTGTTAATACCTACACTCTTTAGCATTTTTGCACTAATTTCTCCCGTGTATGCCCCATTTTCAGCAAAATGCATGTTTTGCGCTATCACTTCAATTTTAGAGTTTTTTAGGCTGTTATAAGCCTGCCATAGATTTGTTGCTGTTGGCGCAATCATGACTTCGGCATTCGATGTTTGTTTTTGTTCCTTTAAACTTGTTATTAGCGTTTCTGTTTGTGCTAAATCATTATTCATTTTCCAGTTTCCAGCTACTATTTGTTTTCTCATTGCCTTTACAACCTTCAAAACAGAAGGGATTTTTGTTTTTAATTATTGATTTAAATATTCTTTTATGCGCGGGTCGTCAGCTTCAACAGCCTCAAACAGCTTAATGTTTCCTTCGCTATCTACTATCATATATCTAGGAATCCATCCAACATTGGCAAATTGGATAAATGCGCTATCATCTCGCGATGGAATAAAATAGTGTTCGCCTTGTACATCGTGCTTTTCTATGCCTTTTTTCCAAGGTTTTTGTCCTCTGTCAAGCGATAAAAACAAGTACACCACATCTTGGTACGCTTTCTGCAAATGCTTTACCTTAGGCATGTTTTTAATGCAATCGCTGCACCACGACGCCCAAACATCTACAAAAATAGTTTTTCCGGGGTGGCTAGCCAACACTTCTTTTAAACTTTTAGAGCTACCATCTAAGGCCACAAAACTATCGTTAAGCGCTTCTTTTGAAAATTTGGTTGGCGTTTGTGTATTACAGCTTAAAAAAGTAACTATTACTACAAAACCTATTATCTTTTTCATTATTATTTCTCTAATATTAAGCGTTTCTGTGTTATTCGATTACTGTAATTTCACTTTAGGATCTAACCAAACGTAAATAATGTCCACAAAAATATTGATTATTATAAACAATACCGCGATAATTAACACCGAACCCATGATAACGGGCAAATCTAATGTATTTAATGCATTTACAATTTCTTTCCCTAGGCCATTCCAGCCAAAAATATACTCTACAAAAACGGCTCCGGCCAACATAGACGCGAACCACCCCGAAATGGCAGTAACCACTGGATTCAAAGCGTTTTTAACAGCATGATTTTTTATAATTTGAAATTCACTTAAACCCTTTGCCCTCGCGGTACGGATAAAATCTTGATTAAAGACTTCTAATAACGAATTACGCATAAGCTGAATGACCACGGCCAACGGACGGATGCCCAAAACTACAGCTGGTAATATTAAATTTTTCCACTTAATGTGCATGGCCTCGCCAAAATCGTCCAATTCATAGAGGCTTCCTGTCATCTCCAGATTAGTGTACTCATGCAAGATAAAACCGAAAAACCACGCAAAAAGTATGGCACTAAAAAACGATGGCACACTCATTCCTAAAGTACTGAGCACTTGGATAGACTTATCTAACCATTTATCTTTATACAATGCAGAAACTATTCCTAGAAAAACACCCATAAACATGGCGATTGTTATTGCTGATACTGCTAGAACAAAAGTATTGGGAAGCGTTTCGGCCAACACTTCGCTTACAGGCTTACCCTGTTTGGTAAACGATTCACGCAAATATGGAAACTTTAAAACTGTTGTTATGTTCCCAATGGTAAACAACTGGACAGCTCTGTATTTTCCATTTTGTAAAAATGTGTAATCTTTAGGGTTTTCAGAATGAAATGATATGGGCGACAAGTCGTTTAAATAATAAAAGTACTGCGTACTTATTGGTTTATCGAAACCGTATTTTTGCTTTACGGCAGCCAATTGTTCACTATCTTCATTTTGCCCCATCATCATTTGGGCGGGATCGCCCGGAAGTACACTAAATAAAAAGAATATAACCGTAACCACTCCTAATAAGGTGAGCAGGGCGTAAAAAATTTTATTTAAAAAGTAACTAATCAGCTGTTAAGTTGTTTTTGTTAAGCGGAAATGAATTTTAAAATGATTATGAGAAGCACTTAATTGGATTTAAGTGTAACCTCAATAATACTAGTATAAAAGGTATTATTTTGCGTATTCAATTCTTTTAACTTAATAGTATCTTTAATAACATTTATACTTTCAATTTTTGATGAATCCAACACTTCTACATCTTCTTTAGTAGATGGCTGTTCATTTATAAAGTAAGCAACAACAGCGTTTTCAAGTGCTGATTTTGGTTCTGGTTTTCTTTCAACCTTTGGCAATTTTAAATCCTCAATATCATTCCAATGTAATTTTTGCTTTACAGTACCAGCATCAAGCTCCAGAACACCAGGGTTAGACCGCACAACCGTTTTTAGAGCTTTTTCATCACATAAATACCATTTAAAATCGAGGTTATAGGTTTTGTTAATATAGGTTTTAGCGTCTTCCCCAGAAGCTGTCAACCCTATTATCCTATAACCATTATGTTGTGCTCTTTTCTGTAAGGCATTCAGTTTTAACGTACCATCCCTTTCAATCTTTTCCAGACTATAGGACACCACTACT
This sequence comes from Flavobacteriaceae bacterium GSB9, assembly GCA_022749295.1. Taxonomy (NCBI): domain Bacteria; kingdom Pseudomonadati; phylum Bacteroidota; class Flavobacteriia; order Flavobacteriales; family Flavobacteriaceae; species Flavobacteriaceae bacterium GSB9. Next base: position 1,307,318 of record CP062007.1, read on the forward strand.
ACCAGGTTTTCCTCACTCAAAAAGTGTTCGGTTAAATCTTCTCCGTTTGAAGTTTCTATAGAAAAATCAACTACTGGCGGCGTGTAGCCTTCATCAATCACTTTGGTTTCAACATCAATAAAATCACCATCTACCGAAGGGTAAGCTCCATCCGTTACAAATGTTTTTTCCTCACCGTTCACTTTAAACTTCCAGGTATATTCAATAATGGGTTTTGGCGCATCATCGGGCACAATCATACCTTCTTTAATATTGTTTCCAATTTTGTATGCCCTAAAGTCTATAGCTGGAAGGTGCATTAACACATGGTAAGCAAACCACAGACTTAAAACAAAGCCCAAAAGGGCTAATACGGTGGTCTGCAACTTTCCGAAAACAGGTTTTATGTATTTAACACCAAAAAACAATATCAGTATAAAAACAAGAAGAACAACATCTTTTGTAAAGCTTTCCCACGGTGTTAACTTTAAGGCATCACCAAAGCAACCGCAATCTTTTACCTTATCGAAATACGCCGAATAAAAGGTTAAAAAGGTAAAAAAGACTATCATGCCCAACAAACTCCAAACGGTGAATTTAGGTTTGTAACCAATAATTAAGAATACTCCTAAAACGACCTCAAAAACCACAACAAATACCGAAACTAAGAGCGCATAGGGTTCCAAAAACGGTAGATTCAAAACATCGGCACTAAAATATTCCTGTAATTTGTATGAAAACCCTAAAGGGTCGTTCAGCTTTATAAACCCAGAAATAATGAATAAAATGCCCACTAAAATTCGTGAAATACTAACTATTGCCTTCATTATTTTTGTTCGTTTAAGTGAATTAATGCGAAAACAGCGTAATTAATCATGTCTTGGTAATTGGCATCGACACCTTCACTAACCTGAGTATTTCCTTTATTATTTTCAATCGATTTTACACGCAACAACTTTTGCAAAATCAAATCTGTTAAACTACTAACCCGCATATCGCGCCAAGCCTCGCCATAATCATGGTTTTTATCTTCCATTAGCTTTTTTGTAACGGCTACTTTTTCAGTATAAAGGCTAACCGCTTCTTTGGTGCTCATGTCGGGCTGTTCTGCCACTCCTTTTTCCAGTTGAATCAAAGCCATAACACAGTAGTTTATTATTCCAATAAATTCGCTGACCTCGTCTTCATCAACCTTTCTAACATCATTTTCTTGAAGCCCTCTAATACGTTGCGCTTTTATAAAAATTTGATCGGTTAATGACGGTAACCGTAATATCCGCCAAGCACTGCCATAATCACTCATCTTTTTTTCAAACAAACTTTTACAGGTATCGATTACAGCATCGTATTGTTTTGAAGTATCTTGCATCTATAAACTGAATTTTGTGTAAATTTCGCATAAATTATTAGAATGTTCAAGGTTTCGGGTTTAAAGTTTTAAATACCAGCAAAACCAAAGAAAATAAGCTTAATGACTATTAACTGCAAAGGACAACTTATAGACCTATCGCGCCCCAAAATAATGGGGATTTTAAACATTACGCCCGATTCGTTTTACGACGGCGGCAAACATAAAAACGAAAGTGACATTTTACAACATGTGGAAGTCATGCTAGATGAAGGTGCCACTTTTATTGATGTTGGTGCTTACAGCTCACGACCCAATGCCGACCATGTGGACCAAGACACCGAACTAAAACGCATATTGCCCATTGTTGATTTGATTTTAAGGGAATTTCCAGAAACCCTTATTTCTATTGATACGTTTAGAAGCCACATTGCCAAAAAATGTATTGAAGCGGGTGCTGCTTTGATTAATGACATTTCTGCGGGGAAACTGGACGACAATATGTTGCCGACCATAGCAAGCTTAAGAGTGCCTTACATTATGATGCATATGCGCGGCACACCACAAACCATGCAACAACTCGACAATTACGATAATTTAACCAAAGACATTCTTTTCTATTTTTCTGAAAGAATTGCAGCCACCAAAGCTTTAGGCATTGTTGACGTTATTGTAGACCCTGGTTTTGGGTTTGCCAAAAACACAGCGCAGAACTTTGAATTATTAAACCAACTCGAACTGTTCAAAACCATTGAAAAACCTGTATTGGTTGGAGTTTCAAGAAAATCGATGATTTACAAAACATTAGAAACCTCGACGAAAGAAGCTTTAAATGGCACATCTGTTTTAAATACCGTTGCGCTGCAAAAAGGGGCTTCCATTTTAAGGGTTCACGACGTAAAGGAAGCTATGGAATGTGTAAAATTAGTGGAAAAGTTAGAAGTTAGAAGTTAGAAGTTAGAAGTTAGAAGTTAGAAGTTAGAAGTTAGAAGTTAGAAGTTAGAAGTTATGAAATATATCTTTTTGTTGGTTACAACTGTTTTACTCTTGTCGTGCGGCAAAGAAAAAACGGTTCTATTGCCTGAAATAAGTCATTCTGAAATCACCGAAATAAACGATGTTTCTGCAGCATATTTGTTTTACGACGAAACCAAAAAGGACAGCGTTGAACTGAATAGAAAAAACCTAATCAGCACCACCAATTGGCTAATAAATGTTGATAGACGGTTAACCTTAAAACAAGCCATCACGCACATAAAATTCCTGCAAGACAAAAAACGAAATGCTAAAATGCATAAAAACGAAAACGCCAAAAATTATTTTACCTGTAACGATACCAGTAAAAAAAGCCTTGGTTTTATTGAGTTTACCAATGTTATTTACAGAAACGAAATTGCAGGCGACTATTTTTCAAAAACGTCGGACATCAATCAAAAACAAAGGTTTAGCATAGTATTCTATACTTTAAATAATATTGAAATTACAGGTTATATAAATAAAGTAATAACCAAAAAATCGAACTTGGACCGTTTACTTAACGATCTTAATTCAATTTTCGCCAATGAACAAACCGAATTCGACATCGTTTTAAACTTCAACCAAAATATGAGCTTTCAAGACTACATAACGGCAAAGTCTAAAATTTCAGAATATAATTTAGCCCATGTATCGATAGTTAAGGATGAATTTATTTTTAATTAATCATAAATTACTAATTTTACCAAAACCCACTGCCCTTGGAAATATTTAAAGACATTCTTGACCTTTCAGTAGTCGATATTATCGATGTTATTTTAGTTGCCCTTCTACTCTACTATGTTTACAAACTGGTTAAAGGTACTGTGGCCATCAATATTTTTATTGGTATTATTATTATTTATTTGGTTTGGAAACTTACCGAAGTTCTTAATATGCAGTTGTTAACAGGTATTTTTGGAGGGTTTATGAAGGTGGGTATTATTGCGTTAATCGTGGTATTCCAACCTGAAATAAGAAAGTTTTTGCTCATGGTGGGATCTACAAACTTTAATCGACGTAAAAAATTCTTGCAACAGTTTAAATTTTTAAAAACAGACAGTGACAATGAAACCGATGTGGATGCGATTTTATCGGCCTGTAACAAAATGTCGATGTCTAAAACTGGGGCTCTGATTGTTTTTGAACGTAACAACAATTTAGATTTTTTATCGGAATCTGGCGATGAGATGAATATAAAAGTGACCCAACCCATTATCGAGAGTATCTTTTTTAAAAACAGTCCGTTACACGATGGCGCCATTATAATAAGCGACAATATTGTAAAGGCCACGCGCGTTATCTTACCCGTAAACAACGAAAAACATATCCCACAACGTTTTGGCCTACGCCATAGAGCAGCCATTGGAGTAACCGAAAAAACAGATGCTCTAGCCTTGGCCGTTAGTGAAGAAACAGGGCATATTTCTTATTTTAAAGATGGTGAATTTGTGGTTTTTGAAGACACTTCAGAACTGAGGGCCATGATAAAAAAAGATTTGGGTTAAATTGAATTTTTTGAAGCAAACTATCTTCGAAGCAGAGCTACAGGAACGTATCGCTAGTTTCATTTTAACCTCACAACATAAAAAATCCGAAACTCTGTATTTAGGTTCTCCTTTTCACGGAAAGACAATTTCAACGGAAACCCCGATGCAATGCGTCAAGAATTTTTTCTGGATTAAACAGCTTCTTTTTGAAGAAACTGCACCTCGTAAAGGTTTTTATAATAGCCATTGTCTTTTTTAAGTAGTTCGTTGTGGGTGCCTTGTTCTACAATCTCACCAGCATCCATAACGATAATATTATCTGCCTTTTTAACGGTAGCCAAACGATGCGCTATTACTATGGATGTTCTTCCTTTTGTGATTTTATCAGTAGCATTTTGTATAAGTTGCTCCGAATACGAATCTACCGAAGAAGTCGCTTCATCAAGCACCAAAATACTTGGATTGGTTACGTAAGCCCTTAAAAACGAAATGAGCTGGCGCTGTCCAGATGACAGCATGGCGCCACGTTCTTTTACATTATAATTATAACCATTGGGTAAACTCATTATAAAATCGTGAATACCTATTTCTTTAGCAGCCTGATACACTTGCTCTTCTAAAATTTCAGGATGGTCGAGGGTAATATTGCTCATTATAGTATCGGCAAACAGAAAAACATCTTGCAATACAACTGCTATCTGCGCTCTTAAAGATGCTAGTTTTACATCCTTTATATCGATGCCATCAATAGAAATAACACCACTTTTTATCTCATAAAAACGACTCAACAAGTTGATAATAGTTGATTTTCCTGCGCCCGTAGCACCAACAATAGCAACGGTATGGCCCTTTTTTACATCAAAGGAAATGCCTTTGAGCACATCTTCATCATCAACATAATTGAAATAGACGTTTTCGAATTTTATTTCACCTTTAAAATTATCGGCTTCAATAGTACCGTGGTCATCAATCTGCGAAGTGGTATCCAACACTTTAAATACGCGTGTTGCAGCCACCATCCCCATTTGTAAGGTATTGAACTTATCGGCTATTTGCCTTAACGGCCTAAACAACATGGGTATAAACATGATAAAAGCTACCAAATCGCCTTGTGACACATTGCTTCCGTCAAAAACGACATTCAATCCGCCGTACCAGGCCACCAAACCAATGGTTACCGATGATGCCAAATCGGCAATAGGAAAAAATATAGAGTTATACCAAACGGTTTTTAGCCAACCTTTTTTGTGACGTTCGTTTATAGTCTTGAATTTTTGGTACTCCACATCTTCGCGCGTAAACAACTGCAAAATTTTCATACCTGTTAAGCGTTCCTGCACAAAAGAGTTTAGGTTAGAAACCTCGGTTCTTACTTCCTCAAAAGCTTTTTTCATATATTTTTGAAATACCCTTGTGGCATAAAGTAAAATGGGCAACATCACAAAAACAATAAGGGTAAGTTTTAAGTTTATATAAACCATGACCCCGAAAACAACCGTCATGGTTAGCAAATCCCTAACAATCATGAATAACCCTTGGCCAAAAATATCAGCTATACGCTCCATATCGGTTACCGCGCGCGTGATAAGCACACCTACAGAAGAATTATCGTAATACTTCATTTTGAATTGCAGCAAATGATCAAATAGTTTTACACGTACATCCATGACTAAATTCTGGCCTAACCATGACGCATAATAAATAAACAACAGCTGAAAAACGGTTTGCAAAATCAATACAGCCAGCATTAAAATAATGAAGAACAAAAACCCTTTTTCTTCCTTGCTCATAATGCTACTATCTATGGCATCTTTTGTTATGTAAGGTGTTGCTGAACTGAAAATAGCCAAAAAAACGACTAAAAGCACAAGCCCAACAAACACACGTTTATAAGGTTTTATGTATTCAAAAAGCCGTTTGAAAAGCTCAAAATCAAAAATATTTTCCTTTGGTTTACTCATTTACAATTTTATATCCTCTGGATATTCAATTTTTGTTAAATATAAAGCGTGAGCAGGAACCGAAAACCCTGCCTCACTCCTATTTTTAGATTGGATAATGTGATGTAAATCATCAACTTCAATTTTACCCAAGCCAATATTGACCATGGTTCCCACAATGGCGCGAACCATGTTTCGTAAAAAGCGATTGGCCTTTACAACAAAATGCAGTTCGTCGTCTTTATAAAACCAATCGGCTTGAACCACATCGCAATAATACGTTTTTACATCGGTTTTACTTTTTGAAAAGCATTGAAAATCTTTATACTGCAACAGTATTTTTGATGCTTGCTTCATTTTTTCAACATCCAAGAGCTGTTTTACGTAATAAGCAGCATCAAAATTAAATACATTTTTCTTTAACGATACTCTATACAAATAGGTTCGGCTAAGTGCATCGAACCGCGAATGAGCTTCGGGCTTCACCTTAAAAACATGATGAATGGCAATGTCTTTAGGTAAAAACGAATTAAGTTTATAAACCAAATCGGGTTCATTAACAGCCATTTCGGTATCAAAATGAGCGAACATTTGGCTAGCATGCACACCGGCATCGGTACGCCCTGCACCAACAATATCTGTTTTTTTTCCTAACAACGTTGAAAGGCTTTTCTCAATAACTTCTTGAACTGACACAGCATTGGGCTGATTTTGCCAACCATGATAAGCTTTTCCGTTGTAAGACAATTCTAAAAAATACCTCAATGTGTTTTAATACTTTTGTAAGCAGCAAAGATAAATGCTTTTGGCTTTAATGCGAAAACAAGGGTCTTAATTAAATATTAAAGATTTTCAATTTACAAATGACTAAAATACTGCTCCTTTCTGATACGCATGGTTACATGGACGACCAAATTTTAAAACATGTTGAGCAAGCTGATGAAGTTTGGCATGCTGGCGATATTGGTGATTTAAAAATAACCGATTCCATAAAAGCATTAAAACCTCTAAAAGCTGTTTACGGAAATATTGACGACGCCAAAATCAGGGGTGAATTTCCTGAGCACAACCGTTTTATGTGTGAAGATGTTGACGTTTGGATTACGCACATTGGTGGATACCCTCCAAAATATAACAATAGAGTTTACCATGACATTAAAAAGAATCCGCCTAAATTGTTCATCTGTGGACATTCACATATTTTAAAGGTGATGCCCGATAAAAAACTAAATTTAATCCATATGAACCCTGGAGCTGTTGGAAAACACGGGTTTCACAAAGTTCGTACGATGCTACGCTTTACAATTGACGGGAAAAAGATTGACAACTTAGAAGTTATCGAGTTTGATAAACGGTATTAAAAAAAGGCATAACAACAAAAAACCCAAAGCATTCACTTTGGGTTTCTTTCGCACTAATACTACTAAGATGTTAGGTTTAACGTAAACGATCTACAGATTTTACAAGATCTTCATCCTTCTTGATGGCTTTATTGGCCAAGGCCAAAAACACGATAGAAACAATAGGGAGAAGCATCCCAATACCTTTCTCAGAAACCGCCGTTTCTCCAGATAAATTTAGCGATCGGTACACGAAAAATCCTAGTAAAATAAAGTTTAATATGATGTTAAGTCGCCCCAACATAAATTGAGACTTCCTATTTTTGTATCGAAATATCGCCACAACCGAAAAAAAGGCTGAGCTTAAAAATGCCGCAAAAACATAACTGGTATCGCTTGCAAATACTTTAACGCCAGATTCTGTCTGCCATAACTCAAACACAAAAATTAAGCCGCCAGAAATTGCGGCAGCAATTAAAAGATAGACGGTTTGGATACGTTGTAGCATACTTTTTTTAAAACTAGACCGCAAAAATAAGAGAATTACCGTAAAAAAATAAAATAAAGTTGTATAATTGCAGTATTAATTCTCAACAATCGCAATAACAAGCGGTTATTTCTTCAGAATATAAAAACATTTTTTTCAGAATACCTCTTTACCAGTATTCATTATTAAAATATTCAATAAAACATCAATGTTTGAAATTTCACAACTAAAAGCAAAAAAACTCACTGACTTACAGGAGATTGCAAAAAAACTGAATGTACCTAAGTACCGTTCATTAAAAAAATTAGATCTAGTTTACCAAATATTAGACCAACAAGCGGCAGATCCAAGTGCCGTAAAAGAAGCTGTAGCGCCAACCTCTGATTCAGAATCTGAAACAAAGGACAAAAAGCCGGCCAGAAAACCTAGACAGCGTGTACAGCACCAAAGTTCGCAGAAGGATGACAAGAAGGCAACACCTGAAAAAAGCTCAGATACTGTGAAGGGAGATTCCAAACAAAAACAAAAATCTAACGACCAGAAACAAGATAACAGTTCTAAACAAAATAACCAGAGCGATAATCAGCAAAAGAATACCAAACGCAATAAAAACCAGCAAAAAAGCCAAAAGAACAACAACGTTGACAAAGGCAATAAAGATAACAGAAACCGTTATCGCGAGCCCGATTTTGAGTTTGATGCCATTATACAAAGTGAAGGCGTTCTGGACATTATGCAGGATGGATATGGGTTTTTGCGCTCATCGGATTACAATTATTTATCATCCCCAGACGATATATATGTATCACAATCGCAAATTAGGCTTTTTGGCCTAAAAACAGGAGATACTGTTTTGGGGCATGTACGTCCGCCAAAAGAAGGTGAAAAATATTTCCCTTTAATAAAAGTTAGTAAAATTAACGGGCAAAACCCCAATGTGGTAAGAGATCGCGTTTCTTTTGAACATTTAACACCTTTATTTCCTCAGGAAAAGTTTAATATAGCCGAAAGACAAAGCACCATTTCTACCAGAATTATGGACTTGTTTTCTCCTATCGGGAAAGGCCAACGCGGTATGATCGTTTCCCAACCTAAAACAGGAAAGACCATGCTGCTTAAAGATGTGGCCAATGCCATTGCCGCAAATCACCCTGAGGTTTACCAAATGATTTTATTGATTGATGAACGCCCAGAAGAGGTTACCGATATGCAACGTAATGTGCATGGCGAAGTTATAGCATCAACATTCGATAAAGAAGCCCACGAACACGTTAGAATCGCAAATATAGTACTTGAAAAAGCAAAACGCTTGGTAGAATGCGGGCACGATGTAGTAATTCTTTTAGATTCGATTACCCGTTTGGCTCGTGCTTATAACACCGTGCAACCTGCATCAGGAAAAATACTAAGTGGTGGTGTTGATGCCAATGCGCTGCACAAGCCAAAACGCTTTTTTGGTGCCGCCAGAAATATTGAAAATGGTGGATCGCTTACCATTATAGCCACAGCTCTTACTGAAACTGGCTCTAAAATGGATGAAGTTATATTCGAAGAATTTAAAGGAACCGGTAACATGGAACTTCAATTGGATAGAAAAATTTCTAACCGTAGAATATTCCCTGCCATCGACCTTACCTCTTCCAGTACGCGTCGCGATGATTTGTTGTTGGACGACAACACCATACAGCGTATGTGGATTATGCGTAAATACTTAGCTGACATGAACCCTATAGAAGCGATGGAATTTATTAACGAGCGCGTTAAACAAACTAGAAACAACGAAGAGTTCTTAATATCAATGAACGGATAACCGTTACTACTCAAAGTACTTACAAAGCTCTAAATGTTATTTTTAGGGCTTTTTTTTTTGCTAAACCACATATTAATCGTAATATTGCAATATACAAATATAAGTATGGGCTTATCTAAAACAGAAATATTTACAGACGAACAAAATGAAATAGCACGTTTTGCAAAGGCTTTTGGACACCCAGCAAGAGTAGCTATTTTGCAGCATTTATTCAAATCAAACACCTGTGTATGTGGCGATTTGGTTGATGAAATAGGCTTAGCGCAGCCTACCATTTCGCAACACTTAAAAGAACTTAAACAATTAGGCTTAATAAAAGGTAACGTTGAAGGCACTAGTGTTTGCTACTGTATAAACACAGAAAGCTGGACAAAAATGAAAAATGTTATGCACCAATTTTTAAACCAGGATGTACCAAACCAAGATTGTTGCTAAAAAATTAAAAAACATTAATCGCAAAATAACAATATAACATGAAACTTTCAGAAATTAAAAACAAACTAAAGCAATTAGATCAAATTGCTTTTCAATTGCCAAATGGCGAATTAGTTCCTAGCCACTTCCATGTTACAGAAGTGGGTAAGATCACAAAATACTTTATTGATTGTGGAGGAACCGTGCGTAATGAAGAGGTAGTAAATTTTCAACTTTGGAATGCCAACGACTACAACCATAGGCTACACCCAGAAAAGTTATTGAAAATAATTAATCTTTCAGAAAAAATTTTAGAGATAGAAGATTTAGAGATCGAGGTAGAATACCAAGGCAGCACCATTAATAAATTTGGTTTAGACTTTGATGGCAAAAATTTCCTGTTAACCACAAAGCATACCGATTGTTTAGCTAAGGACAACTGTGGCATTCCAGGTGAAAAACCAAAGGTAAAACTATCTGATTTAAACAATGAACCTTGCTGCGAACCTGGCGGAAACTGCTGCTAACCTTTAAATATCAAAAAATGATAAACACAAAAACCAACCTGTTTACCGAAATAGAAAACAATATAAAAAAACTAACCCTAGAAATCATTTCAGAGGAAAGAAAAGAAACGCTTCAACCTTTAATCGATTTTATACAGGACAAAGCTTTAAACCAACAAGACATCCGGTTAAACTTTATTTGCACCCATAACTCGCGCCGAAGTCATTTATCGCAAGTTTGGGCGCAAACTTTGGCATCGTATTTTGATATAAAAAATGTATTTTGTTATTCGGGAGGCACAGAGGCTACAGCGCTTTTTCCAATGGCCGCCCAAACGTTACAAAATACTGGTTTTTTGGTGAAAATTATTTCAGAAGGTAAAAATCCTATTTACAGTATCAAATATTCGGAAAATGCACATCCTGTTATTGGGTTTTCAAAAAAAATGGACGACGATTTCAACCCGAAATCTGAGTTTGCGGCCATTATGACCTGCGACTCTGCTAGCGAGGCTTGCCCTATTGTAAACGGCGCTGAAAAACGCATCCCGATAACCTTCGAAGACCCCAAGGCTTTTGATGGCACTCCTCAACAGGCCGAAAAATATAAGGAACGTAGCTTACAAATTGCTACCGAATTATGTTATGTCTTTTCGAAAATTAAATCGTAAACATGGCACAAACTAAAAAACTGAGTTTTCTCGACCGGAACCTAACACTTTGGATATTTGTAGCCATGGCCATTGGCGTTGCCATTGGATATTTCTTTCCCAGCTTCCCAAACAAAATAAATGCCATGAGCAGTGGCACTACAAACATTCTCATTGCTATAGGCTTAATCTTAATGATGTACCCGCCATTGGCAAAAGTTAACTATGCTTTATTGCCCAAAGTTTTTAAAAACACTAAAATCTTATCTATTTCCCTGCTGCTCAATTGGGTTTTTGGACCCATTTTAATGTTTATTTTGGCCATTACATTTTTGCGCGATTACCCCGAGTATATGGTTGGGCTCATTTTAATTGGGTTAGCACGGTGCATTGCTATGGTTTTAGTGTGGAACGATCTTGCTGAAGGTAGCAGCGAATACGGCGCAGGATTAGTGGCATTAAATAGTATTTTTCAGGTTTTTGCCTATAGCTTTTATGCCTGGGTTTTTATCACGATACTGCCGCCCTATTTTGGATTTGAAGGTGCCATTGTCGACATATCAATAGCTACCATTGCAGAAAGTGTCGCTATTTATTTAGGGATACCATTCCTTATGGGCATTTTAAGTCGTTTAACATTAGTGAAAAGAAAAGGTGAGGAATGGTACAACAAAACCTTTATTCCGGCCATTTCGCCGCTAACCCTAATCGCTTTATTATTTACAATTGTTGTTATGTTTTCGTTAAAGGGCGAATTAATTGTTGAAATCCCCATGGATGTTCTAATCATTGCCATACCCCTTTTGGTGTATTTCAGTGTTATGTTTATTATTGGCTTTTTCTTTACTAAGGCTATGGGTGCTGAATACGACAAAACAGCCTCAGTAGCTTTTACCGCTGCCGGCAACAATTTTGAACTTGCCATTGCTGTTGCCATAGCCGTATTCGGGCTAAATTCCGGACAGGCATTTGCAGGTGTTATTGGTCCATTGGTAGAAGTACCCGCCCTTATTTTACTGGTTCGTGTTTCTTTTTGGCTGAAGAAAAAATATTACAGTCAACCAAACCTAGAAAACAACACATAAAAATTCAGAGTAGTTTTAAAAAAATAGCTACTCAATGAAGTCATTGAGCCGCTTATGTAATTATCTCTTAAATCAGATAGAAATCACAAAATTTAGTCGTCCAGTAAATCCATTATATATTTTGGAGCTCGGGTCGGTCTATTTGTTTTCATATCTATAAACACCAAAACGGTGTTTGCAGTTGTTAAAATTTCACCTTCTTCATTGGTGATTTCATATTCAAATTCAATCTTTGCTGAAGGTCTGTTTTTTAGTTGAGTTTTTACATTAATTACATCATCATAACCCGCTGATTTTTTATAGTTTAAAGACAAAGAAATTACAGGTAACATTATCCCATTTTCTTCCATGGATTTATAAGAAACCCCATGTTTTCTCAACCATTCAATCCTACCCATTTCAAGATACAATGCATAGTTTCCGTGGTAAACAACCCCCATCTGGTCGGTTTCGCCGTACCTCACTCTTATTTGTATTTCATCGAATTTCATAAGTTTATTTGGATATTTTTTTGTAGTTTCGGCAATAGGTTAAACATGAGGAAAAATTTCTAAAAATTCAATACAAATTGATTTTTTTTTTAAGAATTTTGTTCACATATTTGCCTTTCCTTAATGGGGGATATGAAAAGTTTTTTTCATATATCATCTAGCTAACTTAAAAAAATCTGTATATCTAAAAATGAGTGTAACTGCGCAATCGGTATGGAATAATTGTCTTGAATTTATAAAGGATAACATCCAACCGCAAGCATACAAAACTTGGTTTGAGCCTATTGCAGCAGTTAAGCTTACAGATAATGCTTTGAGCATTCAAGTTCCCAGTAAGTTTTTTTACGAATGGCTCGAAGAACACTATGTCAAAATTTTGAAGGTAGCCCTCACAAAAGAGTTGGGAGAAACAGCCAAACTGGTTTACATTATTAAAATGGAAAACACCTATGGCAACAAACAACCTTTTACCGAAAAAATTCCTAGCTCTAACAGAAGCGCAGTAAAATCACAAGACGTTGACATTCCTTTAAACAATAAAAATCCTGAATTACGTAATCCATTTGTAATCCCTGGTATTAGGAATGTTAAAATTGAATCGCAACTTAACCCTAATTACAGTTTTGAAAACTTTTTGGAGGGCGACTCAAACAGATTGGCCCGCAGTGCCGGTTTAGCGGTTGCTGCAAAACCTGGGGGCACGTCGTTTAATCCGTTGTTGATTTTTGGTGGTGTTGGTTTAGGAAAAACCCATTTGGCTCACGCCATTGGTGTCGATATAAAAGACAAATATCCAGAAAAAACAGTCCTTTATATCTCTGCAGAAAAGTTTACACAACAATATATTGATGCTGTTAAAAAGAATAATAGGAATGATTTTATTCATTTTTATCAAATTATTGACGTATTGATTATTGACGACGTGCAGTTCTTGTCTGGAAAAACAGGAACCCAAGATGTATTCTTCCACATATTCAACCATTTGCACCAAAATGGTAAACAGGTTGTATTAACAAGTGATAAAGCACCTGTTGATATGCAAGACATCGAGCAACGTTTATTATCTCGATTTAAATGGGGGCTTTCTGCCGAGTTGCAAAACCCAGATTTTGAAACTCGTGTTTCCATCTTAAGAAACAAACTGTACCGCGACGGTGTTGAAATGCCAGAAGAGATTATTGAATATGTTGCCAAAAACATCAAAACCAATGTTAGGGAACTTGAGGGCGCTATTATTTCGTTAATCGCCCAATCGTCTTTCAATAAGAAAGAAATTACCCTAGACTTGGCGCGCATCATTGTTGAAAAATTTGTAAAAAATACTAAGCGCGAAGTTTCTATTGACTACATACAAAAAGTGGTTTCTGACTACTTCCAAATGGATGTTGACACGTTACAATCAAAAACCAGAAAACGTCATATTGTTCAAGCGCGTCAATTGGCCATGTTTTTTGCCAAAAAACTCACTAAAGCATCGCTTGCAAGTATTGGCTCCCAAATAGGGAAACGCGATCATGCTACAGTATTGCACGCCTGTAAAACAGTAGACAATCTTTCTTCAACCGACAAACAATTTAGAAAGTACGTTGAAGACATTACAAAAAAGCTTTCAGTTTAAATTCCTATTGAAATGACTAAAATCTTAATGGTTTGCCTTGGAAACATTTGTCGTTCTCCACTGGCTGAAGGTATTTTAAAATCTAAATTACCTGCTGAAACATATACCGTTGATTCTGCCGGCACCGCAGCATATCATATTGGAAACAGTCCTGATCAACGCTCGGTTGCTGTGGCAAGTAAATACGGCTTGGATATCTCAAACTTGAGAGGCAGACAATTTGAAGTTTCAGATTTTGATAGATTTGATTTGATTTATGTCATGGATAGCTCCAATTTTCAAAACGTTGTGAAATTGGCTAGAAACGACAGCGACATTTCTAAAGTAAACATGATTTTAAACGAAGTTCACCCCAACAAAGACTTCGAGGTGCCCGACCCTTACTATGGCGGCGACCAAGGTTTTGAAAATGTTTATAAAATGTTAGATGAAGCGTGCACAATTATAGCCAGAAAAGTAACCCCCTAACCAAATGGAAATTAGCATCTTATTTGTTAACTTTACTTAAAAGATGCTCTATGAAAAATACTTTGGTCTCTCTCGTTTTTTACACGCTAAGCTTTTTGGGGTTAGCACAAACCGTTCAGCTTGAAACTTTTGCTTCTGGCTTTACCAATCCTGTTGAAATAGCCCATGCCAACGACAACAGATTATTTGTTGTTGAAAAATCTGGAATCATTAAAATATTGAAACCAGACGGAAGCGTTAACAGTACGCCTTTTTTAAATATCTCTAATTTGGTTGGTTCGGGTGGAGAACGCGGACTTTTAGGATTGGCTTTTGCTCCAGATTTTGCTACTTCAGGCAGGTTTTACGTGAACTATACCGACAACAGCAGCACTAACGAACCCAACACTATTATTGCAAGATATACGGTTAGCGCAAACCCAGATGTTGCCAATACTGACCAAGACATTCTGTTAACCTACAAACAACCTTACGGCAATCATAACGGAGGCAAATTGGCCTTTGGAAGCGATGGCTTCCTGTATATAGGTGTTGGTGATGGCGGTAGCGGTGGCGACCCTCAAAACAGGGCACAAAACACAACAAGCCTTTTTGGTAAAATATTACGCATAGATGTTAGTGGAAATGCGTACAGCATTCCTGAGAGCAATCCGTTTTTGAATTCGGAAAATGGACCGGACGACCCAAGACCAGAAATTTTCGCCATAGGACTACGTAATCCTTGGAAATTTTCATTCGACAGATCCTCTTCCGATTTATGGATTGCAGACGTAGGACAAAATGCATACGAAGAAATTAATAAAGTTAATGGCTCAGGGAACCCGGGCGATAATTATGGCTGGCGTTGCTATGAAGGCAACCACGAATTTAATACCAGCTCCAACTGTCCGCCTAACGGTTTATCAGCCACTGTAACACCTATTGCTGAGTATCCACATGTTGGAAGTGGCTGTTCAGGTTCTATAACCGGCGGTTACGTTTACCGGGGAGATAGCTATCCCAATTTTAGTGGTAAATACTTTTTTGCGGATTACTGTAAACGAGATATAGGTATTTTAACAAATAACGGTGAAACCTGGTCGCTAGCATTTCAAAGACCAAATACAACCCAAGGCTGGACCACTTTTGGCGAAGATGCAAATGGCGAGTTATATATTGCAGGCGGCACCAGTGTTTACAAAATTACCGATGCCAATTTAAACGTTTCCGATACAGCAAAACTTGAGTGTAGTATATATCCCAATCCTTCAACAAGTCATGTTACCATCAATTTATCACGTGTTTATAAAGATGCTGTTTCAATTTCACTATATAATATTCAAGGGCAAAAATTAACGCATACTTCCGCTAAAAGTAAAATCATTAATTTACCGGTTAAAAAATACAGTAAGGGCCTATATTTTATTGAAATTCGCTTAAGCAATTCTTTTAAAACCATCAAAAAAATCAGTATTAAATAAATGACAACCCAACAAGGCAAGCTTTATCTCATCCCGACCACACTAGGAGACAACGACCCTTTGGAAGTACTTCCTTTATCAGTAAAACAAATTATAGACAATACCGATACTTTTATAGTTGAAAACGAAAAGACAGCCAGACGTTTTATCAAGCGAATTTGCCCAGAAAAAAAACAGTCTTCGCTTAAAATATTTCTACTTAATAAGTTTACGGATGAAACCGACAAGCCCAGTTTTTTAGAACCTTGCTCTAAAGGTATAAATATTGGATTACTTTCTGAAGCTGGGTGCCCTGGTGTGGCCGACCCTGGTGCTGATATTGTAAAAATAGCACATACCAAAAATTTAAAAGTGGTTCCTTTGGTTGGTCCTTCTTCTATACTAATGGCCATAATGGCATCCGGCATGAACGGGCAGAGTTTTGCATTTAACGGCTATCTCCCTATTGATAAAAGTGAGCGAAAAAGAGACATCAAGCGTTTGGAACGTTTATCGTTTGATTCAAACCAATCACAAGTATTTATTGAAACCCCATACCGAAACAACAAAATGCTTGAAGTTTTAACTAGTGTTCTCGAAAGCAACACCAATATATGCGTGGCTTGCGACATTACTTTGCCAACAGAATTTATTAAAACGCTGCCCGCCAAGCTATGGAAAAAAAATATGGTAGACCTTCATAAAAGACCTACCATATTTATAATACATAAATTTTAATATAACTTAAAACATCGTTTACAAGGCTCTAGCTTTTCTATTCGCTTTAACAAACGACGTGTCGTAGCCGGAGAAACGTTTCATATAATAATAAACCGTTGTTCCGTAGCCATCGGCAAAATTATCTAGACCGTAGCTTCGTAAATACTTTTTAACACTGCCTGGCCCAGCCAAGTGCGCAGCTGCCAAAATTCCAGATTCGGTAACAATAACACCATTAATACGTTTACCAACAAAATTTTTGATATCACGTCTTAAAATCCATTTGTTACGTGCTGTATTGGCCAAAAACGCTTTTTCCTGCAACCTTGGGTTCTTTAAAAACTTAGCAGGATTGTTAATACCAATTAATTTTAATGTAGACGCTCCAAATTGATATTTGCCTAAATACCCATAGGTATTAACAGAGTTGTAGTTTCCACCAGACTCTTTAAAGGCCAAGGCTTCTTTAAAGCCTACAAAAGATTTTCCTAAATAAGGGGTAAAAACCTCTTTGGAATCATCTTCCGTATTAAGTGCCAAAAGCTTGTTATTTAGGTGGGTGCTGTTATTAACCGTGTAGTTTAAATTCAAGCCTTCCGTTGAGTAGTTGCTCAAATCAATGGTTACATTTGTTTTAAATAATGTGCCCAAAAGCACTAAAACTGTAAGCGTAAGGGTTGTATAACCTGCAATATGCTTTACCATAATTTTAAATTTTTTCAGCAGATTTTAATGAAAAACATGCCTTGAAATTTGAGCGTGCAAAATTATAAAAATTTTCAATAACTTCAAAACTAATCGATTAAGTACTATTTTTAAATGAAGAATAGATGAAATACATTCCCTTTTTTACTGATTTCCAGAGTAGGAAACGGTATTTTTATCATATTAAAAACATCAAAAACAGTCATCAACAACCTTGAATTCGTTTTGATTTTAGTCAAATTTACATCAAAACTCAAGTAAAACTGCCTATACCTATCATTATTTGTTAACACCTGATTGTCAATATCTTTAACGCCATTAAGCATACCTTCTCCACTATATCCTACCGCCACATTCAGCCATTTTGGCACTTTACTTTGTTTAAAAAAAGAATGTAAATTGAAACTTAACCAATACGTTTGCCCATTATAATCCTTTAAAATCTGCTCCAAATACGATTTACCTAGCTTACTTGGATTTTGATCGGCGTATTTTGTTTGGTGAAATGAATATTTTAGGGCAATTCTTTGCTCTTTCCACAACAATTGTTGTCCAACATACAGTCCTGTACCTGTTCCATTCGCCAAAACATCCCCCCAAGAAAAGCCCCACTCTTTAGAAAAACCATCTAAAACTTCAACCGCCGTTAAAAATGTAAAACCCAAAGTGGCGCCATACAACAGCTGGTGTTTTTTACTCACCCCGCTCCAGTTTAACATTTGTGCACCGTGCCTTCCCATTTGATAAGATGTAAACACGTGGCCCAATTTATCCATTTGTAACCATTGACCGTTGTCGTTTAATGTATGAAATTTTGAACGCTCGAAATCGGCATACCAAATTTGGTCTAAACCAACAAGAGCAGATGCCATAAGCGATGTTTCGGCAATAATGATGCTATTGCGTCTTGAGATGTTTAAACTATCGCTGGGCGTAAAAAAGTTTTCTGTTTTAGATTGCGACAACAATATCATGGGCAATAAAAAAAACAAAATGCTATTTTTAATTGCCGACGCCATCACTATTTATTAATACCTTGAGAAGACAAATAACGCTGGTATGCTCTGGCATTAGCATTATGCTGAGATAAGGTTTTTGCAAATTTGTGATATCCCAATCGGCTTGCGTCTGCCGCAAAATATAAATAATTATGTTTTTCGTAATTGAGCACCGCATCTATTGCAGAAATATCGGGCATGGCTATTAAGCCCGGGGGCAACCCTCTATTTTTATAGGTGTTGTACGGGGAATCGATTTCTTTGTGAACGTTCAAAACACGTTTGATAACCGTATTTCTATATTGAGGTAATTGATAGGCAGCAAACTTTAACGTTGGATCTGCCTGAAGTGGCATTCCTATCCTTAAACGGTTTAAATAAACACCAGCAATCCTGGGCTGTTCACTGGTCTGTTTAGACTCTTCGTGAACAATAGATGCTAAAGCAATCACTTGAGTTGGAGTCAAACCAATGGCTTCTGCTTTTTTTATTCGGTTTTCATTCCAAAATCTATGATACTCCTTTAGCATTCGCTTTCTAAATGCTTCAGCCGAGGTATTCCAGAAAAACTCATAACTGTTTGGCAAATACATCCCCAAAGCTGTTGCTTCGTTAAAATTATTTTCCTCCAAAAAGTTAGAATTCTTCATGGCTGATAGTAACGACAAACTATCAGCTTCAATCTGTGCCGCTATTCTTCCTGCTAATTTTTTAAGGGTTTCTTGATTGTTGAATGACACTTTTATGGGTAAATTATTGCTCCTAATGGAATTAATAATGTCGTTATTGCTCATTCCTTTCTTAATTTGAAAACGACCAGCCTTTATGTTAGATGTGTATTTTTTTCGTTCGGCCAATGCATCAAAAGCATCCATATCATCCAATAAAGGCTCCAACTGATTTCTAACCTCACTATAGGAAGCATTTGTTGGGACAAAAATATAGGCCACCTCATTATTAAAGGCCGTATTAGGCTTCAACATAGCCTTATAAACAAAATGGGAAAAAAAAGCAGCTGCTACCAACCCCAAAACCGCAATAGCGATAAGTATTTTTCTTATGTACATTAAATCTTTTTTATGAGCTGAAATAAATATTCATTTTTAAAAACACCGTTAACAACATTCCAATCCTTTTTTAAACCAACTTCCTTAAACCCTTGATTTGTAAAAAGCCTTTTGCTAGCTTCGTTTTCTTCTGAAATATTACAATATAATTGGTGTAAACCTAAATGGACAAAGCTGTAATCTACCACAAGTTTTAGCGCCTCCTTACCTACTCCTTTAGACCTATTGCTGGGGGATTTAACCAAAATACCTATACCTGCTCTTTTATTTTTGAAATCGAAATCGAACAGGTCAATCAACCCAAGAGTTTCGTTATTATAGTTTGAAATGACCAAGCGTAACTGCTTAACGTCATAAATATCTCTATGGGCATGCTCTAAATACTGCTTTATTAAAAATTTAGAATAAGGTGTTTGCGTATTACTTATTTCCCAAACGGTTTCGTCGTTTTCAATCTCGTGAACAAACTCGAGATCTTCAGGCTCCAGTGCACGCAAAAATATATTTTGTCCTTTCAGGGTAGTCATATGGTTCCTTTAAAGACAAAATTAGCGGGCCCTATAAGCCATACATCTTTATAACCCCCGTTTTCTACATTAAATCGAACCTGTAGCTCACCACCTTCAACCTGAAGTTTAACTAAACTTTTTTCGGTTTCACCAGTGTAATGCATAGCAATCGCCACAGCGGTAACTCCCGTTCCACAAGAAAGGGTTTCATCTTCTACACCACGCTCGTAGGTTCTTACCCTAAAGGCTTCATCAGATATCTTCTTAACAAAATTAACGTTAGTGCCTTCTTGGTTGTATGGTGCACCATATCTAATTTTAGCACCAGTACTTTTAATATCAAAATTTTCAATATCGGTCTCAAACTGAACATGGTGCGGAGAACCAGTGTTTAAAAACACATGGTTATGTAATTTTTCAACGGTATCGACATCTTGCATTTGCAGTTTAACTATATCGCCATCGATTGAGGCGTGGTGTAAACCGTCAATAGCTTCAAACGTACATTGGCTTTTAATAACGCCCAGCTGTTTAGCAAACGCCACTAAACACCGACCACCATTTCCACACATGGTACTTTCATTCCCATCCGCATTATAATACACCATTTTAAAATCCAATTCATCGTGGTTTTCCAATAAAATAAGTCCGTCTGCTCCTATGCCAAAACGTCTATCGCAAAGCAATTTAACACGTTTGGTATCATTTTTGTCGAATTTTAGTTGACGATTATCAATCATCACAAAATCGTTTCCCGTTCCTTGATATTTATAAAAAGTCTGTTGCATAATAAAGCACAAAGATATAAATATTATAGCGTTTAATTGATTGTTAAATGCACGTTAAACGCGACGTTAAAAATCGTTAAAACGAAATAGTAAATTCAATAAATATTTAATTTTAATCGTTAAATGTTTATTCATTTAACACAAAAAGTAAAAATTAGTTAGAGATACGGTCTCAAAAAAATTAAAAGGTAAAATTTAAATTATGAAGAAGATTTTAGCATTAGTATTAGTTTCTGCCCTTGGCGGCATTTTTACTTTAGGCGCTTACAAACTCTTTTTAGAAGAAAAGCAGCCCATTTTAGTTTCCAGTCAAACCGAAAACCCGATGTTGTTACCAACAAGTAACATGGGCAATATCAACAATATTTTAGAAGCACCCGATTTTTCGCATGCTGCCGAAAATACGGTTAATGCCGTGGTACACGTTAAAAATGTTACCCTAAGCTCTGGACAACTGACCCTACAAGATTTATTTGCAGGAAGGCAACCCCAACAACGCGCACAAATGGGTACAGGATCGGGCGTAATTATTAATGCAGATGGTTATATTATTACCAATAACCATGTTATAAAAAATGCTCACGAACTATCGGTAACCCTCAACAATAATAAAACATACACTGCCGAATTAATTGGAGCTGATGCAAAAACTGATATCGCCCTTTTAAAAATTGAGGCCGACGAGGATTTGCCCTATGTTATTTTTGCAGACTCCGACAATGCAAAGATTGGCGAATGGGTGCTCGCCGTTGGTAATCCGTTTAATTTAACATCCACGGTAACGGCTGGTATTATTAGCGCTAAATCTAGAGACCTCTCTGGAACCAGCGCTCAATCATTTATACAAACCGATGCAGCAGTAAACCCAGGAAATTCTGGAGGCGCGCTGGTAAATACTAATGGTGAATTGGTGGGTATTAACACAGCTATAACCTCACAAACGGGGTCGTACATTGGCTATTCGTTTGCCGTACCCAGTAATATTGCAAGAAAAGTTGTTGAAGATATTATGGAATACGGCAATGTTCAAAATGGTATTTTGGGCATTCAAGGTGGTGCCCTTAACAGTGCTTTTGCTGAAAAACTAGGTGTGGAAGATACCGAAGGGGTTTACATTGACAGTGTGGTTGAAGATTCAGGTGCCGATAAAGCCGGGCTGAAAAAAGGCGATATCATTAAAGAAATAGACGACATAAAGGTGTCTAAATTTTCAGATTTAACAGGCCACTTAAGTGCTAAGCGCCCAAACGACGTTGTAAAACTGAAATTATCGAGAGACGGTCAAATAAAAACCGTTCCCGTAACACTAGCTAAGCGTCAAACCTATACCATGCCATTAGTAGGATTAATAAAAGACGCCAAATCTGCAGACTTGAAAAAGTTTAAGGCGCCCCACGGTGTTAAAATTTTAGAACTGAATGAACGCTACGAAGACTATTGGCGAAGAAACGGTGTAAACGAAGGCTGCATCATTACAGCAATAAACGACGAACAAGTTAATTCGATTGATGATGTACAAAGAATTCTAAGAAAAAACTCGTTTGGTGAAGCGGTTAGAATTGAGCTTATAAATTCTAACGGAGAAAAAGAACGCTATAATTTTAGATAAACCCCACATTACAAAACACTTACAGCCCTTCAAAAATTGAATTTTGAAGGGCTTTTTTTTGTATTTACTCGGTAAAATAAGGATGGATTTTTGGGTTATCGCCTCATCCCAACAGGTCAACGATTTTTTTGTGAATACCTTACGAAAATGTTTGGAATATGCTATTTTTATAGAACCTCCAACATACTAAAACATTAAACTATGGTTTTGAACAAAACTTATGAAAAGGAATTGGCCTTTCAGGCCGACCGTAGAAAAGCTACCGTAGAGTTTATCAAAATAGTAAGTGACCTATGGTATGACAAATCCATTGAGTTGGTGCTTTTTAGAAATCAATTGATAGACCGAAATGTAAGCCAGATTTTAAATCTTCATGAATATGCTGGCAAATTTGTACAAAAGCCCATTTCTATTTTTGATTCGGTTGAAATTGCACAAGCTATTCAATCGTTAAACATCCCACCTGCAAAATTAGATATCGGAAAACTTACTTACGAGTTTCATTTAGAAGAAAACAGTCAAGTTAATGCTACACGCTTTGTTGTTTCAAAACTTAAAGATACTAATAAAAATGGCCATATTGAACCCAAAGATGTTGTTCTTTACGGTTTCGGGCGTATTGGCCGTTTTGGTGGCTCGCGAACTTATGGTTAGAATGGGAAAAGGTAGCCAATTGCGGTTACGGGCCATTGTAACACGTGGCGAGCTCAATGAAGATATCTTAGAAAAGCGCGCTGCGCTACTTAGAAACGATTCGGTTCATGGTGAATTTTCAGGTATGGTTTCTGTTGATTTAAAAAAGAAAGCCCTCATTGTAAACGGCACAACGGTTTATGTTATTTCGGCAAATGCGCCAAATGAAATTGATTACACAAAATACAACATTAACAACGCTTTGGTTATTGATAATACCGGTGCGTACAGAGACAAACCAAGTTTAAGCCTACACCTAAAGGCCAAAGGCATCGATAAAGTTATACTGACCGCCCCGGGCAAAGGAGTTCCTAATATAGTTTACGGTGTAAACCAGAAAGATTATCACCCCGATAAATTGAATATTTTTTCAGCGGCATCGTGCACCACCAATGCCATCACCCCAGTTTTAAAAGCCGTTGAAGACTCTTTTGGCATAAAAAGTGGCCATCTTGAAACCATCCACGCTTATACCAACGACCAAAATTTAGTTGATAATTTTCATAAAAAATACCGTCGTGGAAGGGCTGCAGCGCTTAACATGGTTATCACCGAAACCGGTGCTGGCAAAGCCGTTGCAAAAGCATTGCCCAGTTTGGAAGGTAAACTAACCTCAAGCGCCATTCGTGTTCCCGTGCCCAATGGCTCTTTGGCTATTTTAAATTTAGAATTAAAAAATAAAACCTCATTAGAAGGCATAAATACCATATTAAAAAAATATGCTTTAGAAGGCGATTTAGTTGAACAAATAAAGTATGAACTGAGCGACGAGCTAGTATCTACAGATATTGTTGGTTGTTCGGCCCCTTCAATTTACGACAGTAAAGCTACCATTGTACGTAAAGATGGCAAAAACATAATTCTTTACATTTGGTACGATAACGAGTACGGCTATAGCCACCAAGTTATTAGACTGGCAAAATATATAGCCAAAGTTAGGCGTTATACATATTATTAATACAAAACATCTAAAACAAACGTCGTTTCGTATATAAAAAAGCCTCATTTAATGAGGCTTTTTGAATAATTTATAATCGTTTAATAAACAATATTTTATAAATTCGCAAACTCTATTTACAATCATTAAAATTCAAACCAAAAAAATGAATTCTATCAAATCGTTATTTTTTATAGTATTTACATGCTTCATTTCATCGTATTCTTTTTCTCAAGAAGAAGAAATATCTTTAAACGATGGTACTATTGATAATCAGTTTGAATATATTCTTAGAAAATCAGGTAATTTTAAAGGCACCAATGGACAACCCTACGAAGCTGTAAAACTAAGCATGTTTCTTACCTTAAGAAGCCATACCAATGATACGCTCAAAACTCTTAAAAAAACTTTAGCTGAAAGGCAGGCTACATTAACAAACCAAGCCAAGGAAATAACAGAACTTAAAACCAACCTCATCAATACTCAACAAAACCTCGACAAAACCAATGCTGAAAAAAACAGTATGGCCCTGTTTGGAATACAAATGAGCAAAGGTGGTTATAATGCTCTCATGTGGTCTATTATAGCGGGGTTATTGGCGCTACTTATTTTATTTATTTATAAGTTCAAGAACAGTAATGCGGTTACACGTGAAGCAAAAAAATCATTAGCTGAAATTGAAGAAGAATTTGACGAACACCGCCGTATTGCACTAGAGCGTGAGCAAAAAGTACGCAGACAACTTCAAGACGAAATTAACAAGCAAAAGAAGATTTAGTACCGCAAAACTGTCAATTTTTCATTTAGACGGCTTTTATTTTCTTTGGAACATATTTTGTTTCCGATATAGATATCGATTTATAGTTTAATTTTTAAATAATTTTAGATTATGGAAAGAGCACCTATTAAAGTCCAATGTATTGGGAGAGAAAATGGTTATTACTTAATCAAATTTCCAAATTTAAAAGTTCCCGTTAAAGTAAACTACAACCTTTACTCCAAAATGAAACACAGTAGCGATTATGTATTTTTAAAAACGCAACAAAATCGATTTAAAGCGAACTCGGCGTAAGCCAAAATTGATTTTTTAATTAAGGCTGAATTCTTAACAAAAGGAATTCAGCCCTTTTATTTTTAAATTTACAGCAAACCTCAAGCCTAATAAACCCCAAAAAGTATGGCATTAACTCATTTAAATAAAATAACACAGCCGTTTAAAAGTACAGATAAAATGCCTGTTTTATTTTTAGGGCACGGGTCTCCTATGAATGCTATTGAAGAAAACGAATTTGTTAAGTCTTTTAAACAGTTAGGGCAAACCTTGCAGCAACCTAAGGCCATACTCTGCATTTCTGCACACTGGGAAACCAGAGGCACCTTTGTTACGGCCATGGATTACCCAAGAACCATTCACGATTTTAGAGGTTTCCCACAAGCCTTGTTCAATATTGAATATCCCGCACCCGGAAGCCCTGAGCTAGCAAAAGAAACTCAAAATATTGTAACATCCACCCATGTTGGCCTAGATGAGAAATGGGGATTAGACCATGGCGCCTGGAGCGTTATTAAACACCTTTATCCCAACGCTAACATTCCAGTAATTCAAATGAGTATTGATTATACAAAACCAGCAAAATACCATTACGAATTGGCAAAAGAATTAAACAGTTTGCGGAAAAAAGGCGTTTTAATTGTTGGCAGTGGAAATATAGTACACAACCTAGGCATGGTGTCTTGGAACAAGTTAAACGATACTTTTGCCTATGATTGGGCCACTGAGGCCAACGAAAAAATGAAACAATTTATTCTAGATGATAACCACGAAGCCCTTATCAATTTTACATCACAGGGTAAAGCGTTCAATTTGGCTGTACCAACACCAGAACATTATTTGCCTCTTATTTACACATTAGCATTAAAAGAACAGAACGATTCTATAAACATATTTAACGATAAACCTGTTGGCGGCTCTATAACTATGACATCGATTAAAGTAGGGTGATATTATATTACTACTTGTGAATCAGTTGGTTATTTGTTATTAGCAACTTTAATCTTTGGAAAATTTAAATCTTCAACAATAAATTAGGATCTGGACAATTTGCCTTATAAAACGCTAAATTGTTTTTACTACAAACCCCAGGGTAATCGCCTTCATATCCTTGCAAGTCTTTTATAATTTGAAAATGTAAATGTGGCGGGTAATCGCCATTAATTTCTGAATCTCCTAAAACACCTATCTTTTCTCCTTTTTTAAAGATATATCCTGGTTTTATATTTTCAATCGAAACTAAACTTAAGTGGCCATAAAGCGTAAAAAATTCAACACCATCAATCTGGTGCTTTAAAATAATAGTTGGCCCATAATCGCCATGGTTAGTATTGTTTTTAAAACTGTGTACTTCTCCTTCTAATACTGCCAAAACTTTAGTCTCTGCTAAACACCACAAATCGATTCCTAAATGAATGTTACGCTTTGATCCTTCATCCTGTTGATTAAAATGAGTACTGCGCTTATAAATAGTTCTTTCCTCTAAATAACCACCATAAGCCACTTTGGAATTATGCTTTAAAATATGACAATTAACATATTCGGCTAATTTTACAGATGAAGACACATCAATTTTCTTTAGTGCTTCATTAGTTTCCGATAAATCTATAGGAATGTATTCCGCTATCTGGATTGAAGTATCTAAAATGCATAAACCACCATCAGTAATATCTCTTAAAACACCTATAAATTTTTTATTGGACATATTTTCAACTAAAACTGTAACAAAATGATAACTTCACATACTAATTAAGTACTATGAACAAATAAATTTATGAAAAGTAAAAACAACATCGGTTTAGGAATGGCTTTTGGTGTTGCCATAGGTGCGGCTATTGGAGCTTCAACCGATAATTTAGGGTTATGGATTGCACTAGGAATAGCTATTGGCGCTGCTATAGGTTTTAGCTTAAACCAAAAAGAAAAATCTAAAGATGAATAATCTAAAAGTGTTACTGAATCACTGTACCGTAAAGGTCGAAATCTTCAGCTTCAACAACTTTTATTTTAGTGAATTCACCTGTTTTCAAATAGGCGGTGCTGGCATCAATCAAGACTTCATTATCGACATCGGGTGAATCAAACTCGGTACGACCAACAAAGTAGTTACCTTCCTTTCTATCGATTACTACTTTGAATTCTTGCCCTATTTTTTGTTGGTTTAGTTCCCATGAAATTTGTGACTGAACCTCCATAATTTGGTTGGCACGATCAATTTTAACATCTTCAGGAACATCATCTTCCAAGTTAAAAGCATGTGTATTTTCCTCATGGCTATAAGTAAAACAGCCTAAACGTTCAAAACGCATATCTTGCACCCATTGTTTTAATTCCTGAAAGTTTTCTTCGGTTTCACCGGGATAACCAACAATAAGCGTCGTCCTGATAGCCATATCCGGAACAGCAGCTCTGAAATCCTTAAGCAATTTTGTGGTTTTTTCTTTGGTAGTGCCACGGCGCATACTTTTCAAAATATCATCTGAAATATGCTGTAACGGGATATCAATATAATTGCAGACTTTTGGTTCGCGGTTCATAACCTCCAACACATCCATTGGGAATCCTGTTGGGAATGCATAATGCAAACGAATCCATTCTACACCTTCAACTTTTACCAAAGCCTCCAAAAGTTCAGCAAGATTTCTTTTTTTGTATAAATCCAATCCGTAATACGTTAAATCTTGTGCAATAAGAATCAGTTCTTTTACGCCATTGGCAGCTAGCTTTTCGGCTTCTATAACAATATCTTCAATAGGTGTGCTGCGGTGTTTACCTCTCATAATGGGAATAGCACAGAAACTACATGGCCTATCGCAGCCCTCTGCTATTTTTAAATAGGCATAGTTTTTTGGAGTGGTGGTTAAACGCTCGCCTATAAGTTCGTGTTTGTAATCAGCACCCAAAACTTTTAACAAAGCAGGCAACTCCGTTGTTCCAAAATATTCATCTACATTAGGTATTTCCTTTTGTAAATCGGGTTTGTAGCGCTCACTTAAACACCCCGTAACAAAAACCTTGTCTACATCGCCCTCTTCCTTTTTTTGCAAGTATTCCAAAATAGTATTAACGCTTTCTTCTTTGGCGTTATTGATAAATCCACAGGTATTAATAACAACAACATTACCCTCCTGTTCGTGCACTACATCTTTACCACTAGCCTTTAATTGCCCCATGAGCACCTCGCTGTCGTAAACGTTTTTACTACACCCCAGGGTTACTACATTAATTTTGTTTTTCTTTAAGGATTTTGTGCGCATAAGTTTTTCTGAATGAGGGCGCAAAGATACGGAATGCTAATGGATTTTTTGTACTGGAATCCTATAGTAAAAATTACCATTATTAACTTCTGGACTCAAAAGGCACAATAATACCTTTCTCAAGATAATCTTTAAGTCCGTTTAAAAGCAACGCCCAACAAAAAGACGAGTGCTTAAAATGGTTATTCTTTTCAGGCCAGTTAATATGGCTAAAGTTAACCATTGTTCCATTTTTAGATGCTTCAAAATCGAAACCAAACGTAGTTGGATTCCAATCGGCATCAGCTTTGGTCATTTTAAAATGAATTGATTCGGGCTCCTTTATTTTCACAACTTTACAAAACCAATTGTACTTATCGGTAAAATTAAGGTTATACTCAGCGTTCAATTCTGGAGTTCCAGAAGATTTTAAACTCCACCAATTATCGAGATGTTCTGGTTGCGAAACTGCATCAAAAACTTCTTTTGGAGAGGCTTGTATCTGAAAACTGTGATAGATATTGTGTCCCATTTTTGCTCATTTTAAAAAAGTTAAATAAAAATAAGAAAAAATGAAAGGATTATATCTATTCAAAAAATGTTCCAGATTAAAGAGAAAATTTACTTAAAAAACGAGTCTACAAACTCGTACTTATTGAATACCTGCAAATCTTCAATACCTTCACCAACCCCTATATACTTCACAGGAATTTGAAACTGGTCTGAAATACCAATTACTACTCCGCCTTTTGCTGTACCATCAAGTTTTGTCACAGCCAACGAGGTTACCTCCGTTGCTGCCGTAAACTGCTTGGCTTGTTCGAAGGCATTTTGTCCTGTAGATCCGTCTAAAACCAATAACACATCGTGTGGCGCATCACCAACCACTTTTTGCATGACTCGCTTCACTTTGGTCAATTCGTTCATTAAATTGACTTTATTATGTAATCGGCCTGCGGTATCTATTATTACGACATCAGCATCTTGAGTAACTCCAGATTGCAAAGCATCAAAAGCCACCGAGGCTGGATCACTCCCCATCTTTTGTTTTACCATAGGTACATCAACTCTATCGGCCCAAATTTGAAGCTGGTCTATTGCAGCAGCCCTAAAGGTATCCGCCGCTCCTAATACCACATTTAAGCCTTTCTTTTTAAACTGGTAAGCTAATTTACCAATCGTTGTGGTTTTACCTACGCCGTTTACACCTACAACCATAAGTACATAAGGCGTTTTTTTGCCGTTTTCTAGTTTAGACAAATCTGGTATAGCAAATTCGGTTTCTTCTCCAGAATTTGTTTCACTCAACAAAGCCGCTATTTCTTCACGAAGAATTTGGTTCAATTCGTCCGTCCCCACATATTTATCCTTAGCAACACGTTCTTCAATACGCTCAATAACTTTTAATGTAGTATTAACGCCAACATCGCTGGTTACCAAAACTTCCTCTAGATTATCTAAAACCTCATCGTCTACTTTAGATTTTCCGGCAACAGCCTTGCTCAACTTACCAAAAAAACTGGTTTTGGATTTTTCTAACCCTTTGTCTAAGGTTTCTTTTTTCTCTGAGGAAAATATTTTTTTAAAAAAACTCATTTTACTTCTGGTTGATTATTTTATTTTAACTGTCAATTTTCTTACCATTCATTTGCTTTCTGAAAATCTGTCAGTTAGGCCTTCAAATATAAAATAAAAAAAGCCGCTTTCTAAATGAAAGCAGCTTATAATATATTATTGAAGCAAAATTTATTTTTTGCTTAAAAAGTCGTTTACTTGTTCTGGACTCATAATAGATTCAACAAACATGTAGGCCCCTGTTTTTGGTGACTTTACCATTTTTATTGCTTTTGTTAATCTTTTAGATCCTGTTTGTAATGATGCTACTGATTTCTTTGCCATGACCTATGGAATATTTTGTGGGTTTATAAAACCTCTTATTATTTAATTTCTTTATGAACTGTCATACGGTTAAGAATAGGATTAAATTTTTTAATCTCCATTCTATCTGGCGTATTCTTTTTGTTTTTGGTAGTAATGTACCTAGAAGTTCCTGGTTTTCCAGACTCTTTGTGCTCTGTACACTCTAATATTACTTGTACTCTGTTGCCTTTCTTTGCCATGTCTTTATACTATTTAAATACAGCTATTATTTTAAAAATCCTTTTGATTTTGCTTCTTTAATTGCTGCAGAAATACCTATTTTGTTAATAGTTTTTAAAGCAGAAGTAGAAACTTTTAAAGTTATCCATTTATCTTCCTCTGGAATGTAAAAACGTTTCTTCACTAAGTTCGCGTTAAATCTGCGTTTAGTTCTGTTTAATGCATGAGATACGTTGTTTCCAACCATAGCCTTCTTTCCTGTAAGTTCACAAACTCTTGACATTCTATATAACTTTAAATTCGTTGTTGCTTAAAATCGAGGTGCAAATATACAAATTCTTTATATTATGCCAACCTAATTTTTATCAATTTTTAAAAATTTCTTTTAAAAGCATTTCCAAAGCTTTATTTACTGCTTTATTTATGACTTTTAAACGCAAATTTCCAAAGTTAAATTTTTGGGAGGAAACCCTGTTTTTTGTAGCAACAGCGATAAATACCGTACCAACATCGGCATCAGAATCGCCTTTTGTGGGCCCTGCGTTACCTGTTGTGGCGATAGCATAATCTGATTGAAAAAGTTGCAAAGCATTTTGCGCCATAGACTCAGCAACCTGAGAACTCACCACCGAAAAGTCGTCAATCAAGGCTTTGGGAACTTGAAGTACATTAATTTTTGATTGCGTCGCATAAGTAACCACCCCGCCTTTAAAAAATGCAGAAGCCCCTGAATTTACCGTAAACCGTTCTGCAACAGCGCCACCCGTACAACTTTCGGCTATAGCCAAGGTTTTTTGCATTCTAGTGAGCTGTTTGGCTATAACCACCTCCACAGAGCCTTCGTCATCTTCAAAACCAGCAAACTCGTTTTTTATGTACGGAATTACCTTATCAATCTGTTCGCTTACTTCCTTTTTCAGTTCAGCTTCATTAAACCCTTTTGTAGATAAGCGCAAGCGCATTTGTCCCAAATTGGGCAAGTAGGCCAATTTAATATGCTTTGGCAAAGTATTTTCCCATGGTTCTATACGTTCGGCCAATGCACTTTCGCCCAAGCCATAAACCATAAGTGTTTTATGCAATATATACGGACAATGGTATTTATCTTTTAACCGCGGAATGACCTCTTTTTCAATTAGCGCTTCCATTTCATAAGGTACTCCCGGAAGCGAAACAAAAACTTTTTCGCCCTTTTCCATCCACATACCCGGTGCGGTGCCTAGCCTATTCATTAAGGGCTTCGATTTTGAAGGAATTAAGGCTTGGTCTCTATTTACTTGAAGTAATTTGGTTCTAACATGTTGTTGCCAAATGGTCTCAATATTCTGAAGTACAGCTTCACTTTTTACGAGGGTATCATCAAAATATTCGGCTATTGTTTTTTTGGTAATATCATCCTTGGTAGGCCCCAGTCCGCCGGTAAGTATAATGATATCCACTCTATTTTCAGCTTCGTTTAAAGCTTTTAAGATGTGCGCTTTGTCGTCTTGAATAGATGTAATTTGGTGCACAGCAACACCTATTTTATTAAGCTGTTTTGCAATATATGCAGAATTAGTGTCAATAACCTGACCTATAAGAAGTTCGTCGCCGATGGTAATGATTTCGGCCAGCATAGTTACAATTTAAAGTCAGACTTAATTTCAGCGGAAGCTTTTTCAACTGCCGTTAGTACAATTTCCAACTCGTTGGAAATGTCGGTATCACGCTTTTCAAACTTACCCCAATCTTGCACCTCTATTAGAGTATCAAGCACACCAAGTTCAAACAAATCGATTGTTGGCTTCATTTTATGGGCCGCTTGATAGGCATTATAATAATCTTCTTCGGCAACCGCTTTTTTCAAACGCTCGGCATCAACAGGTACTTCTTCCAAAAAAGTTTCAGCTAAAGTTTTAATGAACTCTTCATCGTTATCAGCCAATTCTCTTACTCTATGTAGTTTGTAGTTTAATTCCATTTACTTCACTGTTATTGAAAACATTTCCTTGTTTTCTATAAATCCATTTAACTTATCGTTAGCCTCAACTTTGCCCACACCTGCCGGTGTGCCTGTAAATATAATATCTCCTATCTTTAAAGTGAAATATTTAGAGACATATTCTATTAATTCATCAATTTTCCAAAGCATGTGGCTCGTATTTCCATTTTGTACAATTTTATCGTTCTTTTTTAGTGAAAACGATAACTTGTTTAAATCACCCAATTCACTTTTTGCCACCCATTTACCGACTACAGCTGCTCCATCAAAGGACTTTGCTTTTTCCCATGGCAAACCCTTTTCTTTTAACTGGCGTTGTAAGTCACGGGCTGTAAAATCAATGCCCAAGCCTATTTCGTTGTAATATTTATGGGCAAATTTTTTATCGATGTACTTCCCTACTCTATTGATTTTTACCAAAACCTCAACCTCAAAATGTACTTCGTTTGAGAAATCTGGAATGAAAAACGGTTGCTTCTTCAGTAAAATAGCCGTGTCTGGCTTTAAAAACACTACGGGTTCAGCCGTTTTTTCGTTTTCTAGTTCTTTTATGTGTTCGGTATAATTTCTACCTATACAAATTAGTTTCATATTCTATATTCTCAAAAAAATCGCTTAGGCACAAAGCCTTATTGAATTTCATTACCCCAACTTATTATTGAAACTTCTCAATTTAATGGCCGTTAAAACCTTTTTGGTATATAGGGGGAAGTCTGCATTCAAAAGCCAGCCAAAGTACCCAGGTTCTTTTTCCAATACTTCGGTCACTAGTTTTCCTTTGTGTTTTCCAAACGAAAAGCACTCTTCTCCCTTTTTGTTATACGAAATGAAACCTGCAAAATCGGCAAACTTTTTTCGGGAACTGAACTCCGCCAAAAATTTGGTGTTATTTTCAAGGGCATCGTATTTTTCAACCTGTGCTTTAAGTACTTCAAACGTGGCATTGGTATCGGCCTCGGCACTATGGGCATCGTCTAAATTTTTATCGCAATAAAATTTGTAGGCGGCACTTAACGTACGCTGTTCCATTTTATGAAATATAGTTTGCACATCGATGGCCAATCGGTTTTTCATATCAAAGTCGATATCGGCACGAAGCATTTCTTCTGCCAACAACGGGATATCAAAACGATTGGAGTTAAAGCCCCCCAAATCGGAATCCTTTATCATATTATAAACCTCTTTAGCCAATTCTTTAAACGTTGGTTCGTTGGCTACTTTTTCATCGTCTATACCATGGATTGCAGTGACTTCTTTGGGAATAGGCATTTCTGGGTTAACCAACCATGTTTTACTTTCTTGTGTTCCGTTTGGAAAAACTTTAAGAACTGAAATTTCTACTATACGATCTTTAGTAATATTGACACCAGTTGTTTCCAAATCGAAAAAACAGATGGGTTTTGTGAGGTTTAAATTCATTTTAAGATGTTCTATTTTATAAGAATAAAAAATCCAACCCGTTGTGGCTGGATTTTTTTGACCAATAAAGTCGTTTTAAATTTCTCTATTACTATCCCAAGCCTCTAAATAATCTTTTACGGCCTTAACAAACAGACCGCCAAGCGCTCCGTTTACTACGCGGTGATCGTAAGAATGCGACAAAAACATTTTGTAACGAATACCTATAAAATCACCTTCGGAAGTCTCTATTACAGCAGGCACTTTTCTTATGGCACCCAAAGCCAATATGCCCACTTGCGGCTGATTGATAATGGGCGTACCCATGATGCTTCCAAAAGACCCCACATTGGTAACGGTGTATGTACCGTCCTGTATTTCATCGGGTTTTAATTGGTTAAGTCGAGCGCGATTTGCTAAATCGTTAACTTGTCTGGTCATACCGACTAAGTTTAACTGATCGGCCTTTTTAATTACGGGAACAATTAAATTTCCATCTGGCAAAGCCGCCGCCATACCGAGATTTATGTTTTTCTTTTTAATTACTGTATCGCCTTGAACAGAGATATTCATGAGCGGATAATCGCGTAAGGCTTTTGCAACGGATTCCATAAAAATGGGAGTAAAAGTTAGGTTTTCGCCTTCACGCTTAAAGAATGCGTCTTTTACCTTTTTGCGCCAATTCCATATTTTAGTAACATCGGCTTCAATAAAACTCTGGACGTGCGCTGATGTATGCACCGAATCAACCATGTGCTGAGCAACCAATTTACCCATACGCGTCATTTCAATAATTTCATCTTCCCCACTAGCTACAACTGATTTAGCCTCTTGCTTGGGTTTATGGGCAACGGTTTTCTTTGTGATTGGCTGTTGAACAGAAGTTGCTTTTTCTGCTGGAGCTTGCCGAATTTGGTTTCCTTCTTTGTTTTCAATGTAGGCTAAAATATCGTTTTTGGTAACGCGACCATCTTTACCCGATCCCTTGATGCCATCCAGTTCATGCTGCGAAATGCCTTCTTGCCTGGCTATATTTTTTACTAAAGGTGAATAAAAGCGATCTCCACTAGAAATTACGGGAGCGACCGTTTCTTTGGCTTTAGTAATAGTTTGGGCTAGCTGTTTTGCAACCGCTTCCTCTTCTACTTCTTGTATTTCTTCATTATCATCAGATGCATTTGAATCGTCTTCGCCTTCGGTTTCAATGATGGCCAAAACCTCACCAACCTGCACAACGTCATCTACATTAAAAAATCGTTCAACTAAAACACCATCAACCTCACTAGGGACTTCGCTATCAACCTTATCGGTTGCTATTTCCAAAATGGGATCGTCCATCTCTATGGTGTCACCTACTTCTTTTAGCCATGATGTGATGGTTGCCTCTGCAACACTTTCACCCATTTTCGGTAATTTTAGTTCAAATTTTGCCATATCTACAACGTAATAGCCGTTTTATTTAATTTATTTTTCAAAATTACTAAAAAACTATGTTTCTTTTAAATTATCATCAATAAAACTAATTCAAAATAATAACTTCTCCTCGAACATATCCATCATCACTACCTACAATAAAGTTTGAGTTATTTGGTAATATTTTATAGGTAAGTGCTTTATTTTTCAAAAAGCTACTTTCCATAGCACCTATAATTTCTTTATAGGTTAGATAGCTAGCATCAAAAATAACCTCGCTACCCTTTTTTAAATCACTTTGTAAGGGTTTTAAGCTAACCGGTTTGGGTAAGTTCTTTTTTATCCGACTGTCCATTTCATTGGAAACAAAGACATACTCCTGCACATTTTTTTCTTTCTCTTTCCTAATTTTCCTAAAAATGTAAGCCATTTTAATGCCAAGCCACACAAACATATCGAAGAAAATATTTCTTTTAAAATGCTTGGTGTAAAAAATTTGCATGGCCCCAAAAAACCGTTTAGCGTACCGTTTGTCCTTTAAGGTGCTTTCCCCTTTAAAATGGATGGCCGCTAAATCGCCAACGTAATAATTTTTATAGCCCGATTTTAATACCCTGTACGACAAATCGATATCTTCGCCATACATAAAGTAATCTTCATCAAAACCTCCTATTTCATTATAAACATCGCGTTTCAAAAACATAAAAGCCCCTACCAAAATATCAACCTCTCCTATTTCGTTTGGAGCTAAATGGTTAGCATAATAATCTGTTGGGGTTCCAAAAATTTTTTTGAGGGCTACCTTTACATAAGGAATGTTACGCTTGCTTTCTGGTAAAAACAAGCCAATTCCGTTAATAAGTTTACAGCCCACAATACCAAGTTTGGCTTGGAGTTTTGAAAAATCCAATAGTCGTTCAAACGTATCTTCAGCCACCACAGTATCTGGATTTAAGATACACAAATACTCGCCTTTTGCTTGGGCAACACCTAAATTATTCCCTTTTGAAAAACCTAAATTTTCATTGTTTTCAATGAGCTTTACTTTTGGAAAAAAAGCCTTTACCATTTGGCAGCTATCGTCTTTGGAATTGTTATCAACAACAATAATCTCTGCTTCAATATTTGAAATAGCAGCCGTAACACTTCGTAAGCATAGCTCGAGAAAGTGACGCACATTGTAGTTTAAAATAACAACTGAGAGTTTCAAAAAGAGGGTTTTAGTTAAATTTAGCTTTTTTATTTATGAAATTGGCATTTTATCACATCTATGATTTTAATGATGCTTCAAAAGGCACGCGGTTTACTATACTTCTTCCTAGGGTTATTTCGTCGGCATATTCTAACTCGTCGCCCACCGAAATCCCTCGGGCAATGGTTGACGTAAACACATCAAAATCTTGAATTTGTTTATATATGTAAAAATTAGTGGTATCGCCTTCCATAGTAGAACTAAGCGCAAAGATGAGTTCCTTAACATGTCCTGATTTAACCTTATTCACCAAAGGGACAATATTTAAATCGTGCGGACCAACACCATCCATAGGCGAAATTTTTCCTCCCAAAACATGGTAAATACCCTTAAACGAACTCGTATTTTCAATAGCCATAACATCTCGAATGTCTTCAACCACACAAATAATTTCTTCATTACGATTGGGGTTTGCGCAAATTTCACACAACTCTACATCGCTAATATTATAGCACGACTTACAAAACTTAATATCTTGCCTCATGGTCTGTAAAGCTTTGGCCAAAGCCGTGGTTTGCTCCTTGGGTTGCCGTAGCATATGCAATACCAAACGCAAAGCCGTACGCTTGCCTATACCTGGCAATTGCGACATTTCGTTGACGGCACGTTCTAAAAGTTTTGAAGAAAATTCCATGATCGCGAAATTAACACTTTTTGATGCAAATTCAATAAATAAATGACTTTGAGGGCTTAACTTATTTTGTATTTTGGCTGATTAAAACGAAATCTTATGTCGGCCACTCAAATCCTCTTGCTCATTGTCTGTTACTTTGCAGTACTTATTTTGATTTCCTATTTTACTGGTAAAGAAGATAGTAACGACGCTTTTTTTAAGGCCAACAAATCAGCACCATGGTATTTAGTGGCGTTCGGGATGATTGGTGCATCGCTATCTGGCGTGACATTTATTTCTGTACCTGGCGCTGTTGAAACCAAACAGTTTGGCTATTTACAAGTGGTATTTGGGTATTTGTTTGGGTATCTGGTTATTGCCTATGTGCTTTTGCCCATTTATTACAAACTGAATTTAACATCAATTTACACGTACTTAAAAGACCGCTTTGGTAACGTAAGCTATAAAACCGGTTCGGTTGCTTTTTTAATATCCCGTGTTGTTGGAGCCGCATTTCGGTTATTTTTAGTTGCTAAGGTCTTGCAACTTTTAATATTCGACCAATATGGCATTCCGTTTACGGTTACCGTAATTATAACGATACTTTTAATTTGGTTGTACACTTTTAAAGGCGGTATAAAAACCATTATTTTTACCGATACCCTTCAAACACTTTTTATGCTAATTTCGGTAGTAATTACGATTGTATTTCTTGCCAATGCATTGGATTTGAATAGCATTTCAGACATCTACCAAAATGTAAAACAAGATAGCATGAGCAAAGTTTTTTTCTTTGACGATGTAAACGATGCCCAATATTTTGTAAAAAGCTTTTTTGCGGGTATGTTTATTACCATTACCATGACAGGCTTGGATCAAGATATGATGCAAAAAAACCTAACTTGCAAAAACCTAAAGGAAGCACAAAAAAATATGGTTTCGTTTAGTGTGGTATTAATTTTTGTTAATATTCTGTTTTTAGTTTTGGGACTGTTATTAACACAGTATGCCAATCAAAATGGCATAACCGCCAAAAAAGACGATTTGTTTCCTACTATAGCCATGTTACCCGAAATTGGTATTTTGACCTCTGCATTTTTCTTACTGGGACTTATTGCAGCTGCCTACTCGAGTGCCGATTCGGCTTTAACGTCCTTAACTACGTCGTTTTGTATCGATATTATTGAACTGGATAAGAAACCCAAAGAGATTCGGAAAAAAATAAGAAAACGAACACACGTTTTTATCAGTGCTTTGTTGGTTATTGTTATCATCCTTTTTGATGCGATTTTTAAAGACGTATCGGTTATTTGGGAATTGTTTAAAGCTGCCGGTTACACCTATGGGCCATTGCTGGGATTATTTGCTTTTGGAATTTTCACAAAACAGCAACTCAAAGATAAATTCGTTTGGATTATTGCCATAGTGGCACCAATACTATCGTATTTAATAAATGAATATTCGGTCGATTTACTTAACGGCTACCAAATAGGTTTCGAAATACTGATTATCAACGGCCTACTAACCTTTTTGGGATTAATATTGATTCGTAGAAAGCAGCACTAAGGTACAAGCAACTTCAAAAGGAATGTGGTTTTCCTTTAAAATTTCATAAAACTCAGGGTTTTCGGTTCCCGGATTGAAAATTACCCGCTCAGGTTTTAAAGAAACAATGTAATCGTAATATTCTGCTTGCCGTTTTGGATTTAGATACAGCGTTACAGTATGGACGTTTGTATATTTTACTAATTCTGTATCAATTTCTATTCCTGACACCTCACCTTTTTTCTGTCCAATAGCCACAACATCAACTTGGTTGGCCACCAAACACTGTATGGCAAAATGGGAATATCTGTTAGGTTTTAATGAGGCGCCAAGCACCAATGTCTTCTTATTCATATTTTAAAATGCTGTTAATAACCAGTAAGTTTAGTAACAAGTGTAGCTATTTCGCGTCTAGAAACTACAACATCAATCAAAAAACTTATCAATCAAATGAAAAATGCAATTCTATTGTGCCTTGTTTTATTAACTACTCCACTACTTGCGCACAACACAACCACCGACCCTGAAATA
Organism: Flavobacteriaceae bacterium GSB9; assembly: GCA_022749295.1. Lineage (NCBI taxonomy): Bacteria > Pseudomonadati > Bacteroidota > Flavobacteriia > Flavobacteriales > Flavobacteriaceae > Flavobacteriaceae bacterium GSB9. The sequence continues at coordinate 1,346,543 of CP062007.1, forward strand.
GCCAAAACGGGCGCTGTTTCAGGAACCGTATTAGACGCCATTTTAAAGCAACCCTTACCTTATGTAAACATAATAATAAAAAATGCCTCTGGAAAAACAATTACCGGAGGAATTACCTCGGAAGACGGTACGTTTTTAATAGAAAAAATTGAAGAAGGCAATCTTGTGGTCAGCATTCAATACATAGGCTATAAAACCATCGACAAAAACATAACCATTGGTAAGGCCAACTATAAAGTAGACTTAGGACAAATTTTTCTTGAAGAAGCAGCCGAAACCCTAGATGAAGTTACCGTTATAGCCGAAACCTCAACCATTCAACAAAAGGTAGACCGAAAAGTTATTACCATAGGAAAAGATTTGGCAGCCACAGGAAGTGCCTCAGAACTCATGATAGGCATTCCATCTGTTAGTGTTGATGCCCAAACAGGCAATATCAGCCTTCGCGGCAACCAAAATGTTAGGGTTATGGTAGATGGCAAACTTTCCAATATTCCCACGGCACAATTGCTAAAACAAATACCGTCAACGGCCATTAAATCTATCGAATTGATTACCAATCCTTCGGCTAAGTACAACCCGGAAGGCATGAGTGGCATCATAAACATAATATTGCACAAAAACACCTTGCAGGGTTTTAATGGTGATTTTAGTGTAGGCTTAACCCATGAAGTTGAAGCTAAATTCAATAGCGCTTTAAATATGAATTACAGAAATGGAAAATTCAACTTTTATGGCAGTTACAGCAATAACATTGCAAAAAACAGGAACCGTGGCTTAGTAAAACGACCAGAAAACAACTCACAACAAACGTTTAGATTTTTAGACAAAAGAAACTCGCACCTTTTTAAAGTTGGCGTTGATTTTTATTTAGACGAAAAAAACACTTTCTCGGTTTTTACCACCCAAAACCCTTCAACAAACAGCAACAAAGGTGAAAATGAAGCCACTTTTTTTAACGATGCTTCATTTAACCAAAGTCAGCTATTTTTATCAGAAAGCGACAATACATCATCGCAATATAATTTTGATTACAAACACGATTTCTCCAAAGACGGCCACAACATTGAACTGGAAGTAGACTACAACAACTTTGACGATAACAGACCGGCAGATTTTATTTTTCTTTTGGGGTCTAATGAAGACTACAAAGATTTTAACTACACAAAACGAAAAAGTACCACAGCTAACTTAGATTATATAAATCCACTTTCGGAAACCTCAAAATTAGAATTAGGCTTACAGGCACGGTTGTTTAATTCCGACAATACTTACGCCTCAACAGGAGAATCTTTTAATAACGAAGGCGTTTTACGTCCAACACCAAGCACTAATTTTGACTACACCCGAAATATTTACTCAGTATACGCTACGTTTAGCAAAGAAATAGGAAAATGGTCGTACCAAATTGGAGCGCGTGCCGAAAGCGTAAATGAAGATGCTATTGCACTATCTTCTGAAGCCGAAAGTACCGAAACCTTTAAAAACGACTATATTGAAGTTTATCCTTCTGCATTCATTACCTACGCACCCTCCGAAAAAAATTCGTATCAGATAAGTTACAGTCGACGTGTAGACCGCCCTGGCATTGGTCAAGTTAACCCCATAAAAGAATGGAGCACGCCTTTGGTGTCTTCTTATGGAAACATTAATCTGAGGCCGCAGTTTACCAATTCCATAGAAACTAATTATACGCGTACGCTAAATAACAGAAAAGGCACCGTAACTGCAGGTATTTTTTACCGAAGAATTAGTGATGATATCAATAGAGCTTTATTTATCGACCGTACCGATGTAAATTCTGGACGTGTTATTTTAACCCACGATAATTTTGATGATGTTTCGGCTTACGGTTTTGAGCTTTCGTCAAATTACAGACCGGCCAAATGGTGGAATATCAACTCCAGTTTCGATTTATACTCTCAAGTAAACAAGGGTATTGCTGAAAAACTAACCGCTCCTATCGAAACCGCTACCGTAGACGATATAGAAACACAAGTAGACGAAGTTGATAACGTGGCCTGGAATTTTAGAATGTACAACAACTTTAGTTTGAGCAAAAGCATTGCATTAACCGCTTTTGGGTTTTACAGAGGAAAAAACAAAGGTATCCAGATAGATAGGAAACCTATGTACTTTGTAAACTTAGGTGCTCGCATTGGGTTTGACAAAGGCAGAGGCACCTTTAGTTTTAATTACAACGATATTTTTGACACTATGGAATTTGCTTTTGACGGCAGCAAGCCTTTTAGGCAAGTTGGCGCTTTCAATTGGGAAAGCAACACATGGAACATAGGACTTTCCTATAGATTTGGCGGTGGTAAGTTTAGAGCTAAATCGCGTAAAAAGCGAGATGACAATGTGGAGTCTGGTAGTGGCGGATTCATATAAAATGTTTTTATTTAAAAAAAACCAGACTTTACACAATAAAAACCAGACACTTACGTTCTAAACGGGTACAATCTGCCCAAAAAAACGAATAATAATTATTTAGAGTTAGTCATCTACACATTTTAAATTCGTAAAGATTAGTATACAAAAGCTCAAAACTTCTGTTTTGGGCTTTTTAGTTTTGTTAAAAAACGTTAAATATCAGCATGTTATGCAATAATTTTGGCTTTTTTACGTCTAACAGTATAAGATTCTTCACATTAGTGTTAGTTGAAGTTGATTAATAGCTAGGAAACCCCAAAATCTGCTTTTGGGGTTTTCGTTTTTAGGTCCATTTTATTATGGCGCTACCCCAAGTAAAACCACTACCAAAAGCGGCTAGCACAACATGATTTCCTGCTTGTATTTTTCCTTCTTCCCACGCTTCGGTAAGTGCAATAATTACCGAGGCAGCCGTAGTATTTCCATATTTCATAATGTTATTGAAAACCTGATTATCCCTGAGCCCAAATTTTTTTTGAATAAATTGAGCTATCCGCAAATTAGCTTGGTGTGGAATTAGCATATCAATATCTTCCTTCTTCAGGGCATTTTTATTTAAGCCTTCCATGATTACTTCGCTAAAACGTACAACGGCATGCTTAAACACAAACGTACCGTCCATATATGGAAAATAAGAAGTATCATCAGGGTTTTCTAAAATCTCAGGCACCCAATGTGCTATGCTGGGGCCTTTTACCATAAGCTTTTCGGCATATTTACCCTCACTGTGTAAGTGGGTAGATAAAATACCTTTTGTGGTATCTTTTTCTCTGGTAAGCACACAAGCGCCAGCACCATCACCAAAAATAACCGAAACACCTCTTCCCCTTGTCGTTTTATCCAGACCGTTACTGTGGTATTCTGCTCCAATAACCAAAACATTTTTGTACATGCCTGTTTTTATAAACTGATCGGCTACAGAAATGGCATAAACAAATCCAGAGCATTGGTTGCGCACATCCAAAGCACCTACGGTAGGCATATCTAACATATCTTGTATTTGCACGCCGCAGCCCGGAAAGTAATAATCAGGACTTAAAGTTGCGAACACAATAAAATCGATATCGTCTTTAGTCAAACCAGAACGTTCAATTGCAATCCTTGCTGCTTTTGCGCCCATAACTGCCGATGTATCGCCACTTCCTTTTTTTATCCAACGGCGCTCTTCTATGCCAGTCCGTTCTTGTATCCATTCATCATTGGTATCCATCATTTTCGACAAATCATGATTGGTTACCACGTTATCTGGAACATACTTGCCCAAACCAATTATTTTAGAATTGTACATACCCCTAATTTTTTATTTAAACCAAAATACAAAATAATCTCTGGATTTAACAACAATTAAAGTATCGGGACTTTAGTTAAAACCATAAAAAATGACCAACACAAAATATTTATGTCAGTTTGTCACTTCTTTGCCATTGGCATTTTTGTTGCTTTTCATAAATACGCATAAAAAACAACAATAAAAACATTATAAATCATGACAAAAGGAAACATTAATGTATCGGTAGAGAATATCTTCCCTCTCATTAAAAAATTCTTGTACAGCGACCACGAAATCTTTTTACGTGAGCTTATCAGCAATGCCACAGATGCCACTTTAAAATTAAAACACCTTACCAACATTGGTGAAGCTAAAGTTGAATACGGCAACCCAAAAATTGAAGTAAAGGTCGATAAAGAAGGTAAAAAACTTCACATTATAGACCAAGGTGTTGGTATGACTGCTGATGAAGTTGAAAAATACATTAACCAAATTGCCTTTTCTGGCGCTGAAGAGTTTATTGACAAATATAAAGATGCTGGTAAAGACGCCGGTATTATCGGTCATTTTGGCTTAGGTTTTTATTCTGCTTTTATGGTTGCCAGCAAAGTTGAAATTATTACCAAATCTTTTAAAGACGAACCTGCAGCACATTGGGTTTGCGATGGTTCACCTGAATTTACTTTAGAACCTGCCGAAAAAACTGAAAGAGGTACAGAAATCATTCTTCATATTGCAGATGATTCTACTGAATTTCTTGAAGAATCTAAAATTCGTGAGTTGTTAAATAAGTACAACAAGTTTATGCCCATCCCAATTAAATTTGGAACTAAGGAAATAAACGACCCAGAGCACGAACCTGCAACTATTACCGATAAAGACGGGAAAGAAACCAAAGAACCACATAGGCAAATTACAGTTGATGATATTATTAACAACCCCGATCCAGCGTGGACGAAACAGCCAACAGATTTAAAGGAAGAGGATTACAGCAACTTCTACCGCGAACTTTACCCAATGCAGTTTGAGGAGCCTTTATTCCATATCCATTTAAATGTTGATTACCCGTTCAACCTAACTGGCATCTTGTATTTTCCAAAGCTGTCTAACGATATGCAGATACAAAAAGACAAAATTCAATTATACCAAAACCAAGTTTTTGTAACCGATAATGTTGAAGGTATTGTTCCTGAATTTTTAACCATGCTTCGCGGCGTTATCGATTCTCCGGATATTCCTTTGAACGTATCGCGTTCTTACTTGCAAGCCGATGGCGCTGTTAAGAAAATTTCGTCATACATCACCAGAAAGGTGGCCGATAAATTAAAATCACTATTTAACAGTAACCGTGAAGATTTTGAAGCTAAATGGGACGATATTAAAATCGTTATTGAATACGGTATGCTTTCTGAAGAAAAATTCTTTGAAAAAGCTGATGCTTTTGCATTGTACCCAACGGTTGATGGCAAATACTTTACTTACGACGAGCTTTACAATAAAATTAAAGCAAAACAAACCGATAAGGATGATAAGCTGGTAATCCTTTATGCGTCTGATAAAGATGCGCAACATAGTTATATTGAGGCTGCAAAAGCTAAAGATTATGAGGTGTTGTTATTAGACTCGCCAATTGTATCCCACTTAATCCAAAAATTAGAAACCAGTAAAGAAAACATTTCGTTTGCCCGTGTTGATGGTGACCATATCGACAATCTAATTAAAAAGGACGACAACGTTATTTCTAAATTGGACGACGAGCAAAAGAAAACCTTAGACGAACTTTTAAAAGAAGTTATTCCTTCTGAAAAATTCATGGTTCAATTGGTAGCAATGGACAGTAATGCCAATCCGTTTATTATCACACAGCCAGAATTTATGCGCCGCATGAAAGAAATGCAGCAAACTGGCGGTGGTGGCATGTTTGGCATGGGCAACATGCCAGAAATGTACAATTTAGTGGTAAACACAAACCACGACCTGGTAAGTGAAATTTTAAATACTAAAACCAAGAAGAAGCAAGAGCGTTTGATAAATCAAAGTTTAGATTTAGCTCGACTATCCCAAGGCTTATTAAAAGGTGAAGAACTCACAAATTTTATCAAGCGTAGTTACGATATGATAAAGTAAGCTAGTTGTCATGCAGAAATTGATTCAACATCTCAAACTAAACCAAAAAAACCACTCCTTAAACAGAGTGGTTTTTTTGGTTCGTGGCTATTTTTTTATGATTCCTTTAACGCAACCAAAACACAAAAAACACATCTTCAAACTATAACTCAAAATTATAATTATGACATTTATCAAAACACTTCCCGTTTTATTTTTAATGGCTATTTTAAATACCTCATGTAGCAACAATGTAGGGGCGGAAACAACAACCTATTGGGTAAACAGCTTAAAAGTGGAATGCGATGCCGGGGCAGGAAAAGCCCAATGCCTTCAAGTTTTTAAAGGCGACGATTTAAACAACGCTGAGTGGACTTTATTTTATTCCCCCATAGAAGGCTTTACTTTCGAGCCTGGTTACATACAAAAAATTGAAGTTAGAGAAACACATCTCAAACCCGAAACGGTTCCTGCCGATGCGTCATCGATAAAATACCAGTTAGTGAAAGTTTTAGAAAAGCAAAAAGACAAAAAGGCAATACTTAACGATATTTGGGCTGCAACCCATATTGATGGTAACAAGATTGAAAACAAAAACACTCCTACGCTTGAAATTAACATATCAAAAATGCAAGCTTTTGGCTCAGACGGCTGCAATAATTTTTCAGGCAGTATTAAAAACTTAAATGACAACACACTTACTTTCGGCCCGCTGGCTTCAACTCGAAAAATGTGTCCAGATATGACGGTTTCACAACAGTTCAACCAAGTTATATCACAAACAGCTAGTTATAAACACGAACAAGCAACCCTTTATCTATATAATGAAGCAGGCGATGAAACATTGCGTTTTAAAAAAGTAGACTAACCTTTAAGCACAAAATTTTAAGTAAAAATTCATGAAACACTTTTTAATAGCAGTTATAAGTTTATTAACAATGGCATCTTGTAGCAAAGATGAAAACCTTAACCACATAGATTATAGAGAACAGAACGAAGGCGATATCAAAACCTATATCGCCGATAATAACTTAAACGCTACTAAAACCAAATCTGGCCTATATTACATTATAGATCATAAAGGTGAAGGTACGCAACCCAACACAAACAGTAATGTAACCGTAGCTTACAAAGGCTATTTTTTAAACGGTTCTGTGTTCGACCAAAGTGATCCAGAGGGCATAACGTTTAATTTACAACAGGTTATTGACGGCTGGACAGAAGGCATTACCTATTTTAACGAAGGCGGCAACGGTAAGTTATTAGTACCCGCCCATTTGGGTTATGGAAGTTATGATTACAGAGACATTCCAGGAGGGTCAGTATTAGTTTTTGATATTGAATTGATTGCTACGGACTAAATGACCGAATCAAAACAAATAAAAAACCACTGACTGACTAGTGGCTTTTTTATTCTTTAAAATTGAATGTATTAAAATTTTCAGCTACCTTAGATTGACAATAATGTCAATCTTTAAAAAAATAAATTTCAAAAGCCATTGAAAAATGCAAATCACCTCCACAAACCTTTCAAAACCCACTACCATTACTTGGAATGGAAAAACACAACAAACTGGCATTTTTAAAACTCCCACCAATATGCCTATTTTCTTGGGAAAAAGCGGTGTACAAAACGATGCTGTTATCGACAGAAAGTATCATGGTGGCGAATTTAAGGCTTGCTATCTTTTTTCAGAAAATCAATATGGCTACTGGCAAGATCTTTATCCGAATCTCGATTGGGATTGGGGGATGTTCGGAGAAAACCTTACCGTCAAAAATTTAGATGAGACCAAAATATATGTTGGCGATATTTACAAAATAGGTAACGCTATTGTACAGATAACCGAACCTAGGGAGCCCTGCTTTAAATTGGGGATTAGGTTTGGTTCGCAAAGCATTATAAAACAATTTATTGAACACAGTTTTCCCGGAACCTATATTCGCATAATAGAAGAAGGCACAGTTGAAAAAGGAGACGTCTTTCAGCTTATTGAAAAGAATACCAACAGTTTAACCACGGCTGAACTCTTCAAATTAATTATTTCAAAAGAAAAAAACCAAAACCACTTAAAGTTAGCCATTAACAATGAAGCCTTGCCCCCAAAAAAGAGACAACAACTCGAAGGTTTTTTAAAATAGATTCTTTTGATTAAACACCGCTTTAACCTTAAGACACAATAATAACAAAGCCCCGTCAAATTAACGAGGCTTATTATTATCTTAAAACTAAAATAGGTTAGTGCTTATTATCTGCATCCTTCTTTTTAGCATTTTCTAAATTGTCTTTATTCATTTCCAAATACAAATCCTGTAATTGTTTTACCTGCTTGTTTAACATGTTTATTTCCGTTTTTAAACTGTCAACATAGGCTTTATCGGTCGGCGTTGATGGCATTGGCATTTGATATGGATAAGGGATAATATATTGCGGTACAATTTGAGGTTGCTGTTTAGCTGGTTGGTTTAGTTTTATCGATTCAACAATTCTATCAATAAATAAATCGAACTGCTCTGGCGACAAACGCATCATTATATTTTCTTCTTCCTTAGCAGATTGCGCCTCAGTTTCTCCTTTAACTTTTTAAACCCCTTCCTGCGAAAGCGTAACCAAGCTTTGTTCAACATCTTCAACCTGCTTTAAATCATCCTGCACTTTTTTCTTCTCTTCAAGCAACGAAATTGTTGTTTCGGCATCAAGGGTATTTCTAGAAGTCTCCAAAGCTGTATTTAACGAATCTATTTTTGTATTGTACTCTTTTTTCTGCGTTTCAATACGTTCTTTATGGGCGGCCGCCTTTTTTGCCGCTCGTTTTTGATAGGCTATTGAATCTGAAACCTTTTGGATGGTTTTAGCCTCTTCTAAATTATCCTGATAAATGGCTTCAGGACTTTTAGATTTAGCACCTATTGCAAATTTTAAACCTGCATTGTACATAAAATGGCTCTGTATACCTTCGGTATTTTGTATATCTTGAACATCCTCACCCGATGTTATCAAATATTTGGCTGCTCCCGTTATCGCAATATTTTTAGCCAATGGAATATTTAAGCCCACACCGGCGGATTCAAACATCGAACTATCGGCTTTTGGCAAATCTATATTATCGTTGTAGCCATCTTGAACACCCAATCGCCCTCCTCCAAAAGTTAAATATGGAATCACACTATTGCCATCGTTTAAATTAGCTCTAAACTCTAAACCGTAAAGTTGTAAAGGCTGCCAATTAAAATCGAGTGCGTTTTCTGAAGCCGATTTGAAATAAAATGCTCGAAACTCAACATATTGATTAAAATCCATACCTAGAAACCCACCAACTACATAAGAATCCCTCAAAGCTGAAGCACCATCAAAGTTGATGTGCCCCACACTAGGTTCTACGATTAACCGCAGCCCTTTAAAGCCACCTTGAAATTGACGTCTATAAGCACGATCTAGCTCGGTTTCCTCTTCCATTTTGTTGCCTCCCAGATAAAATTGCAAACTAGCTTGCACACTCCAGCTATAGAGCCGGTTAGATTCGGTATCAGCATCTGTTATACCTAAACTTATCTTATCGGCATCTGTCAATAAATACTTAGCCGCATTAAAATTATATGTCGTATTTTTACCTTCTAATGCCAATGAAATTCTATCGGTTAGCTTAAATTTAACCCCAAGACCAAGACCAGCATAAATTTGTTCCAAATCGCTTGCCCTTTCAAAGCTAGATTCTCTAAACGCCCTTCTTGCTTCGAGTACCAAACAAGACAGCGCACAGAAAAATACTACACATAAAGATACCGTAATGGTATCTCAAGATCTAACCATTGTAAATACCAACACAACTGCTCCTCAAAAACCACTTAGTGTATCAAAACATTTCTATAAAAATATATATTTTGATAACGGAAGTTTCGCTTTAGACCAAAATGCTAAAAACCACCTTTTATCGCTCGTAGAAATTTTAAAAACGGAGTCTAGAGCTACCGTTTTTATTGATGGCAATGCCAGTAATGTGGGTAACAAGGTTTTTTAATGAGCATCTCTCTGCAAAACGAACCAATTCGGTAAAACAAGCTTTAATGAGTTATGGCACAGACCCTGTGCAAATTGCCACCAATTTTAAGGGTACTGATTACAACACGAAAGATGCCAATGAAGCCAGACGTACCGAAGTTTATCTCGTAAAAAGAAACTAAATAATCTTTCAAGGAATTCCAGGATATCTTAACTTTTTATGCAGCAACCATTTAGGCATTATTTTACTGGTTAAGAAAGCTCAAGTAACTTGTTTTTAAAACTAATTTTTTTCAATGCATTTGAAAATTAAATTGTTTTTAAAATCCATTTTTTTGTATCTTTAGGTTATGCGAGCACTTATTGAAAAATTAAAACTCAAAAAATTTGATGATATTTATATCCTTAATAAACCTGACAATTTTGAGACGGTTTTTACGGATATAAATCATTCAGAATCCTTGGTGACCACTTCTTGCGTAGAGTGTGCTGTTGTTTTCTCCAAAACTAAGGAAGAATTTATAAACCAAATGCTCACGCTTTTTCCAAGATTAATGGAAGGTTCTGTTATTTGGGTGTTCTTCCCAAACGAGACCACTAAAGGCGAAATTTCAAAACTTCATTTAGAATACGATTGGGATTTTTTAGGCGACTATCGCCTAAAGCCTACCAAACAAATTAATGTAGATGAGCATTGGGATGCCATGAAAGTTAAACCCATTCGCTCCTAAATTTGCCGTATCTTTACAGCAAAATATTTTAAATGTCCTTTAAAGACCTTCAATTAAAGAAGCCCATTTTACGAGCCGTGGCCGAGGCCGGCTATGATACCCCAACAACAGTTCAGGAAAAAGCTATTCCGTTGGTTTTAAATCAAAAAGACCTTGTCGTTTCGGCACAAACAGGTACCGGAAAAACAGCTGCATTTGCTTTGCCCATTCTACAACTATTATTAAATAACCAAGACAGCCCTAAAAAAGGGAAAAAGATTAAGGCATTAATTGTAAGCCCTACCAGAGAGCTTGCTATTCAAATTGAAGACAACTTTAAAATCTATAGCAACTACACAAACCTAAGAACTACTGTAGTTTTTGGAGGTGTTTCTATAGAGCCTCAAAAAGACGTTTTAAAAAAAGGCGTTGACATTTTAATTGCTACACCGGGCAGGCTGCTGGACTTACATAAGCAAAATATTATTAACCTTGATTATGTTGAAACCTTAGTTCTGGATGAGGCAGACCTTATGCTAGATATGGGGTTTATTGATGACGTTAGAAAAATTGAACGTTTGTGCACACGAGAAAAGCAAACGCTTTTGTTCTCAGCTACTATGCCGCACAAAGTTCAATATTTAGCCAACACCATTTTAAAAAACCCTGAGCGTATTGAGGTTGAACAAAATTCTTCTACATCAACAAATGTTAACCAACTTCTATACTATGTCCCCAAAAGAAATAAAATTGAATTGTGTTTACATTTATTGCGAAATACAATTAGAGGAAACATCATTATTTTTAGGCGTACCAAATTTGGCGTTGACAAACTTGAAAAAACACTGCTGAAAAACAGTTATAAGGTTGACAGTATTCATGGCGACAAAAGTCAAACAGCGAGACAAGAAGCATTAAACCGTTTTAAAGCAGGCAAAGTCAATGTTTTAATTGCTACCGATGTAGCCGCCCGAGGTATTGATATAGATGAACTCGACGCCGTTATAAACTTCGATTTACCAAACATACCCGAAACCTACGTACACCGTATTGGCCGTACGGCACGTGCTGGAAATAAGGGCACCGCCCATTCGTTTTGTTCGGCAGACGAAAAAAATTATGTGCAAAGTATTCAGCAGCTCATCCAACTTCAAATCAATGTGGTTGAAAACCACCCCTATCCGTTAGACCCAAAAGCTAAACCCATAGTGCATAAGTCGAAAAAAACGGGTAGCAAACACAAAAAAGGCAGAAAAAGCAAAGCTTCAAAAAAGAAAAAGAAACGTTGGTATTAAAATTTATTCAATGGGAAAATCAAAAAAGGTATTCCGGAATGGTTCGCCACGTAAAGTAAAATGCCACCATTCCTTTGGGTAATTCCTAAAGCCGTATTTTAACATAATTTTTTGCAACAATTGTCTGTTGGCTTTTTGCTTTTCGGTAATCTTATTATACAACACCCAGGATTCCTTACCAAAAAAATCATAAGGACTTCCCATATCCAAAGGCTTTCCTGTATTGCCGTCAATAATTGTTAAATCAACTGTGCTTCCCTTACTATGACCTGATCTTGAAGCAATATATTCTTCCTTAAACAAATTCTTTTTTTTAACATTAGGGTAAAACCGATGCTTATTAATCGTATCATGCCAGTCCCTGGCCCATCTAATAAAATGGTTTACAGCCCGCTGGGGCCTGTAGCCGTCATATATTTTTAAACACAAGTTTTGCTCCTGCAACGCCTCGTGCACATGCTTTAGGGCTTGAGTTGCCGCTTGGGTAAGAATTAATGTATTGGCATGATAGCCATCAATAGGTTTTCCTACAAAATTATTAGAACCATAATAACGCAATTCAACATCTAAATCTGGTATATAATCCCTAACATAAACAAAACCCTCGGGCAATTGTGCCGCAACATTGGTAATAAAAAACAATAACAAAAACCTTAACGTATGCTTCATTTTAAAATTAAATTACGCTAATTTAGAAAATAAAAGACAATGCGGCAGACATCTAAAATTAATTTGAACTTAAAAGATGCCGAAGTACTTTACTTTCCTAATTTTTTTAGCAATAGAGAAGCAGACACTTGTTTTAAAAACCTAATGGCCGAAATTGAATGGCGGCAAGATAACATTACCGTTTTTGGAAAGACTTATGCCCAACCAAGACTTACCGCATTTTTTGCAGACAACGATAAACCATACGGATATAGCAATATTAAAATGCGACCCAAACCGTTTGGAGGGCATTTATTGCTAATAAAGCAAATTCTAGAAAACGAGCTAAAAATAAAGTTTACGAGTTGTTTGGCAAATTTATACCGAAACGGCCAAGACAGCAATGGCTGGCATGCCGATAACGAAAAGGAACTTGGTTTAAATCCTATTATAGCTTCTGTTTCTTTGGGTGAAGAACGCATTTTCCACTTAAAGCATAAAACAGATAAAACATTGAAAACTAAAATTAAACTGGAGCATGGCAGTTTATTACTTATGAAAGGTGCTACACAGCGCAATTGGCTACATCAAATTCCAAAAACTAAAAAACCTATTGGCAAACGCATTAATCTCACATTTCGGATTATTGCATAAAAAAAGCCGGGTTCCCTCAAACCCGGCCTCTTCAATTTGCTTTTTATATTATGATGTTAGATTTGGGGTCTCCGTATCAACAACATAATGCAAATATTAATTAATTAATCCATTGAACTAAAAAGTGTGTTATTTAGTACACTCCAAAGATATAATTATTAAACATATCTGACCGATAAAAAACATTTAAAATCGATGAAATACATTAAATTTTAACATTTATTGACAAAATAATCACTTTAATCGATGAAATACATGATTTTAAAAACCTGAAGTGTTTAAAAATAAACCTTCAAACATTAAAAAAGCACCCAAAAAAAGGTGCTCTTTTACTAACTAACCAACCAAAATATGAAATACAATTCTGAAGTTTAAAGTAACTACTCAATAAACTATATACTAGAATGTATCTGCAAACAATTAAGCAATACTCATGCCAAATTATAAAAGAATACATTTTTTGCACTTTTTTAACACTTTAAAATATCGTGAAGCCATTAGCTTTTAATATATAATTATAAGATATTTGCCTTCTTTAAAAATTATTCACTCCATGAGAAAAATTTCAACTCTACTTCTTGCCTTGTTAATAATGGCTTGCAGTAACGAAAAAAACAACTTAATTGTAAAAGGTAGCATCAAAGACCTAAAAAAAGGAGTTGTTTACCTTAAAAAGGTAAAAGACACCAGCTTGGTTACTTTAGACTCTGTAGCTATAAACGGTAACTCTGTATTTGAATTACACAGTCCCATTGAAAGTCCACAAGTTTTCTTTTTATATCTGGATAAAAACAGTGCCATTGAAGACAGAATAGTATTTTTTGCAGATAAAGGTACTACTGAAATAAACACGACATTAAAAAACTTTGTTTTTGACGCTAAAATTAAAGGATCGAAACAACAAAAGGTTTTTGAAGAATATAACAAGACCATAACCCAAATAAACAATAGAAACCTTGACTTGATAAAAGAAAGTTTTGAAGCTGAAAAAGCGGGCGACACGGCCAAAATCGATTCGCTAAAAAAAGAAGCCAACAGCATTTTAAAACGCAAATACCTTTACACCGTTAATTTTGCCATTAACAACAAAGATAGCGAGGTAGCCCCCTATTTGGCACTTAGTGAAATCTACAATGCGAAATTAAGTTTATTGGACACCATTAACAACTCGCTTACACCTAAAGTTAAGGCATCAAAATACGGTAAAGAATTGGATGCGTTTATCAAACAGATAAAAGAGGAAGAAGAAAGCACAAAATAATAGCAACAAAAAACGCCTTTCGATTGAAAGGCGTTTTTGTGTAGAGCCGATAGAGGGACTCGAACCCACGACCTGCTGATTACAAATCAGCTGCTCTAGCCAGCTGAGCTATATCGGCTTATTTAACGGGTGCAAATATAATCTCAAAAATTAAATCTGCAAGCAATCCGTTAAAAAAATTATAGCTTATTTATTTTTTCAATTAAAGCGTTTCCTTTTTCTTCCAGTTCGTTTCTCACACCATCAAAGTGGGCCTTTGGGTTTTCGATGTTTTTAGCATTAACCTTTGCCATCAATTCATCAAAAGTTTCAATTGCCTCATCTATAATCGCTCCACTTTTCTCAACACCTTTATCTGTATTTGAGTATTCCCAAACATACACGCTTTCTATAATATCACCTAACACATAGTTGATATCTTTTTTTAGGTCTCTAACATTTGCCATTTTTATATTGTTTAAAATTTACGCAAAAATAGGTAATTAATTAACAGGAATATTGCGATTTAACTTAATAATTACATTCAAGAAAATCACACATAAACTTCCAACAGCTTAGCATATTTTGCTTCAATGGAGTAATTTTTTATTCCTGCCGGGAGTAATAAGGTTTCGCCTTTTACCAGATGCTCTGAAATACCATTTGCTGATAGTGTAGCCTCTCCATCAACACACATATAAATGTAAAATGAGTCTTGTGTGTTTTGCTTATTGAGCTTTTCTGAAACCTCTAAATAACTTGTTGTAAAATAAGGGCAACTCACCATCTCATTAGATTGGTTTGGTGTTTTAGAATAGTTGACCCTAAAATTATCAGCCATATTAAAATCAATGGCATCAATAGCCAAGTCGTTGTGGAGCTCGCGTTCGTTACCCTGATCATCCACACGGTCCCAATCGTAAACGCGATACGTTATATCACTTGTTTGTTGTATTTCAGCAACCATAACCCCGGCACCAATAGCATGTACACGTCCAACTTCAATGAAATAGGTATCGCCTGTTTTTACCTTGTCAAAATTCAAGATTTTAGTTAAAGTCTTATTTTCTAGGTGCTTTAAATATTTTTCTGGAGTTATCTTTTGGTTGAAACCTACTATTAAGTTTGCGTCGTCATCAGCCTGAAAAACATACCACATTTCAGTTTTTCCAAAAGAATTATGGCGTTTTGCCGCTAACTCATCGTTAGGGTGCAATTGAATGGATAGGTCTTGTTTGGCATCGATAAACTTTATTAAAAGCGGAAATTTATCACCAAAAATTTTATAGTTTTTTTTACCTATTAAATCAGACTGAAATGTTTCCAGCAATTGCTTCAGCGATTTTCCTTTAAGTTCGCCATTGCTTACTACAGAGGTATCACCTTCTACATCACTTATTTCCCAACTTTCGCCAATGTTGGGCAAATTTGATTTTTTGTTAAGAAGGTTTTTTAATTTTTGTCCACCCCAAATTTTATCTTTCAATATGGGGTGAAATTTAAGAGGGTATAATTGGTTGGACATAATAGGGTTTTATGATTTTCCCGAAAAAGAAACATAATTTCGGGGGGTTTCGTATAATGTTATTTCAAGTTCCAGTTCTTGCTCTAACTTGGGCTTTATTTTGTTGTAAATCACTACAGCTATGTTTTCGGCCGTTGGGTTTAAGGTTTTAAATTCTGGAACTTCTAAGTTTAAATTCTTGTGGTCGAAGGCATCTTCAACTTCACTTTTAATGATATCCTTTAAAATTTTCATATCGATAACATAACCTGTTTCCTCATCTATAGGGCCAGTTACACTCACAATAAGTTCGTAGTTATGCCCATGAAAATTAGGGTTGTTACATTTACCGAAAACATCGTCGTTCTTTTCATGGCTCCAATCTGGTCTGTAAAGCCTATGTGCGGCATTAAAATGTGCCTTTCTACTCACTGTAACTTTCATGATTTAATGTTTATGTGTTCGTAGAATTTATCAAAAATCACTTTAAACCACGCTGTGTAAGCATCGGGGTTTTTGGTTATATCAGCCTTAATATCCTCTAAAGACATCCATTTCCAACTAGCCACTTCATCGGGATTGATATTAGGTTCGCCATTGTATTTACCCAATAAAATATGGTCGTATTCGTGTTCTGTCAACCCATTTTCAAAAGGTGCTTTATAGATAAACGATATGGATTCCTGCAGTTCGGTTACAAAGCCCATTTCTTCCATTAAGCGGCGTTTGCCGGCTTCAATGTTGCTTTCGCCTTCCCGTTGGTGACTACAGCAGGTATTGGTCCACAAACCGGGTGTATGGTATTTATGCAATGCCCGTTGCTGAACCATCAATTCGTTTTCATCATTAAAAACAAAAACCGAAAACGCGCGGTGAAGCAATGCTTTTTCGTGCGCTTCCATCTTTGGCATTAAACCAAGTTGTTCGTCTTTTTCGTTAACTAAAATTACTTTTTCTTCTATCATAGTCTAACAAAAATACCAAGTAAATTTATAAAACACCTATTTCTAAATAGAAAAATGAAATGATAGTATAAGTTATATTTCTTAATGAACAAGAAATAGTATCTTTGCAACCCATTTGCAAAAACAGTTATGAGCTTTTTAAAAGAAATACAACGCAGAAGAACTTTTGGTATCATTTCGCACCCTGATGCGGGTAAAACTACCCTGACTGAAAAATTACTGCTTTTTGGTGGTGCCATTCAAGAAGCAGGTGCCGTAAAGAGCAATAAAATTAAAAAAGGGGCAACCAGTGACTTTATGGAAATTGAGCGCCAGCGTGGTATTTCGGTAGCTACCTCTGTTTTGGCTTTTGAATATAACGGCATAAAAATAAACATCCTCGACACCCCCGGACACAAAGATTTTGCTGAAGACACCTTTAGAACTTTAACCGCAGTTGATAGTGTAATTGTAGTAATAGACGTTGCAAAAGGTGTAGAGGAACAAACCGAAAAACTGGTTGAAGTTTGCCGTATGCGCAACATTCCCATGATTGTTTTCATCAATAAATTAGACCGAGAAGGAAAAGATGCCTTCGACCTTCTGGATGAAATTGAGCAAAAACTAGGACTAAAAGTAGTACCCTTGAGTTATCCCATTGGTATGGGATACGATTTTAAAGGCATTTATAATCTTTGGGAGAAAAACGTTAATTTGTTTAGCGGCGATAGCCGAAAGAATATTGAAGAAACCATTGAAATTTCAGATTTGGCCTCGCCAGAATTAGATGGCTTGGTTGGTGAAAAAGCTGCCAATACCTTAAGGGAAGAAATTGAATTGGTTGAAGGCATTTATCCTGATTTTAATAAAGATGAATATTTACATGGTAAGCAACAACCTGTGTTTTTTGGTTCGGCATTAAATAATTTTGGTGTTCGCGAACTTTTGGATTGTTTTATTGAAATTGCACCAAAACCTAGGCCCAAGCAAAGTGAAGAGCGGTTGGTTGAACCCAACGAGGACAAATTTACCGGGTTTGTTTTTAAAATTCATGCCAATATGGACCCCAACCATAGAGACCGCTTAGCCTTCATAAAAATAGTGTCCGGTAAGTTTGAGAGAAATAAACCATACTTGCACGTTAGACACAACAAAAAACTAAAATTTTCGAGTCCCAATGCATTTTTTGCTGAAAAAAAGGAAATTGTTGATGTGTCCTACCCTGGTGACATTGTAGGCTTGCACGATACTGGTAACTTTAAAATTGGCGACACTTTAACCGAGGGTGAAGAGATAAACTATAAAGGCATTCCTAGTTTTTCGCCAGAACATTTTAGATATATCAATAATGCCGATCCATTAAAGTCAAAACAACTCTACAAAGGTATTGACCAGTTAATGGACGAAGGTGTTGCGCAATTATTCACCCTTGATCTTAACGGTCGCAAAGTAATTGGTACGGTTGGCGCACTACAATATGAAGTGATTCAATACCGATTGGAGCACGAATACGGTGCCAAATGTACTTATGAAAACCTGAACGTTTATAAAGCTTGTTGGATTGAAACCGAAGATGAAAAAAGTGAAGAATTTAAAGATTTTTTGAGGGTTAAACAACGTTTTTTGGCAAAAGACAAACGTGGGCAATTGGTGTTTTTGGCAGATTCGCCGTTTTCACTTCAAATGAGCCAACAAAAATACCCTAGTTTAAAATTTCATTTTGTATCAGAATTTGATTAAAACTAACCATAATTCATCTCATCTATACTTTTAACCATTTTTTAATTTTTGACCGATTTTTTTGATCTAAAACTTGAAGCTATTTTTAACTTGAAGTACCAACTAGATCGACCCCAAATTGATTTAACTATGGAAATTAATGCTAAAGAGTTCAGTAATAAAGAAATTACTGTAACGTACGACCCCAGTCTCTGTTCGCTTTCCGGAAGATGTATTAAAGACCTTTCTGAGGTTTTTATGAATTCGGTTATCCCTTGGGTAGATATCAATGACGCATCGCCCGATAGCATACAAAAGCAAGTAAACCGTTGTCCTTCTGGCGCTTTAAAATTTCATTTAAATAGAAAGTTAGAACACAGCGAACTCTAAGAAAAAAGTCCCTGTAAAAAAACAGAGACTTTATAACTTTTAAGCTTGGCCGGTTGGTCCAAAATTCAATGGTATTGGCGGTTGCTCGTAATCTTTAATTTCACCATGTGCATTTTCAAATCTAGCCACATTATCACCCAATGCTTTTAATAAACGCTTGGCGTGTTGTGGTGTCAATATTATTCTAGACTTTACTTTATTCTTGGGTACACCTGGCATGATATTTACAAAGTCAACAACAAATTCAGATACAGAATGGTTTATAATAGCTAAATTGGAATAGGTTCCCTCTGCTACTTTTTCATCCAACTCGATATTAATTTGTCCTTGTTTTTGTTTTTCTTTTTCGTCTGCCATGATTTTTATGGGTTATAAAAAATCAATCCCGCTTAGTGCGGGATTGATTTTGTTCATTAGTTATAATTTAACTCTTGTTTTACCTGCATCATTTCATCAAACTCTTCTTTTGAGCCTACTATGATATCAGAATAACTTCTCATACCAGTACCTGCTGGGATTCTATGTCCAACAATTACATTTTCTTTTAGGCCTTCTAAAGTATCTACTTTACCAGCTACTGCTGCTTCATTAAGTACTTTAGTTGTTTCCTGGAACGATGCCGCAGAAATAAACGACTTAGTTTGTAACGACGCTCTTGTAATACCCTGCAATATTGGTGTTGCAGTTGCCGGTTTAGCATCTCTTGCTACAACAAGTTGTTTGTCTTCCCTACGTAAAATAGAGTTTTCATCTCTTAACTCACGTGGCGATATAATCTGTCCAGCTTTAAGGTTGTCAGAATCTCCAGCGTCCTCGACAACTTTCATTCCAAAAATATCGTCATTTTCCTTGATGAAATCAGCTTTATGCGCTAATTGATCTTCTAAGAAGATAGTGTCGCCCGAGTCGATAATTCTAACCTTACGCATCATCTGTCTTACAACAACCTCAAAGTGTTTATCGTTAATTTTCACACCTTGCAAACGGTAAACTTCTTGTACTTCGTTTACTAAATATTGTTGTACTGCAGAAGGTCCTTTAATATCAAGAATATCATTAGGTGTAATTGAACCATCAGAAAGTGGCATACCTGCTTTAACGTAATCATTTTCTTGAACAAGAATTTGATTTGAAAGTTTAACCAAGTACTTTTTGATTTCACCTAATTTAGACTCAACGATAATCTCTCTGTTACCACGTTTAATCTTACCGAACGATACCACACCATCAATCTCGCTAACAACAGCAGGGTTAGATGGATTACGTGCTTCGAACAACTCGGTTACACGAGGAAGACCACCAGTAATATCACCTGCTTTTGCAGACTTACGCGGTATCTTTACCAATACTTTACCAACACTAATTTTCTCGTTATCATCAATCATTAAGTGAGAGCCAACCGGTAAGTTATACGAACGGATGGTTTCCCCTTTACTATCTTCGATATGAAGTGTCGGGATTAGTTTTTTGTTTCTGGATTCCGAAATTACTTTTTCTTGGAAACCTGTTTGCTCATCTATTTCCACTTGGTAGGTTACACCTTGCTCGATGTTTTCATATTTTACTTTACCAGCAAATTCTGAAATAATTACACCGTTATAAGGGTCCCAAGTACAAACAACATCGCCTTTAGATAATTCTTGACCATTTTTAATGTGCAAGTTAGAACCATAAGGAATGTTATTATTACTTAAAACAATTCCTGTTTTCTTATCAACAAGTTTAAGCTCTGAGGTTCTAGAAATAACAATATCTACTTCGTTTCCTTCAGAATCTTTTCCTTTAACTGTTTTTAGGTCTTCTATTTCGGCTACACCATCAAACTTAACAACCAACTTGTTGTCCTCTGAAATGTTTCCAGCAATACCACCCACGTGGAATGTACGCAGTGTAAGCTGTGTACCAGGCTCACCAATAGATTGAGCGGCAACCACACCTACAGCCTCTCCACGTTGTACCATTTTACCAGTAGCAAGGTTTCGACCATAACACTTAGCACAAATACCTTGTAAGGCTTCACAAGTTAAAGGTGAACGCACTTCCACTCTTTCAAGTGGCGATTCTTGTATAGTCTTAGCTATTTTATCGTTAATTAACTCACCTGCAGAAACCAATAATTCGTCTGTTACAGGATTGTATACGTCGTTTAATGATACACGACCTACAATACGTTCTTGTAAGGTTTCAACAACTTCATCATTCTTCTTCAGTGGCTCAACTTCAACCCCCCTTAAGGTACCACAATCTTCTGTATTGATAATTACATCTTGGGATACATCAACCAGACGACGCGTTAAGTAACCTGCATCGGCAGTTTTAAGTGCGGTATCGGCAAGACCTTTACGTGCACCGTGCGTTGAAATAAAGTACTCTAAAATTGAAAGCCCTTCTTTAAAGTTTGAAAGAATTGGGTTTTCAATAATCTCTCCACCACCGGCATTGGATTTTTTTGGTTTTGCCATCAAACCACGCATACCAGTAAGCTGACGAATCTGTTCTTTAGATCCACGAGCACCGGAATCAAGCATCATAAACACCGAGTTAAAGCCTTGTTGGTCTTCACGAATACGTTTCATTGACAACTCGGTCAATTCAGCATTTGTCGAAGTCCAAATATCAATAACTTGGTTGTAACGCTCGTTATTAGTGATAAGTCCCATGTTATAGTTTCCAGTAATACCGTCAACCAATCCATTGGCTTTATCAATCATATCTTGCTTTTCAGGTGGAATAATAATATCACCTAAACTGAATGAAAGACCACCTTGGAAGGCGAATTTGAAACCTAAGGTTCTAATTGCATCCAAGAAATCTGCTGTTTCTGGAACCGAAGTTACCTTTAAAATATCACCAATAATATCTCGTAATGATTTTTTGGTCAATACTTTGTTGATGAAACCTGCTGCTTGAGGTACATGTTGGTTAAACAACACGCGACCTACTGTAGTTTCAACAATCATTCGGTCTAACTTACCTTCCTCATTGATATCAAGCGTTCTTACTTTGATACCCGCATTCAAGTCTACTCTCTTCTCGTTAAAAGCAATTTCTACTTCTTCAGGAGAATAGAACGTTAAACCTTCTCCTTTAATTGGTACTTCAGGTGTAGACTTACGCTCTTTAGTCATGTAGTAAAGGCCAAGCACCATATCTTGGGAAGGAACCGTTACCGGCGAACCATTTGCTGGGTTTAAGATATTATGGGAAGCCAACATTAATAGCTGGCATTCCAAAATAGCTTCTGGTCCAAGTGGTAAGTGAACTGCCATCTGGTCACCATCGAAATCGGCATTAAATGCAGTACACACCAATGGGTGTAACTGAATCGCTTTCCCCTCGATTAACTTAGGTTGGAAGGCTTGAATACCTAAACGGTGAAGCGTAGGAGCACGGTTTAGCAATACCGGATGCCCTTTAAGAACATTCTCCAAGATATCCCAAACCACTGGCTCTCTTTTATCTATAATTTTCTTAGCAGATTTTACCGTTTTTACGATACCTCTTTCAATTAATTTTCTAATTACAAAAGGCTTATAAAGTTCGGCTGCCATGTTTTTTGGCAATCCGCATTCGTGTAATTTTAATTCTGGACCAACAACAATTACCGAACGAGCCGAATAATCAACACGTTTACCAAGTAAGTTTTGACGGAAACGCCCTTGCTTACCTTTTAATGAATCGGATAATGATTTTAATGGTCTATTAGAATCGGTTTTTACTGCAGATGATTTACGCGTGTTGTCAAATAAAGAATCCACGGACTCCTGAAGCATACGTTTTTCGTTACGTAAAATTACTTCAGGTGCTTTAATTTCAACCAATCTCTTAAGACGATTGTTACGGATAATTACACGACGGTATAAATCATTTAAATCTGAAGTCGCAAAACGACCACCATCAAGCGGCACTAACGGACGTAATTCTGGTGGAATGATTGGAATAACCTTCATAATCATCCACTCCGGACGATTTTCTCTATTTTGGTTAGATTCACGTAAAGCTTCAACAACTTGTAAACGTTTCAACGCTTCTGTTTTACGTTGTTTAGACGTTTCGGTATTGGCTTTATGGCGTAACTCGTACGACAATGATTCTAAATCTATTCTTCCCAATAATTCAATTAAACACTCAGCACCCATTTTAGCTAAGAACTTGTTAGGGTCTGAATCGTCTAAATATTGGTTGTCTTGTGGCAGTGACTCTAGAACATTCAAGTATTCCTCTTCGGTAAGGAAATCCATTTTTTGTAATGGTTCGCCTTCTTCATTTTTAGCAATACCAGGCTGGATGACTACGTAACGCTCGTAGTAAATAATCATATCCAACTTTTTGGATGGTAAGCCCAATAAATATCCTATTTTGTTGGGTAAAGAGCGGAAGTACCAAATATGGGCAACAGGAACTACCAAATTAATGTGTCCTACCCTATCTCTACGTACTTTCTTTTCGGTTACCTCAACGCCACAACGGTCACAAACAATACCTTTATATCGAATTCTTTTATACTTACCACAGGCACATTCGTAATCCTTTACAGGACCAAATATACGCTCGCAAAACAAACCATCACGCTCTGGTTTGTGTGTACGGTAATTGATAGTCTCTGGTTTTAAAACTTCACCTCTAGACTCTGCCAAAATAGACTCTGGTGATGCTAGACCAATTGAGATTTTATTAAACCTCTTTACTGTATTTTTATCTTGTTTTCTTGCCATTTTCTTAAGTTTTCAGTCTCAGTCTCAGTATTCAGTATTTAGTATTTAGTTTAAACTACTAGCTGGACACTGTAACTGTAAACTATATTTTACTCCTCTAACCTGATATCCAAACCTAAACCTTTCAATTCATGCATTAATACGTTGAAAGATTCTGGCAATCCTGGATCTGGCATTGGTTCACCTTTAACAATACTCTCATATGTTTTAGCTCGACCAATAACGTCATCGGATTTTACAGTTAAAATCTCACGTAAGGTACTTGATGCACCATAAGCCTCAAGTGCCCAAACTTCCATCTCACCAAAACGCTGACCTCCAAACTGGGCTTTACCTCCCAATGGTTGTTGTGTAATTAATGAGTAAGGTCCAATAGAACGTGCGTGCATTTTATCATCAACCATGTGTCCTAATTTCAGCATGTAAATCACACCTACTGTTGCAGGTTGATCGAAACGCTCACCAGTTCCACCATCATAAAGATAGGTATGGCCATATCTTGGAATTCCAGCCTCATCAGTAAGGGCATTGATTTGATCGATATTAGCACCATCAAAAATAGGCGTAGCGTACTTACGACCTAATTTTTGCCCGGCCCAACCTAATACCGTTTCGTAAATCTGACCAATGTTCATACGCGATGGTACACCAAGTGGGTTCAATACAATATCAACTGGTGTTCCGTCTTCTAAGAAAGGCATATCTTCCTGACGAACAATACGGGCAACGATACCTTTGTTACCGTGGCGTCCTGCCATTTTATCACCTACTTTAAGTTTACGTTTTTTAGCAATGTAAACTTTCGCTAATTTTATAATTCCAGATGGCAATTCATCACCAACAGAAATGGTAAACTTTTCGCGGCGCAATGCCCCTTGTAAGTCGTTTTCCTTAATTTTATAATTGTGGATTAAATCGGCCACTAATTGATTCGTATGGTCATCGGTAGTCCATTTTCCAGATACCAAGTGTGCATAGTCATCAACGGCATTTAACATTTTTAAAGTGAACTTTTTACCTTTTGGTAACACCTCTTCACCTAAATCGTTAAAAATACCTTGCGCCGTTTTTCCGTTTACGATAGCAAAAAGTTTTTCAACTAAAATGTCTTTTAATTCATCAAACTTTCTGTCGTACTGTGCTTCAAGAGCTAAAATATCGTCTTTATCCTGCGCTCTTTTACGTTTATCTTTTACCGCTCTGGCGAATAATTTCTTCTCAATTACTACACCATTTAATGAAGGCGACGCTTTTAACGATGCATCTTTTACATCACCAGCTTTATCACCAAAAATAGCACGTAATAATTTTTCTTCCGGTGTAGGATCAGATTCTCCTTTAGGTGTAATCTTACCAATTAAGATATCACCAGGCTTCACTTCAGCACCAACGCGAATCATACCATGTTCATCTAAGTCTTTTGTGGCTTCTTCAGAAACATTAGGAATATCGTTAGTTAACTCTTCGTTACCAAGCTTGGTATCTCTAACCTCAAGTGAATATTCATCAATGTGAATTGACGTGAAAATATCTTCGCGTACTACTTTTTCAGAAATTACAATCGCATCCTCAAAGTTATATCCTTTCCAAGGCATAAAGGCTACTTTCATATTTCTACCAAGCGCTAATTCGCCCTGTTGCGTAGCATAACCTTCACAAAGCACCTGGCCTTTTTTAACCTTATCGCCTTTTTTAACGATAGGCTTTAAGTTGATACTGGTACCTTGGTTGGTTTTTCTGAATTTCACCAATTGATAAGTTTTGATATCGGTATCGAAACTTACTTTAGCTTCATCTTCAGTACGGTCATATTTAATTTTGATTTCTTTTGAATCAACATACTCAACAACACCACTACCCTCTGCATTAACCAATACACGGGAATCTGACGCTACTTGACGCTCAAGTCCGGTACCTACAATTGGAGATTGCGGACGTAATAATGGAACCGCTTGACGCATCATGTTTGATCCCATCAATGCACGGTTCGCATCATCATGTTCCAAGAACGGAATTAATGACGCTGAAATTGACGAAATCTGGTTTGGTGCCACATCTGTGTAATGAATCTCTTTAGGATCGATTACCGGGAAGTCACCTTCCATACGTGCAATTACTTTATCATGAAGAATTTTACCGTCATCATCAACTTTAACAGTTGCTTGTGCAATTAGTTTTTCTTCCTCTTCCTCTGCACTTAAATATGTTGGTTCATTTTTAATATCTACAACACCATCTTCTACTTTCCTGTAAGGTGTTTCAATGAATCCCATTGAATTCACTTTCGCATATACTGAAAGTGAAGAAATCAAACCAATGTTTGGCCCCTCAGGTGTTTCAATAGGACATAAACGTCCGTAGTGCGTGTAGTGAACGTCACGTACCTCGAAACCTGCTCTTTCTCTTGAAAGACCTCCAGGTCCAAGTGCTGATAAACGACGTTTATGAGTAATCTCGGCCAACGGATTGGTTTGATCCATAAACTGAGATAATTGATTCGTACCAAAGAACGAGTTGATTACAGAAGATAATGTCTTCGCATTAATCAAATCGATTGGTGTAAACACCTCGTTATCACGAACGTTCATTCGCTCACGTATGGTACGTGCCATACGAGCTAAACCAACACCAAACTGAGAGGATAACTGCTCACCTACTGTACGTACACGACGGTTTGAAAGGTGATCAATATCATCAATTTCTGCTTTAGAGTTAATAAGCTCAATTAAGTATTTAATGATGGTAATGATATCTTCTTTGGTAAGCACTTGCTTATCCATTCCAATATCCAACTGTAATTTTTTGTTCATTCTATAACGACCTACTTCACCTAAAGAATAACGTTGGTCACTAAAGAATAATTTATCTATAATACCACGTGCCGTTTCTTCATCTGGCGGCTCGGCATTACGTAATTGTCTATAAATATGCTCAACAGCCTCCTTTTCTGAGTTTGTTGGGTCTTTTTGAAGCGTGTTGTGAATAATCGCGTAATCACCTTGCTCGTTAGATTCCTTATGTAAAAGAATAGTTTTTACATCGGCATCAACGATTTCAAGAATGTTGTCTTTATCTAAAACCGTATCACGGTCCAATACAATTTCGTTACGCTCGATAGATACTACTTCACCAGTATCTTCATCAACAAAATCTTCGTGCCATGTGTTAAGTACACGGGCCGCTAATTTTCTTCCTAAGTATTTTTTTAATCCAGTTTTTGATACTTTAACTTCTTCGGCTAAATCAAAAATTTCTAAGATATCTTTATCACGCTCAAAACCAATAGCGCGGAAAAGCGTTGTAACCGGTAACTTTTTCTTTCTATCAATGTAAGCATACATTACCTGGTTAATATCTGTAGCAAACTCAATCCATGATCCTTTGAATGGAATAACCCTTGCTGAATATAATTTTGTTCCGTTAGCATGGAACGATTGCCCGAAGAATACCCCTGGCGAACGGTGTAATTGCGATACCACTACGCGCTCGGCACCGTTAATAACAAAAGTACCGCTTGGCGTCATGTAAGGTATGGTTCCTAAGTACACATCTTGAACAATGGTTTCGAAATCCTCATGTTCAGGATCCGTACAGTACAACTTTAACCTTGCTTTTAGCGGAACGCTGTAAGTAAGTCCTCTTTCAATACACTCTTCAATGGCATATCTGGGTGGATCTACAAAGTAATCTAAGAATTCTAATACGAATTGATTACGTGAATCTGTAATTGGAAAGTTTTCCATGAAGGTGTTATAAAGCCCTTCATCACCTCTTTCTTCAGATTTAGTTTCTAATTGGAAAAAATCCTGGAAGGATTTAATCTGAATATCCAAAAAGTCGGGATATTCCGTTCTATTTACAATAGAGGAGAAGTTTAATCTTTCAGCTTGTGTTGATAACATCAATGGACGGAATTTTGATTAAAAAAATAGTGAAAGCATATATAATTGTTATATACGCAAAATGGTTTAGGTCTTAGAGATACCTCTCCAGACCTAAACCTTTAAGTTTTTGAGTTGTTAAGCTTACTTAAGCTCAACCTCAGCTCCAGCCTCTTCTAATTGAGCTTTAAGAGCTTCAGCTTCATCTTTAGCTACACCTTCTTTGATTGGAGATGGTGCTTCATCAACTAAACCTTTAGCTTCTTTTAATCCTAATCCAGTTAATTCTTTAACTAATTTTACAACAGCTAATTTAGAACCACCTGGTGCTTTAAGGATTACATCAAATTCAGTTTGCTCTTCACCAGCGTCGTCTCCACCGCCAGCAGGACCAGCAACTGCTACTGCTGCAGCTGCAGCAGGTTCGATGCCATACTCATCTTTTAATATAGTTGCTAACTCGTTTACTTCTTTTACAGTAAGGTTAACTAATTGTTCTGCGAAATCTTTTAAATCTGCCATTTTTCTACCGTTTTAATAAATTTTTGTAATAATATAATTGTAATAAAGTGCGTACTGCTTAATACTATCCTTCTTTTTCAGATAGTGTTTTTATAAGTCCAGCTAATGTGCCTCCACCCGATTTAAGTGCAGAAACAACGTTTTTGGCTGGAGATTGTAATAATCCTACAATTTCTCCTAACAACTCGTCTTTAGATTTAATTTCAACTAAAGCATCCAATTGTTCGTCACCAATGTAAATAGCTTCCTCAATAAAAGCTCCTTTTAATAGAGGCTTTTCAGATTTTTTACGGAAGTTCTTTATCAACTTAGCTGGTGCATTACCTGTTTCGGAATACATTACCGTTGTATTTCCTTTCAAAACCGTTGGAAGTTCTTCAAACTCTTTGTCTGAAGCTTCCATAGCTTTAGCAAGCAATGTGTTTTTAACAACTGCCATTCTTACATTGGCCTTAAAAGCGGCACGACGTAAGTCTGAGGTTACTCCTGCATTTAATCCTGAAATATCGGTTAAATAAATATTTGCGCTTTCGGCTAATTCTGCAGTTAAGTCCTCAATTACTTGTGATTTTTCTTCTCTTGTCATAATAAAAGTTTTAACTTAAATTAACCAATTTTAGGATCAACAGCTATACTGGGGCTCATGGTAGAAGACATGAAAATGCTCTTAACATAAACGCCTTTTGCAGTTGTTGGTTTTAATTTAATTAATGTTTGTAATAATTCATTTGCGTTACCCGCAATTTTATCAGCACTGAAAGATGCTTTTCCAATAGCAGCGTGTACAATTCCGGTTTTATCAACTTTAAAGTCAATTTTACCAGCTTTTACTTCGCTAACTGCTTTTGCAACATCCATAGTTACTGTACCAGTCTTTGGGTTAGGCATTAAGCCACGAGGACCTAACACACGTCCTAAGGGACCTAATTTACCCATTACACTTGGCATAGTAACGATAACATCAACGTCTGTCCAACCACCTTTAATTTTTTCAAGGTACTCATCTAAACCAACGTAATCTGCTCCAGCTTCTTTCGCTTCGGCTTCTTTATCTGGTGTTACTAATGCTAATACTTTCATGTCTTTACCAGTACCGTGAGGAAGTGAAACAACACCTCTAACCATTTGATTTGCTTTACGTGGATCTACGCCCAAACGTACAGCGATATCAACTGATGCATCAAACTTTGTATTGGTAATTTCTTTAACTAAGGCAGATGCTTCATCTAATGAATACACCTTTCCTTTTTCAATCTTCGCTAAAGCCTCTTTTTGCTTTCTTGTTAATCTTGCCATTTTTTAATGCTTTAATAGATTAAGAAGGAAATTTTCCTGTTACGGTTATTCCCATCGATCTTGCAGTACCAGCAACCATTTTCATAGCAGATCCTATTTCAAATGCATTTAAATCCTGCATTTTGTCTTCTGCTATGGCTTTGATTTGGTCCCAAGATACTTTAGCTACTTTTTTTCGGTTTGGTTCACCTGAACCTTTTTTCACCTTGGCCGCTTCTAATAATTGTACTGCAGCTGGAGGAGTTTTAATAACGAAGTCGAATGACTTGTCTTTATAAACAGAGATAACAACCGGTAATACTTTACCAGCTTTATCTTGGGTTCTCGCATTAAATTGCTTACAGAACTCCATAATGTTAACTCCAGCAGCACCTAAAGCGGGTCCAACCGGTGGCGACGGATTCGCAGCACCTCCCCGAACTTGTAACTTAACTACTTTACCTAATTCTTTTGCCATTTTTAATAATTTAATTTGATACGCTTTCAATTGGAAGCAAAAAACGCATCAATTTATATAGTGTAACAATTATTATACTTTTTCAACCTGCATATAACTCAACTCTAATGGTGTTTTTCTTCCAAAAATCTTAACCATTACTTCTAGTTTACGCTTTTCTTCATTTATTTTTTCGATAGTACCATCAAATCCATTGAATGGCCCGTCGATTACTTTAACCGTTTCTCCTTTTGTAAACGGAATAGCGACATTGGCAGTTTCTTCAACAGCAAGTTCATCTACTTTGCCTAACATTCTATTTACTTCAGATTGTCTTAAAGGCACTGGATCTCCTCCTTTTGTTTCACCAAGGAAACCAATAACATTGGTAACAGACCTTATGATGTGCGGGACTTCTCCAGTTAAATTGGCTTGAATCATGATATAACCTGGAAAAAACACTTTTTCTTTGTGTATTTTTTTTCCGTTACGGATTTGTATCACACGCTCGGTGGGCACTAGTACTTGGTCAACATAATCTTGCATCCCTAATCGAGCAATTTCATTCTCGATATAGGTTTTGATTTTATTTTCCTGACCACTAACAGCACGAACAACGTACCATTTTTTTTCACTTACTTCAGACATAAATTTTTCTTTTTACTTTTAGTGATTTTTAACTAATCCATTGAAAGTAAGCTGCAATAACTTTACTGAAAACAGTATCTACGCCCCAAATAGCAAGAGAAAATATAATAGAAAATAAGGCAACTAAAACTGTTAAGCTTTGCCCCTCTGCCCAAGTAGGCCAAGTAACATTATTTTTTAGTTCTCCGAACGATTCTTTTATATAGTTTACAATTCCAGCCATTTTATTTTTTATTTTATAAATTGAAAAACAACATTCAATTTATTATTGCACGGGTTGAGAGACTCGAACTCCCGACACCTGGTTTTGGAGACCAGTGCTCTACCAACTGAGCTAAACCCGTAAATATAAGTCAAGGTATTCCGGATAAACGAAATACCTTAACTTTAATATTTATTCAATACTGTATTAGTCTAGGATTTCAGTTACCTGACCTGCACCTACAGTTCTACCACCTTCACGGATTGCGAAACGTAAACCTACGTTCATTGCGATAGTGTTGATTAATTCAACAGTGATAGTTAAGTTATCTCCAGGCATAACCATCTCAACTCCATCAGGAAGAGAAATGTTTCCTGTTACGTCAGTCGTACGAACATAGAACTGAGGACGGTAGTTGTTATGGAATGGCGTGTGACGTCCACCTTCTTCTTTTTTCAAGATATAAACCTCTGCTTTAAATTTAGCGTGAGGTGTTACAGAACCTGGTTTAGTAATAACCATACCTCTTGAAATTTGAGTTTTCTCGATACCTCTCAATAAGATACCAGCGTTATCACCAGCTTCTCCTCTGTCAAGAATTTGACGGAACATTTCAATACCAGTAATAGTAGAAGTTAACTTCTCTGCACCCATACCTACAATCTCTACAGGGTCACCTGTTTGAGCAACACCTGTTTCAATACGACCAGTTGCTACAGTACCACGACCAGTAATAGAGAATACATCTTCGATAGGCATCAAGAAAGGCTTATCCATATCACGTACTGGCTCTTCAATCCAGCTATCACAAGCTTCCATCAATTCTAAAACTGTATCTACCCATTTTTGCTCACCGTTAAGTGCACCTAAAGCAGAACCAGAAACTACAGGACCGTTATCACCATCGTACTCATAGAAGTTCAATAAATCTCTAACTTCCATGTCTACTAATTCTAATAACTCCTCATCATCAACCATATCTACTTTGTTCAAGAAAACAACAATACGAGGAATACCTACTTGACGCCCTAAAAGGATGTGCTCACGAGTTTGTGGCATAGGACCATCAGTAGCCGCTACCACTAAAATAGCACCGTCCATTTGAGCAGCACCAGTTACCATGTTCTTCACGTAATCGGCGTGACCTGGACAGTCAACGTGCGCATAGTGACGATTTTGAGTTTGGTATTCTACGTGTGAAGTATTAATTGTAATACCTCTTTCTTTTTCTTCTGGTGCGTTATCAATTTGATCGAAAGATCTTGCTTCTGAGAAACCTGCATCAGCTAATACTTTAGTAATAGCAGCAGTTAAAGTTGTTTTACCGTGATCTACGTGTCCAATTGTACCAATATTTAAGTGTGGTTTTGAACGATCGAAAGTTGCCTTTGCCATGTTTTTAAAATAATTTTAATCTTAGTTATATAATAATATTAGTGTATCCTAATTTTTTCAGTCCTTTAATTATAGAGCCAATGACGAGATTTGAACTCGTGACCTCTTCCTTACCAAGGAAACGCTCTACCCCTGAGCTACACCGGCGTTTTTTGGTTTAAGATTTCAAATTTACCTTGCATTTTCCACCTATAGCAAAAACCACAAAAAAATTTGAAACTAATTTGAGCGGGAGACCGGGTTCGAACCGGCGACATTCAGCTTGGAAGGCTGACGCTCTACCAACTGAGCTACTCCCGCAATATTTAATTTTTAAAAGTTTAATGTGGGGAGAGCAGGATTCGAACCTGCGAAGTTAAAAAACAACAGATTTACAGTCTGTCCTCGTTGGCCGCTTGAGTATCTCCCCAATTAACTTAATTCATATTTTTAAAGAACTTGAGCCGATAGAGGGACTCGAACCCACGACCTGCTGATTACAAATCAGCTGCTCTAGCCAGCTGAGCTATATCGGCATTTTTTATACTTTTTGAGCATAAAAAAAAGCCCGTTATTTCTAACGGACTGCAAATGTATAGCTTTTTTATTTTATTCAAAACATTTTTCGAGAAATTTTACTATAAATGTGCTCTTAATTTTTCTTTTCGCTTTTTTAGCTGTCTTTCTAAAGACGCTACTGCCATATCGGTACCCTCTTCAAAACTTTTACACTGCTTTTTTACTACAAAACTATCACCCGGAACACTTACTCTGGCCTCAAAGATTTTATTTTCTTTTTGGCTGGTATTTTCAACCTTTAAAAATACATCTGATTTTATTACTTTATCGTAAAACATGTCTAATTTATCCATTTTCTTTTGGATAAAGTTTATCAATTTCTGGTCTGCATTGAAATTCACTGATTGCGTGTTTACTTTCATACTAATACTCTTTTTGGTTAGACAATATATAAGGGTTATTTTTTACTTCTAGGGTGTGCTTTTACATGTACTTTTTTTAGTTCGGCTATGCTATTGTGTGTATAAACTTGAGTGGCAGCCAAACTTGCATGCCCAAGAAGTTCTTTAACAGCATTTAAATCGGCACCTTGGTTGAGTAAGTGTGTTGCAAAAGAGTGCCTTAGTATGTGTGGACTCTTTTTCACTTTTGAAGATGCCAAACTAAAATAATCATTTATTATTCTGTACACAAGTGTTTCGTATATTTTAACGCCCTTTTTCGTTAAAAATAAATTATTTTCATCTGAAATACTTGGCAAATTATTTCGGGTTTCCAAATAATTAAAAGCTGTTTTTACTACTGAATTCAATAACGGTACAATACGTTCTTTATTTCGTTTCCCTAAAACTTTTAACGTTTTGTTTTGAAGGTCTAAACTCGATAATTTGAGTTCTACCAATTCAATCCTACGGATGCCCGTTGAATAAAACAATTCAATGATAAACTTGTTACGCACGCTTTCAAAATCATCACCAAAGTTTAGGTCGTCCAACACATTTTTAACTTCAGTTTCCGAAAACGGTACCTGTACTTTTTTACTGGTTTTTAACGCCCTGTGTTTCGCCAAAGGGTTGTGGTTTATATCGCCCACTTTCAAAAGAAACTTATAGTAGGTGCTCAACGCCGATATCTTTCGGTTAACACTGCGGTTGCTCAAACCACCTTCTACCAATTTTACAATCCATGTTCTTATTTGCGGATAACTGACGTTTTGAATGGAGTTGGTTGCATATTCATTTTTTATAAATTCCGAAAACGCCTCGATATCGGCCTTGTAAGCCTTAACGGTTAAAGCCGAATAGTTTTTTTCTAACTTTAGGTAATCTGTAAATGGTTTTAAGGACATAGTAAGCGATAAAAGTTAAAGTTAAAAGTTTATAACCCAACATGCAACTTTTAATTTAAAACAACAGTGCGATGAAAAAAATAAGCACAAAAAAATCCCGCACAAGGCGGGATTGAACTGATATTTTAAAGAAGCTACACTATACTTCTTCTGCATCTCTTAATTGTTGGATGTACTGTGCTTTTTGAATTTGAGCTCTACGTACAACGGAAGGCTTGTTAAACTGCTTGCGAGACTGCAACGCACGTTTTGTTCCGGTTCTATCGAACTTTCGCTTGTAACGCTTTAACGCTCTATCTATATTTTCTCCTTCTTTTACTGGTACTATTAACATAGTGTCTTAACCTCCTCTCTTTTAGAATTTTCAGGCTGCAAATATAAAAACTAATTTGTTATCCGCAATTATTTTTTAAAAAAAATGGAGGACTTAAAAACAGAAGTTGACTTGTAGAAAATTTCAGCTAAATTTGTTTAATGTTGGATACAAACCATTAAAACTATGTATCGCATAATTTGGTAGCTATTTGAAAATGACAAATCGAAAAATCACATTTTATTCTCTTCTGCTTATCACCTACATGGTATTAGTAATTTTAATAGCTTGGTTTGGAATAATGTTTATGGGAGTTGCTGACTATGCTTTAGTTATAACTTTTGGAACAATAAATATGTGTATTGCACATTTCTATTTCAAAATTGAGTCTTTAAGAAGCGTGCTCATTGGATTTTTGATTTCTTCTCTAGGTTTGGTTGCTTCATATCTGCTATGGATGCCTATTTCCAATTTTAGTTTTGCAAATGATATTATAGTTTTAGGTTTTACTAGTAATGCTATTTTTCAAACTCTGAGTTGGTTACTTGTAGAAAAATATATGGTTAAACAGAATCTGATAAAAACGATTGGACTTTTTTTATCAATGACATTTCTAATGGTTATGTCTTTCAACTTACATGACTTTTGGAAATTCGAGAACTATTATAACTGGAACGAAAAAAAAGAAATAATAATTAGAGTAACGGATTCAATAACTGGAATGCCTTTTGCTGGAGATTCGATTGAACTTTCAATAGAAAGGCAGCCTTTGTATGGTATAATGGCTAGTTCGACAATAAAAAAAACCATTACCGATAAAAATGGAAATTCCAAATTTGAAGTATATATTGGCCACCGCCATTTAGGAGATATTTGGAGAAATAAAAAATACTCTGATTTTTTCGATTATTTTGAAATAGCCCCAGAGCAAATAGTTAAAAATGATACAATTGAAATTAAAACAACCGCAACAAATAGCTATGAGTAATCGCTTGATACCGCCATTGCCTGCTTTTTAAGTCGTAACGGATTTCTATTTGTGAGGCTTACTAACCTAGCCCCTAAACAAAATCAAAAAAAACCTTAACACAAACCTTAAGTCGCTGGCTTATACGCTTTTTTATCTATAATTATTTTGGCTAGTATTTCGCGTAGTATTTCTGAAGTTCCACCTCCTATTGGTCCCAATCGGCTATCGCGGAACAGGCGTGCCATAGGATAATCTTCCATATAGCCATAACCTCCTAGAAATTGCAGGCATTGATAAATCACCTCATCGGCCATTTTGGTCGATTTCAGTTTAGACATCGTGGCTTCTTTTACCACATATTCGCCTCTGTCTAATCTATACGCCACCGAATAATTAAAAGCTTTACACACTTCCATTTCAGTATATAAATCTGAAACGGTATGACGCAATGCTTGAAACTTATCAATAGATTTACCAAAAGCATGGCGTTCGTTCATGTACTGCAAAGCATACTCTAAAGCATACTCGGCACGAGCATGGGCGTTGATGCCCATAATTAAACGCTCTAAAGAAAAATGCTGCATAATATACGAAAAGCCTTTCCCCTCTTCGCCCATTAAGTTTTCGGCTGGTATTGTTACATCATCAAAGGCGATTTCGCCTGTATCGGAAGCGCGCCACCCCAATTTATCCAATTTCGTGGCCGAAACCCCTTTAGTATCTCTATCAATCAAAAATATACTAATGCCCTTGTTGCCCAACTCTAGGTTTGTTTTAGCAGCAACGACCAAGTAATCGCTAACCACACCATTTGTAATAAATGTTTTAGAACCATTTATTACATAGTTATTTCCCTCTTTTATAGCAGTTGTGCGCATACCAGCAACATCACTCCCGCCAAAAGGTTCAGTAATGCACAAACATCCAACTTTATCGCCGGCTATACTTGGTACCAAATAGTTTTGCTTGATGGCTTCACTGCCTTCAGCGTTTAAATGCGTCATCGCTAAATACACATGAGCCCAAATAGCAGCCGCAAAACCACCAGAATTGATTTTTTGAAGTTCCTCGAGAAGGATAACGGTATAAAACAGATCTAAGTTAAGACCGCCGTAAGCCTCAGGGTAATTGATGCCAAAAAAGCCCATATCGCCAAATTTTTTCCAAATAGAACGGTCGATATTTCCGGTTTTCTCCCACGTTTCAATGTTGGGCACCACTTCTTTGGTTAAAAAATCTTGAAGGCTTTTTCTAAAAAGACCATGCTCTTCGGTGAAGTACATACTATTCATCTATTTTTCTTTTTCGAAGTGCAAATATAATTCAATTATCTTGATTTTATCGGAAGGAAAGTTTTTTACTTTTTTTAATTCATCGAAGGATTTAAAGCCCTCACGCAGTTTCCGTTGTTCAACAATTTGAGCTGCTAAATCGTAATCGATATGCGGTACGGTAACCAATTGAGCGACCGAAGCTGTATTAAGGTCTATTTTTTCAACCGAAGCAGGTGTTTTTACCGTGAATTGTTCAGTTATTCTATCAATAACTTCAGGGCTCAGGCCGTATACATCTTGAAGCTGAACATCTGCAACAAAACCGCCCTTGTGTTTATTTCTAAATCTTACAATACGTTCTGAAAGCACTTCGCCAACACCATTTACCTTTTGAAGTTGTTGTGCCGTTGCAGTATTCAAATCCTGTTTTTGGACGTATGTTTTTGGTGTGCTTGGATAAGTTAAGGCTTTTGATTTTGGTTTCGGGTTGGTTACCCACTCCGGAAACTTAAAATAAGGCGATAGTACCGCCAATAAAGAATCTGAAACTTGAGTGACCTCCTGAAATTGTTTCACAGAGTTTACCCATTGGCCTTGTTTTCTGAACGCTAACAACCTATCAATCTCTTCATTGCTCATCCCTAAAGCTGACCCTTTAAAATCGGTTATAAAATTAGGGTTAAACGGATAAATTTTTGGTCTGTTCGCTTCTATTTTGGCTTGCTTGAGCGAATCGATTTCTTTAATATATTTCGATAGCGTCTTTTGGTTTACCGGAATAGCTTTTGAAGGAAAATCGACAAAAAAATAAACACATTGTAAAATAATGATAAGCGCTAGTAATAAAAAAATCCCATTTCGCTGTTTTTTTGTAAACGTGAAATGGGATTTCATAGAAAGTATTTAGTTAGTTACTACATGTGCTTTTTAAGGTCTTCGGCGCCTTCATCCAAAGCTTCTTCCTTAACATTTATAGCATTGATATATCGTTTCAACTCTTTTGTAATAACGGGAGAAAGCATAACCACCCCTATAATATTGGGAACTACCATGGCAAAAATCATGGCATCTGAAAAATCAATTACCGCGCCTAAACTAATTGAAGCTCCAATTACTATAAATAGCGAAAACAATATTTTGTAGATTAAATCTGAAACTTTTCCTCTTCCAAATAAATATACCCAACCTTGAATACCGTAATAAGACCAAGAAATCATGGTTGAAAAAGCAAACAGTATAACCGCAATAGTCAATACGATTGAGAAATGTGGAATAACAGTATCAAAAGCAGTAACGGTAATCTCTACACCTTCTTTAATTGGCACGCCATATTCCATAAACTGACCATCAAAATTAGTAATTACAATTACCAAAGCGGTCATAGTACAAATAAGAATAGTGTCAACAAAAGGGCCTATTAATGCCACAATACCCTCACTGGCAGGATATCTTGTTCTTACAGCCGAGTGGGCAATGGCAGCACTACCAACTCCAGCCTCGTTAGAAAAAGCACCTCTTCTAATACCTTGTATCATAACACCTACTAATCCTCCAGCAATACCAAGTCCTGAAAATGCCCCTTCATAAATAAGTGCGAAAGCATCATCGATAAGCGAGAAATTAGCGCCTAATATTATAATACCAGCTAATACATAGATTACAGCCATAAACGGAACGATTTTTTCCGTAACCTTTGCTATACGTTTAATGCCGCCAATAATTACAACAGCAACCAAAGCAGCTAAAGCAATCCCAAAGTAAAGCCCTGAGTTTCCGTTGGTGTCCAATTCAAATAACTTAACAAATTGGGCAGCCGCTTGATTGGCCTGAAACATATTTCCGCCACCAAACGATCCTCCAACAACAAAAATTGAAAACAAGATAGCAAGCACTTTTCCAAGACCTCCCATCTTTTTCTCTTTCAACCCTTTTGTTAAGTAATACATAGGGCCTCCATAAATGGTTCCATCTTCGCCAACATCTCTATATTTAACTCCAAGAGTACACTCGGCAAATTTTGATGCCATCCCCAGAAAACCTGCAACTATCATCCAAAATGTTGCTCCTGGTCCTCCGATAGACAATGCCACAGCAACTCCTGCAATATTACCAAGACCAACCGTTGCAGACAACGCCGCAGTTAATGCCTGAAAGTGAGACACCTCGCCATGAACACCTTCGTTCCTTACCGTTTCAATAAGGTCTTCGCCTTCGTTTGGTGTTGAATCGCCATACAAGGTATCGGCTCCATGCTCTTCAATATCCTCATATTTGCCCCGAGCTACTCGGATACCTGTTGTAAAGTGTCTTAAGTTAACAAACCTGAAATATATTGTAAAATAAGTAGCACCACCAATCAACACTATTAAAACCCAAGGGATTTTATAGGTCTCGGAAAAAGGAATTTCGTAAAAAATGGCGTCGACAAACCAACCTGTATAATCCTTAAAAATCTCGTCGATTTTTTCAGAAGTTGTTTGTTGTGCGTAGGTTAAAATTGGAAGTATTAAAGTAAAAATTGATAGAAGATATTTCTTCATAAAATGTTTTTTAATTAATTTTTATTTAAAAGATTTACGTTAAAAATCAGCAATATGCTAAAAAAAAATGGTTTTATAAAACTACTGCTGTTAAAATCGGCATTTATCAATCAATGTTGTATTCGGAGTTTAGTGCCAATATTTGCTCTGGCCTACCTAAAACAATTATTTTAGAATTGGGTACCAAGCGTAATTCTGCTTCTGGGTTGACAATATACTCTCCATTTTCATTTTTAAAGCCTATCACGGTACAACCTGTTTTTTTTCGCAAGTCTAAATCCTTAATGGTTTTTAGTTCGTTGGTATTATAAAGTTTTTCAACGGCGACTTCTTCAATGTTTATATTCGATTTGCCTACAATAGATAGATTATCAACAAACTCCATCAAACCAGGAACAACAACCAGTGAGGCCATGTGGTCGCCTCCTATTTTATCGGGCAAAATAACGTTGTTGGCTCCTGCAAATTTTAATTTTTCGTAGGACGACTCGTTTGATGCACGACTTATAATGTTTATTGACTTGTTAAGTTGCCTGGCAGAAAGCACAACGAACAAATTATCGGCATCATTAGGGAGTGCTGAAATAAAGCACGAAGCACGATTAACACCAGCCATGGTTAACACCTCATCTTCATTGGCGTTTCCAATAACATATGGCACTCCATCAAGCTGTAGGCGCTCTTCCATCTCTTTATTTTTTTCGATAACAACAAACTGTTTATTGTAAGCCCTTAGCTTGCTGGCCGCCTGTTTGCCATTTCTTCCATATCCGCAAATAACAATATGGTCGGTAAAACTATCAATACGTCTTTGCATTTTTTTGTGCTTTAATTCTTCAATATCGTTTTTACTTAAAATATATTCGGTAATAATAGACAGTGCGTAACCCACGATAACCACACTAGCCAGAATTAAAAAAATAGTGAAAACTTTCGAGGTATCGTCAAGCGGAACCACTTCACCAAATCCAACTGTGGTCATGGTAATAACCGTCATGTAAAGCGCATCTACCCAAGAATAACCTGAAATTATTTTATAGCCGGCAACGCCTATCAACAAAATAATCCCCAGAAGAAATACAGCGGTGTAGATTTTGGTTCTAAAGAATCTAATAAGTGGGTTCATACAGATTACAGATCAAATACAGATGAGCGTTTTGTGTAAACCAAATCTTTTATGCGCATCCAAAAGGCCAAAAACAAATACAAGGCAAAACCAAAACCCAACGTTACGAAGGTTAAATACATAAAGGATGTTCGTACCACCTTAGCCCGAATACCAAGCCTATCTGCAATACGTTGGCATACGTAGTAACCGTGTTTTTGAAAAAACAATAAAGGTTTATATATGGTTTTCATTGGTTAACGTAATTCGACAATAACTATCTTCATTTAAACAAACCAAAATATTATGTCTCTTTATGTATCGCAATTTAAGATTTAGTTTCTTCGTTTGAAAGTTTATTTGTTTAAAAGTTGATTGCCAATAGCACACCGTAAGCATTTATTTTTGTCGCAATAGTTTGTTTTAAGTTGAATAAGTGCCTGGGAATCGAAAGCCGAGTCGCTAACCGGTTTCAGGCCATTAAAAGCATTGACAATACTGTTTTTCTCTGATTCTATAGCCATCGCAATTTTTATTATGCTCTCATCAACAGATTTGTCTATGTGTTTGGCGTAGCAAAATTTAAGTGGCAAAATGGTGTTGACAATTAACAAATCGACAAATGCTTTTGTCATTTTTTTTTCTGAAGCTTTTGATTGTTTTTCAAAAGTATAATGTATTTTCCAAAACACCGAAGTGGATAATTTAAAGAGTGTATAAAAATCTTCCAAGGTTTTAGCCTCTACAACTTTCGAAAAAAGGTTGTGATGCGTATGGTACAAACTTGCCAACTGCGATAACCTAATGGTTGGAAAGTTAGGTGGTCGCAGCCTAAAAAACTGTACTTGAGCCACCTGGCTGTTTTTAAGTTTAAACTTCTGCTTTAAAAACCGGTACTCGTCCACCAAACTATTGTAATATACACCTTCGTGCTCTGTATCAAGCAAACCAGATTGCCCAAAAAATAACGCTTCCAAGGTTTTGATGTTAGATTGTGTTTTTCTAATAATTGAAAAATCAATGGACTGTGCCATACTCAAAAACGCTTCGCCATTAACTTTCAATCCAAAATTTTTAGCCAA
Organism: Flavobacteriaceae bacterium GSB9; assembly: GCA_022749295.1. Classification (NCBI taxonomy): domain Bacteria; kingdom Pseudomonadati; phylum Bacteroidota; class Flavobacteriia; order Flavobacteriales; family Flavobacteriaceae; species Flavobacteriaceae bacterium GSB9. The sequence goes on from CP062007.1 coordinate 1,387,681, forward strand.
CATTACAAAAAGTACAGCTTCCCAATTATTCTTTGAAGTTTTTAGAAAGTCATTTATTTGATTTGATTTCCGTTCTAATCGTTCGAAAAACAAGCGTTCTTTCCAGTGATCCAACACAAAATCATCAACCGAAGCAAAATCGTTCTCACAATTAATCCACCTATCTTGCTTTGAAAACAACCTTTCGTAGTTTTTCAACACTTCCATGTCGACAAAATCTTTTAACTGCAATGTGGATATTGGTGAATTATCTTTTCTGAACACCTCGGTATCGTGCTCCCAAACAACATGTAAAATCACATTGTCGTAAGCGGGGTCTTGCTCGTGGTTGTGCAAAAACCAATCGGACGATTTTACATGAATTTCTACATTACCCGCCCAAAGCTGATCGTTAATTTTTAACTGTGCATTGAAAAAATCGGGGCCCGAATTAAAATTATGTTGTCCATTGGAAACCAAAGCAATGTGTTCTCCCGCGGTTGTGCTAATATTGCTTATTTGAAATTTTCTGTGCTTCCAGATATAATGTAAAAAATCTTCTTGCATATTACTAAAATAGAAAATATTGCGTGTTTTCGCTTTTACTTCAATAAATTTGAACAAACTTTTAGCATGGAACAGCTTACCTTAACTACACCAGCACTTTTATTCTCGGCTATTTCGTTAATTATGCTGGCCTATACCAACCGATTTATTGCATATGCTGCAGTAATTCGGGATTTGCACGCCAAATATTTAAAGAAAAAAGACGAACGCTACATTAAACAAATTAGAAATTTAAAAAAACGTTTGTACTTAACGCGCAGTATGCAAATCGCAGGCATTAGCAGTTTGCTGTTGTGCGTACTTACTATGTTTTTAATTTATATTCAGCAACACGTGGTAGCCATTTGGGTGTTTGGTATAGCCTTAATCCTGCTTATCTTTTCACTGGCCTTACTCATAAGGGAAATCCAAATATCGGTAAAGGCTTTAGAGCATCATATTAGCGATATTGAAAACGGCTAGACTTTTTCCCCCTCGACAGATTTGGGTTTGCGATAATTTGAAGGTTCTACACAAGCAGATGTTTACCCAGAAATTATTATTTTATTCTTTCCTTCATAGTCTCAACAATGTTAAAGGCCGCTGGGCAAATAGCCACATTTTTTAAGGTTAGATTAGAAATTTGTTGAAATTTTTTCCGGTCAGTATGTGGAAATTCGCGACATGCTTTTGGGCGTACATCATAGATAGAACAATAATTATCAGCCCCCAAAAACGTACAAGGCACACTTTGCAGCACATAATCGTTTTCCTCATCAATACGCAAATACTGCTCGATAAATTGTTGGGGTTTCATTCTAAAAAATTTGGCTATGCGGGCAATATCCTTATCGGTAAATAACGGCCCCGTGGTTTTGCAGCAGTTCGCACACTCTAAACAGTCGGTGCGTTCAAATTCATTGTCGTGCAAGTCTTTCATAATGTAGTCCAAATCTTTGGGAGGCTTCTTTTTTAACTTCGCGAAGAATTTTTTGTTTTCGTTATGCTTATCTTTGGCGAGCTTTGGAAGGTTATTTATAAAATCTTGCATGGCGTAAAAATAATACTTTCAGTTATTACGAAGGAAATATGACAGAAGTATCTTTTAAATTAAACTACAAATAAACAGATTGCCACAACTTTTTAAGTCTGGCAATGAAAATTTATGAAAGACCTTTTTGGAAAAGCCCTGCTCGAGTACCACAACGGACATTACACCGAGGACATTATCACCTCAACCAGCATTTCTGATGACGATGTACTGCCACTAACCTATCTATTCCGTAGTTTTTCAGAAATGCCTAAAATTGAGCAAAAAGCTCTGAAACTATGTAAAGGTTTGGTTTTGGATGTGGGCTGTGGTGCCGGAAGCCACAGTTTGTTTTTACAGAAAAAAGGACTTAATGTAAAAGCCATCGATATTTCGGAAGGCGCTATTGAAGTAGCCAAAAACCGTGGTGTTTTAAATATTGAAAACATTTCTGTATTAGATGAAACCGAAACTTTTGACACCATTTTACTCTTGATGAACGGCACAGGTATTTTTCAGGAACTCACGCAAGTTTCCAAATACTTGATGCATTTGAAAAGTTTGCTGAAAAGTGGCGGACAAATTTTAATCGATTCGTCCGACATAAAATACATGTACGAAGACGACGATGGCGGCTATTGGATGGATATGAATGCCAACTACTATGGCGAACTCGATTATTTTTTAAGCTACAAGGGCGAAAAGGAAACTCCAATGAAATGGCTGTACCTTGATTTTGAAACCTTAAAAACAGCTTGCGAAACCGTTGGACTGAAATGTGAATTGGTTACTGAAGGCGAACATTTTGATTATTTGGCGCGATTAACCAGCATAGTTAGGAATCTCATTAACTAGAACGTTTACAAAAAATGGATTCCCGCCTGCGCGAGAATGACAAACTACTTTAAAAATCGATAATGCCCAATAATTTTAAAATCAAACAAACAATCTTCCAAAACTTGACCATTACCAATATTGTGAACAATTAAATAGCGTTTTCCATCACTTGATTTTTTGTTTACAACGATTCCTATATGCGTAATAGCTCCCCCAAGATTCCAAGCAACTACATCGCCTGGTTTATAATCTTTAGCTTTATTCGTTATTTGCAGTTCAGCCTGTTGACGCTTAAAATAAGTCATTAAATTGGGGACGCGCCGGTGGTCAATATTCTTATCCGTCTTTTTTAGTCCCCATATTTTTGGATAGACCTTAAAATTGGATTTCATATCCTCATGAACTTCTTGCTGCAAATCAATTCCAAGTTTTCGGTAAGCCCTAATGATAACATCGGTACAAACCCCTTTATCGCTGGGTACATCTCCATTTGGATAGTCAATTTTAAAATAACTAGGATCGTATGTTACCTTTTGGCTTGTAAGTTGCAAGGCTGCATCAGATAACGTTAATTGATTGGTAGCTGTTTGAGCGCAAACAACATTGAAACAAATCATGAAGCTGACTAAAAATAGCTTTTTCATAAAACCTACTTTAAATTAAACTTTCCAAGTGAGTGTGAGTTATTAGCTGAGACCCAAAACAATACTTCGACTAAGCGCAGTAAGATGTTTTAGGGCGCCTCGCATCAGAAATCAAACTTATAAGTAGCCCCCGCTAAAAACTGAATGCTCTGTACCGGGAAATTTTGCCACTTTTGGTAAGCCTTATCGGCAATATTATTTACTTTACCATAAACAGAAAACTGATCGTTAATATGATAGCCCACATGGGCATTGGCATCAAAATAACTGTCTAAAACGGTAGGCTCGAAAGTGTTTGGCGTTAAGGTTCCTTCTAATTCTAAAATATCCTTACGCTCGCCAATATAAAATATATTGGCTCCGGCGAACCAGTTTTCGTCAATTTGGTAATCGACAAACAACGACCCTTTAAAATCGGGCAGATTCCACGCCTCAGCTTCATCATCGGTATCATAGGCAAAATATTCAGCTTTCAATCCTAATTTAAAATTTCTGTTTACATCAGCATTAATCTCACCCGAAACACCAAAAGTATCGACATTATCATACACGATTCCGAAAGCGTTTCCATAGTCATAGTCGTTTTCAGGAAATACATCTTTTATCACATTAGTTTTATACAGGGCTTTGTTTCTATCGGAAATATATTTTCCGCTTACGTTGTAGCTCATGTTGCTGGACAGTTTTCCTTTTAACCCAACATAAGCATTGTATAACTGGTCGGTGGGCATAATAAACAATGTAGGCGATACAAATGGGTTTTCGTTGGCAAAATCGCGATACGAATTCTGGATTAAATCCCCCTGAATACCCCCATAGGCAATCAACACATCGTTTACCAAACGGTACGACGCCGTTATATTGGGATACACATAAAACTTACTTTCGCCAGAAGGACGGTCGTTTAAATATGCCAAAGAAACTCCCAAGTTAAGTGTTAAATCATCTTGCTTCAATTGGTAGGTTGGCGATAGGTTTACGGTAAAATTACCATATTCTAAAGGGGTATCAATTGTATAACTTCTATCGAATTCACCACCCAAATAGTCAATCTTTATTTCGGTTGAAATTTCTTCATAATTAATGGGTACATCCACTTTTCCTTTAAGGACTAATCGGTTTTCGCCCGACCCTTGGTTGTCTCCAAATCGCCTAAACAAGAAACTTCCTGAATTAATGTAGGTGTCTTCAAACGAAATATCGCCTCCAAAATGTGCATCAAAAAACGAGTGCCCCGTATCTATATTATTAGCTTGGGCCTGAGTGATTTGAGATTGCGGAACACCATACCAATTGTACATTTGGTGTTGAAAGCCTACTTCTGCATTCCACGATAAATACCGTAATCTACTAGAATAATTGACGTTGAGTTTTGAATCTGAAAAATTATTATCAAATTGAACGCCTTCAATATCACCCCCCGACGAATGGTGACTTACGTAACCGCCAACACTTTCATTCCGGCTTATGGCTTGGTTTAAATACACTTCGCCCAAAATGGTGGTGTAACTGCCCAAGCCTAAACTAGCATAATTATCGTACAGTTTGATGGGTTTTGCCTTCTCAACAACAGCAGCCTTACCTTTCGCCGGTGTAAAAGTTGAGGCTACCGGAAATGAAAAAATATTATATTTCACTTCTTTTTTTGTTTCGGTGGTTTCGTCATCCAACGATGGCGTTTCCTTTACTTTAAATGCATCAGAAATAGTTGGCGTGTAAGGTTTAACCACATCAATCACTCCTGTATCTAAAGTGTCATTGGCTTTTCTTTGAGAAAAAGCGAAAACAGCATTCAATAAAAAAATGGTGACAATCGTATATTTGATTTGCTTTTGCATATGTTTCAATTTATGATTTTGGGCTCCACGTTAATGGCTTTTGTCTTTGGTGTAATATGCCACTAAGTGTTAGCTTGCTCATATTTAATTTTAACCTTTAATATCTAATTTTACTTGTTAGAACTAATCTTCTGTTTGAACCGATGAATTGGTTTTGGCCTCTTCGGCCTTTATTTTACTTAACTCGGTTTTGGCCTCATCCTGCACATCGTTGTAATCGGGAAAATTTTGGATAACGCTTTCAAGAATATAGGTTGCTTGGAACGCATCATTTAAGGCATAAAAATTCTTGGCCATTAATACCAATCCCTTTGCGCTGTAATATTTATACCCAGAAAAATCCTTTGCTAATTTTTGAATCGTTGTATTAGATGCTTCGTACCGCCCCTCTTTATTTTTAAAGTAGGCATTGTAGTAAAGCGCCTCTGCAGCAGTCTCTCCAATGGCCACTTTCTCTACTTCGGCATATGCTGTTTTTGCCTTTGGCTCATTCCCAGTTTTGATGGCTGACCGCGCAATGATAATGTGGGCATCACCTTTTATTTTATTGTCTATTTTAGAATTGGCCAACACTTTTTCTGAATACTGAACAGCCTTAGCGTAATTTTCTTGCTGATAGTATGCTTTCATCATGTTAGACTGTGCAAAAACGACATGCTGCGGAAAATTGGCTTCCTGCTCTAACCTCATTAACAAAGGCATGGCTTTTTGCCAACTTTTTTTCTCCAGATAAAACTGAGACAGTTTTACTAAAGCCTCCTCTGTGTATTCACTCTGTGGAGCATCTACAATGTATTTGTAATGAGGTGACGCATTTTCAACCAATTCTTTTTTGTAGTATAACTGCGCCAAATAAAAATGGGCATTGAGTGCATGTAATCCATTGGGAAATTGGTTTAAATAGCCATTAAATTGTTTTATAGCCTTATCAGTATTGTTATCTAGGTACTGTTTTTCGGCAGCTTCGTAAGTAGTATCGTCTAAATCCTTATCGGTCACCTCTACATAGTCTAAAGTTTTTACCCAAGCCGCATAATCGTTAACACGCCCCAAATCAATGTAAATTAAACGTGCCGTAGAAACCGCCTGAACGGCTTCTGGCGAACCTGCATAATCGCTTGCCACCTTTTTAAACTTGGTTAAAGCCTTTTCATTTTCGCTACCGTTATAGTAAACCAACCCTTGTCGCAACAAGGCTTTTGGCACAAATGAGCTCATTCTATACTCGCTTGCCAATTGGTCGTAAGCCCGCATGGCCTTTTGGGTTTCATTGGCCTTTACGTAAGAGTTCCCTAATTCGTATAAAGCATCATCACGTAATTTTGATTTCGGATAATCTGAAATAAACTGTTCCAACTCATTAATTTTTTGTGATGGTTTTCCTGAATACCCCATACTTATCGCCTTTTGAAATGCTGGATAATCGGCCTCGATTTCGTTAAGCCTAATAGCATTTTGATATGCCGAAACTGCATTTTGGTACTGACTCGAAACAAAATAGGCATCACCCAAACGCAGGTATGCATCGTTTCTCCTTACATTATCGCCGCGTTTTTCTGAAATAAATTTACTGAAGTGCTCTATAGCGTTTCCATAATTCTTTATTTTAAAATAAGAGTACGCCAAATTATAATCTAAATTTTCAAATTCTGGCGTTGTTGATGCTTCACTTTGTTGTTGATACTGCTTAAACCCTATTAATGCATCATCATAATTCGTTAGGTTATAATCGGTTTCTGCCTTCCAAAATGTGGCTCGCGCCGTGTAGGTGGCGTCCTGCTGCTCACTTAACGATTCATTAAAAAGCGTACCTGCTTTTATAAAATCGCCTTCGTTATAAAGTTCCAACCCTCTGTAAAATGCTACTTTTTGATAGGCGACCTTGTTTTCAAAACTTTTTTTGTTTTTGAGCAGTTCTAAGGCTTCCTTGTAGTTTTTAGAGGTGATATAAGAATCTATCAATAGTGTTTCAACCTCTTCTTTGAAAGCCGTATTTGGATATTTTTCCAAATACCCAGCTAAAACCTGAGGTGCCGATTGGTATGGGTTACCAATTTCATAACTTATTTTTGCATAATTAAGCCACGCATCTTCCTGAATTTTTAAATCGAAATCCATTTGCGATGCATTACTAAACGCATTCAATGCTTCTTGCTTTTTATCTAAATTGATGTAGCTTTCACCTAAATGGTAATAAGCATTTTGTGCAATGGCATTGGTGCCACCAACAATTTTATTGAATTCTGAAATGGCTTTTTCATAGTCTTTTTGTTTGTAATAAGCGTATCCCAACTGATAATAATCGGTGTTGTTCCATTTTCCGGTACGGTCTCTTGGTGCCTTTTTTCCTTTGTATGCCTTTAAAAACGGAATGGCCGCTTCATATTGTTCTAAATTGAAGTAACTCTCTCCTATAATCTTAGAAAGTTCAGAAACCTCATTGGCATCACTTTTATCTAATTGCGCTTTTGCCAGTTCTATAGCTTTTTCAAAATTTCCTAATTTGAAATTTAAATCGGCTTGGTAATAGGATAGCTTTTCTTTGTAACGCTCTTGGTCACTCACTTGATCGAAATACGTATTTGCCTGTTCGTAATCATCGCCTTCGTAAGCCATAAAACCAATGTAATACTTAGCCTGCGAACCATATTCTTTAGAACTTTCAACGCGGCTTAAATACTTTTGCGCATCCTTATATTGCTTTGTTGTAAACGCCGTATAACCGTTATTGAAATAAAACTTTTCCTTTTCCTTTCTACTCAGCCCATTTTCATCAACCTTATCGTACCATTTTCTAGCATAGGCATATTTTCCATTGGCAAAATAATAATCGGCCACATCAACAAAAGCTGTATTTGTTTTAGTACTGGTAGGGTATTCTTCTACAAACTCCTCAACCAATTGGTCTGCATTTTGTTGGTTTAAACGCACCGCACAATTGGCGATATAATAAGCACAATCTGATTGCAAATTGTTTTCGTTGGTCTGTTCCTTAACGTTCCTGAACAAAGTCTGTGCCGCTTGGTATTGCTGATTATTATAAAGCGAAAGTGCCTTTTGGTAATCAACGAGTTTACTGTTATAAATTGTCGATTTTTGTGCTAGTATGTGATAACTAAAACCAATGATTACCAAAAGTGATAGAATATGTTTTTTAGCCATTAATGATTCGTTTTTTAATTAGGACCAAAGATAATTGAATTATGAACCCTATAACGAAATAATCATGCCATAATTATAAATCGACAGATTAATTATGAATTCTTTTTAAAGAAATAAACCAAAGTTTTTAGCGTTAGTTTTATGGTTTAACAATTTAGTAATACATTTACAACCCTTTAAACAAACGAACTGCCATATGCCAAAACCCATTTTAGAACTAAAAGAGGCCTCTATTTATCAAGGTGACAGTTTAGTACTTGCAAATGTTAACGTAGAAGTTAACAAAGGTGATTTTGTTTACCTAATCGGAAAAACGGGCACTGGTAAAAGTAGTTTTATGAAAACCCTGTATGGCGACTTGCCTTTAACCGAAGGCGAAGGCCATATTGTAGATTTTGATTTAAAACATCTAAAGGAAAAGGATATTCCATTTTTAAGACGCAAGCTGGGTGTTGTTTTTCAAGATTTCAAACTACTGACCGATAGAACCGTAAACGACAATTTGTTATTTGTTTTAAAAGCTACCGGCTGGAAGGACAAAGAAAAAATGAATACGCGTGTTGAAGAAGTGCTTACCAAAGTGGGGATGAAAACAAAAGGGTTTAAATTTCCACACGAATTGTCTGGCGGCGAACAACAGCGTATTGCCATTGCACGGGCTTTATTGAACAATCCCGAACTTATTTTGGCCGATGAGCCAACGGGAAACCTTGACCCCCAAACCAGTATTGAGGTTATGGAGGTTTTACAGGACATCAACAAAAATGGAAACACCATACTTATGGCCACGCACGATTATGCCCTGCTTTTAAAATACCCCAGCAAAACGCTTAAATGCGACGACAACCAGGTTTATGAGGTGGTGCAAAGAAAAGCTTAATTCATTTACGGTTTATTGAAAAGTAAATTAAAAGCCATTGTGCCCAAAAAATATAATTTAAAAGTGAGCTATTTTTTTAGAAGAATTTACGCTGTTTATTTCTATAATAAAAACAACATGAACTGTTTTAATAGCTACAAAAACAATGCTCTCGATATTAATTCCTACATACAATTATAATATTTCAAATCTTGTCCAGGAAGTTCACCAACAAGTTTGCAAAGCTCATGTTGCATTTGAAATTATCTGTTTTGATGATGCATCAAGTATTTATACCGAACATAATAAAAGAACGATTGAATCTCTAGCACATTCCAGAATTATAATTTCAAAAGATAATGTGGGGCGGGTAAAAGCCAGGCAATCCTTATCTAATCAAGCAAAATTTAAATGGTTGCTGTTTTTAGATGCAGATGTAATTCCAAAATCAGATACTTTCATTACGGATTATATTAAAAACGCTACATCTCTAAACTACGATGTTTTTTTTGGTGGTTTCGCCTATGCTTTAAACCTACAGAAAAAAGAAAGTACCCTTAGATGGAAGTATGGAAGAAAATTTGAGCAAGTTGATGCCAGCAAGAGAAACCAAAGTCCATATTCGGTAATTATATCGGCCAATTTTTTAATCAAAAAATCTATTTTCGATAAAATAAATTTAAATTTTATAAGAAAAAGTTATGGCATGGATAATCTTTTTGCGGCATATTTAAAAGAAAACAACGTAAAAGTTTTTCATTTAAACAACGAAGTTTACCACGTGGGCGTAGAAAGTAACAAGACTTATTTAAACAAAGTTGAGGAAGCCATAAATACTTTATTGTGGGCCTATAACCATGATAAAATGACGGCGCACGAAAACAAATTGTTACTGACATTCATCAAAATAAAAAAATGGAAGTTAAACCGTTTTACGGCTTTTTTGTATAGATTTCTTAAATTTCCAATAAAAAAGAATCTTCTTGGGACCAATCCTAACCTATATTTACTTCAATTTTATAAATTGTTTTATATCTGCAACAAAGATTTAAATTACAAATAAACCATGTCGGCTCATCCTTTTTTTTCGGTAGTAATCCCACTCTACAATAAAGAAAAATATATTGTAGCCACACTCAAAAGTGTAATTAACCAAACGTTTCAAAATTTTGAAGTTATTGTTGTTAATGATGGTTCTACTGATGACAGTTTGAAATTAGTTAATTCATTTAATGATAAAAGAATAACAATCCTACAACAGAAAAACACGGGTTTATCCTCAGCCAGAAACGTTGGTATTAAACAAGCAAAAGCACGTTACATCGCTTTTTTAGATGCTGATGATTTATGGGCTTATGATTTTCTTGAAACTATGCAACTACTTATTTGCAAAAACAAAAATTATGGTGTTTTCTCTTGTCCTACTAAAATTTTTTTTAACGATAAATCTTTAAACTTAAAACCAAGCCCCTACAAGGAAGAAGCAGTAAACTTAATATCCAATTATTTTAAATTTAAAAAAAACCTGTTTGGTTTTAGCTCTGTGGTTATAAAGAAACAAATATTTGATGAAATTGGTTATTTTAAAACAAATATAAACTTTGGTGAAGAAGAAGATTTTAATATTAGATGCTTTAAAAAAAAGGACTTGGTATTTTATGGCATTCCCAAAGCTTATTATAGAAAAGGCACTAGCGGCCAACTAACTTCTCCTAACAAAAGTAGCAACCGAATTATACCCGATTATGGATTGTATCTAAAGAACAACAAGAACAAAGATTTAGCAAAGTATATAGACTTTGTACACTATAAATTAGTTGTACTGTACAAAATGGAGAAAAACCACAAACTAGTTGATTTTTATAAAAACAAGATAGACACATCTAATTTATCGTTTCTACAAAAATTTAAATATTATTTACCTACTAACTTGTTCTATATTTTAAAATCAACTTACATCTCACTTTCAAAAAAGTTTATCCATTTTTGAATTACTTTTTCTTCGGAAAATTTTTCAATTCCTTTATTTAAGTTTTCTTTGATTTCTGCATAGAGTTTTTCATCTAGAAGCAATTTATTTAATGCCAAACTCAATTCTTCTTCATTTTGATCTTCAACCAATAATCCATTAATACCGTGCTCAATAATTTCATTAGGGCCACTTTTGCAATTAAAAGCTATCACAGGCGTTTTTAGGGTCAAAGCTTCAAGTAAAACCATGGGAAAGCCTTCTTCCTTACTTGATAAAACCAATGCTTTGGCATTGTTTATCAAGGCCATTGGGTTTTTTCTAAAAGCAAATAATTTAATATATGGCTCCAATTTTAATTTAGCTATTAACCGCTGTAAATTCACTTTTTCAGGACCGTCACCCAGCAAAACTAGTTTAACATTTTCTTCAATTAATTTTGAGTTACTATAAGCCTTTATAAGTTTGTCAAACTGTTTTATCTTGTTAAATCTGCCAACTCCAATAATATAATTTCCAAGATTATTACTATCAGTGGCAGAATCAGCCAATAGTCCATCAAACTTCACAAAATTATAAATAGTTGTGCTTTTTATATTGAGCTGTTCTTGCAGTTTATCATTTATTGCATTGCATACAGCAACAAAAAAACTGCTTTTTACATGTGGTAAACGTGATAACCAAGGTAAACTTAAAAACGAAAAATAATATTCTAAATGATAGCTGTGCACACAATAAATAACCTTACTGTGCTGGAAAACAAGTTTAGAAAACAACAATTCTTTGAAAAAATTTGACCGTGTTCGGTGGTCAATTATAAAGTCAAACTGATTATCTTTAAAGTACTTTTTAAACTTAAAGAAAGCGCGCAGCTTTCCATATTTTGTTTTTACTTTTCCAAAATTATAAAGCTGGCCTTCAAATTTATAATCAATTTCATCCCTCATCGACACAACATGTATTTCGCAACCTCTCTTTTTTAAAGAAATAGACATGTTGGCCGCAACTTTCTCAGCCCCACCAGAACTCAAACTCCCTAAAAGCAAGCATATTTTTTTACTCATATACGCTTAAAAACTATTATCAAAGTCAATTCCATTTACAATAATTCGTTTCCTTTTCTTGAAATTTTTGCTAAAAATACTTCTAGTAAAATCCATGTCTTTATGCTTAACCCCAAATAAATGAGAAACACTTTCATAGATATGGTCTGTCATAAAAGCTCTTTTGCGCTTATACTGAAAAGCTTCAGGAAAATCAAAAGTTTTAGATGTCCAAACGAAAAATGGTATTTCGAACATACTCTTCGTTAACCTTTGTTCATTACGTCCAAAAAAATCCGTACCCTCGTGATAAACATTTTCGCCATGATCGGATAAATATAACAAGGTACTCTTTGTATTTGTATTTTCAAGTTCTTTAATTAATGTATAGACAATAAAATCGTTATATAGAACGGCATTATCATATTGGTTTGTTAATTTATCTTCCTTATTGGACTTCTCATCACTTAAGAACTTGGCAAATGATTTTGGATATCTTTTTGAATAATTAAAATGTGTGCCCAACAATTTAATAAAAATAACCTTCTTACCTGGTTCTTTTAAAATTTTACTGTAATCTGATAATACGACCTCATCTAAAATATTAGTATACACATCATCTTTATAGTTATAAAATTTATGGTCATAACAATATGATGCTATTTTATTTATTGCATTATCGTGATAACTAATTGGTCTTTGGTTAGCAAGCCAAAATGTTTTAAAGCCAGCATTATTAAAAACCTGTACCAAACTTGTAACCGTAGTTCTTGTATTAGTTTCATCTAAAGACGTAATCATTTTAGGTACTACTTTCAGTGTGAATACATCTGTTGAAATTACATTATCATAAACAAATAGTCGATCTTCAATACTATTTAATAACGGTGTGGTTTCTCTGGAATAACCATACAACTGCATATGTCGTCTTGTGGTCGATTCGCCCAAAACAAAAACCAAAACTTCGTTATTTGAGCTTACTTTTATATCTTCTTTGGATAGCTTAGAATTGAAATTGACGCTGTTTTGCAAATCAAAATATCCATAAACTCCTCGAACTGTATTATAATATGCGTTTTTTTCTATTAACCCCGTAAATTTCAATGCAGCAATAATTCCCAAAAAAATGAATATGCCCAAGCCTTGTTTTACAAAATTTTTGTTTTCAAATTTTATTTTTTTGATTATTAAAAATGAAATCCCCATTAATATTAAAAACAAAATTATTTTGAAATTAATATATGAAGACACAAATTCACTAAGCTCACGTTGATTGGACTCTATTAACAAGAACATGTAAGATGATGTGAAGTTTGTAGAAATTGCTATGTACGATGTCGTCTCTAAAGCAATATAAAAAACATATAAAAAACACAAGGCATTTGTAAAAAAACGGCTTTTTAATATATTGCTGACCAGCAACAATACCAATGACATAAAAAACAAAAAATCTTCACAAAGATCACCTATTTCTACCACACTCCAATCAACAAAAAGTGCCAAGAACAAATACTTTAATAATAGCGGGAGAAGTAAAATTACAAGACTTTTATACAGCTGGGATTTCAATGCTTTAAATATTTTTTTTGGTTAGTAAAAACAAATGTACATACGGCTGCCAAATACAAAAACACACTGGTTAAATATGCATAAAAGATTCCGTTTAAGTTGTAGTTCGTTAAAAAATAGATGCTTAAAAAATAAAAAGAACCATACAAAACAGTATCTGTAACAAAATATGGTAAAACCATTTTTTTTGCATGAAACTGATAGGCAAAAGAAAAAGCTATAATTTTTATAGAATCACCCAATAACTGCAAATAAAAATACTGACTTAATTCCAGAAATTCATCTGTTAAAAATATTTTAATAATCACAAATCGCAAAAAATACAGCACTATAAACGAAACTATTATCAGGGGAATTAACGATTTAAAATAACTTTTCATTAGACCTTTATAACCTCTAATAGTTTTATTCTCTGCTAGCTTTGGCAATAAATACAAAGTAAACAGCGAAGAAAAAAACATCATATAAAACATTGATATTTTATTCATAGCCTCCCAGAACCCGGCTTGCTTGACGTCAATGGTATCAATTATAGCATTTCTTATTAACAAATAGCATAAACTAATTAAAATTGAAGAATACATAGCCATTAAAAGATATGTAGAAATACTTTTGAAAAACTTAAACGAAATATCATGTAAGTGTTTTAGTGCTTCAAAAAGCAATTTTCTAACATCTCTAAATACCAAGGCCGTGATAAAACTCAAAGCCGGAATTAACAAACTTGCCAACAATGCGCCTTTTAAATCATAAATGTATATGAATATAAACGTCAAGAGAGCATTTATTATATGGGAAATGCTTACCAGAATGGCATACAAGTTATATTTCTGCATACCATTAACCACATATACTACCAAAAAACTAAAAGAAATTAACGGTGATAAAATTGCTAAATACTTAAAAAGATATGCGAAATTCGAATCTTTCAGAGTATAAACTGCCAAGTTTTCTGAGAAGAAAATTAAAGGAATGGCAAACAAAGCACAAATAATAAAGTTTAAAGAAAATACATTTGTTACAATGGCATCCAACTTCTTTTTATCTTCCTTACTCTCTGCTATGTATTTAATCACACCGCTTTGAAATCCCGTTGATGTTATTCCTAAAAAACCTTGTAATACATTTTTAAAATTTCCCACCAAAGCATAACCTGAAGGCCCTAAATAAATCGCTGTTACTTTTGAAACTATAAAAGAAGAAATAACCTTAAAAACTACAACAACACCATTATAGGATATCGTTTTATAAAGTTCATTATTTAATATTCTTTTTAACAACGCCTAATTTTTATCATTCTCAACTCCAAAAAGTGAACTTCCAAATATGAGAAGTATAATTCCAAAATACATTAAATAGCTTACAAAATGAGCAATAACAGCTCCCTCAACACCATTGACCAAATTAATAAAATAAACACTTGTAGCATACAGAATGATAACCAAAAAGGCCTCTGTTAGCACATAATGCCAAAACATTTTTTTAGCCAGAAATTGATACGCAATCACAATAGACAACACCTTAACAAAATCGCCTAAAAGCTGCCAAAGAAATAAATCTTCTACGGGTTCAAATTCATTGGTAAATACCGCCAAAACAATATAATGCTTTAAAAAGTAAATTATCAAGAGCCCTAAAAACAACACGGGCACAATAGTTTTATACAAGGTAAACACCTCTCTTTTAAACTCTCCTGTATTCTGAATTTCAGAAAAACGTGGCAATAAATACAAGGCCATTAACGAGCTTATAAACATGAGATAATATTTAGATACCCTAGTCATCGCCTCCCAAAAACCGGCATCTTTAAAGCCTATATTATCAATAATGTATGTTCGGATAGCGATGGCTACAAGCGGCAACAATACCGCCGAAAACAATGCCATCAACGAATAGGCTCCTAGTTTTTTAAACAAACTAAAACTAACATTATTTGCTTTTATAAGCGGTACCAAACTTCGCCGATTAATAATGCCTACAAGGGTTATCAAAAATATTAAAGATTCGGCTATGGCAACCGATATCAAAGCACCATCAATTTTATTTTGATAGATTAAAAGAAGCGCAATAGACACACTCAACACCTGCCCAATAATATTAATTATTATGAGGATTTTATACTTTGAAAACCCATTCATTATGGCGAATGACAATATATTCAAAGCATAAAAAGGGATAACTATGGCAAATATTTGAATCACATATGCATAGTCGTTGTAAGTCGGAAATATGATGGTGTTAATCCATTCTGCCTTAAAATAACAGAAAAAAGAAACTAAAATGGTTAAAACAAAACCCACATAATACACCGTAGAAATAGTTCTGCTCAGTTCATATAGCCCATCTTTAAATTCTGAAATGTATTTTACGGTACCTTTATAAAATCCTCCAGTAGCGATAGTTTGAAAAGCACTAACAAAATTTCTAAGATTACCTACTAAGGCCAATCCCACCGGACCAATAAAAACCGCGATGGCTTTTGAAGTTAAAATACCCGCAATGATTTTAGTAACTACCGATGCTATCTGCAAGGAAGCCATCTCAACCAAAACCTTGCTATTTATGTAATCTATTAATCTTTTCAATTAATCACAAAATTTAACCGGAGTTTATAGAATGTAATTCAAACGAAAAAAATGCTTAAAACTGATAAATTAAGCCTTTTATTATCGTAATTTCTTTTAATGAAATCAAATATACAAAATGATTTATCCTTTTAGATTTTGTTCGTCCAAAGGCCTACGATACTCGAAGAACAACAAAGCTTCCTTATCAATAAATTATTTTTTGAACAAGTAGTACAAATTAATACAAAGTATTGCTAAGTTGGTAATAATTATGGGTTTTGAAATAGGCTGAAGCGCAAGCCCGTAAAACACAAATAGTAAACACCCAAGGGCATTTACTATTCGTAATTTATAAACAGATTTCATCAAGAAAGAAACCAAAACCGTAGCCATGGCGGCATAACCCAACCATTCTACCCACGGAATTCCTAAAAACGCCATGTTATATCGATTTGTTTCGCTTGCGGTCCACTTCTTTTAAATATATTTTACGAATGCGCAAGTGGTTAGGTGTCACCTCAACATATTCATCCTTTTGGATGTACTCTAAAGCTTCTTCCAACGAAAATTTTATGGCAGGTACAATTTTGGCTTTATCGTCGGCTCCGGCAGAACGTACGTTACTTAACTTTTTAGTTTTGGTAACGTTAACAGTCATGTCATCGCCACGCGAGTTTTCACCAATAACCTGTCCTTCGTAAATATCTTCTCCCGGATCGATAAAGAACTTACCGCGTTCTTGTAATTTATCAATAGAATATGGAATGGCTTGTCCGTTTTCCATAGAGACCAATGAACCATTTTGACGCTCTGGAATACCACCTTTTAATGGTTGATACTCTTTAAAACGGTGTGCCATAATAGCTTCACCAGCAGTAGCCGTGAGCAATTGGTTTCTTAAACCAATAATACCTCTTGACGGAATAACAAACTCGCAAACCATACGCTCACCTTTGGCTTCCATGCTTAACATTTCGCCTTTTCTCATGGTTACCATTTCTATGGCTTTACCCGAAACTTCTTCTGGCAAATCAATGGTCATTTCCTCTACAGGCTCACATTTCACTCCGTCAATCTCCTTGATGATTACTTGCGGTTGACCAATTTGAAGCTCATACCCCTCGCGACGCATGGTTTCAATTAGTACCGACAAGTGTAACACCCCACGACCAAATACCATAAATTTATCGGCACTATCGGTTTCTTCAACACGTAAAGCCAAGTTTTTTTCCAATTCTTTGGTCAAACGCTCTTTAATGTGGCGCGAGGTTACATATTTCCCATCCTTTCCAAAGAACGGCGAATCGTTAATGGTAAACAGCATACTCATGGTAGGCTCATCAATGGCAATGGTTTTCAAGCCTTCTGGGTTTTCCCAATCGGCAACGGTATCACCAATTTCAAAACCTTCCAAGCCCACAATGGCACATATATCTCCGGCTTTAACTTCATCAACTTTTATTCGGCCTAAACCTTCAAAAGTATGTAGCTCTTTTATTCTTGATTTTACAACACTACCATCTCTTTTAACCAATGAAATATTTTGTCCCACTTTTAATTCACCACGGGTTAATCGGCCAATAGCAATGCGTCCGGTAAATGAGGAGAAATCTAAAGAAGTAATCAACATTTGGGTTGTTCCTTCTTCTATTTTTGGCGAAGGAATGTGCTCAATAACCATGTCTAAAAGCGGTTCGATATTCTCGGTTGGCTTTTGCCAATCTTCGCTCATCCAGTTGTTTTTTGCCGAACCATAAACCGTTGGAAAATCCAGCTGCCACTCTTCTGCCCCCAATTCAAACATTAAATCGAACACTTTCTCGTGTACCTCATCGGGTGTACAGTTTTCTTTGTCCACTTTATTGACTACCACGCAAGGTTTCAAACCTAAATCAATAGCTTTTTGAAGCACAAAACGGGTTTGTGGCATAGGCCCTTCAAAGGCATCAACTAAAAGCAAAACCCCATCGGCCATGTTTAAAACACGCTCTACTTCTCCTCCAAAATCGGCGTGACCTGGTGTATCGATAATATTAATTTTTGTTCCTTTATAGGTAACCGAAACGTTTTTTGAGGTAATGGTAATACCGCGTTCACGTTCCAAATCGTTGTTATCTAAAATTAAATCACCTGTGTTTTCGTTTTCACGAAACAACTGACAGTGATACATAATTTTATCAACCAAGGTTGTCTTTCCGTGGTCAACGTGTGCAATAATTGCAATGTTTTTTATGTTAGCCATATTTTATAGTGCCTTTTTTAAGGCTGCAAAGGTACGTGTTATTAGTTAAATATATGTTATATTTAAAGAGTATTATAATTTAAAATTCGTGTTTTCTTTAAATTTATAACAAACTGATTTTCAAACACCAAAGATCAAAACCATGTCGCCTTTAATCAACAAATACACCAATAGCATACCTTACCTCTATTTTATTGCAGCTTCAGCGTATTGGTTTACGGTAGTAAATAAAGCAGACAGCGCAACTGCTTATCCCATTTTATTGTTTGCCATTCCGTTTTTATGGCAAATTATAAAACCCAATAAAAAACTTAACTTTACTTTGGGCATTACCTTTGTTTGCATATCCTCATATCTTATTTTGGCTTTTTTATCCCATGTTTTAAAAATTATTTCGGTGTCCCATCCTTTCGGCCAAATTTCATTTTATAGCGTGCCGCTCCTTTTTGCCAATTTAATTATGGCCTTATGGATTATAAGAAATAGTTTAAAAGGATTTATTTAATGTGTAACTTTGCGACTTAAATTTTATCTGAATGAAACTTTCTGAAATTCCTAAATTAAAACACACCAATTCCAACAATTTCTTTTTATTGTGCGGCCCTTGCGCCATTGAAGGTGAAGATATGGCTTTAAGAATTGCCGAAAAAGTGGTTGAAATCACCAACAAATTGGAAATTCCTTATGTTTTTAAAGGAAGTTTTAAAAAAGCCAACCGAAGTAGAATAGACAGTTTTACCGGCATTGGCAACGAAAAAGCACTAAAAATTTTAAGGAAAGTTTCCGAAACTTTTGATATACCTACCGTTACAGACATACATGAGGTAAACGATGCACAAATGGCTGCAGAGTATGTTGATGTGCTTCAAATCCCTGCATTTTTAGTTCGCCAAACCGATTTGGTGGTCGCTGCCGCGGAAACGGGCAAAGTGGTCAATCTAAAAAAAGGACAGTTTATGAGCCCCGAAGCCATGAAACATGCCGTACAAAAGGTAAAAGATTCTGGTAGCGATAAAGCTTGGATTACAGACCGCGGTACCATGTTTGGCTACCAAGATATGATTGTAGATTTTAGAGGCATACCTACTATGCGTGAATATGCACCAACAGTATTGGATGTTACCCACTCGCTTCAACAACCCAACCAATCGGCCGGCGTTACGGGCGGACGCCCAGAAATGATTGAAACTATAGCTAGAGCTGGCGTGGTAAATAACGTTGATGGGTTATTTATCGAAACGCATTACGACCCTGCCAACGCTAAAAGCGATGGCGCCAATATGTTGCACTTGGACAATTTGGAAAAACTGCTCACCAATCTGGTAGCCATCAAGAAAACTGTAAATTCTCTTTAAGTTAAACAAACCAAGCTTTTTTACTTTCTTTTATCAGCTTTGCCGAAGCATGTAATAGTTTTACAAAATCTTTTTGGTTTAAATCTTCCAAGCATTTAAGCTGAATAGAGCGTACTTGCTTTCTGTTATTGTCATTTCTTAAAACAGGAAAATCTTGTTCTAAAAGCACTCCTTGAACAAATGCCACATCTACATAATCTTTCCCCTTTAAAATGTTTAAATAAACCATGGGTTTGTTTCCAATCCTATAAAACGGAATTTTATAACTGTAATACTCTTCTACTTCTGGTAAAGTACTCAATATAACACCACGGACATACAACATAATGGACTGAAAAGGCTCCTTTTGTCTAAGAAAATAGGCGTCAACAGGTTTCACTTGAAAATTTTATTTCAAACTTAATCAAAAAAATATCATTTAAATTAAAAATAATTTATTTACTTTGTATTTCAAAGTACTTTTATATGGAATCAAAAGATTATTTAAAAGACATCAGCGAGATAAAGGATTTAATGAACAAATCATCACGCTTTATTTCATTAAGTGGCCTATCTGGTATTTTAGCTGGTGTTTATGCTCTTGTCGGCGCTTCAATTGCCTATTACATTGTAAGTAATTCAGTTCGGGGCTATTTAATTTTAGACGGACATGTTTTTACCATTTGCTTATTAATTTTAGGGATGGTTGCTCTTTTAAGCATTGCTACCGGAATTTACTTAACCACGCGCAAAGCGAAAAAAAATGGAGAAAAAGTATGGGACAGTTCGTCAAAAAGGTTGCTGATCAATTTTTTGATTCCTTTAATTACCGGAGGTATTTATATTTTAATCATTCTTAACCAGGAGCGATATGGTCACACTGCTGCCTTAATGCTAATTTTTTATGGTTTGGCCTTGATCAACGCCTCTAAATACAGCTTGGGAGACATTAAATATCTAGGTTTAACCGAAGTTGTTTTGGGGCTTATTTGCGGTTTTTTACCCAGTTATGGTTTTTGGTTTTGGGTGTTGGGCTTTGGCATCATGCATATTATTTATGGTAGTTGGATGCATTTTAAATACGATAGAAAACAATAATTTAAAACCATGAAAACACTGAACCGCAAGTTAATATTCATTATCTTTTTGCCACTTTTATTACTATGCGTACCCTTGATAGCCATGTTAATTTCGGACGAGGTTAATTGGACTTGGTTCGACTTCACTGTTGCCGGTCTACTATTATTCGGTTTTGGTGTAATTTTAGAATTAGCTTTAAGACACTTTAAACAAAAAAGAAAAAGGGTTGTCGCATTGATTGTTTTAACAATTATATTTTTGCTGATTTGGTTAGAACTCGCCGTCGGTATTTTTGGCACACCTCTAGCGGGAAGTTAAACGTCTATGAGCATTATAAACAATATAAATAAGTTATTTGACCATCGCATTAGATTGGGCATTATGTCTGTTTTAATGGTAAACGAATACGCAGATTTTAACACCCTAAAGGAACTTTTAGGCGCTACCGATGGTAATTTGGCCAGCCATACCAAAGCGCTAGAAAAAGCAGAATATATTAAAGTTGAAAAACAGTTTATTGGCCGAAAACCGAATACAAGATACTCAACCACAAAACTTGGTGAAAAAAAATTTAAAAAGCATATTGAAGCTCTCGAAAAATTAATCAAGAAGTCTTAGATTAAATGGAATATTTTGTAGATAAAGATTCTATAGTTAGAAAAATTTGGGGTAAAAGCGACACGGTTTTGTTAGTCTTTGCGGGCGCTTCGGCCGAATTTGCTTTAAATAAAGCGGTAGATTGGCTTTACTTTACAGGAAAATTGCCCAAAGATCCACTCGGGCGACTTTTTTCAACTGTAAATTATGCAAGAAGCATCGTGTTTTCTGAAAGTAAAACGGCACTAAAAACCATTGATAATATTACGGCCATACATGCCGCCATTGAAAATAAACGCGGTAAAGCCATTCCTGACTGGGCCTATAAAGATGTGCTTTTCATGCTCATAGGCTATTCAATAAAATCGTTTGAAATTCTTGAAAGACCATTAACTCTTGAAGAAAAGCAAGACGTCTTACATGTGTTTAAAACAGTTGGCGAACGCATGGGGCTACAATCGATTCCGATAACTTACTCTAATTTTGAGATATCTCGAAAAAAACATTTAGAAAACAACCTATACAACGGCGCTTTCACCAAAGACCTTTACAAACAATACAAAAAGCATTTAGGTTTTTTTAGGTATAACCTGCTAATTGAAAGCCAAATTCTGCTGCTACCCTATCAAGCACGTACATTATTAAAATTCCGAAAACATTCTTTATTGAAACCATTAATTGCAGTATATAAAGTTTTTAGAAGTTTAAAATTAGATGGGGCCATAAAGGAAGTGTTACTTCCTGCGGAATATAAAGACGATATTAAACGTTTAAACATCGTTTCAAAATAAATCAAAATTTTTTAATCTTTTACTTTGAAACGCAAAGTACTTTAACAAAGCTATTATGAAAAAAATATCATTAGGAATCGGAGCATTATTCTTTAGTTCATTGTTTTACGACAAAAGTATCGGGCTCAACTTATTATTATTTAGCCTACTCACCTTAGTCATAATATTTGTAAACAATAAAAATAGCTTATACGATAGAAAAACCATTGCCTATTCTATCATTTACATTACTACAGGAATAGCCGTTTTCTTCCACAATTCTATGCTTACCATAATCGCCAACATGGCTTCCTTTTTTACATTAATTGGCTTAGTAACCGAAAACAAATCATCAATCTACATCAATTGGTTAAATGGTTTATATAGTACTGTTGCTGGTTTATTTCACCGAAAATTTTCAGTAGACACAAAAAATGTGGCTGAAAAGAGCTATCGAAATATCGACTACGTTCACCTTACCAAAATTATTGGCATTCCGTCAATTGTTGTTATACTTTTTGTAACGCTATACCGAAAAGGCAACCCCATGTTTAACGCCCTAATTGAAAAAATTGATTTGGGTTTTATAAATATTCATTGGCTACTCATGACCGGTTTGGGCTACTACTTGTTTTCTAACATTCACCAACCCGTGCCCGTACAACCCACAACCAAAATTGATTTAGAAACGGGTAACACCTTATTTAAATCTAATACATTTTCAGAAACGGAACTAAAAAAAGAGAACCAATTAGGTACGGTTTTAATTGGTGTTTTAAACATTCTTATAATCACTTACCTCATTACCGAAATCACTTTTATATCTACCAACTTAGATTTGAGAGCTTCGATTTTTTCAGAACAGGTACACAATAGTATAAATGCGCTCATCACTTCAATTTTAATTGCCATTGTAATCTTACTTTTTGTCTTTAGAGGCGACCTGAATTTTTATAGAGGCAATACAACATTGAAAAGATTGGCGTTTCTATGGATTATACTTAACACGCTTTTGGTAATTAGCATTGCCATTAAAAACGGTCAATATGTATATTATTATGGGCTTACTTACAAGAGAATTGGTGTAATTATTTATTTAATCCTATCGCTTGTTGGACTCATAACCACATGGCTTAAAATAAACCAACTTAAAAACATTTGGTTTTTATTACGGTTGAACGTAAAAGCTGCCTTTGTTGTATTTGTTGTATGTAGTATGGTCAATTGGGATTACCAGATAACAAAGTTGAACTTTAATTATGCTCAATCTATAGATTTTCAATACCTGATCAATCTTTCAGATAATAACACACTACTACTAAAAAAATTAGCCGATACAGGAACATTAAACGAGAAATCGACCGCTATGGTTGAAAGAAAATACAAAAGTTATATCAACAGGTTAAATAACCACTCTTGGCAAGAGCTGAAATACGACAATTTAATTATTAAAAACATACTAAAGTGATTGTTTTACTCATTTTTCCGCTCATCATATTATGCCTGATACACTACGGAATACTCAGACTCAGCATTTCGTGCATCTATTGGGTATCAAAAAACACCAATAATAAACAACAAGCCTTTAAGCTCTATTTTCCGTATTACATAATAAGCCTATCGTCACTTTCCTTTGTTGGTATTGTAACATGCCGTATGAATATCATCTCGATTTACTATTTCGCGCTATTATATATTTCAGCATTATTGATTTGGCGTTCTGACCTGAAGCACCACCATCGTAATCAAGAAAATTTGAAACCAGCAAACACAACTAAACACTAAAAAGTACCATGAGTTATTTCGGCAGCGCAAAAATAAAGTCACTCAGAAAGCAACTCATAATCGTGCTTTTTAAATATTCAAAACAGATTTATACGCGCATGTTCAAAAACCATGAATCTTGGAATGTTACCAAAGTAGATTTACTGAAACTACCTGAGGACACCTTAGGAAGGCATTTAGGTGAATTTCTTAAAAAGAATGATTTTGAACTCATTCCTAAAGTAGAACGGCATGATTGCTACCACGTACTCTGTGGATACTCTACTAAGGTTGAAGACGAAATTGCCTTACAATGCCTTTGCTTCGGTAACGGAAAAAGAAGCTTATACCTTTATGTTGCTGTTATTTTGGGGGTTATCATTTTACCTGATTACCTTGGTTATTACTTAAATTCCTATCGTATAGGAAAAAGAGCCAACACGTTTCACCATTACGATTACGAGAAGCTATTGCAAGTTTCAATTTACGATTTTCGGTCTGTTATTTTTTCGTCTAAACAAATCGATCCCATAAAACCATTATAAAATGATTAAAAACAAATATTTAAAAACACTCATTGCCCTAATACTGCTTGTTACAATTTACAGTATTGGCATTAACTTTTGGGTTACATTTAAAGCAAAAAACGCAACGTTTAATAGTATAGCTAATATACCACAAAACAATGTTGGATTAATTCTTGGGGGCAATAAATTTGCTGGGGCAAACAGAATAAATTTATACTATAAATATAGACTTGAAGCCGCTATAAAGCTATATAAATCTGGAAAGATAAAATACATTCTTGTTAGTGGCGACAATGGAAGAAAAGACTACGACGAACCTTCAAATTTTAAAAGAGATTTAATTAATAACGGTATTCCTGAGGAGAACATTTATCTCGATTATGCTGGTTTTTCAACCAAAGACTCTATGATAAGAGCTAAAAAAATATTCGGACTAACTGCATTTACCATTATTTCACAGAAGTTTCACAACGAGCGTGCACTGTACATTGCCAAACACTACCAGATAAAAGCCATAGCCTTTAACGCCAATGATGTTAGCGGCAAATACGGATTAAAAACAAAATTGAGAGAACTATTGGCTCGAACAAAAGCTTCAATAGATGTTACATTCAATGTCGGTCCCAAATTTTTAGGAAATAAAATAGAAATCCCATGAAATTAAAAGTCCACGCACATTATGTTTTTATAACATTATTACTTTTCACTATTGAAATCCTTATCGCCATGTATTTAAAAACAGGTTTTATAAGGCACACCTTTGGCGACTTTTTGGCAGTCATCCTTATTTATACCTTTTTTAAAAGTTTTCTAAAGATCAATTCTATTAAACTGGCATTAGCCACTTTACTATTTGCATATAGTATTGAGTTTCTTCAAATGATCAACGTATTGAAAATATTAGGCCTTGAGGATAATATAGCCGCAAAACTCATTTTAGGAAGTACGTTTCAATTTACAGATTTAATCGCCTACTCTTTAGGTATCCTATGTGTTTTAATAATCGAATTTAAACTTCAAAAAACATGAACACTTTAAAACTATTTGTTTTGAGTAAATTCAAAACCATAACCATATTAACAGCAACCATGGGATTTAGCTTAGTGTTGCTAATGATAAGAATGAAAATAACGCATTCGTTTTTCTATTTATTTTTAGTGTGGAACTTGTTTTTAGCCGCCATACCCTTTGCCATTTCAAGCTATTTGGTGTGCCTCCCCAAACCGTCAAAACTAATATCACTGACTTGGTTTGGTGTATGGCTGCTTTTTTTACCTAATGCTCCCTACATGATTACAGATCTATTGCACATTAGCATTAGCGAAACCAAATACATTTGGCTTGATATTTTGGTTGTAAAGTCGTTTGCACTTTGTGGAGTTCTGTTATTTTACCTATCAATTCTTGATATGGGAAAAGTTTTTGCAATCTATTTTAAAAAGGCCGTTTTAGATTTTTGCCTAGTACTTATCGTCTTTCTTTCAAGTTTTGGTGTTTATTTGGGAAGATTTTTAAGATATAACTCTTGGGAAATTCTAACTAATCCGAAGCATTTGTTACTTGACATTGCTAATATAACCATAAAACCAATAGCACATAATGAGGCTTGGTTGTTCACTTTATTTTTCGGGACATTTTTAGGCATTGGTTTTTGGGTCTTTAAAACACTTGCCTTAAGAGAAAACTAAACAAAATTAGTGGTTAACCAACATCCTTTTTAGGTTTCTGAGGTAATACTTCTTCTGGGAAAGGGAATAAAATTGTGGAATTCTTTTCGGCTGCAATGTTAGAAAGAGTTTGATACAACCTCAATTTAATTGCCGAAGGAGACTGATCGATGAGCTTGCCAGCTTCCAACAACTTGCCAGCTGCTTGTTCTTCAGCCAAAGCCAAAATAATACGGGCACGTCTAGAACGCTCTGCCTCGGCTTGGTTTGCCATCATGCGTTTCATGTTTTCTGGTAACTGAATATCTTTAATCTTAACATCTATAATATCTATACCCCACTCTTTAGTTTCAACCTCTACAATTTTTTTAATGTTATTACCCATTTCCTCTCGTTTTGACAAAATGGTGTCCAATTCAACCTTACCACAAACATCGCGCAAAGCCGCCTGAGATAACTGGGTTATGGCAAACGAATATTCTTCAACTTCCAACACCGCCATTTCTGGATCAACAACTTTAAAAAAAACCACACCATCAATACTACACGGTACGTTATCCTCGGTCATCACCTCTTGTGAAACTACATTTATGGTAATAACCCTTATATCTACTATCTGTATGGTTTCTACTAGCGGAATAATCCATCTAAAACCAGGTTGTAGTGTACTAACATGTTTACCAAACCTAAACTTTAAAGCTCTTTTGTATTCAAAAATCACACGTATGCCCGATAACAGAAATACTACAACTACAA
Organism: Flavobacteriaceae bacterium GSB9; assembly: GCA_022749295.1. Taxonomy (NCBI): domain Bacteria; kingdom Pseudomonadati; phylum Bacteroidota; class Flavobacteriia; order Flavobacteriales; family Flavobacteriaceae; species Flavobacteriaceae bacterium GSB9. The sequence continues at coordinate 1,414,461 of CP062007.1, forward strand.
CCGTAAAAATCAATGCAGGATTCATGATAAACATCTTTTAATTAACAACCTATAAATCAACAAATAAGTTAGTGATTTTTTAGAAATTATAAAAGGATATTAATTAAAATAAATAGGCTAGATATAAGCACTAAAACAAGGTATTTATTTTAAGGATAAAAGAAAGATTATTTTTCCTTGCCCCTATTCTTTTCCTGTATTTTTCTAACGATTGAAGTGGCCGCCTTTCGTGTTACCAATCTAGGTAATACCGCCAAAAATTTATTGAATTTTCCAGGAATAGCATATGTTTTACCTTTCAGCATGGAATTGTAACCGTACAAAGCCACTTCTTTGGCCGATGCCATATTGAAAGTGATTTTATTATCGCTCGAATCTTCTGAAACAGTTTTTTGGAAATCGGTTTTAGTTGGCCCCGGACAAAGGGCAGTTACCGTAACACCTGTATCCTTAAGCTCGTTGGCAATAGCTTCAGAAAAAGACAACATATACCCTTTTGAAGCATAGTAAATGGCCATTAACGGCCCTGGTTGGAAAGCTGCCAATGAAGACATGTTTAATATTTTTCCCGAACCTCGTTTTACCATACCTTCTAAAACTAATTTTGTTAAATGTGTAGTTGTTAAAATATGAAGGTGCAACATTTCAGACTCGCGCTCCCAATCGGTATCAACAAAAGATCCAAAAAGCCCAAAGCCCGCATTGTTGATGAGTACATCTATAGGCTCTCCGTTAACAGCCTCCATAATACTTTGTGCCACGCCTTTTCTACTTAAGTCTTCTTGTAGTGTGACAACTTCTATTTTATATTGGTTCTGAATTTTTTTTTGTACTTTTTTTAACCGGGTTATATCAATATCAACTAAAAACAATTTATAATTGTCTTGCGCTAACAGCAGAGCCAATTCGTACCCCAAACCAGATGCCGATCCTGTTACCAAAGCTCTTTTCGTCATAAAATCAAATGGATTTAGGTTACAAAGTTATTCCTTTTCGTCAACAAAATCCTGCAAATACGAAAAACGTTTGGTTAGTTTCCCATTTTCGGTAATTTTTGCACGCTGCAAAACACCGTTTTTATCACCATTAAAAAACGCAGGTATAACGTGTTTTAAAAACTGCTCGCCAAAGCCTTCGCTGGCGTCCTGAGGAAGTTCGCACGGTAAATTATCGACAGCCATTACGGCAATAGCACTTTCTGCTTTGTAATCTATTTCTTTTTCGGTTTGTGGATTGTATCCATAAATAGGCTCTGCGATAGTCGACGCCCGAAGTGTTGTAGCCACAGGGCCATCCACATCGCAACTGATATCAGCCACCACTTTTATTTTGAAGTCGGCAGACTTAACATCTTCACGCGTGTACAGGTACGGAGCGCCATCACCATAAAAATGCCCAGCAATATAAAAATCGGTTACTTTAGCAAAACGCATAAAATTGGAATCGTAGGCTTCTGGGTGATTAAAAAAATCGAAAACATCATTAATTATTTGCCCGTCTTTGCGCTTGTTGTAATCCAGAACATCAATTTTACAATATACGGGCTCATTAAAATGTGCATTTAAATATTCTTCGACCGAAACCGATTTTATTCCCATCGCATCTAGCATTTCCTGGGCTCCGTTTGATACTTTGCCACTTCCAGTAAGTAAAATTTTAATAGTTGGAAGCTTTATTTCATTTAACTTTTCAATCAATGCCGCCTGGTTTGGCAATGGTCCGGCTTTTGGGAGTTGCCAAGAATTAAATTTGAGTCCCCAAGCCCTAAAACCATTGTAAGTACCCACTATGCCCGCATAACGCCCAAAACCAATTAGCCGAAAGCCATCGTTATTCACAATGGTTTCGTGGTCGTAGAGTTCTATATATTTTTCCAAAACTGCTTGAAGCAGTTTACGGTTATACGGTTGTTTTTTTATCGTGTGCGAAAAGAAAAAGTATTTTTTATTGGGAATTAAGGCTTCAATTGGAACTTCTTTTACGCCAATCATAACATCGCAATCTGAAACATCATTGGTAACCTCGAAACCGGCTGCTTTGTAAGCTTTATCAGAAAACACCCGAATATCAGAAGATTCTACCTTAAACTCTGCTTCTGGGAACTGTTTTTTGGCTTCAATAAGTTTTGATGGTGAAAACACCACACGGCGATCTGGCGGCGTTTTACGTTCTTTTATTATGGCAAATTTCATATATTTTAGCTCAGTGCCCAAAAGGGCAAATATTTTATTTTATGTTAAGGCTACTTCAACAAAATACAATTCTTTTTCATTTAAGAGCAGTTTTTCGCCGTGTTGAAATATATTTTAACCTTTGAATTACTGACAATATGCATGTGTTTTAAAACTGGAATAATTATTGCTTTAAATTTACTGGGAATTAAAACGATTTACAAACTTTTTGATACCTTTGCTGCCCGCGTTAAGGATTGAGGCACTTCGACTGCGCTCTGTGCAGGCTAATGTTGGAGCTTCTCGTAGAGAGCGATTGCTGAAAGCCTGCCCCAATAGGGGTAACGCTATTACTATTTTAATTGGGGTCGACTGGTTTTGACAGCGAGATTAATTAAACGGTAAGCACGTCGTGTAATGGTTTTGAGACACGTAAAAGGCTAGACCAAATTTTAAACGGCGAGAATAACTACGCTTTAGCTGCGTAATCTGAATTATAGTAGGATTAGCCTCGGTACACAAGGTGTACAAGCTAAATGTCTCCGGAAAGCCTTGGTTAGTGGCGTTCCTTTTAGAGGCATCGTAAAAATTAACCAAGATTTGGCAGTGCTTTGATGCCATTTCGAGATTAAGAAGCTAAGTTGCAAGTGGGTTGTCTTTAACCAGCTTGCAATCGAAAAAACAAGAAAAGAATAAACGTGTAGAAAGCTCTTTGGTTACTTGTTTGGACGAGGGTTCGAATCCCTCCGACTCCACGGAAAACTTAAAAAACCCGTATAGACTGACGCCTATACGGGTTTTTCATTATTAAGGAATTAAGTGGACTAACTAACGCGTTGCTTATCTTTCATTTTTTCAAGCAACATTAATTCGCGTTGAATCTCCTTTTTTCTTTCATTGAACTTTTTTACTTTTTCGTCTATCATCGCTTGATGAGCCAAACGTTTTTGACGTCTTAATTCTTTTTTTTCCTGTTCTTCCTTTTGCTTGCGTTTGTTCTTTAATTTTTCTTGGTAAACCGACAGATAAGAATATCCATACATGCTTAAAAACAAAAGTGCTATTATTCCTAAAATTACGTATCCGTTTTCCATGTTTTTTAAAATTATTAATTTAAAAACTTTTATAACTGAAAATATGTTAAAAATCATTTAGATATTTTGCCATTAATTAGTAAATGATAAATAAAATTAAGAAAAACATATTACCGTTAAAAATAAAAAAGGTGAATGACTAAAAAAGTAGTTAAACGTTATGCCCAACTACTTTTCGATTCTATTTTTTACTACCTAATTTATTGGAAACTTACTGAGTAACATTAAAGCCTTTTTGCATCCAGTTTAGTATGCCACCTTGCAAATCGTATATAGTGGTAAAGCCCTGCTTTTTTAACTCGGCAACACTTTGGGCACTTCGTTTTCCTGAGCGGCAGTAAACATAAACGGGTTTTTCTTTGTTTAGAGCAATTAGATGTTCGGCAAAGTTTTCATCATAAAAATTAAAATTGACAGCTCCTTTAATGTGTAATTCATTATACTCTTTTGGAGTTCTAACGTCAATCAATTGAATATCCTCGTCCTGTTGAAGTACCACAGAAAGTTGTTCCGGCTCTATGAAACCTTTCTCGGAAACCGGTTGACAACTTACAACAAAAGCTATCAACAAAGCCATTAAAGACGGGTATTTCATAGCCTTAATCTTTATCTACAACATCCCCGGTCCATTCCATCATACCGCCTTCTAAGTTGTATGCATTTTCGAAGCCCAATTGTTCCATAATTTGGCAAGCCTTCCCACTTCGATTACCAGAACGACAGTACACGTAGTAATTTTTACTCTTGTCTAAATCTTCTATTTCGTCAATAAAACCTTGACCTTTATAAATATCGATATGAATGGCTTTAGGGATAATTCCATCTGCAACCTCTTCATCTGTTCTTACATCTAAAATTACTGCGTTATCATCATTGGCCAATTGTTCGGCCCATTCTTCTTGCGTTAAATCTTCCATGAGTATTTATTAAAATTGTTTTTCACAAAATTAGCACATCTGCTTCTATAGACGAAAAAAAACAGTGTGAATTACATTCGCAAAAATAAAAGGTTCAGCTATTAGGCTATGTAATTTTTGTTACTCCCACTAAAAATTAAATCGTTTTTTAAGCTTCAATCATAAAACATCATTTTAATCGTTATTTTTGCGACAAATATTTTATCTTTTGAAAACAGCCATTCGTTTACCTTTATTATTCATTTTTAGTTTTGTTTTAACAGCGGTATGCCATTCTCAGGAAAAAAGAAAAATAGAGATTAAATACTCTGGCTTTTTAAATACGGATGAAGAGCGGTATCCTGGAGCAAAAATCCTAACCCGCGATGATGCCCAGCAAGTCCATATTGAACATAACGGTGCGAACATGTGGTGCGATAAAGCCATACATTACACCAAAGAAAACTTTATTGAGGCCTACGGAAATGTCAACATAAAACAAGGTGATACTATCAACATGACTGCTAAGTACGTTGAATACAGTGGTATTACCGAATTGGCCTTTGCTAGCGGCAATGTTGTTTTAACCGATCCCAACTCTACTATAACAACAGACACCTTATATTTTGACAAACTAAACGAACAGGCCTTTTACAAAAGCGGAGGCACCGTTGTTAAAGACACAACGGTTACAATAACGAGTAAAATAGGGCGCAATTACATGAACTTAAATAAGCTTAGGTTCGTTAAAGATGTGGTACTTGTAAGCAAGGAATCGACTATAAAGTCTGATTATTTCGATTTTTATTCCGATACCGGTCATGCCTATCTTTTTGGACCATCAACAATAACCACCGAAGCCAGCAAAACGTACTGCGAAAAAGGGTTTTATGACACCGAAAACAATGTAGGTTATGCTATGAAAAATGCAAAAATAGACTACAACAACCGCATTATTGAAGGTGACAGTCTCTACTTTGATGATACTAAGAGCTTTGCTTCGGCCTCCAATAATATTAAAATCACAGATACGATTAACAACAGCATTGTAAAGGGGCATTATGCCGAGGTCTTTAAGGAAAAAGATTCGGTATTTATAACCAAGCGTGCCTTGGCTATTTCGGTTCAGGAAAACGATTCCATTTACATCCATGCCGATAAAATTATGGTAACAGGAAAACCGGAAAACAGAATTATAAATGCCTATTATAAAGCCAAAATGTACAAATCAGATATGAGCGGAAAGGCAGACTCTATCTATTCCAACCAAAAAACTGGCGTTACAAAATTTATTAATATCCCCCGATTTTCAACAGGTGACAAATTCTCGGTTAAACGAAAACCTGTTTTATGGAACCTTGAAAACCAAATGACAGGCGACACCATTCACCTTATTTCTAACAACGAAACCGAAAAAATCGATTCACTTCTTGTTTTCAACAATGCTTTTATTATCAGCCAAGATACTATAAGTAAAACGGGGTACAACCAAATTAACGGTTTGCGCCTTGTAGGTTTGTTTAATGATGAAAACCAATTAAGGAAGGTCGATATCACCAAAAATGCGCAGTCTATTTTCTATGCCAGGAACGACAAACAGGAGCTTATTGGTATCGACAAAGCTAAATCTGGCAGTATTGAAATCCTATTTTCCAATGGCGGTATCGACGAATATTCAAGGTTTAACCAAGTAGATGGTAATTTGTACCCCGAATCAAAATATCCTAAAAACCAAAAACTGTTAAAAGGGTTTGATTGGCGCGAAGAAGAACGTCCCAAAAGTGTTGAAGATTTGTTTTTAGAAGATGTCCCCTACAACTTACCCGAAATAAAAGGTTTGGAAGATTATGTGCCCCAAGATGCCTTTTTCAACGAAGCTATGATGGAACGTATTGAACAAGCCGGAAAAGCGGATTTGGAGAACAAGGCAGCGCGGAATGTACCTAAAAAAAGCGAAAAACCTAACAATTCACTTTTGTTCACCAGTGAATTTGATAATCCTAAATGGCACAAGCATCAACTAAACATAAAACCAAATACCGCGAAATCACCTAAAAACTCAATGTCGGCCGATAACATTACAGGAACAGCTGATAAAGACGGACATATATTTCAAACCATTAAAGCAAATGGACGTTATCGGTTTTCGGTTTGGTTGAGAGGAAAGGGGAAAATTAGAATTAGATTTCAAGAACATGGCGGAACATACAGGGTTTATGAAAATTTAGACGTTACTCTAACAAATGATTGGAAACAATACCAAATAATAGGCAACTATATAAATAACGAACATTTAATGCGTTGCTTAATCAGCAGTATCCAAACAAATGACAACTTTTATATATGGGGTGCAGAATTAATTAAACTACCTAATTAAATGAAACCAGATTTCCTAAAATACCAAGCCCAAACCACACCCCACCCGCTGGCAATAGAAATCTCCCATGCCAAAGGTTCTTATATATACGACACTGCAAATAAAGCCTATTTAGATTTTGTTGCCGGTGTGTCGGCCACGCCATTGGGGCATAACCACCCCAAAGTAATGTACGCCATAAAAAGGCAATTGGATAAGTACATGCATGTTATGGTGTACGGCGAGTACATCCAGAAACCTGCTGTTGAGCTCACCAAACTTTTAGCAAAAAATTTAACTGCGCCATTAGAAAAAACCTATTTAACCAACTCTGGCACCGAGGCCATTGAAGGCGCTTTAAAACTAGCAAAACGAGCAACAGGAAGAAGCGAGATAATTGCAGCTAAAAATGCCTATCATGGTAACACCATGGGGTCGATGAGCGTTATGGGGTACGAGGAACGCAAACAGGCGTTTAGACCATTGCTCCCTGATGTAAGGTTTATCGGTTTTAATAACGATGAAGATATTGATTTAATTACCCCAAAAACAGCCTGTGTTATTTTAGAAACCATACAAGGTGGTGCCGGTTTTATTGAACCCGCAAATGATTACCTAAAAAAAGTGCAAGAACAATGCAATAAAGTGGGTGCCCTCTTTATTTTAGATGAAATACAACCTGGATTTGGGAGAACGGGCAAACTATTCGGTTTTGAGAACTACAACTGCAAGCCCGATATTTTAGTGACTGGAAAGGCTTTGGGTGGCGGTATGCCCATAGGAGCCTTTACAGCATCAAGTCAACTTATGGATTTGTTGCAAGACAAACCTAAGCTCGCCCATATTACAACCTTTGGCGGCCACCCGGTTATTGCCGCCTCTGCTCTCGCCACATTACAAGAAATAACCAATAGTAACATAATGCAGGAGGCGCTCAAGAAAGAACAATTGTTCAGAAAACTTCTCGTTCACCCATTAATTAAAGAAATTAGAGGAAAAGGGCTCATGCTAGCTATCATTTTACCTTCGGCCGAAATCACCAATCAAGTTATTTTGAAAAGTCAGGATGCCGGACTAGTCCTTTTTTGGTTGCTATTTGAAGCTAAGGCCGTAAGAATCACCCCGCCTTTAACCATTTCTAATGATGAAATCCAACAGGGTTGTGAAATTATTCTAGGTATTTTAAATGAATTAAAACAACAAAACAACAACACAAACAACTGATTTTCAGATAAAAACACACAAGACAAACTTGCTTTTGGCACAAGTGTTGATTACTTTGTTAAAAACATTTATCTAATTTCTAAGCAAAAAGAAAATAGAACATTAAATTTATTCATGTAGAATCCCACAAATGTGCGTATGGAGTTTAGTCATAACGACAACAACAATTTACCGCTTACCAAGTTTGAATCAATGTTAAAAACAAACCATGTTTTATTCTTTGATTCAGAAGAGTTTGAAAATATTATTCACCACTATTTGAACCAAGGGAAAATAGCTTTAGCAAAAAAAGCTATAAAACTAGGTTTAGAACAACATCCTACCTCGGTAAACCTCAGGCTTTTTAAAGTAGAAGTTTTTGTTTTTGAAGATAAGTTCGACCAAGCAAACACACTACTAAATGAGCTTTACAGTATCGACCCGACGAATGAAGAAATCTACATTCAAAAAGCTAATATTTTTTCCAAACAAGACAATCACGCACGCGCTATAGAAGTGCTAAAAAAGGCTTTGACTCTAACTAATGATTTTGTGGATTTGTATTCTTTAATAGGTATGGAATACTTATTTCTCGACGAGTACGAAAATGCCAAACATTATTTTATGAAATGCTTAGAGTCTGATATTGACGATTACTCAGCGCTATATAATGTGATTTATTGTTTCGATTTTTTAAATCAAAATGACGATGCCATTTCATATCTTAATCTTTTTCTAGATAAAAACCCGTATTGTGAAGTTGCTTGGCATCAATTGGGCAAACAATACCTTGCTTTAAAAGACTACAAAAAAGCATTGGCAGCTTTCGATTTCGCTATTATATCAGACGATACTTTTGTAGGAGCCTATTTAGAACGTGGTAAAGTGCTGGAAAAACTAAAACGTTACGAAGACGCTATAGAAAATTACGCCATAACTTTAAAATTAGATGATCCCACGTCATTTGCTCTTCTGCGAATTGGCCATTGCTACGAAAAACTAGGCAGCAACGAATTAGCTATACAATATTACGACAGAACAGTACATGAAGACCCTTTGCTGGATAAAGGCTGGATTGCAATAACCAAATTCTATAAGAAAAAAGGCAACCCACAAAAAGCGCTTTATTACATAAACAAAGCTATAAATATTGATTCTGAAAATGTTTTGTATTGGAAGCTATATGCCCAGATTAATCACAGGTTAAATTATTACGAAGAGGCAGAACGCGGGTTCAAGAAAACACTAGAACTAGGAAATTACGAATTAAACACCTGGCTTTCTCGCGGTGATTTATTGATAAAATTAGGCGAACTAGAAGGTGCTATTTTTAATTTTGAACAAGCTCAAGATTTTTATACTGAAAATGCTGAAATTGAGTACCGCTTAGCCGGGGCATATTTCTCACTTAATCAAGATAACAAAGGTATTTTCCACTTAAAAAATGCTTTAAAAATAAATGAAGATTATACTTTTATACTTGACGAACTCTTTCCAGATGTCATCAATAAAATCACTGTAAAAAACTTACTTAAAGCAAAACTTTAACTTACCGTTTCATTAAAATACATACCTTTGGTTTTTTGCTAAAAAACCGAACATGCAAAGACGATTAATCGACTATCTTATTATTTCATTAAAAGGTTTGGCCATGGGTGCTGCTGACGCCGTTCCCGGTGTTTCTGGAGGCACCATAGCTTTTATATCAGGTATTTATGAAGAGTTGATAACCACCATAAGCAATGTTAACGCATCGTTGTTTAAAACGCTCTTTAGAGATGGTATAAACTTATTCTGGAAACAGCTTAACGGTAACTTTTTGGTGGCATTGCTATTTGGAATCGTAGTTAGCTTTGTATCCTTTATGCGATTGGCCAAGTACTTATTAGAACATCACCCCATTTTAATCTGGTCTTTCTTTTTTGGTCTCATTGTGGCCAGCATCTATTTTGTAGGCAAACAGGTTACCAAATGGAATCTATCTAGTATAATCACCTTCATATTAGGAGCAGCCTTAGCATTTTATATTAGCAAACTGCCAACACTGGCCACAAACGAAAATTCGTGGTTTTTATTTTTAGCAGGAGCTATAGCAATTTGCGCCATGATCTTACCTGGCATTTCGGGTTCGTTTATACTCATTATCTTGGGTGCTTATAAAACTTTAAGTAATGCCATTCATGATTTTGACATAAAAAAGTTAATGATTTTTATAGCCGGAGCCGTACTCGGTTTGCTCAGTTTTAGCCATGTTTTAAAATGGCTTTTTAAACATTTTCACAATGCTACATTAGCCATTTTAACCGGGTTTATTTTTGGATCTTTAAACCGAGTTTGGCCATGGAAAAATACTTTTACTTGGCACACTAATTCCAAAGGAGTAAAAACACCTTTGGTACAAGAAAGCATCTCTCCTTTACAGTTTGAAGAGAATAACCAGTTACTTTTAGCTGTAATTTTAATGGTTTTTGGGTTTTTAACTATTTTTATCTTAGAAAGAATAGGTTCTAAAAAATAAACATGCAAAGCACCAGAACACTTAGTGACAAACTTTTTTTAATCCTAAAAGGATTGGGCATGGGTGCGGCAAATAAAGTACCCGGTGTTTCTGGTGGCGTAGTAGCCTTTGTTGCTGGTTTTTATGAGGAATTTATCTATTCATTGAAAAAAGTAAACGGCAAAGCCTTCAAACTTCTCATCAATGGCCGTTTTAAAAGTTTTTACAGATACATTAATGGCAGATTTTTGGGTTTGCTTTTCTTAGGCATGATAGTTAGTTATTTTAGTGTTTCCAAAATACTCGATTACCTTATAGAACATTACGAACTTTATGTTTGGAGCGTATTTTTTGGTATGATAATAGGCTCTATTTATTATATAAACAAAGATTTTGAAGACTGGCGACTTAAAACATATATAGCCATGGCGATTGGAATTATTTTAGGCGCTAGTATTAGCTTTTTAAATCCTGCCAAAGAAAACGACAATTTATGGTTTGTTTTTTTCTGCGGAATTATAAGTGTTTCGGGCATGACACTTCCTGGATTTTCTGGATCATTCATTCTTATCCTTCTAGGAAATTACGTATTACTTTTGGTCGATTCGGTAAATGCTCTATACGATACGTTTTCCGACATTTTTAAAGGCGATTTTAGCTTCACCGAAAACAGCGAACGGATAAGAATGCTTACCGTACTTGGGGTCTTCACTTTAGGGTCGGCAACTGGCCTCGTTACTTTTTCGCACTTGCTCAGCTACATATTAAAACACTATAAAAGCATAACACTAGCTTCCATTATTGGATTTATAATAGGATCGTTGGGTGTTGTTTGGCCATGGAAAAAAACCTTTTATAAAACTAGCAGTGATGGTAGTTTCATATTAGATTCAGCAGGCCAAAAAGTCATAAAAAACTACCAACGCTATTTTCCAGAAGCCAGCACCGAAACACTCTATGCCATTGGTTTTATTCTTTTAGGCGTCGCTATAGTTTTGGCTTTGGAATGGTACGGACAAAAAACAAGAAAAACAACATGAACAAACTAGGACTTTTAGGAAGAAATATTTCATATTCATTTTCTAAATCTTACTTCAAAGATAAATTTGAAAATGAAGGCATCAATGATACTTCCTATGAAAATTTTGATATCGAAAACATCAATTTATTCCCATCTATAATTAAAAACACCAAAGGCTTAAAAGGGCTTAATGTAACCATACCATACAAACAAGATGTGATGCCCTATCTAGATAAGATAAACAAAAAAGCTAAAGTTATTGGAGCAGTAAATACCATTAAAATAACTAAAAAAGGCAAATTGGTAGGTTACAATACCGATTGCTACGGGTTTAAAAAATCCCTAAAACCACTACTAAAAAAGCACCATAAAAAAGCGCTGATTTTAGGAACAGGTGGTGCCAGTAAAGCGGTCGCTTTTAGTCTGGACGAGTTGGGCATATCTTACCAATACGTATCGAGAAAACTGTCGGAAGGCATTGCTTTTAGCTACGATACTTTAACCGAAGACGATATTAAAAACCATCAGATTATTGTCAACTGTTCGCCCGTTGGCACATTTCCAAATGTAGACAAATGCCCAAACATTCCTTATGGCGGAATATCGGATAACCATATTTTATACGATTTGATTTACAACCCTAGCGAGACGCTATTCTTAAGCAAAGGAAAGGAGAAAAACGCGACGATTATTAATGGCCTAGAAATGTTAAAATTACAGGCCGAAAAAGCATGGTCTATTTGGAACCTTTACTAAAACCCATTTAAAACAGTTAAAACTTTTTTAACTGCTTTGTAAATACTTTACTTGTTAGTATCTTTAAGGTTCTTATATTGACTATGAACCTTAACATTTTTAAAAATGTCTGATATTAATAAACCACAGGAAGAAGAAAGCGCTAACAAAACCAATTCAAACGAAAATCCGAACGAATTAGACGCTAACAAAACAACCAACGAAACTTCAAAAGTAGATTCCCAATCGGCTAAAGACGATGGCGAAGTTTCAAAGGAGACGCCTGAAGAAGACACTGCCAGTTCGAACGACGATTCTTCTAATGAAGATGATAAAGTTATGGATGAAATTGACGAGTCAAATGCTGAAGATGCTGAAGATGAAGGCAACAAAGATAGACATACCATAGAATTTAAAGCCTACGACACCATGTCGTTAGAAGCCCTTGCCATTGAGTTGGAAAAACTTCTAAAAAATGAAAAAGTTCAGGCCATTCGCAACCATGTTAGTCAAATAAACTCAGAATTTAAAACAAAATTTCAAGCCCTTCTTGATGAGAAAAAAGAAGACTTTATCAACGATGGCGGTAACGAAATTGATTTTTTTTACTCATCACCTGTTCAAAAACGGTACAAAACGGCTTATAGAGAATACAGAAAAAAACTTAATGAGCACTATCAAAATTTAGAAAAAAACCTAAAACAGAATCTAGCCGATAAGCTTGAAATTATTGAAGAATTAAAAGGGCTTATTAATGTTGAAGAAAATATAAACACCACTTACAAACACTTCAAGGAACTTCAAGAACGTTGGAGAAATACGGGACCAATTCCACGTGACAAATACAATAACGCTTGGAACAGTTACCACCACCACGTAGAAATGTTTTATGATTTTTTACACCTTAACCGCGACCTTCGTGATCTCGATTTTAAGCATAATTTAGAAAAGAAGTTACTCATTATAGAGCGTGCTGAAGAATTAGCAAAAGACGACAATATCATGCGTGCCTTTAGGGAGCTTCAAGAGTTGCACAAAATGTGGAAAGAAGAGCTGGGGCCCGTTGCCAGAGAACACAGAGAAGAAATCTGGGGGCGTTTTAAGGCTGCAACCAAAATTATTAACGATAAACGTCAACTTTACTACAAGGAAATAGACAAAATCTACGAAAAAAACTTAGAGAAAAAGCTCGAAATTATTGACCAAATCAAGGCCGTAACCACCCAAGAAGGAAACACTCATGGGGCTTGGCAAAAAAAGATTCGAACTATTGAAGGGCTAAGGGAAGATTTTTTTAATGCCGGAAAAGTCCCCATTAAAGTTAATGAAGACACTTGGGCAAAATTCAAAGAAGCCGTTAGGACCTTTAACCGAAAAAAGAATGCCTTTTACAAAGGATTAAAAAAAGAACAGTACAAAAATCTAGAATTAAAACTTGATTTAGTAAAAATTGCTGAAGACAACAAGGACAGCGAAGATTACGAGACGGTTACGCCTTTAATGAAAAAAATCCAAAGCGATTGGAAAAAAATAGGGCACGTACCACGTAAAGACAGCGACAAAATATGGAAGCGCTTTAAAGCGGCCTGTAATCATTATTTTGACAGAATACACGCCAAAAGAAATGCTGCAAGCAAAGAACAGCACGAGGCCTTTAGTAAAAAGAGTGATCTATTAAACAACCTAAAAAAACTTAGTCTTCCAAGTGACAAAGAAAAAAGCCTCGACCTTGTAAATGAGCAAATTGCGGTGTGGCAAAATATAGGCAAGGTTCCTAATGACAAACGCTTTATCGAGAATAAATTTCAAAAAACTATTGACGACATTCTTACGGGATTAAAAGTTCCGAAGAACGAAATTGAAATGATTAAGTTCGAAAATAAATTGGATGCGCTGAATGCCGCCGATAACAATAGGGACCTGGATAATGAACGTATTTTTATCCGCAAGAAAATTGATGAAGTAAAAGGACAAATCAATCAACTTGAAAACAATTTACAATTTTTCACTAATGTGGAAGATGATAATCCTGTTGTAAAAGAAGTTAAAGACAACATTAAAACACATAAAGAATCCTTAAAAATCTGGAAAGAGAAGCTTAGTAAAATTAAAGAGCTTTACTAACTATTTTTTCACCTTTTTAAACTAAAATGTCCACGGTAGATTTTTGTTCCGCCAGAGGTTTTAATTAGTTCGGCCACAAACCAATAATCTGAATTTGGCAAGAATTCACCTTTAAAAGTGCCGTCCCAAAAGTCGTTGGCTTTAAATTGTTTTAATAACTTTCCGTAACGATCATAAATATTCACGGTAGATTGGGGTGTAAAATTTGTTCCTAAACCTTCTATTTGCCAAAAATCGTTTTGCCCATCGTTATTTGGTGTAAAAAACTTAGGGAATCCTAGAATAAAAACATCTACAGAGGTTACACCGCAGCCATTTTTATCTCTTACATAAACTGTATGTGCTCCCGGGTTCAGTCGCATAAAAACTGGAGAATCCTGATAGTTAGAATCATCTACTGCAAATTCATAGTCACCAATGCCTAAATTATTGTTAACGTTATCTATTGAAATGCTGTTATTTTCAGTAGCATCAACAATCGAGACATCATCAAAACCAATTACCGCCTTTGCCGATTCCTGTACCGTAAAATAAACAGGATCAGAATCACATCCGTAAGACGACCGTGCCACAACCGAATATTCCCCACCGGATACTATCTCTGCACTTGGCATATTACTAATAACCTCACCACTACTGTTAAACCAACGGTATGTATTACTGGCATCGACATTAAAAGCTGAAACGACAACTGGCTCACCTTCGCTACAATAGGTTTGAAATTCATCAATTTCAAATTCAGGCTCACCATAAACGGTTAGCCTCAATACAGGTGCAATACCATAGCACATGCCGTTATCACTACTTTCTACCCGAACAAAAACATCCTGGAAATAGGCAATGCTATTTTGGTATTTGGTTGGCTGTGCTATTCTATTTTGCTCCAATTGTGCATCTTCAGCACGTTCGTAATAACTGATACTTAAATTTTGAGCCGCAGGAAATTGACTTTTTAAGGCACCTTCAGTTTGTGATAAATCGAATTCATGTAAACCATCAAAAACACCATCGTCATCACACGTATTTAGCGCTTCAAAATATCCCGACGGAAAAGCTGTCGTTGAAACTTGAAGGGTTATTATTGAAATTCGGTAACATCCCCTTGTGTTTTCAACACGAGCATAAACAGGATTATTTGTTTGATTATTAATTGATGATGTTATGGTATTATTACTTGTTTCGGCATCATTATAAGTTGGATGATAGGAAATAGTAACATTTGATTCTGAAGTAATATAAGGTGTTATTTCAGAAAGATTAAATTCCGTAAAACCATCTGAAATTAGGTCGGCATCACAGTTTTTAAAGTCAATTGAAGGCTTTGCCAATGGTGGTTTAGAAACCACAATGTTAAATGAAGTTTCTGTTAAACAGGAACTCATCTTTGTATTTATAATTTTCACGTAAATAGTCTGTCCACCTGCCACGGTGTTTATAAAACTACTGGGATTAGGTATAGCATTACTATAATTAGCGTCTAAAAAATATTCGAAATAAAAATTGTCAGGATTATTTCCGTTTAACAAAGCCGTTTCTTTATTGGTTAAATCGAAATCTGTAAAGCCATTGTAATCGTCACCATCATTTAAATTATCACACTCCGAATACGTTAAAACCGATGACAAAGGAGAAACCACCGTCAAAGCATAAAGATTTGTACTAGCAGATATGGATACAACGGGGTCGCCCGGCATACCACCATATTCCACGATATAACCCTTTGGATAATAGGGCCCGGGAGGCTCACCAAATTCTCTCAAATCATTCCAAGCACCGGGAATTCCAATACTGGGATCGGTGATATGTAAATAATCCTCTCCTCCATTTACGTTGTTAGGCTCATTATAATTCCAATTAGCATAATTAGGAGTAGAACCATTAGCCAACCCATTCCAAAAAACAGTACCGGCATCTGGGCCCGTTACCCATTTCCATTCACCTTCATTTTCTTCATCGGTTCCGCCTAGCCATCCTGCGCCCGAGGCTTGTTCGCCAGCCAACTGTGCCTCTTCAGGATAAAGAATAGTGGCTAAATAGCCCTGTAAACCAAAATAAGTTCGGGCTTCGGCCTTTGTTTTTGCATCACTCCAAGTGATTCCGTAATCTGAAACATACTCATAGTAATGCCCCGTTAACGGTAAGTAATTGGCGTCACCAATGGTAATAGAAAAACTTTTATCATTGGGCTGAGCACTTGAACTTTGAAAAACAACATCTTTTACGGCAGCCACTAGATTTATGTAACTAACTTGACTAGAAGATGTACCCGTTAAGGTTAATTTGCCTTCTACAGAATTCCATGATGTTGCGATATCAGGATGTGTACCGAGCAGAAGCAACATATCTTCTCCTTGTTGATAGCCCGTTGAAATTTGAATGTACAAGGCTTCAATTCCCTCATCATCGGGATCTTCTATATCAAAATCGGTAACAATATGTATTTGGCTTTGTGGGCAATAGGGTTGATTTCCTGTTGCAGACAACGTAGGTGCTATATTTTGAGACCATGAACATGGCACTAAAAATACCAATAACACAAATTTAAAAACCGAATAATATACTTGATTGTCCAACAATTGCTATTAATTTGTTTAAAGAAAACAAATATTTACCAAATGTCTAGCTTATTTTACATCTTTAAGATAAAAACTAGAAATAGTACGACTAAAGACTTTTAGCTTCCTCCCAAAACACATCCATTTCTGCCAAAGTCATATCTTTTAGAGGTTTGTTAAGGGCTTTTGCTTTATTTTCTAGGTATTGAAAGCGCTTCGAGAATTTTTTATTCGTGCGTTCTAAGGCATTTTCGGGGTTTATATTTAAAAAACGGGCATAGTTAACCATTGAAAATAGCACGTCGCCAAACTCACTTTCCATGGCATCGATATTGCAGTTTCTCACTTCGGTTTTAAACTCGTTAAGCTCCTCTTCTACTTTTTCCCAAACTTGGTTTGGATGCTCCCAATCGAACCCCACACCAGCTACTTTTTCTTGAATTCTATTGGCTTTCACCAAAGCCGGCAAACTTCTTGGAACACCTTCCAATACACTTTTTTTACCTTCTTTGAGTTTTAAATTTTCCCAATTTCGTTTAACGTCCTCTTCATTTTCAACCTTTACATCACTGTAAATGTGCGGGTGTCTGCTTATTAATTTTTCACAAATACTATTACAAACATCGGCAATATCAAAATCATTGGTCTCGCTGCCAATTTTTGAATAAAATACTATGTGCAACAACACATCACCCAATTCCTTTTTTACTTCTTCAAGATCATTATCTAATATAGCATCACCCAATTCGTAAGTTTCTTCTATGGTAAGATGGCGAAGCGTTTCCATGGTTTGTTTTTTATCCCACGGACATTGCTCCCGCAATTCGTCCATAATAGTTAATAATCTATCGAAAGCTTTTAGCTGATTGGCTCTGGAATTCATAATGAGACGTTTTGGCAAAAATACAATTATTAATACTTTTTTGAATTACGTAAAATGGAAAAAGGCAGCCTAAAACAGACTGCCTTTTTATTATTAAATTTTACTATAAATTACTGAAAGAAACTCATAATATTTTCAATTTTCTTTTCGTCGATATCGGCACTTTGCATGGCTTTTATTAAGGTAATCATTTTATCGGGATTCATATCGTCTCCTAATACACGTACAATTCCAAACCCTAAATCTTTTGAATTACCAAAAACAACAACCTCATCGGCTTCATTATCATCGCCAATATATTTCACGACTATTTTATTGCCTTTATCGTTAAACTCTATTAAGTCGTTATACTTTTCGTTGCTTAAAATGGCTTTTACTTTAGTAAGTTCTGTTTCATAGGCCTCAACATTAGTTTGATTGGCCTTAAACCCTAAAAAA
The DNA here is from genome assembly GCA_022749295.1 of Flavobacteriaceae bacterium GSB9. Classification (NCBI taxonomy): domain Bacteria; kingdom Pseudomonadati; phylum Bacteroidota; class Flavobacteriia; order Flavobacteriales; family Flavobacteriaceae; species Flavobacteriaceae bacterium GSB9. The sequence goes on from CP062007.1 coordinate 1,432,434, forward strand.
TTGAGTTTATTTACCGATTCGTAAGCTTCTTTCTGCGCTTCAGTAAAATCGGACTTGTCAATTTCAATCATGGATAACGGAAAGTCTTGTGTGATGAAATTTTTGTTTTCCTGATTATCTACATAATAGCGCTGCAAACTACCCTCATTACCGCAGCTTATTAAGATAGCTGCAGTAAAAAGAGTAAAAATTAAATAGTTAACTGTTCGTTGCATGATTGACGATTATTTATTTTTCTCGAGGTGTTGCCCACCAGGAATGTTCATTTTATCGGTAAGCTTTGATATTTGGTTCAAATCGATATCGCCAGTTAAAGACACTACGACGGTCTCTATTTTACGTTCTTTACCATTAATTTCAATTTTATCTTCCATCACCTTATCAATGCCATTAACAAATATTAAAAGCTCCTTAACATGATCAACATCTTTACCTTCCTTTACATAAAAGTTAACATTAGTGCCATCGTCCTTAACTTCCATCAATTCTTCTAGATTACTGGAGCGCGACTTTACCCATTTGGCAATATCGCTAGAGATGGTTTTATTATCGGTTACGATAGTTTTAAAACTGGTAATACTCTTAACCATATCCATATAGGCTTTAGCTTCGGCATCATCAGTATCGATCCCTATTTTGGCTATCATTTGAAACATTTTTGGTTTGATGTTTACATAAGTTACATCGGTATTGTCGCTATATTTTTCAAAAACATCCTTTTGTGCTAATGCGGTTAACGGCAGTAACAAAACTGCCAATGCGATTACTAATATTCTATTTTTCATGATTTTTGTTTTTAAGTTATGTAATACGTTTCTGTTTTTTGATTAATTTTTAAAAATGATACTTGTTGTGTTTTCAACCTCGTTGAGATATCCCAATGCAGATGTACCTTTTTCCATCTCGTTTAGATATCCAACAGTTGAAGCACCTTTGTTGAACTTTTCGGAAATCATTTCCATGGATTTTGAAAATTCGTTAAAGGCTAATTCTGGATCCTCATAAGTTCCTAAATCGTTGTTATTTGTTGATTTACTCATAAAAACCCCCAACATGATAACGGCTACAGCTGCGACACTAATCCATTTGTAATTAAATTTACGTTTGGTTTTTAATGGAATGTCTTTGGTAAACTGTTCTTGTTGGTTTACCGAAAAATACGTAAATAAGGGCTTGTAAACTTCTAAATGGGGTGCAACCGTGTCGCTCTTAAAATAGTTTTTCAACACTTGCTCTTCCTTTAGCGTGGTTTCGCCATTTTCGTACTTTTCAATTAGTTTTTCAATATTATTTAACACCATAACTATGTGTTTTTGTTAATTTTTCTCTTATCGTTTTTCGTGCTCTCGACAATGCTACCCGAATTGCCGTTTGGTTCATATCGAGCATTTTTGAAATCTCGTCGTAATCATATTCTTCAACATCTCGCAATTGAATAATCATACGTTGTTGTTCGGGCAACGCTTCAATAATTTTTGCCACCCAATTTACACTGTCATTTAACTCAACCTGCTTTTGTAATGCCGTTTGTTTGTCTTCGTAATTACTGTGCACCAATTTTAAATTTTGTGCTTGCTTCGATTTTAATTTATCGAAACAGTAATTCTTAGTCATGGTCATCGAAAAAGCTTCAACGTTTTTATAGTCTTGAATCTTTTTCTTGTTGTTCCATAATTTCAAAAGCACTTCCTGCGTGGCGTCTTCGGCTTCCTCGGTCGATACCAACAGCCGTTTTGCTAAACGGAACACTTTATCCTTAAATGGCAATACAATATTTAAAAACTCAGTTTGAGTCATTTTTTGGTTTGGTTTTATTAAAATAGCTTAGTTAGGGCTATTTGATATTACGACGAACCAGGTTCTGTTTTGTTACAAAAATTTTTTAAAACGCAATAATGTAAGTAATTTTAAGGTTTTATAGACTATATATTTAAACCGTTACATGAAAAACTTTAAAGCCCTAATTCTACTTTTAGCCGTTTCGTTTGTTTCTTTTAGTTGTTTTGAAGACCAGGACGATATACCGATTTCAACAGAAGAAATCAACGATTTTGTTTGGCGAGGCATGAACCTCTTTTACTTATATAAAGACGATGTACCAGACTTGGCCAATGACCGATTTTCCAGTAATGCAGAATATAGTAACTATTTAAGTGGTTTTCAATGGCCCGAAAACTTGTTTGAAAACTTGATTTACAATAGGAAAACCGTTGACAGATTTAGTTGGATTGTTGATGACTATATCGCTTTAGAGCAATTTTTTGATGGTGTAGTTACCAGCAATGGTATGGAATACCAATTGTTTCGGTTTTCTTCAACAAGCAACATGAGATATGGTGTAGTCACCCACATATTGCCAGGAACAAGTGCCGAAATACAAGGCGTTGAGCGCGGTGATATTTTTTATGGCATAGACGGTACTCAACTAACAACATCCAATGCTTCTCAGCTATTAAGCCAAAGCAGTTATACAATAAATTTAGGAACATATAACACCAACGGAACCGAAGAATTGAATGATGATTCAATCGATGCAACCTCAGAAGCCATTCTATTAACTAAAGTTCAATATACCGAAAACCCTATTTTATTTAGTGATATTTTGAATGTTAATACATCGAAAATAGCTTATTTAATGTACAATGGTTTTACAGGTACTGAACAATTTAACAGAGAGTTGAATGACGTTTTCGGTAATTTTAAAAATGCAGGCGCTACCGACTTGGTCTTGGATTTACGATACAATCCAGGAGGATCGGTTTATACGGCCATTATGCTTTCCAGCTTGATTACCGGTCAATTTACAGGCGATGTTTTTAGTACCGAACAATGGAATGCCGAATTTCAGGAAGCCTATCAAAACGAAGACCCAGAATTACTCATAAACCGCTTTATCGACAATAATGATGGTGTGCCCCTAAATAGCCTTAACCTCTCAAAGGTGTATATTTTAACATCTGGAAGGAGTGCCTCTGCGAGTGAACTCGTGATAAATGCGCTTAGCCCTTATATTGAAGTCATTCAAATTGGAACCACTACGGCAGGTAAATACCAAGCTTCAATCACCTTGTACGATTCCCCTAATTTTAGTCGAGAAGGTGCTAACCCAAGCCATACCTATGCTATGCAACCTCTAATTTATAAGTCACTTAACGCCAATGGGGTTACAGACTACTTTAACGGGCTTACCCCTAATATTACATTGGGTGAACAAATCAACAACATGGGAGTCCTAGGCGATGAAAACGAACCTCTTTTGGCAGAGGCAATATCAAATATAACAGGAAGTGGCCGATCTAAGAACACAAAAAAAGAGTATTTGGAAATTACTCATGGCTCCGAAGATTTCGAACCCTATGAAATTGGCATGTATATAAACAAAAATATTTCTGAACTTCTAAAACAATCTGTTTTTGAATAAACATACAACCTACTTCAATTGGAGCTCGGGCAAAGACTCTGCTCTTGCGCTTTACCATTTGCTGAAAAATGAAAACTATTCTGTAGATGCTTTGGTGACAACAGTAAACAACCATTACAATAGGGTATCCATGCACGGCCTTCGGAAAGAACTGCTCGTTGCCCAAACCAACGCCATGAGTATTCCTGCCTGCATAATCGAATTACCCGAAATGCCCAGCATGGGCGTTTATGAGCAAAAAATGACTGAAACCGTCACGAGATTAAAAAACAACGGATTTACACATGCTGCTTTCGGTGATATTTTTTTGGAAGATTTAAAAGTATATCGAAAAAACCAATTGGCTAAAGCAGGTATAAAAACTGTATTCCCGATTTGGAAAAGAGACACCAAAGACCTTCTAACCGAGTTTTTAGAATTAGGGTTTAAAACTATTGTGGTTTGTGCCAATTCAAAATATTTTGATGACAATTTTGTGGGTACAGTTATCGACAAGCACTTTATTGAAAATTTGCCCAAAGATGTTGACCCATGCGGCGAAAATGGTGAATTCCACACCTTTTGTTTCGATGGCCCTATTTTTAATAAACCCATAGAGTTTTCAATAGGCGAAAAAGTATATCGAGAATACAATAATCCCAATACAGATAATTCAGTTTGTGAAAGCGACAAATACGGTGTATGGTACTGCGATTTAATTCCAGAATAAACCAAAAAAAAGGCGTTCTAACAAGAGCGCCTTTTTCGTTTAATATTAAAATATATTTAGTTGAAATATATTTTTGAAGCTCCTAATCCAACTTTGTATGTTCCAATTTCAGACTTTGAACTTAAATCGTAAACAATTAAATCACTTTGCCCCGTAAAACTGGCATCAGTAACATATAATGTATTGTCTTTAACAGCCATTCCGTAAGCATAACTTGCCGTTAAAGGCATTACAGATTCACTTGGCAAAGCGGTATCGCTATCAGTTAAACCAAATAAATTTCCTGAAGCCACGTAATACAATACGCCATTATCATAGTCCATTAAACTTGGGTGTACGCCATTTTCTAAAGCTAAAGTAGATATTACAGTATTATTAGACAGATCAATCTTAGTTACAGAACCTTCGGTATGCCCTACAACATTCCAGTTAGAATCGTATTCAGTTGCTCCTCCACATAGCACTACTAAATTACCTAGGTTGTCAATAATCATTTCATCGGGATTATCATTTACGATAATCGTTTCAATGTTATTTGAAGCGATATCAATTACAGAAATAATATTATTTGAAGAATACCCCCCTTTATGAGAAACATAAATTTTGTCACCATAAACCAAAATCTGTTCTGGTCCTTCTCCAACAGGAATAGTGCTTTCAACGCTATTAGTTGCTAAATCTACAACAGCAATAAAATCATCTGTTGCTACCATTCCATCTCCCCAGTTTGTCACATAACCTTTTCCATTGGCAAAAGCCATATATCTTGGTGTACTTAAATCGGTAGTTATAGTTCCTAATTTTTCAAAAGTATAACGGTTAACAACATTTATGGTATTTGCATTATCTGTAATGATATACGCCATGTCGTCATTAAAACCTATAGATTGTAAATACACCCCTAAACTTTCGTTGTTTATATTGTAGTAAATTCCATTTTCTATCGTTAAAAAATCGTTTGATATAAAGCTTACAGACGACGGTCCTCCTTCTCCGCTTACTAAAATACCGTTTTCATAATCGCCTTTTGACTGTAAATTATCGTCGTTATCCTCTGAACATGAAAATACCAGAAATGACATGGCAATAATTGATAAAAAAATGTTTTTCATAATTGAATTTTTAAAATTTATAGTTTATTTGAATGTTAAAATTTCTGTTTGGCATCGGCCTAAAAGCGATGCTCTGATAATTAGTGTTAAATATATTTTTCACCAAAACCCCAACGACTAACTGTTGTTTCACTTCATTAAACACCTCATAATTCAAACCTAAATTGGAAATATTATAGTCTTCAACCGAATAAAACGGACCTGACAAATTATCATCGGTGGTAAAAACATCTCCATTATACATAAATTGGTAATAAGCCGATATGTTTTTGTAATTGTATCCCAAGGAAAAATTTCCTTTATGAAAAGGCACGTAGATAAGTTGCTTTTGGGTTTCTAAATTTTCTGAAACGGTATAGGAATAATGACTATTGAAGGTGAAATGGTGATTATTAAAACGACATGCCATTTGCAATTCCAACTCAACACCATAGCTTTGTGCTCTAGATACATTTGCTGGAGACCACGCACCCGAAGTTGGTCGCCACTGAATTAAATTTTCTGTTTTTATATAATACCCGTTAAGATTAAGGGTAAACAATTCATGAATTATCTCCTGCCCAAAATCTATTTGATAAGACGACTCTGGCACCAAATTTAAATTTCCGCCTGGCACCCAATATAAATCGTTAAAGGTTGGAACTCTGTAATTTTTAGAGCCGTTCAATGTTAATCGATAGTGTTCACTTGCCTTATAACTTCCGTCTGCCGAAAACACAAACGGACTTTTAAATCCTGAAGTAAAATCCTTTCTTAAGTTAACATTATATTCAAATCGCTCGTTCAGTTTATGATTTAATAATCCTGTAACCGAAAACACCGTACGCTCAGGATCGCCAAAATTACTACCTGTACCTATAAATTTATTATAATCCAATATGGTTTTAAACTGAAAATTTTCGGAGATTTTCCTATTGAAATTATAATTCACCAGATAGGTGTTTATTTTTCCAAAAGTATGGTTATTATTGTCTTTATTTTCGTAATATTTAAACTGTTCTTGTAAATGAGCTACTTTCAACCTAGACGTATATGAATTGGAAATATGCGACCATTCTAACATACTTCTAAAATTTTGGTCTTCATACCTACTTTTACCAACTGTATTTAGGGTTCCTGAAAAATTTCTATCACCTACAAATGTTTGATGATATAATTTCAACACATCTTTACCAGAGACAAAATATCCTAAATTAAAGTTCAAACTCACATTACCAAACTCACCATTTTCATTAACCTTGTCGGTTCCTAAATATTTATAATCATTATCTGAATCTATATAAAAAAGCCCGCCATTAACCGAAAATTTATCCGATCCATACGATGAATTAAAACCTACTTGTTTTGTATTAAAACTCCCGTAAGACGCAAAAGCCTTATTTCCAAAATGTTTATTAAATGCCAGTTTATTATTTAGATGAATACTTCCGCCAATAGCTCCGCTTCCATATTGCACGCTGCCACCGCCACTTCTAATGGCGATTGAATTAAAATTATTCGTGTTTATAGTACTAAAATCGGTTTGCCCATTAAGTTGTGAATTTATATTAATCCCATTCCAAACAACAGTGGTTTGTGAAGCGTTAGTACCGCGAAACGATGGCGATGACACCATGCCATATCCATTTTCTTTGAAATACAAATTACTATTTAATGCCAAAACCTCGGTAAGTGATTTAGAATTAAACCTTAAAACCGAATCATTTAACACCTGAATTTTAATACCCGTAGCGTACTGGTTTAACTTAGTATCACTTACAAGAATTTCATCCAACTGTTGAATAGAATCCAAAGTAGATTGGGCATTAAGGCTATCTACTAAACCAATTAAAATTAAAAAGACGCTTATTTTTTTCATATATCCTGAAGACTTTTTTCCCGAAAGTCATTATAGATTACGAAAATTGGCAGGTCTCCTGACTTGCGTCTTCATGCTCGTCTTCCCAAAGAATGCTCTTCAGTGACATTGAAGTTTTTGCATGAAGCATTATAGCTTACAGTTGCGGGAACAGTTCTGGAATTGCACCAGATTCCCTTTTAATTTTTAGACTAAAAAGTCCTTAAAAACCAAATTTCGACGTAAAAGTAAACAATTTAACCAATGTATAAACTAAAACATTAATTAATATTACTTTTGACACAAATTATGCTCATCGTGAAAAAAACGACTTACGTATTACTCATTCTCTTAACCTTTTTAGCCTGTAAAAAGAAGGAACAATCCATTAAAATTTCAGACAAAATTGCTTCTGAAATTCCTCTAAGCCATGCTAAAGGGTTTTCAATTAGTACTGCCAATGACTATAAGATATTAACGATTTCTAATCCTTGGCCTAACGCGGAAAAAGTTTATAAATATGCTTTAGTTGAAAAAAGCATACTACCAAAAATCACTTTAAATCGAGATGAGTTCGACGGCATCATTACCCTTCCAATAAATAAAATAGTGGTAACCAGTACCACCCACCTGCCGGGGTTAGAACTTTTACAAGTTCAAAATACGTTGGTTGGATTTCCAGGAACTGATTTTATTTCCTCTGAAAAAATCAGAACGCTTATTGATTCAGGAAACATTAGAGAACTTGGTAAAAATGAAGGCCTCAATACTGAAATTTTATTGGAATTGAACCCCAATGTGGTGATAGGCTTTGGCATTGATGGTAACAACCGCTCTCTTGAAACAGTTAAAACATCAGGTATTCCTGTAGTTTTTAATGGCGATTGGGTTGAAAATTCTCCTTTGGCTAAAGCCGAATGGATTAAGTTGTTTGGGGTGTTATACAATAAAGAAAGAGAAGCCGATTCTATTTTTAATGGAATTGAGAAGAATTATTTGGAAGCTAAAAAATTAGTAGCCAACTTAAAAAACAAACCAACTGTTTTAAGTGGTGCCATGCATGGTGATATTTGGGAATTACCCAATGGCAATAGCACCGAAGCACAGCTTTTTAAAGACGCCGGCATGGACTATTTGTGGAAAAACTCAACGGGAACGGGCAGTTTAAAACTTAATTTCGAATCGGTTTTCGTTAAAGCCAAAAATGCCGATATTTGGTTAAATCCATCTAATTATACAAGCTTAGAAACACTTAAAAATGGTAATGAGCATCATAGTTCGTTTAATGCCTTTAAAAACAAAAAAATATATTCGTTTACCAATACCACAGGGGAAACTGGTGGCGTACTCTATTATGAATTGGGCATAACCCGGCCCGATTTAGTATTGAAAGACCTCATTAAAATAGGACATCCTACATTACTTAAAAACTACGAACTTTATTTTTTTAAAGCCTTAAAATAATTGCCTAAGCCAACCACATATAGAGTTCCGTTTATCGTTTTAGTTCTCGTGCTAGCCCTATGCTTTTTAGTTAATATTAGCTTGGGTTCGGTTTCCATTCCGCTAAAAAGTATCTTTAATAGTCTGTTTGGGCTTCCTACAGAAACCGAAAGCTGGCATCACATTATTTTAAATTATAGGTTACCCAAGGCCTTAACAGCTATTATTGTTGGCTCTGGCCTTAGTATTTCTGGGCTGTTAATGCAAACGCTATTTAGGAATCCATTGGCCGGTCCTTTTGTTTTGGGCATTAGCTCTGGAGCCAGTTTGGGTGTGGCCTTGATCATTTTGGGCTCCAGTGTGCTTGGTGGTATATTTGCAGCACTTTTTGTTTCAAAATGGGGTGTTGTTATCGCCGCTAGTTTTGGCAGTTTTTTAGTGCTTTTGGCCGTTTTAACAGTCTCCATAAAAGTACGTGATACCATGGCTATTCTTATCATAGGGTTAATGTTCGCCAGCATCACAGCCGCCATAGTAAGTGTGCTCTCTTATTTTGGTTCTGCCGAACAATTACAGCAATATATTTTTTGGGGCTTTGGCAGTTTGGGCAATTTATCCTGGGAAGATTTAGCTATACTATTTGTACTTTTTTCAATCGGACTTTTAGTGAGCATTATTTGTATTAAACCCTTAAATTCATTGCTATTAGGAGAAAACTATGCAAAAAGTTTGGGGCTAAATATTAAAAAAAGCAGACTGACCATCATTATCGCTACCAGTTTATTGGCAGGAACCATCACCGCCTTTGCAGGCCCAATTGCCTTTATTGGCTTGGCCATTCCACATATTACAAGGCAGGTGTTCAATACATCAAACCATAAAGTTTTATTACCGGCCGTACTTTTATTTGGCAGTATTGTTATGCTTATTTGCGATAGTATCGCACAGTTACCTAGCAGTGATTTTACGCTGCCTATCAATGCTATAACATCGTTAGTAGGCGCACCAATAGTCATTTGGCTGTTAACCAGAAAGCGAAAAATGATATTTTAAATGACTAAAACCAAAGACCATATCATTTTAAAAACAGAAAAGCTTTCTGTTGGTTATACCTCGAAAAAGAAGACGTCCGTTGTTTCATCAAACATCAATATTACACTAAAAAAAGGAGAGCTTGTTGGATTGATTGGTGCCAATGGCATAGGAAAATCAACCCTTTTAAGAACCCTTACTAAAGTACAAAATCCGTTAGGAGGCCACATTTACATTAACGGAAAAGAAACCTTTAGCTACACGCCCCTTAAACTCGCCAAAGTATTGAGTTTGGTATTGACTGAACAGGTCGCTTCGAAAAATTTATCGGTTTTTGAGTTGGTCGCTCTAGGCCGTCAACCCTACACGAATTGGATTGGTAATTTATCTGAAGAGGATATTGTAGTCGTTAAAAATGCTTTACGACAAACTAATATTGAAACTTTAAAAAACAAAAGGTGCTACGAACTCAGCGACGGGCAATTACAAAAAGTAATGATTGCACGAGCCCTGGCACAAGACACCGAGTTGATTGTTTTGGACGAACCCACAACGCACCTAGACATGTATCACAAGGCCTATATTTTAAAACTCTTACAAAAACTTACTAAAGAAACGGGCAAAACCATTCTCTTTTCCTCTCATGAAATTGATTTGGCCATTCAGTTGTGCGATACTCTAATTGTTATGGGAAATGACCAAGTGATTTCTAACCAGCCCTGTAAACTTATAGAAACAGGCGTTTTTGAAAATCTATTTCCCAAAGATTTGATAGCCTTCGATGAAAAAACAGGAAGTTTTAGAGTGAAAAAGTAATTGTATTCCCCAAAAAAATTAGTATATTCAAGTTCTATTTTCTACTGAAAAACAACCAAGTACAACCTTAATTTTCAATTTTCGCTCCCTAAAGTTGTTAATAGTAAAAGTTATGGGCATTTACTAACATAATAAACCTAGGAATCATGAAAATCAAACTTACCGTTCTACTTACAACATTTATAGTTTTATTTACACTTCTATTTAAAACTTCTCCCGAAAAAGTATATGATTACCCGAACAAAATTGCAGCTAAAATGAGCTGTACCCCAGCGATTTTTTTGCTAAGCGATATTGATACCACAAAACAAATCGCCCCTTTATTCGAAAATTTAGGAAACCATACTTATAAGGTAAGTACAAATAGCGCTTTGGCACAAAAGTTTTTCGATCAGGGCTTAAGGTTAACTTATGCATTTAACCATGCCGAGGCACACCGCTCATTTATGGAAGCTGCGAGATTAGATTCCAATTTAGCAATGGCTTATTGGGGCCAAGCCTATGTACTAGGACCAAACATAAATGACCCAATGCCTGATGAAGAACGTAAAAACAAGTGCAACGAGGCTATTGAAAAAGCCAAGTCACTAGCAAAAAGTGGATCACCCAAAGAACAAGCATTGATTGAAGCATTGTCCTTTAGATACTCCACAAATTTAGAAACTGATGTTGAAGTTTTGAATATGGCCTATATGGAAGCCATGACCGAAGTTGCAAAAAACTATACAAACGATGCTGACATTTTAACTCTTTACGCAGCTTCAGTAATGAATACAGTACCGTGGAATTATTGGGACAAAAATGGTAATCCATCTCCCAATATCCTTGAGGCAAAAACCGCATTGGAAAATGCTATAAAAATAAATCCAAATCACCCAGGGGCACACCACTATTATATTCATATGGTAGAGCTGCCTCAACCAGACTTGGCCGTACCAAGTGCAGAAAAATTAGGGACGCTTATGCCTGCAGCTGGCCATATTGTACACATGCCTTCTCATGTTTACATTAGAGTTGGGAGATACAAAGATGCCGTAATCGCCAACCAGAAAGCTATTTTGGCGGATGAAGATTATATTTCTCAATGTTATGCACAAGGCATGTACCCACTTGGATATTATCCTCATAATATCCATTTTCTGTGGTCGGCATCAAGTTTATTGGGTGCAAGCGAAATGGCTATTAATGCAGCAAAAAAAACGGCTGAAAAAGTTCCGGTAGGCGAAATGAAAGAGCTACATTTTTTACAAAATTTTGCATCAATACCTCTTTTGGCTTACACAAGATTTGGCAAATGGAATGATATTTTAACTTTTCCTAAGCCTAATGATGAAATTAAGCATTTAAAACTCATTTGGCATTATGCACGAGGTGTGGCCTTTGTGAGAAAAAATAATATTAAAGAAGCCATAGAAGAACTTAAAGCTATCGATAACTTAAAAAAAGACCCAGAAATGGAAACATTAGTTGCTACAGGCTTTGATAGCGGAACAACAATAGCTGCACTTGCTTATGAAGTAGTAGCTGGAGAAATTGCATCCGTAAAAAACAATATGGAAAAAGCTATTAAACATTTTGAAAATGCCGTAGAGATTGAAGATGATCTCATTTATAACGAGCCCGCTGCATGGCACATCCCAACAAGACAAAACTTGGGTGCTGTACTTTTAAAAGCAAATAAATACAAGGCTGCCGAAAGAGTTTTTAAAGAAGATTTAGAAGTTCTCAGACAAAATGGCTGGTCATTAATGGGATTATATAAAAGTTTGAAGTTTCAAGGAAAATTAGATGAAGCAGGAGCTGTACTAAAAGAATTCAATAAGGCCTGGGAAGACAGTGATATAGAAATACAAACCTCAATATTGTAAATAACTTTTTCAAATTGACTTGGAATAGGGACGCTTATTTTGGGCTAAAAATTTATCTTTGAAATTATTTTTTCCAAATGAACGACAGTCTTATTCTCATTTTAGCTATCATTATTGCAGCCGGTATCGGTACCTATTTGGGTATGTTTATCAGCAAATTAAAAATCAAAAGCCAGGAGAGCACTTTAACAGAACGCAATAATAGTTTAGAGCAAAAACTGCATGAGCAAAAGGAAATAGGTGAAGTTGAACTGAACCGACAAAGCGAACAATTCAATAAGCAAATTTCAGATTTAAAAGCAACAATCGAAAAAATCGAAAATGAGCGTGAAGCCATTCGAAGAGAAAAAGATTTTCTGAATTCCGAACTGGCCAGAAAAAATGCCGATTTTGAAAACCTTCAGAAAAAAAACCAAGAACAGAAAGATGAAGTGAGCAAGCTTCAGGAGAAATTCACCAAAGAATTTGAAAATCTTGCCAATAAAATCCTGGATGAAAAATCGAGCAAATTCACCGAGCAAAATAAGGAAAACATAAAAAACATCCTTAATCCGCTTCAAGAAAAGATAAAAACCTTTGAAGAAAAAGTTGATTTAAGCCAAAAGGAAAGCATCAGTATGCATTCGGCTCTAAAAGAACAATTATTGGGGTTAAAAGACCTAAACCAGCAGATGACCAAAGAAGCCACTAACCTAACCCGAGCTTTAAAAGGCGACAGTAAAATGCAAGGTAATTGGGGCGAATTGGTTTTAGAACGTGTTTTGGAAAAATCAGGGCTGGAAAAAGACCGCGAGTATTTTGTGCAACAAAGTTTTACAAGAGACGATAATTCGCGTGTAATGCCCGATGTCGTTTTGCACCTTCCTGATGGTAAAAAAATGATAATCGACTCTAAGGTCTCGCTAACCGATTACGAGCGCTTGGTAAATGCCGAAGACGACCAAAAAGCCCTATTTTTAAAAGCACATATAAATTCAGTAAAAAAGCATGTCGACCAACTTTCGGAAAAAAATTATCAGGATTTATATGATATTGAGTCGCCCGATTTTGTATTGATGTTCATCCCCATCGAGCCTGCTTTTGCGATTGTTGTAAATGAAGATAATGCCATTTATAATAAAGCCTTTGAGAAGAATATTGTAATTGTAACACCCTCTACCCTATTGGCCACATTGCGCACCATAGACACCATGTGGAACAACGAAAAACAACAGCGGAATGCCATTGAAATTGCGCGACAAGCTGGTGCATTATATGATAAATTTGAAGGTTTGGTAAGCGATTTGACGGGTGTTGGCAAAAAAATAGACGCTGCCAAAAGCGACTACTCTGCGGCCATGAACAAATTGGTTGAGGGTCGAGGGAACCTAGTAAAAAGCGTTGAAAAGTTGAAAAAAATGGGTGCGAAAGCCAAAAAATCGCTACCCGAAGCTATTATAAAACGATCTCAAGAAAATTAACAAAACTCATCTTTATGTTTAAACACGCTAAAGAATCACAAGTTACAATAACACAATTAATGTTGCCTTCGCATTCGAATTTTAGTGGAAAAATCCACGGTGGGCACATACTAAACCTGATGGACCAAATAGCCTTTGCTTGTGCTTCAAAACATTCCAGACATTATTGTGTAACAGCATCGGTTAACCGTGTTGATTTTTTAAACCCGATTGAAGTTGGCGAATTAGTTACTTTAAAAGCATCTATTAATTATACGGGCAGAACTTCTATGGTTGTTGGCTTACGCATTGAATCTGAGAACGTCCAAACAGGAGAGGTAAAACATTGTAATTCTTCATATTTCACTATGGTTGCCAAAGACGAAAACGGTAAAAATGTACCCGTTCCAGGTTTAATTTTAGATGACGTACAAAGTGTAAGACGTTTTGCCAGAAGTATTGCACGCCAACAGCAAGCTAAAACGAGAAGCACTAAATTTAATTCTTCAGAATTTAAGATTGAAGAGCATTTGGATTTTATAAAAACCCAGAATGCTAAAATTGAACTGGGCTAAAAGTAAACCCTTAATACAAAATTTGGGGTAAACCCGAGAGACGTTTCTTGTGTTTTAGCGATAGTTCCTTCTGAATTAACACGGAAAATATTGTTTATTTCATTATCGGTATCAAAAATATTCCAGATAGACGCTCCCAAATCGGCTTTTGTATGTGTTCCAATCTTGAAACGATATAACATCGATATATCGGCCTTAAAGTAATCGCTTAAATAGCTACTGTTACTGGATTCAAAATTTACGCTATTGTTAACCACCTCATTTCCCATCACAGGAAAGGTTGTTGGTTTTCCAGAAAACCAATTAAATCCAGCAGAAATTTTAAGGTTTTGCAGCATATAAGTCGTTCCCAATGTCAACGCATGGTTAAGGTTATAATTACTTGGAAAAGTTCGATTTTGCAATGATTGAAAACTATAATTATTATCCATATGGGCATAACTTAGCCATACATTAAATTGCCGAATGCGCTTTCGTAAAATAAAATCTAAACCATTGGTTTGGTAGCTACCACTTGCTTTAGCAAATTGATATTGGTTTTGAAAACCCTGACTTTGGGCTGTAATACCATTCACTTTTTTATGATAAATCTCGGCACTCAACAACCATCCACTTTTACTGTAGCTTAAACCCAACGACACTTGCCTGCTCTTAAGTATTGGAATATCTGTATTGTTGGCCAAAAACCACCGCCGTTTTTCTACACCCAAAAAGTCGTTTTGAAAACTTATAATTTGCGTAGTATTTTGGTGCTTCAATTCTCCCAAAACCTCAATATTGAAATGCTCCTTAAACTTATGGTTGAAACTAAATCGGGGCTCTAAAAGTTGTTTATTGAATTTATCGATATGATTAAACCTTAAACCTGCTGATAAATTGGTTAACCCGCTGCGCGATGTATAATTTAACTGAGAAAAAAGCCCATGGGTACGCACGACCTCTGATACTAAAAATCTATAAATTGGTTTATCAACATCATCTAAATTGCTCACTTTGGTTTCAACACTATGGTAACCTGCAAGCAAACTCAAGTTTTCATTAAACCGGTGGTAAGATTTAAATTTGAAACTTGTTTCAGAAACCACATTCTCCTGCAAAAACCGCTGGTTGTCTAAAATGTTCGCGTTTATTGCTTTCAGTTTGTAATCCGTCTCATAAATCTCTATTTTGGTTCTTAGCCTATTATTCCATTTACGAGCATAACTAATGGCACCCGCAATGCTATTTTGCTCCACACTGCTTCTGCGTGATTCTTGGTTAGTGTTTTCATAAAAAATCAATTCGTTGGCAACATTAATAAAGTTAACACGCAATTCGTCTTTCTCTGTAATTTTATAAATCCACCTAAAGGAGGCATCATAAAAATCAAATTGTTCATTAGAATTCCTTAAGGAGTTCGAAGTATTATCCACTTCAGTACCTTCCGATATTTTTCTGAAAAACTTATGGTAGGCTGGTGTTTCAACCCAATCGCTAATAGATTTACGCAAAGCCAATTGTATTGACGATTTTTTGCTTATCGGCACATCGGCAAAACCATTGGCATCTATAAAATTTAAAGCTATATTTCCTTTAAATTGAGTGTTAATATCATCCTTAGTTTTCATGGCAATGGTACCCGAAATACCATCGGTTAACGAAACATCCGAGCCATTTTTAACAAGAACCACTTTTTCGGTAATTTGAGGGTTGTACATGGAAATGAGTCCGAAAAAATGCCCAGACTGATACATTTTAATACCGTCCCATAGTATGAGGTTTTGGTCGTGGCTACCTCCTCTTATATTAATATTTGACACATTTTCGTTTATACTTTGAATACCAGGAAACGCCTGCACCGATTGGAGTACGTCGGCCTCAATTAGTCCAGGAAGCATACTAAAATTTGAGAAATCGATTTTAAAGGAACCATTGTTTAGTTTATTTATTCCTCTTACAATATAACCAGGCACTATAACCTCTTGCAATTGCTGCAACTTTTGGCTTTTAAAAGACGTACTGCTTGCTTGGCTCACTAAAACAAAAAAATCACCAATTACTGTATAATTAAATTCGGTATTATTTCTCAGATAGTTTAAAGTTTCTTTAAAAGAAAACCCTTTTGAAGGCGCAACAAGCCGTATGTGTTCTACGGCATCTTTTGCATAATTAAACTGGTATCCAAACTGCTGTTCTATAGCGCTAAAAACCAGAACAAGCGGTAGTTTTTTGTTATTTTCTTGGCTGGCTACCTTTAAAGAAAACACCAAAAGCAGAAACCATAATAAAGTGAAGTTTTTAATTTTTATTTGCATGAATTACAACTTCGTTAGACGAACTTATTTTGTATTTCAGTCCCATCGGCTTTGTAATTGAAATGAGTGCTTCATTTAAATTATCATGCTTAAACCCTCCTGTAAATTTTCGTTTAGCATTAATGTCTTCAAGACTTACCTCAATATCATATTGCCTTTTTAATTCTTCAATCACAACAGTAAACGGTACATCTTTAAAGCTACTTATTTTATCAACCCATTGCGGCGTTTTTAAAGTTGTTTCTAGGTTCAGTATTTTATTATCCTGCATTTGAAAAGCCTCACCAGATGCCAAAACCTGGCTAATAATTCTTGATGACACCTTAACCGAGCCTTCATAACAAGTTACCTCAAAATAATTATCGCGTTGTTTTACATTAAACTGCGTTCCTAAAACACTTACAACACCATCTTGTGTTACAACTTTAAATTGACTCCCTTTTTCAACTTTAAAAAAGGCTTCGCCATTTAGTTTAATTTCTCGATTGGTTTTCCAATGCTTTTTATTGAATTCTATTTGAGATAGTGCATTTAAAACTACTTGAGAATCATCTGGAAGCTCAATGTTTATTTTCTCGGCTACAAGTGTTTTAACGATTGTTTTACCACTACTGAAAAAATAAAAATATACACCAAAAGCAATTAATAAAACGGCTGCCACTTTAAATAAAGGTTTTAGCCATTTAATTTTTGTAGAAGTGTCTTTGCTTGTTTCGTATTTGTTTTTAAAAGTTTCAAAGTCATCAACACTAGAAACATTTGATGCTTTAAATTGCTTTGCCGTTTCAACAATACGGGTGTTTAACTCAAAATCATCAAGCTTTTCAAACACTTGTTTTTCGTCATCCGTTAGCTCATTTTTAAGCCATTTTTTTACCAAGTCCTCCTTTTTCACTCCCTTTAATTTACATTAATAACAACTTCATACTAAAAACTCCTGATTATTTTATATTAAAATTTTCAAGTGACGCTTTAAGTTTTTTAAACGCAGTATAAATTCTATATTCCACAACTTTATTGGTCACACCAAGTTGCTCTGCTATCTCGCTGTGCTTCTTCCCTTCTACTTTATTGAGTAAAAAGGCCACGCGTTGTTCTTCAGACAAATTGGCCAAAACTGTTTTATATTTTTCTAAAAACTGACTTTGCTCCAACAAAAATTCGGGTGTTTCATGAGTGTGCTTCCTACTATGCTTTCTTTCGTAATTTAAAACTACTTTTTGGTGTTTTATATCGTTAAGCGCCATGTTGTTTGCCACGGTAAACAAAAAAGATTTGGCCTTAGCCACTTTTACTTTTTTACAATACTTCCAAAGTTTTATAAATGCTTCCTGAGTTTTATCATTGGGGTTAATTTTGGTTCCATATTTATAATAAAGATAGTCATGTAAATCCTTTGAGTATTTATTGTAAATACTCTCGAAAACACGAGTTTCGCAGATGTTATTAGGGTCTTTAGGCAAGGTTAAAAAAATTATTTGATAAAGGTATATAAATATTTCTACAAAAATAATTTGAGGAATTTTTCCGTTTGAGTTGTTATTTAATTAAACGGGCAAACCAATTGTAAAATGAAACCCCCATTAAAAACTTTATTTATTTGTTTTCTTTCAATTAATGTTGCGATGATGTCTTGCAGGGAAGAAGAGATGGTACTGATTGAAACCCCTGAAGAAGACCAGCTTTTATACAACTCGGCTGTTGCTAATTTGATGCAAAGAACGAGCATGAATGATGGCTCGATTGACAATATTATAGACAATGCTAATTGTTATAATATTAAACGTCCTGTTACCTTGAGTGCCAATAACGAAGAAGTTTTGGTTAAAGTTGAGGATGATTTAAAAATAATTGAGCATATTTTTGATGACTCCGATGACGATATTGATATACTATCGTTAAACTTCCCTGTTAAAATAATTCTTAGTGATTTTAGTGAAATCACTGTTAACAACACGAACGAATTAAATTCCTATTCGAATAACTGCAATGGTGAAAATGAAATTGATGACGACATAGAATGCCTGGATTTCATCTACCCTATTACGGCATCATCGTTTAATTCAAAAAATGAAATAATTAATACGGTTAGCCTTGAATCAGACAAGGCTCTTTTTAACTTTATAAATAATTTGACCAGTTTCGATTTGGTAACGCTCAACTTCCCTTTAAGTTTAAAATTATTAGACAATACCAAAATAACAGTTAACAACTTAACCGAGTTAGAAAGCACTATTAAAACCTACCAAAGTTATTGCGATGAAGATGACGATTTCGATTATAACGATGACGATTGCAACAATTGTACTCCCAATAAACTTACCGATATTTTAGTTAATTGCTCAGATTGGTCTGTTGATCAATTAGAACGTTATGGCTACGATTACGATGATTACTACGATGGCTACAAATTTAATTTTTCCAGTAACGGAACCGTATCGGCAGATTATTACGGAGATACAAACTACGGCACATGGGAGGCCAATGGCTCAGGAAACAACATCACAGTAACCATTAACATCCCCAGTTTACCATATTGTAATAACGATTGGAGACTGCATGAAATATCGGAATACTCTGATTCTAAAGTCGACTTTAGAGTTGGAGGTGACGATCGCTTGCGCTATAAAAACAATTGTGATTAATTTAAAAACAATAAAGAAAACATTAAATAAAAAAGAAAAATTAATAACTTCAACACCGTTGATACCTAGTTAAAAGCTATTTAATGTTTAACAGAAACTGCTTCGGTTTTTGGTTGAAGCAGTTTAAAAGATAAAATGTTATGAAAAAATGGATAGTTATTATTATACTTCTAATAGCCGTAATTATTGGCTACAACTACCTGTACCAAGACCACCGAGATATAGCATCGGAAGCGGCCAACTACACGGTGAGTTCGCAAAACCTGAAAAGTGAATTTGAAACCTCTCCAATTCAAGCAGAACAAAAATACCTGAATAAAACCATTGAAGTTTCTGGTATTGTTTCAGAATTCAACCTAAACGACTTGACTTTAAATGACAATATTTTTTGCATACTAAAAAATCCAAAACAAGAATTAAAAGTTGGGACATCAATAAAAGTAAAAGGACGCATAATTGGCTATGACGATTTATTGGAACAAATTAAATTAGACCAATGTACAATTATTAATAATTTATAATACTTAGAATCTATGAAATCAAAATTACCAACCATCGTTTTAATATTTTTAGGAATATTAACCATCAATTCGCAAACTACGGAAACCTATCAAATAAATTGGGCGTTGGGCGTAAATGGACCAGCGGCAAGCAAAACAATTGAAGTTGGAGATACCGTAGAATGGGTATGGAGTGACTCTGGCACACATAACGTGGCTTCAAAACCTGGAAGTGCGGAAACTTTTGACAGCAACCTACAAAGTGGTGTAGGATATGTATATCCATATACTTTTACAGTTGTAGGAACGAATGACTATCAATGCGACCCTCATTTTCAATCCATGTATGGCACTATAACAGTGGTTGAAGAAGGCACGTTAAGTACTGACGAATTTTCAATTAGCCAATTCTCAATATCACCCAACCCCGTAACAACTGCAATCTATTTAAAATCAATAAATGACATAGAGATAAAAAGCATTTCAATTTTTAACTATATTGGACAAAAAGTCTATTCAAGTAATACCGTCAAAAATTCAATTAATGTAGCCCATTTAAGTAAAGGTATGTATTTTTTAAACCTAAAGTCTAGTAGCGCAAACCACACCAAAAAATTTTTAAAACTCTAAAACCATTTTATGAAGTATATTATAATTTTATTATTTCCAGTCTTAGTCTTCTCACAGGATGATTTACTAAATGAAATAGATACCGACTCTGTAAATTTTCCTTATGCTGCGGCAGCGTTTAAAGGACTTAAAATTGTAAACTTTGAATCGACTAAACTAGTAGCAAAGGGAGATTTTACCTTTATTGTAGCCCACCGATTTGGTAGTTTAGAATATGGTTTGGACACCTTTTTTGGGTTAGACGATGCCGTAACCCGATTAAACTTTATTTTCGGTATTACAGATGGTTTGAACATTAGCATTTCAAGAAGTTCGTTTCAAAAAATATACGAAGCTTCTGCAAAATATAGTTTATTAAAACAGGAAACCAATGGCTTTCCGTTTACTATTGTGGGCTATAATTCCATTCAGGTCAATACTGCTCTAGAAAAGGCCAATCTCCCGTTATTAGAATTTAAACATCGTTTAGGCTATACGGCACAGATACTTATATCAAGAAAAATTAACACCAACCTGTCATTAGAGCTGGCTCCAACTTACTTTCATGATAATTATGTAGCCATTGACGAGCAAGACAATTCGCAATACGCTTTAGGTATTGGTGGTCGTTATAAATTAGGGAAACGCTGGTCTTTAAATGCAGATTACGGCTGGCACTTAAATCGAGCAGACAATTCACCTTTTAAAAACCCTCTATCCATTGGTATCGATTTAGAAACTGGCGGCCATGTTTTTCAAATGCATTTTACCAACGCCCAAGGTATGAATACCAACTCTTTTTTAGGACAAGGTTCTGGAAATTGGAGCGATGGTAATATTTATTTCGGATTTAACTTAAGTCGTGTATTTTAACCCTTATACTATGAAACACTTTTTTATAACAATAACTTTTTCTGCACTCTGTTTGTTGAACTGTGCTAATGATAGTGAAGACGATTTAGTGGATTCTAAACCTTTACCGAGCATCGTAACTTATGAGGATGATGTGAAATCTATAATAGACGACAATTGTATCAGTTGCCATAGCAATCCTCCTATAAGTGCGGCCAATGTTCCCTTGGTTACATATGCCAACGTAAAATCTGCAGTACAGAACAATAATTTAATAGGTAAAATAAATGGAACAGCTTCTGGAGCACTTATGCCCCTAGGAGGTCCGAAATTACCACAGAACCTTATCGATCTCATTGAAAAATGGGAATCTGATGGATTGTTAGAAAACTAATAAACTTAAACTCTTTTATTATGAATTTTAAATATTTAATTTACGGATTAGCATTAACGCTTTTTGCGTTTAACTGTTCTAGTAGCAGTGAGGATGATATGACCTCTCAACCAGACCCAGACCCAGATCCAACACCCTCAGAAAAAGTTACTTATGAGGCCGATATTAAAAGTATTATTTCTAATAATTGTATATCATGCCATGGTACTACTCTAACTAATAATGCTCCAATGTCATTAACTACCTACTCGCAGGTTTCTAGTTATATAGATGGTATTTTAGATCGAATTAATAGAACAGGAGCAGGTAAAATGCCTGTTAACGGTTCATTATCTACAACTGAAAAAAACCTCATTCAGCAATGGAAAGATGATGGCTTATTAGAAAACTAAAATTTGATATTGGCAATATTTTTGAATTAATACAAATAAAAACATTACAATGAAATACCTACTCTATTGCATCGCTTTTATTAGCTTAAATGTCTTTGCCCAAGAAAAATATTTAACAAAAACAGGTACTGTTGGCTTTGAAGCTTCAGTACCTTCATTTGAAGAAGTAAAAGCAACTAACAATTCAGTTACCGCCATTACCAACTTAGAAAACAATGAGTTTGCAGCTTTGGTTTTGGTTAAAGGTTTTCGTTTTAAAAATGCCTTAATGGAAGAGCATTTTAATGAAAACTATGCAGAATCAGACACCTATCCGAAAGCCACTTTTAAAGGAAAAATAATTCACAAAAACGGTAAATCCGAAATAGAAGGAGAGTTAACTTTCCATGGTAAATCTAAATACATCAATAGCATTCCAATTTCTTATGAAAAAAAAGGAGAGCGCATTGAAATATCAGGTCATTTTAACGTAAACGTTTCTGATTTTGACATAAAAATACCAAAAATAGTACAAAACAAAGTTTCTGAAAGTGTTAATGTATCCTTTGTTTTTGACCTCGAGTCAAAATAAAAAAAGCCGCTTTAAAAAGCGGCTTTTTTTTATATGATGTGTTTTATTACTTGCTCAAGTACATTTTTCGTCTAGAGTACAATTCGTAAAATTCATCATCTTTTAAGCTATCTATAAATAAGATGCTTTCTCCAGTACTTTTCATTTCTGGTCCTAGTGTTTTATCAACATTTGGAAATTTATTAAAAGAGAACACTGGCTGCTTAATAGCGTAGCCTTCCAATTGTGGATTGAACGTAAAGTCTTTTACTTTTTTCTCTCCTAACATTAGTTTAGTTGCGTAGTTTACATATGGCTCTCCGTATGCTTTCGCTATAAATGGCACAGTTCTAGACGCTCTTGGGTTGGCCTCGATAATGTAAACCACATCGTCTTTTACTGCAAACTGAATATTAATCAAACCAACCGTATTAAGAGCCAAGGCAATCTTTTTAGTATGGTCTTTTATTTGTTGCATCACAAACTCCCCTAAATTGAACGGAGGCAAAGTAGAGTTACTATCGCCCGAGTGGACACCACAAGGCTCAATATGCTCCATAATACCAATGATGTAAACATCTTCTCCGTCGCAAATTGCATCGGCTTCGGCTTCAATGGCTCCTTCCAAATAGTGATCTAACAGTAATTTATTATTAGGGATACTGTGCAATAGACTAACCACATGTTTTTCTAGCTCTTGCTTGTTAATTACAATTTTCATGCCTTGTCCGCCCAACACATAAGATGGTCTAACAAGAATAGGGAAATCTAATTCTTCAGCAACTGCTAAGGCTTCATCGGCAGTTTCAGCGGTATCGAATTTTGGATAAGGAATGTTGTTTTCCTTTAACAAGGTAGAGAAGCTTCCTCTATCTTCAGCTAAGTCTAACGACTCGAAACTTGTTCCTATAATTTTTATACCGTATCTATCTAATTTTTCGGCTAGTTTAAGTGCTGTTTGTCCACCTAACTGCACAATAACACCTTCTGGTTTTTCATGTTTTATGATATCATAGATATGTTCCCAAAAAACCGGTTCAAAATAAAGCTTATCAGCTGTATCAAAATCGGTTGACACCGTTTCTGGGTTACAGTTTATCATAATGGTTTCGTAACCACATTCGGCCGCAGCCAAAACACCGTGCACACAACAATAATCGAACTCGATACCCTGACCAATTCGATTAGGGCCAGAACCTAATACGATGATTTTCTTCTTATCGGTTACTACACTTTCATTATGGGCAAATCGGTTACCGTCGGCAGTTTCCATATCGCTTTCAAACGTAGAGTAATAATATGGTGTTTTTGCTTCAAACTCGGCAGCACAAGTATCAACCAACTTATAAACTCGGTTAATTCCTAGTTCTTCTCTTTTATTGTACACTTGGCTTTCCAAACATCTCAGCATGTGGGCAATTTGTCTATCACCATACCCTTTTTGTTTGGCTTCCAATAATAGTTCTTTTTCAATAGTATCGATATTGAAGGTAGATATTTCTTTTTCAAGGAAATACAGCTCTTCATACTGTTTTAAGAACCACATGTCTATCTTAGTGATTTCGTGAATTCTACTCAACGGAATACCCATCTTTATGGCATCGTAGATAATGAACACACGATCCCAAGATGCATAAGTTAGTTTTTCAATAATTTGGTCGTAATTGGTATTTTCCTTTCCGTCTGCACCTAAACCGTTACGTTTAATTTCAAGCGACTGCGTAGCTTTGTGCAAGGCTTCTTGGAACGAGCGCCCAATACCCATTACCTCGCCTACAGCTTTCATTTGTAGGCCTAAAGTACGATCAGAGCCTTCAAACTTATCGAAGTTCCAACGTGGTATTTTTACAATAACATAATCTAAAGTAGGCTCAAATAACGCCGAAGTCGATTTTGTAATTTGGTTATTCAATTCATCCAAATGATAACCTAATGCTAACTTGGCCGCTATTTTTGCAATAGGATATCCCGTTGCTTTACTCGCCAATGCTGAAGAACGCGATACACGTGGGTTAATTTCAATGGCAATGATGTCTTCATTTTCATCTGGAGATACCGCAAACTGAACGTTACACCCACCAGCAAAATCACCAATGCTACGCATCATGTGTATAGCCATATCACGCATACGTTGGTACGTTCTGTCGCTTAAGGTCATGGCAGGCGCAACGGTAATCGAATCTCCAGTATGGATTCCCATGGGGTCCATATTTTCGATTGAACAGATAATAACCACATTGTCGTTGGCATCTCTTAAAAGCTCCAACTCATATTCTTTCCAACCCAATAAGGCTTTATCTATCATCACCTCATGGATGGGCGAAATTTCCAAACCATGGCGCAATAATTTATCGAAGTCCTTTTCCTCATAAACAATGGCCGCTCCTGCTCCTCCTAAGGTAAACGACGAACGGATACATAACGGAAACCCGAACTCTTGTGCTATTTCTTTTCCCTTTAAGAAAGACGTAGCCGTTGCCTGTGGCGCCATAGGCACGCCAATTTTTTCCATTAAATTTCTAAACTGCTCTCGGTCTTCGGTAATGTTAATGGCATCAATATCAACACCTATAAGTTCAACACCAAAATCTTCCCAAATACCTTTTTCGTCAGCTTCAATAGCCAAGTTTAAGGCTGTTTGCCCGCCCATGGTTGGTAAAACAGCATCAATTTGAGGGTGTTCTTTTAAAATTTTAATTAGCGATTTTGTTGTCAAGGGCAACAAGTACACATGATCGGCCATAGAAGGGTCGGTCATAATCGTTGCTGGATTAGAATTTATCAAAATCGTTTCTATTCCGTCTTCTCTTAACGACCTCAAAGCTTGAGACCCTGAATAATCAAACTCACAGGCTTGCCCGATTACTATAGGCCCTGAACCAATAATTAAAATAGATTTTAGTTTTGAATTTTTCGGCATTTTCTTCTGGTTATATGTTGTATTTTAATTCGTTGCAAAAATAAAGATAAGTAGATATAAAAAAAGGCGTTACACTTAAGTAACACCTTTTTAATTATGAACAATTGTTAATCATTATTTCTTATGTCTAACTTCAGATGACACAGATAATCTTTTTCTTCCTTTAGCTCTTCTACGTGCTAATACTTTTCTACCATTGGCAGAAGCCATTCTTTCTCTAAAGCCGTGCTTGTTTCTTCTTTTTCTTTTAGAAGGCTGAAATGTTCTTTTACTCATTATCTTGTATCTTTAAAATCTGAATAGTATTTTTTACTCTTTAGGCTCTCTTAAAAACCGAGGGCAAATATACGAAGCCTTTACAACTTTGCAAACCTTTTTTAAAAATATTATTGAAATTGTTTTATTAAACACCTCATCGACTCTCACACCAGTATTTAAGTGAGATTAGACATTTTTTTACGGCCAGACAACACCCTTTTTTTCATAAAAATTTAGTTTCTTTGCAGTCTTAAACCGCATATTAAAGTTTTTTTTTAGGAAACCGAACCAAAAAATTGATAAAAATTATGTTCAATAAAAATATAAAACTCGTTATTGCTGTTGGGCTGATAGCCTATGCTGTTTACCTTTTTACAGAAGGCTACGTGGGCAATGGCATTATGCTTATCCTGTTATCGTTAATATTTATATTTCTGTATTTTAAGAATGAGCTTATTCTTTTGGCGTTTTTTAGATTGCGAAAGCAAGATTTTGATGGCGCAAAGAAATGGTTGGACAAAATTAAAAACCCTGAATCGGCCTTAGTAAAAAAACAGCAAGGGTATTACAACTACCTGCACGGTATTATGGTATCGCAATCTAATATGAACGAGGCCGAAAAATACTTTAAAAAGGCAATTTCTTTAGGATTATCAATGAATCACGATTTAGCTATGGCTAAATTGAACCTTGCAGGCATTGCATTTTCTAAGCGTAGAAAACAAGAAGCACAAAAACTGCTTAACGAAGCCACCAAACTGGACAAACAGGGCATGCTTACTGATCAAATAAAAATGATGAAGCAGAATATGAAGCAAGCCACGGGACCTAACCAGCATTATGGCACCGGAGGTTCTTTAAGGTCTCAAAAAAGAAGAAGCAGATAAAAACTACACAATTTGTCAACTTAAACTTGTTATAAAGGGTTTGTACAAAATTAAGATGCTGAAATGAATTCAGCTTGACAAAGCATTTAAATTAACGGAGCCCACAACCTACAATATGATTCTTTTAATTTTTGGATTTTTGGACGGTTTTGCCAGCTTTTAGGCTCAATGAGTTCACATACTTTTAAATCTTCAATAAACTGTTGCTTTAAAATTTTGGCTTTTCCTTCGTCATAAATAAATGAATTAACCTCGAAGTTAATATTAAAACTCCGGTAATCCATATTTGAAGTACCTATTGTTGAAAAAATATCGTCAACAACCATGGTTTTGGCGTGTACAAAGCCTTTTGTATAGCGGTATACTTCTATACCGGCTTCCAGTAAATGTTGTAAATACGAATTGGTGGCATGCTTAACCACCCAAGAATCTGATTTTTTAGGAATAATTAACTTAATATCCACACCACTTTTTGCAGCTACCTGAAAAGCCATAATCATTTGGTCGTTAGGCACAAAATAAGGTGTTGTGATATAAACATAATCTTCGGCTGTAGTGATGGCCGTAAATATAGCTTCCATAATATAAGCCCAATCGGTATCTGGGCCACTGGCCGCTATTTGTACTGCCACATTATCTTTACAATCAACTTCGGGAAAATAAGAATGGTCAATATTTAGTTTTTCACCTGAGACAAAATGCCATGTTGTAAAGAAATTGATTTGCAACGATTTTACCGATTCGCCAACAATACGCGTGTGTGTGTCGCGCCAAAAAGTCTCATTGTATTCGTTAACATAATCGTCTGCAATATTAATTCCCCCTACATAAGCAATTTCTCCATCGATAACAGCAATTTTTCGGTGGTTTCGATAATTCATCTTACCTGTAAACCTAGAAAAAACTACAGGCATAAACGGGTAATGTTCAATACCAAATTCACTAAATTTCTTTTTTGTTTTTGATGATAATTTACTGCCAACATCGTCATAACTAAGCCTCACTTCAACACCATCATTAGCTTTTTCGCATAGTATTCTCAAAATTTTATCCCAAATTTCACCTTCATGTATCGCGTAATATTCTAAATGAATGTGATGTTTGGCCGCATTTAAATCTTTTATAAGACACTTAAATTTATCATCGCCATTAATCAAGACATCTACTTTGTTACATA
Source organism: Flavobacteriaceae bacterium GSB9 (assembly GCA_022749295.1). Classification (NCBI taxonomy): domain Bacteria; kingdom Pseudomonadati; phylum Bacteroidota; class Flavobacteriia; order Flavobacteriales; family Flavobacteriaceae; species Flavobacteriaceae bacterium GSB9. The sequence continues at coordinate 1,460,164 of CP062007.1, forward strand.
GTGTTAAAGGCGATATTTTATTGCTGTATAAAAGCTTAACGAGCTTAACTTTACCTTCAAGTGATTTATCAACCTCTTGAATTTCTTCCTGATTTAATTCAAGTTCGTCGTTTATTGATTTAATAATGGATTGATTAAGAACCTCTTTTCTATTGAAAATTTTATTCTTTCGATATTCTTGTCCGAACAAATAATAAACAAGCACCCCCAAAAAAGGAAAAAAAACCAAAACAATGATATAAGACAATGTTTTGGTTGGGTTAATGTTTTTAAGCACAATGGTTATAACCGCAGATATGGCTATAATGTAGTTTAGGACTATTAAAATAGTCCAGAAATGGTCTTTAATAAAATCTATCACAAATATTAATTATAATATCCTTTTTCTGGAATATCGATAAAATACTGTTTACGGGACCTGTTGTTTAAATGCGGTTCGCGTAACCAAGGGTTGTGTATTTTCAATAATTTATAGTTAATGCCAAACTGTTCAGCAAATTTTGTGAAATCGGTAACTGCCGTATCAACTTCCACCTGATATGTGGGCACTTGATTATAAAGATCCTTTTCTCTAAAGTTAAAGCCATACTTTGATGGATTGGACAAAATTTCCTTAAAAGCCACAATTCTAAACACATAGCGCCCAGTTTCTTCGCCAAGCAATAAATCGTAATAATCAGAAACATTTTGTTCCTCTAAACGTCTTGAAATACCAGCATTTCCAGCATTATACGCAGCTGCAGCTAAGGTCCATGAGCCTAAGTTCTCTTTAGCATCTAAAAGGTACTTACAAGCGACTTCGGTCGCTTTTTCCAAATGGTAACGTTCATCTACATTATCATTAACCTCCAAGCCATTTTCTCGACCGGTAGCAGGCATAATTTGCCAAACACCTCGTGCACCTGCGGGCGAAACTGCATTGGTTAATCCACTTTCTATAACGGCCAAATATTTAAAATCATCTGGAATACCATGCTTTGCTAATATGGGCTCAATTACTGGAAAGTATTTTTTTGCGCGTTTAAACATAAGCAACCCGTTAGACTGCCAATAGGTGTTTACCAACAATTCTCTATCTATACGCTCTAAAATGTCAGGGTTTTCAATAGGAACGGGTTCTCCCGCGAAATTTAAATCTCGAGGAACTTGAAGTGCATAAACATTATAATCGTTTATAAGTTTTGTTTCAAAGTTTTCATCTGTTGGTGCGTCTTGGAGGGCATTAATAAAGAATACGCATAAACTTAATAATCCCACCAGCGCTAGTGCTTTCTGTACAATCTTCATTTTTAAAAAGTTTTCTATAAAATTAAACAAAATAAAACTAGTTATCTAAAATTATTCTAGGCAAATTTTCATTAAACCACTTATACTTATTGATAATCATAATGTGCGTTCCACCCTTTATAGCTATGCACTTTTTTATATTTTTAATAGGGAACACCGAATCGTTATCCCCATGAATATGGACCAAATCTTTGCGGTATTCCTTTTGGTTCCAGCAAACCATATTTTTAATGGCCCAACTTAGGTATTGGTCGTCATTAACCGAAAGGTATTTTTTATAAAGTTTTATCCGCTTTTCTATAGTTTTACCAAACGGATACTTTTCCAGAACGTCTATTTTACTGGCCAATTGTGTGGGCACAATTTTATACGCCCCAGTAGCTTTTGCCAAAAGCATTCTTGCGGGAAGCTCGTCAACACTTTTTACACTAGAAATAATAATGAGCTTTTGCGCATGGATATACTTATCCATTTCTTGAACCAATACGCCACCAAAAGACACCCCAACCATAACCACGTTGCGATGCTTTATTTTTTTACTCAAACGCAAGGCATAGTCACTAATCGACTCATTTTCATAGGGTAAAAGCCATTCTAAAAGATGAATTTTAAATTGATACTCGGGTAATTTTATATATTCGAAAATTTTTGGGCTCGCTGCCATTCCAGGCATAAAATAAACATGTATTAACTCTTGATGCATAGGACATTAACCTTAAAACTCCTTTATTTTTTGCTTTTTTTTACGTACTTTTGCACAAAGTTATACAAATAGTACTCACTATTTTACACTCCTTTTAAATTAAAACATTTTACCATGGTTGAAGCTGCAGAATTAATTGACAATGAGTTTTTGCGTCAATTTGAAATTAAAATTGATGGTCATTTAGCAAAAATTGAATACTCACTGCAAGAACGAAAAATCTTTTTAACCAAGCTAGTAATCCCAGAAGACATTAAAAACGAGAATTTCAAAAAAGACTTTTTAGCACTTGTTTTTGAACACATTGCAGAGCGCAATTTAAGCATTGTTCCTACCAGCCCAGAAATTGCAAAATTTGTAAGAGGCAATAGAAAATACAAAAGAATGCTTCCTGTTGGAGTTAGAATCTAAATGACTAACACAACTCCTTTAAAAGATTGAAAAAAGTCTGGAATTACATGTAACTCCAGACTTTTTTATTGTTCAATACAACTTCATTACTTTCATGAAGATGAAACCGCTTGGTGCACAAACTGAAAACGCACCAAACCATCGGTATCAATTTCGGTTAATTCAACCTCTTGTAATGTATTTACCAATTCTGGGTTCCAAGGCACTTTTACTTTAACATAATTTTCAGTAAAACCATGAATATACCCTTCTTTATTCTCACCCTCAAATAAAACCGTTCGTGTAGTTCCTAATTGGCTTTCGTAAAAAGCACGACGTTTTTTAACTGACAGACCGCGTAACATTTTACTGCGCTTATTTCTTACATTTTTTGGCACCACACCATCCATTTCTGTGGCTTCGGTGTTATCGCGCTCAGAATAGGTAAAAACGTGCAAATACGAAATATCCAATTCGTTTAAAAAATTGTAAGTTTCTAAAAAGTGTTCATCGGTTTCACCCGGAAAACCTACAATAACATCAACGCCAATACAGGCATGTGGCATTACTTCCTTAATTTTTGCTACACGATCAACATACAGTTCGCGCATATAGCGACGCTTCATTTTTTTTAAGATGATGTTACTCCCAGATTGCAATGGCACATGAAAATGCGGCACAAAAGCTCTGGATTTCGACACCAAATCTATCGTGTCGTTTTTTAACAGATTGGGCTCAATTGAAGAAATGCGCAAACGTTCAATTCCGTTTACCTTATCCAACTCGGTTACCAAATCCAAAAAGGTGTGTTCGTGCTTTTTATTTCCAAATTCACCTTTTCCGTAATCACCAATATTAACACCCGTAAGCACAATTTCCTTGATATTTTGCTCTGAGATTTCCTTGGCATTTTTGAGTACATTTTCCATGGTATCGCTTCGAGATATGCCTCGAGCCAACGGTATGGTACAATAAGTACACTTATAATCGCACCCATCCTGAACCTTTAAAAACGCCCGGGTTCTATCTCCAATGGAATAACTGCCCACATAAAAATCGGCCTCTTCGATTTCACACGAATGCACCTCGCCAAAATCGTTTTTGGTCAGGTCGTTTAAATAATCGGTAATCTTAAACTTTTCGGTAGCCCCCAAAACCAAATCTACACCATCAACATCGGCAAGTTCTTGTGGTTTTAACTGGGCATAACACCCCACAGCCGCTACAAAAGCTTCCGGATTTGCTTTTTGCGCCTGCTTTACAATAGTCTTAAAACGTTTGTCGGCATTTTCGGTTACCGAGCAGGTGTTAATAACGTAAATATCAGCATTTTCAGAAAAATCAACCCGATCAAAACCTTCGTCGTTAAAACTTCTGGCTATGGTGGATGTTTCCGAAAAATTAAGCTTACAACCCAGTGTATAAAATGCGACTTTTTTATTCATATAACCTTTTATGCCCTTAACTTGTTTCGGGTTTTTATAAAATATATCTTTACATCTAAAAGATTGCAAATTTACAACTAATAAATCACATGATAAAACCTGTTTTAGGCCGAATAATATTCTATTTATCAATTAGTTGTACTTTATTTTTGATTTCTTCCTGCGGAAGCGACACCAATTCCAATAAAGACCATTTGGTTTTTCGATACAACGAATACGCTAACATCAATACACTCGACCCCGCTTTTTCGCGTACTTTGCAAGATAATTCGGTATGCAACCAACTTTACAACGGACTTGTTCAATTGGATGACGAACTCAACATCCTGCCTAGTATTGCTAAAAGTTGGATGGTTTCTGAAGACGGACTAACATACACTTTTCAGTTAAGGGACGATGTGTATTTTCACAAGCATGAATTATTTGGAAAAGACTCCACGAGAACCGTTACAGCTTCAGACTTCACCTATAGCCTAAACCGTTTACGAGACCCTAAAATTGCGGCACCCGGCAGCTGGGTTTTAAACAAGGTGGACGATTTTAAAGCGGTAAGCGATACTGTTTTTAAAATCCAACTAAAACAGCCTTTTCCCGCTTTTATTGGTTTGCTGACCATGAAATACTGTTCGGTAGTACCCAAGGAAATTGTTGAACATTACGGCTCTGAATTTAGGGCACACCCCATAGGTACTGGCCCATTTAAGTTTAAGCGCTGGGAAGAAAACATCAAACTGGTTTTCAGAAAAAACAAAAATTATTTTGAATACGACCAAAACGGCAAGCAACTTCCTTATTTGGAAGCGGTGGCACTTACCTTTTTACCTGATAAACAAAGTGAGTTTTTACAGTTTATTCAGGGCAACCTCGATTTTTTAAACAGTATGGATGCTTCATATAAAGATGAATTATTAACCGCAGACGGCAAACTAAGAAAACGGTACAAAAAAACGGTTAACATGATTCGCGGCCCATATCTAAATACCGAATATTTAGGTTTTTATCTAGATTCTGAAACACCTGAAATACAATCGGAATTGATTAGGAAAGCCATAAATTATGGTTTCGACCGAAAAAAAATGATGATTTACTTGCGAAATGGTATAGGTAACCCGGCCGATGGCGGTTTTATCCCTATTGGTCTGCCTGGGCACAACAAAAACATTGGTTTTACCTACCAACCCAAAAAAGCAAAACAACTGATAGAAAAATTTAAGGCTGAAAGCGGCATTGCAAATCCAGAAATAACGTTGGTTACGACTAGCAATTATTTAAGTTTTTGTGAGTTTATCCAGCGGGAACTGGAAAAGTCTGGACTAACCATTAACGTAGACGTTATGCCAGAGGCTACTTTGCGTGCTGGCCGCTCTAACGGAAAAGTTGATATGTTTAGAAGCTCTTGGATAGCCGACTATTTAGATGCAGAAAACTACCTATCTATATTTTACAGTAAAAATTTTGCCCCTGGTGGCTCTAACTATTTTCATTACAAAAATACAGAATTCGACAGCTTGTACAACAAAGCGTTTACCGTTACCGATATTGAACAACGAAAATTACTTTACACTAAAATGGACTCCTTAGCTATGGATAAAGCATTAATGGTGCCTTTGTATTATGATGAAGTGGTACGATTTACTCAAAAGAATGTGAAAGACTTGGGCATAAACCCTATTAATTTGTTGGATTTAAGACGGGTTAAAAAAACGAAAACCAACTAAACATAGGCTACTCGCCTTCTGCTGGTTTTCCAATGTCATTTATTTCATCTTTTACCACAACAACCGATTTTTTCCATCGGTTCTCAAGCAAGGTATAAAAGCCCCAAAGCGTTAACAATCCTATAGGAAGCGCTAACAGACTGATACCAAAATTTGATTCCCAATTAAACCCCCAACCGAACACGGCCATATCTAAAACAGCTATAATCGCAAGCACCAAAATACCTGATGCATAATAAATAATAATGCTCAAAATAGCAAACAACCACTTACTTTGATCGTATTCCTCGGCTAAATCATAAAATCGTTTTCCTATGAAGTAAATAAGTAAAATTCCAAGCATAATTTATCCCCGTCTATATTTTTTGGTTTGCTCAAAAACATGCTCTAAAATAGCCTTGTCTTGTTCCGAAAATTCAACATTTCTTCTGGACATCACTACTTGGGCCACTTCAAATGATTTTTTTGTCAGGTAGGTTGTAAATCCGCTATTACCGCCCCAGCTAAAACTCGGCACAAAATTTCTAGGAAATCCACTACCAAAAATATTGGCACTTACCCCAACAACAGTACCCGTATTAAACATCGTGTTAATACCACATTTACTATGGTCGCCCATCATGAGGCCACAAAATTGCAATCCCGTTTTGGCAAAACGTTCCGATTGATAGTCCCAAAGGCGCACCTCGGCATAATTGTTTTTAAGGTTGGAGTTATTAGTATCTGCACCCAAATTACACCACTCACCCAAAACCGAATTCCCCAAATATCCGTCATGGCCTTTATTGGAATTCGCAAACATTACAGCGTTATTAATTTCGCCTCCCGCTTTGCAACTTGGCCCAATTGTAGTTGGTCCATAAATTTTAGCACCCATTTTTATGGTTGCGCCGCTACATAAAGCAAATGGCCCCCTAACAATAGCACCTTCCATAATTTCGGCCTTTCTACCAATATATATGGGCCCCTTGCTGGCATTTAAGGTTGCAAACTCTAGTTTTGCCCCTTTTTCGATAAATATATTTTCGGGCGCAATAACATTATTACTAGACGGAATGGGTTGCGATTTTCGGTTTTTTGTAATCAGTGCAAAATCTTCCTGAATGGCCTCGCCGTTTTTAGAGAAAATATTCCAAGTATGTTCTATTTTTATAATCTCCTGGCTGAATTCGATAGCTTCAAAGGCATCAAAATCAATATCCTCTTGCGCCTCCTTCGTAAAAAACGCTATAACATCTTCACCCTTAAAAATGGCTTGGTTTTCCTTTAGGTCTTTTATCATTTCAACCAGTTCCAAATTGGGAAGGTACGATGCGTTTATCATCACGTTTTCTTCCATTTCTACCATAGGAAATTTATCAGATAGATAATCTTCGGTAATTGTTGTGGTTGTTGTATCTAAAAACGATTCCCATTTTTCCCTAATGGTTAAAATACCAACACGGATGTCGGCTACCGGTCTAGTGAATGTAAATGGCAACAAGCTGTTGCGCGACGGACCATCAAAAAGAATATAGTTCATAATTGCAGCTGGTATAAAAAGGAAGGCAGAAATTTTACGTTCTTTTATCCAAAAATGTTTTGCTTACTCAAATGTAACTTAATTGTACAAAACAAAAAAGCCTTTCATTGCTGAAAGGCTTTAAAATATTTCTAAGCTAAATTTATTTTTTGAATTTAGCGTATTTGTTTTTGAATTTATCAATACGACCAGCAGTATCCACCAATTTAGATTTACCAGTGTAGTAAGGATGCGATGTTCTAGAAATCTCCATTTTCACTAATGGATACTCAACACCTTCAACCTCGATAGTTTCATTAGTTTCTGCGGTAGATTTTGTTAAAAACACATCGTCGTTAGACATATCTTTAAACGCCACTACTCTATAATTTTCTGGATGTATACCTTTTCTCATCGCTAAATGCTTTTTATTCTTTTCAATTTTGGAAGTGCAAATTTAAGCAATTTTTACAAATGCGCAACACTTTTTAATATTTTTTATTCTATCTACAAATGTAACGTTTTAGTATCTTTGATTACTAACAAACCAACTAAAAATAACAATCAAAATATCATGGAAAAATCTTTAAAATCAATTGCTACAAATTACGGGCTTTACTTGGGTATTTTACTTTCGCTCATCACTGTATTATCTTATGCGATTAACATAGAATTGTTAACCAATATGTGGGTAGGCATATTTATTTTAATAGCCATTATAGTTATAGGCATAATATCGGTTGCCAAAACAAAACAAGCGCAAAACGGTTTTGCCAGTTTTAAAGAAGCGTTTACTTCATTTTTCATAACTGTTCTTATTGGTTTGCTAATAAGTACTTTTGTTTCTTTTTTGTTGTTCAATGTCATTGACACCGAAGCAGCAGAAACTTTAAAACAAAAAACTTTAGAACAGACCGTTGAAATGATGGAAGGCTTTAATGCTCCGGTTGAAACCATAGACCAAGCCATTGAACAAATTGAATCACAAAACCAATATTCCATAGGAAACATTCTTAAAGGTTTAGCTGGTTATTTGGTGCTTTTTAGCATTATTGGTTTAATTGTTGCCGCTGCACTGAAAAAAAGTAATCCAGAGGCCGAATAAATTCAGTACTTTTGACCTATTGAATTTTGAAAACATCTAAATGAACATATCTGTAGTTATACCACTACTTAACGAACAGGAGTCTTTAAAAGAATTGCACGATTGGATTGTAAGGGTTATAACGTCCAACGGCTTTTCGTACGAAATTATCTTTATTGATGATGGTAGTACAGACAGTTCATGGCCTACTATTGTAAACCTTTCGGAAGAAAACAGTAACGTAAAAGGGATTCGGTTTTTAAAAAACTTTGGAAAATCGCAAGCACTGCATGCCGGCTTCGATAAAGCCGTGGGCAACGTGGTGATTACCATGGATGCCGATTTACAGGACAGTCCAGACGAAATCCCCGAACTGTACCAAATGATTACAAAAGAAGGTTTCGACTTGGTTTCGGGCTGGAAAAAGAAACGCTACGATTCGGTGATTTCAAAAAATATGCCTTCAAAACTGTTCAATTGGGCCGCCAGAAAAACATCTGGAGTAAAACTCAACGATTTTAACTGTGGCCTGAAAGCCTATAAAATTGATGTAGTAAAAAATATTGATGTTAATGGTGAAATGCATCGTTACATTCCGGTGCTTTCAAAAAACGCTGGTTTTACTAAAATAGGCGAGAAAGTAGTACAGCACCAGGCCCGTAAATACGGTGTTACCAAATTTGGCATGAACCGCTTTATCCACGGCTTTTTAGATTTAATTACCATCTGGTTTTTATCGCGTTTTGGCAAACGCCCCATGCATTTGTTTGGCGCATTGGGCTTTCTAATGTTTGCCATAGGTTTTGCTTTTTCGATGTATTTGGGTATCGATAAGTTGTTTTTGAATCCATCTGGAAGACTTATTACGCAGCGTCCACAATTTTATATAGCCCTTTCCACAATGGTTATCGGAACTCAATTTTTCGTGGCTGGTTTTTTAGGTGAAATTGTTCTTCGCAACAAATCCGACAAAAAACGCTACTTAATTAAAGAGAAATTAAATTAAAACTAAAATTTTTCAAACTATTTATTAACTTTAAAACATCAACCAACTTAAGGTTGATTTTTAGCTATTAATTAACTTTGAACTAAACTTTCACGATTATTATGATACACATTGAACCAAAAATTTTAGAGCGAATTAATGCTTGGCTTACCCCTGCATTTGATAAAAAAACACAGGCAACAATTAAAGACAGCATTGCCAACAACCCAAAGGACATTCAAGAAAGTTTTTACAAAGATTTGGAGTTTGGCACTGGAGGCATGCGAGGTATCATGGGTGTTGGCACCAACAGAATTAACAAATATACACTAGGAAAAAGCACTCAAGGTTTGAGCAATTACCTTCACAAACAATTTTCTGGTGAAAAAATAAAAACAGTTATTGCTTACGATTGCCGCCACAACAGTAAAACCTTGGCTAAAGTCGTTGCCGATGTGTTTTCTGCAAATGGCATTGAAGTGTATCTGTTTGAAGATTTACGCCCAACGCCAGAATTATCGTTTGCCGTTAGACATTTAAATTGCCATTGCGGCATTGTATTAACCGCTTCGCACAACCCACCAGAGTACAATGGTTATAAAGTGTATTGGCAAGATGGCGGACAATTAGTGCCACCGCACGATAGTGCCGTTATCGACATGATTAACGATTTGGATTATGCCGACATAAAATTTAAGGCCAATGACGATTTAATACATTACATAGGCAAAGATGTTGATGCCGACTTTGTTGATGCTTCGGTTGAAAACGGATGTGTTGGCGCAACCCAAGCCGCTAAAGACGATTTAACTATTGTATTTACCTCGCTTCACGGCACATCGATTACGGCCGTTCCCGAAACTTTAAAGCAAGCAGGTTACAAAAACGTCCATATTGTAAAAGAACAGGAAACTCCCGATGGCGATTTCCCAACAGTAAAATCACCAAACCCTGAAGAACCTGCCGCATTAAAAATGGCTTTGGAACTCGCTGAAAAAGTAAATGCCGATATCGTTATAGGTACCGACCCCGATTGCGACAGACTAGGTGTTGCTGTTCGTAATTCTGAAAAAAAACTACAATTATTGAACGGAAATCAGACTATGATTATGATGACTGATTTCCTACTAAAACAATGGAAAGCGGAAGGAAAAATAAAAGGAAAGGAATTTATTGCTACAACCATTGTGTCTACGCCTATGCTTAACAAACTTGCCGATGCCTATGGTGTGGATAATAAAATTGTACTGACTGGTTTTAAATGGATTGCCAAACTCATTCATGATTTTGACGACTTAAGTTTTATTGGCGGTGGTGAAGAAAGTTTTGGCTATTTGGTTGGTGATTTTGTTCGCGATAAAGATGCTGTAACCTCAACACTTTTGGCTTGCGAAATCGCTGCTATTACAAAATCTAACGGCAGTTCGTTCTATGAAGAACTTTTAAAACTCTATGTTGAACACGGGTGCTTCAAGGAAAAACTTGTTTCGCTAACCAAAAAAGGCATTGAAGGCGCCGAAGAAATAAAACAAATGATGACCGATGCCCGCAACAATACACTTAAAGTTATAAATGGCTCAAAAGTCGTAAAATTTGAAGATTACGATCTATCTATTCGTAAAAACATGGTTACAGGTGAGGAAAGTGCTATAGATATTCCAAAATCAAATGTACTGATTTATTACACTGAAGATGGTAGCCAAGTGGCGTTAAGGCCTAGTGGTACAGAACCCAAAATAAAGTTCTACGTTAGTGTTAATACGAAATTAGACAGCGTTTCAAATTTTAATCAGACTGAGGCCGATTTGGATGCTAAAGCCGAAGCGATTTTAAAAGACATGAAATTAATTTAATAACACGTATCTTTGCACAAAACTACATGCTTTTATGGTTTCCATAAAAGCATGTTTTATAAATAGACAATTCTGATTTAATGAATCATTTTTATAACATCTTAAGATACGCTAAACCTTATAAAAAATATGCTTTCGGGCATATTGTATCCAATATTTTTTATGCGCTGTTTGGCACATTGTCGTTCATTGCATTAATACCAATGTTAGACATCCTATTTGAAAAAAAGGACGAGACCGTACAAATAACAAAACCGATTTACGAGGGCATATCCCATCTAAAAGATTACTATAAAGATTTTTTGGCTTACCATGTAAACCAATACGCAGAAAACAACCCGCAAAAAGCATTACTTTTGGTTGTTGGACTTATTATATCCTTATTTTTACTAAAAAATATTTTCGGTTATTTAGCCAATTATTTCATGGTTTTTTTAAGAAATGGTGTGGTAAGAGACCTGCGGAATGCCGTATATTCAAAAACCGTCGAGCTTCCCCTTTCCTATTTCTCAGAACAAAAAAAGGGCGATATTATGGCACGTGTAACTAACGATGTAGCCACACTTCAATATTCCATGCTACCTGTTTTAGAACTCATCGCCAGAGAACCCCTTATGATAATTTTCACCTTAATTGGCATGGTTATCTTGAGTGCAAAACTCACAATTTTCGTATTTATATTTATTCCTATTTCGGGTATAATCATTTCCCGTATCGGAAAAAGTTTAAAACGTAAATCTGATCGCGTTCAAAACGAACAGGGCGTTATACTTTCCACTTTGGAGGAAACCCTAACAGGATTACGCATTATAAAAGGGTTTAACGCCGAAAAAAAATTCGACGATAAGTTTAGAGCATCCTCAAATCGGTTTTATAACTTTTCAAATAAACTATTGAACCGCCAAAACTTGGCCTCACCAACAAGTGAGTTTTTGGGTATTTTGGTCATTTCTATTTTATTATGGTATGGCGGTCAATTGGTATTGGTTGATGGCTCACTTGATGGTAGTTCGTTTATTGCGTTTATGGGGCTAGCCTACAATATTATGGTGCCGGCAAAAGCTATTTCCAGAGGACTTTACAACATCAAACAAGGCAATGCGGCCGCCGAACGTATTCAGGAAATCATCGACACACCTAACCCGTTAAAAGATAAAAATAATGCCATTGAAAAAACAGATTTCAATTCTGAAATTAAATTCAAAGACATTTCGTTTAAATATCAAGATGATTACGTATTAAAGAATTTTTCTTTAACCATTCCCAAAGGAAAAACCGTGGCCTTGGTAGGGCAATCAGGAAGTGGTAAATCTACTATTGCCAATTTAATTACGCGCTTTTATCACGTCAATAAAGGAGAGATTTTAATCGATGATATAAATATAAATGATATCACTACGAGTTCGTTACGCAAACAATTGGGTATTGTTACCCAAGATGCCATATTGTTTAACGACACCATAAAAAACAATCTGAAATTGGGCAACGACAATGCAACTGATGAGGCAGTTATTGAAGCCTTAAAAATTGCTAACGCTTGGGAATTTGTAAAAGATTTGCCCGAAGGTATTGAAACAAATATAGGCGATTCTGGAAATAAACTTTCAGGTGGACAGAAACAGCGATTGAGCATTGCCCGCGCCGTTCTTAAAAGTCCACCTATTATGGTTTTAGACGAGGCGACTTCGGCACTAGATACAGAAAGTGAACGTTTGGTACAAGTGGCCTTAGAAAACATGATGAAAAACAGGACATCAATCGTTATTGCCCACAGATTATCTACCATTCAAAATGCCGATGAGATTGTTGTTCTCAACAAAGGACAAATTGTTGAACAAGGAAAGCATAACGAACTCATTGCTAAAAAAGGTGTTTACCAAAAACTCGTTGAAATGCAAAGTTTTGAATAAAATTGGATTTGGCATAAAAAAAGGATAGAGATTTGGGGGCTTCTATCCTTTTTTTTGTTCTGTTAGACTTGGGGCATCTAACAACTTTTAGTAGGTTTCTGTTACAAACATAAGTCATTAATACTTTTCAAGCAAGAAAAAATGCATTTAATCGTGTTTTAAATACACTTTATCGATAAAAACAAACTCAAACTATTGATTTTCAGAGACATAAACTTTAGCCCTAAAAACCAATAATCAGCTCTTAAACTTTTACTATATTTAACAGTCTAAATTATAAAGTGTATTTGTGACGGACGAAGCGCAACTTTTAGAACAACTAAAATCGGAACAACATAAGGATGAGGCTTTTAAAACCCTGATTTCGCTCTACAAAGAACGCTTATATTGGCATATTCGAAACATTGTTAAGTCGCACGACGACACTGACGATGTGCTTCAAAATACATTCATTAAAATCTACAAAAACATTCATAAATTTAAAGGAGAAAGCAAATTGTTTTCATGGATGTACCGCATTGCAACAAACGAATCTATAACCTTTATAAACAAAAGGGCTAAACAATTAAAAACCACAAACGAAGAAGTACAGCAACAAGCCTTAAACAATTTAAAATCGGATGTTTATTTTGAAGGCACCGAAATCCAGTTAAAATTACAAAAAGCCATAGCTACACTACCTGAAAAGCAGCAATTGGTGTTTAACATGAAGTATTTTCAAGACTTAAAATATAAAGATATGTCTGAAATTTTACAAACAAGTGAAGGAGCACTAAAGGCATCATATCACATAGCCGTAAAAAAAATTGAAGACTATTTAACTAAAAATTAAACCTTTATAAAAAAAGTAAGTCTTACAAATAGCAATGAAAGATAAAAAAATGCATAGCATCAAAAAAACAGGATTTAAAGTACCAAACAATTATTTTGATACTTTAGAAGACGATCTGTTGCCAGAAATCAAGTTAAAAACCAATCTTGAGCGTTCTGGTTTTACCGTACCCAAAACCTATTTTAGCGATTTAGATAGTGACATAATCAACAAAATACAAAAAGAAAACGAGCCAAAAGTTATTTCAATAGTCAGCAAAAAGAACTTGATTTATATTTCGAGTGTAGCAGCTGCTGTATTGTTACTTTTTAGTTTGTCTGTATTGAACACCAAGCCCGAAACAACTTTTGACAGCCTAGATGTTCAAACTGTTGAAAACTATATTTTAGAAGAAGACATTGGCGCCTATGAAATAAATACCACCCTAACAGAAGACGACTTTTACGCAGAGAATTTCACCGATGTTACAATTGACGATGATTCCTTTGAAACTTATATCTTAAACGATATAAACATAGAAGACATCATGTTAGAATAAAAACGCACCATGAAAAAACTTATACTATTCATATCATTACTGTTTTTCATCTCCATAAATGCATTTTCGCAGCACCATGGCGATAAATTTAAAAAACTAAAAATACCTTTTATCTCAGAGCGGGTTAACTTAACACCCGAGGAAGCCGAAAAATTCTGGCCTATTTATAATGCTTATGAAGAAATCGCGTCTAAATTAAAGCACGAAAAAATACGCGGCATCCATAAAGAAATAAAAAAGAACCGTGATGCTATAAGTGAAGCCAAGGCAAAAGAATTACTTGAAAAACTAACCAATTACGAAAAAGAACTTCATGACGAAGAAATGAAACTCAATAAGCAGTTGCAAAAAATTATTTCGAATAAAAAAATCATACTTCTCAAAATGGCCGAAGAAGATTTTAAAAAGCGGCTTTTTGACAGATATGTAAACAAAAAAATAAAACACCGAATGGAAAATAAAAAGGACAAATAGAACGATCCTTTTTTATTCCTTAAAAGTAAGCTTTGAAATCCGTCCAGCCCCAGCAACATAAGCTACACTATCGTTTAAAAACCTAATGGTGTAAAACCCTTCATCACTCAAGTGTTTCCATGACCCTCCGGAATCATTACTAAAATCGATACCTTTAAAACCAACAGCTACAAGTTCCTTAGCATTTCCGTTTGGCACATATTGCACACAACTTCTGTACCCAGGGTTTTGGTTTTGAGCTACCAAATGCCATGTTTTGCCGCCATCGGTAGTTTTAATTTTGTTCGCCGCATTAGCATCTGGATTAGTATAATCGCCACCAATGGCAAAACCGTTTAGTTCATCATAAAAATCGATGGAATAAATGCCCTCGGTTTCCTTTTCCTTAACGATTGGCGTATCGAAAACCTGCCATGTTTTAGCTTTATCAGGAGAATAATACACGCGTCCCGCCGTAGTGGCCACCCAAGTACTTTCCCCTATTATGGCAATATTCGTATCGCTAGCGGCAAAAGCACCTTCGTTATCGAGGCCTTTGGGCAATTGGTTACACGGTAATTTTGTCCAAGTATCACCGCCATCTCTGGTAACGATAATACTTAAACAGCCATCGGTAGAGTCGCCAATAGCAATACCTTCGTGGTTATTCCAAAAATCCATGGAATCGTAAAAAGTTTTGGGGTGGTTTTCTTGGTAAACTATTTTAATTGAATCCTTCTGTATTTTAAAAATAAAAGTGGGACTTCCTATCGTAATGACAAATCCGTGAGCAACCGCCCTGAAGTTAAGCTCTAAAGAATCGGAGACAGGTATAGGGTAATAAATAGCTTTTTCATTTGTAAAACCTAAGTCTCCATTGGAAGTTGCAAAAAACAAATTCCCGGTTTCATCTCCCAATTCAATGGCCCTAACATTCAAAAGCGAATCCTGTAAAATCGTTTCAATTTCAACGTCATTAAAATCCTTAGGAATAACATTTTTCCTTTTTGCACAGGAAAATAACACCAAAACAAGCACCACCAGGGACACATTTCTTTTCATAAAACATGAATTTTAAAGAAAGATAGTGCTATTCGCTCTAAAAATAAAAACATTCGAGAATTCGTAGCATTTAACGTAACTTTGCAGCCTGATTTATACAACATGCGATTACACAGAAATTTATGCTTTGCGGTTATTGATGGATTAACCCTAATTTTTAACGAAGGAAAGTACGCCGATAAAGTCATCCAACAATTGTTAAAACGTGATAAACGTTGGGGCTCTCGCGACCGTGCTTTTGTTGCCGAAACCACCTACGACATTGTACGTTGGAAACGCCTTTACGCCGAAATTGCAGATGTTAAAGAACCGTTTGACCGCGATAACCTATGGCGCATGTTTGCCGTTTGGGCCACCCTAAAAGGTATAAAGTTGCCCGATTGGAAATATTTTGAAAACACACCCGCTCGTAAAATAAAAGGCCGTTTTGATGAACTTTCAAAAATTAGAAAATTTAGAGAGTCTATCCCCGATTGGATTGAAAACGTTGGCTTACAAGAATTGGGCGAAAAAGAATGGACCAAGGAAATAGCCATGCAAAACCAGCAGGCCGATGTAATTTTACGTGTTAATACACTAAAAACAACGAAGGAAAAATTACAAAGCATTCTTTTTGACGAAAACAATATTCAAACCGAATTTATAAAAGGGTATCCATCGGCATTAAAACTGAAAGAACGTGCCAATGTTTTTGTAACCGATGCTTTTAAAAACGGACTTTTTGAAGTTCAAGATGCCTCGTCACAATTAGTAGCCGATTTCCTCGATGTAAAACCTGGCATGAAAGTAGTAGATACCTGTGCCGGTGCTGGCGGCAAAACATTACACCTCGCTTCTTTAATGGAAAACAAGGGACAGGTTATTGCCATGGATATTTATGAAAGCAAACTTAAAAAACTAAAAGTTCGCGCCCGTAGAAATGGAGTACATAACATCGAAATGAAAGTTATCGATTCTACAAAACCAATAAAAAAACTACACAATAAGGCTGACCGTGTTTTAATTGATGCACCATGTTCTGGTTTAGGCGTTTTACGTAGAAACCCCGATGCGAAATGGAAATTGGAACCCGAGTTTTTAGATCGTATTCGCGTAACCCAACAAGACGTTTTACAAGAGTACTCTAAAATGGTAAAGCCGGGTGGCAAATTGGTTTATGCAACCTGTTCTGTGTTGCCTTCTGAAAACCAAAATCAGGTTGATGCCTTTTTAAAATCGGAAGCAGGCCAAGCATTTCACTTACTAAAAGACAAAAAAGTGTTGGCTTATAAATCTGGTTTCGATGGGTTTTATATGGCGCTTTTAGAGCGAAAAATCTAATATTCGTGTCATTCTGAACTTGTTTTAGAATTTCATTATTAGTTCTTAAATGAGAAGCTGAAACAAGTTTAGGTTAAAGACGATTACCAAAATTCTATTTTTAAAACTTCTTCCGTATTTTTAAATCATGCTAAACGATTTAAAAACATATCTTTCAGATTTACTGAACCAAAAAATCACCAAGATTTCGTCGGTTTCTGGCGGTGACATTTCGTCCGCATATAAAATTGAAACGGATAAACAGTCCTTCTTTTTAAAAGCAAATAGCAACTCGAACGCCTTGGATATGTTTAACATTGAAGCCAAGGGTTTAAAAGCTATTCAGAATACCTACACTATAAAAACCCCACAAATTTTAGCTTGCAGTTCTTTTAAAAACCAAGCTTTTATTTTGATGGAATTTGTTGATTCCAAACAAGCATCAGCAAACGATTTTGAAAATTTGGGATACCAATTGGCCAAATTACACCAATATCATGATGAATATTTTGGATTGAACCACGATAATTTTATTGGCAGTTTGCCTCAAAGAAACTCACAACATCAATCTTGGACCGACTTTTATATAAAAGAGCGCCTATTGCCCCAACTAAAATTAGCCCAATCTAAAAACTTGCTCCGGCATGAAGAAATCCCTACAGCAGAAAGCATGTCAAAAGCACTTTCTTCATTATTTGAAAACATTAAACCATCGTTACTTCATGGAGATTTGTGGAGCGGTAATTTTTTAATTTCAAATGAAGGCACGCCATTTTTAATCGACCCGGCAGTGTATTATGGACATAGCGAAGTGGATATTGCAATGAGTAAACTCTTTAGTGGTTTTGGCGAGCGCTTTTATGAGGCTTATGCCGAAATCATTCCCTTTTCAAATGAAACTACTTCCAGAATCGAAATTTACCAACTATACTATTTGCTGGTGCATTTAAATATGTTCGGCAGGTCTTATTATGGTTCGGTAAAATCCATACTTTCTAAACATTTCTGAGTTACATTTGCACGCTGTACTTTTCAGGAATCCCAGCTGGAATTTGTTCAGCATTTTCATCTAACATTTGGCGCATATCTATTTCAATGCCACGGGCAATGGTAGAAATTGGCACATCATTTGGTGAACCTTCAAATGGATTTTCTCCTACTCTAGCCATGCGCTCCATGATGTGAAACGCCCATGATACGGCACCACAAAACGGAATGGCTACCCACACAAATACCCTTGAAACTATCGGGGTCGATTCTGTAAAACCTTTTGCTATGTCAGCAAACTCTGGTACAATTCCAAAGGGCAGCAAAAAAAGAAAAATCGCAACTAAATAATACGCCAAACCAGCATATTGCCTAGGATACGGAAAGTTCTTGATACGCTCCGATTTTCCTTGATGGTCAAACAAATCGCCTAAAATATTTTCTAACTCCAAAAACGAAAACTCCCAAACCAAGCCGCTTTCTTTTAAAGTTCGTATGTGCTTTGACTGTAAATACAATAAAGCTGTTTGCTTGTTTACTTTAGAGAATACATACTCTTTTTCTTTATCTGACAAATACCCCTTCAGCTCTTCCTCCAAAGTATATTGATACTCGGCAATATACATTTCCCTTTGCCATTCCCTATTCGTTATATGCTTACTGAATGACTCCCAAGGCTTGTTTTGCCGCATAGCATGGCGTAATGCGGTCATCCAAGCAATGTGTCGATATACCAACATTTTTTTATGCTTTTTTAATTCGTCATCCGAAACGGGATTATCACACTATTCATTAGTCACCATATCTTGCACTTTCATTCCAAAAGTTCGAGAGGAATTTACAATGGCGCCCCAGATTTTTCGGGCTTCCCAAATTCTATCGTAAGCCGAATTGTTCTGAAACCCCACCAAAAAAGCCACTGCAGTACCAATTAAGGCAACGGGTGTCCAGGGCACATCCAAAAAGGTAAAATCAAATACGTTATACAAAACGGTTATAATAGTGGCGTACAAAAGAATTACAAAGGTTTCCCAACGGGACCAAATCATTAAATCTTTTACTGAATAACGTTTTTTGGTGAGCATATCATAAAATTTAGTTTTAAATATAGCAAAAATCGCATAAATTCCTTGTTGAAAATACTGTTGATAACCACAAGGGCTTTAGCAAAAAAAGCAGTTAGGTATGCGCAAAAAAGTGTATTTTTGCATTTTCAAAAACATTTACAAACCTCTACATAATGATTCATTTCTTTGGAAACGTAACCAGCAAAGTATTTGCTGTTCAAACAACAAAAGAATTATCGGCCGAAACTATTTCTAAATTAACATGGCTTTTTGGCAACCAGCCTAAAATTGAGCAAGCATCATTGGATGCTTTTTTTGTTGGCCCACGTGCTGCCATGATTACACCTTGGAGTACCAATGCAGTGGAAATCACGCAAAACATGGGTATTACTGATATTATTAGAATTGAAGAGTTTAAATCCGTTTCTGAAGATTTTAAGGATTACGACCCCATGATTTCGGAAAAATTTAAGGGTTTAAACCAGGATAGTTTTACTATCAACATTCAGCCCGAACCTATTTTAAACATTGAGGATATTGCGGCTTACAATGAGCAGGAAGGCTTATCGTTGAGTGATGAAGAGGTTGAATATTTGGAAGGTGTAGCCAATAAAATTGGTCGTCCGTTAACCGACTCTGAAGTTTTTGGATTTTCTCAAGTGAATAGTGAACACTGCCGTCACAAAATTTTTAATGGTACGTTTGTAATTGACGGTGAAGAAAAACCAACATCGCTTTTTAAACTAATTAAAGAAACATCAAAACAAAACCCTAATGATATTGTTTCGGCATATAAAGATAACGTCGCTTTTATAAAAGGCCCAAAAGTGGAACAATTTGCACCTAAACGTGCCGATATTCCCGACTTCTACGCGACTAAAGATTTCGATTCTGTGATTTCGCTTAAAGCGGAAACCCATAATTTCCCAACAACGGTAGAACCTTTTAATGGTGCTGCAACGGGTTCTGGCGGAGAAATTAGAGATAGATTGGCTGGCGGAAAAGGGTCTATCCCATTAGCTGGAACAGCGGTTTATATGACGTCGTACTCTCGTTTAGAAGAAAACCGTCCGTGGGAAAAAGCCTTTCCAGAACGCAAATGGCTGTACCAAACACCTATGGATATTCTGATAAAAGCCTCCAATGGCGCATCAGATTTTGGAAATAAGTTTGGACAACCACTTATTTGTGGTTCCGTTTTAACTTTTGAGCATGAAGAAGACGCTCGTAAATTAGGCTTCGACAAAGTGATTATGCAGGCTGGTGGCATTGGCTACGGAAAAACCGAGCAAGCCATAAAAGACACCCCAAAAGCTGGCGATAAAATAGTCATTCTTGGTGGTGAAAACTACCGCATTGGAATGGGGGGTGCCGCCGTGTCGAGTGCCGATACTGGCGAGTTTGCTTCAGGCATCGAATTGAATGCCGTTCAGCGTTCTAATCCAGAAATGCAAAAACGTGCTGCCAATGCTGTTCGCGGTATGGTAGAGAGTGACAAAAATTATATTGTTTCCATTCACGACCATGGTGCGGGCGGGCATTTAAACTGCCTTTCGGAATTGGTTGAAGATACTGGCGGTAACATCGACTTAGATAAATTACCCGTTGGCGACCCTACACTTTCCGATAAAGAAATTATTGGTAACGAATCACAAGAGCGAATGGGCTTGGTTATTGGTGACAACCACATTGATACACTACATAAAATTGCAGACCGCGAGCGTTCGCCCATGTACACTGTTGGTGATGTTACAGGCGACGACCGTTTTACGTTCCAGTCGAAAACCAAAGGCAACAAACCAATGGATTTAGCGATGGAAGATATGTTTGGCAGTTCGCCAAAAACGATAATGACTGACCATACCATAAAAAGAAACTACAGCGATGTGGCTTATAACACTGATGAGTTTCATAATTATTTAGAGCAAGTACTTCAACTTGAAGCCGTAGCTTGCAAAGACTGGTTGGTTAATAAAGTTGACCGATGCGTTGGCGGAAAAGTAGCCAAGCAACAATGCGCCGGACCGTTACAATTGCCATTAAATAACGTAGGTGTGATGGCCTTGGATTTTAAAGGAAAAGAAGGTATCGCTACGTCTATTGGGCACTCCCCAATTTCTGGATTGATTAATCCAGTGGCCGGTAGTAGAAACTCCATAACAGAGGCGCTTACCAACATTATTTGGGCACCTTTAAAGGATGGTATTAAATCCATTTCACTATCAGCAAACTGGATGTGGCCCTGTAAAAATGAAGGCGAAGATGCCCGTTTATACGAAGCTGTTGAGGCGGTTTCAAAATTCGCCATTGATTTGGGTGTAAACGTACCAACAGGAAAAGATTCGCTTTCCATGAAACAGAAATACCCAAATGAAGAGGTTATTTCTCCAGGAACCGTTATCATTTCGGCCGCAGCTAACTGTAACGATATTACCAAGGTGGTTGAACCTGTTTTTCAAAAAAATGCTGGTAGTGTTTATTACATCAATCTCTCAAAAGACAACTTTAAATTAGGCGGGAGTTCGTTCGCACAAATTTTAAATAAAATTGGAAATGATGCGCCAAATGTTAATGATGCGACGTATGTCAAAAACGTTTTCAACACCATTCAAAATTTAATTAGAAACAAATATATTGTTGCCGGGCACGATGTTGCTTCGGGTGGCTTAATTACAACGCTTTTGGAAATGTGTTTTGCCGACAATAATTTAGGGGCTGAGTTAGATTTGTCGAAACTTAATGAAAAAGATTCCTTAAAATTATTATTTGCTGAAAATGCAGGTATTGTTATTCAAGCCAAAGATGCTTCTATTGAAAAAACGTTATCTGAAGCAAATATTGAATTTTTTAACATCGGAAAAGTTACCGAAAGTGACACCTTAAGTATCATTAACCATACTGATGTATTTACCTTGACAGTTTCAAGCTTACGTGATGTTTGGTACAAAACCTCATTCCTTTTAGACCAAAAGCAAACGGCAAATGGCTTAGCTCAAAACCGATTTGATAATTATAAAAATCAAGCTTTACAATACACGTTTCCAAAACATTTTACTGGAAAGCTACCAAGTATTGAAAGCAATCGCCCAAAAGCAGCCATACTTCGTGAAAAAGGCAGCAACTCCGAACGCGAAATGGCCAACGCCATGTACCTTGCGGGGTTTGATGTAAAAGATGTACACATGACCGATTTAATCTCTGGTCGTGAAACCTTAGAAGACATTCAGTTTTTGGGCGCTGTTGGCGGTTTTAGTAACTCAGACGTTTTAGGCTCTGCCAAAGGATGGGCCGGTGCCATTAAATACAACGAGAAAGCCAATAAAGCCATTCAAAATTTCTTTGAAAGAGAGGACACACTTTCCGTTGGTATTTGTAACGGTTGCCAATTGTTTATGGAATTGGAAGAAATTAACCCAGACCACGAGATTCATGGTAAAATGCTACACAACGACTCGCAAAAACACGAAAGTTCTTTTACATCGGTAAAAATACAAGAGAACCATTCGGTGATGCTTTCAACACTTTCAGGAAGCACATTGGGCGTTTGGATTTCGCATGGTGAGGGCAAGTTTAATTTACCTTATTCGGAAGAACGATACCATATTGTTGGTAAATATGGTTATAAGGGCTATCCGCATAACCCTAACGGTTCTGATTTCAACACGGCTATGATGTGCGATAAAACAGGACGCCATTTGGTTACTATGCCACATATTGAACGCTCCATTTTCCAATGGAATTGGGCACATTACCCAGAGGGTAGAAAAGACGAAGTTTCACCTTGGCTAGAAGCATTTGTTAATGCGCGAAAGTGGATTGAAAATAAATAAAACAAACCCCGATACTGAAATCGGGGTTTTTTATTCCATCACTTTAGAAAGTTAATTACACCTCGCTCCTCAAAGCAGCCTGTGCAGAAACCAGCCTGGCAATAGGCACCCTAAAGGGCGAACAGCTTACATAATTCATTCCTATGTTGTAACAGAACTCTACAGAACTGGGCTCGCCACCGTGCTCGCCACATATGCCTATTTTTAAATTTGGTTTTGTGCTCCTTCCGCGTTGTATTCCTATTTTAACTAATTGCCCTACACCTTCTTGGTCTAAAACTTCAAAAGGATCTACTTTTAAAATACCCTTCTCTATATAGATTGGTAAAAATTTACCAGCATCGTCTCTAGAATAGCCAAAAGTCATTTGGGTTAAATCATTTGTTCCAAATGAAAAGAAATCGGCTTTTTCAGCAATCTTATCTGCCAATAAAGCAGCTCTAGGAATTTCGATCATAGTACCAACCAGAAAATCTACATGATCCTTTCTTTGCTTAAAAATAGCTTTAGCAGTATCTCTGATGATTTTATCCTGGGCTTCAAATTCTTTTACTGTACCCACTAAAGGCACCATTATTTCTGGTATTACCTCTATATTTCTTTCCTTTAAGTTTAAAGCAGCTTCAATAATAGCTCTCGTTTGCATTTCAGTAATTTCGGGATAGGTATTGCCCAAACGACAACCCCGATGACCAAGCATTGGATTAAACTCCTCAAGCTCTGCTACCTTATTTTTAACCGCCTGCAAGGGTATATGCATTTCATCGGCCAGCTCTTTTTGAGTAGCTAATTGATGCGGCACGAACTCATGTAAGGGAGGGTCTAACAATCTTATCGTTACCGGTAAACCAGCCATGGCCTCAAAAATGCCTTCAAAATCTTCGCGCTGCATGGGCAACAACTCTTTTAAAGCATTTTTTCTTCCTTTTACGGTGTCAGCAAGAATCATTTCGCGCATAGCCTTAATCCGGTCTACTTCAAAAAACATATGTTCGGTTCTTGTCAAACCTATACCTTGTGCACCAAAATTTCGCGCTGCGCGGGCATCGCTGGGTGTATCTGCGTTTGTTCTTACTTTCATTTTCCCATACTTATCGGCCAATGTCATGATTTCAGCAAATTCACCGGTTAACTCAGGTTCACGGGTCGCGACTTTGCCTTCAATAATATTTCCAGTTGACCCGTTTAATGAAATCCAATCGCCTTCATGGTATTCATGACCGTCTACTACCAAAGTGCGTGTTTTATAATTGATTTTTAAGGCTCCAGCGCCAGACACACAGCATTTTCCCATACCTCGAGCAACAACAGCGGCGTGTGAGGTCATTCCGCCACGAGCCGTTAAAATACCCTTGGCGATATGCATACCTTCCAAATCTTCGGGTGATGTTTCAATACGAACTAAAATGGAACTTTTATACTTATTAGCTTCATCTGCAAAAAATACAATCTTACCTGTTGCAGCACCTGGAGAAGCAGGTAATCCTTGAGCAATTATATGAGCTGATTTTAGCGCTTTAGTATCAAAAACAGGATGCAAAAGTTCGTCTAACTTATTGGGTTCTATACGCAATAGTGCTTCTTTTTCATCGATTTTGCCTTCTTTTAAAAAATCTATAGCTATTTTAACCATAGCCGCCCCAGTACGCTTACCATGTCTTGTTTGCAAAATCCAGAGTTTTCCATCTTGAATAGTAAACTCCATATCCTGCATATCTCTATAATGCGCTTCTAGTTTTTGTTGGTAGCCATTCAATTCTTTATAAATAGATGGCATCAACTCTTCAAGGGAAGGGTATTTTTCTAATCTTTCGGATTCATCTACTTTTGCTAATTCGGCCCAACGTTGCGACCCCAATTTAGTAATTTGTTGAGGCGTCCTAACACCAGCTACCACATCTTCACCTTGGGCATTAATTAAATATTCGCCATTAAAAACATTTTCTCCGGTTCCGGCATCGCGAGTAAAACAAACACCTGTACCCGATTTATCACCCATATTACCGTACACCATAGCCTGAACATTAACGGCAGTTCCCCAATCTTCTGGGTAACCGTGTAGATTTCTATAATAAATGGCCCTATCACCATTCCAACTATTGAAAACGGCAATAATGGCACCCCATAATTGATCCCAAGGATTTGAAGGAAAAGAATGTCCCGTTTGCTTTTTTACAGCCTCTTTAAAATCGAAAACTAAATCTTTTAAATCTTGAACGGAAAACTCGGTATCTAATTGAATGCCGCGTTTAACTTTAAGTTTTTCCATAATTTCTTCAAAAGGATCGATATCTTCCTTTGAAGCTGGTTTCATTCCTAAAACGACACCGCCATACATTTGAATAAAACGCCGATAAGAATCCCATGCAAAATGCTCGTTGTTTGTCTTTCTGGCCAAACCTAAAACAACTTCGTCATTTATACCAAGATTTAAAACCGTATCCATCATACCGGGCATAGAAACCCTTGCCCCCGAACGAACTGAGATCAATAAGGGGTTTTCCTTGTCGCCAAAAGAGGATTCCATCAATTTTTCTATGTTGGCTACAGATGCCTCAACTTCATCTTTTATAAGCTGAATTACTGCATACTCTCCCAACAAGTTATATTCTGTACAAATTTCTGTGGTAATGGTAAACCCTGGAGGCACCGGTATTCCAATAGCACTCATTTCGGCTAAATTAGCACCTTTTCCTCCTAACAGATTCTTCATTTCACTATTCCCATCAGCTTGTTTGTTTCCAAACCGGTAAACGCCAGCTTTTGTGTTTTCTAATAACTCCATGACTTTTCTATTTAAAGATTTTTAACACTGTTACATAAATAACCTTTAAATTTAAGTATTGAACACCTGTATTTCAATGACATAAATCATATATTGAGTTTTAATTTTAAAATAAAAAAGCTATTTTTATTGTTGATTTAAACTTGAAAAGATAGCCTTTAGAACAAAAATTCTGAAAACTAGTACTGTTAGGAAAATGAAACTTAAGTGAGTAGTTAAAAAGTGTTAAATTGAAATTTACTGGATATACTTATTTATACGAAGATGCATCAACCAACAACACCTAAATTCTATGTTTTAACTATAGATTATTTAGGATACTGCTTTTTAACATTCCTGATAATACCTTCCAAACCATTAAGTTTAAGTTCATAAACTTGCCTTAGCATATCTCCTAATTTACCTTTAGGAAACCCTTTTGCGTGATACCAAACGATATAGTACTCAGGCAAATCGATTAAGTATCGATCTTTATACTTGCCATAGGGCATTTTGGCGTGGGCTAAATCAATTAGAAACTGTTTATCGGGAAACATTAATTTACCTCAACTATAGATAAATTATCATACTTTACAAGATAAGTTGCATCGTTATAATACCCTCCTAAAAGCTTCTTCTTGTAACCAAATTTGTTTTCGATGTACTCGGTTAACGGTGTGTTTTTAACGGACATGTATAAATCGGGAGAAGATACCAATCGTAAAACCACGTCCATTGTTAAATCAAAGCCTTTAACCGCTTTATTATTGGGAGTGATGTTATATAATTTACTGTACTTTTTTAAAAACAATTTGTTTTCGTTTTCGTTGTAATCTTTTGACCCTGTTGCAAAATGAAACTGAAGCTTAGATAAATGCGTGTTGTTTATTTGGTCGCCTTCAAAGGCCGAGTTTCGGTTTGTGGTAAGCAATATAATTTCTCTTGGTTCTTCTTGAACATTTTTACCATCCTTTTTTATTGTTGTATTACCGTTTCTAATTAACGAAGCCAAAATACTGGTTACATTAGCCGCAAAACCTGCATTTTGAGTTTCTAGAAACACTAAATTTTTACCAGGTTTTAAAACACTTTCAATATCATCCCTAGTAACGAAAAACTCGTCTTTTCCGTCTTTGTTTTTTCTAGACAAGACTTGTTTTGCATATCCAAATTCACGTCTCAGCTCATTAGAAATAGCCGTGTTTTCTGTATCGTGAATAATCAATATATTTTTTGCCAGTGTATCAGCTTTTACATAAGCTAATACTTTATTTTTTAACAAATCATCAGATGGTCTCGCTTGAAACACATTATCATACAAATTTAACTTTGTTCCGATTGGAGATATTATAGGCGTATTGAATCTCTTGAGTTCTGAAGAGGCCCTTTCAAAATTTTTGGTTGTTAGCGGCCCTATAACGGCATCAACATCATTAAAGTTGTTTTCACGTATTATTTTTGAAACTTCGCTTATTTCGTTTTTTGTATCATAAACATCAACTTTAAGGGAAATACCTAATGATTTTAAGGAATCGACCGCCATCAAAACACCCGAATAAAAATCTAAAGACGTATTTAAATAGGGATCATTTTTAATGCTGTTTTTCGTATCTGAGACCGAATCAAACCCTACACGATTTAATCTAAACGGCAACATAACAGCAATACGTTTAATGCTAAAATCGGAAATACTATCAACTAAATTAACTTTTTCTGATATCGAAAAATCATCAGTTACGCTTGTTAGTGGTATTTTTAAAATCATTCCTTCTTTCAACCCGCTATCTTTAACACCCGGATTTAAGGTTTCTATTTCTTCTTGCTCTAGGCCTAATTTCAATTTTAACCTATAAAACCCTTCTTTTGGTAAAACTTTATAGTAACCGTACCTTTCATCTACAATGTTTTCTTCTTCTGCCTCTAAATTTGGCACATTAATAACCTCACCAACCTTTAAAACATCTTCCATATCTGGGTTAAGGGCTTCCAACTCGCTAATTGAAATACCAAATTTATAAGCAATACGCCACTTACCCTCTTTGGGCTTTACAGTATAAGACTTTGTGGTTTTAACGACTTCAACCTTTTCGGTAGTTTTATAAATTGGAATTTGAATCCTGTCGCCCTTACGCAGAGTATTGGCATACAAAAATGTATTGTGCTTTTTTATTTCATCTTGCGAAACACCATACTTTTTTGAAAGGCTGTACATGGTTTCCTTGCGTCTGGTTTTATGTTCTTTAAAACCTTGAAGCTCTTTAACAATGGTAGTTTTAGGCTTTTGTGCCTTAGACAAAGGAATGATAAGAATCGTATTGGGCTTTAAACCTTTTTTGGCATCTGGGTTAAGTTTATAAATATCAAAAGGTGTAACGTAATATTTTTTTGATATTTCTTCTATCGTTTCTCCTGCTTTTACTTTATGGGTACTAAAATTTTGTGCACTTAAGGGTGAAAAACCAAATACTAAAACTAGAACTAAAACTAAGAAGAATCTACTCATACCGTGAATGTGATAACTTTAAATATAATAAAATTGCAACTGTATAAACTATATACGTTATGTGCTTTTATAAAGATGTTAAAAATACTTTTTTTTAATATTATCACACAACGTGCCAAACAGCTTACAAACCAAAAATCAATTAGCCATTATTCCCACTCAATAGTTGCCGGTGGTTTTGAACTAATATCGTAAACTACCCTATTAACGCCTTTTACCCTGTTTATTATATCGTTAGATGTTTTTTGAAGAAATTCGTAAGGTAAATTCACCCAATCCGCCGTCATTCCATCAGTACTTTCAACAGCTCTGAGTGCCACACATTTTTCATAGGTACGTTCATCTCCCATTACACCAACGCTATTTACAGGTAGCAGCATGGCGCCGGCTTGCCATACCTTATCGTAGAGCCCCCACTCCTTCAAACCGTTAATAAAAATAGCATCTACTTCTTGCAGGATTCTAACTTTTTCGGCTGTGATGTCGCCCAAAATACGAATACCTAAACCAGGGCCAGGAAACGGATGACGCCCTAGCAATTCGGGGTCTATACCCAAAGTGGCTCCCACACGTCTTACTTCATCCTTAAATATAGCACGAAGTGGCTCCACTATTTTTAATTTCATAAAATCTGGCAAACCACCAACATTATGATGACTTTTAATAGTTGCTGAAGGCCCACCTGTAGCAGAAACACTTTCAATCACATCGGGGTAAATGGTTCCTTGTGCTAACCATTCAACGTCTTTTAATTTGTGAGCCTCATCATCAAATACTTCTATAAAGGCATTACCAATAGCTTTTCGTTTTAGTTCAGGGTCTTCAATGCCTTTTAAAGCGTCAAGGAATCTACTGGAAGCATCAACGCCTTTAACGTTAAGTCCCATACCTTTATATTGGTTCAGTACGCTTTCAAATTCATTTTTACGAAGCAAACCATTATTAACAAAAATACAGTACAGGTTTTTACCTATAGCTTTATTTAAAAGCACGGCTGCAACAGTTGAATCTACTCCACCGGAAAGCCCTAAAACTACCTTCCCGTCTCCTACTTTTTCTTGAATGGCCTCAACGGTTTCTTCAACAAAAGATTGGGGTGTCCAGTCTTGGTGAACCCCTGCAATATTTACTAGGAAGTTTTCCAATAATTGCTTTCCGTCAGTAGAATGGTAAACCTCAGGATGAAATTGAATAGCATATGTTTCTTCGCCATCAATTCTATATGCTGCATTTTCTACATCGTGTGTGCTAGCAATTAAAACGCCCTTGGTTGGCAATTGTTTAATAGTATCACTATGGCTCATCCAAACTTGACTTCCCGTGTGGATATGAGCAAAAAATGGCTCATTGCTTTTTATAAATGATAAATTTGCACGTCCATACTCTCGTGTATTCGAGGGCGCTACTTCACCACCTGAAAAATGGGCCAAATATTGCGCTCCGTAACAAACGGCCAATATTGGTTTTTCACCTCTTATTCCACTTAAATCGGGATGTAAAGCGGCTTCACCTCGAACTGAGGTTGGGCTACCTGATAAAATTACGGCCTTGTAATCTTTTATATTTTCTGGAATCTTGTTGAACGGGTGTATTTCGGAATAAATATTGAGTTCTCTAACTCTACGGGCAATAAGCTGTGTGTATTGCGATCCGAAGTCTAAAATTAGTACTTTATCGTGTTGCATGCGCAAAAATAGTAATAGATTTTTTATTGGCGAATTACCACTTGTAATTTTTTGCTTAAATTTTCAACAGACTGTAAACTTTGACGAGTCAATTTTTACGCCATAGAATCTAAAATCATTTGAATATCGTTTTCTGTAGTATCTGGATTTATAAAGCAAAAACGGGAAACGGTTTCGAAAGCATCCCCATTTTTCCATTTTGTAGGCGTTACCAAAGCAAAACCCGACTTGTGATTTTTATATGTCCAATGCGTATAATCTTCAGGTTTCCACCCAATTCTTCTAAACAGAACACAAGATAAACTAGGAACCCTAACCAATTCTACATTCGGAGTTTTTTCAATTAATTGTCCTGCAATCTGCGCCAACTCTAAGCCCCGTTCTACAGCTTCTTTATACTTATCGGTTCCGTGCGTTGCTAAAGAAAACCACAATGGCAACCCGCGTACCCTTCGGGTTAACTGTATTTGATAATCGGTTGGGTTAAAACCGTGCGCCCCTTCATCCTTAAAAATATCTAAATAAGACCCTTCCTGTGCATGGGCAGCTTTAGCCAATTCTGGCTTTTTATAAATTACGGCACCGCAATCGTAAGGTGAAAACATCCACTTATGCGGGTCTATGGTTATACTATCTGCTTTTTCAATACCATTAAATAAGTGCCTTACAGAATCAGCAACCAAAGCACCCCCACCATATGCTGCATCAACATGAAACCAAAGTTTTTCGGTTTCACAAATCGCTGCTATACCTTCTAGGTCGTCAATTATGCCCGCATTGGTTGTTCCGCCGGTAGCCACAACTGCAAATAAGCGCTTTCGCTGGTGGAAACTTAAACCGTTTATGGTTTTTCTTAAATCGTCTCCGGTTAATTTTTCTTCTGAATCGACCAATAAGATATCAACATCGGCCACCTTGGCCATGGCCTTGACAGACGAATGCGCCCCAACAGAGGTAATAATCAAGCCTTTTTCTCTTTTAAAAGTATCATCTCTACGCCAATACTCACGTGCCGTAACAATCGCTGATAGGTTAGCTGCAGTGCCCCCGCTAGTAAATACACCAAAAGCACCTTCTGGCAAACCGGTAAGCGACACCATCCAGCGCATCGCTTCATTTTCACAAAAAATACCACCAGCACCTTCCATCCAATATGCGCCATGGATGCTGGAAACCGAGGTCACCAAATCGAACATTACAGCTGCCCTAGTTGGTGAAGCCGGCACAAATGCCAAGTGCCTTGGATGGTCTATTGGCACATTGGCTTTCGATAAATATTTTTTCCATAGGTTGAATGCAAATTCGCCACCAACGCCTTTTGCCGTTACGGTGTCGCCCACCATAGCTTTCAGCTCTTCTTCCTTTTTGGGTTGTCCTATGGGGTGTTCGGTTGCAGAAATTCGGTTGATGGCATATTTCATCACATCGAGCGTCATTTCTACTAAATCAATATCTATTTGGTGCATAATTTATAACGTCAAAATTGAAAATTCTCCTTTAAATGGCTCCAGGTTTTCTACCAGTGATGCCATTAGGCCATCTCCATGTTCCAAATAAAATTCTGAAAAATTGGCACTTCGCTCTTGGAGACTGTAATTTGGGAACAATTCGTTTTGCAAGTCGGTCATTCTCGAAACTTCATCCGAGAGCTTCTTTTTCTGGGCTTTAAGCAAACGTTTCTCCAAATTATCCAATCCCTTTAATTGCTTAACCTCCTGTGCCTTTACAGCTCCTAAAAAGGATTTATCGGTTTGTTTAGCCAACTTGTACAAATCTTCAAATTGTTGTTTTAAATGCGCTTTTTGAGATGAAAAATCGATATCGATATTCGAAATTTCCCTAACTTTTTTATTAATGAAAGCATTGCGCTTTAAGAAAACGTCTTCGGTAGAAATATTAAGCTTGTTAAGTTTTTTTGATTGACTTTCAGACTGTAACAACACCGAATTTCTCAACAAAAGTATTGGAAACGGCACCTTTACCGCATTAAAAAATTGCTTTAACTGAAACCAATAAGCCAACTCGCCACCGCCGCCAATATAGCACAAGTTGGGTAAAATCACTTCTTGGTACAGCGGACGCATAATGACATTTGGCGAAAAACGATCGGGATGCTGCTCCAATTCATTTAAAATACCTTTTTTATCCCATGAAACATCTGTATTTAACACTTTATATAGACCATCGTTATAAACAATGCGCTCACGAAGGTTTTCATTTAAAAAAAACAGATTTATTTCTCTTGGATTTACCTGTATTTTATAATTTTCGGGCAATTTATTTATTTGCTCGCTGGTTTCAGAAACTAACTTAAACGCTGTTTGTTTCGTCAATTCTTCTTCCATGAATGGGGCGAACTGCTTTTTTAATTCTGCGTTATTTGCATCAATAATTACGAGTCCGAATGCCTTAAAAAGTTCATTGGCCAAATACTGCGTGGCTTCGGCTAAATTATTGTGTTTTAAATAGGCGTTTTTAAACAGTTCTTTTAAATATTCTGCGTTATTACTATGCCCTAAATCTTGGGCAAACAAATTAAAAACGGCCTCTAAACCATCCGTTGAAAGTTCGCCAACCGCCCCATTTGCGGCTTTATTCCAGTGTATTTTTTTACCTTTAAAGTTGAAATAATTGATTTCCGCAAAATCATGGTCTTCAGTAGCCATCCAATACACCGGCACAAAATTAAAATTAGGGTAAGCAGTTTTCAATTCATTTGAAAGGTTGATTGCCGAAACAATTTTATAGATAAAGTACAGCGGACCAGTAAACAAGTTCAACTGATGCCCCGTGGTGATAGTAAAGGTATTTTCTAATTTTAAAAGTTCTATATTTTGAAGTGTACTTTCGGAAGCAGCAACATTTTTATATTGCTTCTGTAAAACTGAAACCAGGTTTGTTCTTGACACTGAAGCAAACGACTGCTTCTTTTCTTCTATTTGGCTTTTAAAATTTTCAAGATTCGGAAAACGATTATAAAACGGTTTTAAGTGTGTTCTTTCATCCAAATAATCACATATTAAGGATGAAAAATAGCCTGTTTTATAAAAAGGTAAATTTTGTTTTTGCATATCCTATTTTGAACCCGTAAATATACAGTTATTCCATTTTTAACATTCTAAAAAATAAGTTAATAATATAATGGCTTAAATTAATGATTCTTTCAAAACCAAATAAATAACACTAATTCAACATTTTACACTTTAACATTATCCCTTTTTTATCAATACAAAAGAATGCATATGGAAATAGAATCGAATAAACCTCTACAATTGATACCAATCCTCTTTTGCTGTTGCGCCCAATCTCACTCATTTTCAACTTTGACCAAGGTTGACAACACAACAATGAAGTCTTACAATCAATTTAGCCACAAACACACTGGACATTAGCTTGTTACAAATATTTTTCGTAACTTATAATGTTATTCCCAATACTCCCTTTGTTATGAAAACAGTACCTAAACACCGTTTTATTTATTTGCTCTTAATTATTTTTATGCACTGCTCTACCGTAGGCGCACAAACTAAAGATAGTTTTATTGAACTAGAAGGACGCATCATAGATGAAGAAACCAACAAACCTCTAGTTTTTGTCGATGTAGTTTTAAACAATTCTAACATAAGTACTATTACAAACAGCGACGGAGAATTTTTATTAAAAGTGCCAAAACCTTTTATAAACGAAAATATAACCATTACACATTTGGGTTATAAAGCGAAAGAAATTAAGATTTCTTCAATTGCCAATGACCAAAGAATAGCGTTAACCCCAGCACCAACAACATTAAACGAGATTAATATTATTGCTTCGTCGAAAAATGCACGCGAACTGGTTGAAGAGACCTTAAGAAAGAAAAGCACAATTTATAACAATAATAACACACTTATGACGGCATTTTACAGGGAGACCATAAAAAAACGCAGACGTAATGCTTCACTTTCAGAAGCTGTTATAAAAATCCATAAACAGCCTTACAACAACTACCGGAACGACCACATTGAACTGGTTAAAGCAAGA
Source organism: Flavobacteriaceae bacterium GSB9 (assembly GCA_022749295.1). Classification (NCBI taxonomy): domain Bacteria; kingdom Pseudomonadati; phylum Bacteroidota; class Flavobacteriia; order Flavobacteriales; family Flavobacteriaceae; species Flavobacteriaceae bacterium GSB9. Next base: position 1,494,080 of record CP062007.1, read on the forward strand.
AAAAACACCGATTACAGTAGACTGGACACCTTAGCCTTAAAACTTCAAGGCGGACCGTTCAGTAATCTTTACACAGATATTATTAAATATCCTGAATTCATTTTTACAGAAGAAAACATGCCGCTTTATGAATTTAGCTACGGAAATTCTACCACAATAAACAACAAGCTTATTTTCGTTGTTAATTTTAAACAGAAGAAGCAGATTAAACAACCGCTTTACTATGGTCAACTCTTTATCGACGCCAACACCTTAGCCCTAACCAGCGCTGTTTACAGCCTAAATGTTTCAAATAAAGAACTCTCCAGTAGAATGTTTGTTCGCAAAAAACCCAGAAAGGTTCAGGTACATCCCAAAGAGGCCAACTATAGGGTAAATTACCGAATAAAAGATGGTAAATGGTACTATGCCTACAGCAATATATCATTAACATTTAAAGTTAATTGGAAAGGCAAGTTGTTCAATAATGTATATTCCTTAAACAGTGAAATGGCCATAACAGACTGGGAAATTAAAGACACCAAATTGGCCAAAGTGCGCCATCAATTAATACGGCCAACTACCATTTTAACCGAAAAAGCCTCGGGTTTTTCAGACCCAAGGTTTTGGGGCGCCTATAATATTATTGAACCCGAAAAATCCATAGAATCGGCTATCAAAAAGATTCAAAGACAACTTAAAAAAACGTAAAACAAAGTCATTTTTTTTAAATTATTTACCCGATTTTCATTAAATTTAAACTTAAATTTTTTGAAAATTGGTTGATTTTCTTTTAACTAGCGATGCCATTATGGCCTTGCTAACACTTACTTTTTTAGAGATTATTTTGGGTATAGACAATATTGTTTTTATATCTATTGCAGCCAATAAACTTCCCGAAAAGCAACAATCTAAAGCTACTAAAATAGGTTTGGTACTAGCTATGGTACAACGCATTATTTTATTGTTTTTTGTTAGCTTTTTAGTTGGGCTTAAAGCCCCCTTTTACACCCTTGACCTCTCATGGTTACATATCGCCATTAGCTGGCAAGCCATTATACTTTTTTCGGGAGGACTTTTTTTAATTTATAAAAGCACCTCTGAGATACATGAAAAAGTAGAAATGCCCAATCATGATGAGAAAAGTATAAAACAAAAAAAACTGAACACCTTATCTCAAGCTCTCGTTCAAATACTTATTATCGACTTTATTTTTTCCATAGATTCTATACTAACCGCTGTAGGTATGACCAACGGACTACACCCAAATCACAATTACACGCTGGTTTTAATGATTATTGCGGTAGTAATCTCAATTATAATAATGATTGGTTTTGCCAACCCGATTCGAGAATTTATTAAGAATCACCCAAGTATGCAGATTTTGGGCCTAGCTTTTTTAATCTTAATTGGTTTTATGCTCATTACCGAGGCCGCTCACCTATCGCACACCAAATTATTTGGAAACGAAGTTGGCGCCATACCAAAAGGCTATCTGTACTTTGCTATTGCCTTTTCGTTATTTGTTGAATTTTTAAACTTCAGAATTAACAAAAAGTCTGGTACATCAAAAGAATCAAAATAAAGTGGTTTGACCTTCACCATCGTCTTTTGACGAACCTTTATCTTTATCATCAGAAGTTTTTTCTTGCTTCGGACCATTAGAAACATTTGACGACACATCGGTTTCATCAACAACCTCCAAATCGTCGGCATGCACTTCCTCTGGAGCTTCATAAGGCAACGGATCCAATAAGTTTATTTGGTTGACCTTATCTTTAGTAAGCTGGTTTCCTTGAGCAGATATCCCTTTAATATCAATAAACTCTTCTAAATTAACTTCTAAATTATCTTTTCGGTCTTTACCACGTTCTTTTGCGAAAATAACTTCTGCCATAGGTTTCCAATCTGTTGAAACAATTTCCAACTGGGAATTGGGATGCTCTGAAATAAAAGACTCTTCTTTGCCCTCCTGCTCAATTAAAAAACGCTTAACATAGTACAACTCTTTTTCTCCGTTGTAGTAAATCGCTGAAATTGGCTTTTTAGGTACCCACTTCTCCAAGACAATCATATCATCATCAAAATGCATGGTAACCTCTGGCGTAACCGTTTTTACAATTCCAGACTGACTTATAATCAACAACTTGTCTTCGCCTCTAAATTCTCCTATGAGCTCTCCTCTGCCATCAAGATTTAAACGTTGTACGGTATCATCAAACCAAATTTTACGTGGTTTTAAGGTTGAAATACCCTTCTCTTTGAGCTCTACGCGTTTAACTGAGTATTTGGTAACCAAATTTCCTTTTGATGCACGGCCTTTAATTAATATATCGGCAAAGTCCATATCCCATTTCAGTTTTTTGATACTACCTGCCTGACGCAACAAAATGGTTACTACCTCAGCCTCCCCATTGGGGTTAGCAGAAAAATACAACACTATAGAGCCTTTGTTGCCATTAGTTAAATCGTATTCCCTGTCTCGAGTCATACTGGTTACCGCAAAACGCTTTATGTAGGAAGGCCCTTTTTTGCCATCGCGGTAAATCATGTTGTAAATGGTGCGCTTATCTTTCTTTTTAAACACCGCGACATGAATGATGTCTTTACCTATAAAAGTTTTAGAATCGACCTTGGTCACCATCATTTTACCTTCTCTGGTAAAAACAATTATATCGTCAATATCGCTACAATCGCAAACATACTCATCTCGACGCAATGAAGTACCTATAAAACCTTCAGCTCGGTTTACATAAAGCTTGGTATTTCTAATCACCACTTTTGTGGCATCAACGTCATCGAAAATGCGAATTTCAGTTTTTCGTTCGCGCCCTTTACCGTACTCTTTTTTCAACCTTTCGAAATAAGAAATAGCATAGTCTATAAGATGAGCCAAGTGATGCTTTATTTCGGCTATTTGAGCTTCTAAAGCTTCGATTTTTTGTTGCGCCTTGTCAATGTCGAATTTAGAGATTCGTTTAATTCTTATTTCAGTTAAGCGTACAATATCTTCCTCTGTAACCGGACGTTTCAAATGTTTTGTGTGCGGCTTGAGCCCTTTATCAATGGCACTTATAACACCTTCCCATGTTTCTTCCTCTTCAATATCACGATAAATCCGGTTTTCAATAAAAATACGCTCTAAAGAAGCAAAATGCCATTGCTCTTCAAATTCGCCCAGCTTGATTTCGAGTTCTTGTTTTAATAATTGAACCGTATTATCGGTGCTGCGACGAAGCATTTCAGAAACCCCAATAAAAAGCGGTTTGTTATCTTCAATCACGCAACCCAAAGGCGAAATGGAGCTCTCGCAACTGGTAAAGGCATAAAGGGCATCAATCGTTTTATCGGGCGACAACCCTGAAGGCAGGTGCACCAATATTTCAACCTCGGCAGCCGTGTTGTCTTCAATTTTTTTGACCTTTATCTTTCCTTTATCGTTGGCCTTTAAAATAGAATCTATTAACGACGATGTGGTCGTACCATAAGGCAACTCTGTAATTACCAAAGTATTTTTATCGAGCTGTGAAATTTTGGCACGGACACGCACTTTACCTCCACGCTCACCGTCATTGTAGTTTGAAAAATCGGCGATACCTGCCGTTGGAAAATCGGGTAATAGTTTAAAGCGTTTTCCTTGTAAATGTTTGATAGAAGCCTCTATGAGTTCTATAAAATTGTGCGGCAATATTTTAGTTGAAAGCCCTACTGCAATACCCTCTCCGCCTTGCGCCAATAATAACGGAAACATAACCGGTAAATTTACCGGCTCTTTACGTCTACCATCATAACTGGCCTGCCACTCGGTTATTTTAGGATTATAAACAACATCCAACGCGAATTTAGAAAGTCGTGCTTCAATATAACGAGAGGCCGCCGCACTATCTCCGGTAAGAATGTTACCCCAGTTACCTTGCGTATCAATAAGTAAGTCTTTCTGCCCTATTTGCACCATGGCATCTGCAATACTGGCATCGCCATGTGGATGGTACTGCATGGTGTGCCCCACAATGTTAGCTACTTTGTTGTAACGCCCATCGTCGAGGTCTTTCATAGAATGCATAATACGACGCTGAACGGGTTTAAAACCGTCCTCGATGGCTGGCACAGCACGTTCTAAAATAACGTATGAGGCATAATCCAAAAACCAATCTTTGTACATGCCCGTAACTCGGGTTATGGTTTCTTGGGGCTCACCTTCATTTTTAATTAAATCGTCGTCGTTTTCTTCTTCTATCATTAAAAACTATTGTCTTTGTTTGGGCGAACCGCTTAGTGTTACTTTACCTTTTTTTTGCAATCTGTGTACTTGTTCACTACTCGTTCGATTACGTAAATAGTCGTAAGAGCGTTTTTTTCGGTTTTTATTGTATAACATGATTATCTTATTTTTAAATCTAGTCTATTCCTCTATTAAATCGAGTTCAACTTTAAGATTGTCTATTATAAATTCCTGTCTTGATGGTGTATTTTTACCCATGTAAAACGACAACAATTCGTCTATTGACATCCCGTCATCTAACATTACAGGGTCTAAGCGGATATCATCACCTATAAAATGTTTGAACTCATCGGGTGAAATCTCACCAAGCCCTTTAAATCGTGTTATTTCTGGCTTAGGTTTTAGTTTTTCTATGGCTGCAATACGCTCATCTTCGGTGTAGCAATAAATGGTTTCCTTTTTATTTCTTACCCGGAAGAGCGGCGTTTGCAAAATATACAAGTGCCCTTCTTTTATAACTTCTGGAAAAAACTGCAAAAAGAACGTAATTAGCAATAAACGTATGTGCATACCATCAACATCGGCATCGGTAGCAATTACCACGTTATTATAGCGCAAATCCTCCAAAGATTCTTCGATGTTTAAAGCCGCTTGGAGCAGGTTGAACTCTTCGTTTTCGTAAACGATTTTTTTACTCAATCCGTAACAGTTAAGTGGTTTGCCCTTTAAACTGAACACCGCCTGAGTGTTTACATCCCGCGATTTTGTAATACTTCCTGAAGCCGAATCACCCTCTGTTATAAACAACGTTGTTTCAAGGTTTCTGTCGTTTTTGGTATCACCAAAATGCACCCGACAATCGCGCAATTTTTTATTGTGAAGGCTAGCCTTTTTTGCCCTATCTCTAGCTAATTTTCGAATACCCGAAAGCTCTTTACGCTCCCGCTCAGCCTGTAAAATTTTACGCTGAATTTTTTCGGCCGTATCTGGGTTTTTATGTAAATAATTATCGAGATTGGTTTTTACAAAATCGTTAATGTAAGTTCGAACCGTTGGATAATCGCCCCCCATATCGGTCGAGCCTAATTTGGTTTTAGTCTGGCTTTCAAAAACAGGCTCCATTACCTTTAAGGCAATTGCACTTACCACCGATTTACGAACGTCGGAAGCATCATAATTCTTACCATAAAATTCACGAACGGTTTTAACCAAAGCCTCCCTGAACGCATTTAAGTGGGTACCACCCTGTGTTGTATTCTGTCCATTCACAAAAGAATGATACTCTTCGCTATATTGCGTTTTACTATGGGTTATAGCAACTTCAATGTCATCTCCTCTTAGATGGATGATGGGATACAATAAATCTGACTCATTAATGTTTTCATTCAACAAATCTTTTAAACCGTTTTCACTGAAATATTTTTCGCCATTAAAAACGATAGTTAAACCTGGATTAAGATACACGTAATTTTTGAGCATCTTAACCACATACTCACTTCTGTATTTATAATTTTTGAAGATGGTGTCGTCGGGAACAAAAGACACTTTAGTACCTTTTCTGCGCGTGGTATCTTCTAAATTTTCCTGGTCGGTCAATTCGCCCAGTGCAAACTCAGCCGAAGCCGATTTCCCATCACGATTAGACTCTACCCTAAAATAAGTTGAAAGCGCATTAACAGCCTTAGTACCCACACCATTCAATCCTACCGACTTTTTAAAGGCTTTGGAGTCGTACTTTCCGCCAGTATTCATTTTTGAAACCACATCAACCACCTTTCCTAAAGGAATACCACGACCGTAATCACGAACAATTACTTTATTGCCTTGAATAGAAATTTCAATAGTCTTTCCGGCCCCCATCACAAACTCGTCGATAGAGTTGTCTAAAACCTCTTTTAATAGGATGTAAATACCATCGTCTGGCGAGCTACCATCACCCAATTTACCAATATACATTCCTGGACGCATACGGATGTGCTCTTTCCAGTCTAACGAGCGTATATTATCTTCGGTATATTTGGTTTGTTCTGCCATTTATCTATAAAAGTGAAAATTGGTGAGGGGTTGCTAATATAATATAACCATTTAAAAAAAGAAAAAGGCGCAATACAAAATAATTAACAATATACCCCGATTATGTTGAGAACCTCAACTTATGCCACCTATTTCTTTTTAACAGACACCAAAAGTATACCAATAATAACCACTAAAGCACCAAACCACTGTATAACCGTAAAGCGTTCGTCAAGAAAAATAGCGGCCAATATTATAGTTGAAATAGGGCCAAAACCAGCAATTACAGCAAAATTTGATGAATTGATTCGGTTAATGGCTTCAGATACCAAATATGACGGAATAACCGTTGCAAAAATGGCGATTAAAAACCCTAATACATAAACCTCAAAAGGATAATTTAAAATATTAATTTTTGAGACCAATCCGTAATGCACAAACACGCACACACAAGACACCAACATGGCATAGGTTGTAAACTTAACCACTCCAAGTTTTGGAATTAACCAACCGCTGCCCACCAAATAGGAAGCATAGGTTACTGCACAGAGTAAAATTAAAAACCCACCAATAAAGGCATCGCTTCCTGTGGCGACGGCCTCGCCCCAAAACGTTATAACAATTCCTAAATAACTCAACCCTATAGCAATAATTTGAATTTTGGTTATCGGCTTCTTTAAAAAAAGCTTGTTAAAAATCAAGACCATTGTGGGATACAAAAACAAAATAATACGTTCTAAACTGGCTTTTATGTATTCCAAGCCCACAAAGTCGAAGTAACTGGATAAATAGTAACCTAAAAAACCAAAAAAGAACACCCAAGCATAATCTCTTGAAGTGTTTTGACCAACATTCTTTTTCCTAATATTAATGGCCACTACTAAATAAAAAGGAAACGAAAACAACATACGAAGCAGTAAAACACTAAGCGCATCAACGTTATATTGATAGGCCAATTTTACCATTACTGCTTTTGAAGAAAATAGCACGATGCCCAAAATACCGAGCAATATGCCGTAAATGAATGATTTTGTTGATTTCATTCTACTAAAATACCCAACGTCTTTTGTTATTTTTTCAGAAACAGCTTTTAAATACAATGTTCAAAAACTTGTTAAAGTATTTATTTTATTGCATTAAGCTGAAGCACATACCGTAACAAAAAAAAAGACCTGTCAGGTTATTAAAACCCAACAGGCCTAATTATATTTAACTGTTTTATTTAAACGTTGAAAAGGAAGTGCATAACATCGCCATCCTTTACTATATAGTTTTTGCCCTCAACACGCATTTTCCCTGCTTCTTTCACTTTGGCTTCACTACCGTAATTTACATAATCGTCGTAACCAATAACTTCGGCTCTAATGAACCCTTTTTCAAAATCGGTATGAATTACACCGGCAGCTTGAGGAGCGGTGGCGCCTACATCTACGGTCCAAGCACGAACTTCTTTCACACCAGCGGTAAAATAGGTTTGCTGATTCAACAATTTATAAGCCCCCCTAATTAATTTAGCCGATCCCGGTTCTTCCAGTCCAATATCCTGAAGAAACATTTGACGCTCTTCGTAATCATCCAATTCATTAATGTCAGCCTCAGTACCTACAGCCAAAACCAAAACTTCTGCATTTTCATCCTTAACAGCTTCTTTAACTTTTTCAACATAGGCATTCCCAGAAACGGCACTGCCTTCATCTACATTACAAACGTACATAACCGGTTTATCCGTAATAAATTGGTTTGGTTTAACAAAATCGGCATAATCGTCATCAGAAAACTCTAATGCCCTTACCGATGTTCCGGCTTCCAAGCCCGCTTTTATTTTTAAAAGCACAGCTTCTTCTTTTTGAGCCTCTTTATTTCCTGTTTTCGCAGCACGTTTAACTTTATCTAGCTTCTTCTCGGCAGTTTCCAAGTCTTTTAACTGCAATTCCATGTCAATAGTTTCTTTATCGCGAATGGGATTTACATTCCCATCAACATGCACCACATTATCGTTGTCGAAACAACGGAGCACATGTAAAATAGCATCGGTTTCGCGAATATTAGCCAAAAACTGGTTGCCCAACCCTTCACCTTTACTGGCACCTTTTACCAAACCGGCAATATCAACAATCTCTACAGTAGCCGGCAAAACACGCTCTGGCTTAACCAAGGCTTCTAATTTCTCTAAACGTGGATCTGGCACATTTACAACACCTATATTAGGCTCTATAGTACAGAACGGAAAATTGGCACTTTGCGCCTTGGCGTTCGATAAACAGTTGAACAACGTTGACTTCCCTACGTTTGGCAATCCTACAATACCTGCTTTCATTTTTTGGATAAATTGATTTTGTTAAAAGAATCGTCTTTTGGTTTTTGCGAGTGCAAATGTAGTTAATTCTGTGGTTATTTTTCTAAACATTATTAAGCTTTAATCGTTTGATAGATATAGCCCTATTTTAAAGTCTAGCATTTTTTTAAACAAATGTGAAGCGCAATAGTATCAACAGCCATAATTTTAATCCACACCATAAGTTACACGCAAAATATTAACGTTAGGTTAATTTCAAATTAAACCCTTTTCTAGAAATAGTAACATTGTAAAGCCTTAGGAAGAAATGAAAGCGTTTGAGGGGGGAAAGTGATTTTGGAGTTGCGCTTATCTTTTAGGATATGCGTTGTTTTTAATGACTCATATCAGTCGATGAGAATAGTTAGATTTTTCTTACTAGAAAATCAATACATATTAACTTAATTTATGCACTATATAAGACTTCTACTGCGCTCAGTCTGACAAAAGCCCAGTTATAAATTAAAACTGCCCATTATAAATTTCCAAAATCATTTCGGTGGCAGTTCTGGCAGATTCGCCCGTAACCAGACAATCTTCTCCTGTTTTAATGGCGTTTACAAAATCGTTTAATATGGTTTCGTGATTGGCAGTATCGGCAACAGCCGCGGTAGCTGCGCCCGTATGTGTATTTTCATTTTCGGTTTGGGCTGTAGGGTTTTCAACACCTTCAATATCCCAATGGGTAATCACATCATTTTCTAGAATAAGATAGCCCTTACTGGTATAAATCTCCATTTTAGCCGGAAAGCCAGGCTTTGTGGCCGTCGATGCTGTTATAGTTGCAATCATCCCCAAATCGTGAACACAAATAGCCGCACCATGGTCTTCAACTTCAATATCGTGCACAAAAGTCCCTAACTGACTTACCAATTTTTGTGGTTTTCCAAAAAACCAACAATAGAGGTCTATATAATGTGATGCTTGCTGAATAAACGGACCACCACCATCAATACCGAAAGTTCCTCTATAGGGTGAGGAATTATAATAAGCATCATCACGGTAATTTTTAACCGATAAATCGACTGAAAAAATACGTCCTAACTCCCCTGAATCAATTAACTTTTTTACCGCAGGGTTATCCGAACTGTAACGCCGTTGATAGGCTACCCCTAACCTAACGTTGTTTTCGCGGCAAGCTGCAATCATTTTATCTATAGATTCTAAAGTAATATCTATTGGCTTTTCACACAAAACATGCTTACCTAAATTAGCTGCTTCGATAGCACTAAAGTGGTGCAATCCATTGGGTGTGCAAATGATTACGGCATCGAAATCAATATTAATTTCAGAAATCGATTTAAAAAAAGGAAGGTCTGCTAATGCCTCTGGTTTTTTATCCTTTCTGGAAACAACACCACCCACTTCGGCACCAACAATTTTATTCACCGCTGCCATATAAGTGCTTGCAATATTGCCACCACCTACAATAACGAACTTTATGTTTTTTTTCATTGGTTTAGCTTTAAAATTTAATGGCGTTAAAACTGCCATCTTGCCTCTAAAATAAAAGAATTTCTTGAAATGAACTACCCCCTAAGCAAAGCCATAGGGGTATTTCGCTCGTTTCATTTTGACCATTTAGGTCAAAAACCGAAATTCTGTTATTTAGATTCCCGATTTCTCGGGAATGACAATTTCAAAGGAAACCCCGACGCAGAGGGTCGAGGAATTCTTTTCGATTAAAATTTTTATTGGAGTTTTGCTCGACTATTGACAAACACAAACAAATGCCCACTTTCAAAATTAATGGTTACTTCTTCAGCAATGCCTTCATTCCTTGTTCCAATCCGTTTTCCAAAGGTTAATTGTTCATTATTAAGCACATATTTTAAGCCCTTGGTTATTATGCCCTCTACTTTTGGAAAAGGCACTAAAGACACGATTTTTCCATTACAGTTTTTAATTTTAGTAGTGTTATTGGCTAAAAAATAATAGCCATAATTATCGAAAAACATCAAGTTCAAGTTGGCTTTCCATTTAATAGCCGTACTTAAATTTCCCAAAAAATGATCCTGTTCATTACCACTAGCACCATACACATCAATGTTTACAAAACCTTTATCGAATAAAATCCTTAACATCTTCTCAAAATCGGTGTAATCTTGGTCGGGCGTCGTAATGGTTTCAATATTAGAAGGGAGCGTTTCCAAAGCATCGAAATCACCACTTATAAAATCGGGAACCACCTTGTTTTCTGCTAAAAACCGATAAGCTCCATCTGTAGCACAAACCAAATCGTAACCCGATAAATCTGGAAGTTGATTTGGGCGCTCGCCATCGATTAAAAGAAATACTTTTTTTGAGTTCATTTAAGGAATAATTGTTACTAAAATAAAAATCCCAAGCCAAAAAGCTCAGGATTTTATTTATAATTAGTTATTGTTTATCAATTTACCCATCTGGATGCATAAATTTTTGCTTAGCCAAAAGCTCTTCTTCGGTTTCTTCGTGGTCTTCATCAGGCACACAACAATCAACTGGGCAAACTGCCGCACATTGCGGTTCGTCGTGGAACCCTTTACATTCTGTACACTTATCTGGAACGATATAGTAAATCTCGTCGCTTACTGGTTCTTGCGCCTCATCGGCGTCAACCTCTGTTCCGTTAGTAAGTACAACCTTGCCTTCTAAACTGGTTCCGTCCTTATAGCGCCAATCGTCTGCGCCTTCATATATTGCAGTGTTTGGGCACTCTGGTTCGCAAGCACCACAATTTATACATTCGTCTGTTATTATAATTGCCATAGCGTTTTTTTCTTTCTAACTTTGCAATCGCAAAAATAAAGCCAAAACCATTCATAACCAAATTTAAGGATGCAATTACAGAAAAGAATTACCGCATTTGTAAAATTAGGAGATTTTTTAAGGCAATTTTCTAAAAGTGACATTCAAAAAGCGGATAATATTGAACATAATGATATTTTCTTTGATGGCTTTAAACATCAATTGAAATTAGCCGAGGAACACAATGGCTGGTTTACGCCAGAGAATGTGCATTTTGCTATTAAGGGCTGGGCAGAATCGTTGACCAAAGACAACTTAAAAAAATGGTTGAAGCCTTACAATTTTGAAAGTATTTCGCCTAAACAAGTTGCCATAATTATGGCCGGAAATATTCCTTTGGTTGGGTTTCACGACTTTTTATCGGTTTTGATTAGCGGACATGATGTATTGGTAAAACAGTCTTCCAACGACAAACATTTACTGCCTTATTTAGCAAAATATTTAGAACTTGTGGAGCCACTTTTTAAAGGAAAAATACGCTTTACGGACAAAAAAGTGGAAGGTTTTGATGCTGTAATCGCTACGGGAAGCAATAATACTGCCCGATATTTTGAATATTATTTTAAGGGCAAACCTTCAATTATAAGAAACAACCGAAATTCGGTAGCTGTTTTAACAGGAAATGAAACCGAAGACGACTTAAAAAACCTTTCGGAAGATATTTTTAGGTACTACGGTCTGGGCTGCCGGAACGTTTCAAAACTCTTTGTTCCAAAAAACTACCAATTCACCAATTTTTTTGAGGCCATTTACCACTGGCACCCCATAATTGAAAAAGCTAAATATGCCAATAACTACGATTACAATAAGGCGGTATATTTAATGAGCGAATTTGATATGCTGGAAAACGGTTTCTTTATGATAAAGGAAGATAAAAGCTATGCCTCACCAATCGCTACCTTATTCTACGAGCATTATGATAGCACAGACAATTTAAAAGAAAAACTTACTGCTGAAAAAGAGCAAATTCAGTGTATTGTTTCCAAAGGATTTATTGAAAATGAAATCCCTTTTGGACACACCCAAAAACCACAACTTTGGGATTATGCGGATGATGTAGATTCCATTGAATTTTTGTTAGCAATTTCTTGAAAAAAATATGGAATTTATACTATATAATCCCTAATTAATTAGCAACTTTGCATCTTAATTTTTACTACACATAATGAAAAAACATAACTTTAGCGCAGGACCAAGTATTTTACCACAAGAAGTATTGTTAAAGGCTTCTCAAGCTGTAATGGATTATAACAATTCTGGTTTGTCATTAATCGAAATATCACACAGAAGTAAAGATTTTGTTGATATTATGGAAAATGCACGAGCTTTAGTTTTAGAATTGCTAGGCTTAGAAGGCAAAGGCTACAAAGCTTTATTTTTACAGGGTGGTGCCAGCACACAATTTTTAATGGTGGCCTTAAACTTATTAGAAAAAAGAGCAGGCTATTTAAATTCTGGTTCTTGGGCAGCAAAAGCGATAAAAGAAGCTAAAATATACGACGATATTTACGAAGTAGGCTCTTCAAAAGATGCCAATTATAACTACATTCCTAAAGGTTATGAAATTCCTGAGGATTACGATTATTTCCATTGCACCTCAAACAACACCATTTTTGGTACGCAAATGAAAAGTTTTCCACAAACCAATATCCCGATGGTTTGTGATATGAGTAGCGATATTTTTTCTCGCTCTTTAGATTTTTCACAATTCGGATTAATCTACGCAGGAGCACAAAAAAACATGGGCCCAGCTGGGACAACCTTAGTAGTAGTCAAAGAAGATATTTTAGGTAAAGTATCTCGTAAAATCCCTTCAATGATGGATTACAAAGTTCACATTGACAAAGGCAGTATGTTTAATACGCCTCCTGTATTCCCAATATACACCTCTATGTTAACTCTAGAGTGGTTAAAAGCCCTAGGAGGCATAGAAGCTATTGAAAAAGAAAACGAAAAGAAAGCACGTTTAATGTATTCTGAAATAGACTTAAACCCTTTATTCAAGGGATTTGCTGTTAAAGAAGACCGCTCAAACATGAACGCCACTTTCAACCTTACAAACGACAACTTAAAAGACACCTTTGAAACCATGCTAAAAGAAGCTGGAATTAGTGGTGTAAACGGTCACCGAAGTGTTGGAGGGTACAGAGCGTCCATGTACAACGCCATGTCTATCGACAGCGTAAAAGTGTTGGTAGAAGTTATGAGCGAATTAGAAAGTAAAGCATAAACCAATCAGCTTTTTTATTTCCATAATATTGGAAATCCAATTAAAGCCAACTATAAATTATAAAATTTCAATGAAAGTATTAGCAAACGACGGTATTTCTCAAAGCGGAATTGAAGCTTTAGAAAAAGGCGGTTATGAGGTTATCACCACAACCGTAGCCCAAGAACAATTAATAAACTACATTAACGAAAACGACATTGCCGTTTTATTGGTACGTAGTGCAACCACCGTACGTAAAGACTTAATTGACGCTTGTCCAGGATTAAAAATTATTGGTCGTGGCGGTGTTGGAATGGATAATATTGATGTTGAATATGCCCGCGAGAAAGGCTTACACGTAATTAATACACCTGCGGCATCTTCGCACTCTGTAGCCGAATTGGTATTTGGTCATTTTTATGGCTTGGCGCGTTTTTTACACAACGCCAACCGAGAAATGCCACTTGAGGGCGACAGCAACTTTAAAGGCCTAAAAAAGGCGTACGCTAAAGGAACTGAATTAAAAGGAAAAACTTTAGGTGTTCTTGGTTTTGGCCGAATTGGTCAAGCTACTGCTAAAGTAGCATTAGGTGCTGGAATGAAAGTTGTAGCCTTTGATCCTTTTTTAGAAAAAGCTAATTTAGAATTAGAGTTCTTTGACGGGCAAAAAGTAAACTTCAACATCGAAACCATCTCTAAAGAAGAGGTTTTAAAACAATCAGATTTCATTACATTACACGTACCTGCTCAAAAAGATTATGTGATTGACGAAGCTGAATTCAATATGATGAAAGACGGCGTTATTTTGGCAAATGCAGCACGTGGCGGCGTAATCAACGAAGTTGCTTTAGTAAAAGCTATTGAAAGCGGAAAAGTAGCTAGAGCAGCATTAGATGTTTTTGAAAAAGAACCAAAACCAGAAATGCAATTGTTAATGAACCCAGCTTTATCTCTTACACCGCACACTGGAGCGGCAACCAATGAAGCACAAGATAGAATTGGAGTAGAATTAGCGTCTCAAATTATTGATATCCTTGGGTAAAACCACATAGCCTTTCAACGGTTTTTTATCATAAATGTGACGAAAATGTTATAAATGAGTCCTAACTTTAGATGTTAGGACTTTTTTTGTACATTAAACATCCTATATTTTAACATAATAAAAACACATAACATGTCTGGAATTTTAGATTTATTAAACAGCGACCTAGGAAAAACCATCGTTAACGGTGTGGCAGGACAAACCAATCAGCCTCAAAATAAAACACAAGATGTATTGACGATGGCCTTGCCTGTTTTAATGCAGGCCATGAAACGTAATGCTTCTACGCCTCAAGGAGCCGAAGGCCTAATGAGTGCCTTAAACAGCAAGCATGACGGTAGTATTTTAGATAACTTAGGCGGATTATTTAGTGGTGGCGTTGACGATAATGTAATGAACGATGGAAGCAAAATTCTTGGACACGTTTTAGGAAACAAACAACCCAGAGTAGAGCAAGCTTTAGGTGCTAAAGCCGGTATGGATTCTGGGTCTGTAGCACAAATACTAAAAGTAGCCGCACCTATTTTAATGGGAGTTTTGGGTAAGGAAACCAGGCAAAACAACGTGAGCAGTCAAAGTGGCATTGAAGGTTTCCTCGGTGGATTAATACAAGGAAACTCCCCAAAACAAGAGCAAAGTTTCTTAGAATCTATTCTTGATGCCGACGGCGATGGCAGCGTAGTTGATGATGTAGCCGGTATGGTTTTGGGCGGTAACAAAAAGAAAGGTGGCCTTGGCGGCCTGTTAGGCGGGCTTTTTGGAGGAAATAAATAAGTTGTTTTAAATTTTATAAACAAAAGGCGTTAAGTAATCACTTAGCGCTTTTTTGTTAAAAACCCTTAAAACCAACACCTTAAAGTATAGTTTTCGTAAATTTATTTGGTGTACTAAATATTCACTAAACGAAAACAGTAGTTCACTCATTTTAGCTATAAAAGCAAATTTATCCGCTTTACTTTTGAAGAAATCACTATAACTAAAAAAACTTATGAAAAAGCTAATTTACATATTATTCCTTTCGGTAATTGTATTGAATTGCAATACCTCAAAGCAAACTACCCAAGCCAACAAAGATGAACGTTTAGAGAGCTTAAAAAAGAACGACACCGTTGTAATTTCAAGTGACGAAACGGAATATGAAATTATCATCATCGAACCCGGATTTAATTTTTGGTTAGCTAGCCAAGCACGGCCAGAAGGCTTTTATACACAAACTTTTTTAGAAAACCGCAACTATCAATATGTGCTTGAGTGGAACAACCGGGTGCTTCAACCACAACGTTACAATCCTAATTTATATGAAATGCAAATTGATTACCAACAGGGCATCGACTACGGCTACGAGGTTAACTACAAGCTATACAATTACTTCATTTATTTCCAGTTAACCTATAAACAAAGATTAGGCCCTTGGGTTCCCCGTATTTAAAATCCTTTTCATTATTTTTGTATTCAAACTGCATATTTTGGAAAAATTAAAAGCACGTTGGAACATAGAACATAATTGGCAAATCGCTGTTATTTTACTTGTATTTGCCATAACAGGTTCTACGGCTTCCTTTATTGGCAAACCTATTTTAAGTTTTTTGAATATCTCAACCGAGAGTTTAGGTGTTTTTGGCTATTGGGCTATTCGAATAGTTTTATTATTCATCATGTACCAATTTTTATTGGTGTGCTTTGGTTGGCTTTTTGGACAACATAAATTCTTTTGGAATTTCGAAAAAAAGATGCTTTGCAGAATTGGCTTAAAACGTTTTGTCGATTAATTGAGTGAACTAAAAAAGCATATCATTTTTAGAGTATTTGCGCTTTTACTCGTAACCATTTTAATGTTACCGGCTGCGATTAAAGCCGTGCATATATTCGAACACCACAATCATAAAGTTTGTCTTGGCGATACATCTACGCATATTCACCAAGTGGATTTAGATTGTGAATTCCAGAAATTTCAATTGAACCAAAACTTTACAATATTTCAAGAACATATTGACATTTACTCACCACAAGAAACACCTTTAAAAACTGTTTCTCAATATTTCTTTATAAGCGAATATCAGCGCTTACCCTTTTCTCTTAGAGGCCCTCCTGCCTTAATTTAATAGTAATGAAGCCGAAGTAAACTTCGACAAAAACACATGATCTCTAATAACAATTATGCTTATTGAGTCCTTTAAACTATTGAAACCTCTTTTCTATAGAGGATTCATCACTATTATTAAATTTAAATACCTATATGAAATTAATCATAAAGGCATTGCTGTTTTTAGCAATCGCCAATCTATACGGCCAAAACACAATACAAGGCACTATAAAAGATACCGAAAACAATAATCCTTTGGTCTTTGTAAACGTTTATATTTCGGATCTTGAAAAGGGAACCACCACCAACGACGATGGTTTTTTTACAATAGATAACCTACCGTCTGGCAACCATAATTTGGTCGTTTCAATTATGGGATATGAAACAAAATCCCTTAAAATAAGCCTACCACTAACACACGAGCTAAACATTGACTTAACACCGTCTGCGATTGAAATGGAAAGTGTTATCATATCTACCCCGTTCCATAAACTACAGAGCGAAAACGTTATGAAAGTAGAACAAAAATCGGTTGAAGATTTACAGGCTAGCGGCGCTACCACTTTAGCCGAAGGCATCACCAATATTGCAGGTGTTGAAAGTGTTACTACGGGTTTAGGTATTGGTAAACCAGTTATTCGCGGGTTGAGTTCTAACCGAGTTTTGGTCTATACCCAAGGCGTTCGATTAGAAAACCAACAATACGGCGATGAGCACGGATTGGGCGTGAGCGCGTCGGGTATTGAAAGTGTTGAGGTCATCAAAGGACCGGCATCACTGCTTTATGGTAGCGATGCTCTGGGCGGTGTTTTGTATTTAAACCCAGAGCGTTTTGCCAGTAACAATTCTACTGCTGCAGATATGAGCACCAACTATTTTAGCAATACGGAGGGCCTTAGTACGAATGCTGGCTATAAAGCTTCTGAGGGCACATTTAAATTCTTATTTAGAGGAAGCTTTACGGAACATGCCGATTATAATACAAAAGACTACAGAGTAACAAATACCCGCTTTAAGGAACAAGATTTTAAGGCTGGTATGGGTTACCAGATTAGCAGTTTTAAAACCGAATTGCGCTATAACCTCAACCACTCAAAATTAGGAATACCCGAAGAGACTGGCGAGCAGTCCTTACTTAAAAGTCCGCTTCTGCCCTATCAAGATATCAACAACCACGTATTCAGTTCAAAATCCACCTTCTTTTTTAACAATTCAAAATTAGATGTTAATCTAGGTTATATTTATAACGATAGAAAAGAGTTTGAAGACCATCACCATCATGAAGAAGAACATGACGAAGCTGAGCATGAGGAAGAAAATCACAACCTTGAAGAGGATGAAGGACATGAAGAAGAATTGGAAGCCGCACTGCACATGAAGCTAGCAACAGCCAACTACGATGTTAGATACCATTTACCGGAGTTGGGCAAGTTTGAAACTATTGTTGGTGTTCAGGGTATGCACCAAACCAATTCGAACTACGGTGAAGAGCAATTAATTCCGGATGCCACGACTAATGATTTTGGAGTATTAGCTACCTCGCACATCCATTTTAAAAAAGCCGATGTGCAAATGGGAGCACGGTTTGACAACCGCAGGATAGATGTAGTTAACGGGATCAACAAAAACTTCAACAGCTTCAATGGTGCTTTAGGACTTAAAACCAATATTTTCAACAACATCACGGCACGAATTAATTTAGCCACTGGTTTTAGAGCGCCTAATTTATCGGAATTGACTTCTGATGGTTCGCACGAAGGCACAAACCGATACGAAATTGGAAATTCAGACTTAAAAAGCGAACAAAACTTTCAAACCGATGTGGCCTTAGAATACAAAAATGAGCACATCGAAATTTTTGCCAACGTGTTTTACAACGTGATTAGCAACTACATCTTTTTGTCGCCCAACGGAGCATTTATAGATGAAGACCCTGTATTTTTATATCTGCAGGATAATGCCAAATTGTACGGTGGGGAATTCGGATTCCACCTACACCCGCACCCATTAGATTGGCTACATTTTGAAAGTAGTTTTGAAACTGTAACCGGAAAACAAGATACGGGCAACACGTACTTACCCCTAATCCCAGCCAACCAATTGAGCAATGTTGTTCGGGTTGAATTCAACAACGATTGGTTTAAAAAAGGCTATGCCTTTGTGAAATTAAAAACAGCCTTCGAACAAAATAACATTAGTGCTTTTGAAACACCTACAGACGGTTACAGCCTGTTGAGTGCTGGAATTGGAGGAAGCGCCATGCTATTTAAAAACGAACTCAATATCAAACTTTCGGGTAACAACCTTACCAACAAAACCTATATTAATCACCTATCGCGATTAAAACCCGATAGCATTTTTAACATGGGCAGAAACTTAACTATTGGTGTTACCTATCACTTATAATATTTAAAAGTGGCTGTTTAAAATCAAAAGGCTATCACGAGAAATTTATATCTTAAGGTCTCACAACAACCTATAGCATGGGTTTTTAAAGATTAATTCAACTTACCTCTCTTATGCAACAATCAATTAACTGAGGATGACCATTTTTTAAACAGTCCCTTTTTACATTTGTTTAACATTCAAAACGCTCACATAAAAAGACTTGCTTTAACTGCGATACATTTTTGTTTAATTTTTTATTATATTTGTTAAACAACCAAGTAAAGCTATGCAGCTAAAAAATTTACAAAATATACCTGTTGACCCATTTGGAGCAATCATTGGTTCGCTTCTTATAATATTTTGGTTTACCAGTCTTTACGTTTTGTTGAAATGGCCTGTAAACTATTCCAATCCCGTTTTATATTTAGCGGTATTTTTTCAAACGCATTTGTACACCGGTTTATTTATAACGGCTCATGATGCCATGCATGGTTCGATTTCAAAAAACCGAACGGTTAATAATCTATTAGGCTGGGTAACTTCACTTTTGTTTGCATTCAATTTTTACGATCGGTTATTGGTTAAGCACCACGAGCACCATAAGTTTGTTGCCACAGATAAAGACCCCGATTATCACGAATCCGGTAAATTTTGGTTGTGGTATTGGAGCTTTATTAAACGTTATATAACTTTCAAACAACTCCTTCTTATTACCATTACTTTGCAGTTGTTAAGATTGGCTTTCCCTCTTGAAAATTTAATTCTCTTTTGGGTGGTGCCTAGTATTTTATCTACGTTTCAATTGTTTTATTTTGGCACATATATTCCGCATAAAGATGGGCACAAACACAACAACAAGCACAAATCAACAACCCAGAAAAAAAACCATCTCTGGGCTTTTGTGAGCTGCTATTTTTTTGGCTATCACTACGAGCACCACGATGCGCCAGGTGTTCCTTGGTGGCGTTTATGGCAAATGAAATAGTAGAATTTTTAAGTGTTTATCAATATGTATTTGTTACACAACCCAAGTTACTTCAGTTTGACTTTGTAAAAAATTTCGACTATATTCGTTTAACAGTCGATATAGACCATTATAAAAGTCCATCTCTTAAAGTTGGCTGTAATTTAACAAAATATGAAAATTCTTATTTTACTATTAATTTTTAGCATTTCAATTACTTATTCCCAAACAGCGGAATATGGAAAATTGACTCATAAATCCGAATATGAAATTTATCTAACAAAAACTGGAGATACATTAAAAGTTGGAGATACTTTGACTATTGGTATTCCTTTATCCGATTTAGGATTCACATACATTTCTCAAGGTGGACAAAGAGTTTCAAATACATTATCGGACAAAAAAGTTGTTGTTGACAAGCTGAAAACATACGGAACCAAAAAAAGTGGATATAAAATTTATGCACAATTTAAAGGTTATGGATTACTTCCTGTGTTAATTGATTATGACACAGCTCTAGAACTCGGCGAAATCAAAAATCCGAAAATAAAACTAACTAAAGAACAAGCGATTGCTAAATTAAAAGAAGCGAAAGAATTATTAGATTTAGGAGTTATACCGCAAGCAGAATATGACAAATTAAAATCTGAATTAACACCGTTAATCCTGAATTAAAAAAACTATGCACAACACAGTATATAAAAAATTGCTGGTTTCAGCTAAACTAAAGTTAGTTGCTCGTTTGCTAGCTTCTGATTTTCCTTCGGAAAATCCTCGCACACAAACACGCAACTTTTCATATACAAACCATTAAACGAACAAAATTTTCAAAATATCCAATAAATAAAATACAAATAACAAAAAAGCCTTTCAAACTTCAATGAAAGGCTTTTTAATCTCTTTAGAATGTATCGACTATCTGGAATAATTAGGCGATTCGTTGGTAATCGCCACGTCGTGTGGATGACTTTCATGAATACCACTTGAAGTAATTTTAACGAACTGTCCAGACTCCTTAAGTGTTTCAATGTCTTTGGCGCCACAGTATCCCATTCCTGCCCGTAAGCCACCTATGAACTGATGGATACTTTCAAATAACTCGCCTTTGTAAGGTACACGGCCCACAATGCCTTCCGGTACCAATTTTTTTATGTCGTCTTCAACATCTTGGAAATAACGGTCTTTACTGCCTTCTTTCATTGCTTCAACCGATCCCATGCCACGGTAAGACTTGAATTTTCGTCCTTCGTAAATAATGGTTTCCCCCGGCGATTCTTTTGTACCAGCCAATAACGATCCTAACATTACGGTATCGGCTCCTGCTGCAATAGCTTTTGGAATATCGCCCGTATAACGGATACCACCATCTGCAATTACCGGAACACCCGAACCTTTGATGGCTGCCGACACTTCCAATACGGCAGAAAACTGAGGAAACCCAACTCCGGCCACCACACGTGTAGTACAAATAGATCCCGGACCAATTCCTACTTTTACGGCATCGGCACCCGCTTCAACCAAATATTTGGCTGCAGCGGCTGTAGCTATATTTCCAACAATAACTTCTAATTCTGGGAACTTAGCTTTCACTTCTTTTAGCACACTTACCACGCCTTTGGTGTGTCCGTGTGCCGTATCGATAACCACAGCATCAACACCCGCATTTACCAAGGCTTCTGCACGTTCAACGGCATCGGCAGTAACACCAAGTGCCGCTGCAACACGTAAACGCCCATATTCATCTTTATTGGCATTTGGCTTTTGACTGACTTTAGTGATGTCCCTAAAGGTAATTAAACCTGAAAGCTTATAGTTGTCGTCTACAATAAGTAGCTTTTCAATTTTATGCTCCTGAAGTATAATCTCTGCATCTCTCAACGAGGTTCCTATTGGTGCTGTAACCAAATTTTCACTGGTCATAACCTCTGCAATAGGTTTTTTGTTTTTGTGTTCAAAACGCAAATCACGATTGGTTACGATACCTTTTAGCATACCTTTTTCATCAACAATAGGAATACCACCAATACTGTGTTCTGCCATAGAGGCTTTAGCATCGCGTACCGTAGCGGTTAAAGGCAAGGTAACTGGGTCGATAATCATACCACTTTCGGCACGTTTAACACGTCTAACCTTAAGGGCTTGTTGCTCGATAGTCATGTTTTTATGCAAAACACCAATGCCACCCTCCTGAGCCATAGCAATAGCCATTTTACTCTCGGTAACCGTATCCATTGCCGCCGAAATAATTGGCACATTAATGGTAATGTTGCGTGTAAATTTTGATTGGATATTAACTTCTCTCGGAAGTACTTCAGAGAATGCTGGAACTAAAAGAACGTCGTCGTAAGTTAGCCCCTCTCCTAGTATTTTGTTTTGATGTGCAGTCATGATGCAATTACGATTATAATTGCGTGCAAATATACAATATAAAAATGATTAATTATGTTAATTTAATATTCATATATTTACGGTTTTATCTTGAACCACCACGTCCTCTTCTTCTATAGTTTCCGCGTCTATTATTCACGTTTTGACCTGCAAATTTTCCGAATTTATAAACAAATGTCAGCATAAAATATTGCTCTAGTATTTGATTTTCCACATCACGAATAGACGTTTCGGTAACCGAGCGGCTAAAGCCATTGTTCATACCCAACATATCGTAGCCCACTAAGGTCAATGTTCCTTTTTGTTTGAATAACTGAACGCCCAGGCCTGCATTCCAAAAAACGGCATCACCATCAAAATCGTCGCCTACCCTACTGTTGTATCGATATGATACTTTATTGTTAAAAAAAGCATTTTTCAAAAAAAACAACGTTGACTCGAACCTAAGGTTCTGAACAAAATAATCGTTGTTATTAAACGCATTGGTATCGTAACTGGTGTTTGTAGCACTATAACTGTATGAGGTATTTATTTCTATTTTCTTATCGTATGAATAGCTCAAAGACACCGATGGTCTAAGCGTATTGGTTTGAGCAGTAAATTCTATTCCGTTTTGTATGGACCTAATATTATCAAAACTACCAGAAAAGCGCACACCTAAATTATAGTTTGTTTTTTGGTTTAAAAAGGATTTGTTCACTCCTAAATTTCCGGATAAACGGTAATCCCCATCAATATTTTCATAAGTGGTGTAACGAATTAAATTTTCATCGGTGATGGTAGAATTTATAATTTTATCGTTAACAACAGTTGCTCTGGCACTTCCGTTTAAACTAAGCTTATTGGCCGCCAAATTGTTTTGATACCTAAAACGGAAATTGTGACTCACCCCAGGCTCTAAATTAGGATTCCCGGTTATAATGTGCGTAATGTTACTTACGTTGGGCACCGGCTGTAATTGGCTAATGGAAGGCAAATCGACATTTTGCCTGTAATTCAATGAGATATTTTTGTATCCTTTTTCGTCCCGATAGCGTATTCTTCCAGAATATGTTAAGTACTTGAAGTCATTTTTAAAGTTACGGTCTTCAATAATTTCGTCAACATACTTTCTAAAGGTATTGGTATAAGCGCTTTCAAATTCAAAACGAATGTCGTTATGTTCGTATCGCAATCGAAGCGACGGGCGCACCGTAGTTGTAATGTATCTGCTGTCTGTACTTATACTTGTGTTAAAGTTATCGTATGCTTCAGTGTCTTCGTTATAATCGAAAATACTTTTTTCGTTGTTATTGGTATTTACACTGGCACTATAGCTAGGCATGACCCTAAAATCTTTAAAAACTTCTTTACTTAATCTTCCGTAGAAATTAATTCTAGACGATTTATTTTTTGTATCCGTAATTTGGTCTTGTACTACAATATCCCCACTATTTTGAAGTTCGTTTAGTGAATAACTCGAGCTTTCCCCATCTTCTTTTTCAAAAGTGGTTTGAACTCTCATAAAGAAATAATCTCTGCGCCCACCAAGACGTTTTGCTACTCCAAACTCGTTTTCAAACTCATAATTTGAATTTGATGAAAAATTTTCTGAAAAATATTGACTTACTAAATCACCGTTTGGATATTCAGATACGCGATCCACGGTTGAAAACGCATCGTTATGTCTAACATCAAAATCTATTTCACTTGATATGCGCGCTTGATTCTTTGACTTTTTATTTTTGGGATCGGTAAGGAATTTAAACTCAGCACCCGCATCGTGTCGTTCTGAATTATTATGACTTCGGCTATTAGAGTTTGTGATATAATTAGTATCTGGCAGAAATATTTCTGCGTAGCTTTTTTGTCCTCTTTCGGTATCTTGGCTGCTGTATCTATAATCGCCTTCAATGCGGGTTTCGTCCCACTTGCCTTTGGTAAAATTAGCGCCAACAAAATCAGATTCTCTTAACCCATTACTCGATGTGGCATCGGGCAGCGCATTAAATCCTCGTCCCATGTTGATATTATTGCCCCCCATAATCACACCAAGTTGCTTACCTTCTATCAGCTGAAACAAATTGGCATTGGCCTGATACCGTTCATCTGTACCATACCCCACGTTTACATCTCCGAAATAGGCTTTATTTTTGCCTTTTTTAATCTTAAGGTTAATTTCTTTGGTTCCAGAATCCGATTCTTCCCCTGTAAATTTTTGGTTTTCGGTTTTATAATCGGTTACCTGTACTTTGCTAATGGCCTTACTCGGTATATTTTTAAGAGCCACCTCACCCGATTGGTCACCAAAAAATTCCATACCATCAACATTTATGGCTTCTACCTCAACGCCATTTACCGTTATAGCCCCTTCGGCATCTATTTCTATACCAGGAATTTTCCTTAGTAAATCTTCAACCATATCGTTGGGCATGGTTTTAAAACTGCCTGCATTATATTCAACAGTGTCTTTTTTTATAACAACCGGAGGCGCCTTGCCAATCACCGAAACTTCATTTAGTGACTCCATTTGATCTTCTAGATATATGGTGCCTAGGTTTAATTCTTTTCCGCTGGGAACGTTTATGTCTTTTTTATAGGGTTTATAACCTAAATAGACGATGTTGAAAACCCCTTTTTTATCGTCTTTGGCATTTACCTGTAATGAAAACTCACCGTTTTTATTGGTTATACCGTACGCCATGGGCACACTATCTGAAACACTTTGCAAGTAAACGGTGGCACCTTCTAAAACCAAGGAATCTTGGTCTTTTACTGTGCCTTCCAATGAAAATTTTTGAGCAAATAACGAGGAACTGAAACAAATAAAAAGAAAAAGCAGTGTTAATTTTAAAGGTCTCAAAATGCGGTGTTGGTTAAGTTGACAAACATGTTAGCTGCTTTGTTAGACTTAACCAATCTATAAGGGTTTAACTCTTATTTGTTAATAATAGTTAAAATTTAATTTGAAGCGTAGCATACCCGTTTCGAGGAGCCGAAGGAATGATACCTGGCCCGGGATAGCCTGTGGCTCTTCGGGTAAAATACGCATTATCCAACAGATTGTTGATGCCCGTTTCTAATTTGAAGTTTTTATAGCTATAGGATAGCGACACATCCAAAATGTCGTATGCTGGAATTTCGCCAACTACACCACTCAAACTAGCTTGGGTAGAGTTTGTGGCATCAGTAAATTGTTTTCCCAAATAGGTATATTGAATGCTTCCCAATAGGTTTTTATAGCCTCCTCTAAAACCGGTTTTCAAATTTAAATCGGGCACAAATTCCACCCTATTTCCTGCTATGCCCTCTTTAGAAGCTGTGTACTCGGAATTGATGATGGAAGTATTTATAAAATAATTTAACTGAACATGATTATTCAACCGGAATATTTTTTTCAAATTGAAATCAAAGAGCGATTCTACACCATACATAACCGCATCGCCCACATTGCCCCGCTCACTTTTAATGCTATTATCGCTTTGCACTTTCTGTACAAAACCAATGCGTTCGTTATAAAACAGACCGAAAACGCCCAAATCATACGACACTAGTTTTTTATAATTACCACGCATGCCTAAATCGGCTGTAAAACCTTTTTCATCTGTAATATTAGGGTTAATCAAAAATGCCGGATTATTTATGCTGATATCTGAAAAGGTTACCGACCGATAATTTTGTGAAATGTTTCCGTAGAACTCCACATTTGTATTGGGTTTGTAGCTCAGCCCAACGCCCAAAAGCACAAAAGCCCTATCGAATTCTCGATTATCTTCAATCGTTTCATTTTTAATAACATTCCCCGCCGCATCGGTATTGATTTCTTTGTAAAAGCCGTCGCTTTGCGTTTTTATATACTCAAAACGGAAACCAGGCGTTACTGAAAATTTATCGGTGACGTAAAAGATATTTTCACCAAAAACGGCGGTATTCAAATTGGGCAAATCTGCCTGTGACTGACTGGGGTAATTTGGAAATTCACCGTTATTAAAATTAAAATCTGGCCCATTACCATCACTTCCTGGACCTTG
Source organism: Flavobacteriaceae bacterium GSB9 (assembly GCA_022749295.1). Taxonomy (NCBI): domain Bacteria; kingdom Pseudomonadati; phylum Bacteroidota; class Flavobacteriia; order Flavobacteriales; family Flavobacteriaceae; species Flavobacteriaceae bacterium GSB9. The sequence goes on from CP062007.1 coordinate 1,520,500, forward strand.
CTTCTGAAAATTATTGGCCTTATAAAACTTACCTCCAATTAAAAAGGTAGCGTTTTTATTGAAAATATGGTATTTGCTCAACAACCGAGTTTCGAATCCAAAGTTCTTAAAATCGCCTACTATCAAGTCACGCTCTTCGCCTGGATCGACTTGATTAACTCTGTTGGTTCTAAACCCCAAAGCCTTTCTCGACGCATTCAAACCAAAAAAATTGAAAGTAAAATTGGTATTTTCTGAAAACTCGTGCGCAAATTTAAGGTTGTACAGCAACCAATTTACCTTAAACCAATTGCGAGCCCGGTTACTTTGATACGGGTTGCTATAAAACATATTATCGGTTAAGCCGCCAGCTTGCTGTGCCAAATAATGCAGGTGGGTAAAATTGCCCGTTAAAGATGTTTTTTCATTAAACTGGTACCCCAAATGTGCAAACACGTTTTTAGATTCAAACTCCGAATTTGGCCGAAAGCCATCACCTTTTTTATAGTTGAAATAACCATAGTAACTAAACTTATCCTTCGTTCCGCTTAAACTGGTGAAATTGGTATAAAGTCCGTAGCTGCCCAAGGTATTTCTTGTGATAACCTCCAAAGGTTTATTCGGGTTGGGCTGTTTCATCTTAAAGTTTATCAAACCGCCAAACTGCGTACCGTACTGCAACGACGCCGCACCACGAACCACCTGTATTTCAGATATCCCCTCAGAAGCTGGTGTGTAATAACTTTCAGGGTAGCCCAATACATCGGCACTTATATCATACCCGTTTTGGCGGGTGTTAAAATTGGCCGTTCGGTTAGGATCCAAACCACGTCCGCCAATATTGAGCTGTAATCCTGCATCGTCGTTTTGATAAATATTTAGTCCTGCTACTTGGCTATAAATTTGCCGAGCGTTATTGGTTGCCAAATTGGCCATAGACTCGTCTATCAACACCACTTCGGTTTTTTTACCAGCATAAATGGCCGTTTCTTCAACGTCTTTTAGCCTACGCATTTCAAAGACACGACGTTTTCTGGCGGTAATTTCAACTTCAGTCAAGGTGGTTGTTAAATCCTTAAGTGTGATTTTTAAATTTTGAGCTTCGGAAGTATTAATAGCAACTTCCTTAACTTCATATTCAAATGAAAAGAATACTAAAACCATTTCCTCTTTTAAAGTTTGAAATTCAAACTCACCCAAACTGTTGGTGGTTGCAACAAGCCCAGATGCTTTATCGTAAACCTCTACTTCTGCAAGAGGTGAATTGTTCTTTAATAGAGAAACTACACCACTCACAGTATTTTGGCCATATAACGATATGCCACAGAATAGAACTAAAATTAATTTACAAGCCTTTAATCTCATCTTTAAAAGGTAATATCCAAGTTTTATGTTTAAACGATTCTTTTTGTACGTACAAATCTGTATTTTTATCAATAAAGGGAGCACTTAACCTACCATTCAACGCCACGTAACTATCAACAAAAACCTGTACATTTTCATGACCTTGCGATTTAAAATGGGCGCCTAAGTAATGAGCATATTCCAATATAAAATCTGGCTGAAAACTCATTTGTTTTTCTTGAAATGGTGTTAAAAAATCTTTATTATCTACATAGAAAAAATCACCTGTTTCAGCATTGACAATTTTGAAGGTTGCAATGCCCATTTTTTCCATAAGCATCACCCGCCATGAAAAACGATATCCTTCTTCTGTCCAAAATAATTCTCCTGGATAAAGCAAATATCTGAAGGGAAACAGCAATTGGGCCGAGAAAAATATAATGAACAAACCTACAATAGGTTTTCGGTTTTTAAATTTGAAATTTTCTATGTATTTAATTTGGAGACCGGTAGTATTTATGTGAAATAAGCGCTTTATAAATCTAATGATATTTTGGTGAAACCCGGCGTCAAAAAATACCAAAGTTGACACAATCATAATAAACGGAAACATACCGATGGGGAACAACACCCGAGTAAATACATGAAAAAATACTACTAAAATAAAGGCCAATATACGTGTGCGCTTGTACAGCAATAAAAAAGGAATGCTTAAATCGTAAAGCATTCCGCTCCAACTCATGGCATAATGAAACCAATTTTGGTGCATAAGCGTATCTCCGATTAAGGGTAAATCGTATTTTGAAGGCAACCATATTTTTAATGGTTGTGCACGCAGTAACCAATCGCTGTTAATTTTTGCAAGACCAGCATAAAAATAAACCACACCTAGAAGTAATTTAATGCTATCAATTGTCCATTTTGGCACCTTTTTATAGCTTCTTTTTCTAATTAAATTATCTACCGAAAAATGGGCGTTTGCAGGTAGAAAAATCATTAAAAAACTGAGCAAGCTGATGAAATAGTAATGGTTGAGATAGGTAGTTTTGTCCATCAACTCGATGTAAGTAAAACTTAAAAAAAAGGTGATAATGGCGAAACGGTACTTTAACCCCAAAGCCACCATTAATGCCGAAACTCCACAAATCACAAAAAGCAAATAGGTATAATTTCCCAAAGGCTTTACCCATTCAAAACCGTAATACGAAAAATGAAATTTTGGTTGAATATACAGTGTTTCAATCCAACCATGATACCAAAACCGAATAATGCTCAAACACATCATAACACCAAAAGCCATACGAAACACAGCCAAAGGAGCTGCACTAGCGTTTTTATTAAGATATGTCTTTAAATTTATTTGCATGGGAACAAAAAAGGCTGCTCATAAAAGAGCAACCTTTGAGTTTACATTTTTTCGGCATTAATCACCGTCGGCATCCACATAATCAACACTTATATTAAATGCTTGCATCATATCTACCTTTAAGGACACTACTACTAATTGCAGTGCATCATAAGCTTCAGTCATTTTTGTATTATCTGTAGCGACTTGCACAGTAAAATCAGCATTTAATACTTGTATTTTTTGCCTAGCATCTTCTATCCTATTATTAATTAAAGCAACTAAATCGTTACGTTCTAAACTAGTCAAATAGGTTTTATAACTTTCTCCAGTAGAACTATTTAAATAAAACTTTCCGTTAAACACTTCTTGTACTGCCTTTAAAGCTTCCAAAGTTAAATCCTTAGAATACATTTTAGCATAAAAGGCTTCTACCTTTTCGGGCAATGGATTTGCAGAAAAAACTCCAGCTGGAATCCCAATTTTATTAGCTCGTAAACCTTTTTCATAATAATAGACAAAATCGTTTGTGAGTTTGTTTAGTGCACTTGTTGTTGTATTTCCAGTTTCACTAATAAATACATTTCTGTAGCCCGCTGTCCAATCCTTTACAACTACTTCGGTTAAAGATTTCATTTGGTCAATAACATCCGAAAGGTAATTTTGGTAATTGGCTTCGGCATATTTTGCTAAAATCGCCGTATCGTCTGCGGCTATACCATACAATAAATAATCAACTGCCGGAAAACCAACCGCATCGTTATTGTTAGGGTGAGTTAAATCGTAAGTTCCGTTAGAAATATTGGCTTCAACATCGGTAGTTGAAACGGGATAAATATTCATTTGAAAGCTGTACAGTATCTCTTCGGCCTTTCCAATATTGAACATTTCTACATACTGCCACACTTTATAGGCCTCTAGCCAAGACGAACGAAGCGCATCTAAATTAGATTGGTTCGGTTCAGCAACAAAAACATCCTTTTCAGATTTTAATGTTGAAAGTTTTGTGTTTAAATCTTCAAACGCAGGTAAAATGATATTATCTGCCAAATTGGTTAAAAGCGCTCCCCTATCAAAATCATCGGGCTTTTGCGCTGACCCATCATCGGATGAAGAACTACAGGCAACAATAAACGCTACCACTACAATACCAAAAAAAATCTTTCTTAATGTAAACATATCTTGTTCATAATAAATATTTGCAAAAGTACTAAAAAGTAGCCGTTGTATATGACCATACAACAACTACTTTAAAGTTCTCATAAAAACTAATACCTAAATGGCCGGTGCAGCTTCAACAGTGGTAAAGCCAAATTTGCTAGCGATGGCATCAGAAACGCTATCTATAGTATTTTCTGATAAATCCCAAAATCCATTGCCTTCCATAAGCTGACCCAATATCGCATCAACTTCAGTTTTTGTCATATATGGAGCATCAGAATTTGGCATTCTTGTAAACTGCAAACTGTAAATAAAACCATAGGCTTCAGACAGTGCGTGGAATGCGCTTGCTTTATCGGTTTCCAAATTACCTTTAGCCGCCTGTAAATAAAACACACCTCTAACTGCTGGCACCAACGATAAATTTTCTTTTATGATTTCGGCTTGTGCATCACGAACAGAATAGTTTTTGGCTACAATTGCAGCTCTTCCCAATTTAAAGGCGTTGTAGATATTACCTGCTAGCCCTGAAAAATCTTCATCACCATCAACACGTTCCAGGTACTCGCTTAAAAATTGATCGGCACCCAAAACAGGTTCCGCAGGGTTAACCTCGTTACCATATAAATAGCCATACGCCTCATCCCATTTGTGTTCCATAGTGGTATAATCTTTACCATCTTCAACAACACCACTATCGTTATTTTCTTTATTAGAACCTGCATCTAAAACTGCTGGGCTTAAATAATTATTAAGTATTTGATCTAACATCAAAGCACCAATCAACCCTTTCGCAAAAGCTTGGTTGTATTCTAAACCTTTGGCATTAATATAACGAATCGAACCACCTCCTGCTTGTTGCAATTGGCCTGCATTACCTGCAGTAGCTACATTATCCCAATTAGGAAAAACTTCACTTACTTGAGACGCTATAAAACCATCAAAATCTGCTTTGATAAGGTTTGCTGTTGTTGTATTTGCTGAAAAATAATCGGTAGAAGCCGCTACTTTACTTCTTATGTTTTTATTGGATTCATTTAACGCTGCATCGCTAAAATCGTCTGTTCCCTCAACATGGGCAAACATAGCATCTAATTGGGCCTTGGAGCTTGAATCATCTTTTAATGCCGTAATAAATTCTTCTGCCATTTGTATTCTAGTGGTTTGACCACTAAAACTTACCGTTGAATTATCATTTCTGGTAAACTCATAAGTCGCAGGTGTATTAATATTGTTGGGGTTACTTCCACCATCATCATCACTTGAACACGATTGAAACAGTGCCGATACCACGAAAAGACTTAATACAATTTTCTTCATTTCTTTACTTTATATTTATTTAGACTTTTTATAAATAAGGTTATTATTTCGGCACAAAAATAAAATCTATTTGCACTTTTACAAAGTTTATTTAGACTTATTTTAAATAAAAATTAAATACAGAAAACAAAGTGCTATTTTACAGATATTTACAAAAAACAGCAGAAAAAATTTAACATTCAATTAAAGTGAAGTGATTAATTAATGGTAGTGATTAAAAATTTTAGAAGCCTCATTATGGGCGCTTTCAAAACTAAGCGCATTGAGGTTGTTTAAGTTTTTTGAAGTGAAATACGATAACAACTTTTCCGTGGGCATATTACCGGTAAGTTCGTCTTTAGCCATGGGGCAGCCACCGAACCCTTGAATGGCACCATCAAAACGTGTGCATCCTGCCTTAAAGGCGGCATCAACTTTATCGTACCAAGAACTAGGTGTAGTGTGCAAATGTGCCCCGAATTCAATTTTTGGATAATGAGGAATTAAATTTGAGAACAGATAATCAATACTTTCTGGGTTTGACGTCCCAACAGTGTCACTTAACGATAAAATTTCAACTCCCATTTTGGCCAGTTTTTCGGTCCACTCGCCTACTATGTCCACATTCCACGGGTCACCATAAGGATTTCCAAAGCCCATGGAAACATAAACAACAACCTGTTTATTAGATGCATTGGCAATCTCCAAAATTTCAGAGAGCACAACCACAGATTGTGCAATGGTTTTATGCGTATTACGCATTTGAAAATTTTCTGAAATAGAAAACGGATACCCTAAATAATCGATTTCTGGGTGTTTACATGCATCAATAGCACCTCGCGTATTAGCAATAATGGCCAATAGCTTACTGGTTGTTTTCGATAAATCTAACTGCGATAACACCTCAGCAGTATCAACCATTTGCGGAATGGCTTTGGGCGACACAAAACTGCCAAAATCTATGGTATCAAACCCCACACGCAATAAAGACTGGATGTATTGCACTTTTTTTTCCGTAGGAATAAAAGCCTTTATGCCTTGCATGGCGTCGCGCGGGCATTCTATTATTTTGATAGGTTTAGACATTTAAAATTTATAAATACTGCGATAAAAATACTATTATTTTAACAATGCTTCTTCATAAGAAAAAAACAAGTTTTACATATCCGCTTGTAAGCCTACAACCAACACATCGACTATATTAGTTAAACTACCACAAATGAAGAAAACTACACTTCTATTCTATCTACTTGTTGTTTTGGCCGTGAATGTTGTTCAAGGTCAAAGTATGGCTGTTTATGACATTGTTTTTGAGAGCGTTTGGGAGTCGGTTGACAACAATCCTACTGATGGTATCAGTACTATAAGTTTACCAAGTAACGCCCATTGGTCGTCTATGGTTTTGGTAACCCATAAAACAGCAAACACCTTTTTAACGGTAGGAGCAAAAGCCTCTTCTGGCATAGAATTGATTGCCGAAGAGGGAGACACCTCTACTTTTGAAGACGAAGTTAATGCCAATAATGATGCCAATAAAATAATAGTTGGCAACGGGTTAAGTTCTGCAAAGGGCACTATTGCCATTAATAATGTTGTAATTAGCGAAGATTTTGCTTTGATTACTTTAGCGTCTATGATTGCTCCTAGCCCCGATTGGTTTATCGCCGTTAACAGTGAAAACTTGAGATCTGGCAATCAAAGTATTAACAATGGCTGGAAAAGCACACTTACAATAGATTTATACCCATACGACGCTGGCACAGAAGATGGTAACACCTACTCGTTAAACAATCCTGCAACAAACCCGATTGGTAATATTTCTTCATTGTCAAATGTTTTTCCTTTCAACGACAAAAAAATAGGTACGGTAACATTTACTTACAACTCGTCAACATTAAGTACAGAAAATGCACTTGCTTTAACAGACTTAAAAATATTTCCCAATCCTGCAAAGGATAATATTACCATTTCAAATATTGAAAGCAATAGCATTTCTTCAGTTAAAATCTATACAGTTGTTGGAAAATTAATCAAGCAAATCGAAAATTTAAAACAGGAAGAGAAACAAATAAAAATTGATTTAACAACCTTAAAACGGGGTGTTTACCTATTAAATGTAAAAGGAACCCTTGGAGAAAACTTTACCCAAAAACTAATAATAAACTAAATTGCTGTGGCCAAAACATTAAGTTTGTGTTAAGTAATCGACGAAATTTACCTTACATCGTTTATATTGTAACTCGCACACATTTAAATATACATTTGGACTAGAAATATTTCCCCCAAATGAATATTTTAACCTACAAAAGACTTCTTTTCCTGATTACGGTATTTATATTGTCAATTCAGTTTATATTCCCACAACAGTCTCATATAGGTTGCGGAAACTCGGTTTCCGAAGAAACCATTTCGTTTTATAACGACATAAAACCACAGCTGCAAAAATTTGAGAACAGTTTTTTAAGCAAAAATTCTGGTCGTAATACATCTGCTGCACATTCCATTAACTCGATTCCTATTAAAGCCCATGTAATAAGGCACTCTGATGGTTCTGGTGGCATTTCAGAAAACGATATTAATACGTCCGTTAATAACCTCAACACTATTTTTAGTGAAGCACATTTGGAATTTTTTATCTGTAATGGCATCAACTATATTAATGACGACGTGCTTTGCCATTTCAAAAAAGGAGATGAAACTTTATTAACAGAAACCAACTATGTGCCTGATGTAATCAATATTTATTTTACGGATCACATTAAGAATAATTCAGAAGAAAGTATTTGTGGTTACACCGAAAACACTGGGAAAACCGACATTATTGTAATAAAAAACGATTGTGCCAAAAACACCTCGTCTTTAGCTCATGAAATGGGACATTATTTTTCATTGTTTCACACGCAAGGCAATGAAGCCAACGGCACAAAAGAATTGGTTGATGGCAGTAATTGTGATACTGACGGTGATGGTATATGCGACACCCCAGCAGATCCCGGTTTGAGTTCCGAAAACATGGATTATGGCTGCAATTACATTGGCACCGCCCAAGATGCGAATGGTGACTTTTACACTCCCGATACGCAAAACATTATGTCGTACGCCAATAAAATTTGCAGAACCCATTTTTCGCAACAGCAATTGGCACGCATGTATGCTTTTTATATGACGACCAAAAGCTATTTAGCATGTCCATCGTTTAACGCAAACATTATTACTAGTGAAACTGAAACGTGTAACGAATCGTTAACCGTAAATTTGGAAAGTTCCACTCCCGAAGCTACAAATTGGCAGTGGGATATGAATAGCGATGGCATTATCGACTATAAGACCAAATCAATATCGCATACGTTTGAAAAAGGCGTTTATGATGTAACATTAACGGTTTCCTGCAAATCAAAATCGGTTACCAAAACCTACCACAATCTTATAAAAGTAGGCACACAAACGGACTTTTTAGACGAAGATTTTGAAGGGTTTACAATGTTGGACAAACACGGTTGGAGCACCAAAGATATTAATGGTAATGGCTATAATTGGTCGACGGCGATTAAAGAAACCCCATCGGATGAAACTGGGCCAAACATTCTAGATAATACTTTTATTTATACTGAAGCCAGTAACGGTATGCCTGGTGATGTAGCCGAATTTATTTCACCTTGTTTCAATATTAATTACGAAAACAGCGGTTTAGAATTTGCTTACCATATGTTCGGAAAAAATATTGGTGAACTGCATATCGATATTAAAACTTCAGACGGTTATATAGACGATGTAATCCCTCCGCTTGTTGGCAGTCAACAGAACAACCCAAACGACACCTTTAAAACCAAAACCATTGACCTATCTACGTATGCCTACCAAACCATTAAAGTGCGATTTCGAGCTATTAAAGGTAATGGTTGGGAAGGTGACATCGCTATCGATGATGTGTTTTTCAAAACTATACACACAGCTGTAACTAATGAGATTTATAAAATTTATCCCAATCCAGTTGCTAATAATCTGTTGTATATTAAAAACGCTATCCCAAGTGAAGCGGCAACATTTAGAATTACTAATCCAATGGGGCAACACTTTATATCTGGCGAAATAATAAATGGGCTCCCCATTGATGTGAGCCATTTATCTTCAGGAAATTATTTGCTTTATATCTTTAACGGAAATGGCAGAACTATTAAACGGTTTGTTAAATAACGTTATTTTTTAAGTAAGGCTTTGTTTATTTGTTTCACCAAGCTAGGGCCTTCGTAAATAAAACCAGTATAAATCTGAATTAAATCGGCACCAGCTTCAATTTTTTCTAAGGCATCTTCAGCAGAGTGAATACCGCCCACACCAATAATTGGAAACGCTTTGTTACTTTTCCCTGCAAGATATTTGATAACACGCGTACTTTTTTCTTTAATGGGCTGTCCACTTAACCCGCCATTACCAATTTCTTCAAGTCGTTCTTTTGGAACTTTTAAACCACTTCTATCTGTAGATGTATTACTGGCTATTACACCATCCAATTTAGTTGACATCACTAAATCCACAATTTCATCTAGCTGGGTATCGTTTAAATCTGGTGCAATTTTTAATAAAATAGGCTTTTGCTTTTCAAACGTTTTATTGGCCTTTTGTGCAGTCACAATCAAATCTTCCAAATAATCTTTATCGTTCAACTTAGCGTGGCTGCCCACATTTGGACAACTTACATTCAGTACAAAATAATCTACATAGGGGTGCAGTGCATTAAAACACTCCAAATAATCTTTGGTATAATCTTCTGGTTTAGTTTGGGTATTTTTCCCAATATTACCACCTATTATTAGATTTCCTTTTCGTTTTTTTAACTGAGCAATAGCTGCATCAACACCGGCGTTATTAAACCCCATTCGGTTGATGATGCCTTGATCGTCCTTTAATCTAAACAGCCTCTTTTTAGGGTTTCCAGGTTGGGCTTTTGGGGTAACAGTCCCTATTTCTATAAAACCAAAACCAAAGTTTTCCAACTCGTTGTAAAGCACCGCATTTTTATCGAATCCGGCAGCCAATCCCACGGGGTTTTTAAAATTCAAACCAAAAAGTTTACGCTCCAGTTTTTTATCTTCAACTAGATAAAGACTTCTAAAAACACTTTTAAATCCGGGGATTTTAGAGGTGAATTTTATTAATGAAAATGTAAAATGATGAATCTTTTCTGGATCGAACGAAAAAAATAGTGGACGAAGAATGCTTTTGTACATCGGTATGATTTGTGCAAAAATACGCCTTATTAAAAAATCAGCCAATTCCGAAGCCGAAAAAATTTATAATCGTATTTTAGAGCCATTAAATGCTATTAATAATTTCAGCGAAACGGTTGCTTTTAAACACTTAAATTCCATTTAAATGATTTCAAAAGAACACATTATAAAACGATTTATTAGTTACGTTACTGTTGACACAGAATCGGACCCCAATTCTGAAACCACTCCAAGCACAGAAAAGCAGTGGGATTTGGCTATTAAACTCACCGAAGAGCTTAAAGCTATTGGCATGAAAGATGTTTCGATAGACAAAAACGCCTACATTATGGCCACGCTGCCAAGCAATGTAGACCACGATGTACCCACCATTGGTTTTATATCACATTTTGACACCTCTCCCGATTTTACCGGAGCGAATGTTAAACCAAAAATCATTGAAAATTATGACGGTGAAGACATTATTTTAAACCGGGAAGGCAAAATTATATTATCGCCCGATTATTTTGAAGATTTACTACAATACAAAGGCCAGACCCTAATTACGACTGATGGCAACACGCTTTTAGGTGCCGACGATAAAGCAGGCATTTGCGAGATTATTTCGGCCATGGAGTATTTAATTAACCATCCTGAAATTAAACATGGAAAAATTAGAGTAGGTTTTACTCCCGATGAAGAAATTGGCCGTGGCGCCCATAAATTTGATGTTGAACAATTTGGAGCCGAGTGGGCTTACACTATGGACGGCAGCCAAATTGGTGAATTGGAATACGAAAATTTTAACGCCGCCAGTGCCGTGGTAAAAATAAAAGGTAAAATTGTACACCCGGGATATGCCAAGGGTAAAATGGTGAACTCGATGTACATAGCTACCGAATTTATCAATTCGTTACCAAGAATGGAAACACCGGAACATACCGAAGGGTATCAAGGGTTTTTCCATTTGCACAATATGGAAGGGCATGTTGAGGAAACGACCTTGCAATATATTATCCGCGACCACGACAAAAAACATTTTGAAGCCAGAAAAGAGGTTATGACAAAGCTCACCAATGAACTAAACTCCCAATACGGCCGCAAAGTGATCACTACCGAAATCAAGGAGCAATATTTTAACATGCGTGAAAAAATTGAACCTGTGATGCATATTGTGGATATCGCCGAAGAAGCCATGAAAGCCGTTGATGTGGAGCCTATTATCAAAGCTATTCGTGGCGGTACCGACGGTTCGCAATTAAGTTATATGGGCTTGCCATGTCCCAATATTTTTGCTGGCGGACACAACTTCCATGGGCGTTATGAATATGTTCCCGTTGAAAGCATGATAAAGGCCACAGAGGTAATTTGTAAAATTTCGGAGTTGACGGCTATTAAAACGTTTGAAAAATAACTAACATTAACGCTTACAATCACTCCACACCCTGATGCTTGGCATAATTTCGCCATTTTTCAATACACTCCTGCATATCATCTGGAATCGGAGTATCAAAACTCATAAACTCGTTGGTCTTAGGGTGCGTAAATCCCAATGTTTTAGCGTGCAGCGCTTGGCGTGGCAATACTTTAAAACAATTTTCAACAAACTGCTTGTACTTGGTAAAAGTGGTTCCTTTTAATATTTTATCTCCACCGTAGCGTTCATCGTTAAAGAGCGTATGGCCTATGTGTTTCATATGCACCCGAATTTGGTGGGTGCGTCCAGTTTCCAATTTACATGACACCAATGTAACATACCCTAAGCGCTCTAAAACTTTATAGTGCGTGACGGCAGGTTTACCTTTATCAGCTTCATCGCCTAAAAACACGGTGTTTTGTAGTCGGTTTTTAGGGTGACGGCCTATATTGCCCTCAACTGTGCCTTCATCTTCCGTAACATTACCCCAAACCAAAGCTACATATTCACGTTCACTAGTTTTTTCAGCAAACTGCAACGATAAATGGTTCATTGCATGCTCGGTTTTTGCCACAACTAAAAGTCCGCTAGTATCTTTATCTATACGATGCACCAAACCAGGACGTTCACTGAAATTGTTGGGCAGGTTATCAAAACGGTAAATTAATGCATTTATCAAAGTACCCGAATAATTACCATGTCCAGGATGAACAACCATGCCAGCAGGTTTATTAACAACCAAAAGCTGGTCGTCTTCATAAACTACATCAATGTCTATATCTTCTCCAACCAATAAATTTTCGTGAGGCGGATGCGCAAATAGTACTCGTATTTGATCATTTGGCTTTACCTTATAATTAGATTTTACGGGCGTACCGTTTACAAAAATACTTCCGTCTTTAGCGGCTTCTTGAATTTTGTTTCGAGTAGCATTTTCAACAAAATTCATAAGGTATTTATCAATACGAAGAGGTTTTTGCCCTTTTTCTACGGTAAACGCATAGTGCTCATAAAGGTCATCGTTATCATCGTTGGGCAATTGTGGTGTGTGATCGTCCATTATTGTGGTCTGTTTCCGTTACCTAACACCAAATCAATCACCGAGGTCTTGGGTAGTTTGTCTCCGGTGTTAACCATTGTGCCATCATGAAACAATTTAAGCACCATATCTTTTGCGATATTATCTTCGTGCGTAATTTTTCCAACCTTAAAACCCAACGCCTCCAAAGTTGGTTTTACTTGCCTAAAAGTTTTATCTATAAGTCCATCTGGCACTCTAATTTTTCGGTACCCGGATGGGTTCAGGGTAATATATATTTTTCGATTTTCTTTCACCTGAGACCCTGCTTTTGGATCTTGCTCAATAACGGCAAACCTTGGGTAATCGGGGTTATAATTCGCAGAATCCTGTATTTTCATTACTAAATTATTCTGTTCCAGCTCAATTTCGGCCACCCCAATAGACTTTCCGGTTAAATCCGGTACGGTTTCAAAAGTACCATGGTTTGTAGTGATATTTAACCATTTCAACATAAAAAAACAGATAACAGCTATGGCCACTACCGCCAATAAAATTTGTTTCAAAAAGGTTTTACTGGTAAGGAATTTAAGTGCACTCATTTAATGAATTTTCGATTAGGCAAATATATAAAAACCGAACTGTTTTTTCTTTTGCAATTTATATGATATTTTAGCTCGACCTATTACTAACTATAAACAAATACGTTTTATTGTTTGTTACGGATTTTTGAGTTTTAACTATAGGTTTTCGTTTTTGCGAAATTAACAACATACTGAAGATGAAAAACATTGCCATAATTATGGGTGGCTATTCCAGCGAATACCAAATATCGCTTAAAAGTGGAAACGTAGTTTACGACACCCTAGACACTACAAAATACAAGGGTTACCGTATTCATATCTTTAAAGACAAATGGGTTTATGTAGACGATGACGACACTGAATACCCTATTGATAAGAATGATTTTTCAATAAATGTAGACAACTATAAAATTAAATTCGACTGCGTATTTAATGCCATACACGGTTCACCGGGCGAAGATGGTTTTATGCAAGCGTACTTTAAACTTTTAAAACTGCCGCAAACCAGTTGTAGTATGTACCAAGCGGCTTTAACTTTTAACAAACGTGACCTGCTGAGCACCCTAAAACCTTATGGCATAAAAACGGCACAATCATTTTATTTGAACCTAGGCGACACCGTTGATAAAGGTCAAATTATAGAAAAAGTTGGCCTGCCTTGCTTTGTAAAGGCCAATAAGGCGGGCAGTAGTTTTGGGGTTAGTAAAGTACACAAAAAGGAAGATTTACTAGATGCTATTAATGTGGCGTTTAGAGAGGATGATGAAATTATTATAGAATCATTTTTGGAAGGCACCGAAGTTTCGGTAGGTGTTATCACTTATAAAGGAGAAATCAAAGTTTTGCCCATCACCGAAATTGTTTCTGAAAATGACTTTTTTGATTATGAAGCCAAGTACCAAGGAAAATCACAGGAAATAACACCGGCACGACTACCAAAAGAACAAGAGGAAAAAGTGACCGCAGAAGCAAAAAAAATATATGAAATATTAAAAATGAAGGGATTTAGCCGAAGTGAATTCATCTTTAAAAACGGCGAACCTCATTTATTGGAGGTGAATACAGTACCGGGATTAACCAAAGAAAGCATACTGCCCCAACAAGCTGCGGCTGCTGGCATAAGCCTTAGTGATTTGTTTGAAAACGCCATTGAAGAAGCTTTAAATAGCAACCCTTAACCCCCTCCTAAGAAACTCAAAAAAATATATGTGAAAATATTAATAAACTAATAAAACAGTATCTTTGAGATAAGTTGTCATTCCTGCGAAGGCAGGAATCCACTTAGAATGAGTTGCTAAATTTTAACAGATTCCTGCCTTCGCAGGAATGACAGAGTCATGAAACGAGCATTATTTCCGGGATCTTTTGACCCCATTACATTAGGGCACTACGATATTATAAAACGCGGTATTACCGTTTTTGATGAAATTATTGTGGCCATTGGTGTGAATGCCGAGAAAAAATATATGTTTTCTCTTGAAGAACGCCAAAATTTTATTAAGGAAGCGTTTAAAGACGAGCCTAAGGTTACAGTGGTAACTTATGAAGGCCTAACGGTGGATTTTTGCAAAAAAATTGGTGTAGACTTTATTTTACGTGGATTGCGAAACCCTGCAGATTTCGAGTTTGAAAAAGCCATTGCCCACACCAACAGAAGCCTATCGGAAATTGAAACGGTTTTTCTCTTAACCTCTTCGAAAACCTCGTACATTGCCTCTTCTATTGTGCGCGATGTTATTAGAAATAATGGTGATTACACCAAACTGGTACCAGAAAGTGTTCGCGTTAAAAATTAACATCTTTAGGCAAAAAGTGCCCTTCCCAAAAATTTTCATTCTGAAAAAAAGCGAAGGCATTTTTAGAAATCAAGTTGTTAATTATGAAATCTCTTCAAATATAAACCCTAAAAACCACGTACTCATTTAACAAGTGTCAGACATGTGTAATATGAAACCTGTTGCTTTTAAAAGAATTTATATTCAGAAAGCGGTTTTGGGAATTCCTCAGGATTTTCCGCTAAATGGTAACGTGGGTCATCTACATCTTCAATAATAACTTCTCTAAATTTCGGACTCGCTTTATAGAGCAAAACTTTACAATCTTTACTAAGGTGCTTTAACCTTATTTTTTTGCCTTCCTCTTCATATTTGTTTACCAAATTGAAAATTGCCTCCAAAGCAGAATGGTCGCTTATTCGCGACTCCACAAAATCTATCACCACGTTATCGGGGTCGTTTTTCACATCAAACTTTTCATTAAACGCTTGTATAGAACCGAAAAACAAGGGGCCCCAAATTTCGTATGTTTTGGTTTTACCATCATCAGAAAAACGTTTTCTAGCTCTAATTTTCTTAGCATTTTCCCATGCGAACACTAAAGCAGAAATAATAACACCAACAAAAACGGCAATGGCCAAATCGTAAATTACTGTAACGGCCGATACGATTACCAATACCACTGCATCAGCTAGAGGTATCTTTCTTATAATCCTAAAACTAGACCATGCAAAGGTTTCGATAACCATCATAAACATAACCCCAACAAGTGCCGCAATAGGTACTTGCTCAATATATTTATCGGTAAAAAGAATAAAGGTCAACAAGGTTACCGCCATCATAATTCCAGATAGACGTCCGCGTCCACCAGCATTGATGTTAATAACGGTTTGTCCAATCATACCACAACCTCCGGTACCTCCAAAAAGTCCGCTAACCATATTTCCCGCACCTTGCGCAATACATTCGCGGTTTCCGTTACCTCGGGTTTCGGTGAGTTCGTCAACCAAATTCATGGTCATTAACGATTCAATTAATCCTACCGACGCCGCTAAAAACGCATAAGGCAGAATAAACTTAAGGGTATCTAGGTTTATGGGTAAGTTTTGCCACAGTTCTAAATTTGGCGTGGGGAATTCGCCTTTAAGCCCCGTACCACCGCCTTCGACAATGTAGGAGCCTACGGTACTAACGTCCAATCCGCCAAACACCACAACGGCAGTAGTAATAAGAATAGCCGTTAAAGCCGCAGGGAGTTTAGTTGTAATTTTTGGCAACAACCAAATAATGCCCATGGTTAAAAGCACAAGCCCTAACATAACATAAAGTTCTGTGCCTTGCATGGGTATGTTGATATATTCTTTTACGCCTTCGGCAGTAACATTTAACTCTTTGTGCGAAAACATACGTACTTGGGCCATGAAAATAACTATCGCCAGCCCGTTTACAAAGCCCAGCATTACCGGATGCGGAATTAACCGTACAAACCGACCGAGCTTAAACACACCAGCAAGAATTTGAAAAATGCCCATTAAAATAACCGCTGCAAGAAGGTAAAAGTAACCCATGTTCTCAATAGGCTGGTCAAACAACATACCTCTGGTATGACCTTCAGAAATTAAATGCACAAATATAACTGCCACTGCTCCAGCGGCTCCCGATATCAGTCCAGGACGACCACCAAAAATAGCAGTAATCAAACCGATAATAAAAGCACCTGAGAGCGCTACCAAAGGATCTATTTGAGCTACGAAAGCAAAGGCTACAACTTCTGGAATCATTGCTAAAGACGTTGTAATGCCTGCTAAAACGTCGTCTTTGGCGTTGGGAGTAATCTTTCTTACAAAATCAGTCATGGTTCTTTTTTTTGAAGGTGCAAATTTACGTTTAAATTGTACACATACAATGGAAACCCTTTAGATTTAACCTAAAGTTTACTATAACGTTTTAGAAAATATCACAGAACGAGTTATAAATTGATTATCAGAGGATTATGAAAAAACAGCTAAACCAAGGCCCTTATGTTGGCATAAGAATTTTCAAGAGCCTTTTCTATCTGTGAATTATTGAGCCATTCCACTTTTGTAATACCTTCGTCTTCTTGACCATTAAGTTTGCCAGCAAACGTGGTTTTCATTTCAAACCAATGGGTTATTTTTATTTTGTAGCGTCCGTTACGCTTAAAAATATGGTAAGTTGTATCCAAAGGTTTTGTAATTTTCAACCCATTAACCCCTGTCTCCTCGGTAACTTCACGAATGGCGGTTTCTTCTATCGATTCTTTCTTTTCGGCTTTTCCTTTAGGCAAATCCCATTTATCATTTCTGTAAATAAACAAAACATCACCTTGGTTATTGTAAACCTTACCACCACCAGCGACCACATTAGGCAACTTTTTTAAAAACTTCTTTAGTAGTTTATCCCCGTTTTTATGTATGAGCCGAACTTCTTCAAACTGTCCTTTATTCAGTTTCCTTATAACTTTTTTAAGATTTACCGTTTTAAGTAAATAGTTTTTAAAGTTTGTTTCCTTTTCAACCACAGTTGTTAAAACAATAGGTTTGTCTCCAACAAAAACTTTAAGCATAGAGCATGATTGTTATCTAATTCAACATGGTAAAAATATCAATTTTTAAAGGCAATCTTGAAATTGTTGAAAAAAAATATTTTTTATTCAACCTTGTCGCTACGGTAAAATTAAATTTATGTTTAATTTTGTTGCTATGATTTTTAACAAAGAAACCGCAAAAAAAACAGCCGAGGTTTTATTGCAGATTAACGCCATAAAACTCAATCCGAAAACCCCGTTCACTTGGGCATCGGGCTGGAAATCTCCTATTTATTGCGATAACCGGATAGTTTTATCTTTCCCGCCTATTCGCAATTATATTCGCGAAACCATGGGCAAACACATAGAGCGACAGTACGGTAAGCCTGATGCCATTGCCGGTGTTGCTACAGGCGCTATTGGCATAGGCATGTTGGTTGCCGAATATTTAGGTTTACCTTTTATATATGTTCGTCCTGAAGCTAAAGGGCATGGACGTAAAAACCAAATTGAAGGTTTTGCTGAAAGCGGTCAAAATGTAGTGGTTGTTGAAGACCTTATTAGCACCGGTAAAAGTAGTTTGAATGCAGTGAAAGCGTTAAAGGAAGCAGGTATAAACGTTAAAGGCATGGTGGCCATTTTTACTTACGGATTTAATGTTGCTGCCGAAAACTTTGAAAAAGAACACGTTTTGTTGCACACTCTAAGCAATTATGAAAATTTACTTGAACAGGCTTTAGAAACCAATTACATTTCAGAAAAAGAACTTAAAACTTTATCTGAATGGAATGCCAACCCCAATGAATGGAACGCTAATTGATATAAAACTTAAAGTTATTTGAGTTGTTAACACCTCAACTGGTTAAAGCAACTTTTTTGAACTTAACAGATTTTAAAAAAAACAGAAACAACAAAATGAATTTAGAATCACCTAAAGTTAGTGTTGGTAAAACCCAAGCAGAAGTATTTAATTTTTTAAGCGATATTAAAAACTTTGAATCTTTAATGCCCGAAAACATCAGCAAATTTGAAGTGTTAAGTGATGATACTTTTATTTTCGCATTATCTGGCATGCCCGAAATCACGCTGAAAAAGAAAGAGGTTATTGCCCCCAATAAAATTGTTTTTGGTGCAGCTGGCGGAAAAATAGATTTTTCGCTTATAAGCCATATTACTGAAAAAGAAGAGAATTCCAGTAATGTTCAGTTAGAATTTTCTGGAGATTTTAACCCCATGATGGCCATGATGATCAAAAAGCCCATCACAAAATTTATTGAAACTTTGGCTACTGGTATACCAAAAGCAATTTAATACATTAATGTAATTTCTTTTAAGCTAAATGCCTTAATTACATTATCCTCGAGCAAAACCATAAGGCTTCCATTATCGGCAATGCCTTCTATAAAACCCGAAAACAACGCGCCTTCAGCATCTTTAAATGTCGAAGGTTTATTTTTTCTAAACAGAAGACTTTCGTATTCTTTTTTAATTAATTCGTATTTACCTTTCTCCAACAGCGAAAAATAATGCTGTAATTGTTTCAAAATATACAAGGCTATTTCATCGGTATTATAATGTTGCCCTGAAATACATTTTAATGACGACGCCTGAGGTAAATCTTTAAATTCAGTTTGATTTACATTTAGGCCTACACCTAAAATAGAAGCATTTAATTTACTTTGCTTTATGACATTTTCAATTAAAATGCCACATATCTTCTTGCGTTCTGACAAAATGTCGTTTGGCCATTTAATGCTTAAACGTGGCAGAGAACAATCTTTTAACGCATTTACAACGGCCAAAGCGGCAACCATACTTATAAAAAAAGGCGATTTTAATTCATTTTTGGAAACGTCCTTAAACACACTAAACGTTAGGTTTTTAGATGCTTGTGATTCCCAAACAGTCCCCATTTGCCCACGGCCATTGGTTTGGTTTCGTGTAATAACCGTAGTAAAATCCTCCAGTTTTTGGGTACTATACAAATTTCGTAAATAACTGTTTGTGGAATCGGTGGCATTAAGTTTGATTATACGCATTTGCAGGTTATTTGTCAGCTAATAAATCTTATGGTTATTTTAAAGTATAAAGAACCAAAAAAATAATAACTTTGCACAAATTAATTAAAATTAATGGCGAAAGAAAAAATAAGCACAGACCAACTCATATCGGTAATAATAAGCGGAATTGAAGACGTTAAAGGAAAAGAAATTAGTATTCTTGATTTAAGGGAAATTGAAAACACGGTTTGTGATTACTTTATAATATGCGAAGGCACTTCAAACACCCAGGTAAACGCCATTGTTAACTCCATCCAAAGAAAAGTTAGTAAAGAATTAAAAGACACCCCTTGGCATACCGAAGGTGCTGATAATGCCGAATGGGTATTAATAGATTATGTAAACGTTGTGGTGCACGTGTTCCAAAAGCACATAAGAGAATATTACGATATTGAAAGCCTTTGGGGCGACGCAAAAACAACAACTATAGAAACAAGCTACTAAAAAATTGCAATGGCAAACGATAAAAAAAACACAAACGACAAAAAGCCTAAATTCAGTCCGTACTGGATTTATGGCATCCTTATAGCTATTTTTCTCGGGTTTCAACTATTTAGTGGTAGCGACTACCAAGATGGTAACTCGACCACCCCTTCTGATTTTTTTAAGTACCTAGAAGCGGGCGATGTTGCTAAAGTTGACATTGTTAAAAACACCCGAGTAGCCAAGGTTTATTTAACTAAAGAAGCAGAGGCCAAAGAAGAACATAGAGGATCTAAACCACAAACGTTTTTACCGTCTACATCTGAACTACCAAACTATAAATTTGAATTTGGTGATCTTCAAAACTTTGAAAACCGCTTAAACGACACTGTAAAAAATCTGGACAGTAAACCTGTTATAAAGTTTGACACAGAAACCAACGACTGGGGTAATTTGCTTATGGGCATTTTACCATTCATTTTACTAATAGCCGTTTGGATATTTATTATGCGTCGTATGTCTGGTGCGGCAGGTGGTGGTGCTGGCGGACAGATTTTCAACATCGGAAAATCTAAGGCGAAACTGTTCGACCAAAACACCGAAGTAAAAACCAGTTTTAAAGATGTTGCTGGACTTGAAGGTGCCAAAGAAGAAGTACAGGAAATTGTAGATTTTCTTAAATTCCCAGAAAAGTATACCACTTTGGGTGGTAAAATACCGAAAGGCGCACTACTTGTAGGACCTCCTGGAACAGGTAAAACTTTATTAGCCAAAGCCGTTGCTGGTGAGGCTAAAGTACCTTTCTTTTCATTATCAGGTTCCGATTTTGTTGAAATGTTTGTTGGTGTGGGGGCTTCCCGTGTTCGCGATTTGTTCAAACAAGCTAAAGAAAAATCACCATCCATCATCTTTATTGATGAAATTGATGCCATTGGTCGTGCCAGAGGTAAAAACGCGATGTCCGGTAGTAACGACGAACGTGAAAATACATTAAACCAGTTGTTAACCGAAATGGACGGTTTTGGTACCAACACCAATGTCATTGTTTTGGCGGCAACCAACAGGGCTGATATTTTAGATAAAGCACTGATGCGTGCAGGACGTTTCGACCGTCAAATTTTTGTTGATTTACCCGATGTTCGCGAGCGAAAAGAAATTTTTGAAGTGCATTTAAGACCGCTAAAAAAAGCAAAAGATTTAGATTTAGATTTCCTTTCTAAACAAACCCCAGGTTTTTCCGGTGCCGATATTGCGAATGTATGTAACGAAGCCGCTTTAATTGCAGCTCGAAATGGAAAAAAACAAGTCGACAAACAAGATTTCCTCGATGCCGTTGATAGAATAATTGGCGGATTGGAAAAGAAAAACAAAATTATAACACCAAGTGAGAAAAAAGCGGTAGCATACCATGAAGCTGGTCATGCTACAGTAAGCTGGATGCTCGAACATGCTGCACCACTAGTAAAAGTAACCATTGTACCGCGTGGTCGTTCGTTAGGAGCTGCTTGGTATTTGCCAGAAGAACGCTTAATTGTTCATCCAGAACAAATGTTGGATGAAATGTGTGCGGCACTTGGTGGACGTGCCGCTGAAAAAGTGATTTTCAATAAGATTTCTACAGGTGCACTTAGCGACCTAGAAAAAGTGACCAAACAGGCCAGAGCCATGGTGACCATGTATGGATTAAGCGACAAAATAGGTAACTTAACCTATTATGATTCTTCAGGGCAAAATGAATACGGTTTTACAAAACCATACAGTGAAGAAACAGCCGAACTCATAGACAAAGAAATCTCTAGGATTATTGAAGAACAATATGACCGTGCTGTTAAATTGCTTGAAGAAAACAAAGATAAACTAACTGAATTAGCTGAAGTACTGCTTGAAAAAGAGGTTATTTTTAAAGATAATTTAGAGAAAATTTTTGGGAAACGTGCTTTTGAAAAAGAAGAAACTATAGTAGCCAAAACAGAACGAGAAATTAAAGAAAAAGAAAAAAGCGACGAAGAAGAATAGGGATTAAAAAACTAAACTTTTTAAGGTTTTTAACTAGCAAACGCTAGTAGCACCCTTAAATAAAATTTTAAAAAACCCAAATTATTTACAACATTAAAGCCACAGCCAATAAATCTCGATTGTCGAGTAAAAATCTTAAATTAGCCGCATGGTTAGTTTAAGATTTTTTATATTTGATAAACCTCGTTCTAATCACGATTAATAGCAAATCATTAAATGAGCCTTTTTAGAAAACTTTTTGGTTCTAAATCAGAGCGGTCTGAGGATGAAATTAAATCTGAAGACAGGGGCAAATACATGCCCGAAGTAAAGCTTCCAATAGACGAAAGGTTTACCATCAACTTTAAAGCCAATGGTGGTAAATTCCTTTATTGTGAAGACCTAAACGAAGTTTACAGTAATTTAGAAAACATCATTGCAGAAAATAATTGGGAGGATAAAAAAGCTTTAGTGGTAGATGAAAATCTAGAAAGCAAGTTTAAAAATACAAGTATAGCTCCAACCAACAAGTTAAGTGAATCTACCTTCTTTCTTACTACTTGCGAAAATTTAATAGCTAACGATGGTTCGCTTCTAATTTCATCAAAACAGATATTTGAAAAAAAACTCATCGAATTGCCGGCAAACTTTGTGGTGTTTGCTACAACTAGTCAAATTGTTGAAAATATAGGAGAAGGGCTTCGTGGCATAAAATCAAAAAACAGGCAAAAGATTCCTACCAACATTACCACCATTAAACACTTTAAATCAAATGACGAGAAGGATTTTCTAAGTTATGGCAGTAGCGCCAAAGACCTATACCTACTCCTTTTAGAAGATTTATAGTATGAAAGAAATTCTTGTAAGGTCGCTTTCGGGTGTGCTGTATGTTTTACTGCTTTTAATTTGTCTGTTTTTCGAAAACGCCATCATAGCATTATTTTTCATCTTCGGGTTAATCTGTTTAAGTGAGTTTAATAAACTTATCCAATTAAAAAGCTATATATCTTACATAATCTTCGTTATACTCTACGGTATCTTTGGTTATTGGCAAGCCGTACTGAATTCTGAGGTTGGCTTGACAGAAGCCACCCAAATACTTATGGTGCTTTCAATTTTTGTTAATCTATTTTTAATTAAGGATTTATTTTCAGAAAAAACTATTCCGCTTTTCAGTTCCAAACGGTATTTATTAACCACATTTTACCTCTCAAGTGCCTTTGTATTTTTGGTTTTAATAGCCAATTTTAATGAAAGTTATAACCCTAATATATTATTGGGGGCATTTATTCTCGTTTGGGTAAATGATTCCTTTGCATTTTTGGTGGGCAAAAACTTCGGCAAGCAAAAACTTTTTCAAAAAATTTCACCCAAAAAAACAGTTGAAGGCTTTTTAGGGGGCTTATTTTTCTCTTGCGTGGCAAGCTATTTTATTGCTACCTTTACAGGCACTTTGGGTTTTACCAGTTGGTTGGCATTAAGCATTACTGTTAGCGTTTTTGGCACTTTAGGCGATTTGATTGAGTCCAAATTTAAACGACAAGCCAAAGTAAAAGATAGCGGAATTATTATGCCTGGACATGGCGGGCTGCTAGATAGGCTCGATAGCATCATTTTTGCAGCACCTTTTATTTATTTATTTTTAAAACTATTACATTATGTTTCATAAAGAAGGCCATAAGATTATATTTATCACTCTTGTTATTGTTGTTGCTGGTGTTCTATTGGCCGACAGTTTTATAAGCATAAGTTGGGTGCGCACCGTAGTTATGGTGGCTTTTATTTTACTGTTAATAGCCATTCTTCAATTTTTTAGAAACCCCAAACGTTCTACATTACAAAACCACAAGAAAGTCGTATCGGCTGTTGATGGCAAAGTAGTGGTTATTGAAGAAGTTTTTGAAAAAGAATACTTTAAAGAAAAGCGCATACAAGTTAGTGTGTTTATGTCACCTATCAACGTTCATGTTACGCGTTACCCTATAAGCGGCAATGTTATTTTCAGCAAATACCACCCCGGAAAATATTTGGTCGCTTGGCACCCTAAAGCCAGTGAAGAAAACGAACGTACTACCGTAGTGGTTGAAAACGAAACATTTGGAAAAATACTTTACAGGCAAATTGCAGGAGCCATGGCAAAACGCATCGTTAATTATGCTAAATTAAACGACAAAGTCGTGCAAGGTAACGATTCTGGATTTATAAAATTTGGCTCTCGCGTAGACGTATTCTTACCACTTGATACCAACGTAAAAGTAAAACTGAACCAAAAGGTTCGTGGTGGCGAAACCATTATTGCTGAAATGTAATGGTTAAAAAGAAATTAGACATAGAATTTGAAGAAGCCGTAAATCGGGTAAACGCATACACCGACCCATTTCCTGCTGACACGCTCTTAAAACTCTACGCCTACTATAAAAAAGCAACCAACGATTATGGCAGGCCACGGAGTAAAAAGCCAATAATCAACGCATTTAAAACAAACGCCCTCTTCCAAGCCAAAGGCCTTACCGAAAAAGAAGCCAAAAAAAAGTATATTGAATTGGTGAATAACTACTTTTTATACAGAGAGTAAGGCTTACTTAAACTTGACTTTGTAAAAAATTTCATCTACCTTCGTTTAACGACGTATATAAGTCATTAAAACGACACATATCCTTAAAGTTATCCTCAACAGCTATGAGACTTAAATCTTTATTAATATTTTTTTGGCTAATAATCACCTCTAATCTCGGTGCTCAAAACTTGATTATTGAAGGTGGTTGGCTTATCCTACCCGATTCTACCCATGCAGTAAAAAATACAGGGCTCCAGATAATAGCAGGTAAGATTCATTCGATAGGCACCGCAAGTAATGACAAGACTATCCCTCGAGTTAATTTAGGAGATGACGATTATGTACTCCCTGGCTTATTTGATCTACACGCGCATTTGAAAGTCGTTTATGGAGACTTAGCAAAGGAAGATACTACCATTACCCCTTTACTCTATCTCGCAAATGGGATTACGACCATTTATACCTGCGGCGAGGTAGATCCAGATGCGGTGCTAGCATACAAGCGAAATGTGGCAAGAGGAACTTCGGTTGGGCCAAGAGTACTAAATTCAGGTCCCTATTTTGGTGATCAAGCACCAAATTGGAGAGAAGATTACACCGAATCAGATATTTATGCTATTGTTGATGAATGGGCTTCGAAGGGAGTCGATGGGTTCAAGGCACGAGACATCAGCGAAATGCATTTAAAAGCATTAATAGAAAGGGCTCATATGCATGACTTAACAGTCACCGGACATATTAGTCATATAAAATTCCCTGAAGTAAGTTCTGATATTGCGATTCCCATGGGTATCGATCGTCTTGAGCATTTTATTGGAGGTTCCGCACTGAAAAAAGAAGCAAGTGCCTATAGGGAAGTTGCAGATCTGGTATTATCAGATTCAAAAATTGACAAAACAATAGATCTATTTATCGATCACAACATTTATTTCAACTCTACCCTATCAGTTATTGGAGGCTTTACAAAAAGTGAAGACCAATGGTTACAATACTGGACAGACGAAAAGAAATACTGGTCACCATATGCTCAATCAATAGTTGAAGGTAATCCCGAGAGGTGGAGTCCAAAGAGACAGCAGTTTTATGATAAGAGTAAAGTGTTGTTAAAACGCTATTATGACCGTGGAGGTCTCATCTCTATGGGAACCGATGGACCCCTCGGTTTGGATTTCCTCTGGGTATTCAAGACGCCTGGTTTTAATACTCATCGTGAAATGGCCATGATGTCAGAAATAGGCATTCCTAATCACGAAGTAGTTAAAATCGCAAGTTTAAATAGCGCAAAAGCTATGAGAATAAGTGATAAACAAGGAAGCATAGCGGTGGGTAAATTTGGTGATCTTATGATTATTAAGGGCAATCCCCTAGATGATATTTACAATACACGTAATGTCCATACAGTAATAAAACATGGAAAAGTCTACGACACGAAAGAATTATTAAAATCATGTGAAGGAAAATTGGGTCCATTAAGCGAAGAGTCATGGTTTAAAAACAAAGAGGATAACCAACACTAAAATGAATATGCGAACAGAGCTATTTGAAAGTGTAATGCAAAAAGAAAACTTCGGTGCATCTAGCAACTGGGACGTATACTCATTTTAGTTGAGCGTTAAACGAACACTCGCTCAAACATTACCCCAAACTCGCCAAACTCGCCTTTAACGTTTCAATTTTAGCTAAGGCATCAGCTTCTTTTTTCTTTTCGGCATTTACTACTTGCTCGGGTGCTCCAGCTACAAAACGTTCGTTAGCCAATTTCTTTTGTACTGATTTTAAGAAGCCCTCGGTGTAGTTCAGCTCGTCTGTTAATTTTTTAATTTCAGCTTCCACATCAATAGCACCAGCCATAGGTATAAAATATTCATTGGATTTTATCCTAAACGTCAATGCGCCTTCAATAGCTTCCGTCACATAATCTATAGCTTCTAAATTACCAAGTTTAGCAATAATATCATCAAAAGTAATATTGGTATTTTCATTATTGATTACCGAAAACCCTACAGCTTCTTTAAAGGCTATGTTCTTTTGTTTTCTAATGTTTCTAATACCTGAAATCACTTCCGAAGCAAATTCAAACTCAGTAATCAACGTTTGGTTGATTTCCTTTTTCTCTGGCCATTGCGCAACAATTAAGGCTTCCTCTGGTGTTCTTTCTATAATATATTGCCATATTTCTTCAGTCAAAAATGGCATAAACGGATGCAATATTTTCAGGTTGTTTTCAAAAGCATCGATAACCTCCTTATAGGTTTTGGCATCGATAGGCTTTTGGTAGGCTGGTTTGATAATTTCCAACAACCATGACGAAAAATCGTCCATGATTAGTTTATAGGTGGCCATCAAGGCATCGCTCAATCGGTATTTGTTAAAGTGGTCTTCAATGTCGGCCAATGCCTTTTGGAACTTGGCTTGATACCATTCTAGCCCTACTTTTGCCGTTTCGGGTTGCGGAATGGTTTCGTCAATTTCCCAACCTTTTATCAATCTAAAAGCGTTCCAAATTTTATTAGCAAAACCTTTACCTTGCTGGCAAAGGGCTTCATCGAACAACAAATCGTTACCAGCTGCCGAACTCAACAACAAGCCCACACGAACGCCATCGGCACCGTATTCTTCAATCAGTTTTAAGGCATCGGGCGAGTTTCCTAAGGATTTACTCATTTTCCGACGTTGTTTATCGCGCACCAACCCGGTTAAATACACATTTTCAAATGGTTTTTCACCTCTGTATTCGTAGCCGGCAACAATCATACGGGCTACCCAAAAGAATAAAATATCGGGCCCAGTAACCAAATCGTTAGTTGGGTAATAGTATTTAATATCGTCGTTTTCGGGATGGTTAATACCATCAAAAACGCTCATAGGCCACAACCACGACGAAAACCACGTATCGAGCGCATCTCTATCTTGACGCAAATCGCTAGCGGTTAGTTGGTCGTTGTTAGTTTTTTGTTTGGCAAGTTCTAGTGCCTTTTCGGCGGTTTCTGCCACAACAAAATCTTCTTTTCCATCACCATAATAATATGCTGGGATTTGTTGCCCCCACATCAACTGACGTGAAATATTCCAATCACGAATGTTTTCCATCCAGTGTTTATAGGTGCTTTCAAACTTCTTAGGAAACAACTTAATATCGTCGGTTTTTAAAACCGCATCAATTGCGGGCTTTACCAAATCTTCCATTTTAAGGAACCATTGATCGCTCAATCGTGGTTCGATAACGGCTTTAGTCCTTTCGGAAGTTCCAACTTTGTTAACGTGCGTTTCGGTTTTAACCAATTGTCCGTTAGCTTCAAGTTCGGCAACAATTTCCTTGCGCACTACAAAACGGTCTTTTCCTTCGTAATGCAGTCCATAGCTGTTTAACGAAGCATCATCGTTAAAAATATCAACCACTTCCAAATGGTGTTTATCACCAAGATTTTTGTCATTTTCATCGTGCGCCGGTGTTACCTTTAAACACCCTGTACCAAACTCAACATCTACATATTCGTCTTCAATGATAGGAATTACACGTCCGCAAATCGGCACAATAGCCTTTTTACCCTTTAAATGCGTAAAGCGCTCGTCGTTAGGGTTAATACAAATAGCGGTATCACCAAAAATGGTTTCTGGTCTTGTGGTAGCTATAGTTAGCGTGTCGTCACTACCTTCAATTTTATAATTTAGATAATATAAGCTACCCTGGCGCTCTTCATAAATAACCTCTTCGTCAGACAGGGTTGTTTTGGCCTCTGGATCCCAATTTACCATGCGGTAGCCGCGATAAATTAGACCTTTGTTATATAAATCAATGAAAACTTTTATAACCGATTCGCTCATGGCATCATCCATGGTGAACTTTGTACGGTCCCAATCGCAAGAGCAGCCTAATTTTTTAAGTTGTTCTAGAATAACACCGCCGTATTCGTGTGTCCAATCCCAAGCGTGCTTTAAAAACTCATCACGGGTTAAATCGTTTTTATCGATACCCTGCTCTTTTAATTTGGCAACCACTTTTGCCTCTGTAGCAATAGAAGCATGATCGGTACCCGGCACCCAACAGGCATTTTTACCCAGTAAACGCGCACGACGCACCAAAACATCTTGTATAGTATTGTTAAGCATGTGCCCCATATGTAACACTCCCGTTACGTTAGGTGGTGGAATTACTATGGTATAAGGCTCTCTTTCGTCGGGTTCAGAATGGAAATAATTATGGGCCATCCAATAGTTATACCACTTGTTTTCTACCTGACTTGCATCATATTTTGATGGGATTTGCATGCTTTGGAATAGTTTTTGAACATTTAGTCTGCAAAAGTACTTATATTTCTTTTTTTACAAAAACTATATAAACTTAATAATGTAGCAATTATTAGGCTTTCTAGAGGTGAAAAATGAAAGCGTAAATAGCTTGAACCTGTTAAATAACATGCATTTTGTCCAATATTTTTGCTGATTGTGGAAAAAGTAAGTATGTTTGAATTAGAATCAAGTTGAAAATAAAGTGGATTTTAGCACTAAAATAGCGTGCAAAAATCTAAAATTGAACTATAAAAAACGAAACCATGAAACAATTAATTACAATTTTATTTATCGGATTAATCAGTTTTGCTGTTAATGCTCAAGCTAAAATTGAATTTAAATCTGAAACCATCGATTACGGTACCATCGAAAAGGGCTCGAATGGTGTAAGAACGTTTGAATTTACCAATACAGGTGATGAACCGTTAATTATTTCAAAAGTAACTTCAAGTTGTGGATGTACTATTCCTAAAAAACCTAAAGACCCTATTCTACCGGGCAAAACAGGTGAAATTGAAGTGAAATACGACACCAACAGGGTGAATCCTATTAGAAAAACAATTACTGTAATTTCTAACGCAGAAACTCCTACGGTCGCTTTAAAAATTAAAGGTGAAGTTATTGACCCCAGTAAAGAAAGCATCTTAGAGAAAAAAGGTAAAAGTGTTGTACAGCAATAAACACGAAATAATTATAATTTCAAATGGGCTTGAGTATAAATTCAAGTCCATTTTTTTTATCGTGAACTAATCGAACAAATCCTTTAAAACAAAAGTAAAATTTAGCGGGTTTCCTTTTCTTTCCACCCTTAATTTTATTCTTTTTCCGGTATCGTCATGAAACATTTGCATAATTTCCTGCAATGAATATTGAAACGTTTGCTTACCATTAATACTTATTATTATATCGCCTATTCGCAAGCCAGCCTGTTCCGCAGGCGAGCCTTTTCTAATCTCTACAATGCCATATGCTGGTTTTAAGGATAATTTATACTGAGTATCTAGTATAATTTTTGTTCTGTTTTCCATATTTTCACGTGGCTTGAGCCCCTTGGCCTCTGGCTCTTTTACAAACCTTATCCCATCGTGTGCCAACTCAATTCCCGACTTGTTATAAGTAAAACCCTGCCTAAAGAATTTGTTTTTCTTTAACCTCAACATAGCCTTTTGGTAATTAAAAACTACATTGAAGCGTTTTAAAATATTTCCGGACAAACTACCGTTCCTATTACTTATTTGTTGCGCAAAGATTACCGATGACGAATCTGGGTAAGCTACGTTGGCACGTTTCAATTCAAAGTTTTTTAAAGATAACTTTTCAACTTTAGAACGCTTGCCATAAACACTACCATTGAGTCCATAACCCAAAAAATCATAGAAATACTTATCACCCGACTCAATGCCTAATTTATCATTTTCAAATAGCCAAAGCGCATCACTCCCTCCAGAATCTATCAATAATTTAACCGGAATGTTTTTTCCTTTAATTTGAACTTCGGCATTTACATAAGGCTTTCCGTTATAAAACTCCAAATTAAAGGTTTCACATTTTCGACATTTTTTATTCTTATACTTTTTTGGCTCGGTTAACCGAATACGTTGTGTAGAATAATTAATTTCAACCACTAAGTCGCGAAACAAATCAAAGCCTACTATTCCGTGAATGGGAATGCCCAGCCTAGGCGACAAGTCTAAATCAGCATTAAAAATGGCATACAAATCCTGGTTTAATTTAATGGCTTCGCCTATCTTAAAAACATTGTTTTTTGATTTTAGTGCTTCAACCATTTTACCTTCGCCCAACCCTCTTAAAAAAATAGTTTCGGTTTCCTTGATATTTAAAGTATCTGAAACGTTTAAAAAATTAAATATAATGGGTTTACTAACTCCGGTATCCAACAAAAACGAAAGTTCGACACCATTAACTTCAACGGGCACTACGACCAAATTGTTAATTAACTTAAACCTAATTTTATCTGCCCCTTTTTTATTCTCTATAATAAACTTGCTTTGCGAAAAGCCGAATAGGCCTAAACACAAAAACAAAAGTATACCAGTTAATCGAAAGGTCATCAATACATTATAAAGGTTACTTCAATTTACAAATCTTTAGTGCAGCTCAACAATTTAGAGCTCATTTTTAAAAAAACTTTAAGATAATTTTCTCAACTTTGCAGCCTAAAAACAGTTTTTAATGCCAAGTATTTCACAAAAAGGCCATGATATGCCTGCTTCACCAATTCGTAAGCTTGTTCCGTATGCCGAACAAGCCATCGAAAATGGAAAGCACATCTATTACCTAAACATTGGACAACCCGACATAAAAACTCCCGAAGTAGCCTTAAATGCAGTAAAACAGAACGATATAGAGATTTTATCGTATTCTAGATCAGAAGGCTCTGATGAATATCGAGAGAAATTGGCAAAATACTTTAAAAGACATCAAATTGAAGTATCTCGCAATGACATTATTGTAACTACCGGGGCCAGTGAAGCCTTGCTTTTTTTGTTTAGCAGCATTATGGACCCTGATGACGAAGTGATTATTTCTGAACCTTTTTACGCCAACTATATTGCGTTTTCAACGGCTTCTGGTGTAAAAGTGGTTCCTGCAATTTGTAATATAGACGACAATTTCGCGTTACCGTCTATTGAAACGTTCGAGAAATTAATTACGCCAAAAACAAAGGCCATTTTAATTTGTAACCCAGGAAACCCAACGGGTTACCTTTATTCCAAGGAAGAAATTGAACAACTTGCCGCTTTAGCTATAAAACACGATTTGTTTTTAGTTGCTGATGAAGTGTACAGAGAGTTTGTTTACGACGGAAAAACACATTACTCCATTATGCAAGTTGAAGGCATAGACGAACATGCCGTAATTATAGATTCGGTTTCAAAACGATACAGCATGTGCGGTGCCCGTGTTGGCTGCCTAGTATCAAAAAACAAAACACTATTGCAAACAGCATTAAAGTTTGCACAAGCGCGATTGAGTCCGCCCACCTATGCCCAAATAGCTAGCGAAGCGGCCTTAGACACCCCTCAAAGTTATTTTGATGACGTTATCGAGGAGTACGCTGAACGACGTGATACCTTAATTGCCGAACTTAAAAAAATTGAAGGTGTTAAAGTAGCCAAACCGCAAGGTGCCTTTTATTGCATTGCTGAATTGCCCATTGAAAACGCAGACGATTTTGCGCAATGGCTATTAGAGCATTTTGATGTTGATGGGGAAACCATTATGGTGGCACCTGCTAATGGTTTTTATTCAACACCTGGCGAGGGTTTAAACCAAATTCGAATCGCATACGTACTTAATAAAGAAAGCTTGGTAAGGGCTGTTCATATTTTAAAAGAAGCTTTAAAAGTTTACCCAAACTAGTGCAAATTGAACATAACACATCATTAAAACCCTACAATACATTTGGCATAGATGTTATGGCCAAGTACTTTGTTTCGGTTAAAAATATTGCCGAACTCCATGAGGTACTAAGTTCAAAAAACTATGCTAAAAGACTT
Source organism: Flavobacteriaceae bacterium GSB9 (assembly GCA_022749295.1). NCBI lineage: Bacteria > Pseudomonadati > Bacteroidota > Flavobacteriia > Flavobacteriales > Flavobacteriaceae > Flavobacteriaceae bacterium GSB9. Next base: position 1,553,023 of record CP062007.1, read on the forward strand.
GTTTTAGGCGGAGGCAGTAACATATTGCTCACTAAAAACTTTGATGGTCTAGTAATCCACATAAACTTTAAAAGCATTGAGATTATTGCAGAAAACGATGATTTTGTTACCGTAAAAGCAGCAGCCGGAGAAAACTGGCACGAATTTGTTCTTTGGTGCATCAATAACAATCTTGGAGGAGTTGAAAATTTGTCTTTAATTCCCGGTAATGTTGGCACCGCTCCAATACAAAATATTGGCGCTTATGGTGTTGAACTTAAAGATGTTTTTGATAGCTGTGAAGCCATTGCTTTAGACACCAAAAAGTTAAAAACTTTTACCAAAACCGAGTGTAGATTTGGGTATAGAGACTCCATTTTTAAGCAGGAAGCCAAAGGAAAGTACATTATTACAAGCGTAAATTTTAAACTTACAAAACGCAATCACAACTTAAATGTGAACTATGGCACCATAACTACTGAACTGGAAAAAAACGGTGTTAACACCCCCACTATAAAAGATATTTCAAGTGCCGTTATCGCCATTCGTGAAAGCAAATTACCCAACCCCAAAGAAATTGGAAACAGCGGTAGTTTTTTTAAAAATCCTGTGATTTCAAATCAACATTTTGAAAAATTGCTGAAAAATTTCAATGATGCCCCCTCTTACCGCGTATCTGAAAATGAAGTAAAAGTACCCGCAGGTTGGCTTATTGAAAAAGCAGGCTTCAAAGGAAAGCGTTTTGGCAATTATGGTGTCCATAAAAAACAAGCTTTAGTACTGGTTAATTACGGTGGTGCAAACGGCAACAACATATTAAAACTTTCAAAACTTATACAAGGCACTGTAAAACGTATCTTCGACATTTCAATTGAGGCTGAAGTTAACATCCTATAATTTCAAAAGAAATGTCTAACTTTGATTTTTACGAACCATTCTAATCAAACACTAAACTGACTGACATTGATATCAGCAATTGAAAAAGAAATAGTTTCCCTGCTTCAAAATGGCGATAAAAGAGCCATCAAGCTATTGTACGAATATTATGCTGATGCTCTTTTCGGTGTTATCCAAAAAGTTATTTCAGACGAAGACACTGCTCAAGACGTCCTTCAGGAAAGTTTTGTAAAAATTTGGCGGTATTCAAAAAAATACGACCCTAACAAAGCTAAACTTTTCACTTGGCTTTATCGTATTGCCTATAACTCTGCCATTGATAAAGTTAGATCACAAAAAAACAAAAGTGGCAAAGAAGTCCAAATAGAAACTTCTAACGTATATAAATTAAACTCCAGTGAGTTAAATCAGGATGTTTTAGACATAAAAAAACACCTAAAAAGTTTAGATGAGAAATACCAAATAGTATTAAACGCCCTCTTTTTTGAAGGCATGACCCAGCAAGAAGCTAGCGACGAACTGGATATTCCGTTGGGAACCATAAAATCGAGATTAAAAATTGGATTGCGGGAATTAAAAAAAATCTACAATCCTCAATAAAAAACGTCATGAATGCGAAAATAACTACTTTTTTAAATTCTGGCCTATTAGAAAAATATCTATTAGGTGAAACTTCTTCTGCCGAAACAGAACAAGTGGAGTCTTATATTTCAAAATACCCAGAAGTACAGCATGCTTACAATACCCTTCAATATAATCTTGAAGTAGTTGCAAAAGCCAACGCTGTTGAAGCCCCCAAAGACATCTTAAATAACATTTTGGATGAACTTGACGACCAACCCGTTGTTAAATTAGAAACAAAACGCAAGTACAAAAAATGGTACAAACTAAGTATAGCTGCAAGTATAGCGGCCTTAGTTTTTGCTGGAACGTCGTATATGTTTTTCAATCAAACCCAAAAATTGAAAAGAGAAAACCAAGTGGTTGTTGATGAAATTTTTGATTTACGCGGAGACATTGCCAAAAACAACGAAATGCTCGATAATGTTATGCGTCAACTTTTAAAGCTCAACAATCCTGAAACCGAAAAATATATCATTAAAGGGAACGAAAGGGCAAAAGACCTTCAAACCGTAGCCTACATTAACGCCAAAGAAAAAACCTCGATGATTGATGTAGTATCCTTACCAGAGTTACCCGAAGAGCAGTGTTACCAAATTTGGGCAGAACTCCAAGGCAAAATGGTAAGTTTAGGTATTTTAAACAAAGCAGACCGAAAATTGAGAAACATCCCGTATATGGAAGATGCGCTTGGTTTAAATATTACCATTGAACCCAAAGGCGGCAACAACGTTGCTTCCACCGAAAATTCGGTAGCAGAAATTGATTTGCAATAGAAGATAAATTACTTAAAACATAGTGACATAAAAGCCTCATAGCAAATTGCTATGAGGCTTTTGCAATTTAAAAAAAAGGTAACTTTATTCTTTTGAAAATAAAGATTTATGGATAAAACCAGCTACTAAGGCGCCAGCAATGGGTGCTACCCAAAACAACCAAAGTTACCCCATAAACTCCCCTCCGGCAAATAAAGCCTGACTTGTAGAACGCGCCGGGTTAACAGAAGTATTTGAAATAGTAATACTTATTAAATGGATTAATGTAAGCGCTAAACCAATGGCAATACCAGCAAAACCCTCAGGGGCTTTGGGATAAGTACTCCCTAAAATAATAAGCAGAAATAGCATCGTAAGTACAAATTTTGTAATTAAAACAGATACCATGCCATACCCTCCCGGCGACAGTTCGCCATAGCCATTGGCCGCAAAGCCACCAATATCAACAAAATCAGATTTACCCAAAACAATAAGATACAGGACTGAAGCAGATACAAAAGCCCTGACAAGCTGTTGCTACAATATAGCCAATTACATCCTTGTCCGGAAATTTACCGCCAGCCCAAAGACCAATTGACACTGCAGGATTGAAGTGTGCGCCAGAAATATGCCCAACGGCATAAACATGGTTAATACCGTAAGACCAAAAGCTAAGGCACCCCCAACAAATCCAATGCCCAAATCGGGATAACCTGCGGCAAAATGGCACTACCACAACCGCCAAAAACAAGCCAAAACGCCCCGAAAAACTCTGCAAATAATTTTTTCATAATTGATTAGTTTAGCATCAATTAAATATAAGTTGTTAATTTTTAGACACATAAACAAAAAATTCGTCACAATTTCTATTTCAACACGTTCTGTTAAAAATTTATATTCAAAAGCTGTATCTTTGCAAAAAAATCAATAGAACACAGATGAAACTTCTTTTAATAACCGTAGCTTTATTAGGATTAGGTATAGCGGGAATAGCCATTAAAATTTGGGCAAAAAAAGACGGTAAATTTGCGGGTACATGCGCCAGCCAAAACCCCATGCTAAACAAAGAAGGGGAAGCGTGTGGTTTTTGTGGAAAAACGCCCGATCAATTTAGCGACTGTAAAGAACCCCAACATTCGTAGCTAGTTCATGGAGCTTCTTGGTTTTATTTACTGCGCATTTATTGTTGTAGTTGTAATTCAAATTATATTTTACGCATTCATTTTCGGAAAATTTGCGTTTTTAAAACCTCAAGAAGCACCTTCTAAAAGTTTACCTATTTCGATAATTATTTGTGCTAAAAACGAAGCACAAAACCTTAAGCGATTTCTACCTTCTGTAGTATCACAAGAATACCCAAGCCTTGAAATTGTTTTAATCAACGATGCCTCTAATGACGATACTTTAGAGGTTATGGAAGCTTACGCCGAACGTCACGAAAACATAAAATTGGTTAATGTAAAAAGCATAGAGGCCTTTTGGGGCAATAAAAAATATGCGCTCACTCTAGGTATTAAAGCAGCAAAAAACGAATACCTTTTGTTTACAGATGCCGATTGCCGCCCCCTATCAAAATTTTGGGTTAAAGAAATGGCATCGCACTTCAGCGACAAAAAATCAATTATTCTTGGCTATGGTGCCTACTCGAAAATTAAGAATTCCTTTTTAAACAAGGTTATAAGGTTCGAAACTTTAACTACGGCCGTGAACTATTTTTCATTTTCGCTTGCCGGATTACCTTATATGGGTGTTGGGCGAAATTTAGCCTATTCTAAAAAAGAGTTTTTTAAAGCCAATGGATTTATCACCCACATTAAAGTGCGTTCTGGTGACGATGATCTGTTTGTAAACCAAGTAGCTACAAAAGACAATACGACTATATGTGTTTCAAAAGAAAGCTTTACGGAATCAATACCAAAAACTACATTAAAATCATGGTTTAAACAAAAACGGCGACATGTTTCAACAGCGAAGTATTACAAACCCAAAGACAAAATTATGCTAGCTGCTCTATACATCTCAGGGCTTCTATTTTGGGCACTTGCCATTACCCTACTTATAACCCTATATCGCTGGGAAATTGTTGTTGGTTTGTTACTATTACGCCTCGTTATTCAATACACCTTTTTAGGATTATCAGCAAAAAAACTTAATGAAACCGATTTATTATTTTGGATGCCTTTTCTCGAAATTTTTCTCATTGCGACACAAATGGCTATATTTATAATCAATCTCATTTCAAAACCCAACCATTGGAAATAACGGAAGCCATTAAACGTGCAAAAAAAAACGACCAAAAAGCCTTCAATTATTTGTTGGACCTGTTTTGGGATGATGTTTACGGTTTTCAACTAAAACGCACCCAAAACGAAAACGATGCTGAAGACATCACCATCCAGACATTTTCTAGGGCATTTGACAGAATTGAAACGTTTAACGAAAAATACACTTTCAAAACCTGGTTAATCACTATCTCCAAAAACATCCATATTGATTTACTACGGAAAGAAAAAAACACAATAGGGCAAGTCATTTCAAAAGATGATAAGGAAGCTTTTCAAGTAATGGACGAATCACCTTCACCCGAAGATAAACTTATTACCGAACAGCATTTAGCCAAACTATTGCGCGATATAAAAAAACTGAAGCCACATTACCAAGAAATTATTAATTTACGCTACTTTCAAGAGCTCAGTTATAAAGAAATTTCAAAGAAACTGGATGAGCCCATTAATAACGTTAAAGTGAAACTGCTTCGTGCCAAGAAACTTCTTGCCGAGGTTATTAGAGAAAAATAATGCTTACTAAACTAAAAAACCTAGGTCCCGGATTATTGTTTGCTGGGGCAGCAATTGGCGTTTCGCATTTGGTGCAATCTACTCGAGCTGGCGCCGATTTTGGTTTGGGCTTATTATGGGCCCTACTTTTAGTGCACTTATTTAAATATCCCTTTTTTCAGTTTGGCCCAAGATATGCCACAGCAACCGGAGAAAGCCTTTTAGAAGGCTATAAAAAGCTAGGTAGGGGCATTTTAATGGTATACTTTTTACTTAACCTAGCCACAATTTTTACCATTCAAGCAGGGGTTACCATTGTTACCGCAGGCTTGGCCTCGACCCTTTTTGGTGATTTTATGGGTGTTCAAACCTGGACTATCATTATCATTATAACCTGTTTGGTGCTTTTAATTTTAGGACGCTATAGGCTACTCGATAAGCTGATGAAAATTATTATTATCACCTTAACAGTAAGTACCGTTGCAGCCGTGAGTATTGCCCTGCTTAACAATACCGAAAGTATTTTATTAACCCAAATACTTCCTGACAACAAACTCGAAATTATATTTTTAATCGCTTTTATGGGCTGGATGCCTGCTCCTCTAGATGTTGCTGTTTGGCAATCGTTATGGGCTATTGAAAAAAACAAAGACAGCCAAAATTACAATACAAAATCGGCCCTGTTCGATTTTAACGTAGGCTACATGGGCACTGTTTTTTTGGGAATCTGTTTTGTACTTTTAGGAACCCTTGTAATGTTCAATAGCGGTGAAACATTTAGTAATTCGGCAACTGTATTCTCAAGCCAGTTAATTGGTATGTACACCGCCAACTTAGGCAATTGGGCCTATGTTGCTATTGGTATTGCAGCATTCACAACAATGTTTAGTACAACACTGACTACTTTAGATGCTTCACCGCGAGCCATGGAAAAAACCACACAATTACTTTTTAAAAAAACCTCAAAATTTAACTATACGTTCTGGATTGCCCTGCTTTCCATAGGAACAATCTGCATTTTTCTGTTTTTAGTTTCAGAAATGGGATTGCTTATTGAAATAGCAACCACTTTGTCGTTCGTAACTGCTCCTTTTTACGCCATAATCAATTACAAGTTGGTATCGAGCAAACATATGCCAGAAGCCTGGCGACCCTCAAAAAAAATGCATGTTTTAAGCGTTTTAGGCATTGCGTTTTTAATTGGATTCAGTATTTGGTATCTAAGCACCTTATAACCTTCATTTAAAAGAATACTTCGTATCTTTGTTGTCAATTTTTTTTACGATATGAAAACGGATACCGCTTCAAATATACTACCAGAACGCAAAACCAAACCCAAATGGCTTCGTGTAAAGCTTCCAACGGGCAAAAAGTACACTGAATTACGTGGATTGGTTGACAAATACAAATTAAACACTATTTGTACTTCTGGAAGTTGCCCCAATATGGGCGAGTGTTGGGGAGAAGGCACCGCTACATTCATGATTTTAGGAAATGTATGTACCCGTTCTTGCGGTTTTTGTGGTGTAAAAACAGGCCGACCGGAAACAGTAGACTGGGACGAACCAGAGAAGGTAGCACGTTCCATAAAGATCATGAAAATAAAACATGCTGTACTAACTAGTGTTGACCGTGACGACTTAAAAGACATGGGCAGTATTATGTGGGCCGAAACGGTCAAGGCCGTGAGGCGAATGAACTCCGAAACGACACTAGAAACCCTTATTCCCGATTTTCAAGGCATAGAAAAACACATAGATCGCATTGTTGATGTTGCACCAGAAGTGGTGTCGCATAACATTGAAACCGTTCGTAGGTTAACTCGCGAAGTAAGGATACAAGCACAATACGACCGAAGCATGGGGGTTTTAAAATATTTAAAATCTCAGGGACAAAGACGCACAAAATCTGGAATAATGTTAGGATTGGGCGAAACTCGTGAAGAAGTGATTGAAACATTACACGATTTAAAGGAAAACGATGTAGACGTGGTTACTATTGGGCAATACCTCCAGCCAAGCAAAAAACACTTACCCGTAAAGCAGTTTATAACACCAGACCAATTTAAGGAATACGAAGAAATAGGGCTCGCCCTTGGTTTTCGCCATGTAGAAAGCAGCGCATTGGTACGCTCATCATACAAGGCTCAAAAACATATTAATTAAGGATGATTAAAGTTGCCATCAACGGATTTGGAAGAATTGGCAGACGCGTTTTTAGGCTTCTTCAAAATCACGACAACATTAAGGTTGTTGCCATTAACGATTTGGCCGACGCAAGAACCTTGGGCCATCTACTAAAGTACGACAGTGTTCACGGCATTTTTAACGGTGAGATTTCAAACCATGATAAAGCCATTTTGGTTAATGGAGAACATGTTCCGTTGCTAAACCATTCGCACCCTAAAGACATCAATTGGAAACCTTTCGATGTTGATTTTCTTATCGAATCCACAGGAAAATTTAAAACATCGTCGCAACTAAAGCACCATATACAAAATGGCGCTAAGCAGGTTATCTTGAGCGTTCCGCCCGTTGAAGACGATATAAAAACCATTGTTATGGGCGTTAATGATCATTTAATTGAAGGTAACGAACCCATTATTTCAAATGCATCGTGCACAACCAACAATGCGGCTCCAATGATAGACATCATTAACAAGTTTTGCGGTATAGACCAAGCTTATATTACAACGGTGCATTCGTATACCACCGATCAAAGTTTGCACGACCAACCCCATCGCGATTTACGACGATCAAGAGCTGCAGGTCAATCTATAGTTCCTACAACCACGGGGGCTGCTAAGGCTTTGACTAAGATTTTCCCTAGCCTTTCCGATGTTATTGGTGGCTGCGGCATTCGGGTTCCTGTTATAAACGGCTCTTTAACCGACATTACATTTAACGTTAAAAAAAACGTTTCAATTGACGACATTAACCATGCCTTCAGAGAAGCCTCAAATAATCATTACAAAGGCATTATTGAATATACCGATGCTCCAATTGTCTCCATCGATATTGTTGGAAACACACATTCTTGCATTTTTGATTCTCAAATGACGTCGGTTATAGGAAACATGGTAAAAATAATAGGTTGGTACGATAATGAAACGGGCTATTCCAATAGAATTATTGACTTACTACGCAATTTATCGGAAAAAAAATGCGTTTTATCGATAAAATAATTATATTTGTCGCAATAGTTTTGAATAAAGTCCCAAATGAAGAACTACATTTTTATTATAATTGTGCTTTATAGCCTGTGTTCTTGGTCGCAAAAATCAATCGATAACGACCCCGAGTTGGCACAGAATAATATAAACTATCGTATTTCTGAATCTCAAGTGGAGTTGGAAAACTTCAACTATTATAAAGCCCAAAAAAACTTGGATGAGGCTTTAAAGTTGGCAAAAATTGCCGATAACAAAAAAAGTATTGGTTTAGTACACACTTTAAAAGGGCGCATTCAACTCATTATTGACGAAAAAGAAAAAGCTATAAAATCGTTAAACAAGGCGATTGAAATCCAGCGTATTATTAACGACAACAAAAACCTGGGAGTTTCTTACAAAACCTTTGGGGATGTATATTTATCAAAGAAAAACTATTACTCGGCTTTAGACTCGTACACTGCTGCAAAATCTAAATTTGAGGAAGAAGGGTTAAACGAATATTTATCTGAAACCCTTCTTCAAGAAGGTAAAACGCACGAAGAATTAAAAAACTATAATAAAGCTCGTGATGTTATTGAACAATCTATCGCTTTATCCAAAAACTATGGGTACCAAAAAATATTGAGTGAAGCGCTTATTCAACAAGCCATAATATTTGAAAAATTAGGTGATAACGAAAAAGCTCTTGAAATAGCCCACGAAGGCGTTCAAATTGCAAAAACAAATCAATACACCAGTATCTTAAACCAAGGGTACTTTGTTTTGAGCAACCTCTATGAGAACAAACAAAACTTTAAAACTTCCAGGGATTATTTAAGCGCCTTTGTAACATTGTCTGATTCCATCAGGAGCTTAACACGTATTAATTCTACACGAGACCTAGAGACACAGTATCTTTTGAGTGAAGAGATTGAGAAAAATAAACTGTATTCTGAACAACTTGAAAAGGCCGAAGACAGCAACAACCTACAAACATTAACCTCAATACTTAGTGTTGCGCTAATTACAATTTTATCGCTTTTAACCCTATCGTTGTACAAGAATAACAACATTAGGCTGAAAACCAATAATATGCTTCACAAGAAAAATTCTGAGCTTATTATTGCCAAAGAAAAAGCAGAACTGGCTTCTAAAACCAAGGCTAATTTCCTTTCTACGGTAACCCATGAGTTGCGTACACCGCTTTACGCCGTTACTGGTTTAAGCAACATGTTACTGGATGAAGACCCCAAACCAGAACAAATACAGCACTTAAAATCGTTAAAATTTTCGGGTGATTATTTACTTACATTCATTAACGATATCCTTCAAATAAATAAAATTGAAGCAAACAAAGTTGATGTTGAACCCGAGGTTTTTAACCTCAACAAAAAAATAAACAATATTATTCTTGCCCTAAACAATTCGGCGCAAGACAACAACGTAAACATTCATTTTGAGTACGATAAAGACCTCCCCGAAAACTTCATTGCCGATCAATTAAAGATTTCCCAAATCTTGATAAACTTGGTTGGTAACTCCATTAAATTCACCAAAGACGGCGATATTTGGATTCGAGTTTACAAAATAGAGGAAAAAGACAAAATTTATACCTTGCGTTTCGAGATAGAAGACAACGGTATTGGCATTAGCCAAGAGAAACAGGACCATATGTTTGAAAGTTTCTCGCAAGGTTCTATTCAAATTAACAGAAAATACGGAGGTACAGGTCTTGGACTTTCTATCGTTAAAGGCTTAATTGATATCTTAAAAGGAAAAATATATGTAAAAAGTGAACTTAACGTTGGTACTACTTTTTACTTTGAAATTCCTCTTGAAAAAACGACTGTTAAAGAAGCCGAAGACAATAAAACGACCTACTTTGATGGCAACAAAGACGAAATTGACCTAAGCAGTGTTAAAATTTTAGTGGTTGAAGACAACAAAATCAACCAAATGATTACCAAGAAAATTTTAACTAAAATGGAACTTAAGTGCGATATTGTAGACAATGGTGAGGATGCCGTTGAGCTAATTAAAGCCAATGATTATAATATTGTTTTAATGGACATCCACATGCCGGGAATTAGTGGTATTGAAGCCACAAAAATTGTTAGGTCTTTTGACAAAGAACTCACCATTTTTGCGCTTACGGCAGTAACCATTGAAGACAAAATGCACGAGTTTGAAGAAGCTGGTTTTACCGACATTATCCCTAAACCCTTCAAGCAGGAAGAATTCGAGAAAAAATTATACAACGCCCTGACCAGCAAAAAAGACAAGACTCCTAGCGCTTAACAAAACGCTTAATTAGCGCATTAAACTCTTTTTCATTCTCAATAGTTGCTTGTATTGGCAAGTAATATAATTTTTCTTTTAACGCATCAAATTGTTTCAACCTCATAAAATCTTTTTCGGTTGTAACAATAACATCATTATTAACGAAGGTTTTTATCTCCTGTGGTTCAAAATTGTGGTGGTCTTTAAAATTAAAGTGTTCAAATTTCAGGCCTTTTTTCTTTAAAAATTTAACCAAATGGCTGGCATTGGCTATACCGGTAACTAAGGCAAAATTATTTAATGTATTTACATCCAGACTTTTATTTTCAGCTAGCAAAATCTCGGAATAAACGATTGAACTAAAAAACACCTGTTGATGCGATAACGGAGAAATTCGGTCAATAATGGCTGCTTTCTTAGTCGAATTTAAATGTTCAGGGCATTTGGTTACCATAATAACATCAGCCCGTTTTGCTCCACGGCGTGGTTCGCGTAAATTCCCTGTAGGCAATACAATATCTTTAAAATAAGGGTTTGCGAAAGTAGTAAGCAAAATATTAAAACCTGGCTTTACTTTTCTGTGCTGAAAAGCATCATCAAGAATAATTACTTCTGGACGGTTGTTTAACGCTCTTAACTTTTCAATACCGTTTTGTCTGTCGGCATCTACAGCAACAGCAATACTATCCTTAAATTTATTGAAGAATTGAAACGGCTCATCTCCGATGGTTTCGACCGTTGTATATTTGTCAGCAACTTGAAACCCTTTAGACTTACGTTTGTACCCGCGGCTTAAGGTTGCAATCTGCTTATCTTCTTTCAATAGTTTAACCAAATATTCAACCATAGGTGTTTTTCCTGTGCCACCAACACTTAGGTTTCCAACGCAAATCACAGGAAAGTTGTATGATACCGATTTCTTAACTCCCCAATCATACAATGTATTCCGCAACCAAGTCACCATAAAATAAATGGGCACCACAGGAAAAAGCAAGTATCGCAATATTTTCATTACAGCGAAAGTAATTATTTTATCTTTGAAGTAAAACTTAAATTATTATGATTGTACAAGACGTCATAAACCACTTAGAAACCTTGGCGCCTTTGGCTTATGCCGAAGATTTTGATAATGTAGGCCTTTTGGTGGGCGACAAAAACACCAACATCACAGGTGTTTTGGTCACATTAGATACACTTGAAACCGTGGTAGATGAAGCTATTGAAAAAAACTGTAATCTAATTGTGAGTTTTCACCCTATTATTTTTAAAGGGCTTAAAAAACTTACGGGAAAATCGTACGTAGAGCGTGTGGTGATTAAAGCCATAAAGCACGACATAGCTATCTACAGTATGCACACCGCCCTAGACAATGCGTTGCAAGGTGTAAATGATATGATTTGCAATCAGCTTGAACTAGAAAACAAACGCATTTTAATTCCGCAAAGCGCAACCATAAAAAAACTTACCACCTATGTACCAAAAGATGAGGCCGATAACTTAAGAGCGGCGCTTTTTAAAACTGGTGCGGGCAGTATTGGAAACTATGACGATTGTAGTTTTAATGTAGAAGGTTATGGCACGTTTAATGGCAACGAAGCCTCAAATCCAACAAAAGGGCAAAAAGGGCACATACATACCGAGGCCGAAACGAAAATAACCATTACTTATGAAAAGCATTTGGAACAACAATTGCTCCAAACGTTGTTTAAATCGCATTCTTACGAAGAAGTCGCTTACGAAATAACCACTTTAGAAAACAAAAACCAAAATATTGGCATTGGTATGGTTGGCGAATTAAAAAAACCTTTAGATGAAACCGCATTCTTAAAGCATTTAAAAACTAAAATGGGCACGCCCTGCATACGCCATTCGGCATTTCTAGGCAAAACTATCAAGAAAGTTGTCGTTTTAGGGGGCTCGGGTAGTTTTGCTATTTCGGCTGCCAAAGGTGCTGGTGCTGATGCTTTTGTAACTGCCGACCTTAAATATCACGACTTTTTTCAAGCCGAAAACAACATGCTTTTGGCCGATATTGGCCATTATGAAAGCGAACAGTTCACAAAAAATCTTTTAGTAGCCTATCTTACAAAAAAAATTCCTAATTTTGCAATCATTTTATCAAAGACAAACACCAATCCTGTTAAGTATTTTTAAAGTATGGCTAAAAAGAAAGAAGCAACTGTAGAAGAGCGTTTAAGAGCTTTATACGATTTACAACTCATCGATTCCCGAATTGATGAAATTAGAAATGTTCGTGGAGAACTGCCTTTAGAAGTTCGCGATTTAGAAGATGAAGTAGCTGGATTAAACATAAGATTAGAAAAACTTGTTGCCAGTTTAGAAGTTATCGATAACGATATTGCAGGTAAAAAGAATTTAATTGAAGAATCTAAAGCTTTGATTAAAAAATATGGTGAGCAACAAAAAAATGTTAGAAATAACAGAGAATACAACTCACTAACCAAAGAAATCGAGTTCCAAGAGCTTGAAATAGAGTTAGCCGAAAAGCACATAAAAGAATTCAAGGCACAAATCGAGCAGAAAAAAGAAGTTATAGCTGATACCAAAGAGCGTTTAAAAGAGCGCGAGACGCATTTAAAGCACAAAAAAGGTGAGCTTGATGATATTTTGGCCGAAACCGAAAAAGAAGAACAAGCGCTTTTAGAAAAATCGGAAGAATACAAAAAACAAATTGAAGAACGTCTAGTAAAAGCTTACACAAGAATTAGAACCAACGTAAAAAATGGCTTAGCCGTTGTACCCGTTGAAAGAGGTGCTTCAGGTGGTTCATTCTTTACCATTCCTCCACAAATACAGGTTGAAATTGCATCGCGTAAAAAAGTAATTACCGACGAGCACAGTGGCCGTATTTTGGTTGATCCGGTTTTAGCTGAAGAAGAAAAAGAAAAAATGGGCAAACTGTTTACCAAATTAAACTAAGTCTATTTTCAAGATATTTAAAAGCCTTCAATTTTAAAATTGAAGGCTTTTTTATTTAAGGTTTTTAGTTTTTATTCGTCTACCTCATAAAGAATAAAAAACACTTCTATGAAAACCTTAGTTCCCTTAATTACCCTTATTCTATTGTTTAGTTGCCATAACTCGGCACAAAACACCCCAAAACAAGATGCCATAATTAATGCCGACCCGGTTGAAATTCCAATGGAAAACGGACTGGCCAAAGCCTATTTTGCCAGCGGGTGCTTTTGGTGTGTCGAAGCTATTTACGAAAGCGTAAAAGGTGTAAAAGAATCGATTTCTGGATATTCTGGCGGGCATACCCAAAACCCAACCTACGCCGATAGTAATACCGGCAGGACCGGACATGCAGAATCTGTTGAAATCATTTATGACCCCAAGGTTGTTAGTTTTGAAACCTTGGTTGATGTATATTTTGCTTCGCAGAAAGTCACTCAAGTAAACGGTCAAGGTAACGACAGAGGTTCACAGTACCGTTCTATTATTTTTTACCAGAATGACGAACAAAAGCAAATTGTTTTAAAGAAAAAAGAGGCCTTGGCTAAAAAATTAAATGTTAAAATTGCTGCCGAAGTGTACCCGTTTCAAAAGTTTTGGATTGCCGAAGACTACCATCAAGATTACGAAAAACGGCATCCCAATCACCCGTATATTAAAAATGTATCCATCCCAAGATTGAATCGGTTTAAAGCAAAAATGCCTGAGGTTTTAAAAGAAGACAGCCATTAAAACACCATACCCGTATTTGACTTTGTAAAAATTTTCAACTATCTTCGTTTAACGACGGATATAAGTCATTAAAAAAAACGACGCATATCCTTGAAGTTAAACGAACACTACAATTTTGTTGCTTTAATCGTAAAAATCAAAGGGTATAATTGGTTTTTTGTTACAAACATACCGTCTTCCGTTTTGGTTAAATCGGGTAAGACGTTGTATGGGCTTTCGTTGTGCTCGTTTAAACAGTCTATGTGCAAACCCGCTTCGGTTAAAGCGTTAATGACTTCGCTCAATCCGTGGTTCCAGCCGTATTCTTTGCTGGTAATTTTAGCATTTTCGTTAGCATAAGTGCCTTCGTATTCTTCGTAAATTACGTCGTCCTGCATATAGCCGTACCTCATTTTTGGTGGTTCGCTTAAATAATCGAACATCCAAACAATGGGATGGAATTCGGCTATAAAAAAGGTACCGCCCACTTTTAATCGCTCGGCAATCATTTTTCCCCAAGGTTTTAAATCGGGTAACCAACCTATCACGCCATAGCTTGTAAACACGATATCAAATTGCTCACTAATGTATTTTGAGGTGTCCAATACATTGCAGCATACAAATTGGGCATTCAACTGTAATTGATCATTCAGCTTTTTGGCCAATTTGATGCCCTCTTCACTAATATCAATCCCTGTGCAATTGGCACCCATTCTACCCCAACTCAAGGTGTCTTGTCCGAAATGACACTGCAAATGCAATAACGACTTTCCTTTAACATCTCCCAAAGCTTCCAACTCGTAGCGCATTAAAGACGATTTTCCTTGTTTAAACGCTTCAAGATTATACATAGCACTTTTAGCGTGTACCTTTACTTTATCGTTCCAAGTTTGTTTATTGGTTTCGAAATAGGTTTTGTTGGCATCCATTTATAGTTATATTATGAAAAGAATTAAAAATAGGCAAAATGGGCCGTAAACAGTTCTTTAACCGCTTACAAATTCTGCTTCAAAAAGATTTGAAAAATGCTTTAATAGCTTCTCTTTAACCTCAGCTTCAGCCACTCGTTTTTTTCCAAGTTCAACATTTAAAGACGTTACGGCCTTTCCGCGTATCCCACACGGAATAATATTATCAAAATACCCCAAATTAGCATTTACATTTAAAGCAAAACCATGCATGGTTACCCAGCGGCTGGCACGTACACCCATGGCACAAATTTTTCGGGCAAAAGGCGTGCCTACATCTAGCCAAACACCGGTTTCACCCTCGCTTCGCTCAGCTTTTAAACCATATTCGGCCAAGGTTAAAATAATCATTTCTTCGAGCAATCGAAGATACTTGTGGATGTCTGTGAAAAAATTATCAAGATCTAAAATGGGATAGCCTACAATTTGCCCAGGACCATGATACGTTATATCACCACCACGATTAATTTTATAAAACGTGGCTCCTTTTTCGGTTAGTTGCTCTTCATCAAGCAACAAATTTGACAAATCGCCACTTTTACCTAGTGTATAAACATGCGGATGCTCAACAAACAAAAAATAGTTATTCGTTTCGTTATGGACATCTTCTCGCCTATTTTTTATTTTGGTATCAACAATACCTTTAAAAAGCTCTTCTTGAAAATCCCAAGTTTGTTTGTAATCTTTAAAGCCTAAATCCTGTAACTGAACGGTTTTATTCATAGGCAACAAAATTACGATATTTTTATGTTTTAGCGATTTGGGTTGTTAAGTATAACCAATGCTGCAATAACACCTGGTACCCAACCGCATAGCCAAAGTAAGAAAACAATAATTATGGAACCGCAGCCTTTATCTAGCACAGCAAGGGGCGGACATATAATTGAAAGTATAACTCTCCAAATACTCATTTTTAAATTTGATTTTATTGATTGATGATTATCTATATGACGCAAAAAACACGACTTCGTTACAAAGAAAACGACACTATTATTAACTAAAATTTTAAAGAAATAATTATTAGTTTAGTAGCCATGACAAAACCATGGCTAATCTTACTTTTACTGCTTGTTGGCTTTACAGCTAAAGGCCAATACAAATTTACTGGGCATATTGATAACAACCAATGGCACAACTATGTTTACCTTTCTGCTATTGAAGACTACCGAAAAATTTCTGGTGTTTATTTTGAGCAGATTGTGGCCCGAACCTCTACCGATAGCCTTGGATATTTCAGCTTTAAAGGCGACCAACTGGAAGACAAAAACCGCATTTACAGAATACATGTAGACAACTGTTTTGAAAACGAACAAAACCAAAACCATTTTGACGGGCACTGCGACGATAGCAAAGAGGTTATTTTTATTGCCAAAAACACCGACACCATTGTATTGCCCGTTACTTTTGGCAACCAAATGTTTTGCGACATAAAATCAACAAACCAAAAATCGGCAGCATTTGTAAAAATTGATTCTTTGAAAGAAGAAATGAAATTTGCCTTTAGTGAATTTAGAAGTGAGGCCAACCGAAAGCTGAACACCAAAAAGTGGTTTGAAACACTTCAAAATTACGGCAAAAACCTTAACGAACCTCTGGCCGAACTCTACATATATGCCTTCTTATCGAATCGGGGCAATAATTTTCACGAACATTATTTAGAAGATCTTAAAAACAACAACTATTACGAAGGCTTGCTAAACCGATTGAAAAAAACTTATCCAAACTCAACTTATACCGCGCAGTATAAATCTGAATTAAATTCTGACAAATATATAGTCAATAGTACCACAGAAGCTGATTTCAACTGGAATTTTTTGCTTTACTTTTTACTAGCTGGTTCAGTAGGGCTAAATATTTGGTTTTGGTCTTCGAGCAGAAAAGACAAAATTAATTCAATCTCAAAAGCCAAAGAACAACTTACCAAACAAGAACAAAATATTTTGGATTTACTACTGCAGGAAAAGACTAATAAAGAGATTGCCGACACACTTTTTGTAAGCATAAGCACAGTAAAAACACACATAAACAATGTTTACAAAAAACTAAACGTGCAATCTCGAAAGGAAGCTAAATCACTGTTCAACAAAAACTTATAAAATACCAACCCCGGTACTAGTCCTTTTTTCAACCCTATAAAAGTTTCTTTTACGAAAGTATTTTATGATGTTTGTGTTAATATAAATCAAAAATAAGACTTATGAATACAACCATTAAATTACCTCAAACCGTAACTTCCAAATTAATCCTACTCACCTTTTTGGTTATTTCAGCCACAAGTTTTTCGCAAGAAGAAGCCAAAAATGAAAAAGTTGGAGTGCTATCCTTTAAAACCGATGTTATTGATTACGGAACAATAGAACATAAAGCCAATGGTGAACGTACTTTTGAATTTACTAACACGGGCGATGCTCCTATTGTAATTTCAAACGTAAAAACATCATGTGGCTGCACCGTTCCTTCTTACGCAAAAGAGCCAATTTTACCTGGAGAGTCCAGCGAAATTAAGGTGAAATATGCCACAAATAGAATTGGCGCCTTCAAAAAAACCATTACAGTACTATCTAACGCTACAGAACCTTCAAAGGTTATCAGAATAAAAGGTACGGTTTTAAAACCAGAACCTGTACCAGCTGAAAAATAATTTGAACATATATTATTTACAAAAAAAATCTATGTGATAGTTGTATGCTAATTTTTTGAAAATAACGTAATTTTGCACTCGTCTTTAAAAAAGGCAAAATTCAAAATCAATAATTAGCATGCAGCTTTCAGAACAAGAATTAGTTAGAAGAGAGAAATTAAACAAACTTCGCGATTTAGGAATCAATCCTTATCCAGCCGAACTGTACCCCGTAACCCATACTTCTAAAGAGGTAAAAGACCTATTTGAAGAAGGCAAACAAGTCGTGGTTGCAGGACGCTTAATGATGGTTAAAGTTCAAGGTAAAGCAAGTTTTGCGCAATTACAGGATGCTGAAGGAAAAATCCAAATATACTTTAACCGTGACGAAATTTGCCCCGGTGAAGACAAAACCAAATACAACGATGTTTTTAAAAAATTGCTCGATTTTGGTGACTTTATAGGCATTGAAGGCGAATTGTTTAAAACCAAAGTCGGCGAAAAAACAATAAAGGTTAAAGATTTTACACTGCTTAGTAAGGCTTTAAAACCACTACCTGTTCCAAAAGAAAAGGATGGCAAAATATACGATGCCTTTACTGATCCCGAGCAACGTTACAGACAACGGTATGCCGATCTAGTGGTAAATCCGAAAGTAAAAGATGTATTTGTAAAACGCACAAAACTATTTAATGCCATGCGTCAATTTTTTAATGACGCTGGTTATTTTGAAGTAGAAACTCCTGTTTTACAACCTATTCCGGGAGGTGCTGCTGCACGACCATTTGTAACGCACCACAACTCGCTCGATGTTCCGTTATACATGCGAATTGCCAACGAATTGTATTTAAAAAGACTAATTGTAGGTGGTTTTGATGGTGTTTATGAGTTTTCTAAAAATTTCAGGAACGAAGGGATGGACAGAACCCACAACCCAGAGTTCACCGCCATGGAAATTTATGTAGCCTATAAAGACTACAATTGGATGATGGATTTTTGCGAGCGTCTTTTAGAACATTGTGCTACTGCAGTAAACGGAACCACAAAAGTAACTTTTGGCGAACACGAAATAGACTTTAAAGCGCCTTATGCCAGAGTAACTATGGCCGATTCCATAAAGCATTTTACAGGTTTCGACATCACGGGAAAAACTGAAGCTGAAATACGTCAGGCAGCTAAAGACCTAGGTGTTGAAGTAGATGAAACCATGGGCAAAGGCAAATTAATTGATGAAATATTCGGCGAAAAATGTGAAGGTAATTACATCCAACCAACCTTCATAACAGACTACCCAAAGGAAATGAGCCCGCTTTGTAAAGAACATCGAGACAACCCAGAATTGACCGAACGTTTTGAGCTTATGGTCTGTGGTAAAGAAATTGCCAACGCCTATTCTGAACTTAACGATCCTATTGATCAACGCGAACGTTTTGAACACCAATTAAAATTGGCAGCAAAAGGTGATGATGAAGCGACCGAGTTTATCGATTACGATTTTCTTCGTGCTTTAGAATATGGTATGCCACCTACATCGGGCATGGGTATTGGCATGGACCGTTTAATTATGTTTTTAACTAACAACCAGTCGATACAAGAGGTATTGTTTTTCCCTCAAATGCGACCTGAGAAAAAAGCCATAGCCGTTAGTGAAGATGCGAAAGCTGTTATTGAAATATTGAAAAAATCGGAAAAACTCGAACTTGTAGATTTAAAAACACAATCTGGGCTTTCGAACAAAAAATGGGACAAAACCATAAAAGAACTCACCAAAAATAACTTAGCGAAAGTTGAAAAAACAGAGGATGGGTTATTTGTTGAGATGGTTTAAATTTAAAATCCCCCTTTCAGCAAAAACCTTTATTTTTTAAATTCAAAAAAAATATTATAAATTCGACACCAATTATAGTTGCTATGCAACACCTATTGTAGCTTACAATCACAACGCTATTGCACTTCTCTCTTAAATAGCCCCTAACTTATAAATGCAATGTTAAGCAAGCTCAACAAAAAAGTTATTCTTTTACCTTTGGCATCGTTTATTATAACATTGCTAATTGTTTTAACAGTTTGGAATAAATACGCAAAAAGCAATAATAAGCTCATTGAAGACAATGTTATCCAAACCGGAAGGCTTATTTCTAAGGAGTTTAAAAACATTGTTGAAACCGATTTAGCTCAAATCCAGAACCTTAAAAACAGGATTGAGTTCACCAATGGCTTATACCTTAACCATTGGGAAAAGGATGCTAGCATGCTTATCGAACAAAACCCTTCGTTTAAATTTCTCGAATGGATAGACAGCACGATGGTAATTCGAAAAATAATGCCGCTAAAAGGCAATGAAGATGCTTTAAACCTAGATATTTCTCAGTTAGATTACCGCCGGGACGAATGGTTAAAACATCGCGAGAACAATTCGGCAAACATCACACACTGGGTTAAGCTCACACAAAGCGGACATGCTTTTTTAGTAGATTTCCCTGTTAACTTTCAGGGCCAATTTCAAGGCACCATAACCGGTGGCATGGATTTTAGGAAAAAATTCAACAAATTGGCCACAAGTCTTGAAGGCCAATATTCTATTGAATTACGCGACCATAAAAACAACCTTTTCTACAGCCTTAATACCGGAAACAAAATTGAAAAAGAAAAAAACCTGTTCTACAAAGAATACATTTTAGTCGATAACCTAGATAATCAGGAATGGCAATTGGCAGTATACGCAAGCAATAAGCTTTTAGATTTAGATAACAGGCTAATTACAAACATTGCTTTGGGCATTGGTTTTGTGTTTTGTTTTTTAACCAGCTTTTTAGTTTACTTTTATTTAAGGGCAAGAGCGGGAACCAAATTGGCTTTACAATCAAACGCCAAGCTACAGCATACCAACGAAAAATTAAATATTGAACGTAACCGTGCAGAAAAAGCCTCGAAAGCTAAATCGGAATTCCTCTCGAACATGAGCCACGAAATACGAACTCCTCTCCACGCCATTTTAGGCTTTATTGAAGTTTTGAAAGGCAGCAAACTAAACAGAACAGATCATGAGTATTTAGGGCTAATGGAAAAATCGTCAAACAACTTATTAAATATTATAAACGACATATTAGATATTGAAAAAATAGAATCTGGCGAAACCGAACTTATCCAAACCAACTTTAACCCACTTGAAAAAATAAAAGACTTATTAGATGTTAACCAATTCATCTTTTTAAAAAAGAATCTTTATCTAAATTCCAACATTAAAAATGTACATGGGCTAAATGTTATTGGAGATGAAAGCAAGTTTATTCAAGTAATAAACAATATTGTAAAAAACGGTCTAAAATTTACCAACACAGGAGGTGTGAGTTTAAGCTACAGTGAAGCGCTACTGCCTGGAAACAAATTAAATATAAAATTAACGATTAAGGATACAGGGATTGGCATTCCTGAAGATAGAATAAACACTATTTTTGATAGGTTTACGCAAGTTGAAAACACCGTAAAAAAACAATACGAAGGCAGTGGTTTAGGCCTCGCTATTTGCAAAGTTTTAATTAACATGATGGGAGGACAGATAATGGTTAATAGTACTCCAAACGAAGGTACCTCGTTTAAGTTTAACATGGTGTTCCCTATTGCTAAAAATCAAGCCCCAGAAAAAAACACCCCATCAAGCAAGAAAATTAACCATACCGACCTAAATGTTTTAATAGTTGATGACAACAATCTAAACGTTATAGTTCTTAAAAAATTCCTTGAAGATATAGGTATTGAAGCCGATTCGGCAAAAAACGGAAAACTGGCTCTTGATAAATTTAGCCAAAAGGACTACCAGTTAATTTTTATGGATATCCACATGCCAGAAATGGATGGATGGGAAGCTACAAAAGAGATTAGAAAACACAATAATGAAGTTATCATTTTTGGGCTTTCAGCAAATGTAACAACGGAAGCCATCGATAAAGCTCTAGAAAGTGGCATGAACAATTATCTTTCAAAACCATTTAAAAAAGAACACCTATACAAATTATTGTTTTTCTATTTTGGAAACGAATAAATAGAGATTATACATTAATCAGTAAAACATGTATATGCCCTTACATAACCACCATTAAAAACAAAAAGCCAGTTATAAAATAACTGGCTTTCATTAACAAACTAAACTTTAACTTTTCTGCATTTTCACAATGCACTAACTAAACTAACACTACAAATAGACGCAATATTTTTCAACTATTAAAGTATTTTTGAAATGTTTAACACTCTATTTTACAGATTTATAACTTCATTAAGAGTGCTTAATCAATATGTTAAATTTTTTAAGAAGATTTGAATAGGCCATTCATAATTATTTATTTTTGCCCGATGCTAAAAAAACTATTTTGCTTCATTGTATTCTTGCTTGGCCTTAATACTGCAAACGCTCAAGAACGAGATACTCTTATATTTAAAAATGGTATAAGAAACCCTAGTTTTTTAGCAACACATCATTTTGGCATTTTTAGTTCTAGACTAAACACAAACTTTAAATATTCACCTGCAAAAACGCCAACGTTAACTATTGATCATGCTAGCGGCAACATATTTCATCCGTATGTAGAAGCATATTATCCTAAAGACCCTGAAATTAGAAAACAGATGTCTCAAGTAATTTGGCACGACCGTAGGTTTACATTTCTCGACCAAGAAACTACTCCCGCAGATTATATGAATATAGTTGTTGATGCCGTTATAAAGGAGTTTAGAGTAAAGTTCGACATACCTATAAATAAACAAAACGAACTCAGTTTAAACTTTAGGTCTTACTTAATTACCAAGGGTAAATACCCTTTTTCATTTTTTACAAGCGACGAATCTATCGAATGGTTTCATAGCCATATAGCTGGCGGCGAAGACCCCTATGGCAGGCGCTACTATGGCTTGAACCAAGTAAATTTTCGGTATCTAGACCGAAACGGAAACACAATGACATTAAGGCAAAACAACTTTTTCCTTGGCGGTATTGAGCTAAGCCACTACTATTATCCTAAATTCTCATTTAACAAAACCCACAATATATTTATCAATTTTGGAAGTCATTTAGGACTTAACACCTCAAGATTTAATTCGTCAATAGATGCTGGTTTGTCGGTAAATACCATTAAAAAATTCAACTTAAAAAACAACTACGACATCAATGTGGCCTTTGGCGCCAATGTACTTAGAAAAAATCTTATTAATTTCAAGGACGTAATCGACCTGGGCAACAATAAATATTTAGGCACGCTTGAAGCCAATTTTGAAATCACAAAATACACCCAAAAAGGTAATTACAATGCTTTCGGAATAAACTTTCAGTCACAAACGCGTTACAACAAAAAAGAAGAATACGGCTATTTTAAACTGTTGGGCAAATGGCGCGAAATAAACGGAGGTTGGCAAAATGGAGTCTATACACTTTACAGTACTATCCAAAACTGGAATTTTGTTTACACCTATGGCAGGCCCAATTTTCAACTTTCAATCTACATTAAAGAAGATTTTGAAGTAAACAATGCGCCAGATTTTCAAACGGGCATCAGTTTAAGGGTTCCCCTGCTTAAATAATTCATTTTAACGCAATACAATTGTTAACTTTAGTTAAAAAACTGAGCTGGCTTAAACCTTTTTCATTTTTAATGGTCTTAAAAGCAGTAAGGACCTAAAAAACAATTAAAATGAAAAAACTGATAATCATTGCAATAGCCTTTGTTTTGGCACAAGGCACTGCATTTGCACAACAGGCTCCTAAACCCGGTGGAAAAGACAAAATGCACTTAATGCATACTTTAACGCCCGAGGAATCTGCCACACTGAAAACAAAGCGTATGACCTTGAATTTAGACTTAAACAAGGTGCAACAAGACCAGATTTATAAAATAAACCTAGAAAATGCTACCAAGCGAAAGGAAATGCAAGAAACTTGGAAAGCTAGAAAAGAAAATGGGACATCTGAAAGACCAACAAAAGAAAAGCGTTTGAAAATGATGAATGCCAGATTAGATCATCAAATTGCGATGAAAGCCAAAATGAAGAAGATTTTAAACGAGGAGCAATACGCAAAATGGGAAAAATCACTAGCCAAAAGGTCCATGAAAAAGAAACAGAAAAAAATGGCTATGAAAAAGAAAGTTTACAAAAAATAAAATTTGGTTGATTTTAGTTTAGTTTGTTGATGAAAACGCATTTCTAATTTCTCGGAAATGCGTTTTCTCTTTTTATAAACTTTTTGCAACCTCATTTACAGCGTTAATCGTGAAATCTAAATCTTCAAACGTTAGCGCATCGGTTATAAACCAAGTTTCAAAGGCACTTGGCGCAATATAAACACCTGCTTTAAGCATCCCATGAAAAAACTTTTTAAAAGTAGCATTGTTCCCTTTTGCCGCAGTGTCAAAATCCACAACCTCATCTTTATCAAAATGTACGGATATCATGGACCCCGTTCGGTTAATGGTGTGCGCTATATTGTTATCACCTAAAACCTTGGCAATACCCCGGTGGAGGTATTCCGTTTTTTCGGCCAACCGATTAAAGATTTCGTTATCGTTATTAAGGGTTGTTAGCATTGCTAAACCTGCCGCCATGGCCAACGGATTACCACTTAGGGTCCCCGCTTGATAAACAGGCCCCAACGGTGCTAAATGATTCATAATTTCGTTTCTCGATGCAAAAGCACCAACAGGCAAACCGCCACCAATTACTTTTCCGAAACAAACGATGTCGGCATCTACTTTTAAAAACTCTTGTGCCCCTCCTTTAGCCAAACGGAACCCTGTCATAACCTCATCAAAAATTAGCAAAATATTATTCGCGCCGCATAACTTTCTTAAGTTCTCCAAAAAACCGGATCTTGGCGGAATACATCCCATATTACCTGCAACCGGCTCAATAATAACGCAAGCTATTTCGCCTTGGTTAGCTTCAATTAATTCTCTTACATTGTCAATATCGTTGTACTTGGCCAACAAGGTGTCTTTTGCTGTACCCTGTGTTACCCCAGGACTATTAGGCGTACCAAATGTACTAGCGCCACTGCCCGCCTGTATTAAAAACGAATCGGAATGTCCATGGTAACACCCTGCGAATTTTATAATTTTATCTTTTCCCGTAAAACCGCGAGCTAAGCGCACAGCACTCATACAGGCTTCTGTACCCGAATTCACAAAACGTATTTTATCTATATTAGGCACCATCGAAACCGCCAGTTCTGCAATTTTAGTTTCAATTTCTGTTGGTGTTCCAAACGATGTCCCTTTTCTGGCTTTTTCAACAACAGCATCAACAACGGGTTTGTAGGCATGCCCTAAAATCATGGGACCCCAGGAATTGATGTAGTCTATAAGCCTATTGCCATCTTCGTCGTACAAATAAGCGCCTTTGGCTTCTTTCACAAAAATAGGGGTGCCGCCAACGCCTTTAAAAGCGCGAACAGGAGAATTTACACCGCCAGGAATTACTTTTTCTGCATCAGCGAACAATGCGCTGCTTCGTTTATAAATCATATTGGGTTTTAGTTTTTTGATGTGGGTTTCACCAACAAAATTTGTCCGATACTTAAAGTCGTTCCGCTTAAACCATTCAAATTTTGAAGTTCTTCAACTGTTGTATTATATCTTTTGGAAATAGAATACAGGGTATCGCCTTTTGAAACGGTATATGTAGTTTGTTTGTTTTGGGTCAATTCTGGTTTGTACACTTTGTAAGAATCTCCCATGATGGCTTTGTCGTATTCATATAAATTATAGCGCTCTATTAAACTAATCAGTTTTTCAGGGTACCTTCTGTCAGTTGCATACCCTGCAGCCCTCAATCCTCTGGCCCACCCTTTGTAATCTTCTTTTTTAAGAGTAAAAAGCTTGGAATAACGCTTACGCTCTGTTAGAAATAACGAATGATCACGAAACGAGTATTTAGCATCTTTATATTTCCTGAAACACTCTTGTCGCCTATCGTCATCGTGATAAATTTTAGCTCCCGTCCATTCGTGGCATTTAATTCCAAAATGGTTATTCGCCTCAACAGTCAATCGCCCTGTACCCGAAGCCGATTCCAATATACCCTGAGCTAGAGTGATACTTGCTGGAATACCATACAGTTTCATTTCACTTTGTGCAACCTCTTTATATGTATCGATATACCTTTCGGTGCTGTTAGCATACGTTTTAGGCGCCTCTACCGGGATAACGGTTTTACTTTCTTCAGTCTTGTCAATTTGCCTTGTAGTTTCGTTTGTTTTTCTGGTTACGATCGCTTTTTTAGACTTACAACTAAAAATTACGCCCCCAATACAAAGCATTATGATTATTTTTTTCATCATCAAATAATTATTGGTAGTTTTTTCTTTTTCAAGTACGCATTCATACCTTCAACCCCTTGCAAACCACCGGTATGAATTGCCAAGATTTTGGATCCTTCAGGAAAATATTTTTTCTCAATCATATTGAAAATACCATACATCATTTTTCCCGTATAAACGGGGTCTAGCGGTATAGAAAAATTATTTTTAAACCTATTGATAAACGTCACCAATTCTTCATTTATTTTGGCGTAGCCTCCAAAATGGTAATTGGTAATGAGTTCCCAATTGTTCTTGTTTGCAAATTTACTAATATCTTGCTGTAAAAAGTCACCTTTTAGAGCTGGAAAACCTAAAACTTGTTGACGGACTTTTGAACAATTGATAAGCCCCGAAATGGTACCTCCCGTTCCAACCGAACAACAAATAAAGTCGAACTGCTTATCATCTTCCGTTAAAATTTCCTCACAACCTTTAACAGCCAAATTATTAGTTCCCCCCTCTGGAATCAAATAAAAATCGCCAAACCTTTCCCTTAGAATGTTCAGAAACCTTGTAGAGTGTTTTTCTCTGTAAAACTCGCGCGACACAAACTCGAGTTGCATGCCTTTTTGTTTTGCAAAGCCCAAGGTTGGGTTGACGTTTATTTTACTTTTCAACTCTTCGCCACGAATAATACCAATGGTTTTAAAACCAATGCTATTTCCTGCCGAAGCTACTGCAGCTATATGGTTTGAAAATGCGCCACCAAAGGTTAACAGTGTAGTAAATCCCTGTTTTTTTACTTCAGATAAGTTGTACTTTAATTTACGGTATTTGTTACCAGAAACAAAAGGATGGATGCGGTCTTCGCGTTTCAAAAACAATTCAACGTCCATACTTTTAGGCAATGCTACGCGTTGGTTTATGCTATTTTGAAGTTGAAATTCCATTATTGCGAATATACTTTAAAAAAGCCCAAATAGGGCGTTTATCGAGATATTCTAAACAGCATTCTTTTTGGTAAGCTTCCCGTTCAAAAGAGATATTCTTATAGGCCATTTTACGACTTTTATAATAAAATAAGCGGATAGCAAACTCTAAAACATAAAAAATATAGAATGGAATTACCAATAGTTCCAATTGTTGCCTTAAATGAATTCTTTCGTGATTTAAAAGAACTCTATTTTTAGCAAAATGTTTCGATTTTATAAAAACAAAGGGAAACAAGGCAATTCCTGTATACCCATTCGGAACTAAAAATTTTGAAATAAATATCATGCTTTGGCCAGCTCAAAAATCAAACCAAATTACATTATCTTTGTATAAATGAAAAAAATTATCCCTATTGAAGAAGGCGATTATTATTTAACGCCCGAAGGTTACCGCTGTTTTACCGAGCAATATCACTTAAAAAGAGGCTATTGTTGCGAAAGCGGATGCAGACACTGCCCTTATGGTTATAGCTTAAAGACGAATACCATAAAAAACTAGTAAATAATCGGCACCTTTACTTGGTATGATTATTGATGCTACATAAGTAAAGAAAAATGAACCGTTTTCTTTGTAACAAATGCATTAGAACTATTAATTTTAATCTGCTATGAAAAAATTACTAAAAACCATACCGCTTTTAGCTTTGCTACTTGTGATGAGTTCGTGCAGTTCCATCCGAACAGCTGCCGATTATGATAAAAATGCAACGTTTAGCGATTACAAAACCTTTGCCTTTTTTAAAACGGGCATTGATAAAGCCGAAATAAGCGATTTAGACAAACGCCGCATTTTACGTGCCATAGAGGCCGAACTATTAGCCAAAGGCTTTACCAAATCTGAAAACCCCGATTTATTAGTAAGCCTGTTTACAAAATCACAACAACGTGTTGATGTATATAACAACGCCTGGGGCTACGGTGCCTGGGGATGGGGCGGTTGGGGCCCTTGGGGCGGCTTCGGACCCGGTTGGGGATGGGGTTGGAACCAACCTAGCACATCGGTGAGCACCCAAGGAACGCTTTACATAGACCTTATTGATGCCGATAAAAAAGAACTGGTTTGGCAAGGTATGGGCACAGGGTATCTGAGCAAAAATGTTGAGAAAAAGGAAGAACGTATTAAAGAATTTGTTTCTGAAATAATGATGAAATATCCGCCCAATACGCAACAATAAAACACAAAAAAGTACCAATTTGGTACTTTTTTTATGGAAAATAAGGTTTGGCATGGCCATTATCCACTAACCATTGGTTGACTTCTAAACCATCTTCTAATACGATATTAGCCAAGTAGCGGCCGTATTTTCCTTGTTTGTCTTTATACGAAAGTATTCCCACCTCTTTATCCAATTATTTCATATCCCCCTAAAATATCAAGGACTTTCAAACCTTCTTCCCTTTCTTCACCTCGCAGCTCTGGGTATATATTCCATATAAATCAAGTTTCATTTTCTAAAAATGTTGAAAACCTAAAACTAAAAGGGCTGTAACCATGTCGGCTTCGTAAACATCAATAATTTTTGTTCGGCAACTATACATAACTTCTTAATTTTTAAATAACGATTGTTTTTGTAAAATATTTAAAAATATTCAGTATTCCTGTAGTTTCAAATAACAGTAATTAGATTAAATCAATAAAAACCTTCATTTAATGAATATTTCGTATTTTTATATTAGTTCACTTAGAAATCCAGACCATGCCCAATAACATTGAGACCAATCCTATTTTAAATCGTTTACCCAAACATTTAAAGCAGTTTATAAAGCCGCAAAATTACGAGCAATATTCTGCGGTCGATCAAGCCGTTTGGCGTTACGTTATGCGCAAAAATGTTGACTTTTTAAGTCAAGTGGCTCACAAATCTTACGTTGTGGGACTAAACCAAACGGGCATATCGGTTAACAGCATACCTAACATGTACGGTATGAACCGCATTTTAAAAGACATAGGCTGGGCAGCCGTTGCCGTTGATGGTTTTATTCCACCCAACGCTTTTATGGAGTTTCAAGCCTACAATGTTTTGGTAATCGCCAGCGATATCAGGCAATTGGAACATATTGAATACACCCCTGCCCCAGACATTATCCATGAGGGTGCCGGTCATGCCCCAATAATAGCTAACCCCGAATATGCCGAGTATTTACGGCGCTTTGGAGAAATTGGCTGTAAGGCAATCTCATCTGCCAAAGACTACGAGCTTTACGAAGCCGTCAGGCATTTATCTATTATAAAAGAAGCGCCCAACAGCAATACAGGTGATATCGCTTCCGCGGAAAAAAAAGTAGAAAGCCTTCAAAAAAACATGGGAAAACCAAGTGAAATGGCCCTGATAAGAAATTTACATTGGTGGACCGTAGAATACGGCTTGATAGGCACAATTGACAACCCGAAAATATATGGTGCGGGACTTCTATCATCTATTGGCGAAAGTGCTTGGTGCCTAACCGATGAAGTCAAAAAAGAAGCCTACACCATTGAAGCCGCTTACCAAGATTTTGACATTACCAAACCCCAACCACAACTTTTTGTAACACCCGATTTTGCACATCTTAGCTTAGTTTTAGAAGAATTTGCAAACACCATGGTGCTACGCAAAGGTGGTCTATCGGGTGTAAAGAAGCTTATAGAATCTGAAGCTTTAGGCACGATAGAACTCAGTACAGGGTTACAAATATCAGGCATCTTCAACGAGGTTTTTGAGCATGAAGGAAAGCCCATTTACGTTCAAACTTGTGGAAAAACAGCCCTTTCTTACCGAGAAAAAGAGCTTGTTGGCCATGGTATCAATGTACACTCCAAGCAATTTGGTTTTCCTATTGGCAAACTAAAAGGCATTAATTTAGCCATTGAAGATATGAGCCCTAGAGATTTAAATGCCTATAATATTTACGAAGAAAAAAGTACAACTTTAGAATTTGAAGGTGACATAACCGTAACTGGTGAAATTATTACCGGCAAACGCAACCTTCAAGGAAAAATTATTTTAATCAGTTTTAAAAACTGTACGGTTAAACACCTCGATAAATTGTTATTTAAACCTGAATGTGGCATTTATCATATGGCAATTGGCAAAGAAATAACATCAGCTTTTGCGGGACCGGCCGACTACAATAGTTTTGATTTGATAACCCACAAACCGTCTTCGGAAACTATTCACATTAAAAAATCTAAAGAACGTATTGAACTCGAAACACTATACCAACAAGTTAGAGATTACAGAGAAGGTAAAAATCGTACTATTTCAAGGACCAAAGTTTTAGAGCAACTCATTGAAAAACACCCCAACGATTGGCTACTCCCTGTTGAAATTTATGAATTAGCCTTTAATGGTAATGAAAAGAAATTATGCGAAATTATTTTAGAACACCTGAAAAACATAAAACAAAACAGCCCAAATTTAGGACACTTGATTGACAATGGTCTGGAAATAATTCACAATAAGCAAAGTATTTCTTCACTCTAAACTCTTTGTAAAACCTGTATTAATGACGTGCCTTAAAACAAGTTCAGTTGACATTATTTTAATTGCTACCTAAATCGCTTTAAGTTTTTTTTGGTAAACTTACTTAAAACCAATTGGCCGCTAATTTCGGCTCTTTCTGGCAACAGGTCATCCCAATGATCGGTATTTTTCCAAAATACTTTTTTCATTTCTTTTAAAGCTTCGGGATTATATGCAGCTAGTTTTTCGGCTAAACTTTTTACGGCTTCATCTAATGCTTCGGTGGTTTCAAACACTTCAGCAAACAACCCTTTGTCTTTTCCGTATTCAGCCGAAAAAAATGCTTCTGCATTAATTGTCATTTGGGACATAGCCGTACTTCCTATTTTTCTAGACACCGCTGGTTCTATCACAAAAGGGCCAATACCAATACTAAGCTCGCTTAATTTGATAGAGGCGTATGTTGTTGCCAAACAATAATCGGCTGCAGCAATTAGCCCTACACCACCGCCTACGGCTTTTCCTTGCACTCTGCCAATAATTGGTTTAGGGCATTTACGCATGGTATTTATTACATTGGCAAACCCCATAAAAAATTGTTTTCCAGTTTTAGAATCTTCAATCGCAATAAGCTCATTGAAACTGGCACCTGCACAGAACGTTCGGTTACCTCCGCTTTTTAAAACAACTACTTTTATACTCTTGTTGTTACCCGCTTCAATTATGGTTTGCTCCAAATTATTGAGCACCTCTGTGGGCATAGCGTTTCTACTAGGGTGAAAAAACTCAACATAACCTACACCATTGTCTATTGTGAGCGTAACATAAGGGTTTTCCATGTTTTTTTTAGGAATTATTTAAATGAGGAATATACAAATTTCATTTTGTAAAATTATTTAGCTAGTTTTAAAAAAAGTAAAAATTATGGGATTTTTAGATTTTATTTTTGGATCAAAAAAGCGACAGGTAAAGCGATATTTGGAAAAAGGAGCCATAATTTTAGACGTTAGGAGCAAAAGAGAGTGGGATGCCGGGCATATTGAAAATGCCATGCACGTACCTTTGGATGATTTAACCGAAAACGTAGATAAAATTAAGCGCCTAAACAAGCCGGTGGTAGTTTGCTGCCAAAGCGGTGTAAGATCGGCCAAAGCCGCCAAATTTTTAAATCTTAACAATATTGACGCTACTAATGGTGGCGGTTGGATTAGCCTGAAAAGCAAATTATAAATTTATTTTTTCAAGCATTTCGGGTGTAGAAATTGGGATATGATTGTATGTCATGGTCCAACCTAAAGAATTGGTTAATATATAGAATTTTGAAAGCTCACTAATCAATCGATTTTTGGCATTTTTCTTTAAATCTGAAGCGGCGATTTTTTTATTCAATGAAGCTGTTACAATATTTTTTATGTCATTATAATCTTTGGCTTCAAACGGGTTTAAAAAGTCTGCTTGGATATCGTAATACTCAAAATCTGGACTAATCTTTATTTCTTCATCTGGAATGTTAAGAACGGTTAGTGTTTTGGTCTCTTCATTGATTTCAAATTCAATTTTACTTAAATCGTAGGCTACCGTTACATCGGCATTTACAACAACAAGAGCCTTTTTTTCAACGGTGAGGTAATCTCCAAAAATATCCTTTGAATTTTTATAATTAAACACCTCACTGAAATGGCCTTCGGTTACGATTAGTTTACCAACGTTTTTTATTTGCTTTTGGATAAGCGCCGAATTTTCGCGGAGCACTATTTTGTCTTCTTTTTTTTCTCCACAATATTTTAAAGTAAAAAGCACGACCAAGGTAATAACAACGCCAAATAGAATTTTTCTCATAAAGCTAATTTATAAATAATTTGGCAAGAAACCGCTTAAAAAATTACCGTTGGAGTTTAGAATAGGCATTTGTATAAACAGCAAAAAAAACATTAGTTTCCTTCGACATATGAAGTCTAACTAATGCAAAAACTATTTTTTATTTACGGTGTAAAATTATGCTATTTAAGCATTTTAAATATTAACGCGGAGTTAAGCAATTATTAAATCAAGTTATTTTTTTTAGCCTTTTGTACCGCCTCTAATTTGTTGTGAACTTGTAGTTTTTTGTAGATATTTTCAATATGTTTCCTTACCGTGCCTACCGACAGAATAAGGTTATCGGCAATGGCGTTATAACTTAACCCTTTACTCAGCTGCTCTAAAACATCTATTTCCCTTCCTGTTAATTTTATATTTTCCTTTTCTTGCTCCCCTTGAATTTCGAACGGATTTCTTAACAATTTTAGGGTTTTTAATGCAATTGACGGATTCATTGCAGCACCTCCATTTAGTGTTTCAATAATACCCGATTGCAAACCTTTTGCATTAATCTCTTTAAGCAAATAGCCATCAGCCCCTGCTTTTATGGCATTAAAGATATTCTCGTCGTTATCAAACACAGTGAGCATAATTATTTTAATATGCGGATACTTTTTCTTAATCTGTTCGGTGGCATCGATACCGTTCAAAACAGGCATTTCTATATCCATTAAAACCACATCAATATTATGATTTTCTTCAATTTTTTCAAGCAAAACAGCACCGTTCAAGGCAGAAAATTTTAATTCCAAATCATCAAAAAATGATAATTTTTCGGCCACCATGTTTATTAAAAATGTGTTATCGTCTGCTATGGCTATTTTTATTTTCACATTACAGATTTTTAACAGGTTAAAGCTATTTTTGTTCCCGAATTAAGACGACTTTCTATTTTTAAAACGGCCCCTATTTCGTCTGCGCGTTTTTGCATATTGTTAAGGCCGTTACCTTTTTCTACTTCGGTTTCGTTAAACCCAACCCCGTTATCGGTAACAGCAAACACAATCTTGCCTTTGTCTTTTTTTATATCGATTTGGACTACTGTTGGCTGGGCATATTTTAAAGCATTGTTAATAGATTCCTGCATAATTCTATAAATATTCATACCTTTTACCGATGTAAATCCTACCGTTTTTTCCACATTTGAATTGACATTAAACTCGAAGTTAATTCCGCTAGACGACAAGTTGGCATTATCGATAAAATTGGATATTCTCGCCTGTAAATCCTCTAAAGTAATGGCTCTTTTATTCATGGCCCAAATCGTATCGCGTAACTCAGCAATGGTTTTTTTTGTAAAATTGCTGATACCATTTAACTTATCGGTTAGTTTTTCGTTGGTTATTTTAAATCCGTACTGCAAATTCTCTACAGACGAAATAATAAAAGTAAGTTGGGCGCCAATATTATCGTGCAAATCTCTTGATATTCTTAAGCGTTGCTCTTGTAATCTGTTTTGTGTTTCTATTTTGATTAAAGCCTCTTTTAGCTCACTTTCCTTTCGTAACTGACGGGTTTTTAGTTTTTGTTTTGCATAGAGCATATAACCCAATAGTAAGGCAACAACTACCAACACCCCTAAACCCAACAACTGCATATTTTTCCTAGAGATATCCAGCTCCTTTTCGGCCAAATTGGTACGTTGCATTAAAATTTGCTTTTCTCGTTGTGAGGCATTGTATTTTTCCTGAATCTCGGCCACCTCTTTTGTTACGCGATCACTAAAAATAGAGTCCTGAATACTTTTGTACAGCTTTTGGTAATGAAGTACACTGTCTGCATTTTTCTTAATTGCATAATACGATAACAATGAACTATAGGCCCCTTGTTGAAGTTCTTTTGCATCGGTTTCTTTAGCCAGTTTTAGTCCTAATCTCAAATTTTTTTCGGCGCTACGCAGCGCTCCAGTGGAAACAAGTACACTCCCCATATTAATTACCGTACTTGCCACGCCATAATTGTCACGAATTTCTTGTCTTATTTTTAAGGATTTTTCAAAAGCTTCCATAGCTTCACGGTATTTATTTTGCTCTTTATAAATTCCGCCAATATTATTGTAAAGTGTACCAAGCTCCTTTTTAAAACCGTTACTTTTAGATATCTCAACACCCTTTTTGTAATAGTTTAAAGATTGTACAGTATCTTTTAAAGACAAATAAACATTACCTATGTTGGTATATGAATGAGACAATCCAATTAAATCGTTAATGCCTTTATAAGTGCTTACTACTTCTAAATAGGTTTCTAGAGCTTTATCGTACTGCTTGAGATCGTGATATATATTCCCTATGTTATTTTTTATGATTGACGCATATTTTAAATGGTTTTTAGCCTGATATATTTTTAATGCGTTGGTAGCATAAAATATGGCGGAATCCATTTTAAACAACCGTTTATAGGCAATTCCTAATTTATTATAGGCACTAGCCATGCCCATGGAATCTTTTACTCCTTCACGGTAGTCCATCGCATTTTTGTAGTAGGCGATGGCCGTATTAAAATCGGAAATATCATAATATAAAATACCCAAATCGTTATAAGCTTGGGCAATACCCTGCTCATTTTTGGTTTGTTTTGCTAGGCTAAGCGCTTTTTTTCCGTAGGCGAAAGCTGAGTCGGCCGAAACCGTTCGATAATACCAACATAAATCGCTATACGATTTAACCCGAATGGAATCTTTAGGATTTGAAGCCAAAACTTGTTTTAAACTATCAATGTGCTTTTTAGGACTTTGAGAGAGTCCGTAAAACGCAAATAGTACAAATAAGGCTGAGAAGACTTTTTTCAACATAAATATTAGGGATACTCATCTAGGGTTAACTTTTGCAGTAAGAGAATCTCCCTAGTTATTTTGAAAAGCCGATTAAAAAGCGATTCGTGAAATTGGTCTATTAAATTTAGCTTATTC
Organism: Flavobacteriaceae bacterium GSB9; assembly: GCA_022749295.1. NCBI lineage: Bacteria > Pseudomonadati > Bacteroidota > Flavobacteriia > Flavobacteriales > Flavobacteriaceae > Flavobacteriaceae bacterium GSB9. The sequence continues at coordinate 1,588,245 of CP062007.1, forward strand.
ATATATAAGGTGTTTTTCTTGCCTTCTCGAACAAGACTATTTTCCAATAATTGTAGGTTAGTGCGTCCTTCTTTTTTCAAACTTTGGGTACCTACAAAAACCCTAACCAAAAAAATTACTAATGCCTTAAACATTAAAATAATTACCACAGTCAAAACATCGAACATCATGATTACAAATCAATTTTGAATACAATATTTAAATCTTGAACGAAAAAACACCAATCTTCAAATGTTTTACCATAATGAAGAATTGGTGCCTTTTGATATGAACTGATTAATAGCATCCTAAATTTAACGTAATATGTTGAACCTTAGCTAATTTTTCGACAAAATGTGATAAAAAAAGATTAAGCGCAATAGTGTTAATATCACACTTAATCATGAAAAATCACAACAACAAGATTTATTTTTGAAGGTCGTAGGCGTAAATGCCATTCTTGCCTGCCTGATAGTAAAGCATTCCCCCAAATTTATCAACTTCGTAGGTTGGTTTTTTATCTTTTAAGATGATTTCTTTATCAACTGTTCCTGAATCTTTATTCACTTTTACAAGCCCAACGCCATCATCCAATTTTGTTAAAATGAACTGCGCATTTTCTGTAGCGGCAGTTGCTCTAAACCTTTTGGCCATCTCATTAAACGATGCGGTTGCAATAGCAGCAAACATATCGGCCTCTCGCTTTTTCTGTGCACCATATTGGTTGTATTGGCCCAAATAGTTTTTGTTGGCACCTGCTCGGGCTGATGCGTCGGCCATCATCACGGTCGAAGCTACTGTCATAGCTGCCAAAGCAACAACGGCAAAAGCACTTTTACCTGGCGGACGATAATATTCATGAAACTTTTCTTTACCATCAAAATCTAGCATCATCAAGTTTTGATCTGATGCCAACAATAACCCATCGTCTCTCAAATCGATACTTGATGGATATTCTTTGCCGTCGAACTTATATGTAGCCAAAGTACCGATATCGCCCGAGTTTTCATCAATAGCGATAATTTCTTCACCAGTGCTAATTAAGTAACGGCCGTGGGCCTCATCGTAAGTACTAGAAACCGATTTAGCACTTTTGTATTTTATGGGTTTGTTCCAAATGGATTCACCAGTATCCAAATTAATAATATCGGCATCACTATCGGTAATGTAAATCATACCTTGTTTGGTCAAAGCCATGGTGTGAATGTTTTCCCCTGTTTTTAAAGGCTTTTTAAACAACGGATTACCATCGTATGAGATTTTGTTAATTCCGCCTTCACCAATTCCGAAAAGAATACCGTCATCCATAATATAAAAATGCTGCACATAGCCTTTGGTTTTAGGTGCCTTTTCCCATAAATCTTCACCTGTACTCGATGAGAGGAATGAAATATTACTTTGGGCTTTTGCAGCAGCTAACTTTGCCAAGCCTTTTTTACCCGTGTCTGCAACATCGCTAACTATAGCCAAACCTTTTGGGGTAACTTCAAAATTGGAAACCATACCTTTAAGTTTTTTACCATCGCTCCACATTTCATTACCGTTAGCACCTATTTTATGAATTTCGTGGTTCTTACCTTTAACCTGAAAGGCATACATCGACTTCCCATCTTCTGCTTCAATAACGTAAGCTACATTTTTGAGGTCTACCACCCAACTTTCGGCACCAGTAGCCATATCAATTCTGTAAATGCCTTTAAAAGTTGGTAAAATAACGCCACCATTAATAATGGAAGCACTTCCAGTTAGCGAGTTACTCCCTTTTAGTTTGAAGAGTTTTTCTTCATTACCGGTTCCCAAATCATAAATTCCAACGGCTTGGGCATATTTTTCCTTGGCAGTACGTTGCCCAGAAACTATCAGTTTATTTTCAGGCAGTAATAATGTTGGCTGCCCTGCAGCTTTCCAACCATTGGCTTTGGTATCGAACAAGCGTTTTCCGGAAACCACATCAATAACGCTCTGTTTCGCTGAAATTCCGCCAAAGCCAGCCTGCCCCACCATAACATACGGTGAATTGGGGACAATGTATACTTCTTCTTCTTTTACCTTTCCGTAATCATTGAAATTGAATAACAATCCATCTTGACCTGGTTTAATTCCAGCCAGTCCCTTACCGTGCGTAATCAGCAACACGCCAGAACTGGTTAGTGTCATTTTTTCTATATTTCCATCAAGTTCGTACTTGAAATCTGGCGCTTCTGCTTTTTGCGCCTGTGTTACATTTGCTATTAACAAAACTGCGAACAGCAATATATAAGCTCTTAAATGTCTCATTGTTGAATATTTTATTGGTTAATAGTTCAACAAATCTGCAATTTTAAACGAGGGCAATCAATACGATGAATTACGTATATTTAAAATACGATATGAGAAAATTGAGACTTAATCAGCTGTTTTTCAGATTCTAACTTTTGAAGAAATAGAAGATGCGCTTCAGACTTTGGGTTGAAAGGTTTATGCTGAAGTCCTTTTTGAATATGCTCAACTTCTTCCATAGTTTTCAAGGCTTTTGAAGACATCCATACCAATAAAAATTTTTCCCAAATATAGTTTATTGCCGTTTGGTTGGGATGAAGCATATCTTCTGCGTAATAGCGGTAATCACGCAATTCGTCCATCATGATTTCGTACGATGGAAAATAGAACAATTGGTTAAGGTAAGTACTCGAATTCTTATTCAAAAATTGATAAATTCCAGAAATTAAATGCGCTTTGCTTCTGCTATTTTCAACAAAACCATCTTTGAGGTGACGGATTGGAGAAACCGTAAAAATGATTGTAGTCTTTGGATTTACCTTTATAATAGATGCTGAAATGTTTTTTAATGAATTTGAAATGTCTTCAACCGACAATAATTCCTTTGAAAATTCTTTTTGAGGTACTTTATGGCAATTGGCTACTATGTTTTCTGTTTTGTTGAATCGGTATACCCAAGCTGTACCCAAAGTGATTACAACATGCGTTGAATGCTTAATCTGTTGCCGCATTAATTCAATACTGCTGTTTAGGTTGCCAAGCAATTCGTCTTTCGAAACCGAGCTCAGTTTAGAATGCCCATCAAAACAATGCCACTGCTCATTAAGAAAAAAAATATCCTTTTCTGAATATGTATCTTCATTTAAAGCACGCTCAACTAAATTTTCTATAGCTTTTGGATGGAATAAAATTCCGAAAGGGTTTTTAAGGTTTTTAAATTTGAAATAATCCAGCTTTTTCCCAATATTATCTGAAAAGCATGACCCCAAAAGCAAAATATCAGCATGGTAGTCTATTAAATTTTCAGACTGTTTTTTTAATGGTATTTGAGTTTGAAGTTTCATCTGTTAAAGTTACAAAGTTTCTAAATCCTATGGCTCCAAAAACAGGAAAGTTACTGAGCCATAAAATATATGTCCCAGTAACTTTTGTATATGTTTAGAACAAAACAAGTTTGTAACGAATTTATATCACCTTAATGATTTCACCAGCTTGTTTAAGTGCTTGATCTATTCCGGCTGGATTTTTACCGCCCGCTGTCGCAAAAAATGGCTGTCCGCCACCGCCGCCTTGAATAAACTTTCCAAGTTCTCTAACTACCTGTCCGGCATTCAAACCTTTTTCAGCTACCAATTCTTTTGAAATATAGCACGATAAAAGCGCCTTACCGTTTTGCTCGGCTGCCAAGAGTAAAAACAAATTGTTTTGCTCACCACCCAACTCGAATGCAACATCCTTTAATCCAGCAGCATCCAAATCTAATTTTTTAGCTAAAAACTGCACACCATTGACATCTTGAAGTTCACTTTTTAACTCACTCTTTATATTTTTGGCTTTATCCTTTAATAGTGCTTCAATCTGTTTTTTAAGCGTATTGTTTTCTTCCTGCAGATTAGTCAGCGCTTTTACAGGTTCTTTGGCATTATTCAACAAGGCTTTCATTTCAATAAACGCCTGGTTATTTTCAAAATAATAATTTTTAGTAGCGTTATTGGTAATAGCCTCTATCCTTCTTATTCCCGCTGCCACGGCTCCTTCAGATAAAATTTTAAAATGCCAAATATCGGCCGTATTGTTAACGTGGGTGCCACCGCACAGCTCAATAGACTTTCCAAATCTTACAGATCTTACTGTATCACCATATTTTTCGCCAAACAAACTCATGGCACCATCGGCTATGGCTTCTTCTTTTGGTGTATTTCGTTTTTCTTCTAAAGGCAGTTTACCTTCAATTCTTCGATTTACAAAATCTTCAACATCTTGAAGTTCTTCAGGTGTTAATTTTGAGAAATGTGAAAAATCGAAGCGTAAATAATCAGCATTTACAGCACTTCCCTTTTGTTCTACATGTGTTCCCAAAACTTCCCTTAACGCTTGGTGCAACAAATGCGTTGCGGTGTGATTGCTTTCGATTTGACTTCTATGCGTTTCATCTACAACGGCTTTAAACGATTCGTTGATGTGCTCTGGTAAGTTTTTCGCAAAATGGATAATCAAATTGTTTTCCTTTTTGGTATCGAGAATATAAACCACATCGCCATGGGCATCTTCTAAATACCCCTTATCGCCCACTTGTCCGCCACCTTCAGGATAAAACGGCGTTATATTGAACACCAACTGGTACATATCGCCCTCTTTTTTTGTACAAACTTTTCGGTAACGGGTTAATTTCACTTGGGTTTCAAGCGTATCGTAACCCACAAACTCAGTTTCGGCATCTTCCTTTACAATTACCCAATCGTCGGCATTGATTCCACTAGCGGCACGCGAACGGTCTTTTTGCTTTTGAAGTTCTTTATTAAATCCTTTTTCATCAAGTTTCAAGCCTTTTTCAGAAAGGATCAAGCCCGTTAAATCGATTGGAAAACCGTAGGTATCATATAATTCGAAAGCCTTTTCGCCAGAAACGGTATTACCTTGGGTTTCTTCAACTATTCGGTTCAACAACACCAAACCTTGATCTAAAGTGCGCAAAAAGGACTGTTCCTCTTCCTTTATAACATTTTCTACGAGTGTTTTTTGGTTTTTTATTTCAGGAAAGGCCTGTCCCATTTTTTCATTCAACACATCGACCAACCTATAAATAAACGGTTCCTTTTTATCTAGAAAAGTGAACCCGTAACGCACAGCTCGGCGTAAAATCCTGCGGATAACATAACCGGCACCTGTGCTGCTAGGCAATTGACCATCGGCAATTGAAAAGGCCACGGCACGGACATGGTCTGAAATCACGCGAATGGCCACATCGGTCATCTCGTCTTTGCCATATTTTTTATCGGTGATGGTCTCCAGTTCACGAATTAGCGGCGTAAACACATCGGTATCGTAATTAGACTGCACCCCTTGAAGCACCATACACAAACGCTCGAAGCCCATACCAGTATCGATGTGTTTGTTGGGCAACGTTTCTAAACTTCCGTTGGCTTTGCGGTTAAATTGGATAAAAACCAAGTTCCAGATTTCCACAACTTGAGGATGGTCTTGGTTTACTAAATCTTTTCCTGGAATTTTCGCTTTTTCTTCAGCCGAACGGATATCCACATGAATTTCGCTACATGGCCCACATGGACCTTGGTCACCCATTTCCCAGAAATTATCCTTTTTGTCGCCTTTTAAAATGCGGTCTTCAGAAATATGCTGTTTCCAAAGATCGTAAGCTTCGGTATCCATACCTAACCCGTCTTCTTTACTTCCTTCAAAAACGGTAACATATAAAATATCTTTATCGATGCCGAAAACTTCGGTAAGCAATTCCCAAGACCATGCAATGGCTTCCTTTTTAAAGTAATCGCCAAAACTCCAGTTTCCCAACATTTCAAATAGAGTGTGGTGATAAGTATCGTAGCCCACCTCATCTAAATCGTTATGTTTACCAGAAACGCGCAAACACTTTTGGGAATCGGTAACACGGGTATTTTTTGGTTTGGCATTTCCCAAAAAATATTCCTTAAAAGGCACCATCCCTGCATTTACAAACATTAACGTAGGGTCGTTTTTCAACACCATTGGAGCAGATGGCACAATACTATGCTTTTTATCTTCAAAAAAACTTAAAAACTTAGAACGGATGTCTTGAGACTTCATATATCAATTATTCTCTTTTCAGTTATTTAGTATTAATTACAAAACAATTTTTATCTTTACTCTCCCTAATTTTAAATCAGCCAAACCAATTTGGTCTATAATATTTTATTGGTTTGTTCGTTTTTTACAAAATTTGCCGTTTGTAATCAAAGTTTATCAAGCGCAAAAATAGTATAATTTAAACAATGAGTAAGGTAAAATATTATTACGATCCAGAATCGCTTTCTTACCGAAAGATAGAGCGAAAGAAAAGAACCACGTTTAAGTATGCTTCTTTGTTTATTTTAGCCTCAGGTTTCTTTGCCTTTATCTTTATTTTTATAGCCAGTCAGTTTCTGGAATCGCCCAAGGAACGCGCTTTAAAACGTGAATTGGAAAACACAAAATTACAGTTTGAATTGCTGAATAAAAAAATGGATCAAGCCGAAGCCGTTTTAGCCAATGTAGCCGAAAGAGACAACAATATTTACCGTGTTTATTTTGAGGCAAACCCAATTCCTGACGAACAGCGAAAAGCTGGTTTTGGAGGGATCAATCGCTATAAAAGTTTAGAAGGTTTTGATAATTCGAAATTGATTATTGAAAGCAATAAGCGTTTAGATGTGCTTCAAAAGCAAATAGTGGTTCAATCTAAATCGTTAGACGAAATCGCTAAGCTTGCGGAGGAAAAAGAAAAGTTGCTGGCTGCCATTCCGGCCATTCAACCTGTAAGCAACGAAGATTTAACCAGAATGGCCTCGGGCTACGGCATGCGATCAGACCCATTTACAAAAGTTAGAAAAATGCATTGGGGTATGGATTTTACCGCACCTCGCGGAACACCTGTTTACGCCTCGGGTGATGGCGTTATTGCGCGTGCAGATAGCAATTCATCAGGTTATGGCAAACACATAAGAATAGATCATGGTTATGGCTACACCAGCCTTTATGCACACCTTTACAAATACAACGTTAGAAGAAACCAAAAGGTAAAACGTGGCGACCTTATTGGTTTTGTGGGCAGCACCGGCCGCTCTGAAGCACCACATCTGCACTACGAAATATTTAAAGACGGTAACCGTATTAACCCCATTAACTTCTATTATGGCAGCTTAACAGCCGAAGAGTTTAACAAACTATTGGAGCACGCTTCATTAGAAAACCAATCGCTTGACTAATGCATATAGAACTACCCGAAAAACGATATTATGGTATTGGCGAAGTTGCCAAAGCGTTTGGTGTCAACACATCGCTCATTCGGTTTTGGGAAAAGGAATTTGATTTACTTAAACCCAAAAAAAATGCTAAAGGCAACCGTAAATTTACTCCCGAAGACATTAAAAACCTCAAGTTTATCTACCACTTGGTAAAAGAACGCGGTTTTACTTTAGAAGGTGCAAAAATCCACTTAAAAGAAGAAAAAAAGCAAGCGCTTAGCAATTTTGAAATTGTAAGCAAACTGGAAAACATAAAAATCCAGTTGATAAAAATAAAAGAACATCTTTAAAATCAATCTTACAAAAAAACACGTTTAAAGCGTAACTTCTGCATAAAAACTGTGTCAAATAATCAAACAATAAAATTTAAACTTATTTAATCATGAAAAAATTTTTACCTTGGATACTTGTTGCCGTTGTTATTTTTGGAATCTACTCTTGGGCAAAGGGATTCAACAATACTGCTGTAGAATACGAAGCCAATGCAAAAACAGCTTGGAGTAACGTTGAAAGTGCCTACCAACGCCGTTCAGATTTAATTCCAAATTTGGTTAATACCGTTAAAGGTTACGCTGCCCACGAAAAAGAAACTTTAGAAGGCGTTATAAAAGCGCGTTCTGAGGCGACTAAAACTAACATCGATGTTGACAATTTAACTCCCGATAAAATAGCCCAATTCCAACAAGCCCAACAAGGATTGAGCGGTGCATTATCGAGGCTTTTGGTAACCGTTGAGCGTTACCCTGATTTGAAGGCCGATAGAAGTTTTCAAGAACTACAGTCGCAACTAGAAGGTACCGAAAACAGAATTAATGTTGAACGTAACCGATACAATGAAGCCGTAAACACTTACGATATATTCACTACTAAATTCCCAGGTAAATTGTTGGCCGGTTTATTTGGTTTTGAAGAAATGGCCCGCTTTAAAAGTGCTCCTGGTAGTGAAAATGCTCCTAAAGTTGAATTTTAATGTCTAATATTGAAGATTTTTTAACACAAGACGAAGAGCAGGATATTGTTGAAGCTATTAGGCAAGCCGAACTTAATACTTCTGGCGAAATACGGGTACATATTGAAAAAACCACTAATGGTGACCCAAAAAACAGAGCTCTGGAGGTCTTTCACATGTTAAAAATGGACAATACCCAGCTTAAAAACGGTGTATTGATTTATGTCGCTGTTGACGACAAGCACTTTGCCATTTATGGCGATGAAGGAATCAACAATGCCGTACCAAACGATTTTTGGGAAAGCACAAAAAACATCATACAAGCACATTTTAAAAACGGACATTTCAAACAGGGTTTAATTGATGGCGTCATAAAATCGGGCGAGCAACTTAAAACATTTTTTCCTTATAAAGCATCAGACATCAACGAACTTCCAAACGATATTTCTAAAGGATAGTCACCTCAGTATGCAGTATTCAATGTTCAATATCCAGTCGCAATTTAAACTACCAAGTAAATCTGTAATTCTTAGCTTGTTGGTTGGGCTTTTATGTTTCAATTCTTCGTTTGCACAGTTTGATATCCCTGAAAAACCCGAATTCCAAACCAGCGTCTACGATTACACCAACTTACTATCTACAACTCAAAAAGGTGGTTTAGAGCAAAAGCTGGTTAAATATTCTGATACCACCTCAACACAAATTGTTGTTGCCATTATACATTCAACCAACGGCGAAAATATTAATTTTTTAGGTGCCGAATGGGGTCAAAAATGGGGCATTGGGCAAGCCAAAGAAGATAACGGCATTTTAATTTTACTTGCTTTAAACGACCGACGAATTGCTATAAATACAGGCTACGGTATTGAACATTTACTGACCGATGCACTTTCGAAACGCATAATAGAGCGAGACATTATTCCTTTTTTCAAACAAAGCGATTATTACGGTGGACTGAACCGCGGTGCTGATGCTATTTTTGAAGTTTTAAATGGCGAATACAAAGGCACAAGGCAGCCGAATGAAAGCGAATTTCCTATTGGGGCCATTATTTTCTTGATTTTTGTATTTATTATCATCCTACTATCCATTTCGCAAAACCGACGTGGCGGCGGTGGCGGCAACAGGGGCCATCGTTCAGCTGGACAAGATTTATTGGAAGCGCTTATTTTAAGCAATATGGGGCGCGGTAGTTACCGCAGAGGTTCTTCGGGCTGGGGCGGCAGCTCTGGCGGCGGCGGATGGTCCTCTGGAGGAGGCTTTGGAGGAGGCTTTGGTGGCGGTGGCTTTGGTGGTGGCGGTGCTTCTGGTGGATGGTAATGTCTTTTTAACTAATTCTACAACAACAAAATTCCTTTTTACCGTCGTTATGAAGGAAGCATGACTGAAATAGTCTGTTTTAATAGGGAGGGATTGCTTCGTCATGCATTCCTCTTTCCTTTCAATGACGGTAAAAATTTCTATTCAAGCTGTAAATGAAGCATTTGCTTTTTAATAAGAATAAAAAACACCTCCCTATCCCTCCCTTAAGGAGGGAATACTATCTATTGAAACGTCCTGTAACATTTCCGTCCAAAATTCTAGTAACTTCTTCTGTAGTAGCGTAATTTACATCGCCAACATATGTATGCTTTAGAGCACAGGCCGCACTGGCAAACTGCATGGATTTAAAATCGTCGTAATTTTGCAGTCCGTAAATTAATCCGGCCGCAAAAGCATCGCCTGTACCAATTCTATCCACAATATGCGTAATATCAAAATCTTCCGTTTCCCTAAACTCTTTGCCATTCCACATTCGGGCCCTAATCTTGTGCCAAGAGGCGTTTATTGATGTTCTAATTTTATCGAACACTTTATTGATTGACGGAAAGGCTTCCATTAGTTTTTTACTGGCTTCAATAAATTCTTCGTTACTATACCCGTAATTGGCATCTAAAACTTCATTTATCTCATTTATACCACCAATAAATACAGTAGAACAGTGCAACAACTCGGTTAAAGCGTCTTTGGGATTGGCACCGTATTTCCACAAACCACTTCTGTATGTTGGATCGGCAGAAACTTCCATACCTTTTTCCTTGGCCAATTTCAGTCCTTCCTTTAGCGTATCAAAAGCACCTTTTGTTAAAGCCGGAGTAATACCTGTCCAATGAAACCAGTTGCCTTTTCGCAATGCCTTTTCCCAATCTACCATATTTGGTTCAATACTCGAAAATGCCGAATGGGAACGGTTATAGGAAATGGAACTAGGCCTCATAACAGCGCCCACTTCAAGAAAATATACGCCCAGCGGCCTGTTTGACCGTACAATGGCCGTAGTATCCAAATCGAATTTATTAAGGTAAGCAATGGCGGTATCACCAATAAAATCGTCTGAAATGGCTGTAATGTGTTTTACATGTCCTCCAAAATGTGCAATGGAAAGTCCAACATTAACTTCGGTACCTCCAAAATAAAACTCTAAAGTATTAGCTTGTATAAATTTTTTATTGCCAAAAGGCGACAAGCGCATCAGCACTTCTCCAAAGGTTATAATTTGGTTCATTTGATTAGTTTTAGTTCTTAAAAATAATCAATCTACCCGATAATCAAACAATGAATAGGATATGATTTTTGAAAAATTCCCTTATTTTTTCCGCATGTAAACACTTATCGGCACCCCATGAAAACCAAAATGTTGTCGAAGTTTATTTTCCAAATAGCGTTTATAGGGATCTTTAATGTACTGTGGCAAGTTACAGAAAAAAGCAAACTGTGGCTGCGGCGTAGGCAATTGCATAATGTATTTTATTTTCACGAATTTACCCTTATAAGCTGGAGGCGGGTAGTTTTCAATAATAGGCAGCAACACCTCGTTAAGTTTGCTTGTTTTTATCTTTTTAGCACGGTTTTTATAAACCTCAACAGCTGTTTCGATGGCTTTATAAATACGTTGTTTGGTCAATGCCGAAATAAAAACAATTGGCACATCGGTAAATGGTTCCATTTGCCTTTTTATAGCCTTTTCGTATTCCTTGACAGATTTGTGGTCTTTCTCTACCAAATCCCACTTGTTAACCAAAATCACAATCCCTTTTCGGTTACGTTCAGCCAACCAAAAAATGTTTTGCACCTGCCCGTCGAACCCTCTATTGGCATCCAAAACCAAAAGGCATACATCAGCATGCTCGATAGCACGGATACTGCGCATTACCGAATAAAACTCTAAATCTTCTTTTACTTTAGATTTTCTGCGTATTCCGGCCGTATCGACTAAATTAAACTCAAAACCAAAACGGTTGTATTTGGTATCTATAGCATCTCTTGTTGTTCCGGCAATATCGGTTACGATATATCGGTCTTCACCAATTAATGCATTTATAAATGATGACTTTCCAGCATTTGGGCGCCCCACTACAGCAAAACGAGGCAATTCCTCTTCAATAACTTCTTCTTTTTCCGGAAGTGCCTTAACAACAGCATCCAAAAGATCACCAGTACCACTTCCATTTATACTGGCAATAGTGAAATAATCGCCCAATCCCAACGCATAGAATTCTACGGCGTCTTCAGCACGCTTGGCGTTATCTACTTTATTCACCACTAAAAACACAGGCTTCTTAACTTTTCTGAGCAAATTGGCGACATCTTCATCCATTCCAGTCACACCCGATTCCACATCAACCATAAAAATTATGGCATCGGCTTCATCGATAGCCAACTCTACCTGTTTGTCGATTTCGGCTTCAAAAATATCATCACTGCCAACGACATATCCACCGGTATCGATTAACGAAAACTCCCTACCGTTCCAATCGGTTTTGCCATAATGACGATCGCGTGTTACGCCACTTACGGCATCAACAATGGCCTCTCTCCGCTGAATTAATCGATTAAAAAAAGTGGATTTACCAACATTGGGGCGTCCTACTATAGCTACGATATTGCTCATACTTAAAATTTAATGGTATCAGGCTGAATGTTTAAACGCCAAAAAAGGCCTCCTGAAAACTTTTGCAAAAATAGGAAATATACCAATGCTCTTTTCGTTTTTTGATGAATAATACTTAAGCCGCATTTGAATAAAAAATAGTAATTTACAATACCAATTATTAAACTTATGGCATTACCTAATGATATTGTTTTAAGACCTCGATTTAAATTTGAAATTCCGAGGAGCAATACGATTGTTTTAGATGACTTTGAAAACGCTAAATCAACACAATCGGATTTTATTGTAAATCGTGTTGACGATCATGTTTTTATAAAGTTCCCTAAGGAAAAGCAACACTTTTGGTCACCTCAGCTACATTTGGAAATCAATGAAGTAAACCAAGACTCATGCATGCTTTACGGGTTATTTGGACCAAACCCTACCGTTTGGACGCTCTTCATGTTTCTTCACTTTATAGTCGCAGTTATTTTCGTAGCATTTGCTATTTGGGCTTATTCCAATTGGTCGCTAAAGCAAAGTTATGCTTTACAGCTTAGTATTATGTTACTAATGATTGTAATATGGATTGGCTTGTATTTTGCCGGAAGTATAGGAAAAGCTTCTAGCAAACAAGATATGGTTGCTTTAAATAACTTTATGCATTCTGTTTTAAACAAAAAAAAAGCCTTAATTGAATGCGAAGAAAAGACCAATTAAAGCTTTAAAAACTAACTAACTCAAAACGTGATAAACAAATTTGATTGCTGCAAATATGAATCAATAACATTAAGTAAATGTTACTTAACCAACAAGTTAGCGTTAGCTTTTGTGCCCTATTTGGTATTATAACCAAAACGCCTTAACTGGTTTTGATTACTTCGCCAATTTTTGTTCACTTTTACATAAAGTTCTATATGGATCTGTTTACCGAAAAACGCCTCCAAATCTTTTCTGGCCTCCATGCCCACACGCTTTAACGCACTGCCTTTATGCCCAATAATAATGCCTTTTTGGGTGTCGCGCTCTACCATAATTACCGAACGTACCCGGATGATATTTTCTTCCTCAAAAAATTCTTCGGTTTCTACTTCAACGGCATACGGGATTTCTTTTTTATAATGAAGCAGAATTTTTTCGCGAATGGTTTCGTTTATGAAAAAACGTTCCGGTTTATCTGTTAATTGATCTTTTGGATAAAACGGTGGTGATTCTGGAAGTAAATCAATAATTCTGTTAAAGACTTCTTTTACATTGAATCCTTCTAAGGCCGAAACAGGAAAAATCTCGGCATTGGGCACTTTTTCTGCCCAAAGTTGCACCTGCTCTTCCAACTGTTCTTGGTTAGACGTGTCAATTTTATTGAGCAATAATAAAACCGGTATTTTAGATTGCGTTATTTTATTGAAAAAGGCTTCGTCCTTTAATTCCTTTTCACCTATTTCTACCATATAGAGCAACACATCGGCATCTTCAAAGGCAGATTTCACAAAGTCCATCATCGACTCCTGCAACTCATAAGCGGGTTTTATTATGCCAGGTGTATCGCTTAAAACCACTTGAAAATTATCGCCGTTTACTATACCTAGAATTCGGTGACGCGTAGTTTGAGCTTTCGATGTAATTATGGATAGCTTTTCGCCCACAAAGGCATTCATCAATGTTGATTTGCCCACATTGGGGTTCCCGATAATATTTACAAAACCTGCTTTATGGCTCATTTATAATGTTTTTTGTTTTTGCAAATTTACAACTTGAAATTTACTGCAGCCCAAATAGCTGCAACAAAAAAGCAGGAAGACAACCTTCCTGCTCTTTAATTTTATTTATTGTAAAAGGTATGCTTTATTTTACCTCAATCAATTCAACATCAAAAACCAATGTTGCATATGGCTTAATCGCTCCTCCTGGTCTTGGGTTTGCACCATAAGCTAGGTTTTGAGGAATAAAGAATTTGTATTTGGCCCCTTCTTTCATTAATTGTAAACCTTCAGTCCATCCTTTAATTACTTGGCCTACACCAAATTCTGCAGGTTCACCTCTATCAACAGAGCTATCAAACACCGTTCCATCAAGCAGAGTACCGTGGTAGTGTACTTTAACCTTAGAATCTGCTGTTGGCATTTCGCCTTCACCTTCTTTTAAAACGATATATTGTAAACCACTTTCGGTAGTAACAACGCCTTCTTTATTTTTGTTTTCTGCTAAGAATTTTTCGCCTTCAACTTTGTTTTTTTCTCCTTCTTCCTTTCTTTTTGCCATTTCTTCTTGTTGCTTCTTTTGGAAGTAAGCTCTAACGATTTGCTGTGCTTTAGTGGCATCAATTTGAAGATCAGTTGAATCGGAAGCATTTACAAAACCTTGAATGAACAAATCGTTATCAAAACCTTCATCAAAAGTTCGCTTTACATTGTTGGCTACATCTAAACCAATAGCATAGCTAACCGAGTCCAACTCTGTTTTTAATGGTTTGTTGGTTACACCACTTTTACCGTTACAAGACACCACAATCAAAACAAGTGCTACTAAACTTAAAAATTTCATTATTTTCATTTCGTTGTATTATTTTTTATGAGTTGCCAAATGTAACAAAATTAAAGTGAGTAAAAAAAGAAAACCTTCCCGACACTCGAGAAGGTTTTTAGGTTTAACATGTTTTTAACGCAAACTTGTATTAAAAGCCTCTAACTTTTTTTACTATGCTTAAAGCGTTCTTAACATCCTGCTCTAATTTGGCGTAGTCTTTATTGGCAATAATATCTTTTGAAATTAATTTAGACCCCATTCCAACACAGGTTACACCGGCGTCGAACCAACCTTTTAAATTTTCTTCGGTTGGTGATACACCACCTGTTGGCATAATGCTGGTCCATGGTTGTGGGCCTTTTATACCTTTTACAAACTGTGGGCCATAAATATCACCAGGGAATAGTTTTACGATTTCGCAACCCAATTCCTCTGCTCTAGCAATTTCGGATAAGGTACCACAACCTGGCGACCACAATACTTTTTTGCGGTTACACGCTATAGCGATGTCTTCCCTTAACACTGGAGTTACAATAAAATTCGCGCCAAGAGCCATGTACAATGATGCTGCTGCACCATCGGTGACAGAACCAACACCCATAATCATTCCAGGCAATTCTTTAATGGCGTATTTTGTTAATTCGCCAAAAACTTCGTGAGCAAAATCGCCACGTGCAGTAAACTCCATTAAACGAGCGCCACCGTCGTAACACGCTTTTAATACTTTTTTACTTAATTCTATATCGCTATTGAAAAACAACGGAATCATCCCCGTGTCTTTCATGGCTTGTGCCACTTCTAATCTTGAAAATTGTGCCATTTCTTTGTTTTAAGTCGGAAGTCCGAAGTTGGAAGTTCCGAAGTTTATAATTATGCTGGAAGCTAGAAGCAAGAAGTTGGAAGGCTCCTACTTCATCCTTCTAGCTCTAAACTCTTTTTTTATCTTGCTACACGACCCGAAGCGTCACCGCCCATAAGTTTTTCAACTTCGGCTACAGTAACCAAGTTCGCATCACCTTTAATCGTGTGTTTTAGACAAGATGCAGCAACAGCGAAATCAAGTGCGTTTTGATCGTCTTCCGGGTATTTTAACAATCCATAGATTAATCCACCCATAAACGAATCACCACCACCAACTCTATCAACAATATCGGTAATTTGGTACTGACGTGTTTCGTACATTTTTTCTCCATCGTATAATACACCAGCCCATGTATTGTGAGAAGCAGAAATAGAACCTCTTAGTGTAGTAATTACTTTTTTAGCTCTAGGGAATTTCTCCATCATTTGCTTACAAACAGAAAGGAAAGCTTCAGCTTTTACGTTGTGCCCTTCAGTTTGTACGCTAATACCTTCTGGTTTGATACCAAAGTGCATTTCGGCATCTTCTTCGTTTCCTAAAACTACATCACAGTAAGAAGTCAATTCGGTCATAACAGCTTCTCTATGTGCATCGTCACAGTATTTCCATAGTTTAGCACGGTAGTTCAAATCGGTTGAAATAGTAACGCCTTTTGCGCTAGCAGCTTTTACAGCTTCTAAACACACATCGGCAGCACCTTGAGAGATTGCAGGTGTAATACCTGTCCAGTGGAACCACTCAACACCTTCGAAAACTTCGTCCCAATCAATCATTCCTGATTTGATTTCAGACATGGCAGAATGTGCTCTATCGTAAACTACTTTTGAACCTCTTGAAACGGCTCCGGTTTCTAAAAAGTAAATCCCCAAACGGTCTCCACCCCAAACAATCTTATCGACATTTACACCTCTTTTACGCATTTCCATCATGGCACATTCACCAATATCATTTTTTGGTAAACGTGTAACAAAATCTACAGGAACACCATAATTGGCTAAAGATACCGCAACATTTGATTCTCCACCACCATAAACTACATCGAAGTTGTTAGCTTGCGAAAATCTTAAAAATCCTTGAGGTGCCAAACGAAGCATAATTTCCCCAAAAGTGACTACTTTTTTCATTTTTGAATTGTATTTAGTTTTAATTAAAGAATAAGTTAAACGTTTAAACAAACCTCTTAAAAAACTGCAATAACCCGCAATCTCACTAAAGTTAATTAAGTTTTGATTATAAAAATTATCGCACTATATTTGCTTAATCGATTAAGCAAATATATAAAAAATTTAAATATCAAAAGAAAAACCACCATAAAAGATATTGCGAATGTGTTAAACATATCGACTGCGGCAGTTTCTAAAGCCTTGCATGACGATTCGCGCATTAGCGAAAAAACCAAACAGGCCGTTAAGCAGGTAGCAAAAAACTTAAACTACCAACCTAACCACTTGGCCAGTGCCCTTAGGAAAGGAAAAAGTAAGTTGGTGGGCGTTATTGTACCCCGAACCAACAGTAATTTTTTCTCGTCGGTTATCCAAAATATAGAAGAAGTTCTTAACAAGGAAGGGTATAGTATTATAATGACCCAATCTAACGAATCGTACAAAAAGGAATGCAATAATATTGACACCTTACTTTTTACCCAAGTGGACGGCATTATTGCCTCTATGGCCAACGAAACTATTGAGTTAGATTATTACGAAAAGATAAAATCGAAAGGAATCCCCTTAATTTTATTTGACCGTGGTGAAAATGATTTGGATGTAGATTATATAGGGATTAATGATTACCACAGCAGCCATATGATTGTGGAGCATTTAGTTGAACAGGGCTGCAAACGCATTGCCCATATTGGTGGTTATCGGCACACCCGGATATTTAATAACCGTATAAAAGGCTACCTCGATGCCCTGAAAAAGCACAACTTACCCCTTGACAAAGAACTGCTTATTGAAAGCCATCTTAACATAGAGGACGGGAGCGAAAAAATGGAACAGCTTCTAAAACTAAACAATAGACCAGACGCTGTTTATGTGGCCAGCGACAATGCTGCCCTTGGTGCTTTAGAGGTTTTAAAAAAACATAATATAAAGGTTCCCGAAGAGATGGCTTTGGTTGGTTTTGGAGACGAGCCTTTTACCGCACTTGTAACCCCAAGTATTACCAGCATTAACCAACATAGTGCTGGAATAGGGAAACAAGCGGCCAAACGCTTTTTAGAGTACGCCCAACAACCTGTAATTAAACAAAGTTTAAATAAAATTATTTTAGACGCTGAATTAGTGGTTAGGGATTCTTCGAATATTAAAAAGTAAAGTAGTTTATTAAGGGGGCTTAGAGCCTCCTATTGCATCCATTGAATTTTCTGGAGTGCACCGTCGCTTTAGACCACAAAAAAAGTCAATGGCCTTTTAAGGCAAATCGGTTTTCTAATTACTTAGCTCTAGATTGGAAAAATCATCGTCTTTCTAAGAAACCTTAATCCAATTTTACCTAAATACAACTTTTGTGATAGACTAAAGCGTATCCTACTTGTTTATGGTCTTCCCTGCTGCTCTAATTAAAAAACACTATGCAATTTAAGTATTCTAATTATTAAAAACTTCAACCTACTTATTCTGTTTTCTGTATTCTATTGGAGCGACTCCATATTTCTTTTTGAAACTTTTACTGAAATATTTCATATCTGAAAAGCCCGTCATTTCGGCCACTTGTTTTATCAATAATTGTGTATCTACAATAAGTTGTTCCGCTCGCTTCAACCTTATATCCCTAATGAATTCAACTGGGGTTAAGCCTGTCAAACTTTTTATTTTATTACCAAACGTAGTCCGGTTAATCCCTATAATGGAACCTAATTCTTCTACTGAAAAATTATTATTATCTATATTTTCTTCAATGGTCTGCATTACTTTTTTCATTATGTCTTCATCCCGTTCTGTTATTAAACTGGGCATAGGTTTATAATTTTTTACACTTTTATCGAAAACACTAAAAATATCCTGAAGCCGCTTTCGCTGATTAAGTAAGTTTTCAATCCTTGCTTTGAAATAAGGCACGCTAAATGGTTTCGTTATATAATCGTCTGCACCATAGGAAAGACCTTCAAGTTTACTTTCAATATTGGTTTTCGCGGTTAAAAGAATTACGGGTATATGACTTGTTTCTACATTATTTCTAATCTTTTTTAGAAGGTCTACCCCATTTAGCTTCGGCATCATGATATCGCTAATTATAAATGCCGGCGTTTCTTTGGTAGCCATGGCATAGCCTATCTCACCGTCTTCTGCCTCTATTATTTCATATTCATCTTCGAGGATAGATTTAATGAACGCCCGTAAATCGGGCTCATCTTCAACCAGCAAAACTTTAATTTTTTCATCAGCACCTTGTTTTGCCGATTTTGTTGGCTCAACCAAATTTGAATCTGACTTTTCGACGTCAACCGTAAAATCCACTTCATCTGAAAAATGCGCTTTACCCAACTTAAAATAAACTGAAAATGAGCTCCCACTCCCTACTTCGCTATCAAACTGTAGTTTGGCACGGTGCTTATCTGCAATTTCTTTCACTAAAGACAGCCCAATGCCCGTACTAGGATTGTTACTTTTATTATTGAATGAAACAAATCGATTAAAGAGTTTGTTTTGGTTGTTCTTTGAAATTCCAATCCCTTGGTCGATAACATGAAACCCCAATTCTTTTTCATGTTTGGTTATTTTAACATCAATGGATTTTCCTTTTGGTGTGTACTTAAATGCATTTGATAAGAGGTTGATAATAATTTTTTCCAGACCGTTCCTATCTGCCCAGATTGTAACTTGGTTGGCGTTGCTATGAAAGGAAAAATCAATGTCTTGTTCTTTTGCCACTTCAGAAAAATCGTCAAAAATATCTTTTACGAAAGAAACCAGGTTTATTTCTGAAACTTTCATTTTTGTTTCCTCTATTTTACGGAAATCCAGAATTTGATTGACCAAACGCTGTAACCTATTTGAACTATGCGCTATAAATGACAGTTGTTTTTTTATGGATTCTGGAGTCCTACTATCATTTAACAAATATTCTATAGGTGATGAAATAAGAGTTAATGGGGTACGCAATTCATGGGAAATGTCAATAAAAAACTTTTGTTTCATATTAGACATTTCTTTCTCGAGTTTTACTTTAGTTTTTAATCGGTATATTGTAATTATTGCATGGTTAACCAGTAAAACAGCAGCAATAAAGGCCAGCACATACAGCACATAGGCTAAATTGGTATTCCATATAGAAGGCTTAATGATTATTGGTAGCTTGCGTTGGTTGTTTGTCCAAACACCTTGGCTATTGGTAGACTTTACCTTAAAAACATATTCCCCTTTAGGAACATTAGTGTAGGTTGCTGCACCGTGTGTTTGACTGTAATTCCAGTTTTTATCGAACCCCTCTAGTTTGTAAGTATAATTAATATTTTCTGGATTCTTATAATCAAGTGCAGCAAACTCAATGGTAAAGAAATTTTGATTATGAGATAAAACCAACGTTTCACTTTGGTCTAAAGATATCCTCAATGGAGCGTCTTCGTTAATAGATACTTTTTGGTTAAACAACTTGAAATTGGATAACGCTAAATAAGGCACATAATTATTGGTTTTAATGTACCCGGGAAAGAAGTGTAAAACTCCCTCTGAGTAACCAAACATCAGTTTACCAGAACTTAATTGTATGCTAGTGGCCTCAGAAAAATTGTTATTCGAAATAATTGATTTCACTTCATGGAAAACTTCAAAAAATTCTTGCTCAGGGTTAAAGCGTGATAAAGTATAATCGGTTGCTATCCATATTTTGCCGTCAACATCCTCCAATAGGGATAGTATATTATCGGATGGTAAACCGTCACTTTTAGTAAAGCTTTTGAATGTTAAAGGAAAGCCTAAAGAATCTTTTCCAGTCACTTTGTTAATACCTCCAGAGGTTGTTGCTATAAAAATCTCTTCCTTTTTGGTGATACATATATCAATAACATCATTTCCGTTTAATCCAATATTTGTCCCATCAAAACCAGCTTCATATCTCTTAATCTCAGCTTGGGGATTTAATATACCGTTAGGATTAAAAACAAGCAACCCATTGGTGGCTCCTGCACATAATAACCCTTCTGGTGTTTGGTTTATACAGCGGACTTTATTAAAATCATCAATGGGATAATTTCTCCATTCATTTTTATAGTTGATAAAATGGGTTTCACCATTTGCGTTGTTGTCAACAAGATTAACTCCGCCATCAAAAGTTCCTATCCATATGCGATTACTTTTATCTTGGAATATACTGTAAATATCATTGCTGCTTATACTATAAGGATTTGACTCATCTTCTTTGAAATGAATAACTTTATATGAAAAAGGAACTTCTTGAGGAGTTAATTTATAGAGGCCATCACCTCGGGTTCCAATCCAAATATTCGATTGGCTGTCTTGTATTATCTTGTAAGCAGGCTTATTCCATTTAGCATTTTCAATTAATTGTCCTGATGGAGAAAGGTGACCAATTTTATTTAAGTCTTTATCTAAAAGGACTATTTGGTTCTGTTTGTTAGCGACCCAAACATTTCCTTCTTTGTCCTGAAAAATCGCCCTAACATCATTTACTGAAGATGGAATAAATTCATTAATAACGCTAGTAGTTTTAAAGTTATTTTCGCTAAACACCACTTTAACCAACCCTGATGACCTCGTACTGTACCACAAATTGCCTTGCTTATCGAAAAAAGCAGCTAGAAAACTATTTGAAAAATTCCCTTTAGGGAAATACCCTTTATAATCAAATGGTTTAAGTTCATGATTGTCTGGGTTAAATTTTGAAAACCCACCACCACGGGGCTGTACCCAAATATCGCCCATATAGTCGGTAAAAACATAAGACCTTGGAATTGCCGCTGGAATCTCTAAGCCATGAATGTTAGACGAATAAGAATAAAGTTGTTGCGTAGAGAAATCAAAAAGGTTGATGCCTGTTTCTTCGTTGCTTAAAAACCATAATCGTCTATTTTGTGTCAGAGCCACTGGAGACATATCTTTGGTTTTAAGACCTGGTAGCGTTTCTGAATTATAATACTGAATGTCGCCATTGTAAATATTTACAGTACAAAACCCTTCTTGGTCTGTAAACGCTAAAACGGTTTGTTGATCAAGCTTTTTCATCCATGTAATATGAGCATCCAGTTCAATTTTTTGCGTTCTAAAAGAACGGCCGCGTTTTGAATATTTGGCTATTGTTCCGTTAGCCCCTCCAAACCAAATCTCATCATCAAACTCTACTGTTGTGTAAAAAGACTTGGCTTGCCCCGCTGGGTTTGAAAAATAGTAATAAGGGTCATTTAATTTATTTTTCGTTAAAAGCGTTAGTCCATTATTGGTTAGCAGCCATGAGTTTTTTTGTGCGTCTTCATAAACCGAATGTACAGCCGAAGCATTAAGGGTATTTAGCCTTTTACTGTATACTTTGGTATTAAACGAAGAGTCTGAAACTAAAATACATCCATCCGTTTCAGAAAGCAGCCAGACCAACCCAGATTTACTTGTTTTTACACTACTATGCACAAATCCTTCTTTCGGCAAATCTGGAATTAACTCAGTACTCCAAAACGTTTCGTTTTTAGGATCAAAACAATATGTGTTTGCCTTATTTGAGTTAGACTGTATCCAGATACGACCATATTCGTCCTCTGAAATTTTATCTATGCGGTTATTCTTCATCAAAACTTTATCAGACGATTGCGGCTTGAAGTTCTGAAAAGTATATCCGTCATATTTACTAAGCCCATTAAAAGTGGCCAACCAAATAAACCCTTTTTTGTCTTGGATAATTTGGCTTATTGTATTGTGAGGAAGACCATCTTCAACCAAAAAGTGTTCCACCGAGAAATTTTGCTGACCTTCCAATTCATGGAAAACCCCAAAAAACATTATTAGTAAAAAGTAAAATTTTCCGACTAGTTTCATTCAAATTGGTTCTAAAAGGTAAACTAATAAAACTAAAAAATATTAAAAAACAACTAACATGAGCATTTACAAATGCCTTTTAAAAATTAACTCAAATAAAGGATATATAATTTATTTTCAACACAATATAGCCCCAAAAATCCTGTGTTCTGTTATATACCCCCCTTTAAATTGTAATTTGACCCCACCTTATTCTAAATTACCATATAACTTTGTAATCGATTACAACCTCATATTTTCTTGAGATAATTTAACCGCTATAAAACTATACTATATTAAACAAAAACTACTTATTACTTATGAAATCAATTAAAAAAACAAGCTTCTTTTTTATTAGCCTATTGTTATCAATAACAGGTTATGCACAAAGTTTCAGTCCTGATATTGTCGTCGACATTAATGGCACGGGGGACTTCACTTCAATTCAAGCAGCTTTTGATGCCACACCGGCTGGCACACCTACAATTATTTATGTAAAACGTGGGCTGTACGACCAAGAAAAGCTAATCATTCCTGCCAACAAAACCAATATTACACTAATTGGTGAGAGTAGAGCGGAAACCATTATTTCTTACGATATTTACAATTGTAATGACGGTGGAGACGGACTATGTCCTGATGAAAAAGTAGCGCTTTGGGATAGTAATAGCGACTTAGTAAGAACCGCTGCAACCCTAACCATTCAAGCCAACGATTTTAGAGCCGAGAATTTAACTATCCAAAATACTGCTGACCCTGTTGGCCAAGCCCAAGCCATAACACTCCAAGCTGACCGAAATGTTTTTGTGAACTGTGATATTAAAGCCTATCAAGACACTATTTATTTTTGGATGGCAGAAGCATCACGTGCTTATTTCGAGACCTGTATGATTTTGGGCCGTACCGATTATATCTACGGTAGAGGAGTAGGGTTCTTCAATAAATGTGAAATTAGAAGCTATGGCGGAGGCTGGATTACAGCACCATCATCAACAATTAACCAAGATTATGGATTTGTATTTTATGAGTGTAATTTAACCTATCAGGATAACAGTCCGAGATCTGGTGATGATGGAGCCCTTGTTCGTTTCGGTCGTCCTTGGCATGAATATCCAAAGGTAGCTTGGCTGTATTGTAATATGCCTGATTTTATCCATCCAGAAGGCTGGGGCGATAAATGGAACATGGAATATTCAGATACTAGTACAGAGCTTCATTTATATGAATGGATGAATACTGGTGCTGGTGCCGATATGAGCGGAAGAGCAGATTGGGCAGGTTTGAGAGCTATGGTTGATCAAACGGAAGCTGACTTATACGAACCTGAAATCGTTTTGGCTGGTACTGACAACTGGGATCCGACAGCAATAGCACCGACAGTAACAGTTTTTGATTGGGATGGCGGAGCTGCCAATAATGGATGGATGGAAGCTAATAACTGGAACCCTGACGGTGTACCTGCTACTTCTGAAGTTGCAAATGTTGATGGCAGTATAACCATAGATGCCAACGGAGGAAATTTTGCAGCCGATTTAAATTTAGTAAATGGAGCAACAGTAGATGTTTCAGCCAATAGCTCTGCAACCCTATTAACATTAAACCAATCAACGCTTTCTTCTGCTGCAAATGTCTCTTTTGCAGGAACAATTAAAACCAAAGGTGATGTAAGTATTGATGCCTCAAATAACCTTGATATTACAGCTGCCCTTATTGGTGTGCATCAAATTACTAAAGTAGGTTCTGGAATTTCTCAACTTAGCAATGGAAATACGGGCTTTACCGGAGATATCGTTATTGAATCTGGAGATTTACAAGCTAAAGTTGAAAGTGCCCTAGGGACTTCAGGAAAAATAACGGTAAAAACAAGCGGAACTCTAACTATTGACACTAGTAATGCTATTGATGTTAATACAGCACTTTATACAGAAGGCTCTGGACAATTAGTGCTTAACCAAGATATTACTATTAGTGAATGGTATATTGACGGTGTTATACAACCCATTGGACAATATGATGCTACTACAAATGCCTCAACCATTACTGGTTCTGGTAAAATAATTATTGGAAGGCCAAGTGAATTTACGTTTCTTGGAGGAAATTGGGACGATGCTAATAATTATTCTCCAGCATTATTGCCTGAAGCAGGAGAAAAGGTTATTGTTGATGGCGTAACCATTGAAGCTCAAAGCGCCCCATTTGCTGGCGATATGTACGTGCAAAATGCTGGAAGTATTCGCTTAAGACGACAAGATTCTGAATGTTTAGGCCCAATTACCATGTACCAAGGCACTAATATTTCTTATGCTACAAGTGGAACAGGCTTTTATTTGGATGCCAATATTATATTAGAAGGCGATATTTCCCTTTTTATGAATAGTGCCAATGTTGCCGGTAGTACCATGGAATTGCCAGGAACGTTTTCCGGAAATTATAAAGTATCTGTACGAAACACAAGAGATATTGCCAATAGTGCTACAGCGAATTTAGGGGGAGATAACAGTAATTTTACTGGAATATGGGACTTAACCATTGCAGCTTACAATGCAAGTGGCTATTCAGCCATTAACGGTTTGGCAGAAAATGCCTTTGGAAATGCTTTAATCGATTTGGGTGAAAACAACCAAGCTATTTTCAATCATGCAAAATGTGCTGGTAATGTTCTAAATATGAATATTGCTGGTAATGCTACAGCTGTTTTAAATGTAGCGGTTACGGTACAACAATTTACTTTAAACGGCTCTTCGCTCGGAGATGGCACTTACGATGCTTCAACACATCCTGGCTTACTTACAGGTACTGGGTCTATTACTGTCGATTCCAGCTTAAGTATAGATGATAAGGTTTTGGTTGAATACGGTATGCTAAAAATTAATGGCAACCTTGAAAACCTTGAAATTTACAATATGTTAGGCCAAAGCGTTCATAAAACAAATACCTCCAAAGAAATCGATATTAAATGGTTAAAATCAGGAATCTATATAGTTCTTTACAAGGTCGATGGCAAATTAGGCGCTATTAAAATTTATAAAAATTAAGGTTCAAAACTTAATTTACCTCAACAGAAATAAGGATGAAATACAAGTATTTCATCCTTTTAACTAAGCTAAAAATGAAATCAGTATTAAAATTACTCATTGGAGTTTTTGCGTTTTGCAATATTATTTTTGCAAATGCACAAATTACCTTACATACCATTGGCGATTCTACAATGGCCGATTATGATGAAAATACTACGGACAAAAGAGGTTGGTCTATGATGTTCCAACAGTTTTTCACATCAGATGTTTCTGTTAACAACCGTGCAAAAAGTGGAGCCAGTAGCAAAAGCTTTTATCTGGAATCACCTTATTGGGCAACTGTAAAACAACAAATAGCAAGTGGTGATTACGTTATCATTCAATTTGGACATAACGATGAGAAAAATGGTGGCCTGGATGGTGGAACCGACCCCAACAATCCAATAAATGGAACAGACTATCGTGGTACATCGGCTCAAGGTACTTATAAAGAATACCTTAGAAAGTACATTGACGAAACACGTGCTTTAGGGGCTACACCTATTTTAGCGACACCCATGTGTAGAAAGTATTTTAGCGGCGGCACTATCACACGCAAAGGACGCCATGATTTAGGAGAAAATTTTGGTGTCCCTGAATCAGACCACACATATGACTATAGTTACGCCATGCAAGAAGTTGCTACGGAAAAAAATGTTAAGCTAATCGACTTGACCACATTAACAAAAGGGTTGCTAGAATCTTATGGTGATGCTGAAGCTACTGCTCAACTTTTTGTATCTTCTGACTCTACTCACCCTAATGCATTGGGAGCAACATTGGTTGCTAGGTTATGTGCTCAGGACATGACAAGTCAAAATATTTTGGCTGAATATATTAATACGTCAACCGATGTATTAATCAACCCAAGTAATTGTGATTTTGGTGATGCCTATACCGGACAGACTCTCACCAAAGAATTTACCATAACGGGGTTTGACCTTGAGCCAGCTTCAGGAACATTTACACTTTCTGTAAGCGATGGTTTTTTAATAGCGGCTGATAAAACCGACACATTTACTTCGTCCATTACTATGGATTATGTAAACAACAATCTTGAATTCTCAAAATTTTATATTTCAGTATCTCAGTCGATTGGAGGTACTAAAGATGGAACAGTTACCGTAACCAATGGAACAGTTACCAAAGAAATCCCCTTAACCGCTAATTTCATTGAGTTAACCGGTGGTACCGAAGTGAACCTGCTTTGGGAACTATCAGCAGATGATAGTTATGTTTTAGAAGGCCCTGCCATTCCTCTTGATGAATCCCACAGTAATATGTATGTGCAACGGTATTCTGCCCCTAACTCAAATACAACCTGGCCAGAAGACAGTGGTTACGATACAACCAGAAAAACACAAAGAAACCTAATAGATGGTGATGTTTGGCCTGCCGGAGAAATTGATGAGGTATCTACGCGCTATATACAGTTTGGAATTTCAGCAAGTGAGGGAACAGAGTTGAATATTGATAAAATAAGGTTATATGTTGGTGGAGCCGGTGGTAATGGTATGCGTTGTCGCATTTCCTATTCTACAGACGATTTTGCAACAACATCGGTCATTGAAGAGTTTTCAAGTATGACAGCCAATACCATGTATGCCGTTTCAAAAATCCCTACTTTAAAGCTTGCATATGGAGAAACTTTAAAACTTCGAATTTATCCGTGGTATAGCAATGAGGCAACAGGAAAAACCATTTGTCTTGCAGATGTTAATATACACGGTGTAGCCACTCCAACACTTTCCACGGAGAAGTCGTTGGAAAATAAATTAAAATGGATACTGCAGAATGGTTTTATTAAGATTAAAAATGCGCCTGTAAACAGTAAAGTTACAATCTATGACTTAACAGGCAGGGTAATTCGTGAATCATTAAAAAACAATAGCGATTTATTATATATAAAATCACCTTCTACTAAAGGTATTTATATTGGTAAAATTGAATCTCAACAAGGTATACAAACAATAAAGTTTTTTGTGCCTTAAATAAAGCGCACAAAATTATTAAGTAATAACTAAACTAAAACCATAACATTATGAAATTAACTTTAAAACTAAAAAAGCATTGGACTTTTTACTCTTTTTTTATTGTTCTTCTGTCCGTTAGTTTGCAAATAGATGCGCAAACCATACTCGCAGAGTGGACTTTTGACAATGATTATGACCAAAGTGGCACTGGCCCCTACACTTATACCCCAAATGCAACAGCAAGAAGTGCTGCCGATGGACTGGATATAAGTGTTAATTCAAATGATATTTTTTATCCTAATACTGCAGAAGGAACACTTACAGATTACGAAATGTCGATGACTCCTTCCGAAGGTGGACAAATAAAAAATGTTTATCAAGGAACAACAACCTATCATAATTCAGCAAGAATGCAAGGTGCTATATCTCCTGCAGATTTCACAAACCCTTCCAATCATGCCAATTATTTTCAGTTCTCATTTCCAACAACAGGCTACAATCAAATTACACTAGACCTTTCTTACACTACACAAAATGTAGAAACAGATATTCTCGATGTTTATTATTCTGTTGACGGAGGAACCAGTTGGGCATCAGCAGGTCAAGCAAGCGGAAACTGTTGTTGGTGGACGCTTAAAACAGCTCAATTAGATATTGTTGCCAAAAACAAAAGTAATGTTTTGGTAAGGTTAATGGGTGTACAAGACGGCGGATCGACAGGTAATTATTTTTATATAGACTCTTTTAAGGTGAGTGGTACATCCACTACATTACCAACAGATACGGTTTCTACAATCGACTGGGCCTTCGATTTGGGCACTGAAGGACAAACCGCCACCTATACCGACGCCAGTTATTACAAACCTGATAATGTATCGAAAGGCAGTAACTATTCATATTTTGGAACAAGAACTGGATCTAATCCTACGGTGACTTATACGTCTTTTAAAAATGAAACTGGAGCTACAACACCAGCAGGTGCTGAAGCTAATAACTTGATTGGTTTTGAATTTACCCCAGTTACCGGACTGGATTTTGTTCCAACAAATGTGTCTTTTGACTGCCAAAGATATGGAACGGGTACTGGCGTTATAGATGTCTACTGGAAATCATCTGATGGAACATCTACACTAATAGCAAAAGACATTAAACCTGCGAGAGATGGAGATGCAACAAGTGAAGCTAATGATACCAACACATTTAATATGGATGTTTCTGGCTTATCAATTCCGGCACTTGGCGGTAAATCTACTTTAGAAATTTATATCCACAGCCTTGGTAACGGTAAAGAAGTTGCGCTAGCAAATATTTCCATAACGGGTCACCTAAATGGTACAATAGCAGATGTGGCACAATATACAGTTACAACAGCCGCATCCCCTTCTGAAGGCGGCGCAATAATTTCAGACAATCCTGCCACTGTAGATGATGGTACGGTTGTTAACCTAACAGCTAATGCTAATTTTGGTTATGAATTTGTTGAATGGCAAGACGATTTAGGTGCTACAGTTTCAACTGATAACCCATTCCAAATTACAGTAACCGATAATGTAAGCTATACTGCCGTATTTAATCAGTTAACTACATATGAGTTAAGTCTTACCGTTGAAGGTGGTGCTAACGATTATATGATAGAAATTGCTCCTTCTGGAACTATGGTCGATGGAAAACGAATGTATGAAGCTGGCACTAATGTGACTTTAACTGCAAGTAGTAACCCAATCCTTAATTTTTCGAATTGGGGAACAGGAGAAACCAATGGCGAACTTATTGTTACTATGGACGACAACAAAGCTATTACTGCAAATTACAATGCAGCTGACTATATTGTAGGATGGGATTTTTATGATGACGTGATTACTGTAGATTTTTCATCGAATGTTATAAATGATGCTACAACACTTGTATTAAGAGATGCTGCAGGAACCACAACTAACGGCCTCAACTTTTCTTATGTATCGGGCAATAGTTGGTATGGTAAAAATTGCCGAATTAACTGGCAAGGATTAGAAGACAAGTTCTATTACCAAATTAAAATTAATGCTACTGATTATACTGATATTAGTGTTCAAGCAGCGATGCTTATTAGCTATTCAGGGTATACTGTTCAAAAATGCGAGTACTCAATAGACGGTACTAATTTTGTTGAAATAGGGACTTATGATACTTCAACCATAAACACCTGGGTTGATGGTTCATTCAACCTACCTGCAGATGCTAATAATCAAGCCGAGGTTTATATAAGATGGATTCCAGATTATACGTCTGCAGCAGTTGGAAGTGGTAATGATGGAACTTCTATTTCAGATATTTATGTTTACGGTACAGAAAGTGTTTTTAATGATGGTACAGCACCTGTTCTTACTAGCTCCGTTCCTGCCAACAATGCAACAGGGGCCTCGGCAACAGGAAAAGTGATACTAAATTTTGATGAACGCGTTAAAATTGCCGATAATACAACCGCAACTCTTAATGGAGAAAATTTGACTCCCGTGGTATTTGGAGAATCAATATCGTTTGAATACTCTGGCTTAGATTATAACACAACTTATACGTTTGATTTAGTAGGTAATGTTATTTCGGATTTAGCAGACAATACACTAACCGATGCTATTTCTATTTCGTTTACTACACTTGATAAACCAACTGTAACAAAAAGAGCTTATGATTTTATAGTCGGCGTTGATGGTGATTTTGCAGCAGCTTTGGCTGCAGCCGATGCTGCTAAAAATAGTGGCAATAGATTTTATATTTTCTTCCCGAATGGAGATTATGATTTAGGAACTACAACAGGAGATGCGACACAGCAAACCTTTATTGGGCTTCCAAACATTTCTTTTATTGGGCAAAGTACCGAAGGTGTAACACTATTTAACAATCCCACTCAAGCTCAAGAGGGAATAGACAAAACACCAACAATCAACTTTACATCTAACGCTGATAATATTTACATGCAAGACCTCACTTTGCTTAATAAAATGGATTATCGCTTGGGCATCCCTGAAAAGCGTGCCGTAGCTTTACGGCATCAAGGTGATAAAAACATATTCAAGAACGTGAGATTGTTAAGTAATCAAGACACCTATTTTACTGGAGCAGGAAGAACATATTGGGAAAATGGAGAAATTCATGGGACCGTTGATTACATTTTTGGCGACGGAGATGTTTTCTTTAATGAATGCCTAATGTATATGGAAAACAGAGCTTCTGGTGGTGGAGGCATTGTTACCGCAGCAGCTACCAGTTCAGATTGGGGTTACGTATTTAACAACTGTACCATTGATGGTGACGCACAACAAGATGGAATTTATTTATTAGGTCGCCCTTGGAATAATGCTCCTAAAGTAGTTTATATAAATACGATTATGAATAAATTGCCTACGGCAGGTGCTTGGGGAGATCCAATGAATGTTGTACCCAATCGATTTGCTGAATATAAAAGTTTAACATCATCAGGAATTGAGGTCGATTTAAGTCAAAGAAGAACTGATTATACCAAAGATGCTACATCTGTTACATTAGATCCTACTCTAGATGAAGCGGAAGCTGCTCAATACACAATTCAAAACGTATTAGCAGGTGAAGATGCTTGGCAACCTAAACTTGCTACCGAACAAGCCGAAGCTCCTGAACTCTCAATATCAGAATCTGTATTAACCTGGAACAATAGCGATTACGTGTTAGGCTGGGCTATTTTTAAAGATGATGTATTTATGGATTTTGTAACTACAAATAGTTATGATATTTCAGGAACTAATTCTGGAATCTTTTCGGTAAGAGCCGCCAACGGAATGGGCGGATTGAGTATTAAATCTAATGAATTTGATGCTAGCACTTTAGGTTTAGATGAGAATTCTTTAGCACTAAAAAAACTGGTATTTAGTCCAAACCCCACAAGTGATATTATAAATATAAAAATTGGTGGGGCGATCGAAAAAACGCAGCTGTCTCTATATACTATCACTGGGCAACTACTATGGACAAACAAAGTAGAAACTGGTAATAACAAAACTATTTCTGTAAGTTTACAACAATTCTCAAAAGGTATGTACCTGCTTAATATTGAAAGAGGTTCTGCAAAACGCACTCTAAAAGTTTCTAAACTATAGAGTTTAAGATTTTATCTTTAAAAAACCAAAAAGGCCTGAACCGTAAAGATTCAGGCCTTTTTATTTTTGAGGTTAACTCGATAAATGATAAGATTAATCTATATAAACGTAATATTGATTGGAATATTAATTCTGGTCTTTAAAATGTAAACCTCAAGTGTTTTGAAGCAGTAAGATAATTGATGCGACAAACAATTTAAAACATCGCAGTATACTATCCTTACTCGACCCTACAAGGCTTAAGACGAAATGAATTAATTAACCTAAAATAGAGGACATTGAAAGTAAAAGAATGATGATTAAAATAAATGACACAAAAAGAAACAAGGACAGCTATACATTCTTATCACAAACAGTTTTAATTAATTTAAGGAACTATTCATGAACATCTAAAACATATAAAAATGGGATTATATACAATGTTTCTCGCTTAAAAGTTTTCAGGAAATTTAACACCAAAATCATGTAAGAGCAAAAATTACTCTGTAATATAATTTCATTGTACTTACTACTCTACTTTTTGTCTTCTAAACAAAAAAACCACACTACTAACATCAGTAAATCAGACTCTTAAAAATCATTATTTAGATTTATTATAAATAATTTGGTTATGTCTAAAGACCTAAATATTTTTGTCAAAAATTAATTATTTATATTAAGTCTAAATAAAAACAAATGAAAAACCTATTAATAATCTTAACTGTATTT
Organism: Flavobacteriaceae bacterium GSB9; assembly: GCA_022749295.1. Classification (NCBI taxonomy): domain Bacteria; kingdom Pseudomonadati; phylum Bacteroidota; class Flavobacteriia; order Flavobacteriales; family Flavobacteriaceae; species Flavobacteriaceae bacterium GSB9. The sequence continues at coordinate 1,620,538 of CP062007.1, forward strand.
CTGCTTACAAATTTAGCATTAGCACAAAACGGAACCCTAACTGGAACTGTAAAAGACAACAATCAAATACCACTTTTCGGTGTAAGTGTTTCTTTAAAAAACACAACTAAAGGCACACAAACAAACGAGACTGGAGACTTTGAAATCTCTAATTTGGAAAATGGCGATTACACGCTTTTAATTTCTTATTTAGGCTTTAAAACAAGAGAAATTCAACTTTCAGTTACAAATAACCAAAACATAAAGTTAGAAACAATTACACTTTATGAAGGAAATGAAATTTTGAGCGAGGTTATCGTTGAAGGAGAACGTCGTAACAAGTTTTCCAGAAAGAAAACGGCTTATGTTTCAAAACTTCCTTTAAAAGATATCGAAAACACACAAGTTTATACTACAGTTACCAACGAAATTTTAAAATCACAAGTTGCTATAAATTTTGATGATGCATTAAAAAATGCAACAGGTGTTGAACAACTTTGGACTTCAACTGGTCGAGGTGGCGATGGTGCTGGTTATTTTTCGCTTCGTGGATTTTCAGTTCAACCACAATTGGTTAATGGGCTTCCAGGTCTGACAAACGGAACCATAAACCCTGCCAACATTGAACGTATTGAAGTATTAAAAGGCCCTTCTGCAACTTTGTTCGGAAATGCAGTAAGTGCTTATGGTGGACTTATAAACGTGGTCACTAAAAAACCTTATGTTGGAACTGGCGGCGAATTATCTTTCACTTCCGGAACTTACGGCCTAAATCAAATCGTTGGAGATTATAACACTGCTTTAAGTAAAGACGATAACTTATATTTTAGATTAAACACCGCATATACAACCGAGCAAAGTTTTCAAGATGCTGGATTTAGAAAGTCATTTTTTATAGCACCATCGTTATCATATAAAGTAAACAACAGACTTTCCTTTTCTTTTTATGGTGAAATTACGCAAGCGGAACAAACAAATCCTACTTTTTTATTCTTGAATAGAAGCGCACCAACAGTAGCATCAAATCTTGACGAATTGGGTTATAATAATAAGCTATCATTTACGAGTAACGATTTAACCTTACAAAACCCAACCCAAAATTATAGAATTGAAATGGATTACAAACTGTCTGACACTTGGCAGTCGCAAACGTTACTTTCCAAAAGTTCGACATCTACAAAAGGTTATTATTCATACTTATTTGATTACGGTATTTTAGAAGGCAATACGTATTCTCGTTTCATCAACAAACAGAATGCAAATACACAAACAACCGATATTCAACAAAACTTTATTGGAGATTTCAAAATTGCTTCACTACGAAACAGAATGGTTGTAGGTATTGATTATTTTAACGAAACACAAACAAACAACAGTACAGGATATGCTTTCTACGGTAATATAACCCCAGATGGTGGTTCAAATGGTGATAATCCTTTTACACCAGATGTGGAAGATGATTTATATCCGCTTTCAACTTCTGGAGTTGATGCTGCTTTAGTATCACAAGGCGTTAGCAACGTAAAGTCAAAATACCACATATATAGTTTGTACGCATCTGATGTTATCAATTTCACGGATAAGCTTTCTGCAATGATAGGATTGAGATTAGACCATTTTGACAATGAAGGCAAATTAGCAAATCTTGATGATGACTTTGACCAAACAACTTTTTCACCAAAATTTGGCTTATTATATCAACCTATAAAAGACAAGCTTTCTGTGTTTGGCAACTATCAAAATGGATTTACCAATGTAGCTCCTCAATTGGTGGGCAATCCTGATGACGGCCCGCAAACGTTACAAACTTTTGACCCAGAACAAGCGAATCAACTCGAATTTGGTATCAAGACAAACCTTTTTAATAATCGCTTAAATGTCACGATTAGTTATTATGATATTAAAGTGAAAGACCGTGTAATTACCGATCCTTCATCGCCTTTCAACAAAATTCAAGGTGGCGAAGTGGTAAGCAAAGGTTTTGAAATTGAAATAAATGCCAATCCAATAACAGGCTTAAATATTAGAGCTGGTTATAGCAATAACGATAGCGAAACAACCAAATCTGATAACACTGAAATCCTAAATAGAAGACCACTTGAAGCTGGACCAGAAACACTTTACAATTTTTGGGCAAACTATGAATTTCAAGACGGAGCTTTAGACCATTTTGGCATTGGGTTAGGATTTAACGGAGCAAGTGAGCGTTTTGCGATAAACTACGAATCGACTGGCGAATTTATTTTGCCAAGCTATACCATTGCAAACACTTCCGTTTTTTACCAAGCAGATAAATACAGAATTGGCTTAAAGTTAAATAACGCTTTTAACAAAGAATATTACAAAGGTTGGACAACCATAAATCCGCAAACACCAAGAGCGTTACTGGCAAATATTTCATATCAATTTTAATTAGTCAAGTGAGAAAGAGCAGGTGTTTTTAAAAGGACTTGCTCTTTTTTAAATTTTTCATCAATGACCTTCAAAAAAATTATTTTTCAACTTCATAAAATATTAGGCCTTTCCACAGGTTTAGTTGTTTTTATCGTTGCTGTTACTGGTTGCTGTTGGGCTTTTAGAGATGAGATTGAAAGCCTTTACGGTGACTACAAAAAAGTAGCACCACAAAATTCACCTATTTTAACGCCCACAAGAGCCAAGGAATTAGCAAAAGAGATTTTTCCAAATAACACAGTTCACGGGACTTTATTCAAAAAAGAGGAAGATGCAATAGAAGTGATATTCTATGATGCTGAGCCAGAATTTTATCAAAGCGTTTTCTTAAACCCTTATTCTGGCGAAGTTATTCAGGTAGAAAATCATCTTTCAGGATTTTTTGCGTTTATTCTAAAAGGTCATATGCGACTTTGGTTACCAAAAGCAATTGGCGAACAAGTAGTTGGTGTTTCCATTCTAATTTTCATAGTGATCATCATTTCGGGATTTATTCTATGGTTGCCTAAAAAACGTAAAAACCTAAAGCAACGTTTAAAATTTGATTGGAAAAAATCCACACGTTGGAAACGTAAAAACTTTGATTTACATGCTGTAGTTGGTTTTTACATTTGTTCACTTGCATTAATTTTGGCTTTTACAGGTTCAATGATGTCTTATAATTGGCTTAAATATGTAGTTTACAAATCTACTGGTGGCGAAAAAGAGGCACGTTTTATTATTCCTGAAAATGAAAGTGAAATTAGTGAAAGAGATAGTGAAATTCCAATGGACTATTTAATTACAAAACTTTCAAAAGAAAATCCAAATGCCGAAAGTTTTGAACTGCATTACCCAAAAACAGCGGACGAAAGTATTTACGTAGAAGTTTCGAACAGCAAAGGATTGTATTACGATTCCGATTTTAGATTTTTCGACCAAAATACGCTGGAGGAAATAGATACGCCAAGCATTTACGGAAAATATGAAAATGCGAAAATAGCGGACAAAATCCAACGAATGAATTATGATATACACATTGGAGCAATTGGCGGAATTGCAGGAAAAATTATTGCATTTTTAGTTAGTTTGCTAACCGCGAGTTTACCTGTAACGGGATTTTTATTGTGGTACGGACGGAATTATAAAAGAAAAAGTTATCGAAAGGTTTAAAGTTTAGTACTTAAATTACCATTCCATTCACTTTCACACAAACTCCACATCCAAACAAAACAGTGTCTTAGATTACGTCGTAAAAGGAACATTTGAGAATAAAACTTTTGAGTAAGTCGGTTGCATATTTATTATGCTCCTGAGCTAGGCATTGCCCGTGTAAGGGTTGAATCCCATTTTCAGTAAATCCAAAAGCACTTTTCGGTAACAGCCGGAACTTCCAAACGTTCTTCCTTGGCCTTGTAATTATGGGCATCTGGCGTTTAAATAACCGGTTTCTGATTCCAGAACGAAAAGTAAACGTACAAGCGTTAGGAGAGGTCGTTGTTGCCGGTAAATATTTTAGGTTCAGAATAGTTCGCTTCATGAACAAAACGTTTACGGAATCGTGTACGTTTTGTAAAAGTAAAAAAATTGAGGACATAAAAAAAGGATTATGAGAACACAACCCTTTGATTTTCAATCTTTAGACTTAGTAGCGGGAAGCTTTGATTTATTGAACCAAAATAACTTTATCACTGACTTCATCAAAATAATTGATTTTGAAAAATCAACCTCCAGTTAAACCATCGTCTGTGTAAGTAATAAATGTGGGTGGGGTACATTATTAAATAGATGCAATATCTCTAGTGTTCAATAAGCTATTGATTATAGAAATGCTTACGCTTTTGTTATTTCAAATTATCTATTTCCTTTTTAATTTCTATTCTCAAAGTATTATTTAGTGCAAGTGCATAGTTAATTTGATTAATACAATATCTTTTTACATCTATTTGAAATTTGACAAGTTGCAAAAGATTGGTCGTAGCCATCCTTTCTTTAACTAGCTTTTCATCAACTATTCTGTTTTCATCCCAATCCAAATTCGATAGTACAAAAGGTACTATTCTATCATTGGTAAAGGTTTCAGCAAATTCAGAAGAAGCTTCTAAATGGTCATATTGCCTTTCGTAATAGTTTGTCAAATTACCTTTTAGACCCTCATTTTTAATTTCCGAGAACAGACCATTTGATTTTAAAGTTGAATAAGCGTTATCACTCTCAAAAAAGTACCAGTAGTGGTCTAGATTATGCAGTAATGAATCTAACTTAATGTTGTTATAATTCCTGTTTGAGATTGCCTCCAGATATTGAAGATGTTTATGTTCCATCTCTTCATAAATTTTCAAAGTTTCTTCATCTTGCTTCAAGTCATTTATTATTTGGCCAAGAGATTTTCCGAGGCTTATATTTTTCTTTCTTTCCTCATTCCAGTTGTTAACTTGAATTGCCAATAGAATTCCAATCATAACTAATATAATTTCACCAATGGCATATTTTAGATATTTGGTGGTCTTGCCCTCATTCAAAAGGGTTTTTCGTATGTTTCTAAAAAATTTTATCATTGGTTAGTGGTTAGTATTATTGAGGGAAAAACCGTGATTTATTATTTGTATATCTCTTTATTTCCACAATTCAACTCAGGAACAACAATAATAGTTGTTTTGTTCATCACTATGTAATCCTAAAGATAAGCATTAAATTCTAGTGGGTGTTGAGTCTAGAAATCCCCATCGTATAGGGACATCTGTTATAGTATTAAATGTAGGGGGTATTACTGTTTTTAAATAGTTGTGGGTAAGGTATATACTCTGTTTTTATTTTTCTCTTTGAGATACGTCATCAAGGGAGCAAAATAATCCAACATAGGTTTTGCACTCATACCGCTTCCAACACTTTCTTTGAGCAATGTTCGCCAATCATTGTTGGCTCCAGTTTTTAGTATGCCTCTCAAAAATTCTCCTACCTCTTTACTTCCATAATAATTAGTAGCATGAGAGTCTTGTTGGAGTATATTCTTGGAAATGTACTCATGAAACTGGAATAACAATATATAGGACACCGCATAATCGTAATATTGAGCGGCATCCACAATAATATGGCCTTTAGTGGCGGCATCACAATAGGCTTCACCTCTTTCTGTAGGAGGTAAAATGCCCTGATATTTTTTAACTAATTCCCACCAAACTTTATTGAATTCGTCTTTCGATAAATTTTCTGAATACAGTTTATTTTCAAATTCGGTCATCACACCCGCTGACCATGGAATGAGAACAACATAATTTAAAGCTTCTTGTAATAAGTTTTGAGTTGTATCTACTTCAAAATCAGAATCTATTAATCCTTTTTCTTCCAAAAAAGGTTTTTGCATAGCGGCAAGTCCTAATAAACTTCCAATAGCTTCATCGAAACCTCTGTTCGCTGGTTTTCGTAATATTAGCGGCACATCAGGGTTTGAAAAGGATTGGTAATAATAAATATGGCCCAGTTCATGATGAACTATTTCATAATATTCAGCTGTTGGTTCAATACTCATTATACAACGTAAGTCATTATCTAAATCCAAATGCCAAGCAGAAGCAAGGTCGAATTTATTATAAGCTGCATCCGCAGAAAGCGGGTACAAACTTGATTTTTCATAAAAACTATTTGGCAAGGCATCAAAACCAATACTTATATAAAATCTTTCAGCCTCTTTGACCATCCATTCAGGATTTTTGTCTGCAATAGCAGCATCGATATCTAATCCTTCTACATTGACCAATGCTGTCCAATCTTGTCCCCATCGATTTGGTAACCAATGTGCTGGTAAATATTCAGGCACACCTTCATTATATTTTTTTGCCAATTCATAACGTGCCCATGTATGAAGTTCTCGATAAAGTGGCCAGATTTCTTTTACCATTTTTTTCATTTCAGAAAGCATTTCCTCCCTTGTCATTCCATAGTCAGACACTTGGTAGCTGAAAAAATCATCATAATCTAGAGCCTTTACAGTTCCATTACGTAGGTCCCTTAATTTTTCTAAGCCATCTTTCAAATCTATGCCAACTTCTTTAGAGACTTCCCAAATGGCTAAACGTTCATTTAAATTATTAGATTCTCTTAGTACTTTATCTATTTCACCTGTAGTTATAGACTTTCCATTTAGTTTAAAATCAAAACCAAAAAGAGTTTCAGTTGTAGCATTTTTGGCTGTTATTCTTTGGGATACTAAATCAGAAACAATTTCAGGGCTGTTGGCAGCTTTGTATAAAATTACATTCAGTTGGCGGACCTGTTCAATATCTAAAACATCTTTGTTTTTCAGGAATTGTCTGGCTTTATTTATATTTTCATTACTTCCCGTAAAATTGGCAAGTGCCTCTTCAGCCTTTTGAACCTTATATGCATTTATAGTGTCGCCAGGTACAATATGTGTATTGGCGTCCCACTTTGCAAGCCCTGATTTATAATGAAGTTTTTTGTAAACAGTATTGTAGTTGTCCAAATAGGATTGTACTTCATTTTTAATGGCTGAACCGTTTTTGTTTTCATGTTTGCAGCTACTGAATAAAATTACGAGGGTAATTAATAGAATGATTTTTTTCATTTTGAAATGTTTTAATTGCCATAAGAATAATAGATGATTTTAGATATGTAGCAAAAATTGGGCTAGATTTAAGGAATGAAATGATTATCTGATGATAAAATAGGGTCTACTGCTACAATTCAGCTCAGAAACAACAATAATCGTTGTTTTGTTCATCGGTATGTATTCCTAAAGATAAGACATTAAATTTTAGTGGGCGTTGAGTCTAGAAATCTTCCATGTATAGGAACATTTGTAATGGTAAGATGTGGAACATAATTTATTAGGTTCTTTATCCTCTAAATGGTTCTAAACAAAAAAAGAAAAGCTCCTTGATTTCTCAAGAAGCTTCTGTGTAGCGGGAACTGGACTCGAACCAGTGACCTTCGGGTTATGAGCCCGACGAGCTACCTACTGCTCTATCCCGCGATATTGGACTGCAAATATACAATCCTTTTTAGTTTCTGCAAGCATAAAAAGATAAAAATTTACTGTTCTATACTATCTGCTTGAAAATGTTCTAATTCGGCACCAGAAAACCGAAGCGTAACTTGAATGGGATTACAACAAACCTCGCAATCTTCAATGTACTTTTGGCCCGAAATAGTGTTGTCCAATAGCATTGAAATGTTTTGCCAACAATGGGGACAAGTAAAATAATGTTCTATCACATGCATAAAATTAAAAAAGCCATCAAACTTGATGGCTTTAAATGTGTTAATTTTATAAAGAAAGACTTAAAATTATTCTTTTTCAATATCCATAACTGCTGTAGAGTTTTGGAAATTCAACATCTTTATTCCTGGCGGATTGTTCCCTGAAACAGTAATATATTCTTCATTTAAGTTATTGTCGCTAACCATTAAAGTATTTAACTTTCTTAAGTTTATAAATTCCTCAGGTACATTACCAGTAAATTGGTTGGTAGACAACAACAATTCTTCTAAATCTTTTAACTGAGCGATTTCTGAAGGAATCTCCCCATACATCTGATTATCCATCAAACTTAATTTTTGAAGTTTTGAAAGGGCATAAATGTCATTGGGAATTTGGCCCGTTAAAAAATTACTGCCTAATAAAAGTTCTTTTAAGTTGGTTAATTTCATTAATGAACTTGGTATTTCACCCGTAAACTTATTACTGTAAAGTTTTAACACCTCTAAGTTTGCCAAAGTGCCCAACTCTGCGGGAATATTACCTTCAAACCTGTTCATAAAAAGTTCTAAAGCCACCAACTCTTGTAAGTTTTTTAATGATGAAGGCAGTGTACCACTTAATTTATTGAAACCTAAATTAAGTTTTTGCAAGCTAGTTAAATTTCCGATTACTTCAGGAAGGTTTCCTTCTAGATTGTTAAACTGTAAATTAATTTCAACAACCTTGCCATGCTCTATTTTTAAACCGTACCAAGTCTCTACGGAAGCATTTAAATCCCAAGTGGTATTCCAATTAGCCCCGTTCGTGGCATTGTATAATGCTTCTAAAGCATTTTTTTCAGACTGGGATATATTTGCAAATGAAAGTGCTGTTGTAAATAAACAAACAACTAAAAGTTTTAAAGTCTTCATGTCAAAATTAGATTTGGGATTAATTCTCTTACGAAAATAACCCAACAACAGACTAAAAACTATTTTATTCGACGAAATACATGTTTTTTTAACATTTAGCTATCGACAAACTACATATCAAAAGCTTCAATTTTAAGTTGTATATCTTCCCATTTTTCCATATGGTTCTGCAAATCTGTTTTCATTTTTTGGTAACTATCAAAGAAATTAGGCTTGGAAGTGGTTTCCTCGTAGTTTGTTTCAAGCTCTAAATCAATGCTTTTTATTTTGCGCTCCAAATCACTTATCTTGGCCTCTACGTTGCTGAGTTTATTATTCAGAGATTTTAGCTTTTTTTGTTCCTCGTAGCTTTGATGCTTTTTTTCTTTAGGGGTTTCCTTTATAACGGTACGCTTCTCTACTTCTCGTAAACTGTCTACTTTTCGCTGCTCTAAATAATAATCAATATCTCCCAGATATTCTTTAAGTTTTTGGTCTTTAAACTCATAAACAACATTAGTCAACCCCTGCAGAAAATCACGGTCGTGCGACACCAATATTAAAGTACCTTCAAAACGCTTTAAAGCTTCTTTCAAAACATTTTTCGATTTAATGTCTAAATGGTTTGTTGGCTCATCCATCACCAAAACATTAAAGGGCTGTAACATAAGTTTAGCCAATGCCAAACGGTTACGCTCACCTCCAGACAAAACCCGCACATACTTCTCTACTTCATCGCCACGGAACAAAAACGACCCCAAGATATCTCTTACTTTACTACGATTGGTTTCATTGGCAGCATCAATCATTGTATCGAGTACTGTTTTATTACCATCTAAATATTCAGCTTGGTTTTGGGCAAAATAGCCTATTTGCACATTATGCCCAAGTTTTAGGTCGCCCTTATGTTTTATTTCTCCTATTATAATTTTAGCTAGGGTAGATTTTCCTTGCCCATTTTGGCCAACAAACGCTGTTTTACTGTCGCGCTCAATAAGCAAATCGATATTGTTAAGCACTTGGTTGTCACCATAGTTTTTAGAAATTCCTTCTGCCTCAACCACAACTTTGCCTGGAGTAACCGATATTGGAAAATTAAGGGTCATGACACTGTTGTCGTCTTCATCAACTTCAATTCTGTCAATTTTATCCAGTTTTTTTATCAGCGACTGAGCCATTGTTGCTTTTGAAGCTTTGGCACGAAACTTTTCAATGAGTTTTTCGGTATGCTCAATTTGTTTTTGTTGGTTTTTTTGCGACGCTAACTGCTGTTCTCTCAATTCTTCGCGAAGCACTAAGTACTTGGAATAAGGTTTTGGGTAATCGTATATTCTGCCTAACGAAATCTCGATGGTTCGGTTGGTTACATTATCTAAAAACATTTTATCGTGCGATACAATAACCACGGCACCTGTATAATTTTTCAAGAACCCTTCCAACCAGATAATAGATTCAATATCCAAATGGTTTGTGGGCTCATCCAAAAGCAAAATATCATTATTTTGAAGCAGCAATTTGGCCAGCTCTATACGCATACGCCATCCTCCTGAAAACGTATCGGTAAGCTTATCAAAATCTTCACGTTTAAACCCTAAACCTTGAAGTATCTTTTCGGTATCACCCTGATAGTTGTAACCTCCCAATATTTCGTATTGGTGCTGCAACTCATTGATATCGACCATAAGTTGATGGTACCCATCGCTTTCATAATCGGTGCGCTCTGCCATTTGGGTATTTACAGCTTCCATTTGGGCTTCCAAAGCTTTAATTTCGGTAAATGCTTCGTAAGATTCCTCCAAAACGGTCCGCCCAAAAATAAAATCTATGTCTTGTTTTAAAAACCCTATTTTCAACTCTTTATCTGCTGCAATTTGCCCGGTATCGGGTTCCATTTCTTTCGATAAAATCTTGAGCATGGTTGATTTACCTGCGCCGTTCTTGCCTATAAGCCCTACTCTGTCGCCATTGCCAAGTTTAAACGTTATATCTTCAAAGAGATATTCTCCTTGAAATGAAATCGATAAGTTATGAATATTCATCATAGAAATGTAACTTTTATTACAGTGGCTTTGTTATTAAAATAGTACTTTTGACCTTATTTTTCGCTTTATTGGCAATAAATTCTAGGTTTCATTTTTTTACATAAAACGAAATTTATTCCTGAATTCGGTTGCAAAAATACGTTAAATTATATGTTTAAAAAAGGAACTAAATTATATAGCATATTTATGGGAACATGCCCAAAATGCCATGAGGAATCAATGTACATCAACAAGAACCCTTATGCATTACCCGAACTTTTAGATATGCACGAAAAATGCAGTAACTGCGGCACTAAATACAAAATCGAACCTTCTTTTTTTTATGGCGCTATGTACGTAAGCTACGCTGTGGGCATTGCCTTTGCTGTAGCAGCCTTTGTAATAAGCTACTTTGTTTTTAATGCGGGCCTTAATTACATATTTGCCTCGATTATTGGCACCTTAATTGTATTTATGCCTGTAATTATGCGACTTTCCAGAAACATATGGATTAACTTTTTTATGAGCTACGATAAATCGCTTGCCAAGAAAAAATGATGTTTTGGGCGCTACCATAAGGGTCGGGCTTTACGCTACAAGTCCGCGCTCGTACCTCGCTGTGGGCTTTTCACTGCAATCCCTAGCGCAACAACCCCCAATGCTAAGGCACAGAACATTTCATAAACAACCCCAAAAACTATTCCTGAAACCGATTAATATCAATCGCTTTTTCTAACGGAGTACCATCTTCAATAAACTTATAAAGTTGGCGGGCTACATACGGACCAATCATAACGCCTCGCGTACCCAAACCATTTAGTACAAACATATTTTTATGGCTTTGGTGTTGCCCCACCAAAGGCCTACGATCTTTAACTGTTGGCCTAACACCAGCCACTTGGTTAACGATTTTAAATTCGCATTTAACCAACTTCGTTAGTTTGCTCAAAAGATTCTCTTTTGCTCGTTCTGTTGTGGCATGATTCAGATCTTTCCACTCGTAGGTTGCACCAACAATATAAAGGTTGCCTTCAATGGGAATTAAAAACACACCTGCCTTTAAAACATAATCGATGTTCAAATTAGGCGCTTCAATAATTAATAATTCGCCTTTTGTTGGCACCAAGGGTAAATCTTTAAAAAAAGGATTCTTCACCAATCCAAACCCTTCGGCAAAAACAATACATTTTGATGTAATGTTGTTATACACAATGCTGTTATTTTCCGAATGCAAAGCTCCATAATCAAAAGATTGCCTTATTAATTGCCCCTGCTTTTCTAAATTGGAGGTATAAGCTTCAACTAGTTCTTTTACATCAATTCTACCAGTATGCAAAACTTTACCAAACCCAAAAGGTGCATTAATCGCTTTGTTATTGTTTTTAATGATGTTTGTTGACAAACACCCCGAAAGTAAAGGCTTATCTGAAGCGGCAAACCAATCGTTTTGCTCTTCGAGTGATGCAAATTTTCGGTAAACCGGTATTTTATAATCTAATTTTACGTTCAGCTCCTTTTCAATTTTTGCGTAAAGTGGCAAGGCTATTTCAAGCTGTTCTTTACTTTTCCAAACCGAGGTAAAACGCTTTAATACAACCGGATTGTACAAACCACCCGCAACAACCGACGACTGTTGCGAAGCATCATCAAAAACCACAAACGATTTATTGTTTGCCTTGAGTTGTTCGCAAAAACTAATGCCCGCAATACCAATACCTACTATAATATAATCTACCTGCATAATTTTAAAACGAATATACTTAGAAAACCAGTTTTCGTAAAGCAATACACAAAAAAAAGACCATCGTTATGGCGATGATCTTTTTAGTATTAATGATGTTTCAAACGGATTAGTAGGTCCACATATCCAATTCAAAATCTCTAATTTTATCTTTAATCCTTTCAGATTCCAACAGCTGCATCAACGCATTGTCAGAAACATAGTCCGAAATGGCTCGGTCTTGCTGTACATTTTCTTCTTTATAAATATAGGCTTGAAAACGTCTTGCATTTAACACATGGTCGAAAGAAAATGGCATAGAGCTGTTTTTGTTATTGAACGATTTAGCTTCATGCAATACCGCTCTGGCATCTGGGAAAAACACCCAAAACAACTCAACTAAATCTGGTGTATCAGAATCAATAAAGTTAACATCTGGTGCAACTGGGGCAATTCCCAACAACCTATATTTCATTTCAGCTTGGCGCTTATCGAAATACCAAAGTCCTCTTATACGATATTCTTTAATATCTGCTGCAGTGATGTCTCTTCTTATGATATACTGTGGAGATAATTCTTCCCCGGCATTAATCTGCTCAATACCCAGTTCTGTAGTATCAATTAATGTTAATGCACCTTCTATATCTTTTAAGGTTCGTTTTGTGGTAAAATAAGAATCGTCGTAAATATTCTTTATATTACCGTTTTCGATATTCTTCATAAGCACATCGTACAACGATCTTCTGTTGCTACCGATATTGTTGGTATCTATAGGATAGTACAAAGGGAAGTTTGCACGTTCATCAAGAACAATTTTTTCCCATACTTGTTTAGAATACAAGATATCCCTATCATCAACATAACCATATTCCAATGGCTTATCATTGTCAACTGCTTTTTGGGATTCGGTACGAACACCAATTTCCTCGGGACTTTTGGCATTAAGTATATTCGCTTGAGCAAACGTACTTGAGGCCGTTATAACAGTTGCAGCGGTTAATAAAAAACTTTTTAGATTCATCTTAAATTGTATTTTGCATTATCAATATTTGGGATGGTTTAAGCACAACCACCCCAAATAGTTTTTCTAGTTTGTAAGCTCGATAAGTACTGGAGACACTTTTTTAAGTATCACACTAACTCCACTTGCTTTGGCTTCAATATCAAATATTTGAACCGAAGAACCACGTTTTGCTTTACGCAATGCACTTTTTGCTCTACTATCTAACTTATTACCGTTAACATTTATTGTAGGCTGCCCTGGAACTTTAAATTTAAATCCAGTTACACGCAATGGCAATTCGAAATCGAAATCGTCGAACATAGCGCCAACGGTAGAGATTTCAAGACTGTTACGTTGCATTTTAACCTGACCGTCTTCACCTCTAATGGTTCCTGTTGGTTTTGGTAAATCTTTAATTCGGAATTTAGCGTTATCGCTAACTTTTTTACCATCTGGTAAAGTACCTGTAACGTTAATAGTTACTTCTCTACCTCTAATTCTTGTAGCATCCATTACATAACGGCTACCACCAGCACTAGATAAACCTTGTGCGCTGGCATTAACTTTGTTATCTGGAATACCGGCAAACGAAATGGTCATTGGGTTCTTAACACCACGGTAAACCACGTTCATTTTATCAGCCGATATAGTTGCTGCATTAGGCTTGGCTACAGTAGCGAAAGAAGAGTTAACTGGTACTTCAATTTCTTCACCATCTTCTCCAAAGATTAATTTACCTTCAATCTTGTGCTCACCAACACCGCCTGTACCTATCTTCAGTTTTACTTTACCATCTTCAATAGAATATTGATCTTCGGAAAGTTTTCTGCCATCTAAAGTCAACTCTACTCGTTTTGGTTTCGTTGTAGCATCTTTACGTCCTAAAACAATTTGTCCATCAAATTGCTCACCGTTAAAGTAAGCTGATTTAGAAGTCTCCATCAAAGTGGTGTAATTGGTCATAGACACCTCGCTAGAAAGTGTACCTTGCAACATATTTGATAAAATCTCAGACTCAGTTGTTTTGATATCGGCTTGCAGTTGGGTCATTTTAGTTAATGACGCGACTAAAGGGAAACCTTTATAATGATAATCCAACCAATCGATTTTAATACCATCTCTATTGATTTCCTTATCAGTGCTGAATTTTTCCTTCACATCCTTAACAATGTGTTCCATACCCGGTTGGTCATCAAGAATTTTAACCACGCCTTCTCTAAACGAGTTGATTTGATTTAAAAATTCTTGTCCCGCTGGTTTTAACTTGTCGCCTTTAAAGAAATTCTCGTCAAGGTAAGTACCTTTGTCCATAATTTCGTAATCGGTAGCATCATCAAGATCTTCTGTCATTTTACCTTTTAAATCTTCTAAATAAGCATCGAACTCATGCGCCAAGGCATCAATTTGATCGGCTTTAGCTTTTAAAGGCTTATATTTTTCTGGCTGATCTGCCGCTTTTTGTTCTAAGCTTGCTACAAAGTTATTATTTCTTTGTTCTGTAGCTTGGTTAGACTTTGTAAGCTTTTCGTTCATTAATCCGAATGCTGAAAGAACTTCCTTCGACATATTCAATGCAAGCATTGCAATGAATATCAAGTACATCAGATTAATCATTTTCTGTCTAGGTGATAAATTTCCTTGTGCCATGTTTAATTAGGTTTTTGGTTAATTAATAAATTTAGGATTAACCCCTAATTATTTGTTCATAGCAGACAGCATACCACCGTAAACACCATTTAGTGATGAAAGATTAGATGCTAATGATTGCATTTGTTCTTTTAATTTAGCAGCATTTTCTACAGATTCTTCATTAATAGCGGCTTGCTTGTTAATGCTCTCTAACTGTACTTTGTACAAGCTATTTAAAGACTCCATTTGTGCAGCGGCCAATGATAATTCTTCACCATATTTCTTAGTTGCTTCAATTGAATCAACAGTAGTTGACATATTTTTGGCTGCACCTTCAAAGTTTTTGATGCTATCGCCTAAACTTGCGATTAATTCGCCATCAATTTTAGCTTCTTTTAATAAATTATCTAATTTTTTAGACAACATACCTTGAGCTTCTTCATTTGATTCGCTTCGGTTTGATTGTCCTCCAGCTAATTCTGGGTAAACTAAAGACCAATCTAAATCTTCATCAACAGGTTCGAATGCCGATAAGGCGAAAATAATTGCTTCTGTTACCAAACCAATGGTTAACATAACATTACCTGTAAGTGGCCCTATTTCAAAGTGAATAATTTTAAATAGTGCTCCAACAATTACAATTGCAGCCCCTAATCCATAGGCCATATTCATGAATTTCTTGTTTGCTTTTGACTTTGCCATAATTTTCGGTTTTTAAATTTTAAGTAGATCCTTCTTCTACTTAAGTAGGTTAATTAATAGTTTATGATTTTGATTTGATTTGATTAAATGTTAGTTACCGTTGCTTGTTACTTTTGTCCCCATGTAATCTTGAACGGTTCTGAAACCTATATAACTTCTTGCAGAATCTGCATATTCATAATCTCTAGAACTTACTTGTAAAAAGTAGGCTACATCTTTCCAAGATCCCCCGCGAACGATTTTACGTTGGTTGTCATCATCGTTCACACTTGGATTGATTGTTGATGTATATTGATATGACGATGGATCGTAAGATGCATTTACCCATTCTGCCACGTTACCAGCCATGTTATAAAGATTATAATCGTTTGGCTCGTACGATTTAGCCTCTACCGTATAAAGTGCTTGGTCTGCGGCATAATCGCCACGTACTGGTTTAAAGTTTGCCATAAAACAACCTCTATCACTTTTTGTGTATGGGCCACCCCAAGGGTAAGTTGCGGCTTGAAGCCCACCTCTTGCAGCATACTCCCACTCTGCCTCAGATGGCAACCTGAAAGTATTGACTAAAGCAGCTCCTTTTTTGGATTTTTGGTAAGAGTTTTTGTTAATGGTTCTCCATTCACAAAACGCTTTAGCCTGATCCCAAGTTACTCCAACAACAGGATATTCACTGTATGCATCGTGCCAAAAATAATCGTTGTGCATAGGTTCGTTGTATGAGTAAGCGAAATCTCTAATCCAAACAGTCGTATCTGGGTATACTTCAATTTCTTCTTTGATAATAAGATCTTTACGCTTAACACCTCTGTTTCTTGCCGCTTCTTGGATATCCATGTGGCTGTACTGAAACTTGAATTTTGTAACATCCCAAGTCCGTTGTCCATTATAAGACTCTTCCAACGGTAAATACATGGTATCCATAACCTCGGTATAATACTCATCTGGATAATCTGAGGTATCGAATACTAACTCGATATCTTTATTTATTTTTCTACCTTCGTAACCTGTTGGGCCCAAACCTGTATAGTTTTCAAACATATACTTTTCATAGACGGACATATTAGCGGTATCGGCATCTTTAAATGCATATTCACCAATACCACCATCTTCTGGTAACATGCCAACTTCATCGGCCAAAACAGCCAACCTATATCTTATAATGGAATCTCTAACCCAATTTACAAACTGGCGATATTCGCTATTTGTAATTTCGGTAGCATCCATATAAAAGGCTCTTACGGTTACCGTTTTAGAGGGTGCATCTTGCACACCTGCTAAATCATCATCGGCTTTACCCATTATAAATGCACCTCCTGGAATTAGTTCCATTCCATAAGGTTTTTCTGGGTGCCATTTTTTTCCTTTAACACCTACCAATTCTCCTCTATCTTTAGAGCCACAACTGGTTAGTATTGCAAATACTGCGGTTAATAATATAAACTTCTTCATATCCATAGAAAACTCGAGGTTAATTATTCATGCTTCAATTTTGAGAGCGTAAACATATTTATATATTTTTTAAAAAACAACTTTTTATCTAAAAAAATAACGTTTCATCGTGAAAAAATAGCATTTCAACGATAAAATGAGCGGTTTAACCCTTGTTCGTTGGTTAAACACTATTCTTTCTAAACGCCTTATACCAACGCTCTGGCACCTTATTATTACATGCATCTAGATAATCTTGATGCATGCATGGTAATAACGTATGTCTTTTTAATTTATTATTGACTTCAGCCAAAAAAGGAATCTCAATCCACCATCGTCCTGTTTTATTACTTTTATAAAACACAAGCTCTTGATCCTCAACCAATGTGATGAATTTTTGGTAACTTCTGTCATCCGAAAAATCATCATCTTTAACCCTGTAATTAACACCTTCAACAAAATACCAAAGTATTTGTGCCACAAGCATAGCCGTCATTTCATCATCTTTTGAGGGCTTATACTCATAAACCCCAAAGGAACTTACTTTATTACTTATGCCTGCATAACGGGCAATGGCACAAATTTCCTTTCCATCCAGTCCATTGGGTGAAAATTTTTGCTTTAGGCTAACTTCAGAACTTTTTACTGCCTTTAGGTCTACACTCACAATATGAGCATCTCGCAAAGCCGGTTCTACAGTAGTTATATCTTTTGACACCTCCCCCAAACGATAAGATTCAAAATACAGGCTATCCATCAAGTCGATTTCTTCTTGTGAATTAAAATAGGTTTGATAACCTATATTGGCGTAATTAAATAGATTGTAGGGTTTATCTAGAATAATTTTCCCAACAAAACTGTTATTCTTTATGGGCTTTGTTGAATCGCCAAGGTTGAACTGTGCATCAACATTAACAATGTTGACCATAGGTATTAATGCGTCGTATGCACGGTAATTGGCATAAGTTAGGTCTTGGGATCCTCCCAAAATTACCGGAATCACTTTTTTCTTAACCAAAATACCAATTGCTTCTTTAAGAGCAAAGTATGTATCTTCAACACTTTCACCCTTATTTATATCGCCTAAATCGGCAATATTGGTATTCCAGCTTCCAGGAAAGAGGCTATAAAATGATTTTCTAATTTCGTTTAACTGAAACTCTTCACCTATATAGTCAACATCATTTCGATTCTCCAGGACACCTAAAACAGCTATATCGACCCCCTCTAAATCAGGGACGCCGTCGCGCTCCGAATGAATTTTAATTTTCCTTCCTAATGCTTGTGCAGACAGCAACTCGTTGTGTGCAAGTACTAAATCTGAAACCGGGGAGAGAAAATTAAAGTTCATAGGCTATTACTTCTTTTTTGCTGATGTTTTCTTTTTTGTAGTCTTTCTTTTGGTTGTCTTTTTCTTTGGCGCATTGGCTTCGATGATGGCTTTGGCCTCATCTAGTGTCATATCCTTAACCTCAACGGTTTTAGCTAATTCTACCTTCACCTTGCCTTTTATAACGTTATGCCTTCCCCAACGCGCCTTTTCAACGCGAATGCCTTCGTCTTCCCAGTTATGGATAACCTTTTCTTTTTCCTTTTGAATTTTTGCTTCAATCAACTCTACAATATCTTCGTCAGAGAGGTTATCCCAATCGTACTTTTTGTTCACGTTAATGAACATATTGTTCCACTTTATATAGGGGCCAAAGCGGCCTTTGCCTTTTTGTACTGGCAAATCTTTATACATATATATAGGTGCATCGGCCTTTTGCTTTTCTTTAATCAAAACAATGGCATCATCTAGCTCAACACTCAATGGATCAGTTCCCTTTGGCAAGGACACATAAGCTTTACCAAACTTGACATAAGGTCCATATCGCCCATTATTGACCTCTACGGGTTCCCCTTCATAATCGCCAAGTTGTTTTGGAAGCTTAAACAAATCCATCGCCTCCTCATAAGTAATGGTGTTTAATTGCTGATCTGGACTCAAACTGGCAAATTGTGGTTTTTCATCATCGTCAACAGTTCCAATCTGAACCATAGGCCCAAATCTTCCTAAACGCACACTTACCTGCTTTCCTGTTTTGGGGTCCGTCCCCAAAACACGTTCGCCCGATTCCCTGTCGGCGTTTTCTTTTACATCTTCAACAACAGGATGAAAATCTTTATAAAACGACTTCATCATTTTGCTCCAATCTTCTTTACCCTCGGCGATTTCATCAAAATCTGCTTCAACTTTTGCTGTAAAGTTATAATCTAGAATGGCATCAAAATGATTCACCAAAAAGTCGGTTACAATCATACCTATATCCGTTGGCACCAACTTTCCTTTATCGGAGCCTACTTTTTCGGTTAGGGTTTTATCTTTTATTTCTCCGTTTTGAAGTTTGAGTTGCGAATAATTGCGCTCATCGCCATCAACGGAACCTTTTTCAATATAATTTCTATTCTGAATGGTAGAAATCGTTGGCGCATAAGTGGACGGACGACCAATACCCAATTCCTCTAATTTTTTCACCAATGAAGCCTCTGTGTATCTAGCTGGCGGACGCGTATAACGCTCGGTAGCCGTAATATAACTATTCAGTAAGGCTTCGTTTACCTTCATGGCTGGCAACATACCGTCTTGCTCGACATCTTCGTCATCGGTACCTTCTAAATAAACCTTTAAGAACCCATCGAAAGTAATGACTTCTCCATTAGCTGTAAAGGTTTCGTTATGGGTTGTGGCACTAATTTTCACATTGGTACGCTCTAATTTGGCTTCGCTCATTTGCGATGCTATAGCACGTTTCCAAATTAAATCGTATAAACGAGCTTGGTCCCTATCAATATCAACCGAGTGCGTTGCAAAACTGGTTGGACGAATAGCCTCATGCGCTTCTTGTGCTCCCTTAGATTTTCCTGTGTAATTTCTCGGTTGGCTATACTCGTTTCCGTAAGCATTTTTTATTTCTGTTTCAGCACCCTTTCTGGCTTCATCCGATAAATTTACACTATCGGTTCTCATATAGGTAATTAAACCCGCTTCGTAAAGGCGTTGCGCCAATGTCATGGTTTTACTTACCGAAAAATACAATTTACGCGATGCTTCCTGTTGTAGTGTTGATGTGGTAAATGGAGCTGCAGGTGATTTTTTAGCCGGTTTTTTGGTTAAGTCGGCTACCTTAAAATCGGCTTTGGCGTTTTGTTCTAAAAACTTTTGAGCCTCTTCTTTGGTTGAAAAGTTTTTTGGAAGCTTAGCTTTAAAAGTTTGTCCATCTTCGTTTGAAAACTCAGCATCTATTCGATAGGATGCCACAGGGGTAAACGCTTCTATTTCGCGTTCTTTTTCAACAATCAATCTCACAGAAACGGACTGCACACGCCCTGCCGATAATCCGCCCTTTACCTTTCTCCATAATACGGGAGACAGTTCGTAGCCCACTATTCTGTCTAAAACGCGGCGCGCCTGTTGTGCATCTACCAAGTCGTAATCAATACCTCTTGGGTTTTCAATAGCTTTTTGAATAGCCGATTTGGTGATTTCATGAAAAACAATACGCTTTGTCTTTTCTTTGTCCAGTTTTAAAGTCTCCGCTAAGTGCCAAGCAATAGCCTCTCCCTCTCGGTCTTCATCACTAGCCAACCAAACTGTTTCGGCTTTTTTTGCTAAATCTTTTAATTTCTTTACTACTGCTTTTTTATCTTTTGAAACTTCATATTTTGGTTCGAAATCACCATCAACATCAACCCCCAATTCTTTGGAAGGCAGGTCGGCAATATGCCCAAAACTAGACTCGACCTTAAAATCTTTTCCAAGGAATTTTTCAATGGTTTTTGCCTTTGCAGGTGACTCTACTATCACTAAATTCTTCGCCATACTTCACTTTTTAAGGCTACAAATGTATATCAAAAAAAGTTTATCTGTAGCATTTTGTGGATTATCTGTGTGCAAACTAAATAAAAACACCTGCTTTTAAGGACTTAAAAACAGGCTTTATTGTTTGTACATTTAAATTTTATTCAATTGATGTTCCTATTTGATCGATAACATTTTGTTCTTTAAAACCAATAACATCTTTATATATAAAATACTGTGGCAAATACGCAAATGCTGCAGTAACAAAAACACCAACAAAACACATAATCATTCCCACTATTTGAGCTAAAAGTCCAGCCACAAGCATTAAACCAAAGGTAATCAACCACTTTTTATTGCCTAGCTTGAAGCCTAATTTTACAATATCGGAAGCTTCCATATCAGGGTTAAAGGCATATATAACGTTAATTAACGCAACGGGCACCATTATATAAATTATGGGCAATACACAGAGCAACATAGCCAATAGCGAAATACCAAAAGTTATAGCTGATAGTTTAATGGTTTTTCCTAAATAAGGTTTCTTGAAAAAATAAAAATAATCATCTGACGTGGCTTCATTAAAATCCTTGAATTTACATATCCTGTAAAATGCCGACTTTAATGCAAAGGCGATAACCATAGCGAAAAACATAAAAACCACCATTAATATATAGAACGGTATCAACATGGCAACATCTGGCTGCCCACCTTGCTGCATCGCTTCCGGATCTAAAACGCCCATAGCAATTAAGGGCGCATACATAATAATATAAAAAGGTATCATTAGCACCATAGTAAGTAATAGCATAACCAAGCCCTGAAGCCACACTTTTTTAAACAACTCGATGCTTCTATTGAAAATATCGCCGAACTCTAATGCTTTGGCATTTTCTACTTTTTCCAACAAACTGGTAATTGTACTCATATTTTTATTTTTAAAATTTTAATAATTGGTATCGTTATGACTTCCTATCAGGTCTATTTCACTAGTATCATCAAAGCCTACTACAGCTTTGTAAATAAAGAATGTGGGCAAATACACTATAGAAATAGTAAATAATATACCTATGCCACAACCAAGAATCCCTAAAAAGCCCAATATACCGGCAACAAAGAGAGTCCCGAAAGTAATTAACCATTTTTTATTACCCAATGCAAAACTGGCTTTTACAATTTCCATTTCACTTAACTTTGGATTATTAGTAAAAACTATGGCAAAATAAGCCAATGGCACGAACGCATAGATATATGGTACAAAAAACAGAAGTTGGGCTACCGTGGCTATTCCTGTATGAATAATACCCAACATTAATAATTTGGAGAAATACTCTTTTTTGAAAAAATAAAAGTAATCGTCTACCATAGTTTTTCCAGAATCGAACTGAATGCACATTTTATAAAATGCTGCAACCAATGCCAGTGTAATGGTTGTTGTTAAAATGGTTTGTGGAACATTTTGAATGATACTGGACGAATAAAACTCAGCGTAAATTTCTAAACTAAAACCATCAATAAACGGGTTGCCTTTAGGCGCCAATCCAATTAAAGAAAACAGTACACCGACAACAATGGCAAACCCCACCATTATCAAAACCATCAAAAAGCCTTTTAACCAAACTTTTTTGAAAAGTTCTATCACATTATCAAAAATAGCACTGAATTCTAGAGGTTTAGCATTTTCAATTTTATGCAACAAACTATTGTATGAGCTCATTTTTGAAATTTGGTTAGTGTTATTTTGGCATAAATGTAATTGTTTTTTAAAAACCCTCAGTATGTACGCACAAAAAAATCCTGCCATAAAGCAGGATTTTCAAAATTCTAAATAGGTTTTTATTTTCACAACTGAAAAGTGCTTAACAATTCCACGCCATTTTCAACATAATTGTATTGATAAAGTGTATCGCCGCCAATCATTAATAACTTATCTTCTAAAGGAATGACATCTTTAGCCTGAATTTCGGCATACGATTTAACAAAACTTACCTCCAAAGGGTTGGTTTTATCAAACAGTTTCAACCCCGCCGTACCGTCGCACACAAAAAGTGAATGCCCCTTAGCACCCAAACCATAAGGGTTTTCGAGTTCGTGACGAGCCACTAATGCCGGTTTCGATTTATCGCTCACATCAATGACTTCCAAAACGCTTTCCAATTGTCCGCAAGCATTGCCACCACGAAGCGTCAAATAAGCATAATTACCGTCAACAACCACGGGGTCGCAACCTTCCCAATGGGTAAACTCCGATACATAATCGGGCAATGCAGGGTTGTTCAAACTATAAATATACATACCATTGGTACTGCCCAAATACAAATACCCTTCGGCCTGAAACATGGTTTCGATATTCCAACCGGCATATTGTGTGTTTGCTAGCACGGGCTTAGATAAATCCTGGATATTAAAAATGGCCATTTCGTTAGTTCCAACAGCGTACAAATAATGATCAACAATTTGAAAACGCGCCAAAGACCCGCCAGTACCCGTTGTTGATTCGCTGGCACTTAAAACCGAGCCGTCATTTAAAGCTGTATCAATTAAAATATCATTCTCCACTTTTTTACGCCGTTCGGTAGTTAGGCTCCACCCAACGATGATTTCGTTTTCAAAATCAAAATTGCCGTAATCGATAGCTTGCGCCTCGAGTGGAATGGCGTAATCATAAACATTAAAAACATCCTCTAAGCGCTCAACAATGCTTACGTTATTAATATCCGAAATATCGAAAACCACTAAATCTGTGGCGCTATCGGCATACAAAAAATCATTTTTAACCGAAATATCTTCATTCCTCGGAATTTCAATAAACTTAATGGATTGCGGGGCGGTTGGATTAGAATTATCAATTACATGAATACCCTTTCCATCGTCACCAACAAAAATCAAATCTTTATATGCATAAATTTTTCCGACGTTTTCAATCTCACGCGGCGCATCAACTTTTACGGCGCTTCTAAAGGCACTTTTACTCATTAATTGCGGCGTGGCCACTTGTACAAATTCGTAATCTTCATCTTTAGGGTCGCAAGAAAATGCTAATACGACAATTAGTGATAACACAAGATACTTCCAATTCATAACATCATTTTTTTATTATCTGTAAACCCGTTTTATATTTAGATAAAAATCGTTAATTCGAGTGGGTTTTCCTATTGAAATGAGAAAAATTCACATCAAGAATTAAAATTTAAGTAACTAAAAGTTCTCGATATAATTTTTCGTTCCTCAAAACCACTCAACCTAATATCTAAACTAATTTTATCCAAAAACGCTCAACGAGATTTCAATATTTATAATTTAAGGACGCTTCCAAACCTTCAAGGTGCAAAATTATTTCGTTACTACCACTAACCCGAACAGGCATTAAATCAAACGCTACAGTTTTGGTAAAGTACGCCAAACAGTCTTCTTCATTAATAAGCTGAAGCTTTAAATAACGCTGCTCTGGGCGTGATTCTGCAACAGCACCCGAATCCACCAAATTAAACAACCAAGTTTCACTATCGCATCCCGAAGCTCCTATTTCTATATTTAAGCAATCATCAACGATTTCCGCATCAATAAAAGTAAACTGTGCTGTTTGCAAATTATTGTACATCTCAGTATCGACTAAAGTTGATTGGGCGCATTTTCCGTTGCCGATGCCGGCCGCGTCATTTTTATCGCATGTCATATTCACAAAACACAACACAAATAAAACTAACAACAAAATGACATTCAACTTTTTATTCATCAAAAAGCACTTTAATATTTAGATACAAAATCTGACTTTTGGTTGCGTAAATAAATTAACATTTTTTATGAAAATGAAAAACAAATTTAAACTGCCACTTTGTCACAAACACAAATAATATTGTATCTTTGCATGCTTATTGACAATGACGAGTTTCAACATTGACCATGGAAAAAATTATAGACGAAAATAAACAGGGCGAATCGCTTGTATTAGAGCAAAAAGAAGGCAACAAACGTAAACTTTTTATTGAAAGTTATGGCTGCGCCATGAATTTTAGCGACAGTGAAATTGTGGCCTCCATTTTGGCCACCGAAGGCTTTAATACCACCCAAAAATTGGAAGAAGCCGATTTGGTTTTGGTAAACACCTGCTCTATTCGCGATAAAGCCGAACAAACCGTACGGAAACGCCTTGAAAAATACAATGCTGTAAAACGCGATCACAACCCTAAAATGAAAGTAGGCGTTTTGGGCTGTATGGCCGAACGTTTAAAAGCTAAATTTTTAGAGGAGGAAAAAATTGTCGATTTGGTAGTTGGCCCAGACGCCTATAAAGATTTACCTAACCTATTGAGCGAGGTTGAAGAAGGCCGCGATGCCATAAATGTTATTCTTTCAAAAGAAGAAACCTATGGCGATATTGCCCCTGTTCGCTTAAACTCAAACGGCGTAACGGCTTTTGTTTCCATTACTCGTGGTTGTGATAACATGTGTACGTTTTGCGTAGTGCCTTTTACCCGTGGACGCGAGCGTAGCCGAGACCCTCAAAGTATTATTGAAGAAATTAACGACTTATGGAACAAAGGTTACAAGGAAGTAACCCTTCTTGGACAAAATGTAGATAGTTACCTTTGGTACGGTGGTGGACTTAAAAAAGATTTTGAAAAAGCAAGCGACCTACAAAAAGCCACGGCGGTAAATTTTGCCAAACTACTGGATATGTGCGCTAAATCACAACCTAAAATGCGTTTTCGTTTTTCTACCTCAAATCCGCAAGATTTTACGATTGATGTCATCGAAGTCATGGCGAAACACCGTAATATTTGCAACTATATCCACTTGCCTGTACAAAGTGGAAGCGACCGTATTTTAAAAGAAATGAACCGTTTGCATACGCGCGAGGAATACATTGAAATTATCGATAACATCCGTAGGCTTATACCAAATTGTGGCATCAGTCAAGATATGATTGTAGGATTCCCAACCGAATCCGAAAAAGATTTTGAAGATACCGTCACCCTTATGGAATACGTTAAATATCATTTCGGGTATATGTTTGCGTACTCAGAACGCCCCGGCACATTAGCAGAAAGAAAAATGAAAGATGATGTGCCAGAAGCCGACAAAAAACGCAGATTGGCAAAAATTGTGGAGCTTCAGCAAAAGCACAGTGGTATACGCACAAAAGAGCACTTGAATACTGTTGTTGAAGTGTTGATTGAAAAAGAATCAAAAAAATCGGATGCACACTGGTCGGGCCGGACCTCAGAAAATATTGTTTGTGTCTTCCCAAAAGAAAATTACAAAATTGGTGATTTCGTAAACGTAAAAACCAGCGACTGTACCACGGCAACCTTGATAGGTGAAGCTATTGGCTATTCTGAAAACAATTAATAACGAAATCTAAGTTACATGGAATCAGTTCAAGCTATAAAGCAACGTTTTGGTATTATTGGAAACACGCCTGGTTTAAACCGCGCTATTGAAAAGGCGATTCAAGTGGCACCAACCGATATTTCGGTACTGGTAACAGGTGAAAGTGGCGTGGGAAAAGAAAGTATTCCTAAAATCATTCACCAGCTTTCGCACAGAAAACACAATAAATACATTGCTGTAAACTGCGGCGCCATTCCTGAAGGCACCATTGACAGTGAACTCTTTGGCCATGAGAAAGGCGCATTTACTGGCGCTACACAAACCCGTGAGGGCTATTTTGAAGTGGCCGACGGCGGCACCATTTTTTTAGACGAAGTGGGCGAACTGCCTTTAACTACTCAAGTGCGTTTACTGCGTGTTTTGGAAAATGGCGAATTTTTAAAAGTGGGTTCCAGTAAAGTGCAAAAAACCAATGTGCGCATTGTGGCGGCCACAAACGTAAATATGCACGAGGCCATTCAAAAAGAAAAGTTTCGTGAAGACTTATTTTACCGCTTAAGTACGGTCGATATTCATCTGCCTCCATTACGTGAGCGCCACGATGATATTCATTTGTTATTCAGAAAGTTTGCCAGCGATTTCGCATTAAAGTATAAAATGCCCACGGTAAAACTTACCGACAATGCCGTACAGGTGCTCACGAAGTATCGTTGGGGTGGTAACATCCGTCAGCTACGAAATATCGCCGAACAACTTTCGGTATTAGAGCAAGACCGCACTATTACTGCAGAAACACTAAGAAGTTATTTGCCCACTACAGGGAGCAATTTACCGGCGGTTATAAAAACTTCAAAATCGGATAGCGATTTTAGTAGCGAGCGTGAGATTCTTTATAAAGTGCTTTTTGATATGAAAAGTGACCTCAACGACCTCAAAAAACTCACTTTAGAGCTCATGAAAACAGGTAACGTTAAAGAGGTTGAAAAGGAAAACGAGGGGTTAATTCAAAAAATTTACGGTAGCGATGATGAGGATAACATTGATTTTGAAGAATCGATGGAAGACACCGAAGTACTGTCTATTCCCGAGCACGTTGAAGCCAACACCGAAAATAACGGCACACAAGACAAGTACCATTTTGCCGAAGAAATTGAAGAAGAGGAAACCCTGTCGCTACAAGACAAAGAATTGGAATTAATTAAAAAATCGTTGGAGCGCCACAACGGAAAACGTAAATTGGCTGCTGCCGAATTGGGCATTAGTGAACGAACGCTATATAGGAAGATTAAGCAGTACGATTTGTAGTTTAACATTGAGTGCCATGAAAAAACTATTTTTACTAATAACCATACTTTCCGTTTCAAATTTCTATGCGCAAAAAAAACAGATATGGGCAAAATCGTTTATTAACAAAAAAGCCCCTGAAATTATTGTTGAAAAATGGTTAACCGATACCCCAAAAACCAAAGACAAGTTTGTTTTAATTGACTTCTGGGCTACTTGGTGCGGACCTTGCAGAAAAGCCATTCCTGAACTAAACGCGTTTCACAATAAATTCAAAGATAATTTAGTTGTTATTGGTATCAGTGATGAACCTAAGTGGACAGTAAAAAAAATGAAAAAACCCAAAATGGAATATTTCAGCGCAATCGACACTAAAGAAAGGCTAAAAAACATTTATGAGGTTAAAGGAATTCCGCATTGCGTAATTATTGACCCGAATGGCATTGTAGTTTGGGAGGGCTGGCCGCAACTAAAAGGTTTTGAATTAACAGAGACAACCATCAACCAACTAATTCAAAATTACAAGTCAAACCATTAATATTCATAAATTACCCGAAGTTTTACGGAGTCCAAACAATACAACCACATGAAAAAAACCATAATATCCGTTTCAATTTTAATCTTAAGTGTTTCGCTTTTTGGATGTGGCTTTTACTCCTTCACTGGGGCTTCCATCCCCCCAGGAACGGAAACCTACCAAGTTAACCGTTTTGAAAACACAGCGCTTTTGGTAGAGCCCGGTCTAGAACGTGATTTTAAATTGGCACTGGAAGATTTAATACAAAACCAAACCAATTTAACCTTGGTTCAATCTAACGGCGACTTGGTTTACGAAGGTGAAATAACCGAATATAGGGTATCGCCAACCACCGCAACTTCGCAAAACACAGCGGCACAAAACCGATTAACCATAACTGTTAAACTGCGCTTTTTCAACACCAAAAAGGAGGAGGACGATTTAGAGCAAAACTTTACTTTCTTTTACGATTATGATGGAAGAGCACAACTTATTGGTGCAGACAAAACAACCGCACATGAAACCATTTTTGAGCGCATCACACAAGATATTTTTAATGCTACTTTAGCCAAATGGTAAATTTATAACGTCATTACGAGGAGTGAAGCGACGTAGTAATCTCATTATTCCGAGATTATTTTAACAGGTTACCACCATTTTTTAAGCCCTTCAATAACAATATATCTCGCATTAAATAAAAAATGAATAAATTTGGCAGAGCCAATGACCCATACTGAATTTATACATATTCTTCAAAACCCTCAAAATATTGCACACGAGCAAACCGAGGGCATCAAATCCATACTTGATGAGTTTCCGTATTTTCAGTCGGCACGCGCCATTTACTTAAAAGGCCTTAAAGACCAAGGCAGCATCAATTACAACCAAGCACTAAAAACTACGGCGGCTTACACTACAGACCGTAGTATTTTGTTCGATTTTATTACTTCAGAAACCTTTATTCAAAATAAAATTTCGAAGTTTATCAAGCAAAACACGTCAAACCTAAAAGATTTTGATGTTGAAACTGAAACCATTTCGATTGAAAAAAGTCTGGAAACCGATGAGGCACTCAATCAACAAATAAAGGATACCGAAGCTACTTTAGACCCTGAATTATTTTCTCCTAAAGAGCCGCGTCCCAAAAAGGAAAAAGCATTTGTTTTAGATGAATCTGAAGCTATCGAAGAGGTTACCCAAGGCACCAAGACCCAAGAAGCATCGGTCGAAGATATTTTAAAACTTGGGCAACCGCTTCAGTTCGATAAACGTGAAAAACACTCCTTTAATGAATGGTTGAAACTTACACGCTTCAAACCTATTGAGCGTGATGAACCCACTGAAGAAATTAAAGCTGAAATCCCAAAAATCTCAACCTTAGAAAAAGCAAAAAAATTCAAACTGATTGATAAATTTATTTCCGAAAACCCTAAAATAAGTCCAATAAAATCTGGTTCAAAAAAGGGCAATTTGGCAAAAGCCCAGATGATTCAACCAGAAGCCTTAATGACCGAGACTTTAGCTCGTATTTATGTAGAGCAAAAAAACTACAAAAAGGCCATTCAATCTTATAAAATTTTAAGTTTGAAATATCCAGAAAAAAGTGGTTTCTTTGCAAACCAAATTAAAGCAATAGAACAATTACAAGAACAAAACAATAAAGAACAATGAGTACGTTTACAATATTTTTAGTCCTTATAGTGGTTGTAGCCTTCTTACTAATCGTAGTAGTAATGGTTCAAAACCCTAAAGGCGGCGGATTGTCATCATCTTTTGGTGGCGGAGGCACACAACAATTGGGCGGTGTAAAAAAGACCACCGATTTTTTAGATAAAAGTACCTGGACCTTGGCTACGTTGCTTTTAGTATTAATTTTACTATCAAACGTTGCAATTAACAGAAGTTCAGAAACTGTAGATTCTAAAGCCTTAGACCCCGATGCAACAGCGCAACCTTTGCCTGAGCCACAAGCTCTACCTAACGCACAAGACGCTGCACCTGCCACAACAACCGATGGGGCTACCGATGCACCAGCAGAAAAATAATAATTTGTTTTTTACACACATAAAAAATGCCAGCTGGAAAAGCTGGCATTTTTGTTTTTACTCGTTCGGCTGGCAGGTCTGAAAGTTTGTCAGTATTACTGTATTGGCACATTTTTGGCTTAATGCCTTAACGTTAAATATTAATTTTTTAAACTTAAAAATATACAACAAATGGCATTGAACATTAAACCATTGGCAGACCGCGTTCTTATAGAACCTGCTGCCGCTGAAACTAAAACAGCTTCAGGAATTATCATTCCAGACAACGCTAAAGAAAAACCACAAAGAGGTACCGTTGTTGCTGCCGGTCCTGGCACCAAAGACGACCCTATTACCGTAAAAGTTGGCGATACTGTTTTATATGGTAAATATGCTGGAACCGAACTTAAACTGGAAGGCACCGATTATTTAATCATGCGCGAAACCGATATTTTGGCGATTGTTTAAATTATTGCTTTTTCATTTCCGCAAAAGCGGAAATCTTATAAAAATAAAATTAACATTAAACAGATTCCCGCCTTTGCGGGAATGACAAAAAATAGTTTTCATTATGGCAAAAGATATAAAATTTGATATTGAAGCTCGCGACGGACTAAAACGTGGCGTTGATGCATTGGCAAATGCAGTAAAAGTAACTTTAGGCCCTAAAGGTCGTAACGTAATTATTTCTAAAAGTTTTGGAGCACCTTCTGTAACCAAAGATGGTGTTTCTGTAGCTAAAGAAATCGAATTGGAAGACGAGCACGAAAACATGGGTGCCCAAATGGTTAAAGAAGTTGCTAGTAAAACCAACGACTTGGCTGGTGACGGAACCACTACCGCTACCGTTCTTGCTCAAGCTATCGTAAAAGAAGGTTTGAAAAACGTAGCATCGGGCGCTAATCCAATGGACTTAAAACGTGGTATCGACAAAGCTGTTGAGGCCATTACAAGAGACCTTGAAAAACAATCTCAAGAAGTTGGCAACTCTTCAGAAAAAATTAAGCAAGTGGCTGCCATTTCAGCCAATAACGACGACACTATTGGTGAGTTGATTGCCAAAGCTTTCGAAAAAGTAGGCAAAGAAGGTGTTATTACCGTTGAAGAGGCCAAAGGATTAGACACTTATGTTGATGTGGTTGAAGGTATGCAGTTTGACAGAGGTTATTTATCACCTTACTTCGTAACTGATTCTGATAAAATGATTGCCGATTTAGAAAATCCGTACATTTTATTGTTCGACAAAAAGATTTCTAACCTACAGGAAATCCTTCCTATTTTAGAGCCTGTGGCGCAATCTGGTCGTCCACTTTTAATCATCGCTGAAGATGTTGACGGCCAAGCTTTAGCTACTTTAGTAGTTAACAAATTACGTGGTGGATTAAAAATCGCTGCTGTTAAAGCACCTGGTTTTGGCGACAGACGTAAAGCTATGCTAGAAGATATCGCTATCTTAACTGGCGGAACGGTAATTTCTGAAGAAAGAGGGTTTACCTTAGAAAACGCCGACCTTTCTATGTTGGGTACTGCTGAAACAGTAACGGTTGATAAAGACAACACCACCATCGTTAACGGTTCTGGCGATGCTGAAGCTATAAAAGCTCGTGTAAACCAAATCAAAGCGCAAATTGAAACGACTACTAGCGATTACGACAAAGAAAAACTTCAAGAGCGTTTGGCAAAATTAGCTGGCGGTGTTGCAGTACTTTATGTTGGCGCAGCTTCTGAAGTTGAAATGAAAGAGAAAAAAGATCGCGTTGATGACGCCTTACATGCTACCCGTGCTGCCGTTGAAGAAGGCATTGTAGCCGGTGGTGGTGTGGCCTTGGTTAGAGCTAAAGCTGTTCTAGAAAAAATAGAAACCGTTAATTTAGACGAAACTACGGGTGTACAAATCGTCAACAAAGCTATTGAGTCGCCATTGCGCACTATAGTTGAAAATGCTGGTGGCGAAGGTTCTGTTGTTATCAACAAAGTGTTAGAAGGCAAGAAAGATTTTGGTTACGATGCGAAGTCTGAAAGCTATGTCGACATGCTTAAAGCAGGTATTATCGACCCTAAGAAAGTAACACGTATTGCTTTAGAGAATGCTGCATCTGTTTCTGGAATGATCTTAACAACAGAGTGCGCTTTAATTGATATTAAAGAAGATGCGCCTGCTATGCCTCCAATGGGTGGCGGTGGAATGCCAGGCATGATGTAGTCGAGAGCCTCGACACGAAAATTATCTCACTCGTACTTTTAATAAGTGAGTGAAAATAAAATAGTAAAAACGCTTCTCAAGAAATTTTGGGAAGCGTTTTTTTGATTCTAAATTATTCTAAAAATAAAACCACCTCTTTTAAAGGTGGCCATAATATTTCTTTATCAAAAGATGCGGTTTATTCTAAATAAACCAAATACAAACTACTTCTTTTTTGCAGGAGCCTGTGGTGTCTTGTTTACCACTTATTTTGGTAAAACGGACTTTCTTTTAGACTTTAATTGTCCCATATTTATTAATTTAAAAAGAATATATTAAAGGTAGTGAGAAGTTAAATCCGCTATCATTCCGTTGGGAAAAATTTAACTAAATTTCAAAAAAATATTATTCTTCAGGCAACCATTTGTGAAAAATATGCGTCTTTATAAATAGAAGACCAAATGAAAGCATTTTTGAAAGTTATACAACTCCATAAAAACGAAGCGAAACTTATAAAAAGAGCCATAAAACAAAACCGCGAAGCGCAACACGCCTTATTCGAGATGTATGCCCCAAAGATGTTAAGTGTATGCCGCTATTACATTAAAGACATACAACATGCCGAGGACACGATGCTTAACGGTTTTTTTAAAGTATTCACCAATTTAAAAAACTTTGAACATAAAGGAAGTTTTGAAGGATGGATTCGTCGTATCATGGTCAGGGAAGCCATTTCATTTTTAAGACAGCAAAAAAAAATTGAATTTCCATTAGAAGACCTTAGCAATGAAGCCGAACATTTTGAAAACATTAAAACCGATATAGAGGTCAATGAAATTCAAGAACTCATAGACAGCCTTCCCAATGGCTACAAAACGGTTTTTGTGATGTACACTATTGAAGGCTACAAACACCATGAAATATCCGATATGCTCGGTATAAGTGAGGGCACATCAAAATCACAACTTTTTAAAGCACGAAAAATGCTTCAAGAAAAAATTAAAGAATTAAATAAAACAGCAAGCTATGGAACCATATAAACACGAACAGGAGTTCAAAAGTAAGCTTGAACAACGCAAAATACAGCCCTCAGCTGAAGCATGGAACAAATTATCAGAGCGTCTAGATAGCACTGAAAAGACCGAAATCAATAAAAATAAAACCGTTTGGTTTATTGGCATAGCAGCCAGTGTTGTTGGCCTATTGTTTTTGGGGTTACAATTTTGGCCTCAAGATTCCAAAACCGAAAGTACTCCCAAAGTGGTTAACACACCAAAAGTTGAAATCAATACGGAAATCAACGCTGAAGATTTAAATAACCAAATAGCAAAAGAAAACGTTGAAACAAACATTTTAAAAACTGTAAACACTGCTGTAGAAAAGGACAAACCAAAAACCGAAATCATTTTCCAACAAGATAGTACTACTCCAACACAAGTTGCAATTAATGAAGCTTCTTTAGAAAAAGTAGAAAAAGAAAACGAAGTCACATCCACTAAACAAGAGTCAACAAGGATCTTATCGTTCGAAGAGCAAAAAATACAGGAAGTAGCAGCAAAAGTTGAGGCCATGAAACAAAAAAACAGCAATGTAACAGATAGTGACATTGACGCATTACTGTTTCAGGCACAGAAAGAAATACAGTTAAACAAATTAATCAACAAAAGCACAGGAATGGTTGACGCCGAAGCGTTACTCGAAGACGTTGGAGCAGAATTAGACCAATCCTTTAGAAATAAGGTTTTCGAAGCCATCAAATCAAGTTACAATTCGGTAAAAACTGCAGTTGCCCAACGTAACGATTAAATTCAATCAAATCAATCATCGCCCAAACGGGCAAAGAAACGAACAGTTATGCAAACCATTACTAAACTTTTAGTACTAACAGTACTATACCTTAGCCCACCATTAATCAATGCGCAAGACACTATTCAAAATGTACACAACAAACTCAAAATTGAAACGCTAGAACGTTTAAAAGCAGACATTCAATCGCAGGAACGGGAATTTTTAAAAACTGAAGTTGAAGCCATAAATTTACGACAAAGCAATGGTGAAATCACCAGCGAAGAAGCTGAAAAACTAAAAAAAGAAGCTGCAAAAAAACGTGCTTTGAATATTGAAAACAGAACAGCTATAGTTAACAATAAAATTGAACTTTTAAAACGAAATGAAGACGGCTATTACACCAATAATGAAGGGGAAACATCTAAGATTGGAGTTAGCTTAGGCGGTGAAGAGGGCAGCTTTGCTGGTATAAAAATCAAAGAAAAAAACGAACCCAAAAAATACGATTTGAAAACCACTAGCGATTTTGTGTTGGCCTTTGGTTTGAACAATGCTATTATTGAGGGAGAAAACCTGGATGATTCGCCCTATAAATTTGGAGGCTCTCGGTTTTTTGAAATAGGCTGGGCATGGAAAACCCGAGTGTTTAAAAACACAAACTTTATGAGAATAAAATACGGATGGTCGCTTCAAATAAATGGCCTCAAACCAGATAATAACCAATATTTTGTTCAACAAGACAACGAAACCATTTTACTTGAATTTCCTGAGGAATTAAAAAAATCAAAACTGTCCATTACAAACTTGGTATTCCCTGTACACTTTGAGTTTGGCCCATCAAGAAGAATTGATAAAGACACATATTTTAGGTACAATACCGATAACCAATTTAAAATAGGTATTGGGGGTTATGCAGGTTTTAACATAGGCACGCGACAAAAATTAAAATATGAACTAAATGGCGAACGCATTAAAGACAAACAAAAAAGAGGTTTCAATTCTACTAATTTAGTTTATGGCATAAGCAGTTATATTGCATTCGACGAGGTAGCCCTCTACGTAAAGTACGACCTATCCACTATTTTCAAAAACCAAAATATCGACCAAAATAATATTTCAATAGGTCTACGATTCGATATGGATTAATTTATGATAAAACACAAAAAAGCCAACCAGAAACCACCGTTTCTATTTACGATTTAAACGGTCGATTAATCCATAAGGAGGAATTACAAAACAACCTTAATCAAATAGTGTTAGATTTTAAAGGTTTATATATTATTAAGTTAACAAAAAACAACGATTCTCGTGTTTTTAAAATTGTTTTATAAATCGAATTTACAGGTGACTGAACAAGTAACCTAACAAGGCGCCTCCTAAAACTATAAAAGCACTGTTTACTTTTTTAAAATAAAATACCACTATTAAACTTATAGCGGCAATAATAATTGTACGCCAGTCTGTTAATGTATCTTTTCCCATTTCGATACAAACGGATATAATTAATGCGACTGCCGCTACGTTTACTGCATCCAAAATGGCCCTAACTATTTTAGATTTTCTCATTTTAGGAATTAATGAGTTCAGGACGAGCACAAAAACAAATGAAGGCAAAAAGATACCAAGAGTTGCCGCGATGGCACCCATTAATCCATGCATTTGCCAACCAATAAAAGTTGCGGTAGACAGCACTGGCCCTGGTGTGATTTGTCCAACGGCTACAGCATCTATTAATGCTTGCCGTGTTAGCCAGCCGTTTGCCACTAATTCAGCATCTAAAAAAGCAAACAACACATAACCACTCCCATATAAAATAGCTCCTACTTTTAAAAAAGTGAGAAATATTTTGAACACTCCAGCCGAAATTATGTTTTGGCTTTGCAACAATACAAGTGGGAATAAACTATTTAGAGAAGACATATTTTTTTTAAAAAAAGAAAATACAAAGCCCAATACCCCACAACCAAAAAGTACAATAATTTCATTTAACCCCAATAAACAAGCTATTAGAGCTACAACTCCCAAAATGGCAATTTGAACAGATTTAACAGCCTTTTTACCTAGCCTGTAAGCTGCTATAAAAATAATGGCGATTACGGCTGGTTTTATACCATAAATAAAAGGTTCCACATTGGGCAACTGACCATATTGTTGATACAGCCATGCAAAAACACCGGTAATTACAACCGCTGGGAAAATAAAACAAATTCCTGCAACAAAAAGTCCTTTCCAGCCCGCACGTTCGTAACCGCAATGCATGGTCATTTCGGTAGAATTGGGGCCAGGAATTAGATTAGTGGCTCCTATAAGGTCAAGAAAATGTTCTTGGTTCATCCATTTTCTTTTTTTCACAACCTCATCTTCCATCATGGCTATATGCGCCGCTGGTCCTCCAAATGCAATACAACCTAATTTAAAAAATAACCCAGCAACTTCTTTTATTTTATTGTTGTTGTTCATGCTTTTAAAATTGACTAGGTCGAAAATTAACTAAGTTATTATAAAATTAAAAACCCAAACATTTAAGTTCGGGCTTTTAGTTTTTTATTCTTCTGTGCTATCTCCATCTTTATGCTCATCAACCACACCCACATCACGATACCGGCAACACGGGTGTACTGTAGCGTAAGCTTCATCAGTTGCCTTTAAATCTTTTAAATCATGACCAACACCAAGAATCTGTACTTTTATGCTGTCTAGATTGGTTTTACGCTCGTCAAAATAAACTTTAAGTTCGTGTGTTTTTACATTCCAATTGGCACTTTTCACGCCTTTAGTATTTAAACAGGCTTTCTCTATTCTGCCCTTACACATCATACAAACGCCATCGACTTCTAAACTGGCCTTTGCATTTTTATTTTGGGCAAATGTTGCTGTTGCTATAAAAAGCAATACTGCTGTTGTTATGTTTTTCATATTTCTAAGTTTTATAAATTATTTATTTTATTCTACTTTTCCGTCATCATGCGAGACTTTAAGGAGGCGCAACAATCTTATTCTTTTAAGTTCAAACACGAGATTGCCAATTACCACTGTCTTCGTTAATACGGTTAATTTTCTATTTTATGTTAAATCTAAGACCCGCATAATATAAACTTCCAAAAATTGGACCGTACACAAAAGTAGTATCAAAATTTGAACCAAATGGGTCATTTGCTCCAACAATTGGGTTAGGCTGCCTTAAATTGGTAATGTTCTCTCCTCCAAAATACAATTCCAATCGCGGTGAAAACACTTTTGTTATCTGCGCATTTAAAGTCGCTACAGTTGGTGTCCTTTTTGGTAATCGATACTGCTCTGGGCTGTCCTCTGTTGAAGACAACCGTTGTTGCCCCAACCAATTAAATGTAGCATCAAACTTCCATTTGCTATTGTTTTTAATAGCAGTTTCGTATCCTATATTTGCAAAAATACGGTGTTTGGGCACCAATGGTTTTTCTAATTTTCCACTATTGTAATCTGTTTTTACGTCATAAAGTTTATAGGCTGTTCGTAAATTAAACCGGTTGAACACATCATAATTCATTTCGAGTTGAAAACTGTTAGCATAACTTTTCCCTTCTAAATTATAAAAATTGACTTCCTGCGGATTTTCGAAATCGACAATAACTTGATTTTCAAAAGCGGTTCGATAATAATCAAAAGTAACATCTGCTTTTCGTCCAAAAAGATTAAACCCCTGTAAATACGAAAAGCCATAATTCCATGCTATTTCTGGGTCTAAACCATAAATATTTCCGGTTGTATTCAAAATATTAACGTGTCTTGATGTTGAAAATATTTTTTGGTTCTCAGCAAAAATATTAGCACTGCGCTTTCCCCTTCCAAAGGAAGCCCTAATAGCCGACTTTTCCCAAGGCGTGTAGCGCGCATGGAACCGGGGCGTTACAAACGTTCCCATTAAATTATGGTTATCGACACGAATACCTGCGGTTAAATTTAATTTATCTAAATTATTGTAGTTATACTCAAAAAAAGCGCCCACCGAACGCTCGGTGCGTTCGTAATCTTGGTTTAAATTTTCCACATCTAACATTTCATCGTAATGATCGTATGTATAACTCAACCCGGTTTTTATTTTATGACGTGAGTCGCTAATAATTGAATTATATATAGCGTTAGCGTACAAACTATTATGTGTTATACCATATTGCTTTAAGCCAAAATACGACTCCTGTTTGTGGCTACTAAATGCTGTTTGCACACCTATGCTCTGCCAAGGAACTTCAGGGTTAACGTAGCCAAATTTAGCCGAAAGCTCGAAGCGTTTGGTATCGATTTCACTTCCCCATAGTTCGTCTCCGCTCAGCACAGGTTCATTATCAGTTAATTTATCTGTATCCGGATTAAAGTTTAATTGCCCCGTTTGCTTTTCATCATTTAAAAACTTCAAATTGATGAAACTTACAAAGCCTTTTTCTGTATCGGAATACTGCCAACGGTTCATCACATTAATTTGATGGTATAGTGGCATATCTAAAAAACCATCGTCATTAACATCGTGTTTGTTGTTGTGCAAATTACCATGCAGATACAACCCCGTATGCCATTTGTCCGTAACTTTTGTATTCAAGTGGGTATTTAGTTCTAACCGTTCGCTTGATGCTCCGTACAAATTAACAAACAGTCTATCGTCTTTTGCAGGTTTAACCAACTCGGCGTTTATTTGCCCGGCAATACTCTCGAAACCGTTTACTACACTGCCCGCTCCTTTTGTGATTTGAATGCTCTCCACCCAGGTTCCGGGAATAAAACTCAACCCAAACGCTTGCGATGCCCCTCGAATAGATGGGATATTTTCGGTTGCTATTAAGATATACGGACTGGTAAGTCCCAACATTTTTATTTGTCGCGTTCCGGTTATGGCATCGGCAAAATTCACATCGATAGATGGGTTGGTTTCAAAGCTTTCGGACAGGTTACAGCAAGCCGCCTTTAAAAGTTCGTCGCTACTTACCGTAAAGGTATTATCTGCTTTTAAATACGATTTTGATGTTGCTTGATTTCGCGAAGTAACCGTAACGGCATCTAAATTATCGGTGGGCTGAAGCCAATGTTTTATTTTTTCGGGTCTTGTAATAGTTAGTGTATCGGTTTTAAACCCCACATAGCTAACCACCATTTTTTTGTATTCAGGTTTGTATGGAAGCGTAAATTTTCCATCAATATTGGTTACCGTACCCACTTCGGTATTTAACCAATACACATTGGCGCCCACTAACCCAATGTTGTCGTTTTTTGAATTGGCTTCCAAAATAATGCCCTCTATTTTTTCCTGAGAAAACAGCATTGCTGGAAGCGTAAAAAGCACATAAAATATATGTTTCATTAGTAATGAAATTGAATATTGTTATTAAAAGTGATTTGGTAAAAACCAATTCTTTGGTGATATTCAAAATCAAATAATGAAAACTTGGTCGAGCAAATAAATATTAGCGACCAGTTTTGGAGGGGAATAATGTTTATGTAGACTGTTTTGTTTAGGTAAGCTTTCTAAACCCTGTATATGGGAAACAGCTAAAACTGCTTGCATTTGCTGAAACTCAAAATTAAAATCTTCAAATGATGACACATAGAGCTCTTCTTGACCTTTTATAAGCTCAATTTCACTCTTACAGCACGTTTTTTCTTGACTGCAACAAGTTTCTTTCTGAAGTATTGTTATCGGTTTTGTATCACAATTTTCAGCTTCAATAAATACGGTTACATCTACCAAAACATCACCACAATAGTGTTTTTCAACCGCATAGGAGGCTGTTGAAAACACAATCAATAGTGCCATTACAGACAAAAATAACTTATTAAATAGCTGTTTTATCATGTTGCAAAATTACAAAAAAAAATATGGAATGTTTTGTTGATGGCTTAACGCTCAATGTTTCAATTTATGGTAATAAAAAGCGGGCAGTAACAAAATCAATATTATAGGCTGAATTAAAAACCTACGAATATTGAAAAACAAATAATAATCTTCCTGCCTGGGATTGATCACAAAATACAAATACATAAAAATGAGCACAGCAAAAGCTATTGCATAAATAATTGCCGAAAATTTAACGATACTTCTATCCCTAAAAAAAAGATATAATATGCCCAATGAAATCACCGTATTCAAGCTATAACGCAATGTTGTAAAAGCCAGCAGTTTAGCTACTTCGCGGCGCGGACTATCAACATATAAATAGTCGTTTTGAAAAAAAGAAAGATAAGGATCATAAAACAGTGTGTCTTCAAAAAACCGAATTAAAACCAGTAAAAAAAACAGCGTGGCAATGCTCAAGTATTTTATGGCTTTACTCATGGCTATTCTTTATTTTAGAAAACCGGTTTACCCAAAAAATCCAAAGCAAAAATACCATACCGTAAATTATCGCCGGAAAAATTACGGCATGCAACATATCTTCGTATTCCGGATAGTGGTATAGCCCCAAAGTTAAAAGCGCAATTCGTAACAAGTTTACCGAATAAATTAAAACACTTCCCGAAAGGATATAAAAAAACGTCGTTTTCCATGTACCAGCAAAGGCTACAATAAACGACAGAAACAGAATAATTACACTAATGGCATTGCAGCCTTCTATCACGCGCGCCAAATAATTTCCGTTTAAAATCATTTTTAAGGACGGCTCATCAGGGTGTGGTATTACTTCAACATTATAACCTAATGTTTCAATAATAGCTCCACTTTGCTTGCCCACCATGTAGGTCATGTAATCTGGATAAAAATTGGTTCCATTAGAAGATTGCAGGTAAAATTTGTAAGCCACAGACAAAATACCATACACAACCAAAAACGTCAAAATAAATTTTATTACCGATTTATATTTCAAAAAAAGTGTTTTCAAAAAAATTAATTAAAAACTGAATTCCGAAATTACGTCTTTTTAAATACTTTTGCTCAACAATCGAGGATTTATTAGCTTGGATTTTCTATTGAAATTTGAAAATTTTCGACTTAAAACTAATAATTTCGATTGATTCGCATACACCTAATTTTTCAAATTATGATTTTTGAGCAGCTAAAACCAGAGGTAAATAACATTATTTTAAATGAAAAAAAAACGGTTGACGAACGCCTTTTGGACATTTGCCAATTGCTCGAAAAACACATCAACTACTACAATTGGGTGGGTTTTTATTTTAAAAATGGCGATAAAGAAGAACTAAAGTTAGGCCCTTATGTTGGCGCACCTACAGACCATACCATTATCCCCTTCGGAAAGGGTATTTGTGGGCAAGTAGCCGTAAGCAACCAAAATTTTGTAGTACCCGATGTTTCTGCACAAGACAACTATATAGCATGTAGTATTACGGTAAAGGCCGAAATTGTTATTCCTATTTTTGTAAATGGCGAAAACATTGGGCAGATTGATATCGACTCGAACACGACCGACCCGTTTACTGAAGACGACGAACGTTTTTTGGAGTTTATTTGTGCTAAAGTGACCGAAATTTTATAATGATAGCCAAAAGCGAAACAAAAAATTAGCACCTCAGTTTTATTGATTTCGCAATCTATGTTAACAACTTTGGTTTTTCGTTAAAAAATCACCCCTTTTTTCAGGAGGTTTCAACCAATTTTTTATTGGAAATAAGTACTTTTGCAATTATTTAAAACTTTCGGGAAACTCCCTTTTAAACGGCAAAAATTAACACATAATTATCAGCAATGAGCAACGAAAAAACCATTAAATCGGCATTAATCTCTGTATTTAGTAAAGATGGCTTAGAGCCAATCGTTAAAGAATTAGACAAACAAGGCGTTACCATTTATTCTACTGGTGGCACCGAAAAATTTATAAATGATTTAGGTATCAAAGTTGTTCCTGTTGAAGACGTGACCTCCTACCCTTCCATTCTTGGTGGGCGTGTAAAAACCTTACACCCAAAAGTTTTTGGAGGTATTTTAAACCGCCAAAACCATGAAGGCGATGTGGCCGAATTGTCCGAATACGACATCCCACAAATCGATGTGGTAATTGTAGATCTTTACCCTTTTGAAAAAACCGTAGCGTCTGGCGCTAGTAACCAAGATATTATTGAAAAAATCGACATCGGTGGTATTTCATTAATCCGTGCAGCAGCAAAAAATTACGCCGATGTTATTTGTGTATCTTCAGTTGATGACTATGCCGAATTTTTAGAATTAATTTCTGCCAACAAAGGTTCTATTTCTGAAGAAAACAGAAAGCGTTTTGCAACTAAAGCCTTTAATGTGTCATCACACTACGATTCCGCTATTTTCAACTACTTCAATCAAAACAACGAAGAAACTGTATTGAAAATCAGCGAAAACAAAGGCAAAGTATTGCGTTACGGGGAAAACCCACACCAAAAAGGCTTTTTCTTTGGCGATTTTGATGAACTGTTTACCAAGCTTCACGGCAAGGAATTGAGCTACAACAACCTTTTGGATGTTGATGCCGCAGTAAATTTAATGTTAGAATTTAAGAACGATGCACCAACATTCGCCATTTTAAAACATAACAACGCCTGTGGTTTGGCGCAGCGAGATACGTTGCATCAAGCTTATGTTGACGCCCTAGCCGGCGACCCTGTTTCGGCGTTTGGTGGCGTGTTAATTAGTAACACAACAATTGATTTGGCTACTGCCGAAGAAATCCACAAACTGTTCTGTGAAGTGGTTATTGCTCCAGATTTTGCTTCCGAAGCTTTAGAGTTGTTACAAGGCAAGAAAAACAGAATTTTATTGAAAATTCATGATATCGACATGCCAAAAACCAACGTTAGAAGTTGCCTAAACGGTATTTTGGTTCAAGATAGAAATGAAGT
Source organism: Flavobacteriaceae bacterium GSB9 (assembly GCA_022749295.1). Lineage (NCBI taxonomy): Bacteria > Pseudomonadati > Bacteroidota > Flavobacteriia > Flavobacteriales > Flavobacteriaceae > Flavobacteriaceae bacterium GSB9. The sequence goes on from CP062007.1 coordinate 1,663,330, forward strand.
TACCGATAAAGCAGAAGATTTAAAAAATGTAACCGAGACTCAGCCAACACAGGAGCAAATTGAAGATTTATTGTTCGCATCAAAAATATGCAAGCATACCAAATCGAACACCATTGTCTTGGCAAAAAATAAGCAACTTTGTGCCAGCGGAACAGGACAAACCAGTCGTGTTGATGCCCTTCAGCAAGCTATTCATAAAGCAAAATCTTTTGATTTTGAATTGAACGGTGCCGTTATGGCCAGCGATGCCTTTTTCCCATTTCCAGACTGTGTTGAAATCGCCAACAAAGCAGGAATTTCAGCAGTAATCCAACCAGGAGGCTCTATAAAAGATCAATTGAGTATTGATTATTGCAATGAAAATGGTGTAGCAATGGTGATGACAGGTACGCGCCATTTCAAACATTAGTAAACACATCAAAATTAGGTTCAAATTCTATTTTAAACCATCCAAAAACCCACAAAAGGCGTATAAGTACCATAGGCATTATTTAAAATTTAATTTGAACCTTTTAAAACTCATATATTTACTAACTTTTATTACTTTTACGAGATTCGTTTTTTAACCGTAAACAACTTTTAATAGCACATGGGATTTTTTGATTTCTTAACAGAAGAAATTGCAATAGATTTAGGTACTGCAAATACACTTATTATTCACAACGACAAGGTTGTTGTTGACGCCCCTTCAATAGTAGCTCGTGACAGAATTTCTGGAAAAATAATTGCTGTGGGGCAGCAAGCCAGTTTAATGCAAGGCAAAACCCATGAAAACATAAAAACCATCCGTCCTTTAAAAGACGGTGTAATTGCCGATTTTGATGCTTCGGAGCAAATGATAAGTATGTTCATTAAAAACATTCCAGCATTAAAAAAGAAGTTTTTTACACCAGCTCTACGTATGGTTATTTGTATTCCTTCAGGAATTACTGAAGTAGAAATGCGTGCCGTAAAAGAAAGTGCCGAGCGCGTTAACGGAAAAGAAGTTTACCTTATCCACGAGCCTATGGCAGCGGCTATTGGTATTGGTGTTGACATTATGCAACCAAAAGGTAACATGGTGGTCGATATAGGTGGTGGTACTACCGAAATTGCCGTGATTGCTTTAGGCGGGATTGTTTGTGATAAATCGGTTAAAATTGCGGGCGATGTGTTTACCAACGATATTGTGTATTATATGCGTACCCAACACAACCTGTATGTGGGTGAGCGTACAGCCGAAAAAATAAAAATCCAGATTGGTGCAGCTACCGAAGATTTGGAGTTGCCACCAGAAGACATGAGCGTTCAAGGGCGTGATTTGTTAACCGGTAAGCCTAAACAAGTATCGATTTCGTACCGTGAAATTGCTAAAGCGTTGGATAAATCTATTTTACGAATTGAAGATGCCGTTATGGAAACCTTATCGCAAACCCCACCAGAATTAGCTGCCGATATTTACAATACAGGTATTTACTTAGCTGGTGGAGGCTCGATGCTACGCGGTTTAGACAAACGTTTATCGCAAAAAACAGACTTGCCTGTTTACATTGCAGAAGACCCATTGCGTGCCGTTGTAAGAGGAACCGGTATTACGCTAAAAAACCTAACTAAATACAAAAGTGTATTGATTAAATAAGCAGAAAAAAGAGGCAGAGGCAGATGCAACAGATTATTAATTTTATAATAAGAAACAAAAACTTTTTGTTGTTCTTGTTGCTGTTTTGCTTGTCTTTGCTGTTCACCATTCAGTCGCATACGTATCACACGAGTAAATTCATCAACTCAGCCAATTTCTTAACTGGTGGGGTTTACAATTCCATAAACAGCATCAGTAGCTATTTTAATTTAAAATCGCAAAACAAAATACTTTCTGATGAAAACCGTAAACTACGGGCCATGCTTCAAAATGCTGTAATCAAAGAAGATTCCGTATACGTAGATAGTGTTACATTCAACAAAGCCTATCGGTTTTACACAGCCAACATCATAAAGAACAGCTATTCGCTAACCGATAACTACTTAACCATCAACAAAGGCAAGAAAGACAGCATTAAACAAGATTTTGGTGTTATTTCGTCGAAGGGCATTGTGGGTATAATTGACAAAACCAGTCGCCGATTCGCAACGGTACTTTCAATATTAAACACAACAAGCAGAATTAGTGCTCAACTAAAAAGAACCAATCATTTTGGTACTCTAAAATGGGATGGCAAGAACCCTGCTTTGGTCCAGCTTATCGATATTCCTAAAATAGCTCCAGTACAAAAAGGTGATACTATAATAACTTCTGGGCGTTCCTCTATTTTCCCAAAAGGAGTTCCTATTGGAGTTGTTGAAGGTTTTGCATTGGATGCCGCCGAAAACTACTATGAAATAGACATCAATCTATTTAACGACATGACAAATCTGGAGCATGTTTATATTATTGAAAACGTTAACCGGGCCGAAATCAATAACCTATTGGATAACGACGAATAAATGAACAATCTATTCTCCATTCATACCGTCCGTTTTATAACCTTGATTTTGGTTCAAGTTTTGATTTTAAACCACATAAACTTTTTGGGCTATATCAACCCATATATTTATATTTTGTTTATTGCGCTGTTCCCTATTAAACATAACCGTATTATCGTAATGCTACTGGGGTTTTTACTTGGGCTAATTATCGATTTGTTTCTAGACACTGGCGGTATTCATGCCGGGGCCTCTGTGGTTATTGCCTATTTACGCCCAACGATATTAAAATCTTCTTTCGGCACCGTTTACGAACACCAAAGTGTTAAGTTCAACTCTATAGATTTTGGTTCAAAACTCACCTATTTCACATTTCTAACTGTAATACATCATTTTGTTCTATTTTCTTTAGAAATTTTTAGCTTTTCAAAAATACTTTTGGTGCTACAAAAAACGTTATTCTCCAGTATATTTACTATCTTATTGAGTGTGATAGTAACCATTATTTTCAGTAGAAAAACGAAATGAGACAATTTTTACTTTTTTTCACGGTAATTGCTGCTGGCCTCATGTTTATCTCAAGGCTTTTCTACTTGCAGATTTACAACACCAATATGCAAAGCTTGTATGATGACAATGCCATTAGAAAAGTTTTTGACTTACCAAAACGTGGCTTTGTTTACGACCGTAATGGAAAACTTTTGGTTTCTAACCAACCCTCGTACGACGTTATGGTGATACCAAGGGAAGTAGAACCGTTGGATACTTTGGAATTTTGTAATCTTTTAAAAATTGACAAAGAAGATTTTATTAGGAAGTATAATCGCGCTTACCACTATTCCCCAAGGTTGGAATCGGTTTTTGTATCGCACCTTTCTAAAGAAGATTACGCTGTTTTACAGGAAAAAATGCGGAAGTTCAAAGGGTTTTACATTCAAAAACGTTCCCTTAGGCATTACGAAACTACCATTGGCGCCAATGTATTGGGCGACATTGGCGAGGTAAACAACCGTATTATACAAAACGACCCCTATTACCGTATGGGCGATTTAATTGGCAAACAGGGAGTCGAGGCTTCGTACGAAAAAACACTACGTGGCGTAAAAGGTAAAAAGTTTATCCAAAAAGACCGTTTCAACAGAGATATTGGCCCGTATAAAGATGGGAAATTCGACACCGTTCCTGTTCAAGGCAAAGACATCACCATCACGATTGATGCTCAACTACAAGCCTATGGTGAGTTGCTTATGAAAAACAAACGCGGTGGGGTTATAGCTATTGAACCTTCATCGGGAGAAATTTTAGCCATGGTAGCCGCGCCAACCTATGACCCCAATATTTTGGTGGGGCGCGAACGTTCTAAAAACTTCACTAAACTCTATAACGACTCTATCGCCAAACCGTTGTTTAATAGAAGCCTACAAGGGGTTTACGAACCTGGTTCGCCTTTTAAACTCATGAACGCCCTAATAGGTTTACAGGAAAACGTTATTTCTCCCCAAGAAACTGTAACCTGTTACAGAGGCTACCGCTATGGTAACCGATTTATGAAATGCCACTGCAATTATGGTACAAGAAATAATTTAATATCGGGCATTCAACGCTCCTGCAACGCCTATTTTGCAACAACTTATCGAAAAATATTGGACAAAACCGGCAATGCTTCAGAAGGTATCGATACTTGGAGCAAACATGCCAAGAGTTTTGGTTTAGGTAATTTTTTGAACAACGATCTTTACGTCGGACAAAAAGGAAGAATTCCCGACAGAGACTACTACAAACACATTTACCCAAGAACCTTTTATTCTACCTATACCATATCAAACGCCATTGGCCAGGGTGAAGTCGCAACAACGCCTATTCAATTAGCTAATATGGTGGCTGCTATTGCTAATAGAGGATATTATTACACGCCGCATATCATAAAAAAAATAGAAAACGAAACAATCCCCGAACAATTTACAAAACCCAAGTACACGACCATAGACAGAGAAAACTTTGAACCTGTTATTGAAGGCATGTATCAAGTTTACAAAAAAGGAACGGCTGCCTCTCTTCAGGTAAAGGATATTGAAATCTGCGGAAAAACCGGAACCGTTGAAAACTTTGCCATTATTGACAGTGTAAAAACGCAGCTTACAGACCACTCCATATTTGTGGCATTTGCACCCAAAGACGATCCCGAAATTGCTATTGCCGTATTTGTAGAAAATGGTTATTGGGGAAGTAGATTTGCTGGTAAAGTAGCAAGTTTGATGATTGAAAAACATATTAAGGGATATATCACCAGAACCGACCTGGAAGAATGGCTCCTAAAACACAGTTTAGAAAACGAATACGCCAAACCTTACTCGGGCGAACCGTTTAAAATTAATGGCTATACAAGCTTGCAACTTGTTGAAGATAAAGAATACAACAAACTAAAAAACGAATTAAGTAGAATAAACAAACAGGACGATTAATGGTTAGAGACACTAACAGACATTTTAAATTTGACTGGATTACCATTATTCTTTTTTTATTGTTGGTTGGATTTGGCTGGTTAAACATCTTATCGGCTTCACACACTGGGACAACAATAGATTATTTAGACTTTTCGCAGCCCTTTGGCAAACAGCTTATCTTTATTTTTTTAACTCTAGGGCTTATCGTTTTACTGTTAGCCATAGATGCCAAATTTTACGAACGGTTTTCCAGCATAATATATATTGTATCAATGTTATCGCTGGTTGGGCTTTTTATTTTCGGTAAGAATGTTAACGGTGCCACGTCGTGGTATGCTATTGGCGGTATGACCATTCAACCCAGTGAGTTTGCAAAAATGGCCACTGCACTAGCTGTCGCTAAATATATGAGTGATTTAAATTTCAATATTAAGTCCTTTAAAAATCAAATACAGCTTTTTATCATTATACTTATTCCTGCGGTTTTGGTACTGTTACAAAACGACACTGGAAGTACCATTGTTTATGGCGCTTTCTTTTTTGTACTTTATCGCGAAGGGTTACCAAAGTACTATTTAACTTTTGCTATCTCCATCATCTTAATATCTGTTTTGGCCTTAAAATTTGGCGCTGTAATTACGTCTATTTTGGCAATTATAGCCGTTGTAAGCTATCACTTTTTAAGTAAAAAGAAACTAAGAATTTACCAGTCGATTTTTGTCTCTTTATTTGCCATTGGTATATCGTTTGGAGTAAAATTCTTTTATCAAAGTATATTACAACCACACCAACAAGACCGAATTAGCCTTTGGTTAAATTTGGAAAAGGACCCCGAAAAGTTGGAGCGTATGAAACAAACCTTTGCCTATAACTTAAATGAGTCTGAAAAAGCCATTAGCTCGGGAGGTTTTAGTGGACGGGGCTTTATGGAAGGCACACGAACGACGGGTAAATTTGTACCCGAGCAGCACACCGATTATATATTTAGTACCGTTGGCGAAGAATGGGGCTTTTTAGGCAGTAGCTTAGTAGTTATTACTTTTGTTCTATTAATTTTACGCATTCTTCACTTGGCCGAATTGCAAAAGTCGCAATTTAGCAGGGTGTATGGCTATGGTGTTGCATCTATCATATTTATTCACTTTTTTATAAATATTGGAATGGTGATGGGATTAATTCCAACTATTGGAATTCCATTGCCCATGTTTAGCTACGGCGGATCAGGACTTTGGGCTTTTACCATATTGATATTTATATTTATTAAATTAGATTCTAACCGCATTAACGAGTGGTAGTCGGCAATCGATATTTAATCAAGTGTTTGTTGAATGCTCGAACACTACATTTAATGGCTTCCCTGTTCATGAAAAATTTTGTTTTCTTAACCACTGTCCTACTTGTAATAGCGAGCTGTTCAAGCACCAAAAATATTTCGAACCATGGGTTTACTTCAAAAGAAACAAAATTGATTTTAAACGCCAATAGCCTAAAACCCATGCGGGTTTATAGAATAACCAACAAGACCGATTCTATATTACTTCGGTCGAAAAGCAGCCACATAAAACCCAACCCTAAAGATGTGGTTTTAAGACGCTTTGTAAACCGGTTATACGCCACCGTTACAGATAGCAAGAGCCTGGGTGTTGGCATTGCAGCACCACAAGTGGGAATTTTAAAAAACATCATTTGGGTGCAACGCTTCGATAAAGAAAACTTTCCGTTTGAAGTGTACTTAAACCCAGAAATTATGGAATATTCAAAGAACAAGCAAACGGTTCGAGAAGGTTGTTTGTCTATACCCAATAGATCGGATACTTTAAATTGCCGATCTTTCCAAATTAGAATTGAATACGATACAATGGCTGGGCAACATAAAACTGAAACCGTTGAAAGTTTTACTTCGGTTATTTTTCAGCATGAAATAGATCATTTAAATGGCATACTGTATTTAGACCACCTGAAAAAGGAGAGAAACAATACCAAAAATTAGAAAGATTATTTTTTCAGCTCTAATTTTTCGGCAAAATAATCACAAAAATCCTTCATAGTGGCACTCATTTTGTCGTCTTGCGTAGCGCGATAAAATGTATCGCTCATAGCCACTAGGGTTTGATGAAAAAATACTTTCATCTCATCCACGGGCATATCTTTGGTCCATAAATCAATACGCAACGACTCTTGTGCGGCTGAGTCCCACACAGAGAGCATCATGGCCTTAGCATCTTGGTTTGTAATGCCTCCATCTTTGGCCGTCCATTGTAAGTTTTCAGGTACCCGGTTTTCGTCTAATTCTACGTTTAGTTCTATTTTCGATTTTATATTGGCCATTATTTTCTTGGTTTAAACTTTGAATTGTTAAAAATTTCTTCAGTACTTTTTATCAGCATATCGTTAAAAGGTACGCTGTTATTTTTCATATATGCCCGTACAATCTGCCAACCTATATATCTGCCCAATCGGCCCGGCGAATTAGCATCAATGCCCTCAAGGTAAAATTTACTGAACGGAGCCGGGTTAATAAATCGGCTTGTCAACTCGGTATCGGTACTATACAAAAGTTCGCGTTCAACAAAGTAGCGCCACATATAACTTTCGTTAGCTTGTGCCCAATCTAATTCCTCAGGAGTATAGGCTATTTTTTCAGCATCGGTTTTAAAAGGAATAATCTTATCCTTAAAATATAGTTGCTTTCCAAAGTAAATCATTTCATCTAAAAATGTTTTTCTTTTTGGTTGGTAAATTAGTTTCTCCGCATAGGCATTTGCCAAGTCAACCACTATTTGCTCTTGGTTTAAATTCGCTCGAATATATTTAGGAATACCGCGATAAAATTCGTGGTCACTACCCAAATAAGAATCTAGGGCAATCAAGGCAATAGTATCGGTAACAATAACGCTATTTCTATAATCAACATCGTTGGTAACGCTGATGACCCTTGGCGTATTAAACTCTGAAAAGTAATACCTCAAATGATTGAACATCGATTCTATCTCGATTTCAGTAGCTTTAAAATTTGCTATTTTTTCTGTAACCTCTTTTAGCAACTGTACTTGTAAAGCATCTGTCTTTCTTGCCAACCAAAACGAATCGGTATACTTCTCAGGAAACATAAAAGGATAAGCCTTTTTTAAATCTGGAAAACCTTGGGAGTCAACATTTTTAAACATGACATCAAAACGTTCAACCTTAATATCGGTATTTATTTCGGCTATTTTTTCTTCTAATGCATTTTCGTCTTTACAGGAAAACAACATTAAAAAACATAAAAAAACATAAAAAACGGTCTTCATAAAAAACTTAAACGTCATAAATTTTTATAAATTGAGCGTATGGGCTATTTTTGTTAGCAAAGGTACTATTCTTAGATTTAAATTCGATTAAAAATGCAAACAGAAAAAGTTGTAGATTATATTGTAAACTGGCTAAAAGATTATGCCACTAAAGCTGGTGTTAATGGTTTTGTTGTTGGGATTTCTGGCGGAATAGATTCGGCCGTAACCTCTACATTATGTGCAAAAACCGGGCTCAAGGTACTTTGCGTTGAAATGCCAATACACCAAGCCGAAAGCCATGTAAGCAGGGCTCACGAACATATAGCACAACTTAAACAAAACTTTAAAAATGTAGATGAAACCCGTACCGACCTCACTCCTGTTTTTGAAGAATTTAAAACCGAAGTATCTTTAGATGGCAACCAAGCCACAGTTGATATGGCATTAGCAAACACGCGAGCCAGACTAAGAATGACCACCCTTTATTATTATGCTGGGCTTTACAAACTCTTGGTGGCCGGAACCGGAAACAAAGTAGAAGATTTTGGCGTTGGCTTCTACACAAAATATGGCGACGGTGGTGTTGATTTGAGTCCCATAGCCGACTTGTTGAAATCGCAAGTTTATAAATTGGGCGAAATTTTAGGCGTTCCTGAATCCATCATGAACGCCACACCAAGCGACGGCCTTTTTGGCGACGCCAGAAGTGATGAAGACCAAATAGGAGCCAGTTATCCAGAGCTGGAGTGGGCCATGGAAATGGATGAACAAAGAAAAACCGCTGAAGACTTCTCTGGGAAGGAAAAAGAAGTGTTTAAAATCTATAAACGATTTAACAATGCTAACAAACATAAGATGATTCCCATACCCATTTGCGAAATACCTACCGATTTATTGTGATTGTTGCAGAATCATTAAAAAAGTAGTACATTTACGGCAAGCTTATTCTCTCAACCTTAAACTATCTCTCAAATAGTTTTATTAAAAAAGCTTACCATTATGATTAAATTATTAATAGCAGACAACCACCCTATCACAAGAAAAGGACTAGAAGTTCTTTTTTCGGCAGCGCCCAACATTAAAGTTGTTGGCAGCGTAGACAATGGCGAAGCCATTCTGGAATTTTTAAAGAAAAATTCTGTTGACATTCTTTTAACCGAAGCCGATTTGCCTAAACTTAACGGTTTAACATTGCTTCGTTACTTAAAAAATGATCATCCAGACGTAAAAACCATTATTTTTAGTGCACAACCCGAAGAGGTTTATGCCATTAACGCCATTAAAGCTGGCGCTTCTGGCTACATAAACAAATCGGAAAATGTGATTACCATTAGCGAAGCCATTACAAAGGTTAGCGATGGTGGCATTTACTTGAGTAACGAGCTTACACAGCAACTTGCTTTTGGTACTAGAACTAACAAAAGTGGTAATTACTACAAAAAGCTTTCTACCCGTGAAGCCGAAGTTTTAAAACTTTTAACTATTGGTAAAAAGAACAAAGAAATCTCTAAAGAATTAGATATTAACGAAAAAACCGTTAGTACTTACAAAGCACGTTTAATGCGTAAATTGAAAGTAACTAATTTGGTTGACTTGGTAAATCAGGCTAAACTTAGCCAAGAAATATCATAGAACCCTATTTAATTTTCTAGACAACAACATTTTCAGGCTCGAATAGTCTTTTACTTCTTCAAGTACATTTCTATTCGAGTCTGCTTTATTTCGTAAGGTTTCGTGCTGAAAGCCTTTAACTTTTTGATCTATCAAAAAGCATCTTAAGCTTAAAATCGTTTCACTTACAAGTTGTGCTACACTATGCTGTTTTTCTTTCGGATAAATATTCATTCGATTCCAATTATCTAGAGAATAACGCTCATCTTCCATAAGAATCGTTGTTATTTCATTGGCCATATCTTGGTCAACCGAGTTAATGAAATTTTTTAAATCGAACTCGGCATCTTGATTAAGCCTTTCAATAACCGTGTAATATAATGTTTTAAAATGTGGATTGGAAAATTCCATTTCATCATCCTGTAAATCCAAAAAAACCTTTTCAAACACCTTGGCTTTCTGTATTACGGGCTCTAAACCCAAATCTCCATGGTCATCTTCCTTTAAAACCAAATCTTCAAAATCTTCAGTTTTATTACCATAAAGTAATAGAATTTCAATAATTTTTCGTTCTAAAACATACTGAACATCTACTTTTTTAACAGATTGCTGCTTGATAACTTCAAAAGCTTTTTGTTCACTTTTATGCTTTTTACTTTCTTGCTGAAAATCCTTTTTATCAATTTGTGCCAAGGTACTAAATAGCACATCCTCACTAATATCCATGATGCGCGCACATTCCTGTACGTAAATCTCTTTTTTTATACGGTCGGGGATTTTAGCTATACTATTTACAATATCACGAACCGTTTCAGCTTTTTTAATGGGATCGCCTTTGGACTCTTCATAAAGCACAGACGCTTTAAATTGAATAAAATCTTTTGCGTTTTCAGACAAATACTCAGTAAGCTCTTGAAGTGTATTTTGCTTAGCGAAACTATCAGGATCTTCGCCTTCAGGAAAAGTGCATACCTTAACGTTCATGCCCTGTTCCAGAATTAAATCGATACCACGGAGCGAGGCCCGCATACCAGCTGCGTCTCCATCAAAAAGCACCGTGATGTTTTTAGTCAATCGGTTTATCAACCTAATCTGCTCTGATGTTAAAGCCGTTCCGGATGAAGACACTACATTTTTTATTCCTGTTTGGTGAAACTGGATAACATCGGTATAACCTTCAACCAAAAAACAATTATCTTCTTTAGCTATGCTCTGTTTGGCATTGTAAATACCGTAAAGCACCTTACTTTTATGGTAAATATCGCTTTCGGGTGAATTGAGGTATTTAGCCGCTTTTTTATCTGTAATCAATATACGCCCACCAAACCCCAAAACACGACCACTCATACTTTTTATAGGGAACATAACGCGCCCTTTAAACCGATCAAAACGTTTTTCATCTTTTACAATGGTAAGTCCTGTTTTTTCTAGATACTCAATATTGTAGCCCTTCTTTAAAGCCTCATCGGTAAAGGCCTGCCATTCATCCAGCGAATAGCCTAAATCGAATTTTTTAATCGTTTCTTCTGTAAAACCGCGTTCTTTAAAATAACTTAAACCTATACTTTTCCCTTGGTCGGTTTTGTGTAAAATTTTCTGAAAATAGATGTTGGCAAACTCACTTACCAAATATAGGCTTTCGCGTTCATCGGCTTTTTCTTTTTGCTCTGAGGTTTGCTCTGTTTCTTCTAGCTCAATATTATATTTTTTTGCCAAATACCTAATAGCTTCGGGGTAGGTAAAATGCTCGTGTTCCATTAAAAAAGAAACCGCCGTACCGCCCTTGCCGGTCGAAAAATCTTTCCAAATCTGTTTTACAGGTGATACCATGAAACTCGGCGTTCGCTCATCGCTAAACGGACTTAACCCTTTAAAGTTACTTCCCGATTTTTTGAGTTGAACAAAATCACCGATAACCTCCTCTACACGAGCAGTATCAAAAACTTGGTCTATGGATGATTGTGATATCAAATTGTTTGTTTTTGGCGAAAAAACGTTTGAAGATTTAAAATCAAACTTAGTTTTTGGTCAATTTTAAGAATGCATGTAAAAGTAATATAAACTATTCGTTTTATAAATTTAAAAAGCACTGAAAAAATTAAAGATAAAATTTCATTGAAAGTTTTCAACATGACATTAATCATATTTTATTCAAACCACTTAAAGTACCTTACAGTTGTTTTATTAAAACCAACTTACAGTTAACTCAAAAATAAACATTCATGGAAACACAAACCAAAACTTCAAACTGGTTGAGAATTATATTGGGACTATTTCTAATTATATATGCATTAAACCAATTCATTCATTTTATACCATTCACTTATGGTGATATGCCCGAGAACACAAGAGATTTTATTGACGCCGTTGCACACTACTTACCCTTTTTGTACCTCTTTGAAATTTTAATCGGGGTCTTGTTAATTATAAATAAGTGGACGCCTTTTATTATAATTGTATTGTTTCCGCTAACCATTTCATTTTTAGTTTTTAACCTATCCAATAACGATTTAATTAAAATTTGGCCCGCTGTAGTCGTTGCTATTTTAAATGTATTGCTGTTATTACGTTTCAAAGAAAAATACCAACCCTTGTTCAATTAATTAGGCTTACAGTAAGCTTCAAAATAACTTTTTAAAGCATCAAATGGTCGTTTTATTTTTTTAGGGCGGCCAATTTCTTTATTGCGGAATGAACTTTTATCATTCTCAAAAAGGCTCCTCCCTTTCCTTTTTTCTTATTATTTCGACTAAAACAAAAAAGGAGTCAAACAAATTTGTACCGCTTGTGAAAATCCTTTAAATAAAACACTTGCAAAATCAATTAATGATATAATTTCTACTGAATTTTAATAATCACTAAATTTTATTCACATAAAACACCTAATCATAGAGTTTTTTTTATTAATTCCTTATATTTGATAAGATATCTCTAATCTATGAAAAACGATAACCTTTTCTCCTCTTACGACAAACTCCCTAAGACTTGGGACGAGATGTACAATGAACAATCAGAATTTAGAACTCAATACGAAGGTTTTGTAAAGTACCTAGAAAGCACTACAGCAAAAAGACTTACAAAAAAAGAAGAACTCTCCAAACAATTGTTCATCAACCAAGGGGTTACTTTCACTGTTTATAATGACAACGAAGGCATTGAAAAGATTTTCCCTTTTGATATTGTACCAAGAATCATTACGACTATAGAATGGAAAAAAATTGAACGGGGCATTAAACAACGCTTAAAAGCCTTAAACCTTTTTATTAAAGACATTTACCATGAACAGTTTATAATTAATGACGGGATTATTCCGGCTAAATTGATTTATTCATGCCCTTATTTTTTAAGGGAAATGAAAGGTGTAAAGGTTCCGCATGATATTTACGTCCATATTTCTGGAGTTGACTTGATACGCAATTACGATGGCGAATTTTATGTGCTTGAGGATAATTTAAGGACTCCTTCTGGAGTAAGTTACATGCTTGAAAATCGCGAAATTTCAAAGCGTTTGTTTCCTGGTGTTTTGCCAAAAAGTAAGGTGCGTTCGGTATCAGAGTACCCAAACGTGTTGTACAAAAAGCTTAAAGGACTTTCTGACAAGGCAAGCCCAAACGTTGTTCTCTTAACACCAGGTATTTACAATTCTGCCTATTATGAGCATACCACTTTAGCCAGACTAATGGGTATAGAATTGGTGGAAGGTACCGACCTTGTTGTAAAAAACCACATTGTTTACATGAAAACCACCCATGGCTTAAAACAGGTTGATGTTATTTACAGACGTGTTGATGATGATTTCTTAGACCCTTTAGAATTCAATGCAAAAAGTGTTTTGGGGGCAGCAGGCATTATGGCTGCTTACAGAAAGGGTAATGTTGTTATAGTTAATGCACCCGGAACCGGTGTTGCCGACGACAAGGCTATATATACTTATGTTCCAGATATGATAAGATACTATTTGCAGGAAGACCCAATTTTAAAAAATATAGAAACCTATCAATTAGCAAAACCCGACGATTTAGAGCACGTTATAAAAAACGTGAAAGATATGGTCATTAAAAAAACAGATGGCAGTGGTGGTTATGGTATGCTTATGGGACACGAAGCTACAGACCAAGAAATCAAAGACTACCTTGAAACGGTTAAAAAGAAGCCCGAAAACTTTATTGCTCAGCCCATTTTAAAACTATCAACAGCGCCATGTTTTATAAACGGTAAGCTATCACCAAGATGTATCGATTTAAGACCTTTTGCACTCTCCGGAAAAGATGGTATTGATATTTGTCCCGGTGGCTTAACACGAGTAGCTTTAAAAAAAGGTTCACTAGTAGTTAACAGTTCCCAAGGCGGCGGTAGTAAAGACACGTGGGTAATAGATTAAAATTTCACAAACAGATTATTATATGTTAAGTAGAGTTGCAAACAACCTAATTTGGTTAGAAAGATACATGGAAAGAGGCAATGGCATTTTAGGCTTACTTAAAGTTAATTTTTATGCCAATCAAGACTCACCGGAACTGTTTTCTTGGTCTCCAATAATAAAAAACTTTACGTCATATGATAACGATTTTTACACTGAAGATGCCATTGAATGCATTGACTTCATGGTTTTCAACTCCAAAAACCCTAACTCAATTTTAAATCTAGTAACTAAAGCTAGGGAAAATGCAAGAAGTGCTCAAGAACATATTTCCAGAGAATTGTGGTTGTCCATCAACAGTTATTATTTGTTCCTTACTAACAAAGGTTTACCAAAAAAGCTGAAAGAGGAAGACCCTATTCAATTTCTTGAGGAATTGAGAAGACATCATTTAGTATACAATGGCACTTGCGACATTACTCAAGAACGAGGAACCCCCTACTATTTTATGAATGTTGGAAAGTATCTTGAAAGAGTCCTTCAAATATCTGATTTTACAGTACTAAAACTGAAAGATATTGGCAATACTTCTGATAGTTTAGAAAAAATATTTTATTGGAAAAACCTATTACTGTCCATTGGGGGCTACCAACTTTATTTAAAAACCTATAAATCGGTGTTTAAAGAGGAACATATTATACAAATGGTTTTTCAGGATAAACAGTTCCCTAAGTCGGTTCATTATTGTATTGACAAATTAAACCGGCATATCAACAAACTGATTGAAACAGGGCAATTAGAAAAAAACAACTTAGAATTTTTGTTAGGCAAATTAGAAAGCGAAATAAAATATACTACCATCGAAAATATTAATAATATGGGATTAAACCATTTTATCAATGGCATAAAAGAAGACATAAAAAACATATCTTCAAACATAAACGCAGTTTACTTTTCGCAAAACAATTGATTTAAACACTTATGGCTACTTTCTTTATAAAGCATATTACCAAATATAGTTACTCCGATAAAGTAATTGATGGAGCAAACTTCATCAGGCTTCACCCAATTAATGATGCCTACCAAAAAGTGAACTCGCACTTTATTACAATCACCAACAACCCCTACATCGATACGTTTTTTGATTTTTACAACAACCATGTGGGTACGTTTATGGTAACTGAACCCCATTACGAGCTGAGCATTACATCTGAAATTGAAGTAGAAACCACGAGCAGGTTGCTTCCTAACGACCTTACAGAGGCTGAAATTCAATGGAATTACCTAAAAACCAACAAGCACCATGTTGATTTCCTTGATTTTTTAATGCACAGGCCATTTACGGGCAGCCAAGAGATTCTAGATTTGTTTAAAACAATAAAAATACATTCCAAAACCCCTTATAAAGCGGTATTAGAACTTTGCGAATACATTTATGAAAATTTTGAATACAAAAAAGGAATAACCAATGTTAATACGAGTTTGGATGATATTTGGAATTTAAAGGCTGGTGTTTGTCAAGATTTTACAGCTGTTTTATTACAAATGTTCAGAATGTTGGGAATACCTGCCCGCTACGTAAGCGGTTATATTTGCTCTAGCAATAATGATACAATTGGCGAAGATGCAACACATGCCTGGATTGAAGCCTACATTCCTTTTTATGGGTGGCTCGGAATAGACCCTACAAACAATGCCATAGCGGACGAAAACCATGTTAGATTGGCCATTGGAAGAAAATATAGTGACTGCTCACCTGTAAAAGGTGTTTTTAAAGGCAATGTTGAATCAAAAATGGAAGTATCGGTTGAAGTAAAAACCGATAAACATCAAAAAACCGTCCCCATCAGTTCTACGACTGACTACAATAATAGTTTTCAAAGAAATTTAGAATTAAGCAAACAACAAAACCAGCAACAGCAATAAAACGCACTATTTTTTTCGATCTATCACGTAATTTACCATTAGTTTTAGCGAATTTTTATACTCTGATTCCGGATAAACCTCCAACATCTGTAAAGCTTCTGCCTGAAATTGTTTCATTTTATCTATCGCATAATCCAAACCGCCGTGTTGTTTCACAAAGGCAATCACTTCTTTAACACGTTTAGTGTCTTTATTATGGTTTTTAATGGAATTGATAAGCCAATCTTTTTCCTTTTTTGGTACTTGGTTCAACACATAAATTAACGGCAATGTCATCTTTTGCTCCTTAATATCAATTCCTGTTGGCTTACCGATTTGCGTTTCTCCATAATCAAATAAATCATCTTTAATTTGAAAAGCCATACCTATAAGTTCTCCAAACTTCCGCATAGTTTCCACATGAGGCGAATCGGGTTTTACCGATGCGGCTCCCAAACCGCAACAGGCCGCAATTAAAGTAGCTGTTTTTTGACGGATAATTTCATAATAAACCGTTTCGGTTATATCAAGTTTTCTAGCCTTTTCAATTTGAAGCAACTCGCCCTCACTCATTTCTCGAACGGCAATTGAAATAATCTTCAATAAATCGAAATCATTATTATCTATTGATAACAACAATCCTTTTGACAGCAAAAAATCACCAATTAAAACTGCAATTTTATTTTTCCAAAGGGCATTAACGGAGAAAAAGCCTCTTCGTCTATTACTATCATCTACCACATCATCATGAACCAAAGTGGCCGTATGGATCAATTCTATAACCGAAGCCCCACGGTAAGTGCGTTCGCTAACCTCTCCATTAGACACCATTTTAGACACCAAAAACACAAACATGGGCCGCATCTGCTTGCCCTTTCTGTTAACAATATAATGCGTTATACGATTGAGCAGAGCCACTTTACTGGACATTGAAAGCTGGAACTTTTGCTCAAAGAGATCCATCTCGAAGGCTATGGGCTGTTTTATTTGCTCTACTATTTTCAAATAATAAAATTGAATTTTGACAAATCTACTAATAAAGTTATATCTATGCTATAATCATGAAAAACAAAACCCAAAATTTAATAAAACAGTATAGTAAAACACGCTTCAATAAACATAATTTGACTAAAAGCAACTTAATTATTACTAAACTTTGTAAGTAACAAAGATGCAGGAGTGAAGTTACAATCTAAATATGCGCTTATTGCCGTCTTAAACTTGTGCAAAACAAAACTATCTAATTTTCTTATAGCCTAAATTATAACGATAGATTTTCAAAAAACCCACAACAAATCCCTAGTAAGCTACTTTTCATCGAAAAAGATGCCCTTTCTCTATTCGTATAAATATTTAAAGTTAATTTTGTATAGCAACCATGTTGCCCTAGTCTAATCGAAATTTAACAAATAACACAGCTTATGAAAAGAATTATTCTACTTTTTTTTGTGGTATCCACAACACTTTTAAATGGTCAAATTTTATCTGAAAGCTTTGATGATGTTTCAAGCTTATCAGATTGGAAATTTATAAATGTAAGCGAACCCATTGGAACATATCAATGGCAACAGGGAACTGGAGAATTAGGTCCGCATTCTGGCTCTGAAACGTCCTACATAGCAACCAATGCACAATCAGTATCTGGGACAGGAACTAATTCTGATTGGTTGATATTACCAGCACTATCATTAAAAGACGGTGACAAAGTAAGTTTCTATACTATAGCTGCTACTCCCCAGACTTTCCCTGATCGACTGGAAGTAAGGCTAAGCACAAATGTTGAGAGTTCGGCCGACCCAACTGATAGTAATTCTGTTGGCGATTACACCAACCTTTTGTTAGAAATAAACCCAGACCTAACGGCTGGAATCTATCCGACAGAATATACACAATATGAGGCAACAATAACGGGGATAGGAACAACACCTGTTAATGCAAGAATAGCTTTTAGATATTATGTTACCGATGGTGGCCCGACTGGACCTAACTCAAATGGTATTGCCATAGACACATTAGAGATTACAAGTGGCACATTAAGCACTCAAGAAACAAGTGCATTATCACAGTTTAAGTATTATTACAATGAAGTCAATCAAGTATTAAATCTAATTTCGGCCGATGTAAAGCTTGAAAATGTAAACATTTATAATGCCATGGGGCAAATTGTTTTGAACAAAAAGCTTAATTCATCTTCAAAAGAGTTGAATGTATCAAGTTTAATGAATGGTCTCTACATTGTAAAAGCTAGCTTAAGCAATGAACAAACCAAAACTTTCAAATTTATTAAATAACAATTTTATTAAATATAAGGTCACAAAAAAAGCTGCAGTAAAGCAGCTTTTTTTATGTTTCTTTGTTAGCCAATTGTCCACATGCCGCATCAATATCTTTACCTCGGCTTCGGCGTACGGTTACGGTAATATTATTGGACTCGAGCACTTGAACGTACATATCTAAAGCTGAGGAATGTGCCTGTTGAAATTCACCGCCATCAATAGGATTATATTCAATAAGATTAACTTTACTTGGCGCGAATTTACAGAACTCCACCAATGCATCAACATCCTTTCTTTTATCGTTTATGCCTTGCCAAACGACATATTCGTAAGTGATTCTATTCTTTGTTTTATCATACCAATATTGCAGTGCTTCGCGTAAATCTTTCAACGGAAAAGTAGCATTAAAAGGCATAATAGATGTTCGCACCTTGTCGATAGCTGAATGTAACGACACCGCCAATTTGAATTTCACCTCATCATTTGCCATTTTTTTTATCATTTTTGGCACCCCCGAAGTTGAAACCACAATACGTTTTGGCGACATGCCCAAACCCTCTGGTGAAGTAATTTTATCAATAGCCTTTAAAACATTGTTGTAATTCATTAAGGGTTCGCCCATGCCCATAAAAACAATATTACTTAATGGCCTATCATGATACAATCTGCTTTCGTTATCTATAGCAACAACCTGATCATAAATTTCATCGGGGTTTAAATTACGCATACGTTTTAAACGTGCTGTTGCACAAAACCTACAATCTAAACTACAGCCAACCTGGCTTGAAACACAAGCTGTAGTTCGGGTTGGTGTTGGAATCAGTACCGATTCAACCACTAAATCATCATGCAAACGCACAGCATTTTTTATAGTACCGTCGCTACTTCGCTGCATCGTATCGACCTGAATGTGGTTAATCACAAAATGATCTTCAAGCATTTGGCGTGTTTCTTTGGATATATTGGTCATATCCTGAAACGAATGTACCGATTTTTGCCACAACCATTCATAAACTTGGTTTCCGCGGAAAGCTTTATCGCCTTCTTGCACAAAGAAATCGCGAAGCTGCTCTTTAGTCAATGCCCGTATGTCCTTTTTATTGGTCTTCATGGTTTCGTACAAAAATATAAAAACGTATCCTTAATTGCCTATCGGAAACGCTTATTCAAAAATATAATTACAACAAAGGCTGCCTCAAGTTTAAAGGCAGCCTTTTCGTTTTTATAAATTACAATTAATATTCCATTATAGAATCAACATGGCATCACCATAACTGTAAAATTTATATTTTTCTTTAACAGCTTCTTCATAAGCACGCTTTATAAAATCGTGACCGGCAAAGGCCGAAACCATCATCAACAAGGTTGACTTTGGTGTGTGAAAATTAGTAACCATGCAGTTGGCGATACTAAAATCGTAAGGTGGGAAGATAAACTTATTGGTCCACCCTTCAAATTCGTTAAGCATACCGTTTGACGACACTGCACTTTCTATCGCTCGCATAGCCGTTGTACCCACCGCACAAACACGACGTTTTTCCATTTTAGCGGTATTAACTGTTTCAACAGCTTTTGAATCAATTTTTAGCTCTTCGCTATCCATTTTATGTTTGGACAAATCCTCAACTTCAACAGGATTAAATGTTCCTAAACCAACGTGCAACGTTACTTCGGCAAAGTTTACCCCCTTAATCTCCAAACGTTTCAATAAATGTTTTGAAAAGTGAAGTCCTGCCGTTGGTGCCGCAACAGCTCCTTCATTTTTAGCAAAGATGGTTTGGTAACGCTCTTCATCTTCTGGTTCTACATCTCTTTTTATATATTTTGGAAGCGGTGTTTCTCCCAGTTCGTTTAGCTTTAATCGAAACTCTCGGTACGACCCGTCGTATAAAAATCGTAGCGTACGTCCTCTTGATGTTGTATTATCGATAACCTCAGCAACTAACGATTCGTCTTCACCAAAATAAAGTTTGTTTCCAATTCTTATTTTTCTGGCTGGATCAACCAATACGTCCCAAAGGCGTTGCTCTTCGTTAAGCTCTCTTAACAAAAACACCTCAATTCTGGCCCCGGTTTTTTCCTTGTTTCCGTACAATCGCGCTGGAAATACTTTGGTATTATTCAGAATTAATACGTCATCTTCATCAAAATAATCGATTAAATCTTTAAACATTTTATGTTCAATAGTCTGTTCTTTTCTATTCAAAACCATTAAACGCGATTCATCTCTATTTTCTGCTGGATATTCTGCTAATAATTCGTTCGGTAAATCGAAACCAAAATTTGATAATTTCATTTATATATATTTTTATAAAGTTGCAAATATACAACCTGAATACAGGGGTTGTCAAGTAAATGGGTGATTATTATTTGCTTATTTTAAATCCTATAGACTTTAAATCGTCCCAAAATGTAGGGTACGACTTTGAAACTACCATGGCATCTTCGATAATCAAAGCTGTTTTTAGCGCCAAAGGCGCAAAGGCCATAGCCATTCTGTGATCGTTGTAGGTTGCTATAGGCACCATTTCTTTAATAGTATTCGAAGCTGAAAGATGTAAAGACTTGTTAGTGATTTTTACTTCGCCACCTAATTTTTCAATTTCGGTTTTTAAGGCCACGAGTCTATCGGTTTCTTTGATCTTTAATGTGTGAAGCCCCATTAAATCACAAGGTACTCCCAATGCAAAACACGTTACAGCAATAGTTTGGGCAATATCGGGGGCATTTACAAGATCTAAATTTAGAGGTTTCAATTCTTTTTCCTCCTTTTTTAGAGTTACGGTGTTGCCTTTAAAAACCGTTGACACTCCAAAGTGTTTATAAATATCGACTAATGAAGAATCGCCTTGTAATGAGTTTTCTTTGTATGATGAAAGCGTAATTTCCGTACCAGGCTCGCAAAGCGCTACAATACTGAAATAATAGGATGCCGAAGACCAGTCAGACTCCACGACCAAGGTTTTTGGTTTTAAGGGTTTTGAAACGGGTTTTACTGAAATCAAATTTCCGGTGAAAGAAGATTCCACACCAATTTCATCCAGCAAAGCCAAGGTCATTTTTATATAAGGAACTGAAGTAATTTCACCTTCCAGAGTTAACTCGATACCGTTTTCCAATTTGGAAGCGATGAGCAACAATGCCGAAATGTACTGACTACTAACGTTAGCCTTTAACGACACTTTATTTTTAGCCAACCTTTTTCCTTTAAGTTTTATGGGCGGAAACCCTTCATTTTCTTCATAACTTATTTCAGCGCCCAATTCTTTTAATGCTTCAACCAAAATTTTTATAGGTCGCTCTTTCATACGCTTTGACCCTGTTAGAATCGTTTCCCTTCCTTCTTGAATGGAGAAATAAGCGGTTAAAAAACGCATGGCTGTTCCGGCATGGTGGATATCAACCACTTTTCCTTCGGAAGATAGTGCATTTGTCATTAAATTACTATCGTCTGAGTTTGAAACGTTTTCTAATTTAAACTCGGGATAAAGCGCTTGCAAAAGCAATAATCTATTCGATTCGCTTTTTGAGCCTGTTATGGTTATATTCGATTTTTTGTTTGCTAGTTGCGATTTGTGAAGCGTAAAATTCATTATAAAAAATTAACAAGTTTGATACCCAAAATGGTCGAGTACACAAAAAAAGCGCTTCTTTAATAGAAGCGCCCAAAGATACTTATAATTTATTTTAATTTTTCGTTATTATGGTGCCTATCGTGATCCCGTTTAGCTTTTTTATCCATGCGCTTGTCGAAAGCAGCCTGAAGATCCAAACCAGTTTGATTAGCCAGGCACAAAACCACAAAAAGCACATCAGCCAATTCTTCACCTAAATCTTTGTCCTTGTCACTTTCCTTTTCACTTTGTTCGCCGTAGCGACGAGCAATTATCCGGGCTACCTCTCCTACTTCTTCGGTAAGTTGTGCCATATTGGTAAGTTCATTAAAATAGCGAACTCCATGCTCGTTAATCCAATTGTCAACTACTTTTTGGGCGTTTTTTATATCCATTATGCTTTAGTTAATACTATTTGTTCTGATTCTTTTTCTACGAGTTTGCTAAAATACGCTTTTAAAGCCTCATAATAAATAGGTGAGATAATGGCTTGGTTAATTTCTTCTTCAACAATTATTTGAATTTTTTTACCTTGGGCTTGTAAATTATACTTAAATACTCCTAAATTATCGGGCAACATCATAGCCGCTGGTTCTGGAACAGATTCTACTTTATAGCCTTCTGGCAGATTAATAATAACCATATACTTCTTACTTATTGGGTAACTAAAATCTACCGGAAACTCACGCTTTTCCAATTTAAATGGATTTTCTTTCGACCTTAAGAAAAAAAGTGGAGAAAAGTATATTTTATCATTTATGACATCGGCCTGACTTTCCATTAAAAATTTAAAAGATTCCATAACTGGCTTAGAAAAATCTTTATCGTTTTTAACTTTGAATGCATCAATTTGAATACCTTCAAATTTATTTTCTAAATCTTCTAAAAACTGATCTTGATTCGTTTCCAGATATTTTTTTCTGTAGGACATGGCAGAATGGCTACTTTTAATGGATCTGATATTTCCTTCCAAGGCTCCATTGTTATCCAAATTTACCATCATTGATACAGAATTTTGAGATTTTGATTTTGGATACAGCCCAATAGTTGAAGTACTCTCATCCTTTCGCACAATTCGACCTTCCCAATTCAATGCCCTAACCGGCAAGACATTGGGCGTACCATATTGGTTTGTAGCATCCAACAATATATTGCCTTGGGGTGATTCAATAGCTGTTATTACATAATTATACCCATCTATCGTTGGGAATAAAGGCACTCCGTTATGCCTTGTACTTATCAAAACAGGATTGGCATTTAGCCCAACATAACGTAGCATGGCGGTGAGCATTAAATTAATATCGGCAACGTTTCCTGATTTTGTTTGAAAGGCTTTTTTAACGCCCAAATCTGCAAACTTGCCATAATATCCATTCCACGTTACGTGCGACTTAACAAAGTTATAAACCAAAGCAGCCTTTTCCATTGCACTGGAAGTATTGGCCGTTAAAGCATCTATTTCGCTCTCAAAATATCCTTTTCTATCTAATTCCTTTCCAAAATTGGAACTCTTATAAATGGTTTTAACCACATCCTCCCATGTAGTGCTGTAATATTTTAATGGAGATTGCGGAAAATTTGTATAAGAAAGTTCATATTCAATAGTTGAGCGGTAATTGTTAATGTTGTTTACATAAGGTTCATCTTTTAAGGCAGGGATGTCTTTCAACTCAAAAGTTGTAGTATTGATTACAAAAGACAACTCTGAACGCCCAAATTTGGTCCCACTATTAGACACACCTGTCCCTCTTGATTTTATAGTAAATTGAACAGTCCCACGCTCTTTACTATAAACGGGTTTGAGCAATAAATAGCCTTTAGTGTTTATTTTAAAATTAAAATATTCTGGAGATTCAAACTTGGCATATAAGTTTTTGACTGGAATATCGTGCTGAAAAAGAAAATCATCAACATACCAATAAAACGGCGAAATCACATTGTATTTTAGCTCAACCACACTACCTGCTTTGATATTGGGCATAGTAAACTTCACCTGGTTTCTAAACTTAGACTTTTCTGTTTCATAAACACTTTGCTTATCCAATTTTTCGTCCTCAACTTTCCCGTTCACTAAATTGTAAGTGTAGGCTTTTAATCCAGAAACCTCTTCTTCTTCATTATCACTAACATGTAAATCTATTTGCTTTGTAGCATATTCAAAACCCTCTTTATTATATATTTTTATGCGTTCGCGCACTTCCGTTTCCATATACCAGCCTTGTTCTTGCCTATACTTTATAAATGTTCGTCTGTATTTATGCAAATAAGCGGCACTTGCAGATGAATCTAGAGGATAAAATTTTTCCTGTAATTCTTCTTTTGAAACTTTACCGAATTTATAGTTTTGAGACAACACTGGCATGCAAAAACACAGTGCAATAATCATGGTAATGGTTTTCATGTTTAGTATAAGTTTTTATAATTCTTTCTTGATCAATGCCGCTTTAGCATTGTCCATTTTTGAAACTTCTTTATAAAATTCCCTAAAGGCCTTATAGTCTTCTTTTGGATATTCACCGTCGTTAACTATAAATGTTCGGCGATAAATTAACTTTGTTTCATCCTTTTTAACAAATGTGGTCTTATAACTTCCAAATTTATTTTCAATCGTTATATCGTTTGGCAATGCCTCTAAAATGTAATTAGCAGGTAAAGTAATTTCAACATGGTCAATATCAACAAAACCGCGTCTAATCTTTAATGGATATTTTCTATTTCTGTACCTGTCTGGTACATGTGTGCTTCTATTAAAAGCATTTACCGTTAGCAACATTCTATTGCCCGCTTTTTTGGTATAATTTGGAGCCTTAAAGCTTATTTTTTCGTTAAAGGCTATCGACGATTTATCATTGTCGATAGCCATACTATTAATTGCTATGCTGTTTATATACCGCCACCTTTTTTTGTAATGCATATCCAAATCACGTTCTGTTTCTGTTTCCAACCAGTATTTATCATCGTATTGAATCCCTTTTGATATTAACTGTACCTCGGCTTCTATTCCTCCATTACTGTTTATAGTGTAGCGTCCTTTTATGTCTTGTGAATTCTCTTGGGTTGTATATTTTTTTGTGTGTTTAATCTTTCCTCCTTCGGGAGTAATTACTAAGGCATCCCGATCATCGGTAAAGTCGCCAATAAAACCAAATGGAAGCTTTTGGCTGGTACACTCAAGCCAAATTGTATTGCCGTCGTTTGGAATAGATAAAATCACATGGTTACCCTGCATGGCAGCAAAATCTTTTTCCAAACTTCGCTGGGATTGTCCTGCATATATAACACTGTAATTTGACTCAACACCAACAGCCTTTAAAAGCGACATGGTATAGTTTGTTAATCCCTTACAATCGCCATAACCCAGTGCATCAACCTCTGAAGCCCTAAAGGGTTTCCAACCTCCAATACCGACTTGCACACTAATGTACCTCACCTTATCTTGAACATATTGATAAATCTTCTTAGCTTTATCTATATCATTAGTTTCGTTTTTAACCAAATCCTGGACTTTTTTAATTGTTGTTTCAGACAAATCGTAAGTATCTTTTATTAAATCATGGTACATCCACTTTCCAAAAGAATCCCAGTCTTTAACTTCGGCAGCCACCCCTTCTAAGGTAAATTGTTCGGCAGAGAACAAAACTTTTGGTGCAAGGTCGTTTACTGAAGGACTATACTCCTCTGGCTTGAACGATTTCAAATTTTTAATTTGATAGATGAATTCTCTCGACATTTCCTCTTTATGAACACTAAAGCCATCAAGGTTTTTTTCCTTTTTTCTAATTTTAATATGTTCTGGAAAAATTATATCATAGCGACTATTTTCTACACCAACAAAATAATCGGTAACTGGAACAAAGGGCGGAATAAAGGCCGTGTTAGTGGTTTGGATTTCGCAAACAAATTCAACAGTATATGGATAATCTGTTGGCGTATATTCCAGGTATTTTACCCTAGAATCGGTATATAACGTACCGCCATCAACAGCACTTACATCTTTAAAATCTTTTTTTCTTATTCTTTTAATGTTAGCACCAAACTTGTTATAGACCTTTACTTCTAAGTCTTTTATTTTCACATTATCGTCATAGTGCATGTAAGCATCAACACTTTTGTCTCCCGCTTTGTTTAAAACGGTTATGATGCGCTTCCTACGGATAAGCATTTCGTCTGTAGACTCTAGGTTAATGAGAACATCATCTAACCTAATAACTGCATTGGCGTGCTCTGATAGTGAAGGAGGAACTGTTAGACTTGTATATAAATTATCTTGGGAAAAACACTGAAAAACAGTAAAAAAGACAAGGATTTTGGGCAAAAAAGTTAATCGCATAAGTATAGTTTAGCTAAAAATAAAAAGTCTCCTAAAGAAAAAAGATGAGTTTTATCATTCTTTAGTATTTTTCTGACCCTTAAATTTTAAGGGTAAAAATCTTACGACCAATATAAGAAAACATGGGAAAATAATATACTTAATTTCGCTAAAAAGCACTTTTATTCCCCAATAGGAGACACTTTAATCGCTCTAAAATCAAAAAAATAACGGTTATTATCGAAGGGAACAAAAAATCCAACCCCCTCACCTCCAGATGTCATAGCATCAAAAAAACCGTGCGATAGTGTGGATAAAAAAACCACTGAAAACCATAATAACTTACGGCTTTTACCAAAAGCAAACATCATTAATATAGCCTATATTAATGCAAAAAGAATAGAGTGGGTAAAACCACGGTGACCAAAAGGATGCTCATAAGGGATACCAAATTTAAAGGCAAGCACATCAAAATCTGGTAAAATTGTTGAGAATATAGCCACCAAAAGTAGCCATTTAGAGTTTTTTGAATCCATCAACTTAGCCAAAGTAAACCCAACAGCACTATGACCGAAAATTGATGCCATTATTCTCTATTTTGGGAATCAATAATGATAGTAACGGGACCATCGTTAAGCAACTCCACTTTCATATCGGCACCAAACTCACCGGTTTGTACTTTTTTGCATAAATCTATTTCAAGTTGTTTTACAAAACTTTCATATAACGGAATAGCCACGTCTGGTTTCGCTGCCTTAATGTAACTCGGTCGATTTCCTTTTTTTGTTGCTGCATGAAGTGTAAACTGACTAACCAAAATTACGTCTCCATTTACATCTTTAACAGACCGGTTCATAACACCGTTTTCATCATTAAAAATACGAAGGTTGGCCAACTTATTGCAAAGCCATTTTGTATCCTCTTGGGTATCATCGTTTACTATCCCCAACAAAACCAACATTCCGTGGTTAATAGAGGCTACTTTCTCTCCTTCAATGGTTACACTTGCTTTTGTAACACGCTGTATTACGACTTTCATTTATTCTTTATCCCAAATATCAATCCTATAATTTTCTTCATCACCCTCAATAATCTGCAAATAACTACGGTACCTAGAGTATTCTATCTCGCCTCCTTCCAATGCATTTTTAACGGCACATTTGGGCTCGTTTATATGGAGGCAATTATTGAATTTACAATCTTGTTTAAGCGCAAAAAACTCCGGAAAATAATCGCCCACTTCTTCTTTGTCCATATCAACAACACCAAAACCTTTTATTCCTGGCGTATCAATAATTTTTGCCCCAAAACTTAAATCGAACATTTCTGCAAAAGTAGTGGTATGTTGCCCTTGCATATGAAGTGTTGAAATTTCTTTGGTTTTAATATTCAAACTGGGCTCAATGGCATTTATTAAAGTAGATTTTCCAACTCCTGAATGCCCCGAAAACATACTTACTTTATTCAGCATTAAGGCTTTAACCTTGTCGACATTTTTTCCTGTTTTTGCCGACACCCCAATGCATTCGTATCCAATTTTTCGGTACACATGGGCCAAATAACGGACTTCGTTTAGGGTATCTTGATCGTAAGCATCAATTTTATTGAAAAGCAGTACGGTTTTTACCGAATAAGCCTCGGCCGTAACCAAAAACCGGTCGATAAAACTCGTTAACGTAGGCGGATTATTAATGGTAATCATTAAAAAAACCAAGTCTAAATTGGCTGCAATAACATGTGTTTGTTTTGACAGGTTTACCGATTTACGAACAATATAGTTTTTGCGATCTTGAATATTGTAAATAATACCCGACTCTTGATTGTTATCGGTTTCCAACTCAAAATCTACCACATCGCCAACCGCAATAGGATTAGTACTTTTAATACCCTTTATACGGAACTTACCTTTTATACGGCACTCGTAAGTGTTGCCTGAATCGGTTTTTACCGTGTACCAGCTACCTGTAGATTTATAAACGCGTCCTGTCATTTAAAACAATTATGTTGCAAATTAACAACTTTTCAAGTTAAGAAAAATATTATATTAGACATTAAAACCAAAAACAAACAGTATGAAAAAAATTTTAATTGTATCAGTAATTGTCTTATTTAACTTTATTGAAACTAACGCTCAGACTGAGTATAAAGTAATTACTAGTGTTGAGTCTATTGTACCTAGCGGGATGGGGCGCTCCCGTATAATTTCTTCTGTAGAAGAACGGGATTACAAAGAATTCACAACAGAACAAACTGAAGATGATAATTCTCGAAACAAATCAAACAGAAAAGACATACGCGTTAAAGATTTTGAAGAAACCAAATTATTGAACTTTTATAATATAGCTGGTATCCGTTTTCAAAATATAGCGGCTAACGATGCTGTTGTTAGCTCTAAAATAAATACGATGGTTGAAGAAGGTTGGGAACTGGCTTTTGTTACCAGTGCTGTAGAGAGTGATGCCGGCAAAGATGATAATCAAGGTATTTTTATTACTCGATATATTTTCAAGAGAAATAAATAAGTTCACTATTATAAGTAAAAAGGCTCGCAATTGCGAGCCTTTTTACTAAAATTATTACTAACCGTTAATAATCTTTTCTTGATGATTAATCGACTCTTGGTGAATGGCTTTGAACATTCTTAAAATGAACTCTTCACTTAAACCGTGCTCTTCTCCTTCCAATACCATTTTACCTAAAATCTCATTCCAACGTTTAGATTGTAAAACAGCAACGTTTTTCTTCTTTTTCAATTCGCCAATACCATCAGCTGCTTTCATTCGCTTTCCTAACAAATCGATAATTTGGTTATCAACCACATCAATTTGCGCTCTTAGGTTTTCTAATGCTTTATTGTAAGCGGCTTCAGAATCTGTTTCTTTTCTAATTTTTAAATCTTTCATGATTTGTACCAAACTAGATGGTGTTACTTGCTGCGCAGCATCACTCCAAGCGTTATCTGGATCGTAATGTGTTTCAATCATTAACCCGTCGTAGTTCAAGTCTAAAGCCGTTTGCGACACATCAAAAATCATATCGCGCTTCCCTGTAATATGTGAAGGATCACTAATTAAAGGAATATCTGGAAATTTATTTTGAAACTCAATAGCCAATTGCCATTCTGGGTTGTTTCTGTATTTTGTTTTTTCGTATGTTGAAAACCCTCTGTGGATGGCTCCAATATTTTTAACTCCAGAAGAATAAATTCTTTCAATACCACCCAACCACAATGATAAATCTGGGTTTACTGGATTTTTAATCAAAACTGGTTTATCGGTACCTTCCAATGCATCTGCAATTTCTTGCATAATGAACGGGCTTACTGTTGAACGCGCCCCGATCCACAACATATCAATATCATGTTCTAAAGCCAATTTTACGTGTGCTGCATTAGCTACCTCGGTACACACCTTCATACCAGTTTCGGCTTTTACCTTTTGTAACCATTTTAATCCTAAAGCACCAACGCCTTCAAAATTTCCCGGGCGTGTTCTGGGTTTCCAGATACCCGCTCTAAAATAGTTTACATCGGTATCCTTTAGCTCATGGGCTATTTTTAAAACCTGTTCTTCGGTTTCGGCGCTACATGGCCCTGCAATTACTAAAGGATGATCCAGTTTTAAATCATCCAACCATGCTCTCATTTCTTTTGTGTTTTCCATAATTTTACTCTTAACTAATTCCTTTTAAAATATCTTTTATGTGATTGGTGTTTTTCATTTCATTGAAAATACCGTCAAAATCATTCTGTTTCATCATGTCTTTAAAGTGAGACAAGTTTGAGATGTATTCTTCAAGTGTTTCAATAACATTGGTTTTATTTTGTTCGAAAATGGGTGTCCACATTTCTGGCGAACTTTTTGCCAAACGCACCGTTGATGCAAATCCACTGCCTGCCATGTCAAAAATATCACGCTCATTTTTTTCTTTTTCAATAACCGTTTTACCCAACATAAACGAACTGATATGCGATAAATGCGACACATAGGCAATATGCTTATCGTGTGCCTCGGGATTCATATATCGAATACGCATACCTATATCGGCAAACAACTTCAAGGCTTTTTCTTGCAGTTTGAAGGTTGTTTTTTCCACCTCACAGACAATATTGGTTTTGCCCACAAACAAACCTTCCATAGCAGCACTTGGCCCCGAATGTTCTGTTCCTGCAATAGGATGCATAGCCAAAAAGTTTCTTCGCTTGGGGTGGTTTTCAACTGCTCTACAAATATCTACTTTTGTAGAACCGGCATCAACAACTAAAGCGGTATCGGGTATTTTATCTAATATAGTAGGCAACAGTTTAACCGTGGCATCAACGGGGATGGATACGATTACCAAATCGGCATTTTCTATATCATCTAACGTAGCTTTTTTATCTATTATACTGAGCTCCAAAGCCTTATCGAGTGTGGTTTGCTTTCTACTAACGCCATGAATAACCA
Organism: Flavobacteriaceae bacterium GSB9; assembly: GCA_022749295.1. NCBI lineage: Bacteria > Pseudomonadati > Bacteroidota > Flavobacteriia > Flavobacteriales > Flavobacteriaceae > Flavobacteriaceae bacterium GSB9. The sequence goes on from CP062007.1 coordinate 1,694,005, forward strand.
CACTAGGGTCATTCTTTTTGATGTCAATAGCCAAGCTACCTCCAATTAATCCAACTCCTATGGCGTATATATTTTTCATATTTATTGCAATCTTTCTATGGCTTCTTCTAAAACTTCGGTTGGTGCACAAAGCGAAAACCTAATATAACCTTCTCCTTGGGTTCCAAAAATGGTTCCCGGAGTGATAAAAATGTGATTCTCCTTCAACACCTTATCGATAAACGCTTCGGCCTTTAAATGGGAAGGCAATTTTGCCCATACAAACAATCCGGATGCATTTTTATCGCATGTACAGTTTAGTGCTTCAGCTAATTTCCACACTAATTGCCGCCTCTCCTGATACACATTATTCAATGTAGCAAACCACATACTTGAGCATTTTAAAGCCTCGATAGCCCCTTTTTGGATACCGTAAAACATACCAGAATCCATATTACTTTTCACTTTTAAAATATTTGAAATATGAACGCTATCGCCAACGACCATACCTACACGCCAGCCCGCCATGTTAAAGGTTTTACTTAGCGAATTAAGCTCTAAACAAACCTCTTTAGCACCATCAACGCTCAATAAACTTTTTGGAGCATCGTTTAAAATGAAACTGTACGGATTATCGTTTACAATTAAAATATTGTTTCGCTTCCCGAAAGCTACCAAAGCTTCAAACAACGATTTTGTTGCATTGGCTCCTGTTGGCATGTGCGGATAGTTTACCCACATCAATTTTACCTTGCTCAAATCTTGTTTTTCAATGGCCTCAAAATCGGGTAGCCAATTATTGGCTTCATCCAGTTCGTAAAGCACCCCTTTAGCACCAACCAATTTGGTAACCGATTGGTAAGTTGGGTACCCTGGATTTGGAATCAACACCTCGTCGCCCTCGTTTAAATAGGCCATAGAAATGTGCATAATGCCTTCCTTACTTCCCATTAATGGTAAAATCTCGGAGCTGGGACTTAAGTTTACCGAAAAATTCGATTTATAAAACTTAGCCATCGCCTCTCGCAATTCTGGCAAGCCTTGATAGCTTTGGTATTTATGGGCCCCTGGATTATTGAAACTTTCCAAAATAGCATCTATAACCTTCTTTGGAGGCTGCATATCTGGGCTCCCAATACCCAAATTAATTACGGGCTTGCCGTTGGCTATCAACAAGTTTACTTCTCTTAATTTTTTTGAAAAGTAATATTCTTCAACGGTTTGTAACCTTTTTGCTACCTCTATCATAACTTGGCATTTTTATATTCCCCTAAAATTTTAAAGCCATCAGCCATTATATCTATTAACGATTTTGCTTTTTTAAAATCGTCGTAAGTTTCGAACGTTACATCAACAAAAAAGGCATATTTCCATGGCTTTTCAACAATGGGCAATGATTGTATTTTTGTTAAGTTTAACCTGCAATCACTCATTACGTTTAATATAGTTGCCAAACTGCCGCGTTTGTGGTTGGCTTCAAACTTAACCGAAGCCTTGTTAATTTCACTTTCTGGAACTTCAGAATTAACACGCTTTACAATAACAAAACGCGTTTCGTTGTGTTTTATGGTTTGTATGCTATGGGCCAAAACATCCAACTGAAAAATCTCGGCGGCCGTCGTACTGGCAATGGCTCCTATCCCTTTTAATTCTTGGTTTCGGATGCGCTCGGCAACTTCGGCCGTATCTTTATCTTCAACCAATTTTATGTGCGGATATTGTTTAAAAAACTCTTTACACTGCAACAAGGCCATGGGGTGCGAGTATACTTCTTTAATGTCTTCAATCTTTTGACCGGGCCACACCATTAAATTGTGCTGAATATCCAAATAATGCTCGCCAACAATATGTAACTTATACTTATCAATTAAAGCATAGTTTGGAATAATAGAACCTGCGATAGAGTTTTCGAGAGCCATAATAGCCGCATCACACTCTTTGGTGATAAGCGCATCGACCACCCTATCGAAAGTTAAGCAATCGATACAGTCTACAGGATTTTCAAAAAATTGCTGCGACACAATATGATGAAAAGACCCCTTGATTCCTTGTATGGCCACCGTTTTAATCACCGTATTACTTTATTTTAATTAATGTTCAATTTTAAATGTTTTTCAACCAATTCTTGACAAAAAAAAGTCCCGATTTTCATCGAGACTCATATTGAAATTTATGTTTATAAATTATACATACAACGCCTCGTTTCTTCCGCTAAAAAAGAAATAGTTGTTAAAATATGTATAATATACTGTTGCTGTCATAATTACGGCGCTAAAGTAAATATTATTTTAAGAAATAAAAACACATTAAAATCTTTTTTGTTATTTTTTGCAAAGATTTAAAGATTTTTAAGCAAATGCTACTTTGCATTAGATAATCATTATTTTTGAAGAAACAATTTTAAATATGTCTATTGAAGTTCAAGGTGTTTCTAAAACTTATGGTAATCAAAAAGCGTTAAACAACGTGTCTTTTAAGGTTAAAAAACCGGAAATTGTTGGTTTTTTGGGCCCTAACGGTGCTGGAAAATCGACTATGATGAAAATTTTGACCACTTACCTAAATGCTGATGACGGAGATACACAAGTAAATAGTTACAATGTTAACAATAATGCCAAGCAAGTGCAGCAAAGTGTTGGTTACCTTCCAGAACACAATCCGCTATACTTAGATTTATACATTAAAGAATATTTGGCATTTAATGCCAGTATATATGGTGTTGACAAAAAGCGCATCAAAGAAGTGATTGAACTTACTGGGTTAACGCCCGAAGCGCATAAAAAAATTGGGCAACTCTCTAAAGGGTATCGCCAACGTGTTGGATTGGCCAATGCGCTTTTGCACGACCCCGAAGTTTTAATTTTAGACGAGCCCACAACAGGTTTAGACCCCAATCAGCTTATTGACATAAGAAACCTGATAAAATCCATAGGACAAAAAAAAACCGTTTTTCTCTCCACACACATTATGCAGGAAGTTGAAGCGATGTGCGACCGTGTTATCATCATCAACAAAGGTGAAATTGTGGCCGATAAAAAACTAAAAGATTTGCGGGATGAAAAAGAACAAGTAGTTATTGTAGAATTTGATTACCGCGTGGAAGATGCCTTTTTGCTAAAGCTGCCTAAAGTAAAAAGCGTTGCCAATACACATGGGTTTATTTACGAAATAACTTTTAAAACATCTGAAGACATGCGCTCCCATGTTTTCGATTTTGCTCATGACAACCAGTTGAAGATACTTCAGCTCAATCAAAAAAACGCAAGTCTGGAGTCGCTTTTCAAAGATTTAACATCCAATTAATCAAAATAAGCCTCAAGAATGACAATTGTCATCTTTGGAAAAGGGTTTACGCCTTAATTTTGTCAGCGTTAAATTAAAAAACAATTCAAGTTCAGTATTTTTTCAATTTGTGTAATCGATTAAACTGCTGAAAAAAAACAAGATTAATATGAGTAAAGGAATTTATGTAGCAACATTAGAACCCAACAGCGGAAAGTCTGTTGTTGTATTGGGCTTAATGCGAATGCTCCTAGGGAAAACAGCAAAAGTAGGATATTTTAGGCCCATTATTGAAGATACCGAGGATGGTGAAATGGACAACCATATCAATACGGTTCTCTCCCATTTTGAAATAGACCTTAATTACAAAAAAACATTTGCGTTTACAAGAAACGAAGTCCTTAACTTATACAATAAAGGTAAAGCGGGTGATGTTATTGATGAAATCATCAAAAAATATAAATATCTTGAGGAAAATTTCGATTTTGTTTTGGTGGAAGGCACCGATTTTTCACATGAAAATTCGAGTTTGGAATTAGACATTAACATTCTTATTTCAAAAAACCTTGGCTTACCAGTCATTATAGTATGCCAAGGCGATGGCAAAATGGTTTCAGAGGTGGTAGACCACGTTCAGTTGGCGTACGACACCTTTAGGGAAGAAGTAGATGTATTGTCCATTATGGCAAATAAGGTAGCCCCTAATTCTGTAAACGACTTACAAGCCTTATTAAAAGAAAGAATTTCAGGAGGCACAGATGTTTCGGTAATCCCCAACATTCCAAGTTTAGCAAACCCTACGATTAAAGAGATTATCAAACAAGTAGATGGCGAAGTTCTACATGGTAAAGATTTACTAAATAACCAGGTTGACAGTTCCATTTTAGGAGCTATGCAACTACGTAACTTTTTAAATCACATAAAAGACAACTGCTTAATTATTACATCTGGCGATAGAGCAGATATACTTTTAGGAGGTATGCAGGCACATATTTCTAAAAACTACCCTAAAGTTGCTGGTATTGTGCTAACGGGTGGTTTAATTCCTGAAAACACCATCTTAAAATTAGTTGAAGGATTGTCTAGCGTAATTCCAATAATAAGCGTTAAGGAAGGAACTTTTGCAACTACTAATAAAATTGGAAAAATTAAAACAAGAATTTACGCCGATAACGTTGAAAAAATTGAAACCGCCATTGCTTCTTTCGAAAAACACATCGACACAGATAAACTAGCCAACGACCTGATTACTTTTAAGTCGGGTATTTTCACGCCACGAATGTTCCAATATAATTTATTGCAACGTGCCCTAAAAGACAAAAAACATATTGTTTTACCTGAAGGACACGACGAACGTATTTTACGTGCTGCAGCTCGATTAATTCACGCTCAAGTGGTCGATTTAACATTAATTGGCGAAGAAGATAAAATAACAGAACGCGTTAAAAATCTTGATATCCCTTTGGATTTGAATGAAGTTAATATCGTATCTCCCACAAAATCACCACATTTTGAAGATTACGTAAAAACCTTTTACGAACTGCGTAAGCACAAAAACGTAAACATGGATATGGCAAGAGATGCCATGTCTGATGTGTCCTATTTTGGCACCATGATGATTTACAAAGGCCATGCAGACGGTATGGTTTCGGGTGCTGTAAACACCACCCAACACACATTACGCCCAGCACTTCAATTTATTAAAACCAAACCAGGTGTTAACATTGTTTCGTCTGTATTCTTCATGTGTTTAGAAGATCGCGTTTCCATTTTTGGCGACTGTGCCATTAACCCAAATCCAAATGCCGAACAGTTGGCAGAAATCGCTATTTCATCGGCACAAACCGCGTTAAACTTTGGTGTTGAACCTAAAGTGGCCATGTTATCTTATTCATCAGGTTCATCCGGAAAAGGTGAGCATGTTGATAAAGTTAGGGAAGCAACAGAAATAGCGAAAGCAAAAGCGCCCGAACTTAAAATTGAAGGACCTATTCAATATGATGCGGCTGTAGATATGCGTATTGGTAAAAGTAAATTACCAAACTCTGAAGTTGCCGGTCAAGCCAGCGTACTTATTTTCCCCGATTTAAACACAGGAAACAATACGTACAAAGCCGTACAACGTGAAACTGGCGCATTGGCTATTGGCCCCATGCTACAAGGCCTCAACAAACCCGTTAATGATTTAAGCCGTGGCTGTACTGCAGACGACATTTACAGCACCGTAATTATAACCGCTATTCAAGCTCAAGACTTATAAAAACATGCAAGTACTCGTTTTAAACTCAGGAAGTTCCTCTTTAAAATTTCAACTTTTTTCAATGCCCGAAAAAACCATTTTGTGCTCGGGTTTAATTGAACGTATTGGATTAGATGATGGTAAATTTACGTTCAAAACCAATGGTAAAAAAATAGAGACAACTACTTCAATACCCAACCATAAAACCGGACTAAAGCTTTTGTCCGATCAATTATTGGATAAAGAAACAGGCGTTATTGCTTCTTCAGATGAAATTGATATTGTTGGGCATCGTGTGGTTCACGGTGGAAAACATTTTAGCGACACCACCGAAATCACCAAAGAGGTAAAAGATAAAATAAAAGCACTATCAACATTGGCACCTTTGCACAATCCACCCAATTTAGAAGGTATTGAAGTGGCCGAAGAAATTTTCCCTCATGCCAAACAAGTAGCGGTTTTCGATACAGCGTTCCATCAATCTATCCCAGAGCATGTTTATAAATATGCTATTCCAAATGAATTTTCAGACAAATACAACATCCGACTTTACGGATTTCATGGCACTAGCCACAAATTTGTTTCAGAAAAGGCTATTGAATATCTGGAAAAACCGAAATCAAAAATCATTACCATACATTTAGGAAATGGCTGTAGCATGACTGCAGTAAAAGACGGAAAAAGTGTTGACCACTCTATGGGCTTTTCGCCGTTGGGCGGACTGATAATGGGCACGCGCTCTGGCGACATTGATCCCGCATTTGCTTTCTATTTAGCCGATAAATTAAACTACGACCTTAACGATGTAAACACCCTCTTGTTAAAGAAAAGTGGTATGCTGGGCTTAACAGGTTTTAGCGATTTAAGGGATATTATAGACGAAGCTGACAAAGGCATCAAACAATGTGAACTAGCTTTACAAATGAACGCCTACCGCATAAAAAAATATATTGGAAGCTACGCCGCTATTTTAAACGGCTTGGATGCCATTGTATTTACTGCTGGAATTGGTGAAAATTCTAGTTTAATACGTGAATTGGTATGTCAAGATTTAGATTTCTTGGGTATTGAATTAGACAAGGAAGAAAATAAAATCCGTGCTAACGGCACACATGATATAAGCAGTAAAAACTCAAAAACTAAAATACTGGTTATTCCAACAAATGAAGAGTTGGAAATAGCCAAACAGTCAGTCAGGTTATTCGAAAATTAACCGACCTTTATAAAGTTCTTGAACATCAACAGTGGGCGGCTCGTTAACCGAAATAACGTCGCCCACTCCTCTAATTGTTCCTTTTAGTTCTTGTTGGGGGTTAACTATCATATCATTTGAGCTTCTGTTATCTACAAAAACATTCTGAGCCACAAGGCTCTGGCCTTCAAAACGTGAATTCCCTGCTGCAAAACGCACCGACAAGTTATCTGTCGCTCCTGAAATATGGCAAACCGACAAGTTATTGAACACTACCGAAAAATTGCTATTATCAATTTCCAATCTAAAATCGCCAATGGTAAAAGAATCGGGCGCTCCAAAATCTTCAGAAAGAATCATTAAATCAGGATAGGTTAAAACACCTTCCGAACTAACATCGTACTGCGTTGAACTTCGTATTTGCGTGATATTTGGAGAGCTAACAAATACTTTTGTAGTACCATATTCGCGTATGTAATTACAGCTGTTATTATCGGTTAAAATGAGTTCATTCTTAATAACCTCTGCCGTAACATCGTTCATTAAATTTTTCCCTGTTTCAATAACAACTTGCTGTTCTGTACCTTCAGAAATTATCAATTCAACATCACGATTCACCAAAATTTTATTAAAAGTGCTTAAGTCCACTTCCTTTTGAACAATCGCGCCAGTTTTTTGAAAACAGTCACCAGCATTTTCGCTATCACACGACAACAATACTATTAAACCGAATATGTAAATTAACTTTTTCATCATTACAAGCGTACACCAATACCCAATTCAACACCTTCGGCTCGAGCGCCATGCGACTTTAAGGATAACACTCCAAACCATTTTTTATTTATGTAACGTTTTAACCCTAACCTAAAATAGGTTCTTCCTTCAAAATCAAACGGATAATACACATAATAGCCCAATTGGGTGATTAACGATATCTTATTTATAAACAACTCGTGCCCCGCAAATACGCCAACGCGTTTGTAATCTTCATCACCCGAGACTTTTTTTTCAGGAAAGGCGACACTTTCGTAATAAATTAATTCTTTTAAAAAGTTTGAAAAAAACACTTCGGCACCAAACTGCAAAGCGCTCGATTTATTAATACGCTTATCAGCAAAAACAGAGCCGACGTACATGGCAAATTGCCCGCTGTCAATAATGTCGCTTTCGTTAATTCCACTTCTAAAAACTAAATTATATTTTATGGGTTCCGAAAAGGCTCGATCATCTTTTTTATCAATCGTATTTTGGTATTCGGGGACATCTTTGTCCAAACTATAATTCAACCCGACATTAAGAGTTACAGAATTTGTTCCGTTGTTGGGGGAGGTTACATTAGCGTTGGAATAGTGAATTAATGAAAAACCTGCTTGTAAACCAAACTTATTAAATAGCCTTTCCTTTTTATAATTGAGCATCACATACGTACTGCTCATAAAGGTCGAACCAAAGGCTACATTTTTATAATTGTTTTCTTTATGGTAAGGGTTGGTATTGTAGGCTAGCCCCTGCCCGATTCGGAACATCAAATTTCTTTTGAAAAAGTAAAAATTGTAGTGCGCATAAAGCGAATAGTTATTCCCCAGCACATCATTTTTTAAATTTTGATATGCGAACGACACCCCATAATCGGGATAGTTAAATCGTTGTTCCCACGCCTCAAATCCGTATGTTTTTTTGTTCCAACCTATAATAGCGCCTTCTGGATGTCCTTTTATTAAATGCAGAATCTCATTATTGTGCAAAGCGATATTACCTCTAAAATAATTAACATCTACATACGTTGTATGCGTTTTATCTTGAGCCAAAACAATACCGAAACAAAAAAATAAAGCGTAGGTATAAAATAACTTCATGATGGGCTTTCTATACCACAAATGTAAAGGAATATTTAGAACAACGCCGAAGCAATAGATTGAATGTTATCACTTTTGCCCATAGAATAATAGTGTAATACGGGCACACCAAAATCTAACAATTCTTTGGATTGCTGAATGGCAAATTCAATACCCACCTGTCGAACAGCTTTGTTGTCTTTACAATCCTCAACCGCGTCGATTAAATCTTGAGGCAAATCTATTTTAAAAACCTGCGGCAACAATTGTAAATGACGCTTAACGGCCAATGGTTTTATACCCGGAATAATAGGCACATTAATGCCCTTTTCGCGAGCTTTTTTTACAAAATCGAAATATTTTTGATTATCGAAAAACATTTGGGTAACCACATAATCGGCACCAGCATCAACCTTTGCTTTTAAACGCTTTAAATCGGTTTCTAACGACGGGGCTTCCATGTGTTTTTCTGGATAACCAGCCACGCCAATGCAAAAATCCGACTTATGCTCTACCTCAATATTATCATGCAAATATTGCCCTTTATTAAGGTTTGCAATCTGCTCAACCAATTCGCTAGCAAAAGCATTTCCTCCTTTTGATGGTTTAAAATACGCCTCATCTTTCATCGAATCGCCACGTAAGGCCATAACGTTATCCAACCCCAAATAATGGCAATCCACCAAAACGTATTCGGTCTCTTCTTTGGTAAACCCACCGCACAATAAATGTGGAATGGCATCAACCTTATACTTATGCATAATAGACGCACAAATACCTACCGTTCCCGGACGCATACGCGTAATACGCTTATCCAACAAGCCATCGCCTCGGTCAATATAAACGTACTCTTCACGCGATGTTGTTACATCTATAAATGGCGGATTAAACTCCATTAACGGATCTATATTGTCGTATAAATCCTGAATATTCTTACCTTTTTTTGGTGGTATAACTTCAAACGAAAATAAAGTCTTTCCGTTAGCATTCTTTATGTGGTCTGTTACTTTCATTTCCTTAAATCTCCAATAGAGACTTCTTTTTTATTACTTTTTCTTTTACTTATCTTTCATGGCGTTACCCTTCCAACTACTTCGCCTAAGCTTGGGTCGGGCTATCCATTACAAGTCCTCGCTATCGCTGTGGGCTTTCCACTACCATCCCTAACGCACCACTCACCACTGTTATACAATGCTGAAACACACTTCAACTGCGCTCAGCATAGGAGTTCAGTATAACACCTTTAATCAGCGATATTGGCGTGCAACCATTTTCTGGCCACCTCTTTTTTTATGCCTTTTCTGGTAGCATAATCGGTCACTTGGTCATCGGTAATTTTACCCAATCCAAAATATTTGGCTTCAGCATTAGCAAAATAATATCCCGAAACCGCTGCTGCTGGCCACATCGCTAAACTTTCCGTTAGTTTAACACCTATTAGTTTTTCTACCTCCAACAGCTCCCAAATGGTTTCTTTTTCCAAATGGTCTGGACACGCTGGGTATCCTGGCGCCGGACGAATACCTTTATAGCTTTCTTTTATTAATTCGACATTACTCAAATCTTCATTTGCAGCATACCCCCAATGTTTGGTTCGTATTTGTTGGTGTAAATATTCAGCAAAAGCTTCAGCAAACCTGTCGGCTATGGCTTGAGCCATAATGGCATTGTAATCGTCATGCCTTTCCTTGTAACTATCTGCCAATTCTTGTGCTCCAAAAATACCCACGCAAAATGCTCCTACATAATCCGTTTTTTCTGTGTCCTCTGGTGCTATAAAATCGGCCAAAGCATGATTTGGTATCCCCTCTCGCTTGCTTAATTGCTGACGTAAAGTTCTAAAAACAGCAATTTCCTTGCCTTTTTTCTTGACTAAAATATCATCATCATTTATAGAATTCGCCTCAAACAAACCAAAAACAGCTTTAGGTTTTAAGGATTGTTTAGCTATAATGTCTTCTATCATTACTTGGGCCTCATTGTACATAAGCGTCGCTTGCTCGCCAACCACCTTATCTTTTAAAATATCAGGAAATTTACCGTGCAAATCCCAACTTCTAAAAAACGGACTCCAATCAATAAACGGCAACAGCTCCTTTAAACTCAATTGCTTAAGCACTTGTACGCCCATTTCGTTGGGTTTTACTATTTCAGTGGATTCCCAATCAATTTTATATTTTCTTTTTCGGGCTTCTTCAATTGAAATATATGATTTTTCCTTTCCTCGTTTTAAAAACTTAGTTCGGAATTCGTCATAATCCTTTTTCAATTTCGCCACATATTCGTGCGATGTTTTCTTGTTCAGCAAATCACCCACAACGGTTACGGCTCTAGAGGCGTCGTTTACATGCACCACCGCATTTTTGTATTGGGTATCAATTTTTACAGCCGTGTGTGCTTTTGAGGTTGTTGCTCCACCAATAAGCAATGGCAATTCAAATTTTTGACGTTGCATCTCTTTAGCGAGGTACACCATTTCATCTAAAGAAGGCGTAATCAACCCCGAAAGCCCAATAGCATCAACACGCTCTTTTATGGCTGTTTCAATAATTTTTTCGGGTGGTACCATAACGCCCAAATCAACAATTTCGTAATTGTTACAGGCCAACACCACACTAACAATATTTTTACCTATATCGTGTACATCGCCCTTTACAGTGGCCATTAAAATTTTACCAACGGGCTCTGATTTATCGGATTTCTCGGCCTCAATAAAGGGGTTAAGATAGGCTACGGCTTTTTTCATAACACGAGCCGATTTTACTACCTGCGGTAAAAACATTTTCCCGGCACCAAACAAATCACCAACCACATCCATACCTATCATCAAGTGGCCTTCAATGACCTCAATGGGCTTATCTGCCTCTTGCCTAGCCTGCTCCACATCTTCAATAATATAGGCATCAACACCTTTTACCAAAGCGTGGGTAATTCGGTCTTGTAGCGGATTTTCTCGCCAAGACAAATCCACCGTTTTTTCGGCTTTTGTACCTTTAATGGTTTCAGCAAACTCCAGTAAACGTTCGGTAGCATCGTCCCGTCTATCTAAGATTACATCCTCGATATATTCGAGCAAATCTTTTGGAATATCGTCATAAACCTCTAGCATGGCCGGGTTCACAATACCCATATTCATCCCTGCTTGAATAGCATAATATAAAAATACCGAGTGCATCGCCTCACGCACAATATTGTTTCCACGGAACGAAAACGAGACGTTACTAACCCCGCCACTTACGCTTACATTGGGCAAGTTTTCACGAACCCAACGGGTAGCCTCAATAAAATCAATCGCATTTTTTCGGTGCTCTTCCATGCCCGTGGCCACGGGGAAGACGTTTAAATCGAAAATAATATCTTCGGAAGGAAAACCAACTTTATTCACCAAAATATCATAGGAGCGTTTGGCTATTTCAATACGGCGCTCATAATTATCGGCTTGTCCTACCTCATCGAAGGCCATAACGATAACAGCAGCACCGTAGCGTAAAATCTGCTTGGCTTCCCATATGAATTTTTCTTCGCCTTCTTTGAGTGAAATGGAATTTACAACACATTTTCCTTGCACTACTTGTAGCCCCGCTTCAATAATTTCCCATTTAGAGCTATCAATCATTATTGGCACCCGACAAATATCGGGCTCAGCAGCAATGAGATTTAAAAACTTCACCATAGCGGCTTTACCATCTATGAGTCCGTCGTCAAAATTCACATCTACAATCTGGGCACCACCATCCACTTGGTGACGAGCGATATCAAGGGCTTCGTCGAACTTTTCTTCTTTGATCAACCGAAGAAATTTTCGCGACCCCGCTACATTAGTTCGTTCTCCTACATTGATAAAATTGCTGTTTTCGTTTAAGACCAAAGGTTCTAAACCAGACAATTTCATATATTTTGTTTGTTTCACTTTCATTACCTTTCTTCCATTCTATTGAGATGCCGAAATAAGTTCAGCATACTGACGTGGCTTATATTTTGCTGCTATTTTTGCAATGACTTTTATATGTTCTGGTGAAGTACCACAACATCCACCTATAATATTGATTAAGTTTTTCTTTAAGTATTCTTCTATTTGCTCACCCATTTCTTCTGGAGTTTCATCGTATTCTCCAAATGCATTTGGTAACCCTGCATTAGGGTGTGCCGAGATGGCAAAGTCAGTTTTATTGGCAATGGCCTCTAAGTGAGGCTGCAATAAATTGGCTCCCAAGGCACAGTTAAAACCTATAGATAGCAACGGGATATGCGATACCGAAATTAAAAAAGCTTCTGCTGTTTGCCCTGAAAGTGTTCTTCCAGATGCATCGGTTATGGTCCCACTCAACATAATTGGAATATCCATATTTCGCTCTTCCTTAACCTGCTCGATGGCAAACAGGGCTGCTTTTGCATTTAAGGTATCAAAAACGGTTTCAACCAACAATAAATCTATACCTCCGTCAACCAAGGCTTCTACCTGTTGTTTGTAAGCCACTCGCAACTCATCAAATGTTACCGCTCTATAACCTGGGTCATTAACATCGGGGGACATGCTTGCGGTACGGTTGGTTGGTCCTATTGATCCCGCAACAAAACGCGGTTTGTTTGGTTCTTTTGCCGTAAATTCCTCAGCAATTTCTTTTGCTATTTTTGCCGATTGATAATTCAGTTCATAAACCAAATCTTCCATCTGGTAATCAGCCATTGCAATGGTTGTTCCAGAAAAGGTATTGGTTTCAACAATATCAGCACCTGCTTCAAAATACTTGGCGTGAATGGTTTTTATGGCTTCTGGCTGCGTTATTGACAACAAATCGTTATTGCCCTGTAACGGCACAGGAAAATCTTTAAAACGCTCGCCTCGAAAATCGTCTTCAGTAAACTTATAGGCTTGTAACATGGTACCCATAGCACCATCTAAAACTAAAATTCGTTCTTTTAAAGCTTCTTTGATGTTTGACATTTTTGATATTATTTTAAGCATATAATATCATCAAGAAAAGTAAAAATACTATTCGTTATCTGTCCGCAAAACACCTGAACAAAATTCAGGACAAGCGGTAGAACGTAGCACCTTCTTTACGAGTTAAAGGGTTGCCAAGGTTTCACCGGGTCTAATCCCTCTACCTTTCTTGATAACACTACTATATGAATGAACTCTTTGTTCTTTAATTTGAAACGCAAAAATAGTGACTATATTTTTGTTTTCCTATTTTATTGAACACTCTCTTCTCTACTCAAATAAGGTAGATGACAAATACCTATCGCCGCGATCACAAATTATTGCAACAATAACCCCTTTATCTATTTTTTCGGCAACTTGCAATGCACAAAATACAGAACCACCGCTACTCATTCCGGCAAACACACCTTCTTCCTTGGCTAATTTAACCGTTGTCTTCTTGGCATCAGCTTCCGTAACTTCGATAACCTCATCAACTTTACTTCTATCAAAAAACTTAGGTATGTATTCTTCAGGCCATTTTCTGATACCAGGAATTCTAGAATCGTCATCGGGTTGCGCACCAACAATAGTAATATCTTTATTTTGCTCCTTTAAATAGCTTGAAACGCCCATAATCGTTCCTGTAGTACCCATAGCTGATACAAAATGCGTGACTTCGCCTTTGGTATCTCTCCAAATTTCTGGGCCTGTAGTTTTATAATGGGCTTTCCAATTGTCATCATTCTCAAATTGGTTGAGTAAAGTATATCCTTTTTCGTCCCGTAATTTAAAAGCCAAATCGCGCGAACCTTCTATACCTACATCGGCTGGTGTTAAAATGACCTCGGCGCCATATGCCCGCATGGTCTTTACGCGTTCTTCAGTAGAGTTTTCGGGCATTATTAGTATCATGTTCAACCCTAATAATTTTGCAATAAACGCTAATGCAATACCCGTATTGCCACTAGTAGCTTCAACTAAAGTTCCTCCCTTTTTTATATCGCCACGTTTCAAAGCTTCGTTTATCATATTAAACGCCGGACGATCTTTTACACTTCCTCCAGGGTTATTGCCTTCCAACTTTAAAAACAAACGTACTCCTTTTTTTTTAATAAGATGTGTGGCTTCCACTAACGGCGTGTTGCCAATTTGACCAATAATACTATTCTCGTATGCCATTCTTTTTAGGTCTGATTTTTATTTCTGTTTGGTAGGTTACCAATGAATTTTCGGGTACCGATTCCGTTATCCAAACATTGGCTCCTATGATGCTATTTTTCCCAATAACAATATCGCCACCTAAAATAGTGGCGTTGGCGTAAATGCACACATTGTCTTCGATGGTAGGGTGACGCTTTGTTGACGCTAAACTTTTCGCGACCGAAATACCTCCTAAAGTTACCCCTTGATATATTTTTACGTTTTTACCAATAATTGAGGTTTCACCAATTACAATTCCCGTTCCGTGATCGATATAAAACGATTCGCCAATAGTAGCTCCCGGGTGAATGTCAATTCCGGTTATGCCGTGAATAAACTCACTCATCATTCTTGGCAAAATATAAATGCCCAATTTATGTAGCGCATGACTCAATCTGTAAATTGAAATCGCATAAAACCCAGGGTAAGCCATATAAATTTCGGCCAAACTATGGGAAGCGGGGTCATTCTTTTCGAAGGCTATCGCATCAGCGTCTAATTTCTTTCGAATTGAGGGTAGTTCAGTTTTAAACTTTTCCCAAATAGCTGCCCCGTTTTCTATTTCTAGATTAGAAAGTATCTTCAAAAACGTATCTTCCAAATATTGGCTATTGGCCTCTTCATGTTCGCAATCGAACAACGAATAAAATATTTTTTTTGTAAACGATTTTACGGTATCCTTTAAGCAAACATTGTAACTTTTCATGCTCTTTTTATGTTTGTCGGTTTTTTTATAAAACAGTTTTACTGTTGAAAACCATTCAAAAATATTAAATCCCACAAGGTTAATGAAACCTTGCGGGATTTTTTTAACCTCTTATTTGGTTTATTTTAGTTTATTGCTTGCACTACCGCTTTTGGTGCTTCTTTTCGCGATCCGTCAAAACCATCAATTCCACTAACAGTTGTATATTTCAATACATATTTTTTACCTGGGTTGATGATTCTATAAGCTGCTTGGCACATTAAAGTCGCTTCGTGGAATCCACAAAGAATCAATTTTAATTTTTCTGGATAGGTATTAACATCACCAATAGCAAAAACGCCCGGAATATTGGTTTGATAGTTTAAAGTATTGTCCACTTTAATAGCATTTTTTTCTATCTCTAAGCCCCAATTTCCAATTGGACCTAATTTTGGTGATAAACCAAACAACGGCACAAAGTGATCGGTTTCAATTTTAGTAGCCTCACCGTCTCTTACATAGGTTACCGCTTCAATTTTACCGTCGCCATGCAATTCTTTTACTTCGGCAGGCGTTACCAAATTAATTTTACCTTCTTGGGTAAGCTCTCTTACTTTTTCAACCGAATCCAAAGCACCTCTAAACTCGTTTCTCCTGTGGATTAAGGTTACTTCTGAAGCCACATCGGTTAAAAAGATACTCCAATCTAACGCTGAATCACCTCCTCCAGAAATCACTACTTTTTTATCGCGGTAAAATTCTGGATCTTTAATGATGTATTCCACACCGTTATCTTCATAATCCGCTATACCATCAATGGCTGGTTTTCTAGGTTCGAACGACCCCAATCCACCAGCAATAGCTACTACCGGCGCATGGTGTTTTGTCCCTTTGTTTGTAGTAACGATAAAAGTACCATCGTCTTGCTTTTCGATAGTTTCGGCACGTTCACCCAAAGTAAATCCAGGCTCGAACTGCTTGCCTTGTTCCAATAAATTTCTGGTTAAATCGCCAGCTAAAATTTCTGGAAACCCTGGAATATCGTAAATTGGCTTTTTAGGGTAAATCTCAGAACACTGGCCACCTGGTTGTGGCAATGCATCAATTAAGTGGCATTTAAGCTTTAACAACCCAGCTTCAAAAACCGTAAATAACCCTGTTGGTCCTGCTCCTATGATAAGTATATCTGTTTTAATCATTTTATGACTGTTTTACTCTTTTTTTTCAATTAATCCTTTAGTGAATTCGTTAAGTGTTTCCACTTTTTCTTCGAAATCTCCTTTTATCGTTTTTCTATATTCGTTTAAGTTCTTTACCAAATCATCTACATTTTCTGGTATAACATCCTCAAAAAACTGGCGCAAACGTTTTGCTGTTGTAGGCGATTTTCCATTGGTTGAAATTGCTATTTTTACGTTTCCTTTGGTTACGATTCCGCCCATGTAAAAATCGCAATATGGCGGGTTATCGGCCACATTTACCAAAATGCTTTTTTTGCGGCAATGCTTGTGCACTTTAACATTAACTTTTGGCTTATCAGTTGTGGCCACCACAATGTGTTTACCTTTTAAATACTTTTTTTTGTATTTGCTTTCAATCAAGGTTACGTTACCCTTTTTGGCTAATTCCACAGTGCCTTCGCGAAACATTGGCGATACCATTGTTACACAAGCATCAGGGCTCGATTTTAAAAGAAAAGTTAACTTTTCTTCGGCCACAAAACCACCACCAACAATAAGAACGTTTAAGCTTTTCGCTTTTAAAAAAATAGGATATAAATTATTTCTTTCCACAACCTATTTTTTTATTACTTCTGTACAGATAGAACTTAAAACCGCTCGCTCTTTAACTACTTCACCAATAACAATAATGGCCGGTGACGACAACTGTTTTTCAGCAACAATATTTTGAATGGTACTTATGGTACCAATGCCCACTTTTTCGTTGTCTCTTGTCCCGTTTTGGATAATAGCTATGGGCGCATCTTGTTTGTTTTCTGCTGAAAAAATGCGAACTATTTCACCAAGCTTGCCCATACCCATTAAAACAACAACCGTAGCGGTAGACTTGGCTGCTAAAGCCACATCATCCGAAATTTGGTGTTTTTTTGTGGTACCCGTAATGACCCAAAAACTTTCGGAAGCTCCACGTTTTGTTAAGGGAATACCTTGGTAAGCAGGTACGGCCACCGATGACGATATGCCGGGCACTACAAAGGTTTCTAAACCAAACGCACGAACATAATCGATTTCTTCCGCTCCACGGCCAAAAATAAATGGGTCGCCGCCTTTTAATCGTACAACATGTCCTTTTTCTTTGGCTTTCGAAACAATCAATTCATTGATTTGTTCTTGTTGAAATGCATAACACCCCTTGCGTTTGCCCACGAAAATAAGCTCAGCATCTTCCGAGGCATATTTCAGCAGCGCTTCGTTAATAAGGGCATCATACAGGATGACGTTTGCCGATTCAATAGCCTTAATAGCTTTAAGGGTTATTAAATCTTCGTCGCCAGGACCAGCACCTACAATCGTTAATTTTGGGGTTTTTAAAATCATTGTTTTATTTTAAACCGCTTTTTTCTCTAAAGTTTCTGCTTCCCTAAAAGCTTTTACTTTTTCTAAAAATTTGTTGGCGTCTTCAATATATTTCTCAGCAAACTCTTGTGTTGGCGCATTTTTATTGATTTGGTAAATCAATTCTGAAAATGAACCACCAAGCTCGATTTTACCACCTTCAACAAACAGCGTATCAAAGTCTTTTATGATACCTGCTTGTGTATTGGTCTTTTTATTTTCGGCCAATAATAATGCTTTTGCAGAATTAACCAAAGAACTGTAAGCGTGGTAAATAGCATACGAATATACTTTGTTACCCAAGGCTTCTTTGGCATTTTCAATTTTTTCTTCACTTTCTAAAAACAAAGTAGCAATTAGATCGATAACCACACCGGCACACTCACCAATACCAATTTCTTTTACATATTCTTCTTCGTTACCCCAGTCTATAAAATCATCCGGGGTTAAGTTACTTACATCCTGAAGGTCGTTCAACAAATCGTAGAAATAACGGTCACCCGTTTCTTTATAATACTCCACGAATTTCTTTTCTCCGGCATTAGCTTCAAAATCATTCAAGATTCTTCGCAAGGCTTCTGGGCCTCTTTTACTTGGCACCTTCACGACTTTATCAGCAAAAACGCCATTGCCATCTCCTAAATTTCCACCACCTAAAAGCACTTGTAAGGCAGGTGCAACCAATTTATCTGGCGTACGAACAGACATCCCTTGGAAACCAATATTAGCCATGTTGTGTTGTCCGCAGGCATTCATACAACCACTAATTTTTATAACTAAATCTTCATTGTTTAAATATTGCGGATATTCAGCTTTTATAACGCGCTCTAACTCATCGGCAATACCTGTACTACTGGCAATACCTAAGTTACAAGTATCAGTTCCCGGGCAAGCTGTAATATCTACCGCTTTATTGTATCCCGCCTCAACGAAACCTAATTTTTCCAACTCGGTGTAGAAAAACGGCACCAATTCTTCTTTCACAAAAGGAATTACGATGTTTTGGCGCAAAGACAAGCGGATTTCACCTGCCGCATATTTTTCAACTAAATCGGCCAACAATCTCGCTTTATCGGTATAAAAATCACCTAAAAGCACTTTAATTCCGATGGCTACATACCCCTCTTGTTTTTGAGGAATTAAGTTGGTTGACTTCCATGTTTCAAACGCTTGTTCGTCTTTTAAATTAACCTGAGGGATTTCTTTAACCTCAACAGGTTTTGAAGCCACGTAAGCATCAGCATCAATTTCAACCGATTTTTGTGCAATCGCATCCTGCTCTGCTTCAACTAATTCTTTAAAAGCCTCAAGGCCGATATCTTTGATTAAGAACTTCATACGGGCTTTAGCGCGGCTTTTACGCTCACCATGACGATCAAAAATTCTTAAAACGCCTTCCATGATTGGAATAATCTTGTCAGTTTCAACAAAATCAAAAAGTACATCAGCCTCACGGGGTTGTGAACCTAATCCGCCACCAATCATCACTTTAAAACCGCGAACTCCATCTTTAACTTTTGCAATAAAGCCTAAATCATGCATATATGAAAGTCCAGTATCTTCATCTGAAGATGAAAATGACACTTTGAACTTACGTCCCATTTCTTGACAAATAGGGTTTCTTAAGAAAAACTTGAAAAGAGCATCAGCATACGGCGATACATCAAACGGTTCGTTTACGTCGATACCAGCTGTTTCGCTTGCTGTAACATTTCTTACCGTATTACCACAGGCTTCTCTTAAAGTAACATCGTCGCGCTCTAATTCTGCCCATAGTTCAGGTGTTCTGTTCAAATCAACATAGTGAATTTGAATATCTTGACGTGTAGTAATATGTAAACGGCCACGAGAATACTCATCAGAAACATCCGAAATTCTTCGTAACTGGTTACTCTTAACTTTTCCGTAAGGTAGTTTTATACGAATCATTTGCACGCCCTCTTGACGCTGACCGTAAACCCCACGGGCTAAACGCAGACTTCTAAATTTTTCTTCGTCAATTTTTCCATTGTTGAACAATTCGATTTTATTAGCTAATTCAATAATATCTTTTTCAACAACTGGATTTTCTATTTCTGTTCTAAAACTTTGCATTTTCTTTTTTTATTGAATGAATCCTGCCCCAACAGTATGGTTGGTTTGTGGATCTATTAAAATAAACGATCCATTGGTTCTGTGGTTTTTAAATTGGTCGTAAAAAATAGGTTTGTTTAACTTAAATGTTACCGAAGCGATATCGTTAACACCTAAACTAGTCACCCCTTTTTCAAAACCAGAATAATCTGGATTGATTTTATGGTTGATTCTGTCAACTTTTGCTAACACTTTATTTACACCGTGCTGAACAATATACTTTCCGCCAGTCGTTAAGTGGTCGGAATCCATCCAGCATACATTGGCTGTAAATTGCTTATCGATCGTTGGCAAATCGCCTTCTTTAACAATCATATCGCCACGGCTCACATTTATATCGTTTTCTAAAGTGATGGTTACCGACGAACGACGCGACGCTGTTTCGTATTTCTCATCGTAGAAATAAATATCTTTTATTTTTGAACGTGTTTTTGAAGGCAATACAATAATATCGTCGCCCACACTTAAATTTCCACCATATACTTTTCCTGCATAACCTCTAAAATCGTGGAAATCTTCGGTTTTGGGACGAATAACATACTGAACCGGAAAACGTGGGGTACCAACGTTAAAAATATCGGCTTTATCCAATTGCTCTAAATGCTCTAAAAGGGCTTCGCCTTTGTACCAAGGCATTTTTTCTGATTTATGCACCACGTTATCCCCTTTTAAGGCACTAACTGGAATAAATGTTATTTTTTGGTCTTGGTAATCGCGTTTGCTCATCAATTCTTCAAAATCGGCTTTAATTTTATTGTAAACCTCTTCGGAATAATCTACCAAATCCATTTTATTTATGGCAACAACCACATCTTTAATTCTCAATAAATTATTGATAAAAAAGTGGCGGTTGGTTTGCTCAATCACCCCTTTACGGGCATCGATTAAAATGATTGATGCTTGCGATGTTGAAGCTCCGGTTACCATGTTTCGAGTATATTCTACGTGACCGGGAGTATCGGCTATAATATAACTTTTCTTTGCTGTTGAAAAATAGATATGCGCTACATCAATTGTAATACCTTGTTCTCTTTCGGCAACCAACCCATCTGTGGCCAGTGAAAAATCTAAGTAATCGTATCCACGTTGTTTGCTGGTTTTTTCAATAGCTTCCAATTTATCGGTGGTCAATGATTTTGTATCGTAAAGAATACGCCCAATCAACGTACTTTTCCCGTCATCTACACTTCCTGCTGTTGCAATTTTTAATACTTCCATTTTTTATTTGGCTGTTGGTTCTTGGCTTTTAGCTATAGGCTAATTGCCTTCACCTATTTAAAATTCATTTTTATTATTTGCTTAGGGCTAATTGCCAAAAGCTAAAGGCAAAATTTGCTTTGCAAATTTTAAAAGTACCCTTGTTGTTTACGTTTCTCCATGGCGGCTTCGGAACGCTTATCGTCAATTCGCGCTCCACGCTCAGAAATTGTTGAGTCTCTAATCTCTTCAACAACTTTTGAGATGGTTGAAGCTTCAGACAATACGGCTGCGGTACAGCTCATATCACCAACGGTACGGAAACGCACCATTTCTTCAATCACTTCTTCGTGTTCGTCTCTGTAAACGACTTCGTCATCAGCCGACCATATCATACCATCTCTTAAAAACACCTTGCGTTTATGCGCAAAATAAATGGATGGAATTTCGATGTTTTCTTTCTCGATATACGACCAAACATCCAATTCTGTCCAGTTGGAAATTGGAAATACACGTACATTTTGTCCGTGCTCAATATCTCCATTCAGCATATCAAATAACTCTGGACGTTGGTTCTTTTCATCCCACTGACCAAAATCGTCACGTACCGAGAAAATACGTTCTTTCGCCCTTGCTTTTTCCTCATCACGACGTGCACCACCAATACAAGCATCGAACTTAAACTCTTCAATAGCATCTAAAAGCGTCGTAGTTTGCAATTGGTTTCTACTCGCATAACGACCAGATTCTTCTTTAACCTTTCCTTGATCAATAGAGTCTTGAACATTTCTTACAATAAGTTCCAAGCCCAATTCTTTAACCAAACGATCTCTAAACTCAATGGTTTCAGGGAAGTTGTGCCCCGTATCGATGTGCATTAAAGGAAACGGCACTTTTGCAGGGTAGAAGGCCTTAACCGCCAATCTTACCAAAGTGATTGAATCTTTTCCTCCTGAAAATAACAGTACAGGTTTTTCAAACTGTGCTGCCACTTCTCTCATAATGTAAATCGCTTCGTTTTCTAGCGAGTTGATATGTGATGTATCTTTCTTCATAATCTTATTTTTAAGCGTGCAAACCACACTCTCTATTTTCTAATGCTTTAGTTGGATCAAAATATTTAAATTCGTTTGGCAATTTGTTGTCTTTTAAATAACCATCTAATTTTTCGTCAGACCAATAATAAAACGGACTCACTTTTAAAACGCCATCTTTACTTAAACTAAAAATACCGATACTGTTTCTAAAAGCCGTTTGCCCTTGGCGCAAATTTGTAAACCATATTTTTGGTTTGTGCTCTTCCATGGCTCTTTTAAATGGCTCTAACTTTACCTGCTCTGTAAACAAAGCGTGTTCGGGTGCATCTATTGATGGAATACCCATTACCACGTCGCGGTGAGCAGCAGTTTGTTTTGGCACATACAAAAAAATGTTTAAATCCAAATCCTTAATCACTTGCTCAGCATGCTTGTACGTTTGTGGGGTATTGTAACCCGTATCGCACCAAACTACCGGTATTTTAGCTTCAACCGAACTTACGGCATGTAATATTGCCGCTTCGTAGGGTCTAAAGTTAGTCGTAACAACCGCTTCATCATTAAGCTCAAAAGCCTTTTTTATGATTTCGGCCGGCGAAGCGTCTTTATACGCTTCATTTAATTCTTTTATTTGAATTTCTGTAAACATCTTAATTTTTGCTTTTTATTTCCCCCATTTAATCGAATTCCAAATACGCTCATGGAAAAAGTACAATACCATTTTTGTTATTAATTCAACCCCTCCAATTGAGAATGCCAAATCTAACTTTCCTGTAATAACCCAAGATATTAAAATGGTATCTAAAGTACCAACAGTTCTCCAGCTTAGCGATTTAACAACACTTCTTATTGGTTTTTCGCTTGAAGCATCTGCTTTATAAGTTGACTTTTCTTTATCTTTTATTAACATTTGTCCAATCATTTGCTGTTGAATTATATTAATCCTATCAATTTAATAGGAATTACAAAAGTAATACTTTTTTTTGGATGACAAATTGTAACGACAACTTTTTAGAATAATGGTGTTTTTTGTGGTTAAACTGAATAAAATCAAAAATAAAAACCAATTTTATTATGAAATCTTCAGCCATTTTTCTTTGACAAATCCGCTAACGTTGTATTTCTGAACACGTTAAGTGTGCTATCCCGCACTTGTATCATTAATCTATGAACACTGCATTCATTCTCATCCGGACAGTCATCGCATTTTTCATAGTAATTCAGACTTACGCAAGGTACCATGGCAATGGGACCTTCAAGTACGCGCATGATTTCAGTCATTAAAATCTCTGATGGCTCTTTACGCAGATAATAGCCACCGTGTTTTCCTTTTTTAGAGCCTAACACTCCCGATTTCCTTAACGTGAGTAAAATACTTTCTAAAAATTTTTGAGGTATACTCTCACTTTTAGCAATTTCACTAACCTGTACAGGTTTATCTTCTACTCGCCTGGCAATATAAGTAAGTGCCTTGAGGCCGTATTTGGTTTTTTTAGATAGCATTTGGCTAAGATACTTAATTTAGTGCTTGCTCCAAATCGGCAATAATATCATCTACATGTTCTAGTCCTACTGAAACACGAGCCATACCATCGGTAATACCAGCTGCGGCCTTTACTACGGGTTCCACTTTAGCATGTGTGGTACTGGCCGGATGGGTCACAATAGTTCGGGTATCGCCCAAATTTGCCGATAGCGAACACATTTTTAAGCTATCTAAAAACGTTTTTCCGCCTTCTAAACCACCTTCTACCTCAAAAGCTACAATATTACCACCCAAACGCATCTGCTTTTTGGCCACTTCGTGCTTAGGGTGGGATTTTAAAAATGGGTATTTAACCCACTTTACCTTAGGATGCGCTTCCAAATAGGTGGCAATTTTCAAAGCATTCTCACAATGTTTTTCAACTCTTACGGCGAGAGTTTCTAAAGATTTCGATAACACCCAAGCATTAAAAGCACTCATAGCAGGCCCTGTGAGCCTAGAGAACAGATATATTTCACGTATTAACTCTTTTTTGCCCACGGTAACGCCTCCAAGAACACGCCCTTGTCCGTCCATTAATTTTGTGGCCGAGTGAATTACCAAATCGGCACCGTGTTTAATAGGGTTTTGCAAATATGGAGTCGCAAAACAATTGTCTATCACCAACAATATATTGTGTTTTTTACAAATAGCACTTAAAAATTCTAAATCTAACACATCAACTCCAGGGTTTGTTGGAGTTTCGGCATATATGAACTTGGTATTGGGCTGAATTAAATCTTCAACAGTATCTACTTCGGCCACACTAAAATAGGAGCACTCAATATCCCACTTTGGAAAATACTTGGTAAACAAACCATGGGTTGCTCCAAAAACCGAACTGCACGACACCACATGGTCTCCGGCATCCAATAAGGTTGCAAATGTTGAAAACACGGCTGCCATGCCGCTTGCGAAAGCAAAACCAGCTTCAGCACCTTCCATGGCGCACACTTTATCTATGAATTCGTTAACATTGGGGTTACTATAGCGGCTATATAAATCGCGCTGTTTTTCTTCTGCAAAAGAGGCTCTCATCTCTTCGGCATCTTCAAAAACAAACCCCGATGTTAAATATAACGGTACGGAATGTTCTGAAAACTGTGTAGTTTCAGATTGGGTGCGTATAGCTTCTGTTTCAAAATTCTTTTTGTTCACTTTCATTTTATTCTTTTTTTACCACGTTCCGATTGCTACAGGAATCACAAATTAATCTTTGTAAATATTTGTGTGTTTGTGGCTTTATTTTAACGTAGATTCCCGCCTTCGCAGGAATGACAATTCCTAAGAAAATCTCAAAATAAATTTGAGAAGTTCTTTTTCTAATTTATATGTTTCGACAACCTTAATATATCGCCAAAAACACCTCTGGCCGTAACTTCGGCTCCTGCTCCGGCGCCTTGAATAACAATGGGCTGTTCGCCGTAACTTTCAGTAAAAATTTCAAAAATAGCATCGCTGCCTTTTACGTGGCCCAAAGTACTATCTTCGGGAATGGACACCAATTTTACTTCTAAAGTTCCTTTGTCTTTTGAAAGGTCTCCACTTAAATCACCAACGTAACGCAACACATGTCCAGGTTTTTGATCTTGTTTTATTTGCTGATACTGCGCATCCAACACATTAAGCTGACTTAAAAACTCTTCAACGGAAATGTTTTGGTAGGCTTCAGGTATTAAATTTTGAACCGTAACATCTTCAAATTCATTTTGTAAATCCAACTCCCTAGCAAGAATTAATAGCTTCCTCGCCACATCGTTTCCAGAAAAATCTTCACGTGGATCAGGCTCGGTAAAGCCTTTATTAATCGTTTCCTGTATAATTACGCTGAATGGTTTGTCTTGTACCGAAAAATTATTGAACAAATAACTTAATGTCCCGGAAAACACCCCACGAATTCTGGTTATATTTTCGCCCGATTCGTGCAGTAACTTAATAGTATCAATTAACGGCAAACCTGCACCAACAGTTGTTTCGTAAAGATACTGTTTATTGTGCTCTTTTAGTTGGAGTCGCAAATCTCTGTAAAAATCGTGCGAAATGGTATTGGCCACTTTGTTTGACGACACCAAATCAAAACCGGCTTCAACTAAAGGCACATAGTTGTTATAAAATGTTGAACTTGCCGTATTATCAACTGCTATTAAATTTTCTAAGTGATGGTTTTTTGCAAATGTGATGATATCGTCTATTGACAAATCACTATCCACTTTGGCAATATCGGTTTTCCAAGTTTTAGTCGCTCCGTTTTTATTCAAAAGTACTTGTTTGGAGTTTGCAATAGCAAAAACATTAAGGTTTATGCCCCTTCGGTTTTCTATATCTTCTTTAGATTTTAAAATTTGATTGATTAAGGCCCCTCCTACACCTCCGTGGCCAAAAATGGCAATATTAATCTTTTTGGAAATCCCAAAAACCTCACCATGAATAACGTTAACTGCCTTATGAAGCTGGGACTTTTTCACCACCAAACTTACGTTTTTACCTGTTACGGTATTATTGAAAAGCAACGGCGTAATTTGGTTTTTAATCAATGCATTGAATGGTTTGTGGAACGAACTCAACTCAATGCCCACAATGGAAATCACTGAAACATCGTCAACCACATCAATTTTATTAACGTCTTGCGAATAAAAATCGCTTTCAAATTCACGCTCCAATGCAATAACCGCTTGCGTCGCTTGGTTAGCGTCTATTATAAGGCCAATTCCTCGTTCTGACGACCCTTGCGATACAATGCTTACACTTATGCCATGGTTACCTAGCGCTCCAAAAATTCGGGCATCAACACCGCTCTTGCCTAAAAGTCCGCGGCCTTCCAAATTCAACAGTGCCACATCATCTAAAACCGATAATGAAGTTACTTCCTTTGTACTCGGCTTTGCTGTAATTAGCGTACCCTCATCATCAGGATTAAAGGTATTTAAAATACGAAGGTTAATATTTTTTTCAACCAACGGAATAATGGTTTTGGCATGCAATACCGACGTACCAAAATTAGCCAATTCGTTAGCCTCACCATACGAAAGCTCACGTATTTGCTGCGCATCGGCAACTAAACTAGGATCGGCTGTATAAATACCATTAACGTGAGTGTAATTTTGTAATTCTTCGGCATCTAAAAAATTGGCCAATAGTGCCGCTGTGTAATTGCTACCATTTCTTCCCAACGTGGTAGTCTCGTTTTTTAAATTTGAAGCAATAAACCCTGTAACCACATTTACCACATCTCTATTGGCTTTAAAATACGCCTCAGTATTTTCTTTTGATAACTTTGAGAGCGGTTGTGCATTACCAAAGGATTCGTCTGTTTTTATCAACTCTCGGGCATCTGTAGCCTTTGCCTTAACGCCATGTTCGTTCAATAAATTGGCTATAAGCTTGACCGACAACAATTCCCCTTGAGCTAAAATATTGTCTTTGGTTTTTTTACTGTAGTCGCGCAACAGGCTAACCCCCTCAAAAAGTTTATCGAGCACAGAAAACTCTTCCGAAAAATCGATAGTTTCTGAAGGTTCTGCTTGGTATGCCTTAAACGCTTCCAAGGCCTCTTGATAAGGTTTTCCTTTTAGGGCTTTGTTTAAAATGGATTCTAAATCATCTGTAGCCGAGCCCCTGGCCGAAACTACGACACTAATACGCTCACCTGCACTTACCTTATCTTCTATAATTGAAAGTACCGTTTCCAAACCTTTGCCGTTGGCCAACGATTTACCCCCAAATTTTAATACTTTCATTCTTTTTCTTTTAGAATCTGGCACAAAAATGCCTTCAATTATTTTTTCCAATTGCTCGTACTCCATTAAAAAAGCATCGTGTCCATGCACCGAGTGTATCTCGTTATACGTTACATTTGGATTTGTTAACGCTAACTGTTTATGCGTTTCGCGGTTTTCTTCGGCCGTAAAAAACAAATCGGAATCCACACCAATAATATGGATGTTTGCCTTTATGTTGTCCAGCACATTAAAATCATCAGAACGTCCTTTGGTTACGTCGATGGTTTTTAGCAATTGGTTCATCAATTTATAGGCTGAAAGCTGAAAACGCTCTTGCAATTTTTTTCCGTGGTGAAGCAACCAGCTTTCAACATTAAAAATTTCCAAATCCTCATTCTTGGAGCGCTTAAAACGTTCTTTAAACGATTCTGGCGTTCGGTAACACAACATAGCATGCATGCGCGCATCGTGTACCGGATTTTTGGAATTCAAAAGGAACTGTTCCTGAATTTGGCAGTTGGCAATTAGCCAATCGGTAGATTTCCAATCGGTGGCTACGGTAATTAAATGCTCTGTAAAATCGGGCTTGTTCACAGCCATTTCCCAAGCAATACCGCCTCCTAAAGAACCTCCAATAGTGGCAAACACCTTATCAACCTGCAATTCTTTCAACCCAATTAAAAACATATTGGCTACATCTCTAGCTACAAAATCTTTGTAGTTTGTAATGACAAAACCATCGTAACCGTTCCCGGGAATGTTGAATGCCAAAATGGTATAAAGCTTTGTGTCGATAACTTTTCCGGGGCCAATTAAATCTTTCCACCAGCCGTCTTCACCAGCCACATTACTGTTTCCAGTAAGCGCATGATTCACCAAAATTAAAGGTGCCGTACCCAAATTTTGACCGAATACTTGGTAGCTGAGCTTGATTTCAGGAACAAGCACACCGTTTTCGGTCGTGTAATTTTTTAATTTGATATGTTGCAATTGATGCTCCAAATTTTACTGATTTTAATAAACGCCACCAAACCTGTTTGATGGCGTTTATAGATTTATATTTTGCTAAAAGCTCCTTTTAAATCGGCTTTTAAGTCGTCGACATCTTCAATTCCTACAGATAATCTTATTAAATCTGCTGTTACTCCCGCAGACTCTTGCTGTTCTTCTGTCAACTGCTGGTGTGTTGTACTCGCCGGGTGAATAATTAATGATTTTGTATCACCAATGTTTGCTAATAGTGAAAATAATTTCGTGTTATCTGAAATGGTCTTAGCCGCTTCAAATCCGCCTTTTGCACCAAAGGTAACCACACTGCTCTGTCCTTTTGGCAAATACTTATCGGCCAAAGCTTTGTATTTACTACTTTCCAACCCAGGGTAATTCACCCAAGCCACTTCAGGTTGTTGCTCTAACCATTTAGCCAATTCCAATGCGTTTTCGCTATGTTGTTTTATACGAACTGGTAAGGTTTCCAAACCTTGAATAATATTGAAGGCATTTGTTGGACTCAGGGCACCACCAAAATCTCTTAAGCCTTCTAAAATTAATTTAAACGTGTATGCGGCTTCACCCAATGCTTCGCTGTACACTAAGCCGTGATAACCGGCTGAAGGCTCAGTGAATTCTGGGAATTTTCCGTTGGTCCAATCAAAAGTACCGGCATCAATAATGGCCCCGCCAAGCGACGTACCCTGACCACCTATGTACTTAGTTAAGGAATGGATTACAATATTTGCCCCATGTTCAATAGGATTCAACAATGCTGGTGTAGCAACGGTATTATCTACAATAAACGGTACTCCTGCTACTTTTGCATGTACTGAAATGGCATTTAAATCCAACACATCTAATTTCGGGTTTCCTAAGGATTCCACAAAAAATGCTCTGGTATTGTCTTGTACCGCTTGGGCAAAATTATCTGGATTATCGGCATCTACAAAGGTTGTTGTAATACCCAACCTTGGTAAGGTTACGTTTAAAAGGTTGTACGTTCCCCCATATAAACTGCTTGAAGCTACAATATGGTCACCTGCTTTCAATAGAGTCAGTAACCCAGTTGATATGGCCGCTGTTCCAGATGCAAAAACTACGGCACCAATACCACCTTCTACAGCTGCCAAACGCTCTTGTAAAATCTGGTTTGTGGGATTATTTAACCGTGTATAAATAAAGCCCAGTTCTTTTAGGGCAAATAAATTCGCTGCATGGTCTGTATTATTAAACACATAAGATGTTGTTTGGTAAATAGGCACAGCTCTGGTTCCAGCATTAGTGGTTACATCGTGGCCCGCATGTAAGGCGTTTGTTGCTAATTTGTTTTCACTCATTTTTCTAGTTTTTTCTTATTATGATTTAATTAAAAAAGCCAATGCACTTTAAAAAGCGTACTTAATAGAAAAATGTTACAAAGAATTTAAAACTACAGAAAGCAATTTTTTTAGGTTATCTATCCGATCGTGCTCTATATTAGGGTAGAACGGGGTAGAATGTAGCACCTTCTTTACAGATAAAGGGTTGCTAAGGCTTCATAGGGTCTAATCCCTCCACCTTTCTTGATAACATTTCAATAAGTGTTTGAACTTTATGAATGCAAATATTCGTTCAGAAAAAGTTAATATCCAAATTTTTTATAGAGAAATTTTTGTTTTTGCCAAAGATTAATGCTTTTCGTGCCGCCTTTCATGAAATTTATTTCTTATAACTAATCCAATTGGCCTGTTCTGAATTTTAGACTCTAACCACGAAATGATATCCAAATACAAAAAGGCCCTGCTTTGGTAGGGGTCGTCTTCAAATTCCTTTAGTTTCTTATGAAGTTTGATGAATTCGTTTTTAACCTCGTGTGGATAAATATCACCCAAGCTCCTTAAAAATTTAATAAACTCTTTTTGAACTTCGTAAAGGTCTTCCATTTTGATTAAAAACTTATAAGTACTTCTAATCAAAGCATCTAAATTATAATCCAGACCCGCTTCATAATGGGCCACAAGGTTTAAAATTCTTGAAAAGCACAACAAATCTTCCCGCATTTGTAACGACTTATTGCTTATTATCTTATCGAGAAACTGGATGCACTTTTTGTTCTCCCCAGCACCAAAATACATACTTGCTATTTTGTAGTAAAACACCATAATGTGATGTTCGTCTATACGGCTTTGGTAATTTTTCAAACGTTCTAACACCTCATCTATTAAAGGCAAACCTTCTTTAAAGCTTCCCTCTATGAAATGCAGGTTGAATTTATTATTATAGATATACAAAAAGGCGAGGCTTTCGTTATTGTCGTCAAGCGGAAACCATTTTTCTTGTGTGATCTTTTCTAATTTGTGTAATGCCGATTTAAATTTTTCATACTGGCGTAAATAAAATAAGGCTTCCAACAAGTAATGGTTGCCTCGCAAAAAGAACACGGGGTTTAGAATTATCATGTCTTTGTTTTCATAAAACAGGTCGACCCACTTTAGCGCATACTTGTAACAGGACAAAAAATCGACCGTTAGAAAACTATACCACAAATACGATTTGTACAGCCACAATTTCTCTCTAAAACCTAACTTGTTGATGTCGTACTTTGGCAGCCTGTCGTTAAAATACTGGGTTATAATTTTATGTTCTTCGTCGTTTTTTATATAGCCCGTTTTTAAAAACAAACCATAAAGTTGCAACGAAAGGTTAGATAGCTTACTGGCCAATACATTTTGTTGGCTTAACTCCTTAGCTTGGATAGAAAGCTCGTCGGCCCTATTACTCAAGCTCCTTGTTATGTATTGCGACTCAATGACCTTCTCCAGTTCAACAATTTCGTAGGCCACATTTTTTTCTTCATGCGAAATAGCCAAATTCTTGGCCTTGTCCAAAATCTTTAAACTTTGCTTATAAAGTCCTTTGTGATAGAGTATTGTAGCAAAATCTAACTGTTCGCGTATTTGGATCCTAACATTTTGATGTGACGGATTCAACCTCAAGCTAATCAGGATTTGTTTGTACAAATGCGCTTTTAGGTTAGATAACTGCTGCTTTTTAACAATGCCTTTTTTAAGGATAGCGGCCTCATCGTAGACCGAAAGCTTATCTAAAATGTTAAAAAGCATCAAAAACTTAGAATCTTCATTAACCCCTAATCGACCAACATAAAGCTTAAATTGTCTTTTTTCAGACTTCGAGAGGGACTTTACCAAAACAAACAAATTATCTTTTAGCTCTTTTGTCATAGTTACAATTATTGATTCATAATTCTGATTTTCAGGTTTTTAACAAAACATCACAAGGCTTAAACATCGTAAAAACTATTTATTGAATTCTGTATTTTAGAAACCAAAATATACATTCGTAAAACAAAAAGAAAATATATTTTAATTAAATGTCTGATAACAAAGTACAAATTTTTGACACAACGCTAAGAGATGGAGAGCAAGTACCTGGTTGTAAGCTTAATACCGACCAAAAATTAATCATAGCCGAACAGCTTGATAAATTAGGTGTTGATATTATTGAAGCTGGTTTCCCGGTATCTAGCCCTGGAGATTTTAAATCGGTTGAAGCCATTTCAAAAATTGTAAAAAACGCAACGGTTTGTGGTTTAACACGTTCTGTAGAGAACGATATTAAAGTGGCTGCCGAAGCTTTGAAACATGCCAAGACACCAAGAATCCATACGGGTATTGGTACTTCAGATTCTCATATTAAATATAAGTTTAAATCTAACAGAGAGGCTATTATTGAGCGTGCCGTAAGAGCGGTTAGTTTTGCTAAAACTTTTGTGGAAGATGTAGAGTTTTATGCTGAAGATGCAGGCAGGACAGATAACGATTATTTGGCTCAGATTTGTGAAGAGGTCATAAAAGCTGGTGCAACGGTATTAAATATTCCAGACACCACTGGATATTGCCTACCCAATGAATATGGTAACAAAATAAAATACCTTAAAGAAAACGTAAAAGGTATTGATAAAGCCATTTTATCTTGCCACTGCCACAACGACCTTGGTTTAGCCACTGCAAACTCCATAGAGGGTGTAATCAATGGTGCCCGCCAAATAGAATGTACCATTAACGGTATTGGTGAGCGTGCAGGTAATACGGCCCTAGAAGAAGTGGTTATGATTTTAAGACAGCATCCTTACTTGAATTTAGATACTAATATAAAATCTGAAATGCTTTATGGTTTAAGCCAATTGGTTTCAGATAACATGGGTATCTATACCCAGCCTAATAAAGCTATTGTTGGAGCGAATGCCTTTGCACACAGTTCTGGAATTCACCAAGATGGGGTTATTAAAAATCGCGAAACTTACGAAATTATAGACCCAAAAGATGTTGGTGTTACCGAATCGGCCATCGTATTAACAGCCCGAAGTGGTAGAGCGGCTTTAGCTTATAGAGCAAAAAATATTGGATACGAGTTAACGAAGCTACAATTGGATGAAATCTATGCTAATTTCTTAGATTTTGCCGATACAAAAAAGGAAGTTGACGATAACGATATTCATCATATTATAGAAAACAGCAAAGTATATAAAGAAATCACTTCTGCTTAAACAAGTAAATACGAAATGAAGTTAAATATTGCCGTTTTACCTGGCGATGGTATAGGCCCAGAAGTTATAGCTCAAGCCGTTAAGGTTTTGAAAGCTATTGCTATGGAATTTAATCACGTATTTACTTTCGAAAACGGTTTGGTTGGTGCCAGTGCAATCGATAAAACAGGCAAAGCCCTACCACAAGAAACCATCGATCTTTGTAAAAAATCTGACGCTGTACTGTTTGGAGCCATAGGAAAAACATCGTACGATTTAGATCCCGATGCCAAAATTAGACCAGAACAAGGCCTTTTAGGCATCCGAAAAGCATTGGGTTTACATACAAACATTAGGCCTATCATTGCTTATAACGATTTATTAAGCAAATCATCACTTAAAGTCAGACAAATTAAAGACACAAACATTCTCATTTACCGCGAGTTAACCAGTGGCATATATTTTGGAGAACGGACATTAAGTGAAGATGGCAACACAGCCTCGGATGTTTGCACATACCATCGGTTTGAAATTGAACGTATTGCCCACCAAGCCTTTAAGGCGGCACAAACAAGAAAGCGTAAATTAGCTTTAGTTGATAAAGCGAACGTTTTGGAAAGTTCAAGGCTTTGGAGGCGTGTGGTTCAAGAAATAGCACCGCAATACCCCGATGTAAGAGTTAATTATCTATACATTGATAATGCAGCGATGGAACTCATTATCCGTCCAAGACAATTTGATGTTATATTAACCGAAAATATGTTCGGAGATATCCTGTCGGAAGAAGCGAGTGTAATTGTAGGTTCTATAGGCCTTCTAGCTTCAGCATCTGTAGGTGATGAGCATGCCATGTTTGAGCCTATTCACGGGGCTTACACCAAAGCGGCCAACAAAGGTATTGCCAACCCCATTGCTTCAATTTTGTCGGCAGCCATGCTGTTAGATCATTTCGGACTCGATGAAGAAGCTGCCTTGGTAAGGGAAGGTGTAGATAAATCTCTAAAACTACACATCACCACTCCCGATTTAAACAACAAATACGACAATATAAGCACCACAAAAGTGGGCGATTTTATTGAAGACTTTATCAATAATCCGGATGAGACCAATTTAAACTTTACTAACATACATTTAGGACAGTCCACGATTATTTAATTATTTGAGTTAGTCACCAACATATTAAACTAAACATTTTTGGAAGTCCTTAAAAGCGCATGTAAACCATGCGCTTTTTTAATTTATTGAAACTGTTGTATTTTTAAGCTGGATCAAAATTTAAAACATAAATGGAATTACTAGGAATCGATATTGGCGGATCGGGAATGAAGGGTGCGATTATAAATTCAGAAACAGGAGAACTTATTACAGAACGCTTTCGGATTCCAACCCCACCATCTCGAAAACCCAAAGGCATGGCTAAAACATTTAAAGACATTGTTAATCATTTTAATTACAAGGGCCCAATAGGATGCGGGTTTCCAAGTATTGTAAAAAATGGCGTTTGCCAAGCCAAAGGGAACCTAGATTCCAGCTGGGTAAACGTTAATGCCGAAACCTTATTTTCTGATGCTTGTGGACTACCGGTTACCGTAATTAATGATGCTGATGCAGCTGGGTATGCCGTAATGAACTACGGTATTGGAAAAGACAAACTAGGTCTTGTTATCATCATCACTATTGGAACTGGCCTTGGAAGTGGCGCATTTTATAACGGCGAACTGATTCCTAATTTCGAATTAGGCCAAATACCCTATAAAAAGTACAGGAAAATTGAACATTGGGCAGCGGCCTCCGTTAAAGATCGGAAAGACTTAAGCTATAAAAAATGGGGCAAACGATTTAATACTTTTCTGGAAATCGTAGAAACTGTTTTATGCCCCGATTATATTATTCTCGGTGGTGGCACATCAAAAGATTTTGATGCATTCAAAAAACGGATTACCGTCTCCACTCCCGTACTTCCTGCCGAATTAGGCAATTATGCCGGCTTAATAGGGGCAGCAGTCGCAGCTTTGCACCCCCAACAAATAAATCTTAAGCAGGAAATTTAGCGCGAATTTCATCCAAACATAAATTATGAATACTACCTTCGTGGGTATGCTTTTTTGAGGTGTCGGGCACATAGGTTCCATCCTGAACTTGCCCTCCGATTTTTTGATACGCCTCGCGGAAGGTTTGGCCATCAACCACTAAATTATTGATGTTATCAACCGTAAACAGGTATTTGTACAAATCGCTGTTGATATCAACATCTTTCACTATAATTTGCTGAATGGAATAATTAAAAATATCCAAAATATCCTTTATTTCCTCAAAAGCAGCAATCATACTCTCTTTCAACAACTGAAAATCGCGGTGATAACCACTTGGTAAATTATTGGTGATTAACACCATTTCACTCTGCAAAGCTTGTATTTTATTACATTTTCCACGTATCAATTCAAAAACATCGGGATTCTTTTTATGCGGCATAATACTGCTTCCTGTGGTCAATTCATCTGGAAAGGAAATAAATCCAAAATTCTGACTCATATACAAACAAGTATCCATTGCAAAACGCGCCATAGTATTTGCTAAACTTCCTAGAGCCGCTGCAATAGTTCTTTCATTTTTTCCACGTCCC
The DNA here is from genome assembly GCA_022749295.1 of Flavobacteriaceae bacterium GSB9. Lineage (NCBI taxonomy): Bacteria > Pseudomonadati > Bacteroidota > Flavobacteriia > Flavobacteriales > Flavobacteriaceae > Flavobacteriaceae bacterium GSB9. The sequence continues at coordinate 1,729,672 of CP062007.1, forward strand.
ATTTGGGCTGCTACTACATTGTATTTTAAGGTGGCAAAATCCATTTCTTTTGTTGTGAACGTTCTGTCGATTGGAAAAGAACTTCCGTAGCCTGCAGCTGAACCCAACGGATTTTGATCCACCGTTTTTTTAGCGGCATCGATTAAAAATACATCATCAACCATTAACTCGGCATAGGCGGAAAACCACAACCCGAACGACGACGGCATAGCCACCTGTAAGTGCGTATAACCCGGCAGTACTTTATTTTTATAGTTTTCAGCTTGATCCAATAGCGTATTGAAAAGCGTTTTGGTTTTTTCTTTTACCAAAGTCAAATTTTCTTTGTAGTACAGATGAAGTGCCACTAAAACTTGATCATTTCTGGAACGAGCTGTATGAATTTTTTTACCCACATCGCCTAGGGTTTTGGTGAGTTCGAATTCTATTTTGGAATGTACATCTTCAAACTGCTCATCAATAACAAATTCGCCAGTTTCAATTTGATTGTCCAAATCTTGCAAACCACCTAATAACTGCTCAAGTTCAGCCTGGTTTAAAATGCCTATTTTGTGCAACATTTTAGCATGGGCTTTTGATGCCATAACATCGTATTTTGCAATATGGATATCGATTTCTCTATCGTTACCTACTGTAAATTGTTCTATTTTTTTATCGATGGATATACCTTTGTCCCAGAGTTTCATTTATTATGTTTTTTGTCATTCCCGCGAGGGCAGGAATCTTATAATTCTTTAGTTTTAATTTTTTAGGCCCTTCGACTCTGCTCAGGGTGACAATTTCTATTACTCTCATTGTGAACCTTACTATTATGCTCAAGACAGGCTAAGATAAAGCTATTTTATATTCTTAGAGATAACCAAGTTCCTCCGCTCTTCACTATGACGTTATACGATAACCCGATTCAACAATTCAACATACATTTGAATGCCTTCTTCTATTTCGTTGATATAAATGAATTCGTCTGCCGAATGTGAGCGCGTACTATCTCCAGGCCCCAATTTTAAACTTGGGCATTTCAGTACCGCTTGGTCCGATAATGTTGGTGACCCATAAGTGCTTCTACCCATGGCTATTCCAGCTTTCACCAAATCGTGATCCACAGGTATAGATGACGAATTTAAGCGCAAACTACGGGGCGTTATGCTAGTACAGGGTGATTGGGTTTGTAAAATTTCAGCTATTTCGGCATTACTATAAGCATCGTTAACGCGTACATCGACCACCAAATCGACATGACCAGGCACCACATTATGCTGCGAACCGGCATTAATTTGGGTTACCGTCAACTTAACCTCCCCTAAAGCATCAGTGCTTTTTTCGAATTTAAAATCTTTAAACCACTGTAACACCTCAATAGTGTTATAGATAGCGTTGTTATCGTTGGGATGAGCTGCATGGCTAGGCGTTCCGCCTACTACGGCATCAAAAACCACGAGCCCTTTTTCCGCTACAGCCAAATTCATCAAAGTGGGTTCGCCCACAATGGCCACATCTACTTTTGGAATAATGGACAACATACTGTTGAGCCCATTGGGACCGCTACTTTCCTCTTCTGCGGAAGCAACCATTACCAAATTATATTTTAAATCCTTATGGTTATAAAAATGGGTAAACGTCGCAATTAAAGACACTAAACACCCGCCGGCATCGTTACTGCCCAAACCATATAATTTGCCATCTTCAACAATAGCTTTAAAAGGATTTTTGACGTATGCACTATTTGGTTTTACCGTATCGTGATGCGAATTCAACAACAGCGTTGGCTTACTTTCGTCAAAGTGTTTATTGATTGCCCAAACGTTGTTTTTAGTACGCGTATAATCAATATTGAATTGTTTAAACCAAGCTTCAACATGTGCTGCAGTAGCGTCTTCTTCAGAAGAAAAAGACTGCGTTTCAATGAGTGTTTTTAAAAGCGTAATGGCTTTTTGAGTTAATTCCTGTAGCGCCATATTATAAAGTTATGGTTGTAAAATTGTTATCGGTTTGTGTTAACATCGATGTATTTCCCATGTTGATATTGCTCACGCCGTTGTTAAGCGCTTCAAAACAGTTTTCAAGCTTCGGAAGCATCCCATCGGCAATAATACCCTGCTCTAAAAGTTCTTTGTAGGTTTTGGAATCGATGTGTTTTATTACCGAACTTTTATCGTTAATATCTCTTAAAACTCCATTCAATTCGAAACAATAATAAATGGATGTTTCGTAAAGTTGACTCATACCCACTGCTACTTGCGATGTAATGGTATCTGCATTAGTATTGAGCAATTGGCCATTTCCGTCGTGAGTAATCGCACAAAAAACAGGAGTAAAATCGGCCTCTATCAATTTATTGACCGACTGGTAAGATACGCTTTTCACATCACCCACAAAACCGAAATCGACTTCCTTTACTGGGCGTTTTACCGATTTAATACTGTTAATATCTGCACCTGTTAAGCCAATCGCGTTAGTATTTAATGCTTGTAGTTTGGCTACCACATTTTTATTTACCAAACCACCGTACACCATGGTAATCACCTCTAGCGTTTCGGTGTCAGTGACACGCCTGCCATTAACCATTTTCGATTCTATGCCCAATTTTGAAGCAACATGCGTGGCTCGTTTGCCTCCACCGTGTACCAAAATTTTCTTTCCTTCTAAATTAGCAAATAATTTTAAGAATGCGTTTAGGGCATTGTCATCTTCGATGATGTTTCCGCCTATTTTTACTATGGATAGTTTTTCCATTTTTTTAATTATCATTATGACGAAGTAACCTATTGAAAGATTGCTTCAATTGTTCCTCTTTCGCAATGACGTTTTCTATTTATTATTCTCCAACAGTTTCTTCAACACCAACTGCGCGGCATAGGTACGATTATTAGCCTGCTCGATAACCAATGAACTACCGCTATCCAACACCGCATCCTCAACAATTACGTTACGGCGAACAGGCAAGCAGTGCATAAATTTTGCATCACCCAACTTTTCTTTGGTAATCATCCAATTGGGGTCGGTGCTGAGCACTTTTCCATAATCTTCGTATGAACTCCAATTTTTCACATAAACAAAATCGGCATCCTTAAAGGCTTCTTCCTGGTTGTGATAAACCTTTGTATTCCCCGTAATTTCAGGGTTCAAATCGTAACCTTCAGGATTGGCAATAACGTATTCTACATCCAATTTTTGCATCACTTGTGTAAAACTATTGGCTACGGCATGTGGCAACGCTTTTATATGAGGCGCCCAACTTAAAACCACTTTGGGCCTTTTAGTTTTGGCATGCTCCGAAATGGTTAAAGCATCTGTGAGCCCCTGTAATGGATGGCCTGTGGCACTTTCCATATTTACAATAGGCACGGATGCGTACCTCTTAAAAGCATTGAGCACTTGTTCGCTTTCATCCTTTACTTTATCTGTTAACGTTGGGAAAGCACGCACGGCAATAATATCACAGTATTGCGACACCACCGCAGCAGCTTCCCTTATGTGTTCGGCCGTTGAGCCATTCATTACCGTGCCATCTTCAAACTCCAGCCCCCAAGCATCGCCAGAAACATTCATAACAATAGGATTCATCCCTAAATTTAAAGCCGCCTTTTGCGTACTCAAACGGGTACGCAAACTGGAATTAAAAAACAACAACCCAAGGGTTTTGTTCTTTCCTAATTCTATATTATTTAAAGGTGTCTGCTTTAATTTTTTAGCTTCCTCAATCCATGAATTGATATTATCTATATCGTGTATGGAGGTGTAATGTTTCATCTGTTTAGAATTCATTTTTTTTATCGGTCAGATGTAATCCACCACTGAATATCTCGGTAATCATCAAGAATTATTATGGCTCATTTCATCTTTTATCTTTTGTTCTTTATTTATTGTATTTTGGTAAAAGGCACCTTATGCTCGATGGCATCCAATATAAAATTATCAGCCAAACCGTTAACAATCCAGGTTTCAATATTAGCATTTTTGGCTACAGAAGCCGCTTCAATTTTCGACTGCATACCGCCACTACCGTGGGAAGATTTTGAATTGACCACTTGATTGGCCAATTCTTCAAAATCATGTACCGTTCCAATGGTTTTTGGTGCACCGTTTTCGAATGATTCCTTCGTATAAATACCATTTGTATTAGTTGCTATAATAAACAAATCGGCTTTTAACAACGAAGCCGTTAAAGCCCCCAACTTATCGTTATCACCAAACTTAATTTCGTCTGTAGCCACCGTGTCATTTTCATTAATGATGGGAATATAATTATTGTTCACCAAAACATTGATGGTATTGACGATGTTTTTTCGGCTTTCCTTCTTTTCAAAATCTGAATATGACAATAAACACTGTGAGGTCAACAAGCCATATTCCCTAAAAATTTCCTGATAAATACGAATTAAATGTGGCTGACCAATAGATGCCAAGGCCTGTTTTACAAAAACGTCCTTTTTTTTGCTCTCCAATTTCACAAATTGTTTAGCTACGGCAATGGCTCCTGATGACACAATAACAAACTCATGCGTATCTTGAAGCTGTGCTATCTGATTAGCAATATCTTCAATTTTACCCCTAGAAATATTGTTGGTCTCTTTCGTGAGGGTATTTGAGCCTACTTTTAGTAAAACACGTGTTTTCTTTTGCATGTTTATCGTATAAGCTGATGGTTAAACATTCTGCAAGTGGTCTTCTTCAACTTCCGATACCGCTTCAATCAAAGCCTCAAAAAAGTGATTGATATGGTCCTTTTTTATGGTTAATGGTGGTAAAATTCGCAACAGTTTTTTATTGGAAGCGCCTCCGGTAAATATGCGATGCTCATAAATGAGCTTTTTTCGTAATTCGCCCACTTCAAAATCAAATTCCAAACCAAGCATCAAGCCCCTACCCTTTATATTTTTTATCTGCGGAACACTATTTGCCAATTTCAAAAAGTATTCCGACATGGCGTTAACGTTATCCATTAACTCCTCTTCTTCTATAACATTTAAAACTGACAGACCGGCTGCACAAGCCAAATGGTTACCACCAAACGTAGTACCTAACATACCATGCTTGGCTTCAATATTTGGGTGGATTAAAATACCGCCAATAGGAAATCCGTTGCCCATACCTTTAGCAATCGAAATAATATCGGGGGTTACATTATAGTGTTGAAATGCAAAAAACTTACCCGAACGCCCATAGCCCGACTGCACCTCATCGGCAATAAACATCGTATTATTAGCTTGGCATAGCGCGTACACTTGCTCGAAAAAATCGGCCGTGCCTTGATCTAATCCACCAACCCCCTGAATAAACTCAACAATTACCGCACAAACATCGCCCTTTTCAAGTTCTGCTTTGACACCTAAAATATCATTTAGTTCTAAAATCGTTACCTTTTGCTGTGCATTAATTGGCGCAATAATATTTGGATTATCTGTTGCTGCAACAGCTGCCGATGTACGTCCGTGAAATCCATTTTTAAACGAAACCACACGCGATTTACCCGTTTTAAACGAGGCTAATTTTAAGGCGTTCTCGTTAGCTTCGGCACCAGAATTGCACAAAAACAATTGGTAGTCTGTGCAGCCCGAAAGTGTCTCAATTTTTTCAGCCAGTTGCTTTTGTAATGGATTTTGAATAGCGTTGGAATAAAACCCTAATTCTGAAACCTGTTTCGAAACGGCTTCAACATATTTTGGATGCGCATGGCCAATGGAAATCACGGCATGCCCGCCGTAGAGGTCTAAATATTCATTATCCTTATCGTCGTAAACATACAGTCCCTTTGCCGAAACCGGGGTTACATCGTACAATGGATAAACATCAAATAATGGCATTTTAGTTGTTTTTTTTAGTTAATTTTTATGGCGTTACCCAAAGGGTCGCGCTTTACGTTTCAAGTCCTCGCTCGTGCCTCGCTGTGGGCTTTCTACTGCAATCACTAACGCACCAAGCTAGCTATTAAAAATAGGTTGCTTTTAAATGCAACCCTGTTGCTTCGTCTAAACCAAACATTAAATTCATATTCTGAACAGCCTGGCCAGAAGCACCTTTCAATAAATTATCAATAATACTTGTTATCAACAATTTACCTTCGTACTTGTGTAAATGCACCAAACAATTGTTTGTGTTTACTACCTGTTTTAAATGTAAAAAATCATCTGAAACAAAGGTAAAAGCAGCATTTTTATAGAATTCGTTATAAATGCGTTTAGCATCATCTACCGAACCTTCAAAATCCGTGTAAATGGTGGCGAAAATCCCCCTTGAAAAATTTCCACGATTGGGCATAAACAAAATATCGTTTGCAAAACCATTTTGCAACTGTTTAACCGATTGGTTAATCTCGCCCAAATGTTGATGCGTAAAAGGCTTATAATAGGAAAAGTTGTTATCGCGCCAAGTATAATGCGTGGTTGCCGATAACGATGTACCGGCACCAGTTGCTCCTGTTACAGCGTTAATATGCACATCGGTGATAAGCAAATTTTTATTAGCCAATGGCAACAGTCCCAGCTGAATGGCCGTAGCAAAACAGCCTGGATTAGCAATATAGTTCGCTTCGGTTATAGCTTTTCTCTGTAATTCCGGTAAGCCATATACAAAAGTTTTTCCATCAAAAACTTTACCGGCCTCCAATCTAAAATCGTTACCTAGATCGATAATTTTAGTGTTTTCAGAGAACGAATTTGCCGATAAAAATTTTACCGAATTACCATGCCCTAAGCATAAGAACAACACATCAACGTTTGGGTTTACAGTATCGGTAAATTCTAAATCCAATGTACCCACCAAATCTCGGTGCACCTTGCTTATTTTATTACCCGCATTTGATGTACTGAACACAAAATTAATTTCAGCTTCGGGATGATTTATTAATAATCTAATTAATTCACCAGCTGTGTATCCTGCCCCACCAATTATTCCTACTTGAATCTGTTTCATTTTTATATTTTTTTCAATTCCTGAAATTGAGATGCTTAAATAAGGCTTCAACAACGCTCAGCCTGACAATTTAGCATGACAAAAAGCCGATTTTATTTCGAGTTTACTTGCTGGTATATTTTGTTCTGGTTGCCTACAATCTTGATAAAGCCTTTGGCTTCATCGGCAGTCCAGCCTTTATTTTCTTCACCGTAGCTTCCAAATTTTGCACGCATTAAATCGTGTTCAGATGAAATACCATCCAATGAAAAATGATATGGCTTCAACGTTACGGTTACATCACCCGTAACTTTATCTTGGCTACTTTGCAAAAAGGCTTCCATATCGCGCATTACTGGATCTAAATACTGACCTTCGTGCAGATGCATGCCGTAGAAACTCGCAATGTACTCTTTGTGTTGCAATTGCCATTTGGTAAGCGTATGTTTTTCCAAAAGGTGATGCGCTTTTATAGTAATTAGGGCAGCAGCCGCTTCAAAACCTACACGTCCTTTAATACCTACGATAGTATCGCCCACATGAATATCTCTTCCAATGGCGTAGGCTGAAGCCAAATTGTTAAGCACCTCGATATTTACTTCAGGACTGTTTTCAACACCGTTTACAGCAACCAATTCTCCTTTTTCAAAAGTTAATTTTACTTTTTCTTCTTCGGCATGTTTTAATTGCGATGGATATGCTTCATTTGGAAGTGGTTTTTCAGAAGTTAAGGTTTCTGCTCCACCTACACTCGTCCCCCAAAGGCCTTTATTAATAGAATATTTAGCTTTTTCCCAAGACATATCAATTCCATTTTCTTTAAGGTAATCGATTTCTTGTTGTCTGGTTAATTTTTCATCACGAATTGGGGTGATAATTTTAATATTAGGCGCCAAGGTTTGAAAAATCATATCAAAACGTACTTGATCGTTACCTGCTCCTGTGCTACCGTGGGCAATATACTCTGCCCCTATACTTTTTGCATACTCAATAATTTCGATGGCCTGTATAATACGCTCGGCACTTACCGACAACGGATACGTGTTATTTTTAAGTACATTCCCAAAAATTAAATACTTCACCACCTTTTGATAAAATGTGGCAACAGCATCTATGTTTTTATAGGTTGAAACCCCCATTTTATAAGCATTGCTCTCTATGTGGTCAATTTCTTTTTTGGTAAAGCCGCCCGTGTTTACACTTACGGCATGTACGTCGTATTCTTTAGATAAACTAACGGCGCAATACGAGGTATCTAACCCGCCACTGTAGGCTATCACTAATTTTTTCATTTACTTTTATTTATTGTTTTTTAATTGAAATATGTAACATCCATAGTATGCTTATTTATCCATTGCTATACTTAGCAATGGATGTTTCATATATTCGGAAATTTATTTTTTAAAATCTTATTAATCTGGTTAAGTTTAGATTCGAAATAAGGGTTAACGTAATATCTATATTTGTACTCATCTCTTAGTTTTCCTAATTTTTCTAAGGTTGAAATTAATACTGGCGACAGGTCTTTTAGCGTAATAAACCTCATACCCAATAACTGATTGTTATGATGAACAGCTGGTTCTTGAGCGATTGAAATAAGAAAATCTTTCTTAAAATTTTGCGACAATAAATCCATGAGAAGCAACCCCAAATTATGGTTTCTATGCGCTTGATGAATCCACAACGAGGAACGTTCATATACAGAAAATTTATCTACAACGTGCCTGTGTGCAAAAATATGCCCATAAATTTCACCGTCTTTCATTAGGAGGTAGCAACCATTTTTTAAACGGTCTAACAACATCCCAACATTGGCATGAAACATGGCCGGAAGGTTTTTAGTTCTTTCAGAGATAACCTGCAAATGCGTTGCCGAAATCTCATGAGTAAAAACAATTTCTAAACCTTGTGTTTCACAATAGGCTTTTGCTTCCTCAATTACAGTATTTTTCTCTATATCCAATATTGAATCCATTTTCAACAATAATTACACCTTAGGCTTGAACAACAAAGGGCTTAAAAAGCCATACTATGGCTTTAAATTTCTATTCTAAATAATAACGAAAATTAAAAGTAGCGAATACTTTCTTAAACTGAATAGCCCCTTAGGGGCGAGTTTGAGGAAAACGCGCAACAACAGCTCTAGCAGGTTTTGCTAAAATATAAGAGATAGGAGATATGTTGTTTCCTGTTTTCACTGAATAACTATCTTACTATTAACTCTAAATCGTCGGCGTGAGCCCCTTTCGTTAATATAAGGCGCAAAATTACAACTTATTATGAATTACACAACATTAAAACACAAGAATTAAGCATATTCATACCCAATTTTTTAAATAGTCGTTTATTTGCGCCAACAATTATATTACTCTACAATAAATTTACCTCGCATAAGAGCATAATGTCCAGGGAAACTACATAAAAACTCGTAAGTTCCCTTCTCCGGTGCATCAAATTCTACCACGGCAACTTCGCCTCCTCCTATTAGCTTAGTGTGTGCTATAACATCTTGAGTGTTTTCGGGTATAAATTCGTTATTCTTGTAAGCTGCTGCTTTGTTTCCAAAGGTCATTACGTCAACACCTTGTTTGAGCAACACAAAATTATGCCCCATAACATTTTTATCCATTTTACCAATGTGTCTTAGCGTAACCTTCACTTCTTTCCCAGCTTCAATCCTTATTTCCTTTTTGTTGAATTGCATGGCATCATTAGCTGTTATAACGATGTTATTGGGGTTTTGTGGTACAACCTTTGAAGGCTCTGAAGTTTTTTCATAAGTAAAACCCTCGTTTTTATTTTTTGCTTTATTGCCACATCCAAACATTAGTACCGAGCAAAGCAACAAAGCGAAAATTTGAAATGTTTTCATTGTTTTAAAATTATAAAATATAATCTGTGCTTATAAAGTTAGAGGTTTTACGTTCTAAAAGTTCTTCTAAAATGGCATTGTTGTATTCGTTATCTTTTGAAGCAACAAAGGTTCTTATTGAAAACGACCGTAACGCATCGTGCACGCTCAAGGTTCCAAAAGCCGAATCCTTTCTCCCTGTAAATGGATAAACATCTGGTCCACGTTGGCAAGAACTATTAAGGTTTACACGGCAAACTAAGTTAACAAGTGTGTCGATGAGCGGCGACAAGGTTTGTACATTTTTACCAAACAAACTGACTTGCTGACCATAATTAGACTCGGCCATATCATTTAAAGGTTCGTTAATATCTGAAAACGGTACAACAGGAATTAATGGTCCAAACTGTTCTTCTTTAAATGCACGCATACTTTCATCTACAGGGTAAAGCACAGCCGGAAAAATAAAGTTTTCACTAAGCGCCCCACCTTTTTCATTCAATATTTTAGCACCTTTACTTACGGCATCATCAATAAGCTCTTGAATATAAGCGGGCTTATCAACTTCTGGAAGCGGAGTTAATTTTGCTCCTTCTTCCCAAGGATTTCCAAATTTGAGATGATCTACTTTATAAGAAAAACGACGATTAAACTCTTCAACAACCGATTCATGTACATAAAGCACTTTAAGGGCGGTACACCGTTGCCCGTTAAAAGACAAGGTACCGGAAATACATTCTTCAACAGCCAAATCTAAATCGGCATCGGGTAAAATAATAGCTGGATTTTTAGCTTCCAACCCTAAAACCATACGCAACCTATTCCCCTTTGGATGCTGTGCTTGTAAGGCATTTGCCGATTTGCTGTTACCAATTAATGCCAAAACATCAATTTTGCCTGATTTCATGATTGGACTAGCCAAAACTCTTCCACGGCCATAAATAACATTTACGACACCTTTTGGAAAACTATTTTGAAAGGCCTCCAACAACGGGGAAATAAGGAGTACACCAAGCTTAGCTGGTTTAAAAATTACCGTATTCCCCATTATCAAGGCCGGAATAAGTAATGTAAAAGTTTCATTTAACGGATAATTATAAGGTCCCAAACACAAAACAACACCAAGTGGCCCACGCCGTATGTGTGCATAAACACCCGAGTTTTTTTCAAATTTAGCTGAATCACGATCTAATTGTTTGTAGTCTTCAATAGTATCGTAAATATAATCAACCGTTCTATCGAACTCCTTTTGAGAATCTGGCAGATTTTTACCAATTTCCCACATGATGAATTTAACCACCTCTTCGCGTTTGGTCTTCATTTGTTCAACAAACTTCTCCATGCAAGCAATTCTATCGGCCACCTTCATTGTTGGCCACAAACCTTGTCCGCTTCCATAAGCCGAAACAGCTGAATTTAAAGCTTCCATAGCCTCTTCTTCACCCAATTGCGGTACCGTACCCAGCAATGTAGGACGATATTTAGAAGTTGAGGAAATTGTAGAATACACCTCGGCAGTATCGCCTTCCCAATGCTTTAATTCGCCATTGGCCAAGTAAGTGTTTTGATGGTATATCGATTCGATTTTAAACTCTTGTGGAATGTCTTGAAATGTATCGCTCATTAGATTGATTTTATATTAATAGCCAATGCCCTACTACAGGCTTTACTTCAGTTGTTTTACCTAAATTTAAGGTTAAAAGTAAAGAAAAATTAGTTAGAATTTGGGGTTGTATCATTCAGAATTAGGAGTTATACCGCGAAAACGATTTCGCATTTAAATGGTATAAATCAAACCAAGAACTGAAACAAATCAGGTTTATCATTTAGGTAATCGCCATAAAATTTCCGTTGTTTCATTTTAGAGATTAGTGGCTTCAGGTCATCGGCAGATTTTAAACGTACTCCTACTACGGCCGAACCATTTTCCCTGTTGGTTTTCTTAGCGTATTGAAAATACGTAATATCATCGTTTTCTCCTAAAATTTCAACTACAAATTCCTTTAATGCACCAGCTCGTTGTGGAAAGTTGACAATAAAATAATGCTTTAAATTAGCGTAAAGTAACGCCCGTTCTTTTATCTCTGCCGTTCGGGTAATATCGTTATTACTGCCACTAACTACACAAACTACGGTTTTACCTTTTATTTTTTCGGCATAAAAATCGAGCGCTGAAATACTCAATGCTCCAGCGGGCTCGACTACAGTTGCGTCTTTATTATATAGTTCCAAAATAGTTTCGCACACTTTGCCTTCAGGTACGGTAATTACATCATCCAGATTTTTTTTGCAGATGGCAAAGTTTAAATCGCCCACCCGCTTAACGGCTGCACCATCAACAAACTTTTCAATGTGTTCCAACTCGGTATTTTTGTTGTTTTCAATAGACACTTTCATCGATGGGGCGCCCTCAGGCTCTACGCCTATAATTTTTGTTTTTGGCGACAAGGTTTTAAATACGGTTGAAAGCCCCGATGCCAAACCGCCTCCACCAATGGCAATAAATACATAATCAATTGGCGCTGTTGATTGTTCTAAAATTTCGAGTCCGATAGTCGCTTGGCCTTCAATAACCTTTTTATCATCAAAAGGGTGGATAAATATTTTACCCTGTTCTTTACATTCGGCCATTGCGGCCCGACTGGCATCATCAAAAGTATCGCCAACAAGCTTAATCTCAATAAAATCCTCACCAAACATTTTGACCTGCTCTATTTTTTGATTGGGCGTGGGCGACGGCATAAAAACAGTGCCTTTTATTTTCAATAATTTACACGATAAGGCCACTCCTTGTGCATGATTACCGGCACTAGCACACACTACCCCTTTTAATGCCTCAGCTTGGGTTAGTGAGCTAATTTTATTGTATGCGCCACGGATTTTATATGAACGTACTTGCTGAAGGTCTTCACGTTTAAGTAAAATATTAGCATCAAACTTTTTGGACAACCTGAAGCTCTGACTTAAAGCGGTTACTTCTGAAACGCTTATAATCGTTTCGGCTGCTTTCTTCACGTCATCCATACTGGGGAAATAGGTTTTCTGCTGCGCTTTCATTCTCTTGATATTTTTAGTAATAAAAAAACCTGCTGGACTCAACAATCCAACAGGTTTTTACCATCAAAATTTAGTTTAGTTTAGTTAATGGCTTATACTATTGGTTTCATAGCTGTCATTGAAGCTCTTAAAAACTCTCCTACTTTTTCAACGGGGTGGCTTCTTAAAGCTTTATTAACTGCAATTAATTTAGCATTATCAACAGCTTTACCGTTATCTTTTGCATAAGGTTTACCAATTACATCGGTATCTATCTTTTTCATGAAATCGGCCAACAATGGCTTACATGCATGATCAAATAAATAGCATCCGTATTCTGCAGTATCCGAAATTACACGGTTCATCTCGAATAATTTCTTTCTCGCGATAGTATTTGCGATAAGTGGCGTTTCGTGTAATGACTCGTAGTAAGCAGAGGCATCGATAATTCCAGAATCTACCATAGCCTCGAATGCTAGCTCTACACCTGCTTTTACAAATGCCACCATTAAAACACCGTTGTCGTAATACTCTTGCTCAGAGATTTGATCATCACCAGCCGGTGTTTTTTCAAATGCAGTTTCGCCTGTTGCCGCTCTCCAATCTAACAATTTCTTATCATCGTTGGCCCAATCTTCCATCATACCTTTTGAAAATTCACCTTCAATGATATCGTCCATATGCTTTTGGAATAATGGACGCATGATATCTTTCATCTCCTCAGCCAATTCAAACGCTTTGATTTTAGCAGGGTTAGACAAACGGTCCATCATATTGGTAACACCTCCGTACTTAAGTCCTTCTGTAATGGTTTCCCAACCGTATTGGATTAATTTTGAAGCGTAACCTGGCTCGATGCCTTTTTCAACCATTTTATCGAAACAAAGGATAGAACCGGTTTGCAACAATCCACATAAAATGGTTTGCTCGCCCATTAAGTCTGATTTCACTTCTGCAATAAAAGACGATGCCAAAACACCTGCTCTATCGCCACCGGTGGCCACAGCATACGCTTTTGCTTGTGCCCAACCTTTTCCTTCTGGATCGTTTTCTTCGTGTACAGCGATTAGCGTTGGCACACCAAAACCTCTTTTATACTCTTCACGAACCTCTGAACCAGGCGACTTAGGCGCTACCATAATTACGGTAAGGTCTTCACGAATTTGCATGCCTTCTTCAACAATATTAAATCCGTGGGAATAAGCTAAAGTCGCTCCTTTTTTCATTAAGGGCATTACGGCATTTACAACATTGGTATGTTGCTTATCTGGTGTTAAGTTCAACACCAAATCGGCCGTTGGAATTAATTCTTTATATGTACCTACCGTAAAACCATTTTCTGTTGCATTAACGTAAGAAGCGCGCTTTTCTGCTATCGCTGCATCACGTAAGGCATAAGAAATATCCAATCCAGAATCTCTCATGTTCAACCCTTGGTTTAATCCTTGGGCGCCACATCCTACAATGACGATCTTTTTACCTTTTAAAGCATTTACTCCATCTGAAAACTCTGAAGTGTCCATAAATCTACACTTCGATAATTGATTTAATTTGTCTCTTAACGAAAGTGTGTTAAAATAATTTCCCATTTTAAATTTATTGTTATTATTGGTTTGTTTTTATTGGTTATTGAATGCTGTTAGCACTTCTGTTACTTTCATTTCATCTTTAGTTACTGCAATTCTACCAGAACGCACAAACTGCATGATACCAAACACGTTTAAATCGCGACGTAAGGCTTCAATTTCATGGCGTCGACCAGATTTTTCAAGCACAAAAAACTCGCGGTTCACAGTCACTATTCTGGTATCGCTTTCTTTAATGATGTTTTGTATTTGAGGCTCATCAAATAACAAGCTCGACTTAATTTTAAACATACAAGATTCTGTAAAAATAGTTTCATCATCAGTGTGATAATACGCTCGAATTGCTTCAACCTGTTTCTCAATTTGCTTAACTATTTTCTTGGCATTGGTTTCTGTAATATTTACTACAATTACAAAACGGTTAACGCCATCAATTTCTGATCTTGACGTGGTTAAACTTTCAATGTTTATGTGTCTTCGTTGGAATATGGCCGAAATACGGTTTAACAAACCGATGTTATTTTCGGTATATACCGATATGGTGAATGTTTTTATATCTTCGTTCATCTCTGTAGTCTTAACTTAATCTAATATCTGAAACTGATGCCCCCGATGGCACCATTGGAAACACATTATCTTCCTTTTCAACACAAACCTCAAGGAAATACGATTCTTTGGAAGCCATCATTTCCTTAACGGCTTCGGCCAAATCTTCACGTTTTTCAACTCGTTTTGCCTGAATGTGATAGCCCTTTGCAATGGTTACAAAATCAGGGTTTGTCATCTCTGTGGAAGCGTATCGTTTATCGAAAAACAACTGTTGCCATTGGCGTACCATGCCTAAAAATTCATTGTTTAAAACCACTATTTTTACGGCCGCCTTGGTTTGGAAAATGGTACCCAATTCTTGGATATTCATTTGGTAACCGCCGTCGCCAATAATAGCAACAACTTCACGCTCTGGAGCCGCCATTTTAGCACCAATTGCAGCTGGAAGTGCAAAGCCCATAGTACCTAAACCACCTGAGGTAATATTACTTTTGGTAACATTAAAATCAGCATAACGACAAGCAATCATTTGGTGTTGGCCCACATCGGATACAATGGCTGCTTTGCCTTCACTCTCAATATTGATTTGCTTTAGCACTTCGCCCATGGTTAAACCTTCCTTGGTAGGCTCAATATCATCTTTAATGACTTTTTCATATTCAATCTTGTACAAGTCCTTAAATTTCTGCAACCACGAATCATGGGAGTTTTCATTTAAAACCTCAGCCAACATCGCCAAGCTTTCTTTAGAATTACCTAAAACTGCTATATCAGTTTTTACGTTTTTATCAATCTCTGCGGGATCAATATCAAAATGAATCACCTTTGCTTGCTTCGCATAAGTATTTAAATCGCCCGTAACACGGTCGTCAAAACGCATTCCGATGGCTATTAAAACATCGCATTCATTGGTTAGCTTATTTGGTGCATAGTTTCCATGCATACCTACCATACCAACATTTAGCGGATGCGAGGTTGGCAATGCCGAAGCCCCTAAAATAGTCCAAGCCGCTGGCACACCAGATTTTTCGATTACCGTTTTCAATTCAGCTTCGGCCTCGCCTAAAATAACGCCTTGCCCCCAAACAATAAATGGTTTTTTAGCGTTGTTTATCAATTCGGCCGCTGCTTTTACTGAGTCAGGATTTGTTTTTGGTATGGGCTTGTAACTGCGTACGCCAACACATTTCTCATACTTAAAATCGAGCTCACTTATTTGAGCATCTTTAGTAATATCGACCAAAACTGGGCCTGGTCTTCCACTACGCGCAATATAAAATGCCTTTGCCAGTGCCGCAGGAATCTCTGAAGCTTTGGTAACTTGACAATTCCACTTGGTTACCGGAGTTGAAATACCCACAATATCGGTTTCCTGAAACGCATCACTTCCCAATAAATGTGAAGCTACTTGCCCCGTAATGCAAACCAAAGGTGTTGAATCTATTTGGGCATCAGCAATTCCTGTGATTAAATTGGTTGCTCCCGGTCCAGAGGTTGCCATGGCCACCCCTACCTTACCAGAAATACGCGCATAGCCTTGCGCAGCATGTGCAGCCCCTTGCTCGTGGCGTGTTAATACGTGATGGATTTGATCCTGGAACTTAAAAAGCTCGTCGTAAACAGGCATAATAGCGCCTCCCGGATAGCCATAAAGTACATCTACCCCTTCGGCTATTAAGCTCTTTATAACAGCTTCGCTACCTGTAATATGTTCTGTTTTATTTGCCACTTCTTTTGTCTTATCTGCAGTTTGTGTTTTCATAGTCTCAACGTTTATGATGAGATTCCTGCCTTAGCAGGAATTATAATTTTAAAATGCATCAGTAACGCATCCTTTTGATGCTGAAGCTACCGATTTTGCATATTTGTATAATATTCCTTTTTTGTGTTTTAATTCTGGTGCTGTCCATTCAGATTTTCTCTTCGCCAGTTCTTCTTCAGAAAGCAATACGTTGATGGAATTATCCTCTGCACTGATCCTAATTTTATCACCGGTTTTCACCAATCCAATAGCACCTCCTGTTTGCGCTTCTGGGGTAATATGCCCTACTACAAAACCGTGAGTACCTCCAGAAAAACGTCCGTCGGTTATTAAAGCGACCGATTTACCTAAGCCCGCCCCCATAATCAATGAAGTCGGCTTTAGCATTTCCGGCATACCAGGACCACCTTTTGGACCGACGTACCGGATGACGACGACATCGCCTCGCTGTACTTCGCCATTGGAAATCCCTGTATTGGCAGCTTGCTCACCATCGAACACCACTGCTTTTCCTTCGAACACCAATCCTTCTTTACCTGATATTTTTGCCACAGCACCTTCTTCAGCCAAGTTTCCATAAAGGATTTGTAGATTTCCTGAAGATTTTAAGGCCTTATCGGTTGGATAAATTACATCTTGGCTATCTTCTTCAAACTGCAATGGCTCAACATCTTTAAGGTTTTCAGCTAAAGTTTTTCCCGTTACGGTCATACAATCGCCATACAAATAGCCTTTATCCAACAGGTATTTCATTACGGCTGGCGTTCCACCAATACCGTGTACATCTTCCATTAAATATTTACCACTAGGCTTCAAGTCGGCAATTAGCGGTGTTCTGTCGCTTACACGTTGAAAATCTTCTAGAGTAAATTCGATATCGGCAGCATGGGCAATGGCCAAGAAATGCAATACCGCATTAGTTGATCCTCCTAATGCATTTACTAGTGCAATGGCGTTTTCAATAGACTTTTTAGAAATGATATCTAAAGGTTTTAAGTCTAATTCCAACAGGTTTTTTATTGCGATTGCTGTTCTTTCGCTCTCTGACAATTTATTGGGGTTTTCGGCAGGAATTGATGAGTTATAAGGTAGCGCCAAGCCCATACATTCGATGGCCGATGCCATAGTATTTGCTGTGTACATACCGCCACAAGCACCTGCACCCGGAATGGCTCTTTTTATGATTTCACGGTATTCATCTTCATCAATTTCACCCGCTACTTTTTGGCCAAGCGCTTCAAATGCCGAAACAATATTTAATTTTTTTCCTTTGTAGTTTCCAGAGGCAATAGTTCCTCCGTACATCATAATAGAAGGACGGTTTAACCGTAACATAGCAATAACGGCACCAGGCATATTCTTGTCACAGCCGACCACAGAAATAAGCGCATCGTAGCTTTGTGCATTCATAACGGTTTCGATGGAATCTGCTATAATATCGCGCGAAGCCAAAGAGTAGTTCATCCCCGATGTTCCCATGGAAATACCGTCACTAACACCAATAGTATTGAACCCTAAACCGACCATTCCTGCAATCTTACATTCTATTTTAACCTCGGCGGCCAAATTATTTAAATGCATATTGCACGGATTACCATCATAGCCTGTACTGGCAATACCAACTTGTGCCTTGTTCATATCTTCGTCCGTTAAACCTACGGCGTACAACATGGCCTGAGATGCTGGCTGGGATTCGTCTTGGGTTAACCTACTGCTATATTTATTGAGTTCCTTCATTTTTATTATGGATAATACTTTATTTTATCTAGATTTTATTTGAATTTCTAATTCTTTTAAGGAAAACTCGAAGTTTTCCGCAAAACAACATTAAATAGTTTTCGAAATTAATTTATTACTACGTTATCGAACTCCGAGTTTAATATAATGGGTTAAATCCACAACCCTTAAAAAAAACACAAACACCTGAAAAACAACTTTTTAATCCGTTATTTTTATGATGCCCAAAACGAAAAAAAAATGCATTAAAAAAGCCCTCACGCAAAGGAAGGCTCAAATTCATATTTTGTTATATTAAACCATTCCTACAATCGGCGCTCAACAATGACGCCGACAATAGTAGAAATGCTATTTAAAATGGTTGTTCTCATTTAATACTACAAATATTTGTAAATAAAATTTAACAGCCAATTTTTTAAAGAAAAAAACCAAAATTCTGACGATTTTTCACCCCCAGATTTTTTAAAGGAAATTTTAACAACCATTTTACTTTATTTTTTTACTTTTGCCCAATCAAAAATGACAACAAGAGGAAAGATTTGACTGATTGCAACCTCTTAATACTGAAAACCGAAGTACCTCCAACCAAGAGATACCGAAAAAGTTGAGTGTTAAAAAAAATGCTAAAGGCAGTGCAAACTTCCTTCGACGTTTTCCGTCAAATCTTGTAATAAAACAAATTTATATGGCTTATTTATTCACTTCAGAAAGTGTTTCTGAAGGGCATCCAGACAAAGTAGCAGACCAAATTAGCGACGCTTTAATCGATAATTTTTTAGCGTTTGACACCGACTCGAAAGTAGCCTGTGAAACCTTAGTTACTACTGGCCAAGTGGTTCTTGCCGGTGAGGTAAAATCAACCACCTATTTAGACGTACAAAAAATTGCCCGAGACACCATTAACAAAATTGGCTACACCAAAGGCGAATACATGTTTGACGGCAATTCGTGCGGTGTATTTTCGGCTATCCACGAACAATCGGAAGACATCAACCAAGGTGTTGACCGCGGCAGCAAAGAAGAACAAGGTGCTGGCGACCAAGGTATGATGTTTGGCTATGCCACTAACGAAACCGAAAACTATATGCCACTGGCATTAGATTTGTCGCACAGAATTTTAAAAGAATTATCGGCCATACGTCGCGAAAATAAAGACATCACCTATTTGCGCCCAGACAGCAAAAGCCAGGTAACCATTGAATATAGCGACGATAATGTACCACAACGCATTGACGCGATTGTAATTTCAACACAGCACGACGATTTTGCCGACGACGAAACCATGTTGACCAAAATTCGGCAAGACATTGTTGACATTTTAATTCCGCGTGTGGTAGCGAAACTTCCTGAAGGCATTCAAAAATTATTCAACAGCGATATTAAATACCATATCAATCCAACAGGGAAATTTGTAATTGGCGGACCGCATGGCGATACGGGTTTAACAGGGCGCAAAATTATTGTTGATACTTACGGTGGTAAAGGCGCCCACGGTGGCGGAGCATTTTCAGGAAAAGATCCGAGTAAGGTAGATCGCAGTGCCGCTTATGCCACAAGACATATTGCCAAAAATTTAGTTGCTGCTGGTGTGGCTGATGAACTTTTGGTACAAGTAAGCTATGCTATTGGCGTTGTAGAACCCATGGGTATTTTTATTGATACTTTTGGCACGAAGAAGGTTAATTTAACCAATGGTGAAATTGCTGCAAAAGTATCTGAAATTTTCGATATGCGCCCATTTGCCATTGAAGACCGCTTAAAACTGCGTTCGCCCATTTACAGTGAAACCGCTGCTTACGGCCATATGGGGCGCACCAACGAAACAGTAACCAAAACATTTTCACAACCTAACGGCGAAACCATCACTTTGGACGTAGAACTGTTTACATGGGAAAAACTGGATTATGTTGATATCATTAAAAAAGCCTTTGGGTTATAATCCTTAGCCTTTACAAAGTTAAAAGGGCGGCTTAAAAAGTAAATATAACTGTCATCCCGAGGAGCGACAGTTGGAGCGACGTGGGAATCTCTTGAAATTTAGTTCTGACAAAAAGATTGGCACGTCGTACCTCCTCGCAATGACGGCTTTACTTTTAAACCGCTTGTTTTATACATTTTATTTTGTAATAATTTTCAACTATCTTCGTTTGGAAAGGATAAGGTTTGTTGATGCGGAACTTTCATCTTTTTATTAGCAATAATCTAAACTGTCCTATGAAAAAAAGTTTCTTACTAATCTTTAACTATTTTACTTCTCGCAAATAATTTAATTGGACAAGAAAACAACACTAATGCTTTTATTATCGGAATAAACGCGGGGCCAAATTATAATAGCTTAAGAGGAGACTCTTTTGCAGAGAAGCATGATGCCCATTTTAATTATTTTTTCGGATTATCTTTTGAGTATCAGATTAATGAAGAGTTCTCAGTTTTAACTAACTTGAATTACGAAAACAAATCATATAAGTCAGAGTATAAAAGTTTTTCCCAAGTATGGACAAACACTTTTAAAGTTGAAGACGAAACTAAATTTAAGAATTTAAATATTCACATTCTCTTAAAATATAAATTTGGTTTTGACAATGAATTCTTTTTAAATGGAGGATTGTTCTACAATCATATTTTTGATATTTCAAATGAAATGATAAATACAGAAACTGGAGAAAACACGAATGCCTTTGACTTTAACTAACTATTTAAAAACAAGGAGAATATGGAATATCACTAGGAATTGGAACGGTTTTTAAATTAAACGAAAAAAGCATTTTAACTTTTGAAGTTAGAGATGATTTTGGAATTACAGATATTGGAGACACAAAGTTCCGTAGAATATCTGAGACTAAATCCAATACAATTAAATTATATATAAATTGGGGTTTAACTCTTTAATGACGCCTGCAAATTTAAGGTGTAAATATAATACACAATTCAGTATAAAACCGAACTACTCTAATACAGGCACATTAAACAACCATCCTAAAAATAAAACCCAAAACTACCGGTAACACCAAATTTTCGGGCGTTGGGGTATTCAATATTGTCTTTGTAATTGCCTCGAAAATTAAAATCTATTCTAAACACTTTAAAAATATTGCCAACACCCAAGCTGTATTCGTAATAGGGCTCATTTGATGGGGCAACTAATTCAATACTATTAGGATTGCTAGTGGTACTCAGCGCTATATTTGCTTTAGAAATGTCGCCCCAAACACCACGCACACTAATAATTTCACGTAGGTTCAACTTTCTCAACAGCGGAATTCTAGAGAATAGCCTCCCGTTAAAATTATGCTCAAAATGAAACGAAGCATAAGTATCTGAAACGAACTCGTAAAAATCGAGTTGTGAAAAGGTTTTATAAATGGAGAAATACGATTGGTTCCCGGGAATAACGCTTAACAAACCAAGTGGCACTTCCCCGAAGGTTTTGCCTGCTTCAACCGTTGTGGCCAATCTGCCAAAACCACCCAACTGCCAAGGTTGCAAATACGAAAATTGAAGTTTGGTATAATCAAAATCACTATTAAGCACTGTTTTATCACCTCGGCTCACCTGAGCAAACAATCGTGCAAAATCATCATTTGCGGTTCGACGCTCAACACCAAAACCCGTCATTTTTCGTTTTGGAAAATAGGACACCGACAGCGTAGATTCGTACTGCTTGATTTCAGATTTCACCCCATTGGGCGTATTATAATCTAAACTAAAAGTTGGCGATGCCGACTCTAAGGTTCGGAAATTTGCCCCCAGCCGTAACACGACATTCCGCCAAGGTTCGGCTTCAATGGCCAAACTGGTTAGGTTTATATTAGTAAGCTTATCGTTTGTACTTGTTCCCACAACAGACGATGACGCCAAGCTACGTCCCAAAACATCGGTACTGGTTGTTAAGCTTGCTCCTATTTGTTCTACATCGCGACGGTTTCCTCCAGAAATAATAAATCGGTTTTTTTTATCGACCAACCATTTTCCCGAAATGCCATATTTGAATTTATCGTCACGAAACCCGTAAGCCATAAAACCTTCCAATCGCCATAAATCGTTTGGCCCAAAATACGTTCGGCCACCGGCTCGCAAGCGCACCCCTTCAACCTCGTTAAAACCGAAGGTTGAAAAAATGGGACCATAGTCCAAGGGCAAGGTGTTAAACTCAACATAGCCCGACGCCAAAATACTACCTAAATTATATAGTCGCTTAAACTTTTTAACCGTTTTTAAGGTGTCGAGCATTTTGTAAACGCCTTTTTCGTCTTTATTGAGTCCCTCCAAACGGTTTTCGGCCCAGAATGCATCATCGCGATGGTAAACGTCTAAATTGTAGTTGTAAACATCTTTTTCGTAAAATGCTTCTTCTTTCTTTTTATTGAACTTATAGTTATCGTACAGCGTGGTTCGCTTTCCATAAATACCACGCGATTTCTCCTTTTTATTGAATGCAAAATCTGACATCATATAATCACGCTTAACCAAAAACACAGAGTCGTTTAACACTTCAAATTCTTGCTCTATATAAATTTCCTTTATCCAGTTGATATTGGCACTTTTTGATGCCTGCAAATTTATTTCCTTAATGGCATAGGTGCTATCGGCCACCCAAAAATCACCTTTAAAGGTCAGTTCATTTTTTCGGCGTGGGTAATACATTACATTGTAACACCATTTGTTGTCGATATAGGCACTATCCAACAATTTATAATTATAGGTATTGATACCGGTTCTGGATAGCGGGCTAACAAAACTTTTATCGAAAAACTTGAGGTAATTGTCGTAAATATCAAAATCGTTGTACAAGTCGCCAATAAAATCGATAATAACTTGATTATCGCTAAAACCCGAATTTTTATTGCCCTTTAAAACTTCTTTTGTTTTATTGATGTCGTTATCGCCATAAACCTCTGAAACCGCTTCGTTAATAAATATGGGCAAATAGGTTTTACCGGTGACTCGAGACGTATCGACTTCATTAAACACAAACTCCATTCCCTTAAAGAGCTTGCTTTTTATCAAGGCACTGTCTATGGTATTTAAATCGAATTCTACTTTTTCGTATTTATCGAACTGGTACTGCTTAAACTGTTTGAGGCCATTACTCCTTTTGTTTGCCCAAATTTTACGGAGCAAATCGACAGCCGGATTATTTTTTTTTGAAAGCTTACCCGCCACAATAACCACCTCGCTGAGTTCGGCGCGCTCTTCCTGTAACACATACCTGAGGTTATAGTTTACCTTTTTTTCTAAAGGAACGATTAAGGTCTCATAACCAATAAAAGACACCACCAGAGCATCCCAAGTTTCATCTGATTCGAGATAAAACCTTCCGTTTTCGTCAGTTATAGTACCTTGCGTAGACCCCTGAAATATAACATTGGCAAAGGGCACGGGCATTTCATTTTCATCAAACACATGACCGCTAACCTTTGTTTGGGCAAAAGCAGAACAAGTGACGAGTAGAAAAAGGGGAATAAGTAGCCTTAAGTTCATAATACAAAAAAACTTCACCAGCCAGAGTGCTGATGAAGCTTATATAACGTAAATAATTTTAATTTATTTATAATTGGTACATTACCTTTTTTACAGCTTTTATCACATCTTCGTGATTTGGCAACCATTCTGCCAATAATACTGGAGAATATGGCGCAGGTGTATCAGCCGTATTGACTTTCACAACAGGAGCATCTAAATAATCGAAAGCTTCAGACTGCACTAAATAGGTGATTTCGGTAGCAACATTTCCAAAAGGCCAAGCCTCTTCTACAACTACCAATCGGTTGGTTTTTTTAACCGATTCTAAAATCGCTTTTCTATCCATTGGACGTACAGTACGCAAATCGATAATCTCACAGGAGATGCCTTCTTTTTCAAGCTCATCAGCTGCTTTGTAGGCTTCCTTGATAATTTTTCCAAAAGACACGATGGTTACATCATCGCCTTTTCGCTTTATATCGGCTACACCTAACGGTACAATGTACTCACCTTCCGGAACTTCACCTTTATCACCATACATTTGCTCACTTTCCATAAAAATAACCGGATCGTCATCACGAATGGCTGCTTTTAGCAATCCTTTGGCGTCATATGGATTTGATGGCACTACAACTTTCAAACCTGGTGTATTTGCAAACCAGTTTTCGAAAGCCTGCGAGTGTGTTGCCCCTAATTGACCTGCCGAAGCAGTAGGCCCACGAAAAACAATAGGGCAGTTAAATTGCCCACCAGACATTTGTCTGATTTTTGCTGCGTTGTTTATAATTTGATCAATTCCAACTAGAGAGAAGTTAAACGTCATATATTCTACAATCGGTCTGTTACCCGTCATTGTTGAACCAATAGCTATACCTGCAAAACCAAGTTCGGCAATAGGCGTGTCAATAACACGTTTTGGCCCAAATTCATCCAACATACCTTTTGAGGCTTTATAGGCACCGTTATACTCGGCAACCTCTTCACCCATTAAATAAATGCTTTCGTCTTTACGCATTTCCTCGCTCATGGCTTCACAAATAGCCTCTCTAAATTGAATTGTTTTCATTAAAAAAATTTTAATTGGAATAGCAAAAATAACAATAAATGCCATACTAACTAATAAGATTTTTTTAAAATTTACTATGCGCGCATAACAAATATTCAGAATAAAATAATTAACTTCGTAACCTGAAAAAAATAAGACATTTTAATATATAAACTATTATGAAAATATTAGTGTGCATAAGTCACGTACCTGATACGACATCAAAAATCAATTTTACCGATGGCAACACAAAATTTGACAGCAATGGCGTACAGTTTGTTATAAACCCAAATGACGAGTTTGGATTAACACGCGCTATGTGGTTTAAGGAAAAACAAGGTGCAAGTGTTACTGTTGTTAATGTTGGTGGACCTGAAACAGAACCGACTTTGCGTAAGGCTTTGGCCATTGGCGCCGATGAAGCTATTCGCGTAAACACACCTGCAACAGATGGGTTTTCAGTAGCCAAACAATTGGCTAATGTTGTTAAAGAAGAAGGTTACGATTTGGTTATTGCCGGTCGCGAATCTATAGATTACAATGGCGGTATGGTTCCTGGCATGTTGGCTGGCCTAACAGACGCCAACTTTGTTAACAATTGTATAGGTCTAGAAATTGAAGGAGAAACAGCTAAAGCAACACGTGAAATTGATGGCGGTAAAGAAACCGTTTCTACATCGTTACCTCTTGTAATTGGCGGACAAAAAGGCTTGGTTGAAGAAAGCGACCTTCGCATTCCCAACATGCGCGGTATTATGATGGCAAGAAAAAAACCATTGAATGTTGTTGAACCGGTTGAAGCAAAACCCGAAACAACATCAGCTTCTTTTGAAAAACCAGCTCCTAAAAGCTCGGTTAAACTTGTGGAGCCCGACAATTTAGATGAATTAATAAACCTACTTCACAACGAAGCCAAAGTGATTTAGCAAGAAAAACCATTCCAACATCCACAAACACGTTTGGGTAGAATGGTTTTGTCATTTTCAGCAACATTAATACACTCCCGTTTTAATGGGAAACACAAAAAACAAAAAAATTATGTCAGTTTTAGTATATACAGAATCAGAACAAGGCCAGTTAAAAAAAACTGCTTTTGAAGTCGCTTCATACGCCAAAGCCGTTGCAGACCAATTGGGCACTACCGTTACAGCTGTTGCAGTAAACACTAATGATATCTCTGCCTTGGGCAATTATGGTGTTGACAAGGTGTTAAACATAACTAACGACCAATTGACTGATTTTAACGCAAAATCTTACGCTTTGGCAATCCAACAAGCAGCAGAACAAGAAAACTCTAAAGTTGTTATTGTAAGTTCAAGTGCAGACAGCAAATATTTAGCCCCCCTTTTAGCTGTTGGGTTAAATGCAGGTTATGCTTCAAATGTCGTTGCAACACCTTCCAGCACAAGTCCATTTACAGTTAAACGCTCGGCGTTTACCAATAAGGCTTTCGAGAATATTGAAGTTAATACTGAAGTAAAAATTGTTGGTGTATCTAACAATGCTTTTGGCCTGGTTGAAAGTATGGGAAGTGCTTCGGTGGAAGACTTCTCGCCTTCCCTTCCAGAATCACAAGTTAAAGTGGAATCCGTAGATAAAGCAACCGATAAGGTCACCATCGCCGATGCCGAGATTGTCGTTTCTGGTGGGCGCGGTTTAAAAGGCCCAGAAAATTGGGGCATGATTGAAGAACTAGCCGATGTTTTAGGCGCGGCCACGGCCTGCTCTAAACCAGTTTCCGATTTAGGTTGGCGACCACATGGTGAGCACGTTGGGCAAACCGGTAAACCCGTTGCTGCAAATCTATACATTGCCATTGGTATTTCTGGTGCTATTCAGCATTTAGCTGGTATCAACGCTTCAAAAGTAAAAGTGGTTATCAATACCGACCCTGAAGCACCTTTCTTTAAAGCTGCAGATTATGGCGTTGTTGGTGATGCGTTCGAAGTGGTTCCTGAACTCATTGAAAAATTGAAAGCCTTTAAAGCGCAATAAGAAACAAAACCAACGTTCAATTTCAGGACTAATCAATAAAATAAAAACACCGGTAGACGAATAATTTATTTTTTTATAAATTGGATAGTCTTTTTTAACTGCTTAAATTAGCATTTTATACATAATTCTGCCTTGGCACTTGGTAAAGTTCTAATTTAAACAGTTCTTTGCGTTTTGAAAAAAATATGAGTTTAGTACGATTAAATATAAAAGGTATTTCATATAGCCAGACCCAAAATGGCGCTTATGCCTTGATTTTAAACGAAGTAGATGGCGACCGAAAACTTCCTATAGTAATTGGTGCTTTTGAAGCACAATCCATAGCCATTGCCTTAGAAAAGGAAATTAGTCCGCCACGGCCATTAACACACGATCTTTTCAAGAATTTTGCAGACCGTTTTGAAATTGTAGTCAAACAGGTTATTATCCACAAATTGGTTGATGGCGTATTTTATTCAAGTTTAATTTGCGAACGCGATAAAATTGAAGAAATTATTGATGCCAGAACCAGTGATGCGATTGCTTTAGCTCTGCGGTTCCAAGCACCCATATTTACGTATAAAAACATTCTTGACAAAGCTGGCATATATCTTAAGGTGAACCCTAAAAAAGAGGATGAAAATGAAGACACGGAAGACAGCATTCTTATGGACGAAGTTGTTGCTAAAGAGCTCGAACCCGAATCACCTCGTGAAAACCTAAAGGGTAAAACCCTTGCCGAGCTTCAAAAGCTTTTAGATGAAGCCGTAGCGAAAGAAGATTACGAAAAGGCAGCCCATATTCGTGACGAAATTTCCAAAAGAGAATAAACGCCGTATCTACCATATGAAAAAGTTGCTTTTATTTTATGCTGTATGTTCATTATCCATTGCAAACATTTCAGCACAAGGTGAAAACAGCCTTAATCTGAACGATTCTACTAAAATCATCTCAGTAACTCAACCACAGTCAGATTCGTTGATTGAAGCCAACACAAGTCCAGAAGCTTCTAAAACCGTTAAAACTGAGACCGAAAACCTCACTAAAACGAACATCATCCCAAGTCAAGGGTTTTCGATAGATAGTTTATGGCGTGGCATTTTAGGCATGGTAGCTTTAGTGTTTCTTGCCTTTCTTTTTAGTAGTAACCGAAAAGCTATTAATTGGAAAATAGTTGGTATTGGCTTGGCTTTCCAGCTACTCATAGCCATTGGGGTTTTAAAAGTTGAATTTATAAAAGCTGGGTTCGAATTTATTGGCAGTTTGTTTGTTCAGGTATTAGAGTTTACACGTGCAGGCAGTAAATTTCTTTTTGAGGGCTTAGTAGTAGACATGGATACCTTCGGATTCATTTTTGCTTTTCAAGTATTGCCTACTATCATTTTCTTTTCTGCTTTAACGTCTGTTTTATTTTACTTAGGAATAATCCAAAAAGTAGTAAAAGCTATGGCTTGGCTACTTTCTAAAGCCTTAAAAATTTCTGGTGCTGAGAGTCTTAGCGTTGCCGGAAATATTTTTTTGGGCCAAACAGAAGCGCCACTTTTAATCAAAGCCTATTTAGAGAAAATGAACAAAAGCGAAATGCTCTTGGTTATGATTGGCGGAATGGCCACCGTAGCGGGAGCCGTTTTAGCAGCGTACATTGGGTTCTTAGGTGGAGACGATCCAGAATTACGATTGTTTTATGCTAAACATCTTTTAGCAGCATCGGTAATGGCTGCCCCTGGTGCCATCGTTATTTCTAAAATTTTATACCCGCAAACCGAAACCGTTAATACCGATGTTTCTGTTTCACAGGAAAAAATTGGTTCTAATTTTTTGGACGCTATTGCAAACGGCACTACAGAAGGCTTGAAACTCGCTGTAAACGTAGGTGCAATGCTTTTGGTTTTTGTGGCATTTATAGCCATGTTAAATGGTATTTTGGGCTGGGTAGGCGATTGGTCGTCATTAAACAGTTGGATAGCCAGCAACACCTCTTATGACAGTTTTTCTCTTGAATTTGTTCTCGGTTATATATTTGCGCCACTTATGTGGTTAATTGGAGTAGCCCAAGAAGACATGGCTTTAATGGGTCAATTACTTGGAATTAAATTAGCCGCAAGTGAATTTGTAGGCTACATTCAGTTAGCCGATTTAAAAAATGTTACGAGTGCTATACATTTAACCTATGAAAAATCAATTATAATGGCCACCTACATGTTATGTGGATTCGCCAATTTTGCTTCTATAGGCATACAAATTGGGGGCATTGGTTCGTTAGCTCCTGGACAGCGCAAAACACTTTCTAAATTTGGAATGAAAGCCCTTATTGGTGGTACGATAGCCTCATTAATCTCAGCCACTATCGCAGGAATGATCATTGGGTAGCCACCCACCTCTTCTCTTTTGTGCTATTAAAAAAGGCATAAAATCTCGTTAATAACTTTTTAATATTAACGTTTTAAAAATCAATTTGAAAAGCATCTTATTTCTTAATTTCGTTCACGCTGAAATATTTCAAGCAGGCTTAATTTAAATTATTGGAGGATTTCCTTGTTATAGGAAATGATGTTTATGAAACAATACCACGACTTAGTAAAACACGTTTTAGAAAACGGTAACGAAAAAGGAGACCGTACCGGTACGGGTACCAAGAGTGTTTTTGGCTACCAAATGCGATTTGATTTAAGTGAAGGATTTCCGATGGTAACAACCAAAAAACTACATTTAAAATCAATTATCCATGAATTGTTGTGGTTCTTAAAAGGCGATACCAATATTAAATATCTCACTGAAAACGGCGTTAGAATTTGGAACGAATGGGCTGATGAAAATGGTGATTTAGGCCCTGTTTACGGTCACCAATGGCGCAACTGGAACAGTGATGATATCGACCAAATCAAGGACGTTATAAACACCCTAAAAAACAACCCCAATAGCAGAAGAATGTTAGTTTCTGCTTGGAACCCATCAGTACTACCCGACACCTCAAAATCGTTTAGCGACAATGTGGCCAACGGTAAAGCGGCCCTTCCTCCCTGCCATGCCTTTTTTCAGTTTTATGTGGCCAACGGAAAATTATCCTGCCAATTGTATCAACGTAGTGCCGACATCTTTTTGGGTGTCCCCTTTAATATTGCGTCCTATGCCCTCTTCACCATGATGATGGCACAAGTTTGTGGCTACGAGGCTGGAGAATTTATCCATACGTTTGGCGATGCACATATTTACAGTAACCATTTTGAACAATTGGAACTGCAGTTATCTAGAGATATTCGACCGTTACCAAAAATGAAGTTAAATCCAGATGTAAAAGATATTTTTGATTTTACTTTTGACGATTTCACTTTAGAAGATTACAATCCGCATCCGCATATAAAAGGCGCCGTAGCAGTTTAAATATTTTTTATGAAGAAACTCGCACTGGTAGTTTTTATCTTTTCAAATGTAATATTTGCTCAAAATCAAAAAACACCAACGGTTAATGATTCCGAAGATGCCTCATTTGAAGTTGTCGAAGAAGTTCCTGTTTATAAAGGATGTAACAAAAAATTAGTCAATGCTATTTTAAAAAAATGTATGTCTGATAAAATATCAGAACACATCGCTAAACACTTTAATATCAATATAGCATACAACCTAGGACTGCCAGATGGTTTGGTGAAAATAAATGTCTTTTTTAAAGTAGACACCCAAGGAAATATTACTAAAATTAAAGCTAAAGGCGGACATCGTGCATTAGAAAAAGAAGCACGTAGGGTAATAGCATTAATACCGAAATTAACCAGACCTGGGTATCACCGTGGAAAACCCGTCGTTGTCCCTTACGCTATCCCCATAATGCTAGGTATAGACAACTCTGAAAAGGACCTAGAAAGGAAAAAGTAACTCCTTTTCGCTCTGGCAACATTCAAAACAGGGAAACTAAGACAGTGTTATGTACTGCGTGCGTGTTTATTGGAGTTCCTCGACAAAAGATGCAGTGATTACCAAAAGCCCGACCTTTGTTAACTCAAAAAAAAAATGCTACCATAAATAAAATGGGAGCATTTTAATTTTTATATGCTTTACTGAAAATTACAGATTTAACACACCGTTTTCTGCCCCGGCATACTCGTTCCAGGCGTAAGCATCGGCAGCTTCATCATTAACATATACACCATCAACAATGTATTTAAACTCATGAGTACTTCCTGTTTCTAAATCCACAGTACCTTTAAACGTACCGTTCTTTAGTTTTTTAAGTGCTGTTTTCTTTTCATTCCAGTCATTAAAAGTCCCTACTACAGAAACTTTTTTCGCATCTTCTGCAGGTAAAGAAAAAGTTACCTTACAAACCGGTTTGCTTTTTAGGTATTGTTTTTTAATAGCCATAATTGTAATTTTAAATTGTGTTGTATTATGGTACAAATTTATAAAACAATTCGTTAGGCACATTCGTTAAAGTTATATTACAATGAAGAATTATCATTTTGTTAACGTGCAATCGATTAAAATTGAAGTAAACAAAAAAATCTCTAAAATATTTAGAATATCGTTAAAGCCAACACATGCGCTTTAGACTGATTTTCAAGGGTTTTAATCGAAAATTGATCTCTATTGAGTTTTATTTTTCAGTATTTACACATTAACTATGTAATGAAGAAAAAAAATTTAACTTTACAATCTTTATTTTACACATATGTTTGGAAAGAAAAAAGCCAGTCCGCAAATAGACAAAGAGCAGTTAGAGTTAATTGAAAATGCCCAAAAACGTATTAAACAAAAGAAACGTTTATATACCCATTTTGTACTGTTTTTAATTGGCTCTGTTTTTCTGATTATCGCTAATACCATTTTAGGAATTGGAAAAGCATTCAAGCCGTTTGGCATGGAATGGTTTTTATTCGCCATTCTGTTGTGGTTATTTTTTCTTCTGTACCACGTTTTTAACGTTTTTGTTACCCATAAATTTTTGGGCAAAGACTGGGAACAACAACAATTAGAAAAACTAGTTGCCAAACAAAAAAAGCGTATTGGAAAAATAAAAGAAAACCTTCCTAAGGATGACGATCTTTTAATCCAGAATAAAGTTCACACAGAACAAACGGCGCAAAAGCTAAAAAACAAGAATTCAGTTTTAACCATTATAGCTGCCGCAGCAGAAAACAATGCTATAGGACGAGGCAATCAGCTTATTTGGCATTTAAGCGACGACCTGAAGCGCTTTAAAACGCTTACCTGTGGCCACCATATTATTATGGGACGCAAAACCTTTGAGAGTTTCCCAAAACCTTTGCCTAACCGTACTCATGTTGTCATTACACGCCAAAGTAATTATAAAGCACCAAGCGGTGTTATTGTCGTGCACAGTTTGGCAGATGCACTTGACGCTACTAAAAGTGACCCACAGCCTTACATTATTGGTGGCGGACAAATTTACGAGCAAGCCATGACTCTTGTCGATAAAATTGAATTAACACGTGTACACGAAAGTTTTGAAGCCGATGCCTTTTTCCCCGAAATAGACCACAGCGTTTGGAAAGAAACTGCAAATATCTTTCATAAAAAAGATAGCGATCACGATTATGACTTTTCGTTTATTACCTACGAAAGAAAGTAGACTCAGATTAAGTTTCATTTTTCTTTCATTTAATTTATGTAATTTGTAAACAAGTTATTAAGCCGTTTACAAATGAAACTTATTCGATATGCCTATGCCGCCATGCTTTTTATTGGCCTAAAAGGAATAGCACAAGAGTCAGGCAACGCACTCTCATGGCGAATGAGCACAGCATACAATAATTTTTTGTTACGCAATATTCAACAACAATACCTTAATCGCGATATAGTATTTGCTGAAGCCATTAAATCGAAAGAAAGCCTCAAAAACTACAGAGATAAAAGTATTGAGCGTTACAAAAATATTATCGGCGATTTCCCCGAAAAAAGCAAGCTCAACGTCAAAGTAGTCGGCGTTACCCAATTGGATGGCTTTAGGGTTGAGAATATTATTTTTGAAAGCCTTCCCAAGCGATATGTGACGGCCAACCTTTATATTCCAAACGGCAAAGGTCCGTTTCCTGTAACGTTGCATTTGTGCGGCCATGGATTACAAGGAAAAGCACCTTTATCCAAGGTCGCCACTTTAATGGCTTTAAATAAAATAGCCGTTTTGGTGGTCGACCCTATTGGACAGGGCGAACGCATTCAATTTATTGACGACACTAGTAAATCCCGTACACGAGGTGCAACCACCGAACACACCCTCCTCAATGCCAGTGCTAACCTTTTGGGGTCTAGTTTGGCAGCTTATGAATTTTGGGACAACCACCGCGCCATCGATTATCTGGAAACCCGGAACGATATCGACAAAAATAGAATAGGCATTTATGGGAGTTCGGGCGGCGGCACACAAGCAACCTACATGCTGGGGCTCGACGAGCGCATTAAAGTCGCCACAGTATGCAGCTATTTTACAAAACGTCAAAAGGTATTAGAAGTTTATGGTGCTTCCGATGGCTGTCAGCATATTCCCTATGAAGGCAGGGAACATTTGGAGCTTGCCGATTTTGTGTTGATGATGGCCCCAAAACCTATATTGATTATGGCCGGTAAATACGATTTTGTAGATTTTTGGGGTGCCAAGCAGGCCTTTAAAGATTTGGAAGCGGCCTACACTGCTCTTGGAAAACCTTCTCATGTAAAGTTTTTTTCGGTTGAAGCTGGGCATGGCATGCCAAAACCTAAGCGTGAAGCCATGACCACTTGGTTTAAAACATGGTTTTACGATGATAACGCCCAAGTAAAGGAAACCGAAACGCGTTCAGCCGATATTGAAAACCTAAATTGCACTAAAACAGGACAGGTCATTACCTCCATTGCTGATAATATTTCCATACCTGAATTCCACAGGAAACAATTTCAAGAATTGAAAAGCAGCAGAATATCTTTTTTGAAAAAAGATAGCATTGAAATACGAACCCAAGTATTAAAACTTTTGGGAATTGATAAACTGCCGACAGAAAAACTAGATATCCACCCAACCGGTTCTAAATCTTATCGAAAATTCGATTTGTACAAATTCCAAATCAATAGAGTTGGGCAAATGCCACTGCCTTGTTTGGTGTTTATGCCCGAACAGGCCAACGCAAAAAGCGAGCTCATCATCTACTTAAATGAAAGCGGAAAAGCAGATGTACTTAATAACGAATCACTGATAGACCACCACATCAACCAAAACCATATTTTGGTGGCGCCCGATTTACGCGGATTTGGCGAAACGGCCGACCCAATAAACCTCAACGACTCCAAATATTGGAACTGGGAATACCGCAACGCCATGGCCAGTATGCACATTGGGAAACCCATCATGGGGCAACGTGTTGTGGATGTGATGACCGTACTTGATTTTATTGAACAAACTGAAAACCTAAAAAATCACAACATTAAAATCATAGCCAACGGTCTTTATGGGCCAACTGCCATACATGCCACTTATTTGGATAATCGCATTGATAAGACCGAAATCTCAAGGTCCATAAAATCGTTTTACAACTTTCTGGAAAACCCCATGCAAAAAGATGTGTACACCAATGTACTATACGGCGTTTTAAAGTTTTACGATTTACAGGATTTGATGGCACTTTCAAAAAAGGGAAGGATTCGCTTTGTCGATTAATTTATTTATGTAAGATTATTTTTTATTATATTTCGACTGATATCTCATAAATCTCGAAATGAAAAAAATTACATTTATTCTTTCCTTCTTTATTCTTTTATTCAACTGCTCCAAGGACCAAGAACCCGAAGTTGTTTATGAGAGTGATATCATTTTTAACACCCAACAACAAGTTGACGATTTTGGAAAAGAAGGCTACACTAAAGTAACTGGAGCTGTAATGATTGGTGTTGATTATGGAAATCAAACATCATCAATAACGAATATTGAGGGTTTGAGTACTTTATCGTCTATTGGTTCTTTAATAATTTCAGGCAACACGGTATTGTCAAATATAGAGCCACTCAGTAACCTAAAATCCATTGATGAAGGATTAGCTATTTTAGGCAATACAGCATTAACCAACATAAACTCACTTAAAAAAATTACATATATTGAAAGATTATGGATTTTTGATAATTCGCAACTAACAAATATAGATGGATTAGAAAACATCAGTAGCAACTTAAAATTATTAAGAATTGAGCAAAATGAATCTTTAGAAAACATTGATGGGTTGAAAAATATTTCAACCATTAGCGATGTAAATAATGATTCTCCTTTTGCTGCTCGTTTAGAAATTATAGGAAATGCAAAGTTAAAAAACTTGGATGGCTTAACTAATTTGAATTCTGTTGGTGGATATTTAGATATCTCTGGTAATGGCAGCATAACTAATCTAAATGGTTTAAAAAATTTATCTACTGCTGGATATCTTAGAGTGAGATGGAATTCTAATTTAACAAACCTATGTGGCGTTGAGCCACTCATTAAAAACCTTCCTAATCTTGATATGACAATAGAGAAGAATGCTTATAATCCAACAAAACAAAATTTAATTGATGGTAATTGTAGCAACTAATTATGATGACATGAAAAAGATTTTAAGTTTTTTTATTTGCGCTTTAGTATTTATTTCTTGCTCAAAAGAAGAAGAATACATTATTGAATACCCAACCACATTCACTCCCTCTGAAATTCATGGTCAAAAGATTAGAGTCTTTACTAAAAAAGGTGAAATAAAAGATTCAAAAACTACCTTAAAAATAATTGAACGAATTAAAAATCACCTAACTGAATTAGAAAATTATAATATAGCAGATGCATTTTCTGCAACATATTTATCACCTACATCTTTAGAGATTTACAACGAATATTATACATTGCCAACATTATTTAATTTATATGAAACCCCGAGCATAACCTATTGGGAAGATAAAATCATCAGAAAGGGCTCTGTTGGTGTTTATGATTATTATTCAAATCATTTTAAATACAAACCTTTGTATTATAAAGATTTAGGATTTAATTATTTAATAAACAGCAATACATTTGAATTACAAGAATGTTATTATGTAAAAAAAAATGGAAACACTCTTATTATGCCATTTTTAGATTTCTACCATATAGGCTATAAAGGTTACAATCAATACAAAAATGCAAGACAAAGAATTAACAATATATTTATTTCTGAATCGTATAATAATTTGGGAGAAAAAGACACTTTAGTCGTTCAAGAATTTAATTTAGAACTTCATATTAAAGATTGAAACACATTTAACTTGTACTAAGTTTTTGATTACTTTTAGGCATGTTAAAAGTTAAAATTTACTTGTTAATAGTTTTGGTTTCAATAACCGCTTGTTCTTCGACAAAATGGGCGAGTTATAAATTGA
Organism: Flavobacteriaceae bacterium GSB9; assembly: GCA_022749295.1. Taxonomy (NCBI): domain Bacteria; kingdom Pseudomonadati; phylum Bacteroidota; class Flavobacteriia; order Flavobacteriales; family Flavobacteriaceae; species Flavobacteriaceae bacterium GSB9. Next base: position 1,765,923 of record CP062007.1, read on the forward strand.
ATAAACCGATTCCCTACAAAATATCAGAATCCAAATCCCCGATAAAAGACGTTTCAGGTAATCACCTCACCGTCGTGTATCTCGAAGATTTAGCTTTCGAAAAAATTGGCCAAAACAGCAACAAACAAGATGTCAATTGGTTGCTCAATCAAGGGTATCGGGTTGTTGAACTCGACTATAAAAACCATCCAAATAACGTTCCTACCAAAATAAACCAAGAGATTATGGCCATAAACGATTCGATTGCCAATGGTTCATTTTGTGGCTTAAACGACTGTTCGGTGTTACAATCGTACGTGCTTTTTGAAGGTTACCGCATTGCCAGAAATGTACCCTATTTTAAGGATGACCCCACGGTGTACAATACGCCAAAACAATACACAGTGGGCGACTCTCTAAACATGGATATTATTTATCCCGCCAACCCGAAAAAGAAAGTTCCCGTAGTACTGTCCTTTTCATATAGTAACAGCTACGCCACGTTTAACGAAGACAAAAACCAACTTACCAACACCAACAAAAACAAGCGCTCCTTTTTACCCTACACTTTCGCAGGTTTTAACGACTCGGTTTTGGAAGGCGCACCGGCACACGGCATGGCTTGGGCCATTGCCGACCACCCGAAATACGCGCCTTGGGGTAGCGGAAAACCTGTTGGTGGGAAAAACGGCACCTACAAATCGTACCAAACCAACCCCGATGCGGTTCGAAAAGTAAAATCGGCTATTCGTACGCTTCGTGCTAAAAGTGACGATTTTGGACTTTCGGGCAACATTGGCATTTACGGTTTTTCACGTGGCTCGACAGCAGGATCCTTGGCTATTGGCGACAAATCAGTTCAGGAATTTGAAAATACTGGTTTTCATTTGGGCGTTTCAGATGATGTACAAGCCGCGGCTCTCGGTCCTGGCGTGTTCGATTATACTCAAATCTACAATACTTTGGATGACGGCGACAAAAACTTGGAATTACGTTGTCCGTGGGCATGGGGCGATTTAGAAGATAACCGAGAACTTTGGGAAACCATGGGAGCCAGTTATTTGGTAGAATCTAAAAAAACAGCCCCAACCCTATTTTTTTACAACACCACCGATGAATCATATTACGCTGACCAAATTCGTTTTTTTAAAAATAAATTGGATAACCTAAATGTCCCAACCTCAACCCTAATTGACTATGGAAAAGGGCATTCGGTGCCACAAAATTCTTCTGATTTAACAGTACTTTACAACTTTTTTAAAACGCATTTAAAATGAAATGGTTCTTCTTTTTTTTATTCGCTTTTAGCTTTTTAGGATGTTCAAATTCATCATCAGTTAAGATTCATATTAATACTGAAGGCGCTCACTTTACGGAAGGAACTGACAGTATTTTAAAATATCAAATCGCCAAAAAAAGCTACAAAGGAACATATAGCCGAGCCAATTATATCCACCCCCTCTATTCATTAAATGGCACCGTTTTAACCGAAGACTTTCCTGAAGACCACCTGCACCAACGTGGTGTTTTTTGGGCGTGGCACCAATTATATATTGGCAAAAAGCGCATTGGTGATGGCTGGGAAATCAAAGATTTTTCATGGGAAGTGGCTTCAGTTAGACCTGTTTCAACTAACACTTCCGCGAAAGCGATACAGGCCGAAGTGTTTTGGAAATCAAATTTGTGGCTAGACGACAACGGCATGCAAAAACCCTTTGTAAAAGAAATAACGACCATTACCGTACACCCAAAAAAAATCAATTATCGAGAAATTGACATTACCATATCATTGTTGGCTTTAGAAGAAAGTCTGCACATTGGCGGCTCGGAAAACGAAAAAGGTTATGGTGGCTTTTCACCAAGAATAAAACTACCTGATGATGTAACATTCACGAGCTCAACGGGATCAATTGAACCTAAGAATTTACCCGTAAAAGCGGGTAATTGGATGGATATTTCTGGTGCTATGGAAGACAACGGAACACTTTCGGGAATCGCCATTTTATGTCACCCCGATAACCCTGACCCCATCAACCGCTGGATTTTACGCTCCAAACATAGTATGCAAAACGCTGTGTATCCATTTCCAGGAGCACAAGCCGTACCTTTATCAACCACCAAACCCACTGCTTTAAAATATCGCTTGGTTGTCCATCAGGGCAATGCTAATGCTATCGACCTAGAAACTATTTATCAGGCTTATACAACCACAAAGTATTTTCGCTAATTTTCTTCTGTAAAAAACTAAATTATTCCTTAATAAAAATTGCAAAATTTAGTTTCACATTAGTAACCACTTTGTTAGTTCACGAATTTTTTTTATTCGGTTTTTGTGAATTTCCGAATGAAAAAATTCAAGTACTTTTGCAGTATGGTAAAAGACATTCAGCTTCGGGTTAGTTTGCAAGAGGAAGAAATCAGTGATATTCTAATCTTAAAATCTGCAGAAAAATTAGCTATTGATCAAGCTGATATTTCGGGTATTAAAGTGCTTCGTAAATCGATTGACGCTCGAAAACCGAACATTATTTTTAATTATAAAGTTTCTGTTTTTATCAACGAGGACGTTCCAAAAACTTCCGAATACCATTTTGATTACAAAGACGTCTCCAACGCCAAACCTATACATATTATCGGTTTTGGTCCAGCAGGCATGTACGCGGCGCTACGCTGTATCGAATTAGGATTTAAGCCCATTGTTTTGGAACGTGGCAAAAATGTACGCGACCGTAGGCGCGATTTGAGGGCCATTAACCAAAACCATATTGTAAATGAAGATTCTAATTACTGCTTTGGCGAAGGTGGTGCTGGTACTTACAGCGATGGCAAATTATACACCCGAAGTTTAAAACGTGGCGATGTGCGTCGTATTTTCGAAAATCTGGTATATCACGGGGCAACCAATCAAATTTTGGTAGATGCTCATCCACATATTGGCACTAACAAACTCCCTAAAGTGGTAAAAAATATCCGAGAGACTATTTTAAAATACGGTGGCGAAATTCATTTTGAAACGCGTGTAACCGACTTCAAAATACGTGATAATAAAATCCAAACTATTACATTAAAAAATGGTGATGAGTTGGCGGTAAACAAAGTTATTTTAGCCACAGGACATTCGGCACGCGACATCTTTTATATGCTTCACAAAAAGGAAGTGGCTTTAGAAGCCAAATCGTTTGCCATGGGGGTTCGCGTAGAGCATCCGCAGCATATTATCGATTCCATTCAGTACCATTTTTCGGGCGAGCGGCACGAATTATTGCCTGCTGCTGCGTATAGTTTAGTTCATCAAGTTAACAACCGTGGGGTATATTCCTTTTGCATGTGCCCGGGTGGGTTTATCGTTCCCGCAGCCACTGCTAACGGAGAAGTGGTGGTAAACGGCATGTCGCCCTCAAAACGGAACAACCTCTATGCCAATTCTGGTATCGTGGTTGAGATTAATGTAGATAAAGATTTACCGAAATATGAAAAATACGGTGTTTTAAAAGGTTTGGAATACCAAAAGAATTTAGAGAAACTAGCTTTTACTGCTGGCGGAAGAAGCCAAACCGCTCCCGCCCAACGGCTAACCGATTTTGTAGAAGGGAAACTGTCTAGTAGCTTAAATGAATCCTCATACCAACCAGGTTTAAAATCAGCGCCATTACATTCATTATTACCCAAATTAATAGGCAGCCGATTGCGAAAAGGTTTTGATGCTTTCGGAAAAAAAATGAAGGGCTATTACACTGCCGAGGCCAATATTGTTGGGGTTGAATCGCGCACCTCATCACCTGTTTCCATTCCTAGAAATAAAAAATTGGTGCACCTGCAAATTTCTAACCTTTATCCCTGTGGTGAAGGCGCAGGCTATGCTGGTGGTATTGTGTCGGCAGCCATGGACGGTGAACGTTGTGCCGAAGCAGCAACAAATAATTTATAGTTGCATTTTTATTCCTATTTTTGCATCACTAAAAAACGAATCAACTTATGAACGCATATATTTTTCCAGGTCAAGGCGCCCAATTCTCAGGAATGGGTTTAGACCTTTACGAAAACTCTCCAATGGCGCAAGAACTTTTTGAGCAAGCAAATGATATTTTAGGATTTGCCATTACAGACACCATGTTTGAAGGCTCTGCTGAAGACTTAAAACAAACTAAGGTTACTCAACCAGCCATATTTTTACACTCTGTAATTTTAGCCAAAACCTTGGGCGACAGTTTTAAGCCCAATATGGTTGCTGGCCATTCGCTTGGTGAATTTTCAGCTTTGGTGGCTAACGGTTCTTTAAATTTTGAAGACGGATTAAAATTAGTTTCACAACGTGCTTTAGCCATGCAAAAAGCCTGTGAATTGCAGCCTAGCACTATGGCTGCCGTTTTAGGTTTGGATGATGATATTGTTGAAAAAATATGTGCTACCACCGAAGGTGTTGTAGTTGCGGCCAACTACAACTGCCCTGGTCAATTAGTTATTTCTGGTGAAGTTGAAGCTATAAATAAAGCCTGCGAAGCTTTAAAAGAAGAAGGTGCACGTCGTGCTTTGGTATTGCCGGTTGGTGGAGCCTTCCATTCTCCTTTAATGGAACCAGCTCGTGAGGAATTGGCTGCTGCCATTGAGAGCACCACTTTTAACAAACCCAACTGCCCAATTTACCAAAATGTTACGGCCAATGCCGTAAATGATGAAGCAGCCATAAAAACCAACTTAATTTCTCAACTTACCGCACCTGTACGATGGACACAGTCTGTACAGCAAATGATTGCTGACGGTGCTACATTGTTTACAGAAGTAGGACCTGGTAAAGTATTACAGGGCTTGGTAAAAAAGATAAATCGTGAAGCTGAAACCGTTTCTGCAACTTTTGAAACCAAGAGCTAAATGAAGCTAAGCAAACGCTCCTTATTTATCACCGCGGTTATTGTTTTAACCATTGCTGCCGATCAAATTTCGAAAGTGTTGGTTAGAGCCAACGTTGGACTTAGAAATGAAATCAGTTCGGGTGAACGTATTCCTTTAATTGGTGATGCTTTTGTTTTAATGCACGTTGAGAATACGGGAGCTTTTCTGGGCATGGGTAGCGAGTTAAACGAAACAATGCGCATCGTTTTACTGCTTGTTTTACCTGTTTTAGTTTTAGGATTTGTGCTAAGTTACATCATAAGGGATAAAAGCTTAGATCGCTGGTCGCTTTTTGCTTTTTCCAGTATTATTGGTGGCGGTGTTGCTAATGTTTATGACAGGCTGGTATATGGTAAAGTAACCGATTTCCTCTTCATAGATTTAGGCGGCGTTTTTAAAACAGGTATTTTTAACCTAGCGGATTTATCTGTAACCATAGGTATGGGTATTTTGGTTTTTGCTAGTTTTAAAAAGAAAAAATTGGTTGAAAAATAAAAGCGCCGAGATTATAACAAAATAGCTCGGCGCCTTCAGGATTGAAGCTAATAAGCGTTAGTTTAGTTTAGTTGAAATGTTTTCTCTTCACTAAATCCATGATTGCCATCACCTGCGACGATTACTGTACCGTTATAAGTTATAGTATAGGAGCCACCACCATCGCCATAAGTATCGCCCATTACAATTTTATAGTTACCACTTTCCAAGCAAAGTGCTCTGCTTAATTCAGATTCTCCAGGATAAGGACCTCCTTCAAACAGTAAGACATCGTTAGCGTTATAGAGTTCCCAATACTGTTCTTCCGGAAAATCATCAAAAGTTATATTTAAAATGGTTTCTGGATACGGGCAAATTTGCTTGATGTTTAAGGTTATCGGTTCTCCAATAAAGGCATCGGTTTCATCTGAAAAAGCCAGCACTAAAGTTTCACCATTTGGTCCGATATTTAAATCCGATACATTCACCGTAAAATTGCCCTCATTTACATTAGCAGGTACAGTTACTGAGGCAGGCACATTGTACGACGCAGGATCTGCTGTTGACAAATCGCTTAAAACCGAAATATTAAAGACGCGCTCAGTGTTAGAAACAGTAGTTGTATACACCTTGATTTCGTTGGAATTGCTCCCCTCAATATCAACCCCAAAGTCATAAGAGGTAGTTTGAAAAGCCACATAATTAATCGTTTTTTGATTTTGATCTTCGTAATCGCAACTGTAAATACTTAGTACTATCGCGTATAAAAAAAGAATTTTTTTCATCATCTGTAAGTTTTAATTAAAATCTGCTATTGATTAATGCTGTTGTCTATATTGGGATTGGCATCAATTTCAGACTGCGGAATAGTTAAATAGAACAACTCACTATCTGAAGGTACATCAATGGGTACACGGTGCACATCATCTCTAATAATGGGGCGTCGTAAACGTTTAGCATCAAACCACTCTACCCCCAATTCGCCATAAAGTTCTTTACGGCGTTCCAATAAAATTTCGTTGAACAATGTATTTCCAGAACTGGAAGATTTAATAGCATTAGGGTCTCTATCTTTTTGCAATGCAAACAGTAAATCTATAGCAGCAGGTTCATTGCCCAAATGAAATTGCGCTTCAGCGTCAATAAGAACCATTTCTGATTTTCGCATAAACGGTACATCGGCAGAAAAAGTAAATTCAAATTTTGTACTAATAAATTCTCTATATGGTGTTGAAGATTGGTAAATGTTAGCAAACAATTTCCTGACATCAGTATCCGAAAAAGTTTCAACAAAATACTTGTTGATATATGTGGCTTGCTGTGATAGATTAAGGTGGTCCATCATGACATGAGGACACAGCCAATAAAAGTTTGTCTCGTTGGCACCATCCTGAAACATGCCCCACAGCCAATCTTGACCGGAAAGTTCGTCAAATCCTGTACCCCAGTTTGTTGATACCACGGCCGCATTCGCATCACCTCCGTAAGCTGCTTTTGCAGCTGATGAAGCTAAGGCCCAATCGTCTTGTGTAACCAAAAGTACCCTGGCCAAAAATCCGTTGGCCACAGCTTTATTGATGTAACTTTTGCCGAGACGCTCTTCTGGTAAATCGGGAATGGCAGATTTTAAATCGGACAATATCAAATTGTAAACTTCACTTAGCGAACTAGGCGGATTTCCAATGGAAGCACCAGTAGCTGGTTGGGTATATATTGGTATTCTTGCAACACTCTTATCGTTGTTGTAATTGGGAGCAAACTCCAACGCTAACTGGAAATAGTGGAATGCCCTAATAGCCTTTCCTATAGCAACGAATTCCTTTTTGGTCATTTCATCTAAATCCGGACTGTTTTCAACACCATTAATTAAGATATTGGCATAATTGATAAATTCGTAATTAAAGGTCCAAGTAAAACTGGTTCTTCTATAAGTTGGCGCCCTATTTTCGTGGGCATAATCGAAAAGAAACCAGTTTGGCGCCTGTATTAAATCATTACCTTTTATAGTTCTTGCAAAATACATGGCATAAAGCCCTCCTGTATCAGTATCTGACGTATTGCCATTAGGTAGGTCATCATCGGTTAAATCATCATCCCATTGCCCCTTGTATCTGGCATAAATTCCAGACACAAAGGATTGCACAATTTCCCTATTTGAAAACACGACCGACTCTGGAAGCCCTGATGTGTTTTGTGGTTCATCTAAAAATTCTTCGGAACAGCCTGAAAAAGTCAAAGCAGACAAAAGTATCAATATGTTAAAGTATATATGTCGTTTCATTTCTTTCAATTTTTAATATTAAAACTCTAAAAGGATACCAGATGTAATGGTTCTTGATAATGGCGATCTATTGTTAGCTACACCATTAAATGCCTGTTCTGAATCAATGCCCTTGTGCGATTGCCATGTAAAAAAATTATCGGCCTGAAGAAACAGCCTAAACTTACTCAGCCCAATGTGTTCTATAGTGGTTTGTGGCAAATTATAGCCGAGGGTTAAACTTTTTAACCTGACATAATCGTTTTTATATAAAAAGCGTGTAGATCTTGAGGCATGATCGTTATTGCTAGCCAATAACAACGGAAAGTTTGTTATATCACCGGGATTTTTCCAAGCATTGAAGTTATCGGGATGCGCACTTCCTCCAGGATTTTCAAAAGGATTTATAAGTCGTGAATAATCACTATCCAACAAATAGGCACCGAAACTAAAATTGAAAAGTACATTTAAATCGAACTGTTTATATTTTATAAACGACGTAAAACCCCCTTCAATATCTGGTAGCGAGGATTTTCCTTGGTCGTAACGCATAGCATCATCATAGTTTTTAGTTACCACTTTGTCTACTACATTGCCTTCATCGTCTTCTACATCCATAAACCACATTCCTCTGCCATCAGCAGGATCTACGCCTGCCCATTCACGAATAAAAAAATCAAAAATGGAACCGCCAACAATGTAGCGTTTTGAACCACTTAAAATTTCGTCTTGCGGCAATTTAGTCCATTGATTTTTATTTAATGAAAAATTGATTCCTGTGGTCCATGTAAAATCATCTCGGCTAATATTAAGAGAGCGCAAGGAAACCTCCCACCCGTAATTTTTAATCGATCCAATATTGGTAACAATTTTATTAACGCCAAGTGAGCGCGGTAAAGGTTTATCCAAAATTAAATCGACAGATTCTTTGTTATAATATTCAACTGTACCAGAAATTAAGCCATTTAACAATTCAAAATCGGCTCCTACATTAAATGATTCCACTTTTTCCCATCTCAGGTTGGCATCCGAAACCCCCTCGAGCAGAATACCCGAATTACCTTCGTTTACAAATCCGGTTTGAAATACCGATTGGTAAGGAAAAAGACTTGTGGTTCTATTATTACCCAACTCACCGTAAGAAACACGAAGTTTTAAATAAGAAAGTGTATTGCTATCGCTTAAAAAATTTTCTTTTGTAGCCACCCAACTGGCGCCACCAGCTAAGAAATTACCCCAGCGCGTCCCTTTATTAAAACGGGCAGAGCCATCGCGCCTAAAAGAAAACTCGGCGTAATATTTTTGGTTGAAATTATAATTGGCACGTCCTAAATAACTGTTGATACGTGAAGTGATAACATTGCCTCCCACGCCTTCGGGTAAAGTGCTGCTGTCAAGGTTTTCTACACCAGGTAGAAACCCAGTACCCTGAGCCAGCACATCGTCTTGTGTGTTGGTATATGCTTCGGTTAAAGCATCAATTGACACATTATGTTTACCAAAATTTTTGCTGTAATTTAATGATTGAACCGCATTAAGGGTAGTCGTTAAATTGCGTTCTTGAGACACCCTACCCTGCACATTTGATGCCGAACCAATTTTGTCGTCATCAAAACTATATGAATCGAAAAGATAATTTTCAAAACTTAAACGCGATTTAAAAGTTAGGTTTTTAGTAATGTTTAATTCGGCAAAAGCATTGGCCAGATAATTGCTTCGCACCCGCCGTTCTCTCCCTAAAATTAAACTTGCCAATAAATTTTCTCCGCTGTAAACAGGACGCGAACTATTTACGGCCTGCCCTGTTACCAAACCATTTCCTAAGTCAAATATCCTATCGCCTGCACCATCTAAAATTAGATTTCCGTTTGCATCTCTAGCATAAATAGGATAAATGCTCGACAAACCATATATCCAGGAAATAGCCTGTGTAGTACTACCACTAGTTTGATCGGGATTGTTTGATGATGAACGTGAAAAACTTGAATTGAGGCCAACTTTTAACCAATGGTTTACTTGGGTTTCTAAATTTAATCTTGAAGATATCCTTTCAAAATCTGATGGTCTTACCGGGCCTTCTTCATTTAAATAATCCAACGACATGAAATATCTGGTTTTTTCGCTTCCACCAGACAAACTTAAGTTATGGTTCACCCTCAAGTAATCTTCTTTAATGACTTCGTCTTCCCAGATAGAATTCCATAATAAATTTGCTCCGGCTACCAAATTGCCATTAACATCAATAGGGTTTGATACACTGTACGGATTGTAACCTAAATAATCAATTAAGCCGTTAGTTGCATTTTGTGCGGCATCGTTTGCTGACAAACCATTTTCATATTGGCTTGTATTTTTTAATGCCTGCCAAGTAAGCTTCAAATAATCTTCTGGACCAGTTAGATCATGTATACCTGTTGTTGGGTTTGAAATTCCTATTTGTGACCTCAAGGTTATTTTGGGAGCAGAATTGATATGCCCTTTTTTTGTCGTGATAAGGATAACACCTCCTGATGCCCTTGAGCCATACAATGCTGATGACGAGGCATCTTTTAACACAGAGACCGATTCAATTTGATCTTGGCTAATAGTATTCAGATTACCATTAAATGGTGCGCCATCAACCACAATTAGTGGCCCACGTGCCAAACTCTCGCTTGAAATCCCCCGAATTCTTATAGTTGGATTGCTACCTGGTTGTCCACCCGCCGTTAACAAACTAACACCAGGTACCGCGCCCTGTATAGCACGCAATGGCGAAGTTACTTGTTGTGTTTCAATAGTTGAACTAGACACAACGCCCACGGAGCCTACTATAGACTCTCGAGTTTGTGCGCCATAGGCCACAACTACAACTTCTTCTAAGGCCATCGTATCTTCATGTAAAGTGACATTAATTTGATTGGAACTACCAACCATAACCTCATATGTTATATACCCCACATAACTATAAACAAGTACATCGTTTGGGCTTACAGTTAATTTGTAGTTACCATCAAAATCGGTTGATGTGCCAACGGTTGTTTTTTTAATTATTACTGTAGCTCCGGGAAGCGGCAAGTTATTTTTATCGACAACATGTCCTGAAATAGTTTTTTGCTGTGCGAAAGATTTTATTGCACACAACAGCGCAAAAACTATTACTAAGTAGTAGTTCTTTAAATTCATAAAAATATGTTTTGAGTTAGTCCATGCAACTTGAAGAAAGGAAGGTGGTAAAGATTTTTTTCAAGTGACTAATTCAAAAAAATTATACGTGACAAAAATGAAATCAAAGTTTAGAGAAATCATAATTGTATTTAGTAAAGCTCTTTTTAAACCACCATTCCTTTTTCAGTTTGCTTGAAGTAAAAAAAGAGATTTTAACAACTATTTGCGGTAAACCCTATAATAGTTTACCCTTCCGAATATAGTTTACCTGATATTTACCTTTACGGTTTGCTTTTTTTTGGAATTGATGAACTCTGATGGTGTAAGTTCCATTTCCTTTTTAAAAGCTTTATTGAAGGTGACCTTGTTATTATAGCCAACTTCGTAAGCCACATCAATAATATTTAGGTTTCCATTTACATCTAGAATAAATAAATTAACAGCTTCCTGAATTCTGAATTTATTGATAAGCTCGAAAAAATTCATATTGAAGTTTTCATTTATAATTTGTGAAGTATTATGGCGCGTCGTGTTTAGCTTGTCGGCCAGTATTTCGAGGCTAATATTGTTTTCCTTATACACTTTTTCTTCAACCATAAGCTTAATTAAGTTTTCGCTTAACTCTTTTGAAAGCCCATCTGTAAGTCCAGACTTTTGATATTTTTCAGGAAAGAGTTTGCCTTTAAGCAGGGCAATTTCATTATCAAAAATACTGGGTTGCACATAGGCCATGTAAGCAATATATATTATCATTACAGACATTACACCAATTTGAACATGGTAGATAAAACTAGAAACAGACCCCAAGGCCCCAAAAACCGAAATACCATAAAGTAAATACGATAATACATAGACTATATGTATTTTATAAACATAGCGTTTCCAACGGTTTTTTTGCAGAACTTTTGTGTCGGAAGTATCCTTATCGGTATTTGATTTGAGCAATTTTCCCGTGAAATAAACATAAGCCAAAAGCGAAACGATTTTTGTAACAAAAACAACAATATCGTAGGTTTTATAAGTAGCATGAATGCCCAGCATCATTCTCACTTTTTCGGAGGACGTTGCCATGTAAACCGGCGACAGAAATAGCAACAATAGTATTGTTGGCAAAAAATGGAGGATATATTTAGTCTTAAATTGAAACTTTTCGGTAACACTTTTAAAATAAAAATACAACAATGGGCCATACAAAAGTGCAGCAGCAGCCGACATGCGATAGGTAAAAGCAAATTGATATTGAATATTAGTCATGTACAGCACAAACTCCAAAACAAATAAGGAGTGTGCCCCAACAAAACCAGCGATAAAAAATTTCGCAAAAGTATTGGCCTTTTTTGTAAAGTTTATGGTTATCATAAAGAAAAAACCAATAAGTGCCACGTAAAAATATATAAACGCCAAGACATCTACATTAGTAATATACTTATCTTTTAGCTTCTTGTAAGATACCGTTCCAGAAATATTTTCATAAACACCATTGTTTAATATTGAAAAATCTAAAGTGTTATCAATATATTTTTTAGTGTAGCTATAGGCATCCTCAGGTTGTTCTAACTCGGCATTGAGCAAAGCCAAATCTTTAAAAATGTTAAGTGAATCTTTACTGCCTTCTATTAGCGCTTCTTCATATAAAACCAACAAATCGAGCTTGGTCATGTCATGACTCATATTTTTTTCGTGTATCAAGCTATCGATTTGATACAATGATGGTGTGGCCGAAAAGCCATTAAAAATGACCACCAGACTGAAGACCACAAACAATATTTTTGGTCTAGAAAACATGAGTTAACAATTAAATACTAGTTTAAATATATAGCATGACACAACTTATGTTGAAAATTATTAATTAAGTCGTTTTTTACTCTTAAAAGTTTCTTAAAAAGGTAATAGCCGATAATCTTTTACCTTGTTTAACGCAATAATGGGGTACAAAAAAAGCCATTCTAAAAATTAGAATGGCTTTGAACATTTAAAAAAATTAATGTTTCATTCTTTACCCCTAACTGCTTTTTCCCACTTCCATGCCGAACGCATGGCGTCATCAAGGGTTAATTTGGTTTTCCAGCCTAGTTCTTCGTTGGCCTTTTTGGTATCGGCATAAGCTGAAATGATATCACCTTCGCGTCTGCCAACAATTTTATAGTTAAGCTTTTCACCAGAAACTTTTTCGAAAGATTTAACCACTTCGAGCACAGAACTTCCTTTTCCCGTACCTAGGTTAAAGGTTTCGTAATTGGCTTTGTTTTTATTTTCTAATAAACGCTGCAAAGCCACAACATGTGCTTTTGCCAAATCGACCACATGAATGTAATCGCGAATGCATGTTCCGTCTGGCGTTGGGTAATCATCTCCAAAAACCGAGAGCTGCTCACGAATACCAATGGCGGTTTGCGTAATAAAGGGTACCAGGTTTTGTGGAACACCAATGGGCAATTCTCCTATTTCAGCAGATTCGTGAGCTCCAACTGGATTAAAATAACGCAGCGCAATAGCTTTTAAGTTTGGGGTTACCTTGCAGGTGTCTCTAATAATTTCCTCTCCTATTTGCTTGGTGTTTCCGTATGGCGATTCAGCTTGTTTTACCGGGGCATTTTCGGTAATTGGCAATTCATCTGCTTGCCCATAAACCGTACACGAAGAACTAAAAATAAAACTGGCTTCCGGAAGTTTTTTTAATTCCTTTAATATATAAACCAATGTACCAATATTGTTCTCATAATACAAAAGTGGTTCTTGAACACTCTCACCAACAGCTTTACTTGCAGCAAAATGGATAACACCTTTTACATCGTTATGTTTTGCAAAAAAAGCTTCTACTTTAGACTTGTCTTTTAAATCTAATTTTTCAAAAACAGGTTTTTTACCCGTAATTGCAGTTATACCTTCCAATACATTTTCAGAAGAATTAGATAAATCGTCAATAATAACAACGTTGTAACCTTCGTTTTGCAATTCTACAACGGTATGCGACCCTATAAAACCAAGTCCGCCAGTAACTAATATTTTATCCATTTATAAACTGTGTTATGGTTGAAGTAATGTATTCAATTTGCTCGTCATCCAACTCGGTATGCATAGGCAATGAAATAACTTCTTTCACCAACTGATTTGTTACCGAAAAATCAGATTCATTATATCTTTCGTCTGTATAAGCTTTTTGTCTGTGAAGCGGTATAGGGTAATACACGCCACAAGGAATCTCATTTTCATTTAAATGCTTCACCAAATCATCCCTGTCTATTCCTTGAATTCTTAAAGTATATTGATGAAACACATGGCAATCGCAAGTTTCACAAATACCGTCACAGCCATTTACTGTTTTAGGTGTAATTATATTTTCAAAAGTTTTGAAAGCTTCACTATACTTTTTGGCCGCTTCTCGTCTACATGCATTATAACGATCTAAATTGGGTAGTTTGGCACTCAACACAGCAGCTTGAATACTATCCAACCTTGAGTTTACACCAACCACATCGTGATGATAACGCTCGTACATACCATGGTTTACAATACCTCTAATGGTATGCGCCAAATCGTCGTTGTTGGTGAAAATAGCACCACCATCGCCATAGCATCCTAGATTTTTTGAAGGAAAAAAAGAAGTTGCCCCTACATCTCCAATGGTTCCAGCTTTTACTTTTTTGCCGTTTTTATAAGTGTAGTTTGCCCCAATAGCTTGCGCATTATCTTCTATAACATACAAATTATGTGCTTCGGCAATTTCCATAATCGCTTCCATATTGGCACACTGCCCAAATAAATGCACAGGAACAATCGCTTTGGTTTTTGGCGTTATAGCCTTTTTTATGGCTTCGATGTTGATATTGAAATCGTCTTCGTTAACATCTACCAAAACAGGTGTTAATTGCAATAGTGCAATAACCTCAACCGTCGCAGCAAAAGTAAAATCGGCCGTTATCACCTCATCCCCAGGCTTTAGCCCAAGTCCCATCATCGCTATTTGGAGCGCATCAGTTCCGTTGGCACAAGGAATAACGTGCTTGACATCGAGATAATGCTCTAATTCCTTTTGAAAATCGTGAACCTTAGGCCCATTTATAAATGCGGTAGTTTCAAAAACCTCTTGTATAGAAGGATCAACAACATCTTTTATGCCGTTATACTGACCTTTAAGGTCAACCATTTGAATTTTTTTCATCAAAAAAAATGTTAGTACTTTCAGTAAAAACCCGAAAGCTTTTTTAAAGTAAATCCTAGCGGATTAACAGAATTCAAAACTACAAAAATCATTAACGCTATACAATCAAACAAACTCGAATATTTAATTGAAAAACAGTATTAATGAAAGTGATAGCTGTTTTTTAAATTTTATAAAACCCATTTTCTCAAAGAAACGTATTTTAGCCACAAATAACGATTGTTTTGACTTTTATATACAATATTGGCATCAACATTGCTGGCTTTGTTTTACGTTGCGTAGCTCCGCTCAACGAAAAAATAAAACAGGGCGTTGAAGGTAGAAAAACTGCTTTTAAAACTTTAAACAAGTTTTTGAACCAAAACGATAAAACACTATGGTTTCATTGCGCTTCGTTAGGAGAATACGAGCAAGGACTTCCTGTTTTTAAAATCTTAAGGGAACATTATTCTAATCACAAAATTGTTCTAACCTTTTTTTCACCTTCAGGTTACGAAGTAAGAAAAAATTCTCCAATAGCTGATATAGTAACATATTTACCTATCGACACTAAAACTAATGCAAAACACTTCATAAACCTGCTACGGCCAGAGCTCACCATATTTGTAAAATATGATATTTGGCCCAATTATTTAAATGAAATAAAACAGCATGACCTTAGGGCTATTTTAATTTCGGCAGCATTCAGAAAAAATCAAGTTTACTTTAAGACTTGGGGCAAACCGCTTAGGAATGCCCTTTTCGCATTCGAACATATTTTTACCCAAAATAAGGCTTCAAAGCAACTTTTGGAATCTATAAACTACAATAAGGTAACAGTTAGCGGCGACACCAGGTTTGATAGAGTTTCCAGTCAATTAGAATTAAACAATCACTTACCTTTTGTTGAAAATTTTAAAAACAACCACCTATGTGTGGTTATTGGCAGCTCTTGGCCAGAAGATGAAGCCCTACTTACAGAATACATTAATAAAGAAGCACCTTCTCATGTTAAATTCATTTTAGCTCCCCACGACATTAAACCCTCACACATTAAAACTATTGAAGAACGTTTAACCGTTACTAAAGTATTGTTTACCAAAAAAGAAGGTGTTCAACTCTCAAATAAAAATGTTTTTATTATTGACACCATTGGTATTTTAACCAAAATTTATAATTACGCCGATATTGCCTACGTTGGTGGGGCTATGGGCAAGACCGGATTGCATAACACCTTAGAACCTGCTGTTTTTGGCGTGCCTGTTATTATTGGCCGCAACTACGACAAATTCCCCGAGGCCAAAGACCTCATTGCCAATGGCGGCACGTTTTCAGTATCCAACCAAAAAGAACTCAACCAGATTCTAAATGAATTAATAAAAAATAAAAAAAAACGCCACCAGACGGGACTTGCAAATCTAAAGTTTATAGAAAAAAACAAAGGTGCCGTAATCCAAATCCTAGACTATCTTCGTATATCTAAATGAGGTCAAAATAATATTTGTTAAAATTTTAACAGTTTTAATAAAAAAAGTCACTAAATTAATGACCGACTTTAATAATTAACACTAAAATGAAAAATCAAATGAAAAAATTATTCTTAAGTACCATTTTAATGGCAACATTAACCTTAAGTTTTACATCTTGTAGAGACACCAAAAAAGCCGATTCTGTAGAAGAAGCTATCGAAAACACTGGTGATGCTATGGAAGAAGCTGCAGACGATGCTGCTGATGCCACTGAAGGTGCCCTTGAAGAAGCAGGAAAAGCTATGGATGATGCCGTTGACGCAACCGACGAAGCTATTGAAGAAACTGGCGATGCCATAAAAGAGGCTGGTGATGCAGTTCAAAACAAAGCTAAAGAACTACAAGAATAACATTAGTTTTTTTTTAAAAAAAGAGATTAAAGCCACCTAAACAGGTGGTTTTTTTAATAAAAAAAGCCTTTACAAGAAATCTTGTAAAGGCTTTGTACTGAAGGCGGGACTTGAACCCGCACGGCCATAATGGCCATTGGATTTTAAGTCCAACGTGTCTACCAATTCCACCACTTCAGCATCTTGGTATTTTTTCAAGATAATTTTCAGAGCGAAAGACGGGATTTGAACCCGCGACCCTCACCTTGGCAAGGTGATGCTCTACCCCTGAGCTACTTTCGCAGTGTGTTGTTGAACGTGCAATATCGTATTGCGGATGCAAATTTAAAATATTTCTAGTAATTCCAAAGCCTTTTGTAAAAATAAATGAAATTATTTTCAGGCTTGCTTTTTCTTTACCAACATGCGTTTAATCTCATTCAATTTCATAAGCGCCTCAACTGGTGTAAGTGTATCGATATCAGTGTGTAAAATTTCATCCTTTATATTTTCGAGTAAAGGATCGTCTAAATTGAAAAAACTAAGCTGCATGTCATCTTGAATAGATTTCACCTTATCGGTAAGCTCTTCACTGGAATGCGATTGCTCTAATTTCTTCAAAATCTTGTTAGCTCGATGCAAAACTTGTTGTGGCATTCCTGCCATTTTAGCTACATGAATACCAAAACTATGCTCACTGCCACCTTCAACCAATTTTCTCAAAAAGAGCACGTTGTCTTTCAGTTCTTTTACCGAAACATTGAAATTTTTAATACGTTCGAAAGTTTCGGTCATTTCATTAAGCTCGTGGTAATGGGTAGCAAAAAGTGTTTTCGGCTTCGCTGGGTGCTCGTGCAAATATTCGCTAATGGCCCATGCTATGGAAATACCGTCATAAGTACTGGTGCCACGACCAATTTCATCTAAAAGCACTAAACTTCTATCTGAAATATTGTTGAGAATGGAAGCCGTTTCGTTCATTTCCACCATAAAAGTCGATTCGCCCATAGAAATATTATCGCTAGCTCCTACTCTAGTAAAAATTTTATCCACCAATCCTATTTTGGCTTCCTTGGCGGGCACAAAACTTCCTATTTGAGCCAATAGCACAATTAAGGCTGTTTGACGTAAAATAGCCGATTTACCAGACATATTTGGCCCTGTAATCATAATGATTTGTTGTGATGTACGATCTAGAACCACATCGTTGGCAATATAAGCCTCTCCCAAAGGCAACTGTTTTTCAATAACGGGATGACGCCCCTCCTTTATATCCAAATCGTGCGACTGATCGATGGTTGGATACACGTATTGACTATCTTTAGCTAATTTTGCAAAACCACACAAACAATCAATCTGCCCAATTAAATAGGCATTTTGCTGTACGGCTTTAATATATTGGTTCATCCAACTTACCAATTCGGCAAACAATTGTTGCTCAATAGCCAAAATTCGTTCTTCGGCTCCTAAAATTTTTGCTTCATATTCTTTTAGCTCTTCGGTGATATAACGCTCAGCACTTACTAAAGTTTGCTTTCTAATCCAATCGTCAGGCACTTTATCTTTGTGCGTATTACGTACTTCTATGTAATACCCAAAAACATTATTAGATGCTATTTTTAGTGAGGTTATTCCTGTACGCTCGCTTTCGCGTTCCAGCATATTATCCAAATAATCCTTTCCTGATTTTGAAAGGTTTCTGAGTTCGTCTAATTCTGAAGAAAATCCAGTAGCAATTGTATTACCCTTTAAAACGTTAACCGGTGCATCTTCATTCAAGATTTGCTTTATTTTTTCACGGAGCACATCACAACTTTGCAGTGTATCGCCAATAATTTTAAGCGATTCGTTATCACAATGTGTTGCCAAAGCTTTAATGGGTACAATGGCTTCCAAGGAATTTTTAAGCTGAATAACCTCCCGTGGATTCACTTTTCCTGTGGCTGTTTTTGAAATTAACCGCTCCAAATCGCCAATATGCTTAATGTGGCTTTGTATTTTTTGAAGCACGCTATTTTCCTTGGTTAAAAAACTAACCACCTCATGCCGCTGCTTAATTTTATCTAAACTTTTTAAAGGTAAAGCCAACCAGCGTTTTAACATGCGCCCTCCCATGGGCGAAATGGTTTTGTCGATAATATTCAACAACGTTACCGCATTATTGTTGGTCGAATTGTAAAGTTCCAGATTTCGGATGGTAAACTTATCCATCCACACATACTCATTTTCTGCGATTCGGGCAATTGAAGTAATATGCTCCAATTTATGGTGCTGTGTTTCGCCCAAATAATGTAAAATGGAACCCGATGCAATAATGCCTTCGTATAAATCTTCTATCCCAAAACCTTTAAGCGTTTTAGTATCGAAATGTTTAATCAACGTTTCGTAGGCATAATCTGTATGATAGACCCAGTCTTCCAAGTAGAAGGTATGGAAATCTTCACCAAAAGTATCTTTAAAGAGTGTACGTTTTTGTTTGGACACCAAAACTTCACTCGGGTTGAAGTTTTGCAATAATTTATCAATATACTCAGCATTACCTTGCGAGGTTAAAAACTCGCCAGTTGAAATATCCAAAAACGAAATACCAATTTGCTTTTTATCAAAATACACCGAGCACAAAAAGTTATTCGATTTAGACACCAGCACCTCATCATTTAGTGCCACACCAGGCGTCACTAGTTCGGTTACACCGCGTTTTACAATTTTTTTGGTTTGTTTAGGGTCTTCCAGCTGATCGCAAATGGCCACACGCTCGCCTGCCTTTACCAGTTTTGGCAAATAGGTGTTTAACGAATGGTGTGGAAATCCGGCCAATTCGGTTTTTTCACCACCATTATTCCTATTGGTTAACACAATACCCAAAATACCGGCCGCCCTAACAGCATCGTCGCCAAAAGTCTCGTAAAAATCGCCCACACGAAACAACAACAAGGCATCAGGGTACTTTGCTTTTATAGTATTGTACTGCTTCATTAACGGGGTTTCTTTTTTTGCCTTTTTAGCCAATGGTGAAGTGGTTTTTTAATGTTATTTTTGAAAAAATTGTAGCATGCAATGTACTATTAATTTCATGTTTCTTGAAATTGGAAACAATCAAGTTATCTACAATTATTTTAAGATTTCAACAATGTAACTCATTGCGAACACTATAAAGCAATCTTTCTATCCAGAGCTAAAAAGAACAGGTTGCTTCGTCTTTTGTCTTTGCAATAATGGAGAACTTAGTAATTATGCGAAAACTGAAAAACAGCGAATTAGACCGATTGAGTATCGACGACTTTAAAAATGCAAAAAAAACACCCATTATTATTGTGTTGGATAACATTAGAAGCCTTAACAACATTGGGTCGGTTTTTAGAACAAGTGACGCATTTTTAATTGAAAAAATTTACCTATGCGGCATTACCGCGAAACCGCCCCACAAAGACATACACAAAACAGCACTTGGCAGCACCGAAACCGTTGATTGGGAATATACCGAAGAAACTTTAAAGGCTATAGAAAAATTAAAAGCAGAAGGTGTAAAAATTTGTTCCATCGAACAAGCCGAAAATGCCACCATGCTTAGCGATTTTAAAGTTGTAGGCAACACCAAATATGCTTTGGTTTTTGGTAACGAAGTAAAAGGCGTTGCACAAAATGTAGTGTCTGCAAGTGACCAGGTTATAGAAATACCTCAATTTGGCAGCAAACACTCGTTGAATATCTCGGTGAGCTGCGGTGTTGTGGTTTGGGATGTTTTTAGTAAACTTTCTGAAATTAAACAGTAAGTGACAAAAAGAACAAAAACACCTTGGCCAACCAAAGCAGTAATGGAGCAGATTTACGACAAACACCTTTGGGGCGGCACCGATTTCGACTTTTATTCTGGCGCAGGCTCACATGAGTCTAATATTGTTAATCCGTATTTAAACTCCGTAATTTCCTTTTTAAAATCTTTTGAGTTCCCTTTGACTGTTTGCGATTTGGGCTGCGGCGATTTTAATATCGGGCAACACCTAACGCCATATTCCCAAAAATATATAGCCGTCGATATTGTAGAAAAACTGATTGAACATAATAAAAAACGTTTTCACGCTAATAACTTAGAGTTCTATTGTCTCGATATTTCAAAAGACGATATTCCGCAAGCTGATTGTATCATTTTAAGACAAGTACTTCAACATTTGTCCAACTCTGAAATTCAAAATATCTTAAAAAAATTGACTTCATTTAAATACATCATTTTAACAGAGCACATTCCTTTAGGTCATTTTACGCCCAATGTCGACATTATTTCCGGGCAAGGCAATCGTACAAAACACCATAGTGGTGTTAATATTTTAGAACCACCTTTTAATTTTAATGTTAAAGAAGAAGAGTGCCTCGACCAACACCATTTAGAAAACAACAAAGGCAAAATAGTTACCACATTGTACAGTGTTTTTTAAACACTAAGCCCCTATTATAAGAAAAAACAACGAACAAAACTTGGATCGTTGTTAAAATAAATCCTATACTTTTACGTATCATAAACCGACACTAGAACTATGAGACTTTCCATTGCATTGATTATCTTAACAATAACTTTTAGCTGCAAACAAGCTCCTCCCATTGGCGCCGATTACTCTCAATTAAGCGACATACCCACTAAAGAAGAGGTTGGCCACTTGGTTATGCCCGATACAATTGCCCCTGTTTCGGTGCCGTTTAACATGCCTAATTTCAAAAAGCCAACATTTCCTGATACCAACATAAATTTAGAAGACAGACTTCCGGAAAATAAAAGCACACTAATAACCAATTTGGTACAAAATGCCATAGATAGCCTTACAGAAACTGGTGGCGGAACAGTCATTATCCCTAAAGGCGAATGGTACACAGGACGTATTTCGCTAAAAAGCAACGTGAATTTACATATCGAAGAAGGTGCAACCCTGCGTTTTAGCACCGATATAAAAGATTACCTACCCGTTGTTTTTACCCGTGTTGAAAGTTTGGAAGTCATGGCGTTGGGTTCTTGTATTTATGCTAACGGACAAGAAAATATAGCCATTACCGGAAAAGGAAAATTGATTGGTCCGTTTGACGGCGAAATCAAAGAACGCTCGTACACCCAACCCATTGAAAGTTTAGTCGATTTATCGAAACCTGCCGAAGAACGTATTCACGATGGTTCTAAAGAAGATTGGATTTTCCCTCCTAAATTTATTTCACCCATAAATTGCAAAAATGTTTACATCGAAGGGGTTTCATTAGAAAACACAGCCTTTTGGAACATTGTACCTACGTACTGCGACAATGTTATTATTCGCGGCGTCTATGTAAATTCGTATGGTATTCCGCGTGGCGATGGTATTGATGTAGAATCTTCAAAAAATGTGCTTATCGAATACTGCACGCTAAATACGGGAGACGATTGTTTTACCATGAAATCGGGTCGTGGAGAAGACGGATTGAAAGTTAACAAACCCACCGAAAATGTGGTAGTTAGAAACTGTTTGGCCCAAAAAGGCCACGGCGGTATTACCTGCGGAAGCGAAACAGCAGGAACCATCAAAAATCTTTACGTTCACGATTGCGTGTTTGAAGGCACCGTAGTTGGTATTCGTTTTAAAACCCGAAGACCTCGAGGTGGTGGTGGCGAACATTTGTATTATGACAGAATACGAATGAACCTAGAGGCCACCTGTATAAAATGGGACATGCTGGGCACCCCGGCCTATGTTGGCGAACTGGCCGAACGTTTGCCCGCGCGCGAGATAAATGCATTAACGCCGTTTTACCGCGACATCTCCATTAGTAATATTATTATTGAAAATGGCACCCACTTTTTAAAAATTTACGGCATTCCCGAATCCCCTCTTACCAATTTAACCATAGATAATGTTGATGCCAACTGCAGCAACCTGGCCATTATTCACGATGCTAAAAACGTAACGGTTAAAAACAGTAGCATCAAAACACCCGATTCGGTCATTGATGTTCTGGGCAGTAACAATATCCGTTTTGAAAAGGTAAATTTCAATATAAATGGCGCTAAATTGGAAAAACCAAGCGATATTTTGTTTCAAGATTGTAAAATCGAATAATATTACCCATTCGTTGCGAACAGTACGTCCTTGCAGTGCCACGGCTCTAAGAACGACATTATGCCTAGAGTAGCTGAAAAAATTTTAAAACTTTACCCAAATGATTTGGCTATGGGCTATACCGAAAACCAAATAAGAGCTATTTGGAGTATTGCTTTCAATACGGCAAAAAACAGATTAACACTTTTTTAGCCATTAGCAACTATAACTTAACCTTATTTTATAGCGAAGAATCAATTTTCTTAAGTCGTTAGTTTATTTTCTTACAGTTTATAATCAATCTAAAGGGTTTATTTTCTACTTTGGTTTTAAATAAATCCAACGCAACTATGTTAAAAAAATTATTCTACCTATCTATTTGCCTACTCACCTACTTTGCACACGCCCAACTAAGTGACTCATATGAAAAAGGATTTGTTGTAAAAACCAACAACGACACCCTTCACGGCTACATTAAAACAGATGACCTCAAAGGATTGTCTACCCATGTTTGCTTTACAATAAACCAGCAAAAGGAAGAATGCACTATTTACAGTACTTCTGATGTAAAATCATTTAGAACAGAAACAGGGAAGATATTCGATCTATTGAAAGTTAAAATAAACAACAACCAAATAGAAATTTCTGTTTTTGCCAACTTGATTCTAGAAGGTAAAACAGCATTATACAAAAGCGTTTATAAATCTTCTAACTTTTACATCATTTCTAAAACCAATGAAAATTTTGCTTTACAGGAAGACAAGCTGCAAACAGGGGATTCAAAAATCACTAGATATAATTACTATGGCATATTAAATTTAGTTACAGAAAATATGCTAACGGAAACAAATACTAAAGTTTCATTCAAAGAAAGTGATTTTATTGAAACCGTAACCAAATTCAATACACTAAAAGGTTATGAAAGTAGAGACGTTCGATATAAAGAAAAAACAATTAAATACTTTATCGCTATGGCTGGCGTAGGAACCGGAAAATACGAACAAGAATTCTATTACCAAGCCATGTACAGAATATACAACCCCAAAATAAGCCGTAGCATCTCGGTAAATTTAGGGGTTAATTATTTTAACTACGAATACTCCAAAGAGGGGTTTAGCATTGAACAATCGTTGATTTCCGTGCCTTTACAATTTCAACAAAATTTATTAAGCAAGAATATTCGCCCTTATTTGTTTGTTGGGCCAAACTTTAGTTACCTAAATAGAGATAGCAGCGACAATAGGCTTAATTTGGATAAAGGATTTCAAAAAAACTTTGGAGTAGATTTCTTATACGGTATAGGCTTAGAAATAGATCTTTATAAAGGCTTAATGCTAAAAAGTGAATACAGACATGAAACTTTCTCGCACCCCATTCTTTTTGGTATAGGCTATAATTTTTCGAAATGATTAACTTTTACTTCAAAATTTGGCCCCTTAAACTAATCAAAAAATATAAAGGATTTAGTTATCAGTTTCGCCATGCCTATATTCCATTTTAGAGTTTTAAATCCTTTTTATTAAATTTATGCTTACCAGGGTATGCTACTCGCAAATCATTTTACACAAAAACACTAAAACTAAACTTAAATATGGCAAAAAAACTAATCACATTTGGAGAAGTTATGATGCGTTTATCCCCACCGGGATACTCAAAATTTGCACAAGCCAATTCTTTAGAACTGGTTTACGGTGGCGGCGAGGCCAATGTAGCCATTTCGTGCGCTTATCTTGGCATGAAAGCAGCACATGCAACCCGATTCCCAGATAATGCTCTCGGAAAAGCAGCCACACAATTTTTACGCAAACACTGGCTTAGCACAGAGCATGTTATTTATGGTGACAAAATGATGGGTAAATATTTTCTTGAAAAAGGTGCAGTGCACCGGCCTAGTGAAGTTATTTACGAAAGAGCAGGCTCCGCGTTTTCTTTAATAGAACCTTCAATGATAAACTGGGAAGACGTGCTAAAAGATGCCGATTGGTTTCATTGGACAGGTATTACCCCTGCCATTTCTGAAGGAGCAGCGATGAGCTGTTTAGAAGCCATAAAAACCGCCAATAAAATGGGCATTACAGTATCTGGCGATATTAATTCTAGAGATAACATGTGGAACTACGGAAAATCCATGCAAGATGTTATGCCAAACCTAGTTAAAAATTGCGATATTGTAATTACAAGTAGCCGTGGAATTCGAGAGATGTTTGGGCTATGCACCTCAGATGACAAATTTCAAACTTGCGCTGAAAGATTAATGGATACCTTTCCTAGAATTCAAAAAGTAGCAAAAAAAACAAGAAGATCTATCAGTGCATCACACCAACAAATACAAGGAAAAATATGGAATGGCAAAGAGTATATTAAGGCTGAATTATTAAACATAACCCATGTAATCGACCGTGTAGGCACCGGAGACGCCTTTGCTTCTGGCCTTATTTATGGGTTGTTACATTATGATGATGATTTACAGGCCTTGAACTTTGCTACAGCGGCCTGCGCACTAAAACATACTGTTCCTGGAGATGTAAATTTAGTTTCACTAGAAAACGTAATTGACTTGATGGAAGGTGATACTTCGGGCGCAATAAAAAGGTAATGTATGTATGTTCTAAAGTGCAATACTTTTTTTTGAAAAGTCTTTAAATACTGCTCTAAGCGAAATATGCCGTAGCATTTCACAACAATTTACCCTCACAAATTTCACATAAAAAACCCACAAATAATCAGCTTGTGGGTTTTATAAAGTTTTTCAAAAACATCGCTAATCATAACATTTATTAGTGTAATTGTAATCCGCAACATGTTTTTCTTTGATTAACAAAAACAAAACCATTAAATTTGGCTCTTTCTTAAAAACTTCTGCATCAATCATACAACCAAGGAAAGATTTGAAATGAACCCGAGCATTGAATTAATTCGACTCCTTGCCGTTATAATGATTACATTCACACACACAAGAAATAGTTTGGGTGCAGGCGTCGCATATTTTATTATTGAGCAACTTCCTACGTATGGCACCGCCATTCTTTCTATAATATCGGGCTATCTTTACTACACCGTTTCAAAAAAGAAAGATCACTTATTTCAAAAAAAAAATTAAGAGTTTGGCTATTCCGTTCTTGATAGCCAATGTTGCCGTTCTGGCCTTAGTTTTGATTTTTAATTATGTATTTGGACATAATGCACTTAACCGCCTATCAATGGGTTTTTCATTAATCTCAGAAGGCATCTTTGCTTTAAATAGTCCACCCATAAACCCTCCCACTTACTTTATTAGGGATATTTTTATGATTTTTTGCATCATTGCCCTGTTCACCCAAAAAGAATTTAAAACGTTATTTGTATTGATACCTGTTTTAGCTTTCGGCACACTTATTTTAAGAATGGATGTCGCATTTCTTTTTTTAGTTGGTTGTACTTATGCAAAATTTAAACCTAAACTAAGCAAAAGGTTTTTACTGATAGGCACTATAGCCTGCACACTTCTCGTTTGGGTTTGGTTTTTTAAATATTTGAAATTCCCTTCGGCTTTATTGTTTTTTCTTTTATTGATTGACCTCAAATTTAAGTTTTATAATACAGGAAGATTTTCGTATTTATTACATCTATACCATTCACCAATAATGGTAATAAGCTACCCGATTATAAACCTACTTGTCGATGACCCCATCCTTAATATTGTCACGCAAATTGCACTGGCCATTGTTGTGGTTTTCCTTCTGTTTTTAATTACTAAGAAATACGAACCATTAAAAATATTAAGTGGTGGAAGATAACCAAAACAAGGTCACAATTATTGCGCTCCACAAATCTCGCCCAAAACCCACAGATAATCGGCTCTCGATTCGACAAAATCTTTTTCAGAAACGTCAATGATTTTCACGTTAAAGTCGGTCTGCGATTTTAAGAACTCCAAATAGCCCGAGTTTATTTTTTCCAGATACTCGTTGGCAATATTTTGTTCGTATTCGCGTCCGCGCTTCTTTATATTTTCCTGTAACCTTTCGGTATTTTGATAGAGATATACGTATAGATCTGGCGTTTTTAAATCTTTGTACATCAAATTGAATAACTTCCGGTACAGCATAAATTCATCTTCCTGTAAAGTAATTTTCGAAAAAATTAGCGATTTAAACACATCATAATCACTCACAATAAAATCCTTGAACAAGTCAAGTTGGGCCAAATCGTCGCTTATTTGCTGATAGCGATCAGCCAGAAAAGACATTTCCAGAGCAAAAGCATAACGGTTGGCATCTTCGTAAAATTTAGGTAAGAATGGGTTATCTGCAAAGCGCTCTAGGATAAGCTTGGCATTAAAATCGTTTGCTATTTTGTTAGCCAAACTGGTTTTCCCCGCACCAATATTACCTTCAATAGCGATGTAATTATAGTTTGAAAAGCTGAAAGTTTTACTTGGGTTTTTAAGCCATATATTTATAGGAACTAATTCCGATTGGTCTTCGCATTCTTCCAATAAAACAGCTACTATTTTCTGCGAAATTGGATGCTTCACTTTTTCGGCAATATCGTTAAGCGGCATCAGCACAAAACGTCTTTTTTCCATTTCGGGGTGTGGTACCTGAAGGCTTTCGGTATTAACTATAAAATCTTCGGCAAAAATAATATCCAAATCTATGGAACGCGCTTCGTAGCCAACTCCTTCAGCTCGAATTCTTCCCATCTGGGTTTCAATACCCAACAACTTTCCAAGAGTTTCTTGAGGACCAAACCGACTGTACAATTCCAAACAACAGTTTAAAAAATCATCACTATCAAAACCCAACGCAGGCGATTTGTAAACCCTTGAAATTTTAGAAACATGACCAATTTCTGTGTAAATAGTATCAATGGCTTTTTGCAAGTTTGCAAACTTATCTCCCTTGTTACTGCCCAAGGCAATATAAAATTTGTTAGGTGCATTCATTATGAAGCAAAATAATGAAAAGTAAATGGTTTACTTTATATTTACAGAACGTAATTTATTCACAAAACAAGCTATGCCAATAATAAAATCAGTAAACGGAGCCACACCGCAAATACCTAAAAATTGTTTTATTGCCGAAAACGCCACTATTGTAGGCTATGTTTCCATGGGAGACCAATGCAGCGTGTGGTTTAATGCCGTGGTTCGGGGCGATGTTAATTTTATAAAGATAGGCAACAAAGTAAACATTCAAGACGGTGCGGTAATACACTGCACGTATCAAAAATACGGCACCACCATTGGCAACAATGTATCTATTGGCCACAATGCTTTGGTTCATGGTTGTACAATAAAAGACAACGTTTTGGTGGGCATGGGCAGTATAATCATGGATGGTTGTGTGGTAGAAAGCAACAGCATCATTGCAGCAGGAGCCGTAGTACCGCAAAACACCATCGTTAAAGCCGGCAGTATTTATGCAGGTGTGCCCGCAAAAAAAATAAAAGACATAAGCGAAGAACTCATTTCGGGCGAAATAGACCGTATCGCCAACAACTACATTACATACTCTAGCTGGTTTAAAGAATAATTCAGACTATCCGCAATACTTTATGTCGTTGCGAAGGAGGCACGACTGACGCAATCTGTTTGCTTACGAACTCTATTTAATAGATTACTTCGTTGTCCCGATAATTATCGGAACTTCTCTTAATGACAGTTTATGCTCAAAAATGGAAACCATTATTTTCCAGTTTTTTTCAATTATAGTCCAAAAACCTTAAAATATAGTTAATTTTTATTAAAAAATAGCCTTTTTGAAAATAAAATCGTCAATTTATTAGGATTTTTGGTTAAATCGTTTATGTTATACTATATATAACTATAATAAACATACACGCAGTACATGAGGCAATTAAAAATAACAAAACAAGTTACCAATCGCGAATCGAAATCCTTAGACAAATACCTTCAAGACATAAGCAAAATACCATTAATTACCGCCGAGGAGGAGGTAGAATTAGCACAACGCATTAAAAAAGGAGACCAAAAAGCATTGGACAAGCTTACAACCGCTAATTTACGTTTTGTTGTTTCCGTCTCAAAACAATACCAAAACCAAGGTTTAAAATTGCCCGATTTAATCAACGAAGGCAATGCTGGACTGGTAAAAGCAGCCAAACGCTTCGACGAAACCCGTGGTTTTAAATTTATTTCCTATGCTGTTTGGTGGATTCGTCAAGCAATTCTTCAAGCTTTAGCCGAACAATCTCGAATAGTTAGATTACCTTTGAACAAAATTGGATCTATAAATAAAATCAACAAGGCTTATTCGCATTTAGAACAAACACACGAAAGAGCGCCAAGCGCCCATGAAATTGCCAACAATTTAGACCTTACGGAAAGTAATGTTAAGCAATCGATGAAAATTTCGGGCCGTCATGTATCTATGGATGCACCATTAAAGGATGGCGAAGATTTCAGTTTGTACGATGTGGTAAAAACGGAAGAGATGCCGAGCCCCGATTCAGATTTAATTCAAGATTCTTTGAATGTTGAGGTTAACCGTGCTTTAGATACCTTATCTGAAAAAGAAGCTGAAGTTATTAGACACTATTACGGGATAAGCAAAAAACACCCTATGAGCCTACAGGAAATAGGCGATGCCTTTGGATTGACCAGAGAGCGCGTAAGGCAAATAAAAGAAAAAGGGATTCGCAGATTGCGACACACCTCTAAAAGCAAAGTATTAAAAACGTATTTAGGATAAACCTAAGTCATTAAATAAACTAAAATCGATATATGTTAAAAATTATTGTAAAAGATGGCGAAAACATAGAGCGTGCCTTAAAACGCTACAAACGTAAACACCGCAATATTAAAGTGATGCAAAACCTAAGGGAAAATCAGTTTTTCACTAAACCTTCGGTTAAAAGACGTCGCGAAATCCAGAAAGCGGCTTATATTCAAAGCTTAAGGGACCAAGAAGAAATATAACACCAAAATGCCTTGTCTTTTACTTAAGATAGGGCATTTTATTTTAATCGATTAATAGGTCTATCTTCATAGAAATCATCGAAAGTTTTGTCTGTACTGTAATCATCTTTAAGTACTTTGTACACCATGACTAAAACCATCAACTGCCCGAAGCACATTGTGTAAAATACCATTCCGAAGGGCATATCCAGACTCACCATAACGGTCAACATCACAAGTAAAAAAGTGGCCAACCCAACAAAAAACATAACTGGAATTTTCATTTTTTTATTTATAATTTAATGATAAATTACCAGAAAACTTCTTATCAATTTGTTAAAACTACTTATTATTCAATAAGCAACTTCCGTTTCCTCCATCGCTTTTTTTCTCGCTTGGTCATTTCAAAAGTTACAATTTCGTCGTTATAAAATGTGTAATAGCTTTTATCTGTCTCCAGCTTTAGCACTTGATTGTCATTAACATAAAACCATGCATTTACATAGTTAAAAATATCATAGATAACATGTTCGCCTTTGTATTTGTCTTTAAAATAATCAATGTCCTTTGCACTTTTTTTAAGGTAACCTATTGAAAAATGTAATTGGCCCTTTTGTTGATTAGCGTTAACGCCAACTAAACCCAAAGGTGTTGAAGGACAAACAACCTCTCCTAAACCAACCTTAAATTCATCGAACATCAAAAACTTATATTTTGCCATTGTTCCGTCTTCATGCTCTATAATAATTGAACTCTGGGTTTTTTTTAATCCCTGCGTTTTCAAATTGATTAGCCTTTCTCCTTTTTTTAAACTGACAACCACCCCTTTTCTAACAGCTAATACGGTATCGTTTGGAAGCGCCTCGAACTCATACCACACCCGCCCTTTGTAATTGGGCCTAGGCTCTTTGTTAAACTTCCAATCTAAATCTACCACCTCTACTGTTGAAGTTGATTTTAATGGCAAAATATATTTAAATTCTAAATCCGGTTTGGCATCGATATCGCCCCAAAAGGTTTTGACGGTTTTCGGCGAATAAGAAAAGCTTATCCTTTCGTTTTTATATGTTGGATAAAGCGTTGTTAACCGGCCCCCATGGCCATAAACAGAGGTTTTAATAACACCTTCGGTTGTATTCTTTAAATTGGTTAACTTAAAAACAACAAAAACGCTGCCCGGCGTATTCTTATAATACGAAAATGTAACCGATTTATCTTTATTTCTCACAAACTTAATTCCCGTGGGTTGTGCTCCAGAATATGCAGTTTGTAAAATAAATGCAAAAAGCAAAACCAAGACTAATTTTCCTGTTTTAAGCCTCATATAAATTAGTCTCTTTACGTCACTAAAATATTAACCACCAACCCTTCATTTGCGCGCACATTAAAAACGGTGTTATCTTCAAAAATGAGGTATTGTCCCTTTACTCCCACCAGTTTTCCTGAATATTCCTTTTCTTTTTTAATATTTAAACTTTTGGGCTTTTCGGGGTATTTCAACACTGGAAACTCTAAATTGGTTTCACGGTTACTTTCAATAAAATATTCTTGGGCTTCATCGGGCACAAAACCTTTTAATTTTTCACGCCACTCCACTAAATTTTCGTCTTTTATCTCGTTCTTCAACATGGTACGCCAATTGGTTTTATCGCTTACATGCCCTTTTAAAGCTACCTCCGTTATACCTGCCAAGTAGCGATTGGGTGCTTCAACTATTTCAATGGCCTCATGGGCTCCTTGGTCTATCCAGCGTGTTGGCACTTGGCTTTTTCGAGTCACCCCCACTTTTACGTTACTCGAATTTGCCAAATACACAATATGGGGTTGCAACTGCACTTTTTTTTCATATTCCAAATCGCGATCTTCCTTGCCTAAATGCGCTGTACTCAATTCTGGACGCATTACCCAATCCGCTGCCTGCGGCACATCGAAAAAACAACTTTTACAAAATCCTTGTCGGTAAATGGGCTTATTCAAACTACAGTTTAAACACTGATATTTAACAAATTGCAAACCAATGGTTTTATCAAGCAATTGGTTTAAGCTTATAAAGTCGTTTTCAAACACCAAATAGTATTGAATGGGGCTTGCAAACTCTGTTTCCATTTTTGTTAAAACACCTTGGTAGGTCATAAAAAAAAGTATTATTTTTAAAATCTTAAAGATAATTTAAAAATGCCAATACCCATAGTAAATTCCATTGCTTCTTGGTTTTTAAAAAAACGTTTCCATCAAATTGAACTGTTTTTAAAATACCCCAATGAAGTACAAAACGAATTGCTATTAAGCCTTATCAACAAAGCCAAAAACACAGAGTTTGGCAAGACTTACGATTTTGGCTCAATAAAAAATTATCGAACTTTCGCAGAACGCGTTCCCATAAAAAACTACGACGGTTGGCAAGAAGATATTGAACGTAGCCGGAGGGGCGAGAACAATATTTTTTGGCCCACACCCATTAAATGGTTTGCCAAATCTAGTGGCACTACACGTGCCAAAAGCAAGTTTATTCCGGTAAGCGAAGAATCGTTGGAAGATTGCCACTACGCCGCCAGTAAAGATTTGCTTTGTATGTATTTGAACAATAACGAAGATTCGCAATTGTTTACAGGTAAAAGCCTAAGGCTTGGAGGCAGCAAAGAACTTTACAAAGAAAACGGTACAGTATTTGGCGATTTGTCGGCTATTTTAATTGACAACATGCCCTTTTGGGCAGAATTTAGCAGTACGCCCAGCAATAAAGTATCTTTAATGAGTGACTGGGAACATAAAATGCAAGCTATTGTAAACGAAACGATAAATGAAAAAGTAACCAGTTTGGCTGGTGTACCATCTTGGATGTTGGTTTTATTAAACAATGTTTTGGAAACCACAGGAAAAGAAAGCATCCTTGAAGTTTGGCCAAATCTGGAAGTCTATTTTCACGGCGGGGTTAGCTTTATTCCTTATAAAGACCAATACAAAAAGATACTACCAAAAAAATCATTTCGATATTACGAAATTTATAATGCTTCGGAAGGTTTTTTTGCCATACAAGACCAAAACAATTCCAACGAACTTTTGCTTATGTTGGATTACGGCATCTTTTATGAATTTATCCCCATGAACGTTTATGGAACTTTAGAAGAAAAGGCCATTCCGCTTAGCGAAGTACAACTTGGCCAAAATTACGCCGTAATCATTACTACAAACGCAGGCTTATGGCGCTATAAAATTGGCGACACCATTAGGTTTACATCACTAAACCCGTACCGGATAAAAGTTTCTGGTCGAACAAAGCACCATATTAATGTTTTTGGTGAAGAACTAATTATTGAAAACGCAGAAGCTGCACTTAAAAAAGTTTGCAAACGTACCAAGGCTGAAATTGTAGATTTTACCGCAGCGCCTATTTTTATGCTTGGCAAAGAAAAGGGAGCACACGAATGGTTAATCGAATTTAAAACACCTCCAAAAGACATCAACTATTTTAACGAACTGTTTGACAATGCGTTAAAAGCTCTAAACTCTGATTACGAAGCCAAGCGTTATAATAACATAACTTTAAACAAGCCTAAAATTAATCTTGCGCGCAAAAACCTGTTTTACGATTGGTTAAAACAAAACAATAAACTAGGTGGCCAACATAAAATACCAAGACTATCAAATACTAGATGCTACATGGATGAACTTTTAAGTTTGAACCAAAAGCATTAGCCCAAAAAACCACATATAAATAGAATTTTTTTTATTTTCCAATCAATTGGAAGAACTGTCTGTTTTAAATTCAAATTATCAAAAAACGAAATTATCGATTAAGTGTATTGTAAAAAGTTTTTTAAACGAGTATTTCGTCTTATAGTCTAAAAGAATTTTAAAAGCTTTGTGTGTTCTCAAATAAGCAATACTTTTAAAAAAAATAAGAAAAACTTATAAAGTTTAGATAGCAAATCCATTATTAATTAATATCCATAAATAAAAAAACCACACTAAAATAAGTGTGGTTTTTTACTTTTATATTATTGTAATGTTCTATGAAACTGCTTTTAGCTTTTTCAGTGTAGTTTTTGTCAACTTATCCTCGGCATACGCTTTGGTTACGTTTAATTTTTTCTCATCGCTACTTGGCAATTCAAACATAGCATCGGTTAAAATTTCCTCACATAACGAGCGTAGACCTCTAGCACCCAATTTATACTGTATGGCTTTATCAACTATAAAACCTAAAGCACCATCAGTTATTGAAAACTCAATATCGTCCATTTCAAACAACTTTTTGTACTGTTTTATGATGGCATTTTTTGGCTCTGTAAGAATGGCCCTAAGTGTTTTAGCATCTAGAGGATTCATATGCGTTAATACTGGTAAACGCCCAATAATCTCAGGAATTAAACCAAAATCCTTTAAATCTTTTGGTATAATGTATTGCAATAAGTTTTCTTGGTCTACAACATCATCAGACATGGAAGCACTGTACCCTACCGCCTGCATATTCAATCGTTTAGAGATTACACGCTCAATACCATCAAAGGCCCCACCTGCAATAAAAAGAATGTTTTCAGTGTTGACTTCAATAAACTTTTGGTCAGGATGCTTACGCCCTCCTTTTGGTGGCACATTAACCACTGTTCCTTCTAAAAGCTTTAACAATGCTTGCTGTACGCCTTCGCCTGACACATCTCTGGTTATGGATGGGTTATCGCTTTTTCTTGCAATTTTGTCTATCTCATCAATAAAAACAATTCCCTTTTCTGCTTTTTCTAAATTATAATCGGCAGCTTGCAACAAACGCGTTAAAATACTCTCAACATCTTCACCTACATAACCAGCTTCGGTTAAAACCGTTGCATCAACGATGGCCAAAGGCACATTTAACATTTTAGCGATGGTTTTTGCCATTAAGGTTTTTCCTGTACCGGTTTGCCCAACCATAACGATATTACTTTTTTGGATATCAATATCGTCATTTGATGCCGGTTGTAACAAGCGTTTATAGTGGTTATATACAGCCACAGACATCACCTTTTTAGTAGAGTCTTGACCAATAATATACTCGTCTAGGAAAGATTTTATTTGCTGCGGTTTGCGGAGTTTTAATTCTGCTGAGAGATCGCTGCTATCATTTTGTTTTGATTCCTCTAAAACAATGCCATGTGCCTGCTCAATGCATCGATCGCATATATGAGCATCTAATCCCGCTATTAATAAATTTGTTTCTGGTTTTTTACGACCACAAAACGAACATTCTAGTTCTTCTTTTGCCATTAATCTAATCTGTTTTCGAGAGTGTAATTTTAACAATTCACTGTTTTATAATCCATTAAAATTACAAATTTTTATTTAATTGCGCGCTAAGATTTCGTCTATCATACCATATTCCTTGGCCTTATCGGCTTTCATCCAGTAATCGCGATCACTATCGGCATATACTTTGTCGTAATCCTGTCCGGAATGCTTACTTATAATTTTATAAAGTTCTTCTTTTAGGGTTAAAATCTCTCTTGCTGTAATTTCAATGTCACTCGCTTGCCCTTGAGCACCACCTAACGGCTGGTGAATCATAACGCGCGAGTGTGTTAATCCGCTACGCTTACCCTTTTCTCCAGCACATAACAACACCGCACCCATTGAGGCCGCCATACCGGTACAGATTGTGGCAACATCTGGTTTTATAAATTGCATGGTATCATAAATACCTAAACCTGCATAAACGCTTCCGCCAGGTGAATTGATATATATTTGAATGTCTTTTGAAGCGTCGGTACTTTCCAAAAACAGTAATTGTGCCTGAACAATATTAGCCACTTGATCGTTAATACCTGTTCCCAAGAAAATGATTCTATCCATCATTAATCGAGAGAACACATCGAAAACCGCTATGTTCATTTGGCGTTCTTCAATAATGTTTGGCGTAAGGTTAGTGGGGTACATACTACTGATTATTTTGTTGTAATATGTACTGCTGATACCTTGATCTTTTATCGCGAATTTTTCAAACTCTTTTGCGTAATCCATAGTTTAAACTGAAATTTATTTTATTAACGCTCTGATAAACAAAATCTACGTGCGTTAATATGTTTTGTTATTGATGGTTTATTTTGAATGAAAAGGCGCTTAAATCAATACGATTTAAGCGCCTAAATATAAGCATTTATTATTTACTTATTTGTCTCCATAAACCTCTTTTACAAAGTTTTCATAGCTCAATTCCTTTACTTTAAGATTGGCTTTTTCTTTGTAAAGAGCCAGTAATTTTTGGCTGATTAACTGCTCTGAAATACGGCGTGCCTCATCTTGGTTAGAAAGCACGCGGGCTGCAATATCATCCAATTCTTTATCAGAAGGATTCATTTGGCCAAATTGAGCCATTTGCCCTTTAATCATTTCGCGCGCATGGTTTTTTATATCGTCCATGGTTACTTTAATATCGTGCTCTTCTATCAATTTACCTTCAATTAATTGGTAACGCAAGCTTTTTTCAGATTTCTCGTATTCTTCTCTTGCTTCTTCAGAATCCAATTCTTTTTCACCAGCTGTTTGCAACCATTTTGTTAAGAATTCTGCCGGTAAATCGAACTTAGTATTTTCTACCAAATGCTCGGTTACATCGTTCAGTAATTTTTGGTCTGCTTGCTGAACAAATTGTTTTTCAGCATCTTCTTTTATTTTAGCCTTTAATTCGGTTACTGAAGCTACTTCTCCTTTACCGAATAATTTATCGAACAACTCTTGGTCTAAATCGGCCAATTCGCGCTCATTGATTTCAGTGATTTCAAAAGTCACTTCTATATCAAGACCATGAACCTCGTCATGTCCTAATTTTAAAGCGTGCATCAATTCGTGATCATCATCATAAAGTCCTTTGGTTTTTAGCGTGATTACGTCACCAACTTTTGCTCCTATGAATTGTTTTTCGGTAGCTTTTCCTTTGAATTTATCCAAAGTTAAGGTTACCGTATTTTCAATCTCCTTTTCTTCGTTTTTGAAAGTACCGGTAATTTCACTGTCTTTTTCAACTACATCCTGAGACACTAACTTTCCGTATTGTTTTTGGATACGCTCAATTTGCTCGTCGATCATTTTATCGTCGGCAACAATATTGTATTGCGTAATCGTCTTTTTGCTTTTTAAATCTACCTCAAACTCAGGAGCCAGCCCTAATTCGAATTCAAAAGAAAATTTTTCAGCTTCCCAATCAATTTCATCTTGGGTTTTTGGTAGTGGCTGTCCTAAAACATCTAACTTCTCTTCAGTTAAATATTTGTTTAAAGCATCTTGAAGCAATTTATTCACCTCATCAACCAACACGGCTTTACCGTATTGTTTTTTCACCATGCCCATAGGCACGTGCCCTTTTCTAAAACCAGGAATGTTTGCTGTTTTTCGGTAATCTGATAAGATTTTTTCAACTTTATCGCTGTAATCTTCTTTGGCGATATCTACTTTTACAACAGCATTTAATGCATCAACGTTTTCTCTTGTAATATTCATTTTAAATGATATGAAGCCTTTTAAGGCAATTAACAAAAAAGTTTTTCAACTTCAATTTTTAACAAACTTCTGTTTCCCGAAAAGCCATCTGAACGATTTGCAGGAAACGGCCATTTTAGTCGTTACTACACGTTTAACATAACACGCAGCGCCCACAGCGACTAAAATTGGGTGGCAAAAGTACAATATTTTTACCACCCAACAAAGTTTTTAATTGCTTGATTTTTAGGCTATTTTTCTTCGTCTTTCAGCAAAGAATGCAGTATAGATTGTAAAATAGACAAAAGGACACTAAAGAACAATGCCCACCAAAAATTATCGACCGAAAAACCACTTATTAGTTGGTCAGCCAGAAGAATAATGACGGCGTTTATTACCAATAGAAACAGCCCTAAAGTTAAGATGGTTGCCGGTAATGTAAAAATGACCAAAATCGGTTTTACCAGTAAATTGAGCACGGCCAATACTAAAGCTACGATAAAAGCGGTTAGATAGCTGTCTACATGTACACCCGATAGCGCATAAGCCAAAACGAAAACGGCTACGGCATTTAAAAGAAGTCTTAAAATGAGATTCATATATTTTTTATTTTGAAAATAAAGTTAATAAATTTTAACTGGACTTATATCTTAAAAACAATTGGTAATGAATACGGCACTTTTACAGGCTTTCCTCTTATAAGCCCTGGTTTCATTTTAGGCAATAGGGCAATAACCCTAGTTGCCTCGGCCTCCAAAGCCCTATGGGCAGCCCTAGCTCTTATATTTGCTACATGGCCATCTTCATCTATTTTAAAAATCACATAGATTTTTTGCTTTCCTTTTAAGTTCATATCTCTCGCAAAAGACGTATTAAACTTTTTCATAATAAAACCAGACACCCTTTGAGACATGCAATTTCTAAGCTCTGTATTTCTAAGGTAAATTTCGCACCCTGGATAAACAGGAAGGTTCACAAGGACACCATCGGGTATTTCAACAACCCGAAGCGATGTTTTACTGGACACCTTTTTAAGTTCTCCCTTTTTGTATTTAAGGGTGTTAATATATTTGCCTTCTTCGTTGTACTGATGCTCTTCCCCGTCCTTTTCATTCAACTTGCACAAACCTTCCAATTTTATTTGGCCATTTTTATAATACTGTTTGTACGAACCTTCTTTGTAGCCCTCCACATAATAAACCTCCCATTCCTTTTCTCCAGTCTCATAAAATTGCCTCCAAATACCCTTGAGCTCATTTTCTTCATACATAGCGTCAACCTTCAACGTTCCTTTTTTATAATACTCTTTGTAACCACCAGCTTTAACAAAACTTCTAGTTTGCGAAAGAATTCGACCGTAAACTGCAAGCAGTTCACCCGTTTCTTGATATTCTTTGGTAACAAGACCTCCATTGGCAGCACGCTTGGTTTCTTTGGTCAACACCCCTGTTTTAGAATAAGATTGCCCTATACCAGTCGGCTTCCCATTGGAGCCATAAGCATTTACTGTTCTAAGGTGACCATTTTCATAATAGCCCTGCCAGTTACGAATTTTATTTCCGTTGTTATAAAAGCCCGTTAACTTTAATTGACCACTTTTATAGTATTCTTTAAATACACCATTCTTCTTGTTGTCTTTGTAAAAACCTTCCTTTTTCACTTCACCACTATCATAGAATTCTTGATAAGCCCCATCGGGGTGATTGATTTGTGAAAAGCTATGAATCGCAATAAAAAGAGCAAGTAATGTTATACGTTTTTTCATTTAATAAATATTGACTTGTTAAAATTTTATCTGGTGGAAAGCGATAGAGATTGCTCAAATTCTTTTTATAGAATGGAATTATTCTGAAAACGTCTTGTAGTGTTCTGTCAACTTACTTCTTGGCACCGTAGCACTAACAAAAATGGGCAAGCTATAGGGTACAATAACCGCCTTTCCTTTTTGATAGCCAGGCACCATTTTTGGTAATTGCCTAACAGCTCGAATAGCTTCTTTTTCTAAATCTGGATGCTTTGCTCTAACCCTAACACCCGTTATTGAGCCTGTTTTATCAATTTTAAAAATCACATTAACAAGCTGTTTACCGTAAATACCCGTACCAACAACGACATCTGGATTAAACTCTTTATTGATAAATTCGGCTATTTTTTCGGACATACATTTTCGTTTGGCATTATTGCCAGGAAATAATTCGCAACCAGGATAAACGGGAACACGCTCCAATAAACCATCGGGAATTTTAGTAGACTCTAATTTTACGGACTTACCCCCTCTCTTTAATTTCCCTTTTTTATATTTCAATTCATTAACAATATTTCCTAAGGAATCGTATTGACTCCAAACACCATCAAAATCACCATTTGAATACTCCCCTTTCCATATTAAATGCCCGCTTTCGTTATATCGCTTTTCTTCGCCATCCAGAAAATCTGTAACATGGGAACCTTCTAACTTTAACTGGCCACTTTTATAAAATTGTTTATACACCCCTTGTTTGTACCCTTTAAAATATTCAACCTCCCATTCTTTTTCTCCTGTATCATAAAACTGTTTCCAAGGGCCAGATAACTCATTATTAGAATAAATACATTCTGTTTTTAAAGTTCCATTTTCATAGAAGTCTTTATACCCTCCAGCCTTAACAAAATATTTTTTATTATTTGAAGGCATTAAGGCATAAGTAACAGACATATTTCCATTTTCAAAATATCCCCTATAAATTAAACCTCCATTTTGCACCGGCTTTTTTTCACTGATTAAATGGCCGTTTTTAGAATACAGCTCTTCAATTCCCGTAGACCTGCCATCTGTGCCAAATGTATAAACTCTTTTTAGCTGTCCGCTATCGTAATACTCTTTCCAAACACTAATTTTATTATTGTTTTTATAGAACCCTTCTTTTCTTAACTGACCATTTTTATGGTATTCTTTGTATGGTCCATCGGGGTGTCTGTTTTGAGATATGGCACAAATCGAAAATGCCAAAAACAGAAATAGAATAATTTGCCTCATTTAAATAGTTTGGTTTTTAAATAAGGTAAATATAGGTTTTTTCCTAAAAAAGGTAAGATTTTTTACAAGTCTATTTTACAAATCTTTCAACCGCTTCAAAAAAGTCTTTTGGATTTTCGGCGTGTAGCCAGTGACCTGAATTGGCAATGGTTACAATTTCGAAACTTGGAAAATGCCTTTTAATAATATTTTCGTCACCCACACCAATATATTCTGAACGGTCTCCGCGTAGAAAAAGCGTATCTTTTTCAAATATTGCGTGCGCCGGCAATGGCTCACCAATTTCGGCAACTTCATTTTTTAGCACCTCTAAATTGATGCGCAGTGCCAATGTTCCTTTTTCTACCCAATAGAGGTTTTTAAGCAAAAACTGACGTATACCGACTTCAGGTATATACTCACTTAAAACTTTATCGGCCTTACCGCGACTTTTTATTTCATCAAAATTCAATGCGCTCAAGCCGTTTAAAATAACATCGTGGTGCACCGGATAAAACCGTGGTGAAATATCGGCAACCATTAATT
Organism: Flavobacteriaceae bacterium GSB9; assembly: GCA_022749295.1. Taxonomy (NCBI): domain Bacteria; kingdom Pseudomonadati; phylum Bacteroidota; class Flavobacteriia; order Flavobacteriales; family Flavobacteriaceae; species Flavobacteriaceae bacterium GSB9. Next base: position 1,806,616 of record CP062007.1, read on the forward strand.
TCGATACCATTTCTGGATATAGCGTTGCAAATAGCATGGCTGTTTTCCCGCCCATGGAATGGCCTAACAAAACAATGTCCTCTAGGTTTTTGGCTTCGCAGTAGTTTTTTAAATCTTCGGCCAATAGTTCGTAACTAAAATCGTCGCTATGGAAACTGCGACCATGGTTTCGCTGGTCGAGCAAATGTACCTCGAACCCCAATTCGCTGAGCTCACCGCCCAAAGTTTTCCAATTATCGCCCATACCTAAAAAACCGTGCAAGATTATAAATGGTTTTCCTTCGCCTATTATGTTTGAATACAATATTTTTTCTTCTGCCACGAACTCAAAAATTTTAATGTTACAATTTACTTTAGCTTACCCAAATACATTTGAATAACATTCTCAACCCCCAAATACAAACTTTCGGCCACTAAGGCATGCCCAATGGAGACTTCCAATAAATTGGGAATGTTTTCTTTAAAAAACTTGATGTTATCTAATGACAAATCGTGCCCGGCATTAATACCTAAGCCCAATTCATCGGCTAACTCCGCACTTTCGTGATACGGTTTAACACCGTCAAAATTACCCAAACCGTATTGATGCGCAAAGCCTTCAGTATACAATTCAATGCGATCGGTTCCAGTTTCTTTGGCACCTTCTATTTGCTTTAAAACGGGATCGACAAATATAGACGTTCGAATACCGTTTTGCTGAAATTCCTTAATTACTTCAACCAAAAAGTCTTTGTGCTTTATCGTATCCCAACCCGCATTACTTGTAATAGCATCTTCGGCATCGGGCACCAGAGTAACCTGAGTGGGCTTCACCTCTAAAACCAAATCCATAAACGACTTTATCGGGTTGCCCTCGATATTATACTCAGTGTAAACTTCTGGTTTTAAATCGCGAGCATCCTGGTAGCGGATGTGACGTTCATCGGGTCTAGGGTGTATGGTAACCCCCTCGGCTCCAAAACGCTGCACGTCTTTAGCAAATTGTACCACATTGGGCACATCGCCACCTCTTGAATTTCGTAACGTGGCTATCTTGTTTATATTAACGCTTAACTTGGTCATAAATCGGTTTTATTCAGCAAAAATACAAAGTAGAACACGCTTACATCGTATTTTTTTGATTAATTTGCAGCATCATTAAAAAGAGATTATGCAACTTTCGGAATACATAATTAACGATGTAAAACCTTTAAACCTTAGCAGCAGGGCTAGTGAACTACAGCTTCTTTTTAATCAGCTAACTTTTTCGCACATTCCCGTTAAGGATAAAAACAACAGGTATTTGGGGTGTTTTTCTGAAACAGACGCCCATTGCTTTAATAACGATGAGCCCTTAAGAGAATGCCTATATGCCCTTGAAGATTTCTTTGTGAGAGACAGCACGCTTTGGCTTGATGTTTTAGAAGAATTTGCCGTAAACTCTACAAATTTGATGCCTGTTTTAGATGCTAAAAACAACTATTTAGGCTATTATGAGCTTAACGACATTATTGGCTTGTTTAGCGAATCACCATTTTTTGCTGAAGCTGGCGGTATATTGGTGGTCGAAAAGGGCATCAACGATTATTCCTTTAGCGAAATTAGCCAAATTGTTGAAACAAACGGTGGTAAACTGCTCGGAGCATTCATTTCAAAAATGAACTCAGATTTGGTTCAGGTTACCCTAAAGATTGGAAACACGGGCCTTACCGAAATCATCCAAACGTTTAGGAGGTATAGCTATAACATTGTTTCTGGCCATGAAGAAGATGGTTACCTTGAAACCTTAAAAGAACGCTCCAACTATTTAAAAAGATATTTAAACATATGATGAAGGTTGCCATTTTCGGACGATTTTATAACAAAACCACATCGGCTTCCGTTGAAACACTTTTTCAGTATCTGCTAAAAAACGATATCGATGCTTATATTGAAAGTCATTTTTTCGAAATTATAAGCGATAATTCACCGAATATAAAAGATTTCAATTCGTTTAAAACATTCGACACGCTTGATACTTCTTTTGATTTATTGGTAAGCGTTGGCGGTGATGGTACCATTTTACGGGCCATAACCTTTGTAAAAGACATCGATATCCCTATAATTGGCATTAACACAGGCCGGTTAGGCTTTTTGGCCACTATTCAGGTTGATGTTATCGAGCGCGCTATGCAAAGCATCATTGATGGTAAATATAAAATTTCGGAGCGCAGTCTGTTGTCTGTTGAAACCACCCCAGAAAACAGTAATATTAAATCGTTAAATTTCGCATTAAACGAAATTGCTGTTAGCCGAAAAAACACCACGTCGATGATTACGGTTGAAACCTATTTAGATGGCGAATACCTTACCTCATATTGGAGCGATGGCCTAATAGTATCAACACCAACAGGCTCTACCGGGTACTCGCTAAGCTGCGGTGGTCCTGTAATAACACCAAGCACCAACAGTTTTGCCCTTACCCCCATTGCGCCGCACAACCTTAGTGCCCGCCCACTAATTATTCCAGACTCTACAGAAATACAACTTCGGGTTGATGGCCGCGAAGAACAACACTTGGTATCGTTAGATTCTAGAATAGCCACTTTGGATAACGGCACACTAATCAAAATCAAAAAAGCCGATTTTAAAATTAAAATGATCGATCTTTTTGATGAAAGCTTTTTGGATACCCTTAGAAAAAAACTACTTTGGGGCGAAGACAAACGCAACTAAAACAATAATTCAAAAGAAATTCTGTTTTAAAACCAGACTATTTTGTTCAGATTATCTCGGACACATCTTATTTATTATATTTGCAAACTTTTGGATATTTATGAGGCATTTAAGCATAGTGATAATTAGCATATTAAGCATTCAATTTAGCTATTCTCAAATTTTTGAAATCGGTGGTTTTGCCGGCGGCAGTAATTTGATTGCAGATGTTGGAGCTACGAACTATATTAACCCCAACGCACCAGCTCTGGGCTTAATGTTTAAGTGGAACCGCAGCAAAAGGCACTCTTGGCGTGCATCGGTAATTTTTTCAGATTTAAAAGCCTACGACAGCAAATCTGACGCCCCAAGAAGAATTCAACGAGATTATGATTTTGATTCAAATCTAGTAGAGATTTCGGCAGGCATGGAGTTTACGTTTGTGGATTTCAACCTACACTCTGGCAGAACCGTAGCCACCCCTTATCTATATTCAGGAATTAGCGTGGCACATCACGACAATTATTATTTTTTAAATGGCGTTCAAACTTCTGAAAATTCATCGAGCTGGGCTTACGGTATCCCCATGGCTTTGGGCTTTAAAACCAATATCTTGGGTAATTTTATTTTAGGCCTTGAGGTTGGTGCCCGCTATACGTTTTCAGATGAAATTGATGGCAGCTTACCCGACGACCAATGGAGAAGCCAATACCGCTTTGGTAATATAAACAACAACGACTGGTATGTTTTTTCGGGTTTAACCCTAACCTATACCTTTGGAGAAAACCCATGTTATTGTGTAGAATAAAATGGATTTAAAAAGCAAAATAAACAGTAACAAACTACCTAAACACATTGCCATTATTATGGATGGTAATGGCCGTTGGGCCAAACAGCAGGGCATGGCTCGAGCGTTTGGACACGAAAACGGCACAAAATCTGTAAGAGAGACCGTTGAAGCCTGTGCCGAACTCGGTATTGGCAACCTTACACTTTATGCGTTTTCAACAGAAAACTGGAAGCGCCCAAAACTTGAAGTACAAACCCTAATGAAACTTTTGGTGTCTTCATTAAAAAAGGAAATTAAAACACTTCAAGACAACAATATAAAGCTTAATGCCATTGGCTCGCTAAATACGTTGCCCAAAAAAGTCCATAAAGAGCTTTTTGAAGTTATAAAAAGCACTGAAAACAATACTAGAATGACCTTAACACTAGCTTTAAGCTATGGTTCGAGGGAAGAATTGATAAACAGCATAAAAGAAATTAGCATTAAAGTTAAAAATAATATAATTTCGCCCGATAATATTGATGAATCAATTATAAATGAGCATCTTTACACGCAAAATTTACCAGACGTAGATTTGCTTATTAGGACTAGCGGAGAGCAACGAATAAGTAACTTTTTGCTATGGCAAATAGCTTATGCCGAACTATTTTTCACAAATGTGCTTTGGCCAGATTTTAAAAAACAGCATTTGTACGAAGCTATTATTGAATATCAAAAAAGAGAACGAAGATTTGGGAAAACAAGCGAACAACTTAGTTAAGTTATCTGCAATAACATACATAAAGTACTTTTTTACTATAGCCTTTTTTGCGGGATGTCTTGCTGTTCAGGCGCAAGATGTTAACTACATTAAAGGTAAGAAATACACCTTAGAGGGCATTTCTGTTTTAGGCAACACCTCTTTTGGCGAGCAAACCATAATAACCTATTCGGGGCTTAGAAAAGGAAAAGAAATTACTATTCCCGGTGAAGATATTGCCAATGCCATAAAAAAACTTTGGAACTCAAACCTTTTTAGCGACATTGAAGTTTATGTTACCAAAATTGAAGGCGACAAGGCGTATTTACAAATCCAACTTTCCGATTTACCTCAACTTAACGAACTCAAAGTAAATGGTGTAAAAAAGGGAAAAATTGAAGGTATAGTTAACGACAATAAGCTTAAAAAAGGCGTAAAAGTTACCGAAAACCTAATCACCACTACTAAAAACCACCTAATAAAAAAATACAAAAAGGAAGGCTATTACAATACCAAAGTTCATATCAATACCATTGAGGTTAAAAACGACTCGCTAAAAACAGCTAGAGTTAACATGGTACTGAACATCGATAAAGGCGAAAAAGTAAAAATAAAAGACATTGTTTTTAATGGCAATGACGTTTTAAGCGACAAAAAGCTTAGAAAAGCAATGAAAAGCACGAAGAAAATTAATCGTTTGCGAATTTTGAAGCGTTCAAAATTTATCGATTCGGCCTACCAAGCTGATTTAGGACACATAGTAGACACCTATAAAGAAAATGGTTACCGTGATGCACGTGTACTTTCAGACAGTTTAGTGGTAAACAACGACAAAACCATTTCGCTTTTTATAGACGTAAACGAAGGAGAGCAATATACCTTTGGTGATATTGAGTTTATAGGCAATACGGTTTACTCAAATGAATATTTAAGTCGTTTGCTTCGCATCAAAAAAGGCGACACCTATAATGGTGTTTTACTACAAAAACGCATTGCAGACCAATCTAAACCTGATGCTTTCGATATTACCAATGAATACCAAAACAACGGATATTTGTTCTCCACCATCAATCCTGTTGAAGTAAGTGCCGACAACAATGTTATTGATATGGAAATACGGATTTCTGAAGGAAAACCAGCGTATTTTAATAGTGTTACCGTTGTAGGAAATGATAAAACTAACGACCATGTTATATATCGCGAACTTCGCACCCGCCCAGGGCAGCTATACAGTAAATCAAATGTAGTCCGTACGGTCAGGGAATTGGGGCAATTGGGCTTTTTTGATGCCCAGGAAATATCGCCAAACTTTATTAACCCCAACCCCAACGAGGGTACTATTGACATGGAATATTCGGTAAAAGAAACCGGATCGAGCCAAATAGAACTGCAAGGTGGTTATGGTGGCGGTGGCTTTATTGGCACATTGGGCCTATCGTTCAATAACTTTTCCATAAAAGATATCTTTAAAAAGGAAGCCTACAAACCCATCCCTATGGGCGACGGACAAAAATTGGCACTACGTTTACAGGCCAGCCGCTTTTACCAAACCTATAGTTTTTCATTTTCCGAACCATGGTTAGGTGGCAAGCGTCCTGTACAATTTTCTACATCGCTATCGCATACCAAACAGTTTTTATACAATTTCCAAACCCGTAATGCAGATAAAAGCAGAAGCTTTAATATTACAGGTATTACCTTTGGTCTGGCAAAACGCTTAACGGTTCCTGATGATTTCTTTACATTATCACAAGCTATTAGCTTTCAACGTTACGACTTAAACAATTACAATACGGGGTTATTTACTTTTGGTGATGGTTATTCCAACAACCTTTCGTATACTGTTGGATTGAGCAGAAATAATACCAGTGTAGACCCTATTTTCCCAACGGGAGGTTCAAAATTTTCGGTAACCGCAAAAATGTCGATACCCTACTCTTTATTTAATGGCGTAGATTATGAGGAACTTTCTGAAGAATATGATGCTGCTTTAGAAACGCGTGCAGAGTATGCAGACACACCAACAGATTTAGCCTATATCCAAGCCAACGAAAAGATTACCGAAATTGACCAAGAACGCTATAAGTGGTTAGAATTTTACAAGGTTAACTTTAAGGGCGAATGGTATACCCAACTCGCCAAAAACTTAGTATTGAGGCCAAGCATAGAATATGGTTTTTTAGGCGCCTACAACCAATACCGTGGCATTATTCCTTTCGAGCGTTATTTTGTAGGTGGAGACGGTTTGGGCAACTACAGTTTAGACGGTAGGGAAGCCATTCAATTACGTGGCTACCCTAATCAATCTATTCAGCCTTTTGATAGAGCAACGGGTCGACTGTCAAACGATGGAGCCACTATTTATAACAAATACTCCTTAGAACTGCGATACCCTATCACACTAAAAGCTTCTGCTAAAATTTACGCCTTGGCATTTTTAGAAGGCGGTGGAGCATTTAATGATTTTAGAGATTTCAACCCGTTTAACATTAAACGTTCTGCTGGTTTAGGGCTTCGTATTTTCATGCCTGCATTTGGTTTATTGGGAATCGATTTTGGCCATGGTTTCGACCCATTACCAGGCGAAACAGAGAAACATGGTTGGGAAACACACTTTATAATTGGACAACAATTTTAAACACAATAATTATTTTTGGCACGATATTTTCTATTAACACCTTGATGATTTGCATGAGAATAAAATTTTTAAGATTAAATTTCGTTAATTTTGAAAACACCATTCGAAAAGGCTGTACAAACATCTGTCGTTTTAGAATTGGCAATCTATAAATCATAAAATAACTAAACCAATGCAAAACAACGTTCTTTTTTTACTGACATTCGTTTTTATGTTAAGTTTTTCTACCATTCAGGCTCAGCGCGGTGTTAGAATTGCTTATATAGACACCGAGTATATTTTAGAGAATGTTCCAGAATATCAAGAAGCCACGCAGCAATTGAACGCCAAAGCACAAGAGTGGAAAAATGAAATTCAGAAAAAATTAGCTATTGTAGACCAAAAACGAACCGCTCTAAATAACGAAAAGGCGCTTTTAACCACCGAACTTATTGAAGAACGCCAAGAGGATATTGAATTTGAAGAAGCTGAAATACTGGACTATCAACAAAAGCGATTTGGACCAAACGGTGATTTGTTTATTCAAAAAAAACAACTCATGCAGCCCATTCAAGATCAAATATTTGCAGCAGTTCAAGATTTGGCCGAAGGCAGAAAATATGATTTCATTTTTGATAAATCGTCTGACGCTACCATGCTTTTTTCAGCGAAACGATTCGATTTGAGCGAGCAGGTATTAAGAAGCATTAACCGAACAGCCAAACGTAAACAAGTGCAAAACAGAGCCGAGCGAAAGGCTGCTGAGGAAGAAGAACTCATCCCTGAGGTAAACGAAGAACTTGATGCAAGAGAAAAGGCTTTGGAGGAAAAGAAACAAGCCAGAGCTGAAGCTGTTGAAAAACGTCGCCAAGAAATACTTGCTGCTCGCGAAGCTAAGAAAAAAGAGGCCCAGGAACGTCGGGAAAAAATATTGGCCGAAAGGGAAAAAGCCAGACAGGCCAAGTTGGAAGCTAGACAGCAAACAACATCTTCATCAACAAAATCAGAAGAAAACGAAGATGAAAGTGTAAGCGAAGGAAAGACGTATGACGAAACCAAAACAGAAGTCGAGACCAAGACTGACAATGAAACAAAAACTCAAGCCGAACTTATAGAAGAAAATAGACAACGCAAATTGGCTGAAAGAGAAGCTAGAAAAAAAGAATTAGAAGAAAGAAAACAACGAATTTTAGAAGAAAGACAAAGACGAAGAGATAGCATAATTGATGCTAGGAAAAATTAAACAACAATAAATTTATAACACACTTAACACTATTTAAAAATGAAACAATTAAGAACTCTATTATTAGCAACCGCTTTATGTATAATCACTGTTAGCTTTGCACAAGCGCAAAAGGTTGCCCATATAAACACCCAAGAGTTAATTGCGGCTATGCCAGAAGCTAAAGCGGCTCAATCTGAAATAGAAACTTTGGGCAAAACCTACCAAACCGACATTCAAGCTTCTATTTCAGAGTACCAAAACACTGTAAAACAATATGAAGCTGAAGCGGGTACTAAAACCGATGAAGAAAACCAAAAAAGAGGTTTAGAGTTGCAAGAAAAACAACAACGTATCCAACAGTTTAGAGCCGATGCGCAAAAAGATTTAGCTCAAAAAGAGGCCGAATTGTTTAAGCCTATCCAAGAAAAAGCGATGAAAGCCATCAATGAAGTGGCCAAAGAGCAAGGTTACGAGTATGTATTGGATAGAGCGACTCTAATTGTAGCTGACGGAAAAGACATTTTAGAAGATGTTAAAAAGAAATTAGGCATCCAATAAAAAAACAAGTCAATAAAATAATCTAAAAAGCTGTCTTTTAAAAAGGCAGCTTTTTTATTTTTGTTAAACTATGAGCAAGCAACCTATTGGCATTTTTGATTCGGGTGTTGGTGGCACTTCCATTTGGAAAGAAATCCATGCGTTACTGCCCCAAGAAAACACCATTTATCTGGCCGATAGCATAAATGCCCCCTACGGCCCCAAAGGCAAAAAGGTAATTACAGACCTTAGTGTAAAAAACACCGAGTACTTAATAAAAAATAACTGCAAACTCATTGTAGTAGCGTGCAATACAGCCACAACCAATGCTATCGATTTTTTAAGGGGCCATTATAATGTTCCGTTTATCGGTATAGAGCCCGCAATAAAACCTGCTGCCCTACAAACAAAAACCAGTGTTGTGGGTATTTTGGCAACCGAAGGCACGTTAAGCAGCGAATTGTTTCACAAAACCTCGAATCTGTTTGCTAAAAACATAAGGGTAATTGAACGCATTGGTAATGGCATTGTTGAACTCATAGAAAGTGGGAAACTGCATTCGGAAGAAATGAAATCGCTTTTAAAAATCTACCTAAAACCAATGATTGACACCAACATCGATTACTTAGTTTTGGGTTGCACGCACTATGCTTATTTAATTCCTATTTTGGTTGATCTCTTACCCAACAACGTAAAAATAATAGACTCTGGAACCGCCGTTGCAAGACAGACAAAAGCTGTTTTAGAAAGACATAACTTACTTAACACAGAATCTAAAAAAGGTGCGTTACAGTTTTTAACCAACGGAAGACCAGAAGTTATGGCTGCATTACTTTGCGATAAATACAACGTTGAACACCTCGACTTTTAACTATTATTTCCTTCACAAAAAAATTAATAGCTTTATCAAGTATTCACAACTTAAAAGAAGCCAATTTAACAAAAGGCTAGTATTTATGAAACGAAGAAGACAATCGGTTGCCTTTTTACTTAATTTTTCTATTTTTACTTATTACAAGTCAATTAGAGTTTCAACCTACAGATTAAGAATTTAACCAAAACGGTTTCATAGCGCTAAAAAGCTATGCATTTGGACAATGTGCCCTTCCAATGAAAAAGAACACAGAAGTTACCATCTACCATATAGCAGAAAAACTGGGGCTTGCAACTTCAACAATCTCCAGAGCGCTAAAAGACCATCATAGCATCGGCAAAAAAACAATAAAAAAAGTAAAAAAAACAGCAGAAAAAATGGGTTACAGACCCAAAACCTTGCAGCAAGTTTACGAAGCGAAAGAACTAAAACCATTGGAGTATTAGTTCCAACCATTACGCAACCGTTTTTATCATCATTAATTTCCGGTATTGAAATTACGGCCCAAAAATCCGGTTATCATGTTGTTATCATGCAATCGCACAATTCTTACAAAGATGAAGTTGAAATGGCAAAATCCATGTACAACAACAGGGTTAGTGGCGTTATTTGTTCGTTAGCAATGGAAACACGCAAAACTGATTATTTCCAACTGTTTATTGACAACAACATCCCTTTAGTGTTTGTAGATAGGGTTCCAAAAGCTTTTAACACGTTTCGTGTAGTTATTGATAATTACGCTGCGGCCTATAAAGCGACAAAACACTTAATTGAACAAGGCTGCAAACGTATTGCACACCTCACGGCGGGATTGAAATTTAGTATTTACAACGAAAGGAAAAGAGGATATATGGATGCTTTGAAAGAGGCCAACCTGCCCATTGACGAAGACCTTATAATAAAACTGAAGGGGGTAACTTACGATGAAGCTAAAAAAGCAAGCAACAAACTGTTGCGTTTAAAAAAACGTCCTGATGGCATTTTTGCTCCTGGTGATATTTTAGGTGTCAGTGCCATTCAATGCGCAAAAAAAAGAGGCATTAAAGTTCCTGAAAAACTAGCGGTTATTGGTTTTAAAACGATCCCATTTCTGAAATTATAGACCCTAACCTATCTACAATAACCCATCCCGCCTCAAAAATGGGTCAAGCTTCAGCAGAAATTATTCTCAAAAGCATAAAATCTCCTAAAAAGGACAAGGCTAAAGAAATCACATTTTTAAACACCGAAATGCTGATTCGAGGCTCTTCCAAAAGAAGATAAAATCGTTATTTCAAAATAACGAACATCCTAATTAATATGCACAAAAAAACCAGCAAGATAAGTATTGCTGGTTTTTCACATTAATTAATTTTAAATGCCTATTTTGTCGGGATGACAGGATTTGAACCTGCGACCACACGGCCCCCAGCCGTGTACGCTAACCGGACTGCGCCACATCCCGATTTTATTGAGGCAAAGAAAACAATTTTTAAAACAATTTAAAAGCTTTAAATCAAGAAAAGCATTTCTTAATTGATGTAGTGTTTCCTTTTAGTTATACGTAGACGTTGAAACCTCAAAGCTTGAATCTTTGGCTGCCAAATAACGTTCAGCATCAAGTGCTGCCATACAACCTGTTCCAGCTGCAGTAACTGCTTGGCGGTAAACGTGGTCTGCTGCATCGCCGGAAACAAAAACCCCTTCAACATTGGTTTTTGATGTCCCTGGTTTATTGATGATGTACCCTGTTTCGTCCAACTCTAAATAATCTTTAAAAATATCGGTGTTTGGCTTATGTCCAATAGCCACGAAAAATCCTGTTGCAGGAATTTCATGTTTTTCATCCGTTTTATTATTAAATACACGAACACCGGTAACCACTTGACCATCTCCTAAAACCTCATCGGTTTCTGTATTGAACAAGATTTCAATGTTTTCAGTATTTCTAACGCGGGCTTCCATGATTTTAGACGCTCTAAACTCATCTCGTCTTACCAACATGGTAACCTTTTTACAAAGTTTGGATAAGTAGTGCGCCTCTTCGCAAGCTGAATCACCAGCACCAACAATAACCACTTCTTGGTTTCTGTAGAAAAAGCCGTCACAAACAGCACATGCTGAAACACCACCTCCTAGATTTAAATATTTTTGTTCAGATTCCAACCCTAAATACTTTGCCGAGGCACCAGTAGATATTATTATGGTATCTGCATGGATTTCTTTTTCATCGTTAACCCAAACTTTGTGGACTTCACCAGAAAAATCTACTTTAGTTATCCAACCATTGCGCACATCTGTTTCAAAACGTTCTGCCTGTGCCTGGAGCTGCATCATCATTTCTGGCCCTGTAATGCCTTCAGGATACCCAGGAAAATTCTCCACTTCGTTAGTTGTGGTTAACTGCCCACCAGGTTGCGCACCTTGGTACAATACTGGGCTCATGTTAGCTCTTGCTGCATAAATTGCCGCTGTATAACCAGCTGGTCCAGACCCAATAATCAAACATTTCACTCTTTCTATTTCCTCTGCCATATCGTAATCATTTTAGAACAACAAATGTAGAATTTTTGATGTAAAACCAATACAGAAGTTATTAACACTTTCTTATTATCCGATATTTAAAATTTATTGCAACTAAAATTCATGTTAATTTTTTTTGTAAATTTAAGTGTAACTAAACAAACAACGTACGTCATGAAAAAAAAACTATCCCTTTTGCTAATACTACTCCTCGCATTTTTAAGTTGCAAAAACAATAACGAAACCGCCATGGCCGATACTGTTGCCCCTACCACCACCCCATCCATTAAAGGCGCATGGGAATTGGTAAGCTTTTTAAATTATAGTGGAGATGGAACGGTTGATACCATAAAAACATCTAATACCTTTAAACAGATGAAAATGTTTTCTGAAACAAAAATTATGTGGAGCAGACTTCGTACTGGTGATTCTTTGGATTGGTTTGGCGTTGGTGACTATACGTTTGAGAACGGCATTTTAACTGAAAACCTCGATTATGGCTCAAAAGCGATGAGAAAACGTATTGAAGCCAACAAAATTTTTGATTTTGAAATCATTATTGATGAAAATTCGTTTACCCAAATTGAAAAAGACAGTTTAGGTCACCCTATTTATGCAGAAACCTACCACAGGGTAAAATAAATCCAACTTATAATTGTTTTATTATTGCACCCCATTATCTTTATAAAAATTAATTAAATTTTTATGAGAATAGTTGTGTTAGATGGGTACACCCTAAACCCAGGCGATTTAAACTGGAATGGCTTAAAGCAATTTGGAAATGTAACCATTTTTGACCGAACACCTTACATTGACAGTGCTATTATTGAAAATATTGGTGACGCCGAAATAATTTTCACGAACAAAACACCAATTAACCGTGCAGTTATTGAAAGTGCCCCTAACTTAAAATACATTGGTGTGTTGGCTACTGGCTTTAATATTATTGATGTTGCGTTTGCTAAAAAAAACAACATAATTGTTACCAACGTGCCCGATTACAGTTCAACTGCTGTGGCCCAATTTACTTTGGCTCTACTGTTAGAGCTATGCCACCACGTGGGCAATCACAACCAGGCTGTAAAGAAAGGTGATTGGATAGCCAGTAAAGATTTTTCGTTTTGGAATCACCCATTAATAGAGCTGTCTGGCAAAACCTTAGGGCTTATAGGTTTTGGTAAAATTGGAAAAGCCACGGCTAAAATTGCACAAGCTTTCGGGTTAAACATTAAAGTTTATAATCGTACAGTTTATAGTGAGTTTGAAAATGAGCATTTAGAATTTGTTACGCTAGAAGAATTACTTAAAACTTCGGACATCTTTAGCCTCCATTGTCCATTGACACCCGAAACCGAGGGTGTCATCAACAAAGATAATATTGTAAAAATGAAAGACGGTGCTATGCTCATCAACACCTCTCGGGGTCCGTTGATAAATGAAGAAGATTTGGCAAACGCTCTCAACAGTGGAAAACTGTCTGCCGCAGCCGTTGATGTGATTTCAAAAGAACCTATGGAAGCTAATAATCCATTGTTAAAAGCCAAAAACTGTATTATCACTCCGCACATTGCATGGGCTCCCAAAGAAGCCCGTATGCGACTAATGCAAACTACTGTTGGAAATTTAGAAGCTTTTATAAACGGTAACCCAAAAAACGTAGTGAACCCATAAAAAGGATCTATTGTATTTAACTTTTGGAAATACCAAGCGCTAATCCACGTATTTCAGCCAATCCTCTTAATCGCCCTATAGCTGTATAGCCAGCATAAGCATCATTGTCTTCTAAATCGTTTAGCATTTGATGCCCATGATCTGGACGCATAGGCAACTGTACACCGCGTTGCTTTTCAATTTCCAAAACGGCCTTTACCACTTCGTACATATCGGTAGAGCCTTCCAAATGGTTATCTTCAAAAAAGCTACCGTCGTCTTCGCGTTTAACATTTCTAAGGTGCAAAAAGTGAATACGGTCAGCAAACTTTCTTATCATTTTAGGTAGGTCGTTATCTCCATTGGCACCAAGTGAACCCGTACAAAAAGTTATACCGTTGGACGGGCTATCTATAAAATTCACCAAATCATCTAAATCCTTTTCAGATTTTATTATCCGGGGTAAGCCCATAATATCCATTGGCGGATCGTCAGGATGAATGGCCATTACAATAGCATGTTCTTCACAAACGGGAATAACTTCATTTAGAAAAAAGGACAAGTTAGCCTTTAAATCGGCGTGCGATAAATTGTCATATTGGGCAATCATCTCTTTAAAAACTGGAATGGTTAAATCATCAACCGTTCCTGGAAGGCCTTTTAAAACATTATCTTCCAACTGTTGCTTTTCTTCGGAAGTCATTTCAGAAAAACGAATTTCAGCCTGTTTTAAAATTTCTGGAGTATAGGCTTGATCAACATCTTCGCGTTGCATAATAAATTTTTCAAAAACAGCCATTTCAACCTTATCGAAACGCAATGCCGTACTACCATCTTGCAGCTTCCAAAAGAGTTGTGTGCGCGTCCAATCCAATACAGGCATAAAATTGTAACATACGTTTTTAATACCGCAAGCCGCCACATTTCGCAAACTTTGTTTATAATTTTCTATACGCTTTAAATAATCACCTTTACGCAATTTGATATTCTCATGGATGGGAATACTCTCAATAAACGTCCATTGTAAACCTACAGCTTCAATGGCATCCTTAACTTTTTGTATTTCCTCAATTTCCCATACCTCGCCATTGGCTACATGGTGCAACGCCGTAACAACCCCTTTAGCACCCGCTTGTTTAATATGTGACAATTTTACTGGGTCGGTAACACCAAACCACCTGAATGTTTCTTGCATCTTCTTTTCTATTATTTAATTAAACACCACTGAACGCACTGAACCCACCATCAACAGGAATAACAATTCCGGTTACAAATTTTGAAGCCTCGCTACATAAAAAGTGTAAAGCCCCGTGTAGCTCTTCTGCCTCACCAAATCGTTTCATTGGTGTATTGCTAATAATGGTATTTCCTCTATCGGTATAACTGCCATCTTCATTAAGCAATAAAGCCCTGTTTTGGTTTCCGATAAAAAAACCAGGCGCTATGGCATTAACTCGCAAGCCGTCAC
Organism: Flavobacteriaceae bacterium GSB9; assembly: GCA_022749295.1. Classification (NCBI taxonomy): domain Bacteria; kingdom Pseudomonadati; phylum Bacteroidota; class Flavobacteriia; order Flavobacteriales; family Flavobacteriaceae; species Flavobacteriaceae bacterium GSB9. The sequence continues at coordinate 1,821,691 of CP062007.1, forward strand.
CATATTTTAAAGCTAACTCCACCGAAAGCCATTTCGTATAGTTATCTATAGCTGCTTTTGAAGCTGAATATCCTGCAACCCTAGTTATGGCTCTGTCTGAAGCCATTGATGAGATATTGATGATAATACCTTGTTTTTGCTTAGCCATTTCTTTTCCGAAAACCATTGACGGGATGATACTTCCAAAAAGATTTAAATCGACCACTTTTTTAAAATCGGTCATTTTCATATCAAAAAACGATTGGTCTGGCCCAACAGTTGCCCCCGGCATGTTGCCACCTGCTGCATTAATTAAAATATCTATTCGTCCGTATTTTTCTATAATGGCGTTTGATGCCTCCTGTACACTTTTCTCTTCAACCACATTACAAACAAAACCATCAACCTTATTACTGATTGACGCCATTCTTTGAACCGTTTCATCAACCGTTTTCTCTTTATAATGTAAAATTATAACTCTAGCCCCATTTAACAGCAGGTATTCTGCCATACTCCCACCAAGCACACCGCCACCACCTGTAACCAATGCTACTTTGTCTTTTAAATCGAATAAATTCATTGTTTTTGGATAATTTAGTTTATCTGAATTGTTTGGAACAAACAAATTTATGCAAAGTTTAAGAATATACTTTGTTTAAGTATGACTTATTAGCAAAAAGCGAGCAATAGTTTAAAATTTATTAAAATACAAAAAAGCCTTTTAAGTTTAACTTAAAAGGCTTTTTCTTGTCGGGGTGGCAGGATTCGAACCTGCGACCTCCGCGTCCCAAACGCGGCGCGATAACCGGGCTACGCTACACCCCGATTTATGGTTATCTGTAACGGGATGCAAATATAGTCCTTTTATTCGTTTCACAAATTATATTTTTAAAATATTTATATTGTACTATTTCAAGAATTTATTCATATTTACGCTAGCCATTTAAAAAAGCATGTGTTTTAAACAAATCTACTTATATATAGTGTTTTTTATATGCCCTTTATGGGTGTCTTTTGGACAAACAATTATAACAGGAAAAGTAATTGATGCCGACACGAAAATCGCCATCCCCAACACTTTAATTATTAACCTGAAAACAAAAGACAGCGTAATTTCAAACCAATACGGATACTTTGAAATAAATAATACTGGAAGTAGATTTATATTTAAAAAGCATGGCTATCTTGATAAAGCGATTAAAATCACAGGCAATAAAGTTACTCTTATAGCTTTACAAATAACCCCATCTAGACTCAATGAAATTGTAATCACCTCAAAAACACCTCACAACATCTACAGAAACACTCCTGCAACCGTTAACATTATAACTAATGCTGCCATCGAGCGTTCAAATACTACTAATTTTAATGGAACACTAAATAGAGTCCCGGGGGTTTTTATGCAAACTGGAGCCCTTAACACCAATAGGATAACCGTACGCGGAATAGGCTCTAGGAACCTTTATGGAACAGCTAAAATAAGAGCGTACTTTAAAGACATCCCTCTTACCAACGGTAGTGGTGAGACCAACATTGAAGACTTTGAACTGGCTTCAATTTCTAAAATGGAGATTATAAAAAGCGCTATTGCCACCACTTATGGTGCCGGTCTTGGGGGCACTATAACTCTGTTTCCTACAGAAGCCTCTTTGAACCATACCAAAATAAATTCAGGATTAACAATAGGTTCATTTGACTTATTAAAAAATACAACGAAAGCTCATTTTGGCTTTAAAAAAAATAGCATGGCCTTGGTTCACAGCAACACGAAAAGCAACGGCTACCGAGAGAACAACCAGTACAGGAGACAAACCCTTACCTTAAACTCTAATCATTTTATAAATTTAAAAAGCAACCTATCCTTATTGGCCAGTTATGTAGACTTAAAAGCATTCATACCAAGCTCGATTAACAAAACCACCTATCTCAACAGTCCAAAATCGGCGGATACAAACTGGAAAGACTCAAAAGGCCATGAAGATTCGAACAGAGGGATTTTTGGCGCTTCGTGGAATTATAGCATAAACCATAAAACGGACGTAGTTTCTAGCATTTTTACTTCATTCAAAAAATCTTACGAGCCTAGACCATTTAACATTTTAGAAGAAAAAACACTCGCCTATGGCTTAAGAAGTCGTCTATCTGGACACACTAAAATCTTCAGCAATACACTAAATTATACATTTGGCGGTGAATTGTTTAAAGATGTTTACCGCTACAAAACATACGAAAATTTATACAAGGACTACCCACAAGGTACTGGTAGTGTTGCAGGAAACCAGATTTCAAATTTCAAAGAGAAAAGACGCTATTACAACATTTTTGCAGAAACCGATTATGATATTCTGGAAAAAACAACATTATCTGTAGGCCTTAATATTAACAACACAAACTACACGCTTTACGACCAGTTTCCCACTTCAAGCACAAACCCCGACCAGTCAGGAGAGCACCATTTCAAAACCTTATTTTCACCCAAATTTGGTATTTCCCACCTTATTTCTAAAACAGCAACTATTTATGCTAACATCAGCCATGGTTTTTCTCCAATCACCTTAAACGAAACATTACTGCCAAATGGCCAAATCAATAAAAAAATAAAACCCGAAACAGGGTGGAATTTTGAAGTTGGCTCACGTGGTGCAACACTAAAAAATCGATTGGCATATAGCATTTCCTTTTATCGGTTAAACATAAAAAACCTACTAGTGTCGCGACGAACAGCTGAGGATCAATTTATTGGTGTTAACGCTGGAAAAACTCAACATGACGGACTAGAATCCTCACTAAACTACCTAATTAACAAAAACAAAAAAACGGTTTTCAATATATTTCTAAACCATAGCCTTAACCATTACACGTTTAAAGAGTTTATAGAAGAGGATCAAAATTATTCGGGTAACGACTTAACGGGTGTACCATCACAGGTTTTCAATAGTGGAATCGATATAAATTCTTCTTACGGGTTTTACGGCTATATAAACTTTCAACACGTTGGAAAAATGCCCATAACCGATAGCAACAGCCTATATTCTGAAAGCTATAACCTTACAAACCTCAAGTTTGGCTTCAAAACAAATCTTAATAAAAACTTAAAACTTAACGGTTTCTTTGGCTTAAACAATATATTTGATACGCACTATGCCTCGCAAATATTGGTTAACGCAACTAGTTTTGGTGGTGCAGCACCACGATACTACTATCCGGGAAATCCTACTAATTATTATGCGGGAATTAATGTAAATTACTTATTTTAAGGTACTATTTGTAAATAAAACATTTACTATGAAAAACATACATTCTTTTTTAGCCCTGATATTTATAACAATATCTGCATGTGCGCAGCAACAAGAATCCGGTGTAAAAGCGCAGAATCCACAAGATTTAAATTATACAACAGAATTAGTCGTTCCTGATTTATATATTCCTTGGGGCATGACTTTTTTACCCGACGGCAGTATGCTCATTACAGAGAAAACAGGCGAAATAATCCACTTTAAAAAAGGCACAAAAACAAATATTGAAGGGGTCCCTGAAGTTTATCTACGCGGGCAAGGTGGGCTACTGGATATTAAAGTCCATCCCAATTATTCAGAAAATGGATGGATATATATCACCTATAGTTCTTCCGAAGGCAGTGGCGAAGGAGGCAATACCGCATTAATGCGAGCCAAATTAAAAGACAACATACTCATTGAAAAGCAACTACTGTATAAGGCAGAGCCCAATTCTAAAAAAGGGCAACACTGGGGCTCACGTATAGCGTTTGACAATGATGGCTATTTATATTTTTCTATAGGCGATCGTGGCAATCGAGATGTAAACCCTCAGGACATTACCCGAGATTGCGGTAAAATATACCGTTTAAACGATGATGGCTCTGTTCCGTCCAACAACCCTTTTGTAGATTCAGAAGGTGCTAAAACGGCTATTTTCAGCTATGGCCACCGCAATCCGCAAGGTATGGTTAAACACCCGGTTACTGGAGCCATTTGGGTGAACGAACACGGCCCTCGCGGAGGTGACGAAATCAATATTGTTGAAAAAGGCAAAAACTATGGGTGGCCCGTTATCTCATACGGCATTAATTATAGCGGAACTACCTTTACAGATATCACCGAAAAAGAAGGCATGGAACAACCCTTGTTTTATTGGGCACCTTCAATTGCGCCCAGCGGTATGTCGATTGTCTCTTCTGAAAACTATCCAGAATGGAAAGGTAATGCACTAGTTGGGTCCTTAAAATTTGAATATTTAGAACGCTTGGTTATAGAAAACAAAAAAGTAACAAAGCGTGAAAAACTATTTGAAGGTATTGGCCGCTTAAGAAATGTTGTTGAAGCTCCTGACGGCTACATTTATATCGCCGTTGAAGGTCAAGGTATTTTTAAAATTGTTCCGAAAAAATAAATCAAAAAAAAACATGAAATTAATAATGGTTATCTGTCTTGCAATTTTATCATGCATATCAAAAAACAAAACTCACAAAACCACATATAAGCAAACCACTCCTTTAGAAGAAAGCATTGAGCGAGGAAGCGAAATTTACCAAGATTTTTGTGTGAGTTGCCATCTTCCCACAGGAGAAGGCGTTAGAAAAACCTATCCACCACTGGCAAAATCTGACTATCTAAAAAACAATAGAACAGCCAGCATAAAAGGTATTAAATATGGGCAAAAAGGGGAAATTGTTGTTAATGGACAAAAATACAATGGGTTTATGCCGCCCATGGGATTAAGCGATGATGAAGTTGCCGATGTCATGAATTACATTACCAACAGCTGGGGCAATAAAAACGAGGAGATTATTACCAAGGAAGAAGTTGCAAAGGTTAAAAAATAAAAACTATTTTAAATCGTAATGCTTTTTTCATTTAACTAACTTTGTAAAAAGTCAATAAAAAACCATGTTAATAATAGGCATTGCAGGTGGTACGGGTTGCGGAAAGACAACCGTTGTCAATCAAATATTAAATGAACTTCCAGAGGGTGAAGTTGGCATCCTATCACAGGATTCCTATTATAAAGACACCTCACATTTAAGCTACGACGAACGTGTAAAAATTAATTTTGACCACCCCAGGTCTATCGATTTTGACCTTCTGGCCAATCATTTAAAAGAGCTAAAACTCAATAAACCCATATATCAACCGGTATATTCGTTTGTTAAACACAACAGAACTGGCGATACGATTTTAACCCACCCCAGAAAGGTTATGATTGTTGAGGGTATTTTAATTCTTACCAACCCTGAATTGCGGGATATGTTCGATATAAAAATATTTGTGCATGCCGACACAGACGAACGATTAATTAGACGTTTAAAACGCGATATATCAGAACGTGGCAGAGATTTAAACGAAGTGCTGACCCGTTACCAAACTACTCTAAAACCTATGCACGATCAATTTATTGAACCCATGAAGGAGTATGCCGATATTATTATTCCTAACAACAAATACAACACAGTCGCCATCGATATTGTTAGAACCATAATAACCCAAAAGCTACTTTAACCATGAACCTCAAAAAAAATAAGTATTTAAAACCATTTAGAAATATATTCCTCCTGATTTTGGCAGTATTCTGTGTTTGGATGCTATTTTTTGATGCCAATTCTTGGTTAATACACCACGAACTGAACACAGAAATTGAAGATTTGGAAAACGAAAAAGAATATTACAAAAAGGAAATAGAAAAAGACAAAGCTGCTTTAAAAAAGCTAAGTACAGAAGAAGGCCTGGAAAAATTTGCCCGCGAAGAATATTACATGAAACGTGATAACGAAGAAATTTATATTATTGAATACGAAGACAGTTTAAAAACCAAAGACGATGAGTAAATCGCTATTTAGCGAATTTAACGAAGTTTCTGCCAAACAGTGGAAGCAAAAAATACAGTTCGACTTACAAGGCGCTAACTATAACGATGCGCTTGTATGGAAGTCGAACCAGGGTATTGATGTTAAACCTTTTTACCATGCCGACGATTTTAAAACGTGTCCAGAACCTTCAAACACTGAAGCCTCTAAATGGAAAATTTCACAATCTATTTATGTGGCCGATGTTGAAAAATCGAATTTAAACGCTATCGATGCCATTGAGCGTGGAGCAGAAAATATCAATTTTATAATTCCTTCTGAAAATTTTGCTCTTGAAAGCTTGCTTAAAAACATCGATATAAAACATGTTTCGCTTAATATTCAACCGCTATTTCTTTCAGAAACATTCGTAGAAAAGATTTTAGACTATTCCGAAAAAGCACAAATCACGGTAAACACCGACATTATTGGAAATCTGGCAAAAACAGGGAATTTTTTTAAAAATTTAAACGACGACTTCATCCAATTCAATCCCATAATTAAATCCACAAAAACCATAAACGTTAACCTATCGCTTTACCAAAATGCAGGAGCAACCATGGTACAGCAAATCGCTTATGGCCTGGCCCACACCAACGAATATTTAAATCATTTTGAAAACCAAAACAAAAGTGTGTTACAGGATTTAAAAATGATTTTTAATGTTTCGGTGGGAACTAATTATTTTTTTGAGATTGCAAAATTGAGAGCCTTACGAAAGCTTTGGCGAACCTTAGCTGCAGAATATCAAGCTCCCCTAAATTGCTACATTTACACCACACCAACAAAACGCAACAAAACGCTTTACGATTACAACACCAACATGCTGCGAACTACTACCGAATGCATGAGTGCCATACTTGGTGGATCTAACATCATTTGTAATTTGCCCTATGATGTCATTTACCACAAAACAAATGCCTTTGCCGAGCGTATTGCAAGAAATCAATTGTTGATATTAAAGCACGAAAGTTATTTTAACGCCGTAGACAACCCTTCAGATGGTTCGTACTATATAGAAAAGCTAACCGAGCAACTGGCGGAAAAAGCTTTAAGCCTTTTTAAAGATATAGAAAATCAAGGTGGTTTTTTAAAACAACTAAAAAATGGTACTATCCAACGAAAAATAAAAGAAAGTGCTCTAAAAGAACAAGAACAGTTCAACAAAAAAGAAAAGGTTTTAGTAGGCACCAACAGCTTTATAAACCCAGATGATCGAATGAAAAAAGAACTCGAACTTTTTCCTTTTGTAAAAGTAAACCCAAGAAAAACATTAATTGAACCCATAATAGAAAAACGATTAGCAGAACCATTAGAACAAAAACGATTAAAAAATGAAAATTAAAATGAACCCAAAATTCACCCTTTTTGTAATGCTACTTGCAATAGTTTTAACAGGATGTAAAAAGCAATCCAGCGCTTTCACTGATTTTAAGTATGCTGACAAGCCTACGGTCATTGCTTGCAACGGATTAAACTCAAAACTCTACAACGAAGCTGTTTATGCTTTTGAAAATGATATTTTGAATTATCAAAAACAAAAAAACCCAAACGCAACTTTGGTAAGAGCCTATATTCAAACCATAAGAACATCGGTTTATTCACAATTAAAATTTGAAGACATTGTTTCAAAACACACCTATGAGGTATTTGAAGCCCTAAAACAAGAAAACGATCTTTGGGATGCCAACAATCCAAAAAGCCATTTAAACTACAATGGCAAAACCATGGAATGTATCTCGAGCAACCTAGAAAATGACGCATTAAAAACCACGTTAAATGCACTGTTGTCAACAAACACCATGAGCCCCAAACTATTTGGCGTACCATTAACCACAAAATACAGTTCTGCAATGAACGATAAATATTTAGCACTTTATATCGCATTAGATTTATTCTATGCTAAAATGTTTGATGTCGATTTTTCGAATGTCAATTTTGACAGACCCGTTGAAGAACAGAAAGTAGACTTTAACAAACGTCCTAAACCAGCTCCGATAGATTCGCATGCCGGTCATAATCACAACTAAAACTTGAGAAAAAACGTTCAACATATCACTCTTAAATCTGAATATACAGATAGCAAAGCAGTCGCCAATAAAACAATTATATCTGCTGAAGGTATTGCTATAAAATCGGCGTATTCCAAGGAGGATATTGAACATTTACACCATTTAAATTTTGTTGCTGGTATAGCTCCCAACCTTCGTGGGCCATACAGCACAATGTACGTTCGCAGGCCCTGGACCATAAGACAGTATGCTGGGTTTTCAACAGCAAAAGAGAGCAATGCTTTTTATAAAAGGAATTTAGAAGCGGGACAAAAAGGCCTTTCGGTAGCCTTCGATTTACCGACGCACCGCGGTTACGACAGCGACCACGAACGCGTGTTAGGTGACGTAGGAAAGGCCGGTGTCGCCATAGACACTGTTGAAGACATGAAAGTCCTTTTCAACGACATCCCTTTGGAAAAAATGAGTGTTTCCATGACCATGAACGGTGCCGTTTTGCCTATCATGGCTTTTTATATTGTGGCTGCCGAAGAGCAGAGCGTCAAACCAGAACAATTGGCCGGTACTATTCAAAACGATATTTTAAAAGAGTTCATGGTACGTAACACTTACATTTATCCGCCCAAGCCGTCCATGAAAATCATATCGGATATTTTTGAGTACACGAGTAAACATATGCCCAAGTTCAACAGTATTAGCATTTCTGGTTACCACATGCAAGAAGCTGGTGCCACCTGCGATATAGAATTGGCCTACACCCTCGCCGATGGGCTGGAATATATCAGAACAGGCCTTAAGGCTGGTTTAGATATTGATAGTTTTGCACCGCGTCTGTCATTTTTTTGGGGTATTGGCATGAATCATTTTATGGAAATCGCCAAAATGAGGGCAGCCAGAATGCTATGGGCCAAACTGGTTAAACAGTTTAACCCTAAAAACGAAAAATCTTTATCTTTGCGTACCCATTGTCAAACCTCTGGTTGGAGTTTAACCGAGCAGGACCCTTTTAACAATGTCGCCCGAACCACAATTGAAGCAGCTGCGGCGGTTTTTGGTGGCACCCAAAGCTTGCATACCAATGCATTAGATGAAGCCATAGCACTGCCCACCGATTTTTCGGCAAGAATTGCCCGCAATACCCAAATATTATTACGGGAAGAAACGAAAATCACCAAAACGGTCGACCCTTGGGCCGGAAGCTATTATGTTGAAAAATTAACCCATGACATTGCGCAAAAAGCATGGCAACTTATTGAAGAAATTGAACAACTTGGCGGTATGACCAAAGCCATTGAAGCTGGCATACCAAAGCTTAGGATTGAAGAAGCCGCTGCCAAAAAACAAGCTCGTATAGACTCTGGGAAAGACTATATTATTGGTGTAAACAAATACCTAATTAGCGAAGAATCACCACTATCTATTCTTGAAGTAGACAACAAAAAGGTTAGAAATCAACAGATCGAAAACCTAAAAAGAATAAAAGCCGCACGACATCCAGAAAAAGTAAAGGAAGCTCTGGAAAAATTAACCATTGCAGCCCAAGATGGTAAAGAAAATTTATTAGCTTTAGCTGTTGATGCCGCTAGAGCGCGTGCAACACTTGGCGAAATAAGCCAAGCTCTAGAAACTATATATGGTAGATACCGAGCGCAAACAAAATCATTTTATGGTGTGTACAGTAAAGAAATAAAAGACGATCAAAGTTTTAAAAAAGCTCAAGAATTAGCCGATATTTTTGCAGAACAAGATGGGCGACGACCACGCATAATGATTGCAAAAATGGGGCAAGACGGGCACGATCGTGGCGCAAAAGTTGTGGCTACCGGCTATGCCGATGTAGGTTTTGATGTTGATATTGGCCCTCTATTTCAAACCCCAAAAGAAGTAGCCAAACAAGCCGTTGAAAACGATGTTCATATTTTAGGGGTTTCATCCCAGGCTGCAGGCCACAAAACACTTGTACCACAAGTTATTGAAGCATTAAAAACCTATGACAGAGATGACATATTGGTAATTGTTGGCGGTGTAATTCCAAAACAAGATTATCAATTTTTATTTGATGCTGGCGTTACTGCTATTTTTGGCCCAGGAACAAAAATCAGTGACACTGCTATTAAGGTTCTTGAAATTTTAATGGATTAAACCTTTAGTTTATTGGCGTTTTTCAACTTATCGATTAATTAACCTGTTCGATTTTTATTCCTAATAAATAATCGTATTTTTGCTCTTCATCAAACCTGATTAATTAATGGGTAAAATCATTGCTATTGCTAATCAAAAAGGGGGCGTAGGTAAAACTACCACTTCTGTTAATTTAGCGGCCTCACTAGGTGTTCTTGAGAAAAAAGTATTGTTAATTGATGCCGACCCCCAAGCCAATGCAACTTCTGGAATTGGTATTGACGTAGAGTCTGTTGAAATTGGCACATATCAGCTTTTAGAACATTCCAACATGGCCAAAGACGCCATCGTTAAAACAGAAACACCAAATTTGGATATCATTCCTGCGCATATAGACTTAGTTGCTATTGAAATTGAGCTTGTTGATAAAGATGAACGCGAGTACATGTTAAAAAAAGCACTCGACCCCATCAAGGACGATTATGATTATATTTTGATAGATTGTGCACCATCATTAGGTTTGTTAACGTTAAATGCACTTACGGCTTCAAATGCGGTAATTATCCCTATTCAATGTGAATATTTTGCTTTGGAAGGTTTAGGCAAACTGTTGAATACTATTAAAAGTGTTCAAAAAATACACAATGCTGAATTGGATATTGAAGGACTGCTCTTAACCATGTACGATTCGCGCTTACGCTTATCAAACCAAGTGGTTGAGGAAGTGCAAAAGCATTTTAACGATATGGTATTCCAAACCATAATTCAAAGAAACGTGCGTTTAAGCGAAGCACCAAGCTACGGAGAAAGCATTATAGATTATGATGCCAGTAGCAAGGGTGCCAACAATTATTTAAGTTTGGCAAAAGAAATTATCAATAAAAACTCCTAAAATATGGCTAAGGCAACTAAAAAACAGGCTTTGGGTAGAGGTTTGTCGGCGCTATTAAAAGACCCGAACAACGATATACAATCGGCACAAGACACTAATGCCGACAAGGTTATTGGAAATATAGTTGAGCTAGATTTAGATTTTATTGAAGTCAATCCCTTTCAGCCACGAACCAATTTTAGTGAAGAATCGCTTCGCGAATTAGCGTCTTCAGTTAAAGAATTAGGTATTATCCAGCCCATTACGGTTAGAAAAGTGGAGCACAACAAATACCAGTTGGTTTCTGGTGAGCGCCGTTTTAGGGCTTCAAAATTATTGGGCCTTGAAACCATACCGGCGTATGTAAGGATTGCAAATGACCAAGAATCGTTGGAAATGGCCTTGGTTGAAAACATTCAGCGCCAGGATTTAGACCCAATTGAAATCGCCTTGTCTTACCAGCGATTAATTGATGAAATCAACTTGACGCAAGAACAAATGAGTGAACGTGTAGGTAAAAAACGCTCTACCATTACCAACTATCTACGTTTGTTAAAGCTAGATCCTATTATACAGACAGGCATGCGCGATGGTTTTATCTCTATGGGGCACGGTCGTGCATTGATAGCGGTAGAAGACCAAAGTATTCAATTGGATATTTACGAAAAAATACTTTCAAATAAACTTTCGGTTAGAGAAACCGAAAACTTAATAAGAAATTATAATGCCTCTAAAACCATTGAGGTACCTTCTAAAAAACCAGAAAAAGAAGATATACCAAAATTTGTAAAAAAAGGTATTACAGCATTTTCTGAATACTTTGGACATAAAATTGACGTTAAAGTTTCTAAAAATGGAAAAGGAAAAATAACCATTCCGTTTCATTCTGAAGAAGACTTTAACCGCATTAAAAAACTCGTTCAAGGTGATTCCAAATAAATTATTAAGGGCTGCTGCTTTCACGCTTCTGTGGAGCATCTCAATAATGGCTCAAGATAACCCCACCAACCAAGAACCACTACCCGACCCTATTGTTGCCATCGATTCCGTTGCCAAAGTTCGCGAGCGTATTAATCCATTAGCACCTGCAAAAGCAGCGTTTCTATCGGCTATTTTACCTGGTTTGGGACAAGCCTATAACAAAAAATATTGGAAAATCCCTATTGTTTACGGCGCTATTGGAACGGGCGTATACTTCTACATAAACAACAATAAAGAGTATAACCGATACCGCGATGCGTACAAAAGTCGGTTAGCCGGTTTTGAAACCGATGAGTTTTATTTTGATAGCCAAGGCAAAAAATTAGCTACGCCCAGAATTAGCACCAATAGGCTAGAAGATGCTCAAAAATTTTATCGAAGAAACAAGGAAATTTCATTATTGGTCACCTTTGGACTTTATGCTTTAAATATTATCGATGCCAATGTTGATGCACATTTAATGCAATATAATGTAGATGAAAACCTATCTTTGGCACCACATTATAAATTTAACGAAATGGATGCCACAAGCAATTTGGGGCTTACCCTGAATTTTAAGTTTTAAATTAGGCAGAAAATACAACAAACTCAAAAAAAAGAAAGATGAAAATAGCATTACTTGGATACGGAAAGATGGGAAAAACCATAGAGCAAATTGCTTTAAAACGTGGGCACGATGTGGTATTAACCATTGACAAAGATGATCATGATTACGACATAACCAAAGCCGATGTAGCTATCGATTTCAGCATCCCAAACGTCGCTTTTAACAATATTTCAAACTGCTTAAACAATGGCGTTCCCGTAATTTCGGGCACAACAGGCTGGCTTGACAAATATGACGACGCTGTAGCGCTTTGTAAAGAAAAAAATGGAGCCTTTATTTACGCTTCAAATTACAGTTTGGGAGTAAACATATTTTTTGAGCTCAACAAAACTTTGGCCAAGATGATGAGTGCCTTAAAGCAGTATAATATTTCGATGGAAGAAATCCACCACACCCAAAAATTGGATGCACCTAGTGGAACAGCCATATCATTGGCCGAAGATATTATTGCCAACCACGGAAGCTATAAAAACTGGAAATTGGACGAAAGCGATACCAACACGATTTCTATAGTAGCAAAACGTATTGAAGATGTTCCCGGAACGCACACCGTAACTTACCAAAGTGAGGTGGATACCATTACTATAGAACACGAAGCCCATAACAGGCAAGGTTTTGCTTTAGGCGCCGTTATTGCTGCCGAATGGATTACAGGAAGATCAGGCGTGTTCACCATGAACGACGTGCTTGGACTTTAATTAATAATGATTATTCAATAATGATTAATGACCTCAAATCAAGAACGAAAACGTTTGCCCATGATTGTGTTAAATTAGCCATATCGTTGCCAAACACTTTTCTTGGAAACCATATAAAGGGTCAATTAATAAGATGTAGCACTTCTGTTGCAGCTAATTATAGAGCTACACGTCTTGCGCAATCAAAAAAAAGCTTCATATCAAAAATAAGCATAGTTATTGAAGAAGTAGATGAAAGTCATTTTTGGATTGATTTTCTAGTTGATGAAAAAAATTTATCAAAAGATAACTGTAAATCTTTGTTAAATGAAGCAAATCAATTAACAAGAATTTTCATTTCATCAAGAAAAACTGCAAATTTGAATTCAAAAAATTAATCAATTGTCATTGAACAATTATCAATAAAAAAGTTATGACGTGGACACAGTGGTTTATTTTCATTTTAGTAATACAAGTTATTCATGGTTTAGGTACATGGAAGCTTTATGTTAAAGCCAGTCGACAAGCCTGGGAAGCTTTTATACCGGTTTACAATGCCGTAGTTTTAATGAAAATTATTAATCGCCCTTGGTGGTGGACGCTACTATTGTTTTTGCCCATCGTTAATTTGATTATGTTTCCCGTAATTTGGGTAGAAACCGCCAGAAGCTTTGGAAAAAACACCTCTTTAGACACATTACTGGCCGTTATCACTTTAGGCTTCTATAATTACTATTTGAATTATGCTGCCGATGTAAACTATATTGAAGATCGCAGTTTGCAGCCTAAATCGAGTACTGGCGAATGGACCAGTTCGATACTTTTCGCTATTGTGGCGGCAACTATTGTGCATACCTATTTTATTCAACCGTTTACCATTCCATCGTCTTCTTTGGAAAAATCGTTATTAGTGGGCGACTTTCTGTTTGTTAGTAAATTTCATTACGGAGCAAGAGTTCCAATGACCACCGTTGCCGCCCCCATGGTGCATGATACAATTCCTATTATTGGAAAAAAATCATATTTGTTTGATGACTCTAAAGGCAGTAAATCTTGGAAAAACAAACTTCAATTGCCCTATTTACGATTGCCCGGTTTTGAAGATATTGAACGTAACGACATTGTGGTGTTCAACCAGCCGGCCGATACACTGCTGGACATGAACGATTTTCACCCCGACAGGAACTATTACAAGCCTATCGACAAAAAAACCAACCTCGTAAAACGTTGTGTAGGTATTGCTGGTGACACTTTAGAGGTACGAGATGGTTTTGTATATATTAATGGCAAGAAAAACGAATTGCCCGATAGAGCACACTTGCAGTTTAGTTACTACGTACAGCCAAAAACCAATAGGTTTAACCCAAGTGTAGTGAAAAAACTTTACGACATTACCGATGGCTTTGGCATTATTAATAACCAAAACACTTACTACTTTTCTGCTATTTCAGATGAAGCATTGGCTAAATTTAAAAATAATCCCAATGTTGTTAGTATAACACCAAACATAAAAGAAAAAGGTGTTCGCGACCCAAATATTTTTCCACACCACCCCGATTACAATTGGAATGTAGACCAATTTGGCCCGCTATACATTCCAGAAGCAGGTAAAACCATCAATATCAATATTGAGAATTTACCGCTTTACAAACGAGTTATCACAGAATACGAAGGCAACACATTGCAAGTAAAAGGCAATCAAGTTTTAATAAACGGCAAGGTAACCGACCAATATACCTTTAAGCAAAATTACTATTGGATGATGGGCGATAACCGCCACAACTCGATAGATGCCAGAGCTTGGGGCTTTGTACCGTTTGACCATGTTGTTGGGAAACCCGTATTTATCTGGATGAGTTGGGATGGCTTCCCCAATGGAAGATGGGAACGTTTCTTTACCACCGTTAGCGGCAAGGGCAAAGCCACTTCGTATTTAATTCCATTTTTAGTTTTACTATTTGGATGGATTGTATTTAACAAAATAAGAAAACGCAAGAAGGCAAATAATTAGTTTTGTGATTCTACACTTGTTGCGGAATCCACTTTTGTAAAATTTTGTTTCCTATATATGAGATTCCTGCATTCGCAGGAATGACAATAAAAATGAAGGTAATACTGCATCCCACATACTTCCCTAACATAGCCCATTTTGTGGCTATGGCCCAGGCTAAGGAGGTTGTTTTTGAAATGGAAGATAATTTCGTAAAACAAACCTACCGAAACCGCACTTACATTTACGGTGCTAACGGAAAGTTGGCTTTAAATATTCCGGTGGTACATTCGCAAAAAAACAGGCAAAAGTACCGAGATGTTAAGATTTTCAATGAAGAAAATTGGCAAAGCCAGCATTGGAAATCGTTGCTTTCTGCATACAGAACGTCTCCATTTTTTGAATTTTACGAAGATGAACTTCAGCCCTTGTTTACGCAAAAAGCTGAATATATTTTAGATTTTAACCTAAAATGTATCGAGACCATTTGCGATTGTTTGCAGTTGGATTTAAATAGTTCAAAAACCAACATTTTTGAAAAAACGGTTAAAAACAAAACCGATGCACGTATTTTGGCAAATGCAAAAAAAGAAGTTTTACAAAATTTTGAACGCTACACGCAGGTATTTTGTAACAAACATGGCTTTATTTCCAATTTGAGTATTTTGGATTTACTTTTTAACGAGGGGCCAAACGCACTTAACTATTTAGAGTCGCAACAATTAAATTTACCTTAATGTTTCAAACGTTAGCCCATTACGGCTGCCATATTCTACTTCCTTTAGCTGTAGCCTTAATTTGGTATAGGCCACAATGGGGTATGGCTTTTTTAATAATGTTTGCAGGCATGTTAATTGATTTGGACCACCTGTTGGCCAACCCAATTTTCGTCCCCAATCGTTGTAGTATAAATTTCCACCCGCTACATACGTATTACGCTATGGTCGTTTATGTGGCTCTATTATTTCCAAAGAAAACGCGCTTAATTGGATTAGGCTTAGTCATACACATAATTTCAGATTATGTGGATTGTGCCTTTATGTAATGGTTCACTTTTGCTCGGATTAGTCTAGGCTCAAAGTCGCCATTATCGGATAATGATCAGAGTAATGCTGATTGTAAGTTCTAAATCCATTCACCGCAAAGGCATCATCAGAAAATATAAAATCAATCCGCACCGGGAAGAATTTAAAATCGTAAGTGCGACCAAAACCATTTCCAGCTTCCTTAAAGGCGTCATTTAAATCGCCTTTTACCTTTCGGTACACATAAGAAAAGGCCGTATTGTTAAAATCGCCACAAACAATCATTTTATAGTGGCATTGCTTTTTGTGTGCCAAAAACAATTCCACTTGAGACTGCTGCATTTTAAATGAATTGCCCACGCGTTTAAGAAGTCTTTCAGAACCTTCATTCTGTAAACTTTCAGGATTGGTATTTATGCGAAGCGACTCTAGATGGATATTGTATACGCGAATCGTATCGGTACCTTTAACCACATCGGCATAAATGGCGTTATTGGTTGTATTTGGAAATTCGATAGACCCAGAATGGATTATGGGAAAATTTGAAAAAATAGCTTGTCCGGATTTAGCCTTTTTACCCCATAGCTTTTCGTACTTATACTTAAAAAACGACAAATCGATATTTTTGTGCGGGTGGTATTCCTGTAAACACAAAACATCTGGAGCTTCTTCTTTTATAAAATCCTTGATCTTGGTTTCAACGCCCTTTTCTGGTATCCATTCAAAAAGATTGAACAACCTAACATTATAGTTCATAACCGTAAAGTTCTTGGCGCTTTTAATGTTTTTTGAAGTAGAGAATTTATAAAGCGAACCAAACGCAAAATAGCCAATTATAAGAACCGTAAAAGAAAGCATAAACTGCCTTTTGAGCTTAATAAGCCAATATAAAAAGAACACTACATTAAGAATAATCAGTAATGAAACGCCCAAATTAAGCACCGCTAATACAGAAAACGTTTTGGGCGGCAAAAATGGCAAAATGAATGAAAGCAAAAGCAACACAGCAACCACTGCATTGGCTATATAAATAATTTTATTTGTGAAATTTAGCTTACCCATATTTTACTGAAGCGCACGACGGTTATCAGAAACTCCCAAAGGAAACGAATCAACAAAATATTTATTGTCAATTTTCAATCTGCTGTTAAACAGCATCATTTTTTCCCTGCCCTAAACAAAAACTCTTTCTCCTCTGCAGTTAAGCTATCGTAGCCACTTTTACTGATTTTATCTAAAATAACATCAATCTTCTTTTGGTTATTGAACTCATTAAAATCGGCTTTAGTATACCCTCCTACCTTATTTTTATTTTTATGAACCGTTTTTAAAGGCCCTTTTTTAGAGGCTTTAAACCAACTTGCAATCGTATCCATAACACGCTCAAAACCTTTACCAATATCTTGGCCTTTTAAAAGTTGTTTTGCATAAAAATAACCTAAAAGAGCGCCTCCCAAATGCGCCAAGTTTCCACCCGAATTAGCACCAAAAAGACCTAAAACATCCAATACAACTATTACTGCACCAACGTACCACAATTTTAAATTAAAAGTGAAAAATCTAATTTCTAGATTAGGCATATAAGAACAAAGAAATATGAGCAATGCACGAACCGCTGCCGATGCACCCACCAAATTAGAATAGCCCTCAAAAAAGCTAGGCAAAAGCGTATAGCCCAACATAAACAACAGACCTCCAAATATGGCGCCCAAAAAATAGACATTGAGTGCCATTTTAGGATTGAACAGATTGAGAAACATCCGAGCTAAAAAATACAACCACAACATATTGAACAAAAGGTGCCAAATATCGAAATGCAGAAAAGCATAAGTAATAATGCTCCATGGTTTTAATATGAAATCACCAAAATCACTGGGCAGTTTAAACCAAGTCATATAGGGCTTTAGTAGTAAACCTAATATAAAAATGACCACATTTATTACTATAATCTTTTCCAAAACATTAAGTCTGGAAAGTTTATACTTTATGTCTTGAGACAACGAACTCATTAGTACCAACGGTTTTGGTTAAACTGATTCTTCTTCCAATACCACATAATAAAAAAACCGGTTAATGCTCCGCCTACGTGCGCCATATAGGCCGTATTACTTGGACTAAAGAACGACTGACCGGTAAGCCCAGAGATTAAATCTAAAATAATAATACCAGGAATAAAATACTTGGCTTTTATGGGTATTGGCAAAAATATGAGCATGAGTTTGGCTTCTGGGTTCATCATACCAAAAGCGGCCAAAATCCCCATAATACAACCTGAAGCACCAACCATGGTACTATTATTTGCCACTGTATTCATTTCGTACAAATTTGAGAATGTAGCCTGATCTATAAAACCCTTATTAAAATTAACATCTGTTAAATACGTCTTCAATTTTTCATAGAAAATCTCTTTACTAAAATAGCCATTACCATTTTGCGCATATTCAATAATATCCATATTTACTATTTTCTTAATCATATCAGAAGTTAGCCCTGATTCTGATATATTTTGCAATAGAGGATAATAATCGAAATAATAGTAAGCTACTTGTAAAGCCACGGCACCCAAACCAGCTGAAAAATATATAAACAAAAAGCGTTTACTACCCAAAACTTGCTCTACAGGAGTACCAAACATCCATAAGGCAAACATATTAAAGAAAATATGCATAAACCCACCATGCATAAACATATGGGTCACAATTTGCCAAAAGCGAAAAGCATCATTCTCTGGAAAATACATGGCAAACCAATTTAAAAAAACATCATTTCCAATAGCCAGTGTTCCAACAAACATAATCACATTAATGATTATTAAATGCTTAACGGTTTCTGAAATTCGCATCATAACTTAAATAAATTTTTTATCCAATTCGTCTACACTCATTGTAACAAATGTGGTTCGGTTGGCCGGTGTGACGTTAGGTTCTTTGCAGGCAAACAACTTATTAACCAAGTGCTCTTGCTCATCTTTTTTTAAGGCCTGCCCCGTTTTAATAGCCAGACTTTTAGCAAGTGATTTTGCCAATAAATCGGCGGCACTAAAATGGCTATCGGGCACTTCGTTTTCTACGTCGCTTATTAGTTGTTCTAATATGATAGGCACTTCGCTTTCTGGAACACCCGCAGGTACACCTATAACTTCCACTTGCCCATCTTCAATGTTCGAAAACAGAAACCCAGTATGTTCTAAATCATCCTTAAGCTGTTTTACGATAGCCATATCTTGCGAAGAAAAATGCAATTGCAACGGAAACAAGAGCTGCTGGCTTGTGGCTTCCTTGATGGTTATATTTTTAAGAAATTCTTCATATAAAATCCGTTGGTGCGCTCTGTGTTGGTCTATGAGCAGCATACCAGATTTTATAGTACTCACCACATATTTATTATGCAATTGATAGGTGGTATTGGTCGAATCGGCCTCATGTTCATCTCCAAAAATAGAAGCAGTTTGCTCTTCGCTTTCAAATTGAACTTCGCTAAAATCGGTTTGTGACGCACCGTCTTTAGATTTCATTTCCACGTATAAACTATCCCAATTATTGGGCGTTGGTTTAAAAACAGTGGTTTGCTTTCCTGAAAAAGCAGTTTCGTTTTTAAACGGATTAAAATCACTGTCCACTTCAATCTTAGGCACTTTGGCCGCTGCAGTTTTATAATTGTATGGCGTATCTAAATTAGGGTCTCTATCAAAATCCAAAACGGGCGCAATGTTAAACTGCCCTAAACTATGTTTAACGGCAGAGCGCAACAAGGCATAAAGCGTGTGCTCGTCGTCAAATTTAATTTCGGTTTTTGTGGGGTGGATATTAATATCGATGGTTTGCGGATTAACCTCAAGGTTTAGAAAGTAGCTGGCATGTGTACCATTTTTCAATAAACCCTCAAAAGCCGAAGCGATGGCGTGGTTAAGGTAAGCGCTTTTTATAAATCGGTTATTAACGAAGAAATACTGTTCACCACGGGTTTTTTTGGCAAATTCGGGTTTACCAACAAAACCTGAGATTTTCAAAACTTCGGTATTTTCTTCAACTGGCACTAATTTTTCGTTAGTTTTATTTCCAAAAATATTAACAATACGCTGCCTAAAATTACTAACGGGCAAATTAAAAGTTTCGCTACCGTTATTGTACATGGCAAATGCAATATTGGGATGGGCCAAAGCCACCCTGTGGAACTCGTCGGCAACGTGCCTTAGCTCGACGGCATCCGATTTTAAGAAATTCCTTCTCGCCGGAATATTAAAAAATAAGTTCTTTACTGAAACTGATGTGCCCGTAGGTGTAACTACGACGTCTTGAGAAGCCACATGACTACCTTCTATAATCAAACAAGTCCCAACGTCGTCATCGGCCTGTTTCGTTTTTAGCTCTACGTGCGCAATGGCGGCAATACTGGCCAATGCTTCACCACGAAAGCCTTTGGTACTTAACTGGAATAAGTCTTCGGCATTTCTGATTTTCGACGTGGCATGGCGTTCAAAACTTAAGCGCGCATCGGTTTGGCTCATACCTTTACCATTGTCGATAACCTGAACCAGAGTTTTTCCTGCGTCTTTTATAATGAGTTTTATCGTATCTGAACCGGCATCAATGGCATTTTCTAAAAGCTCTTTAACAACTGAAGCCGGGCGTTGTACAACTTCTCCAGCGGCAATTTGGTTTGCAACGTGGTCGGGTAAAAGTTGTATAATGTCTGCCATAAATTTATTTAGGTAAGAAAATAGATAAATCGAATTCGATGATGAATAGAAACACTAAAATTAAGATAGCGACAATGATCAAAATACGCCTGTTAACTTGCCTGTCTGGGTTTTTATAATCGTCCCAGGCATCATTAAACTTGGCTTTAATACCTTTATTGGCCCCAACAGATTTTCGGTATTCATCAAATTTATGTTTTATTTCATAAGGGTTGCCTTCACCCTTGTCATCATAAAAACGCGGTGTGTAACTAAATTTCTTGTTTTTCCGTAATTTTAAAAGTCCCATAATGTCTCTGTTTTTGTATTACATGTATTTTTTTTCCAACACATACATACAAATCAATAATAGTACCAAAACTAAAATTAGAATTTTTATGGACATAGCACCTCTAACTTTGGTTTTCGTGTTACTGGATCTCCGCCATTTTGAAACAAATTCCTTCTTATCTGTATTATGTTCTGAACTAGAATTTGTTTTACCTTCATTAGAAAAACGAGGCTGATAATTAAAGGTTCTATGTTTACGTTGTTTGAACAAAATCTAGCGCTACTTATCTTTCAAAAGTACTTAAAAATGGGGACAAATTGAGGCTCGGAATGCTAAAAATTGTTAACAAAACCGTTCCTTCATTGCGAAGAAAGCATGACCGAAGGCATCTCTATAAATAGCAAATTAAACAGATTGCTTCACTACGTTCGCGATTACTATTAGTTTAGGCGTTCTTTCGCAGTTCGGCCATTTTTATCGCTGCAATAGCGGCTTCGGTACCTTTATTGCCGTGTTTTCCACCAGAGCGCTCTTGGGCCTGCTGCATGGTGTTATCTGTTAACACACAGAAAACAACAGGGATATCATTCAAAACATTCAAGTCTTTTATGCCTTGGGTTACCCCTTCGCAAACAAAATCGAAGTGTTTAGTTTCACCTTGTATAACACTACCAATAGCTATTACGGCATCAACATACTGCTCTTGCATTTTTTTACAACCGTAAACAAGCTCGAAACTACCGGGCACATTCCAACGTACGATGTCTTTATCGGCCACCCCGTTATCGACCAATGCTTGGTAAGCGCCTTCAAAAAGGCCTTCGGTAATGGTATCGTTCCATTCTGAAACAACAATCCCAAACCGAAAATCTTTCGCATTTGGGATTGTGTTTTTATCGTATTCTGATAAATTTTTATTTGCCGTAGCCATATTTACTTATTTGCCAATACTTGAGCTTTTCCAATAAACACTTCTACTTTTGAGGCTTCAGTAGAATTTGAATAATCGTTTTTTATTCTTTCGAAATACTTCAGTGCCTTATCGGCTTCACCTAAATCTAAAGCAATCGTTCCGGCTTTAAATAAGTACATTGGAGTTGTAAACTCGTTATCTCTTAGTTCGGCTGCTTGCTCGTAGTAACCTAATGCATCTTCAGGTTGGTTTAGCTGCACAAAAGCATCTCCTATATTTCCTTTTGCCAATGGGGCTAAAATTTCGTCGTCGCTTTTAAAGTCACTTAAATACTCAATGGCCTTTTTGTAGTCTTTTAGTCTTAAATAAGCAGTACCAGCATAATACGTTGCCAAGTTTGCAGATGGCGTTCCGCTGTACTCCTCAATAATATCTAACATGCCAAATTTACCTTCACCTCCGTTTAGTGCCAAGTTGTACAACGAGTCTTTTTCAACGCCTGTAACAGCTTGGTCGAAATATTGTTGTGCTTGGAACATATCGTTCATTGCATTGGTTTGCTTAGGCTTAGCTATAAACTCTTTATATCCTAAAGACCCCAAAACCACCAAGGCTACTACACCTATAATGATGAATATATATTTTTGGTTTTTAGCTACAAAATCTTCTGTTTTTGATGCGGTTTCATCAAGGGTATTAAAAACTTCAGCAGTTGTTGATCCTTCTTCAATGTTGTGCTCTTTCTCTACTTTTGTTTTTGGTTTGTAACCTTTCTTCTTGTAAGTTGCCATTTATTCAGTATAAATTAATGTGGCGCAAAAATATAATTTTTCTTCATAACTAAAAGGGTATTTATTTGATATTTTTCAATAATTTGCGGTTCTTTTTGGACACAAACCGCCCAAACACCCAATAAGTTGCTTTTTGTATGATTTTAAAATCGCTATCCTTATTAAATTATAAAAATTTTGAGAGCAAATCGTTTGCATTTAACGATAAGATAAACTGTATTGTGGGCAATAATGGCATTGGAAAAACTAACGTACTGGACGCTATTTACCATTTGTCTTTCGGAAAAAGCTATTTTAATCCGATTGCATTACAAAACATTAAACACGAAGAAGATTTTTTTGTAATTAATGGAGAATATGAAAAGGAGGACAAAACCGAAAAAGTAGCCATTAGCTTGAAACGCGGACAGAAAAAAGTCATTAAGCGCAATGGTAAAGCCTACGAAAAATTTAGCGAACACATTGGTTTTTTACCGTTGGTTATTATTTCTCCGGCCGATCGCGACCTTATTATTGAAGGCAGTAGTACACGCCGAAAGTTTATTGATAGCGTGATTTCGCAAAGCGACAAAAACTACCTTAATCATTTAATTAATTACAATAAGGTGCTCGCGCAGCGTAATGCACTGTTAAAATATTTTGCGCTTAACCACACCTTTAATAAAGACACTTTAGAGGTTTATAACAACCAGCTGACCGATTACGGCACCATTATTTTTGAAAAACGCGATAGCTTTTTAAAAGAATTCATTCCTATTTTTAAATCGCGCTATCAAGCCATTAGCAATGGCAACGAAGTGGTTGATTTGGTTTACCACAGTCCGTTGTTTGATGGCGACCTAAACACACTTTTTCAGCAATCTATTAATAAAGACAAAGCCCTGCAATACACTAGTGTTGGCATACATAAAGACGACTTACATTTTAATATTGAAGAACACCCGATTAAAAAGTTTGGCAGCCAAGGCCAACAAAAATCGTTTTTAATTGCCCTTAAATTAGCGCAGTTCGATTTTATTAAAGCACAAAGCGGTGTGAATCCCATTTTATTATTGGATGATATTTTCGATAAGTTGGACGAAAACCGCGTAGCACAAATCATCAAATTGGTGGATGATGAAAATTTCGGACAGCTTTTTATTAGCGACACCCACGCCGAACGTACCGAAAATGCCGTAAAACAAGTGCATCAAAGTTATGAGATTTTTAAACTATAAATAACATTGGACTATAGAACCCATTATACAGAACTATATAACGCTTCCATCGAAAAAATTCAAAACGATGCTTACGAGATTGACGAACTCATCCATTCACCAAACGACAACCGCTTTGGCATAACACTTTTAATTCGGCCGCCGCAGGAAGTTAAAAATGAAATTCAAAAGTTTTTGAATGAACTAAAAGCCGTTGAACCCGAGCAATATTATTATCAAAATTCCGATATACATATTACAGTAATGTCTATCATTTCCTGTTACGATGGCTTCGATTTAAACGCGATTGATGTTTCAAAATATATTGACATCATAAAAAAAAGTATAACCGTTAATACGAATGTCGAAATTCAATTTAAGGGGCTAACGGCATCGCCATCGTGCATTATGGTGCAGGGTTTTATGAGTTCCCCTAGTCTTAACAAAATTAGGGACAATTTAAGAACCCATTTTAAGAATTCCGATTTAGAGCAAAGCCTTGACAAACGTTACGCCATACAAACGGCACACGCAACTGTAGTTCGCTTTAGTAAAAAACTTGCCAATAAAATCACATTTTTAAATACTATAAAAACGTTTAAGAATTATAATTTTGGTACTTTTAATGTTCAAAACCTAGAACTGGTTTACAACGACTGGTACCAAAAAGAAAAACACGTAAAAACCCTCTATAATTTTAATTTATAACAGCTTAAACTACCATGGCCAAGCGCAACAACGAACACATTAAAATTAGTGACGCCCTCAAAGAATTTATTGAAACCAACAAACTCGAAAAAGGGTTGGACAAAGTAAATGTGGCAGGTGCCTGGGCCAAACTTATGGGCAACGGCGTTAACAATTACACCACTTCGGTAAACCTAGAACGAGAGACCTTATATATTCAATTAAATTCTAGTGTGTTACGCGAAGAATTAAGCTATGGTAAACAAAAAATAATCACCATGCTAAACGACGAATTAGGAAAGGAAATAATTAAAAAACTGGTTTTAAGATAATTAGATATTTAAATTTAACAGAAATAATTATCAAAATTCCAACAAGCGATCATTATTTACGTTACCTTTGGTGCTTTAATTTATATAATACAAATACAATGAGTAAAGGTACCGTAAAATTCTTCAACGATTCAAAAGGTTTTGGATTCATCATTGAAGAGGACAACAACAAAGAACATTTCGTTCACATTTCAGGACTTATCGATGAAATTCGTGAGGGTGATCTAGTGGAATTCGATCTACAAGAAGGTAGAAAAGGATTAAACGCCGTAAACGTAAAAGTAGTCTAACAATATACTATTTAACAATTACATTTAAAGCCTATCAAATTTTGATAGGCTTTTTTTATGAGATAAAAATCACAAAAAACCCGCTATTAAGCGGGCTTTTTTATTAAATATTTAGATTATTTTTCTCTAAAACGTCTCACGACCAGAAAAATGGAAAGCACCTTCAATAGCGGCATTATCATCGCTATCACTCCCGTGGATAGCATTTTCACTTATAGAATCTGCATATAGTTTTCTAATCGTACCTTCTGCAGCATCGGCAGGATTGGTTGCTCCAATTAAAGTTCTAAAATCTTCAACGGCATTGTCTTTTTCTAAAATGGCAGCAACAATAGGCCCACGAGTCATGTATTCAACCAACTCGCCAAAAAACGGACGCTCTTTATGTATACCGTAAAACTCCTCAGCATCAGCCTGTGTCATCTGCGTTAATTTCATTGCTACGATTTTAAAACCAGAAGCAGAAATTTTTTCTAATATCGCACCAATGTGTCCTTTTTCAACTGCATCGGGCTTAAGCATTGTAAATGTTCTGTTTGTTGCCATTTTTCAATTTTATTTGTGTGCAAAAGTAATGTATTTCTATTTAAATGCAAGTAATCTAATTTTAAAAATATTGTATCTTCGCCATCTATGGAAAAACAAGATATTGCAGGCATTAAGCAGCTATTAGGCACTAAAAAAAAGATAGTGATTGTACCACACAAAAACCCGGATGGCGATGCAATTGGCTCTGCATTGGGGCTCTGCCATTACTTGTTAAAAAGTAACCATAAAGCACATGTAGTGACACCTAATGATTTCCCTTCGTTCTTAAAATGGATTCCCGGAAGCGATACTATTTTAAAATACGATTCGCAATCGAGGTTGTGCGACGCTTTAATTAGCGATGCCGATATTATCTTCACTTTAGATTTTAACGCTTTTCATAGAACCGGCGATATGGAAACGGTTTTGACCGAAAGTAAGGGCATTAAAATTATGATAGATCACCATCAATCGCCAGATAATTATGCTTTATATACTTACAGCGATGTTAATATGAGTTCTACCTGCGAAATGGTATACCATTTTATAGACATGCTGGACGACACCTCTTTAATTGATAAGACCATAGCGACCTGCTTGTATGTTGGAATCATGACCGACACAGGGTCTTTTAGGTTCTCATCCACTTCAAGTACAACGCACAGAGTGGTAGCCGACTTAATGGACAAAGGCGCCAATAATTCTGAAATACATAACTTAATTTTTGACTCAAATAGTTATGAAAAACTACAACTATTGGGCTGCGCGTTGAGTAACCTTAAGGTTATTCCTGAATCAAGAACGGCCTACATTACGCTTTCACAGGAAGAACTGAATAAATTCAATTACAAAAAAGGAGACACGGAAGGCGTGGTAAATTACGGACTCTCTTTAAACGGAATCGTCCTGGCTGCTATATTTATAGAAGACAAACAAGAAGGTATCATTAAAATATCGTTGCGTTCTAAAGGTGATTTTTCGGTTAACGAAATGTCTAGGGCGCACTTTAATGGTGGCGGCCATATAAATGCCGCTGGTGGAAAAAGCTATTTATCTCTAAATGATACGGTTGAAAAATTTATTAGTATATTGCCTAGTTATAATAAAGCCCTGAATGATGAATAAACTACTAAAAATCGCTTTTGTTTTATTGCTTTTTAGCTGTAAAACACCCGAAGCGCGACGCCCCATTTCTGTAAAATCGGGCTCTTTTATTGATGCTTCGGTTGAGCGTAACAAAAAACTGAACGCCAAAGAGCAAGCCTCTATCGAAAAACTGTTAAAACAGCAACAACAAGAGTATTTTGCTTCAGAAAGCGGATTTTGGTACTATTACAATACCAAAATTGAAAACGACACCTTAAACACACCAGAATTTGGAGACATTGTAGATTTTAACTACGATGTAAAATCGCTTAGCGGAACTGTTATTTATTCTGCCGAAGACCTAAAAACCCAGCGTTATGCCATGGATAAAGAAGAAATTTTCACAGGGCTTCGTGAAGGGTTAAAGCTTATGAAAACGGGCGAAACCGTTACTTTTTTATTTCCGTCACAAAAAGCATATGGCTACTATGGTGATGAAAACCGAATAGGCAGCAATGTTCCCTTAATATGTAAAGTTACCGTTAACTCAATTACCTCCAATCAAACCAATTAAAATGACAAATTGCAGTTTTGTTTGTAAAGTTTTATTGCTCAGTTTAATTATTCAATTCATATCTTGCAAAGCGCCCTACCCCGAACTTGAAGACGGTATGTATGCCGAATTCACCACAAACAAAGGGATTATGGTGGCTAAGCTCGAACAGGAAAAAACACCTACTACTGTGGCCAATTTTGTATCATTGGCCGAAGGCACTAACGAGTTGGTTAGCGATTCGTATAAAAACAAAAAGTTTTACAATGGCTTGAGCTTCCATCGTGTTGTTCCCGATTTTATGATTCAAGGAGGCGACCCTAACGGCGATGGATCTGGCAACCCGGGTTACCGTTTTGATGATGAGTTTACTCCCAGTTTAAAACACAACAAAAAAGGTATTTTGGCCATGGCCAACTCTGGTTATGGCACCAACGGGAGTCAATTTTACATTACCCATAAAGCCACACCATGGTTAGATGCATACGACGACGAAGGTTTTCTGAAAAATTGCGAAGATAGACGCGTAAGTTGCCATACCGTTTTTGGCGAAGTAGTTTTGGGGCTTGAAGTTATCGACTCTATTAAACAGAACGACACCATACAAGAAATAAAAATCATTCGAAAAGGGAAAGTTGCCAAAAACTTTGATGCCCCCGAGGTTTTTAAAAACCACTTTGTTGAAGCCGAACGCCTTGAAAAAGAAAAAAAGGCCAAGGCAGAAGCCATTTTAAACAAAACAAAAAAGAAGTTCGAGGAACAAAAGGCAAAATCTACAACTCTTGAATCGGGCTTACAGTACTTTGTTTCCAAAAAAGGTACCGGTGAAAAACTACCCGAAGATGCCGAAGTTCTGGTCCATTATGCTGTTTATTTTGAGAATGGAAAATTATTAGAAACCAGCAATCTCGAAACTGCCGAAGCTCTCGATGCCGTTAACCCCCGCCGTAAAGCCATGGACCGTTACCAACCCATTACTGCACAGATTGGCCCCGACGCCGGCATGATTCCTGGTTTTAAAGAGGGACTGAAGCAGCTCCATGTAGGCGATAAAGCTACATTGTTTGTGCCATACCATCTAGCTTATGGCGAATCGGGCACACGTGGTATTCCAGGAAAGTCTAACCTTATTTTTGAAGTTGAAATTATAGAACTTCTTAAATAAACTTTAACAGAAAACCCATTGCAATCCGTTATATTTACGGTGTAAAATAAGACATATGCAACTTTTAAAATTCGATTGGAACCCCATAACGGGCATTGACATTGCCGGAAATTTTAAACTTCACTTTTATAGCCTAATGTGGGTGATTGCCTTTATTCTTGGTTGGTATATCATGAAACGCATCTTTACCAAAGAAAAAGTGTCTTTAGATTATCTAGACCCGCTTTTTATTTACACCGTTTTGGCCACGATGTTAGGTGCCAGATTAGGGCATGTATTGTTTTATCAATCAGAATTAATTACTAAAGATTTTTTTAGCATATTCCTGCCGTTTAAATTTGAAGGCGGGTTTGAGTTTACCGGGTTTCAAGGGTTAGCTAGCCACGGTGCTGCCATAGGCATTATTATTGGTATGTATCTGTACCGACGAAAATACAAGTACAAATCGCTCCTTTGGATTTTAGATCGCGTAGTGATTTCTGTGGCTTCAGGTGCTATTTTTATAAGGATTGGGAATTTTATCAATTCAGAGATTATAGGCAAAGAATCTGGCGATTTCCCTCTAGGCGTTCGGTTTATCCAAGATTTCTACAATAAATACGATGCTATGCGCATGGCAGGCACCAAAAATGTACAAAAAGCCTATGATGCGATTGCAGCAAACCCAGAACTTGTGGAGCAAGTGCCCTACCGCCATCCTGCACAGCTATACGAATCGTTTTGCTATATTTTTGTATTCTTAATTTTATGGTATTTCTATTCTAAAACCGAAAAAAAGAACCAAACCGGCTTTTTGTTTGGGCTGTTTTTAATTCTCCTTTGGACCATTCGCTTTTTTGTGGAGTTTGTAAAAGAGCCCCAAGGCGACGAGTACATCAATTGGTTTGGACTCAATACCGGGCAATGGCTAAGTATCCCATTCATCCTAATAGGCCTTTATTTTATGTTTATTTACAAGCCCAAAACCAAAGTAAAATAACATGGTTTTAAAACGCTTGCTATTACTGGTTTCAGTTGGTTTTTTAATCGTTTTATCGGGGTGTAAAAACGAAAAGAAAACCATCAAACAAACCGAAGTAGCCTTTAAAAAAGAAGGTGAGCTCATCATTTATAAGGCCGAAGACTCAACAACAGTAACTTTAGATATTGAAATTGCCGATACTGAGTTTGACCGCGAAACCGGACTTATGTACCGCAACAGCATGAAAAACACACAGGGTATGCTATTTGTCTTTGACGACGAACGCCCAAGGTATTTTTATATGAAAAATACCCAAATACCGCTTGATCTAGTTTATGTTGGCGCTGATAAAAAAATTGTGAGCTTCCAAAAAAACGCCAAACCTTATGACGAGTCGTCGTTACCCTCTAATGAACCTGCGCAGTATGTTTTAGAAGTCAATGCAGGGCTTGCCGACACTTGGCATCTAAAGATTGGAGACAGTTTAGGGTTTTAAGATTATCTTTCTTGGTTTTGTAAAAATTTTCGCTATATTGGTTGGGTTCAATTATAAGATCGGAATAAATATAATGTAGATAAACGCAATTGCGCTTATCCAATTGTTTTGTACAATTAGATATGAACCAAATAGCAAAAAATCTTTTAAGTGTATATAATGACCCTCGCTTTAATGAGGAAAAAGATAATTTGGTTGTAATTTTTGAAAAAGTTTTTGACCTATTTATCTCGGAACACTATGACGACGAATACAACACATTATTTTGTAGTATACATAACAACTTTCAAAAAGGACACAATTGTGTAGCTTGCAACTTAAATGATAGTAATCTTCGTATTGAGAATTTTTTGATTCAACATAGAAGCTTTAAGGATATAAACTTAACTTTCACAAGCTTTATACTATTATTATACTTACAGGTTGAATCGATATATGAATATTTTGATTTAATTCAACTCCAAGAATCGTACAAACTCAAACATTTTAAAATTTTTCAAGATGTGAAACGATGGGCTAATTTTCTAAAGCACCCTAAATCTTTTATGCTTGTTCATCATCCAAAATGGACTTTTGAAGGAAGAAAAATTAAAAATGAAGAAGATGACAATTTGGTTGCCGAAAAAATAAAGAGGTCAAATCCAACAATTGACACCGATTTTGTAAACGAATTTTATTCAGGAGACAGAAAAAACAGAGAGTTATATAAAAAGTTAAATAAAAAGGAAAAAGTTCTTATCTGTTTTCCTGACCCAATAAAATTAATAAAAGAATTTACTGAAGCTCAAAGAAAATTTGTTGATGTTATCTCTAACAATGAAATCATAAGAGATTTATTAGACAACAAAACTACAATAGAGAATCATTTCACTGAGAATGAGAACTAAAAAACTGTACACAACACCGGCTATAGTTCATTGCTTCTGACTTTCCTCTCGGAAAGTCCTCGCAAATTTGCTATCTTCGGTTTACGGCGGAACCATAGCCCAACTGTTATAGGTTATTTAAAAACTAAACGCAATGAAAGATTTTAAAACGATTTCATTTTTAATAATCTTATGTTTTACAAGTTGCAAACAACATAACTCTTCAATAAAAAATAATGAAGCGGATACAATTACTGCGAGCATAAATATGGAAAATCAACAATTTGTTGGTTCCTGGGAATTACTGGAATGGACTATCGAGTCAAAAGATGGAAAAAAAGAATTTCCTTTCGGAGCGGACGCAATAGGGCAAATAAATTATGAAAGCAATGGAAATATGTCAGTAATGATTATGAAAAACAATAGGCCTCAATTTCTTTCAGAGGACCCCCTTCAAGGCCAATCAGATGAAGTTGTTGTTGCTTTTAATGGATTTATTGCTTACTCAGGAAATTATGAAGTGAATCTTAATTCGAAACAAGTAGTCCATCAAATTAAAATAAGTTCGTTCCCGAATTGGGTTGGCCAAAATCAAATAAGAAAATTTGAATTCAACGAAGATAAAATGACCTTAAGTACTGATTTTATTGGCTCAAACAAACATAAATTGGTATGGAGAAAAATTGACTTCTAATTAAAAACCTATAAAATTGTATAAATTGCATTAAAACGCATTTTATACTTACCGTTAAAAATTAAAAACCAAACAACAAGCATGAAAAAACTGAAAGTTTTTATCGGATTTTTAATTGGATTTGTGATTTTCTCCTGTTCATCTGAAAGCAATGATCAATCACAACAATTAGCCAAAGAAGAATTACTTGTTCAGGGAAGCCCTTGGACTTTTGAACATTATAAAATGATTAACTTGATTGATGCCGGAAACTCTACGATGACTCAGCAAGAAATAGAAACAAAAACCAATCTAGATGTTTCAGGAAATCAAATAAGCTTCTCTCAAAATGGGACGGGTTTTACTTCAATAAACGGGAATACCGAATCGATTTGGGAATGGGAAATTATAAAGCAAAACCAACTAAAAATAATTTTCTGTGAAGACGAGTTTGAAATATATGACAATCTTACTGTTAGTTCAAACGAATTAATGATAGTATATGAAGCGGCAACTTACGATCCAGATGCAGAATACGAAGTATTGCACAACGGAAAGTACTTTTATAATTAAAAAAAGTTATACAGTTACTTGTTAATGTATTGCTACTACATAATCATTCACTTCGTTTTGGCTTATACATCACAATAATTTGGATAACAATAGCCAGAAAAACCAAAATATAAATTTCAATTTGGGTAAATAATTCTACGGTATCGAGCGCTCTTTTGGTGATAGACATTTGGCGCTTACCCTCTGTAATTTGGATATCAGAGAGTACTTGTAAATTTCCATTTATTTCAGCAACACGTTTCGTAACTCTATTTTTATCAGTAAAACTGGAATTTACAAAAGACGCCTCCTCTTCCTTTAAAGCTTTAAAATTTTCTTTTAAAGTATCAAACACATCACCTTCCTCAAGCGTAAGTTTGGTGGTCTCAAAAGTGCTAATCAATCCTTGAATCGCTTGGTTCACTTTTGCATTTTGACCTTTATAAAACACGCTATCGGGCAGCACTAAAGCCAGTTCTTTTTCCTGTACGGCCTGCGACATTTCAAAAATTAGGTCCTTGGCTATTAATCGGTCTTCATAAATGGTTTCTACCGATTCTTTTACTCTAACAAAATTGTTTCTGTCTATTAAATTGGTGGCCACAATTAAAACGAAAACCATCAGAATACCCAAAACCCATTTAATTTTATTATAAAACGTCATAACAATACTTTTTTTTTATAATTAGTTACAAAGATAGCGACTTGTAAAATAATGTTTTACCAAAGGAATCAATGCCGTCTTCCTCCACTATACTCCATGGCTTCACCCTTTCCAAAACCGTAGCTAAAGCCAAGACTCACAAAACGCCCACGAGTGCTTTTTGAAAAATTTGTAAAACTGCTTTGAGTTGTAAAACTCTCGAAATATCGCGTCGCGAACACATCACGAACACCAAAGCTAAAAACGCCTTTTCCATCAAAAATTTTCTTTCTTAAGCCGATATCTAAAAAAGCTATATCACTATTATTACCCTGCACCGTTTTATATTCCGATTGATAATTTCCGGTGGCTTCAAAATCTATACTGGCAGGCAACTTGAATTTTGCCATAAGTTTAGAACTCCATTGGTCGCCTTTAAAATCGAATACCTGAGATTCAAAAGTACCTTCCCGATTAAAACTGTTATAGTTAAAATCTACATTAAAAGTTAACCAATTAACAGGCGAGTATTTGGTATTAAACTCGATACCTAGCGTGCTATTGGTTCCTATATTTTCGGGCCTGGTGGTATTTACATTGTTTTCGGCTGTTGTGATGCGCTCAATCATATCGGTAGTATAACGATGGTATACCCCAAAGTTTAAAGAAGTTTCCCCAACATCTAAAATAGTGGTTAGCTCGTAGGAATCGGTAAATTCTGGTATCAGCTCTGGGTTTCCTTGGCGGATACTGAAACTATTCCTGATATTGAAAAACGGATTTAAATCCCACAGACGCGGCCTATAAATACGTTTGGAATAACCTGCTTGCAAAGATAAGACTTCAGAAAATTTATAAGACGTATGCACGCTGGGAAACAAGTTTGTATAATTTTGGTCGTTACGTTCATCTGTATTTTCTAAAAGTGTTTTTAAATCGGTTTGTTCTAAACGTAAACCGCCTTTTACCCCCCACTTTTCACCTTCGTAGGCAGCCGAAAAATAGGCGCCAAATACTTTTTGGTCGTAATTAAAAATATTGGTCAGCCCAGTATCGGTAACAAATTCACCGTTTATCCAATTTTCAACTTCGTAATCGTTGTTTACATCGGTCATAACATATTGCGCCCCTGTTTCAACACTCCATTGTTCTGAAAAAGGCTTCATATAGTCCAATTTAAAGGTAAAGTTATCTTCAGCAAAATCGGTACGCGTACGTTGCGAACCATCACGGTTTTCGCCGGAAACACTAACATCGTCAAACAACGAACTTAAGTCTTTAGCAAACGACCTTCCTGTTGCGCTAAACAACAAATCGTGGTCGTCGTGGTCATCAAAATCCTTTTTATAAACCAGCTCATATTGCCATTTAGGATTTGTGGCTTCGGTAGTTTCTGAGCGGTTCCATTCAGACACTAATACATTGTTTTCGTCGTAAAGCTGAAAATTAAAATTTGAAGGTTGGTCTTCCACTTCGTAGGCAAAATTCCCTGAAAGGGTTATTACGTTGTTGGGGTTTAAATAGTAGTCTGTACCTAAGGTAATGTTATAGAATTTTTCGTTTCTATAATCGGTTCCTGTGTTATAAAGTGTGGTATCGTTTTCTATATCGATATTGATGTTTTCGCTATCGCGCGGATAACTTCTGCGCCCCAAACCGAGTTGTGTAAAGAGATTAAATTTTTCAGACCGACGGTTTAAGCTCACCCCAACACTATGGTTATCGGGCACACCGGTATTTAAACTTACCGACCCATTCAAGCCTTTTCGTTCTTCTTTTTTTATGATGATATTGATAATACCCGACGTACCCTCAGCATCGTATTTAGCCGATGGATTTGTAATCACTTCGATGCTTTCAATCATATCGGCCGTTATACTTCCCAAGGCGCCTCCATCATCGGTTAAAATAGAAGGTTTACCGTTTATAAGCACTTGAACGCCCGAATTACCGCGAAGACTAATAACACCTTCAATGTTTACATTTACCGACGGTACATTGTTAAGCACCTCTAGGGCACTTGCACCCGTGCTGGCAATATCTTTACCAACGTTAAAAACCCGCTTATCGAGTTTAAATTCGGTGCGGGACACTTCGGCCTGTACAACAACCTCATCGAGTTGGGCCGCATCTTCGGCTAACGTTATCGTGCCTAAATTGATGGTATTATTATTAATTTGAAATTCTCGAA
Source organism: Flavobacteriaceae bacterium GSB9 (assembly GCA_022749295.1). NCBI lineage: Bacteria > Pseudomonadati > Bacteroidota > Flavobacteriia > Flavobacteriales > Flavobacteriaceae > Flavobacteriaceae bacterium GSB9. The sequence continues at coordinate 1,856,707 of CP062007.1, forward strand.
AACTCTTGGTTACAAAGCCTATAAAACTCACTTTAATATAAAAATTAGTGGCTTCAGTTTCTAAAACAAAATCACCAGTTTCTGTTGTAGTGGTTCCCGAAATAGGATTATCGGTTTCGTTATCGGCTATCATTACGGTAGCATAAGCCAAAGGTTGGCTTGTAGTTTGTTCGATTACCCTGCCCTTAATTTTGGTCTGTGCAGCACCTACTAAGCACCAAATGAACAGTATTCCAAACCACGTTATTTTATAATTCTTCTTTTGATTCATATAAAAAAATTAGCTTAAAGATCTTAAATTTATTTATTTATGAGGTATAACAAAAAGTTAATTTTAACAGTTGTTTTTATTTTTATTATGGTTGACCGTTTTGTGTCGTAATGTTATTTTTTTCTGTCATGATGAACTCGTTTCAGCATCCCATAACAACTTTAAATATTAATGTTTTATGGTGAGAACCTGAAATAAGTTTAGGTTGACATCGAACTTTATAATTGATTACGGACATTCAATTTTAATTCATCTATAGATAGACCATAAAAAAGCCCATCAACAAAAATTGATGGGCTTCATAAGAAGAAAGTTTTAGTTAGTTTTAGTTTTTTTTCTTCTTTTCTTCCAATCTGTTTACAGAATCGTACATAATTGGTGTTGCAATAAACAACGATGAATAGGTACCTACAATAACCCCTACTATCAATGCAAACATAAATCCTCTAATAGAATCGCCACCAAAAATAAAAATAGCCAAAAGCACTACAAGTGTGGTTAATGACGTATTTAATGTTCTACTTAATGTACTGCTTAATGACGAGTTAACAATGCGGTTAAACGGCCAACCTGTATGCTCGTTGAAGAACTCACGTATTCTATCGAACACCACCACGGTATCGTTCAACGAGTATCCAATTACCGTTAATATCGCCGCAATGAAGGCTTGGTTAATTTCCATATTAAACGGCATAAATTTATAGGTAATAGAGAATACACCCAAAACAATTAAAACATCGTGGAATACGGCAGCAACCGCACCCAATGAATATTGCCATTTTTTAAATCGGAATAAAATGTAAAGGAACACCACAATTAACGACCCCAAAATCGCCCAAATAGAAGCTTGTTTGATATCATCAGCAATGGTTGGCGTTACTTTATATGACTCCAATAAACCTACTTGCTTGTTTTCATCGTTTAAATCTATAAACTGCTCATACGAAACACCTTCTAAATAAGGTACTAAAGCATCGTACAAAGTTTTTCTAATTTCTTCATCAACAGAAGCTCCAGATTCATTTACTTTATATTTAGTGGTGATTTTTAACTGGTTGGCACTACCAAAAGTTTTGGCATCGGCACTGGCAAAAACATCAGGTTGCGATAGTAAGTCTGTTATTTCCTCAGCACTGATATCGTTTGCAAAACGTACTTGGTAGGTTCTACCACCTACAAAATCAACACCTTGATCTAATCCGTTGGTAAACAACGACCCTAAACTCAAAACAATAAGTGCTCCTGAAATGATATACGCTGTTTTACGTTTTTTCAAGAATTCAATATTGATATTTCTGAATAAGTTTTTAGTAATACCCGTTGCGAAATCTAACTTTCCGCCTTTTTCAGCATACCAGTCAATTAATAATCTGGTGATAAAAATAGCTGTAAATAGAGAAGTTAAGATACCTATAAGTAAAGTAGTAGCGAATCCTTTAATAGGACCAGTACCAAAAACAAATAGAATTAATGCTGTTAAGCCTGTGGTGATGTTGGCATCTAAAATAGAAGACAAGGCATTACCAAAACCATCTTTAATAGATTCTAACTGTCCTTTGCCTTTGGCCAATTCTTCTCGAATACGCTCGAAAATAAGTACGTTCGCATCAACCGACATACCAATGGTAAGCACAATACCGGCGATACCTGGCAGTGTTAAAACAGCTCCCAATCCAGATAGCACACCAAAAATCAACAAAATGTTTAATAACATGGCTATATCGGCGAAAATACCTGCTTTCCCGTAGTAGAAAATCATCCATAACAATACTAAAGCCAATGCAATTAAGAAAGATGTCATACCGCTATCGATAGCCTCTTGCCCCAGGGATGGCCCAACTACTTCACTTTGAATAATATCTGCAGATGCTGGTAATTTACCTGCACGTAGTACGTTTGCTAAATCGATGGCTTCATTTAAACTAAAATCGCCAGAAATTGACGAACGCCCTCCGGCAATTGCTCCGCTAGTAACACCAGGAGCAGAGTACACAATATTATCTAAAACAATGGCAATTTGGCTTCCTTGTTGGTATGCGTTACCCGTCATTTCTTCCCAAATCTTAGCACCTTTAGAATTCATTTGCATAGAAACCTCAGGCTTACCTGTTGGGCCAAATTCATTTGTAGCATCGGTAACTACAGCACCACTTAACGGTGGAATATTTTCGCGGTTACCTACTAATCCGTATAGGTCAACCAATTCGCTATTTTTTTCTGGCTTACCAAAAACAAATTTAGTATAGCGCATTTCTGCAGGAAGTAAAGATCTAACTTCTGGGCGGTTTAAGTAATCAAGGACTTTCTGTTTATCCTTAATTTCAAACTTGGCGATAATTGGCCCGCCTTGGTACCCCACACCTTTAATTAATTTTCCTAGCGGGTTATTATTGTTATCTACTGCGGTTGAGTCCGTTTCACTATCACCCAATAAATCGTCAATTTGTGAATCTTGAGCATCTTCTTCATCTTGGCTCTCAATGTCTCCACCTTGAACGTCTTCATCTTCAACAATATCCTTTAGTATTGCATCGGCTTGAGCTATAAACTGATAAAACTGCTCGCCTTTATAAGCATCCCAAAACTCTAGTTGTGCGGTACTCTGTAGTAAAGATTTAGCTCTTTCTACATCTTTAACACCTGGCAATTCTACTAAAATACGACCTGACGCTCCTAAACGCTGAATGTTTGGTGAAGTTACACCAAACTCGTCGATACGCTTACGCAATACTTCAAACGCTGAAACGATAGACTCATCGATTTTAGTTTCAATGATACTTTTAACCTCATCATCGCTCATATTACCGTCTATTTCACCATCCAAAGCTTTGGTATAGAAAATATCTGGAGACGCTAATTTGGTATCGCCTTTTATCTTATCGAAGGCGATGAAGAAATCTTGTAAATACGTATTCTGACTGTTTTTTTGAAGCTCTGAAGCATCCTCTAAGGCTTTATTAAAAACAGGGTCGCTGGTATGGTTTGCCAACCCTTTCAAAATATCTTTTACAGATACCTGAAGAATTACGTTAATACCACCTTTTAAATCAAGACCAAGGTTCATGGCCTTTTGTTTCACTTCGTTGTATGTGAATTTTGCGATTCCTATATTGTAAACCGTATCAGTAGCGATAGACTGCAGGTAATCAGCCTCCTCTTGGCTACGCTTAGCACGGTAATCATCTTCGGTTTCTGGAACGTTGTTGATGGCTATTTCTTCGGCCTCACTTTCAACAGAATTGGCTTTGAAGGTAAACGACAGCTGATAAAGGCTGACTAAACCAAACAAAATCGCAAATAATTTTACTAATCCTTTGTTTTGCATTGTTATGTTATTTAATGTCAATATTCTTATCCCAAAATTGGGCGGGCAAATATATCATTTACCCAAAAACTTGACAATTTTTATTTTTTTTGAAATTTTAGATACGCAACGGTTGTTGCTTTAGGTTTTTGTCGCTTTTAGAAGTATAAGGGAAATAAAAAATCCCTTATGAAAGCCGTGGGCCAGCACGGCCTTCAGGTATTTTATATGGAGTATCCTTTATAGAAAGAACTATATTTCTTTGAATGGCATAAGCCAATTCTGGAAGTGCATTTTCTTCTTTTGAATCGATTTGATTACAACAAATATGAAAGTTAGGCTCTAAAAAGCGGTCACTCTTGGTCTCGAACTGTAGTACGATATTACCCTTTAAACTGCGCCCATGGTTGTCACCCTTTTGAATTTCAAAGACATCAAAATTGTAATAGACGCCATCTTTATCTTTTGAAGGAGCAGGTGAATGTTCGGAATTAGAATCCGATAAAAATTCTAGTGCTAAAAAGGAACCTTCAGTAAGCGTTTTCTTTATGCTCGTTGCCTCAGATTGGCTGTAATAAGCAATGTTTACCTGTCCATTCTCTGCGGTATTGACCTTAATGTTTTTGGCTCCTAAATCCTGCAATTGCCTTTTTAAAACATCTATAGTGACTTTCGCATATTGTGAAGACAGATCCACTTCGGTAAAGCGCAACACAATTTCCTGGTTTGGCAAAACCACTTGTTGTTGGCTCACCACCCCAAATAATGTAAGGCTGAAAATTAAAATGCTAATGCACCATCTTGCAATCATGCGCCAAATATAAATAAATAATTATCAATTCATACCTTTTGCCTAACAAACAAAGCACAAGCAAAACTTGCCTAACATCCAACAGACCAATTATTACGTATATTACAACACTAAACAATGTGCGCTTTCAAATAAATTGGAACCGTTCAAATAATTAACCTATTTAAAGTACTATTTATGAAACAATTACTCATTTTATTTTTCGGGGTGTTATTTTTGGTATCATGCACCGATAACAAAAAGAAAGAGCAGGAGAAAATTGAAAAAGCCATTCAAAAAATAGATTCATTAGAAACTGTTGTTAAAAATGGCATTGAAAGTTTAGAAAAAACAACCACCGAAGTTGAAGAACAATTAAAAAAACTAGATACCATTTAATATTATAAATATGAAACGCATAAAATTATTAATATCGGCCATTGCAATTTTTGCCTTTGTGAGTTCACAAACTATAGAAGCCCAAGGAAAAGGACAGGAAAAAAAGCAAGAAAAAACAGAGCAAAACTCTCAAGCTAATGCTCAAGAGCTAAAGAAAAAAGGCAAACAAAAAGCCCAAGAGATGAAAGAGCACCATAAAGAAATGTCCCAAGAGAAAAAAGCTCAAGGAAAACAAGAAGCAAAAGAAATGGTTCGGGAACCAAAAAATGAAATAGAAAAAGCTAACAAAGGAAATGCTTACGGAAAGAATAAAGGCGACTTAAGCGGCAATCAATTTGGACAATACCGATCGGACCAAGCTACAAACAAAGTAAAGGAAAAAGAAGATAAAATTACTGCAAGTGAAGAAGTTCTGAAGAATGGTCGCGATAAGGTAAAAAAAGCAAAAGAGCGCTTAGAAGAGGCTAAAAAGAACGATGATATTGAAGACGAAGAAGCTACAAATCAAGAAGAAGCCATAGAAAAGGCTCATGAAAAACTTAATGAGTTGGAAGAAAAAATAAAAACCCAAAAAGAGAAAATAAAAAAAGAAAAAGAAGAATTAAAAAAAGTCATCTTTACTGACGAGGAATAATTCAATAGGCACGGTCGGCCTTTTAAATGACCAATTCAACAAGATTTTGGGTAGATCTTGTAACAAAAAAAGAGCCTTCAAGTCTGAAGGCTCTTTTTATTTGACACTATCTCATAAAGTGTGATGAATTACACATCCAATAAACCATTGGTTTTTCTAACACCTTCGGCACTAGCTTTCATATGATTTTTTTCAGCATCACTTAATGGAATATCAACTATTTTTTCAATACCATTTTTACCTAATACAACAGGCACACCAATACAGATATTATCCAAACCATACTCACCCTCTAAGAATGTAGAGCATGGGAATATTTTCTTTTGGTCGCAAGCAATGGCTTGTACCAGTCCACTTACTGCAGCACCTGGCGCATACCAAGCCGAAGTACCCAATAATTTTGTTAAGGTGGCTCCTCCTACTTTGGTATCGGCAGCAACTTGCTCTAAACGCTCTTCACTTAAAAATTCAGAAACTTTAATACTGTTTCTTGTGGCGTGAGATGTTAATGGTACCATTCCGGTATCGCTGTGACCACCAATAACCATACCGTCAACATCGCTAATAGGCGCACCTAAAGCTTCAGCTAAGCGGTATTTAAAACGAGCAGAATCTAAAGCTCCACCCATTCCAATAATTTTATTTTTTGGCATATCGAGCGACTTGTGCGCTAAGTATGTCATGGTGTCCATTGGGTTACTCACCACGATAAGAATCATATTTGGAGAGTGTTCAAGTAAACTTGTAGCTACAGATTTTACGATTCCGGCATTAATCCCAATCAATTCCTCACGAGTCATTCCCGGTTTACGCGGAATACCAGAAGTAATAACACAAATATCGCTATTTGCGGTTTTACTGTAATCGTTCGTTACACCGGTAATTTTTGTGTCGAATCCGTTTAAAGAAGCACATTGCATTAAATCCATAGCCTTTCCTTCTGCATAGCCTTCTTTAATATCAAGCAATACAACCTCTGAGGCAAAATTTTTAATAGCAATATACTCTGCACAACTGGCACCAACTGCTCCTGCGCCTACAACTGTTACTTTCATTTTTACTTATTTTTAGTTACTTGTTAAATTAATTGTCAATTCGTCAAATATCCAGCTTAAACACCAAATATTTCATGATTTAAATCATGCGAAATTACGAATTAAAACGGTCTTAATAAAAAAGTGCGGGACAAATTCCCGCACTTTTAAACAAAAATTAAATATAACTAACTAAAACTAAATAAATTCTTTTTTTACTACGCTTTCATTACCTAAACCCAAAGTTTACACCTACTGAAAAGGCGTCAAACTCTGATAAGTGATATTCGGCATTAAGCCTAAAAAAGCCCAGCTTTAACTTTAAGCCTGCTGTACCTCTAAATGAAGATACTTCACTAGATACAGAAAAAGGGTCTGTGATTGTTTCAGAAGAAAATGGCCCTGTAGAGACTACATAATTACCTAATAAATCAGACTCCGATTTTCCACTAATCATTCCTAAACCACCATAAAAGTTTATGACCTTCATTTTAGTGGAAGCGATAAGCTGAAACAACCAAGTATTGGTATCGCTCTCTAACCGTTGGTTATCTCCGTTTATCCCTGAAGACTCAGTTAAATCATATTCTCCACCTAAATGCGCATAAGCCACAAGCCCAGAAATGGCAACAGGCATATACTTATCGGCAGGCAACCATTTGGTCATTTCAAACTGCAAACCAGCACCATACATGCTCAACGACACTTCGTCGGTTTCTATTTTTGGTAAAAAACGGGCTTTTATTTCAATGCCTTTACTCAACCCTAAGGCACCTTGAATATAGGCTGTTGGCAATAAATTACCACTTGACTCCCCTATACCGCTTGGCAATGTAATTCTTTCCTCTCCATTTCTATCTTCACCAGGCAACAACGGATCGTCATATCTAACAATAATATCTATATTAGGATTATTTTCTCCTAAGGCACTTGCGACCAACTTGCTTGTAGCCCCATCTGCAAATTCAATATCGTAATCTTGCCCCATACTATTGTAGTCTGCAATGTTCATCGAAAACGATTTGTGCTCATCTTTGAAAATAGAGGCGTTAGCAATTACAGAAATTTCAAAACCGCCCAAAGGCTTGGCGTCTGCGGTATTAAACCAACTAGCATTCATACTATGCATCAATCCGTTGGTTGCTGGCGCTAAGTAATCATTCGCAAAACGCTCTGCATTATCTACACCTGCTATTAATAAAGCATCAATATCACTTTGAGCTTTGGATAGGAATACCGTTAGGGTTAACAATATAAATAAGGTTACTCTTTTCATTATTAATGATTTGGTTATACAAACATAGAAAAAAAATTACAAAAAACAACGTTTAATCGGAAATAAATGCTTTTAATCGATTTTCATTTTTTAAAAATGTACTCTAAAACTAAGATTTGGTGTTAGCCCAATGGACTTGTTATCGATTAAAATTACGGCTTCAGTATTGTTTGGATCCACTTCATAATAGCGGTTTATGCTATTTTTTTTGTCCAACACATTAATAACCCCTGCCCGCAGCGTTGCAAGAATCGTATTAGACATATTAAAATTGTAATTAACCGAAGTATCCAACCTAAAGAAACCATCTAAGTTTTCATTATTGGGCGCATCATAATTCACTAACACCCTATTACCATCCATCACGGTTTCTTTTCCCGCAACAGGTTTAGTATACGGCCTTCCCGTTCGATAAATACCTCCAAAAGAAAACTCAAGTTGCTCGAAAACATTGTAATTGAACGCTAACGATAAAGAGTGCCGAATATCAACGTTATTAGGAAAAACAGAAGGCGTAACGTTTTTAAACTCATAATCGTTTACACAATAAGTATAACTAAGCCATGTACTATAGGATTTTGCGGTTTTGTTAATTAAAAATTCAATACCGCGAGCCGTGTAGTTTCCCGAGGTATTAATATATTTAAAATTATTGTAAAACCCTTGGTTTGATGCGGTTACACCTTGAACCTGTTTATAAAAGCCCTCAACATCAATAACCAAATTGTTGCGATTAAACGTCACTCCGAAAGATACTTGTTTACTTTCTGAAATTGGGATGCTTTTTTCATTGGCTAAAATCCAGCGACGATTTTCAACACCTAAAAAATCGTCTTGAAAATCGATAATCTGTGTAGCCGATTGGTTTTTAAATTCACCCTGTAGCTTTACAGCAAACCGACTACTGAGTCTTTGACGAACATTTAATCGCGGCTCTAAAATAAACTTTCGGAATTTTTGAAAATAATTACCTCGCACACCAATTCGTAAGTAGGTTTTGTCTTTGCGGTACTCCATTTCTGAAAACAAGGCATGGTTTAGCAATACATCCTTTTTAGTTTTTTCGTAAGAAGGTGCACTAACAGTGGTCTGGTTTAAAATGCCAATTTCACTGAATTCATAACCATTAAAAAGATCCAAATAATCACTCAATTTTAAATCTGTTTTAAACTTAAGCCCCGTTTCCAGCACCTCATTAGCTTGGGTTAATCGTTGATCTGTTTCAATTCTATAATCGGTAGCATCCACATTATACTTTGAATAAAAAGCACTCAAATATGTGGTAAAAGATGGCCCCCAATGCGCCGACCAACTGGAACCAAAACCAAGATTTTGTTGCTCCAAATTACTGGTTTTAGAATCGATTTCACCGTTATTATCGGTATAGCTTTCTTCATAATCCAAATTATTAGTTATACCTATAACATTAGCCCTAAACTTATGGTCATTGTTTATATCATAAAGTAGTTTTGTGGTATAATCGTAAAAGTAAAAATTTGAAGATCTATTATTTTCTTCAATGTTATCGCTATTGGTGGTAAGCTCACTATCTTGAAAGCTACGCTCGAAATAATTGCTGTAAGTAGGGGTACTGAACATATCTGTAAACGACCTTCGACCTGAAATATGGATACTCAATTTTTTGGAAATCGGAATTTCGAAATTGGTATCGGCGTGAATTAAATTAGCTCCAATACCACCCGAAAATTCACGGCTAACATCATTCTTCGTAGTCATATTAATAGTACTGGAAACCCCATTACTAAACTCGGCCGGTGTTCCGTTTTTTGTTACAATCACTTTGTTGGTCAAATAGGGGTTATAGGCTGAAATGAGGCCGAAAAAGTGCCCCGAATGGTACATTTTTATGCCATCCCAAAGCATAAGGTTTTGATCGTTGGTGCCACCACGAACATTAATGTTTGATACACTTTCGTTAACACTTTCCACTCCAGGAAGCGCTTGAATGGATTGCAAAACATCGGGCTCGGTCAGACCCGGCAATACACCAAATTGTTCAGTGTTTAATACTGTACTTCCATCAATACGCTTCTGTAGTCCAGTAGTTAAAAATTTTGAAATTATAATTTGGTTCAGCGCTTCGCTCTTTTCCTTCAAAAAAATGGGTTTACAATTTTCATTGAGTTTCATTAAGTTTTCAGCAGGAAAAACAACAGACTCGTAACCCAAAAAGGACACCACTACCTGTGCTTCTATAGCTACATCGGATAGCTGAAAACCTCCCTCAACATTAGCAATAATACCTTTGGACTTGTCTTCAATAACTACTGACGCCCCCATTAACGGCAAACTATCTTTAGCAGAAAGCACCGAACCACAAATCGTGATTTTTTTATCGATTGTTGACACAGTAATGTAACGGTCATTCAAAATATTGAAATTCAAAATGGTGGAAAGGTTAAGATACTGAATAACCTCTTCAATGCTTTTAGTCGTTTCTGGTGCATTGACCATCACATTTCTTACATCGCTTTCGGTATAGGAGAACTTGACATCAAACCGAGATTCTAATATTGGAAAAAGCTGCAGTAAGGACACTTTTGATTGCCTTTGAAAACCAAAAGTCAAACTCGTGCAGACTAAAAATAAAACGAATAAGTGCTTACTTTGACGCATAGTTGTATAACTCGACTTGCTTCCCATTTATCTTGTAGCTCAACTTTAAAGGAACGGTTACAGATTGCAGTGCTATATTTTTATCGTTATGGGTAAAAGTTCCCGTGTAGGGTTTTGAAACATCTACATTTGAGGCATCAATTTTAAAATCGTATTGCGCTTCCAGTTCATCAATTACTTGCCATAGCGGTACGTTAACAAAACTTGATTCTTGTGCTAGCCAAGAAGGTTTATTTGCTTTAAAATCTGAGACGACTACCATATCACCTTTAACCAGCCTAAAGGATTTTCCCGGTTTTAAAACAGTTTCTCTTTTTCCTGATTTTACTTTTACGGAACCTTCATAACACATCACTTCAAAATAATTTTTACGCTCCTTGACATTAAATTGTGTCCCTAAAACCTGAACACTCCCAGCATTGGTTTTTACGATAAAGGTTTTTCCTTTGGTAACTTTAAAGTAAGCCTCTCCATGTAAACCTAAAATTCGGTTATTTTTCCATTCTTTTTTATCAAAAGATAGTTTAGATTGTGCATTTAAGACCACCTCAGAATCGTCTGGAAGTCTCAAGGTTTCAGTCTGAGCTATTGTTGTTTCGTAGGTTTTGGCATTATTAAAAAACAAAAAATAACTGGACGTTAAAAGCACCACCAAAACAGCGGCCACTTTCAAAACCATTTTGAAATTTAACGGAATAACTTTTGAATCGTCTTTTTTATGATTTCTGTTTTTAAAGGCCTGCAAAGCTTGCTGGGCATCAACCGTTGGAACTTCAAATTGCTTGGAATAAAAACCCACTTTTTCTAGTGTCGAAAAATCGTCATTGGGGTAACGTTTTTTTATTTCCTCAGCCGAAATCTCGCCGTTAAACCATTTTAATATGTCGCTTTCTTTATTCATATCCACACTACTTTCTAAAAATAAGACACCTTAATATTGTTTTACCCTACCTTAATTAGATGTTTTCTATGTGTTTGCGTAAAATTTTTAACGCACCAGACATCCGCTTTTCAACAGCTTTTTGCGAAACACCAAGCATTTCGGCTATTTCACGGTATTTTTTTCCTTCTATTCTATTTAACAAAAAAACTTCGCGCTGTGCCACAGAAAGCAATGCGATGGCTTGCTGCAATTTCTTTTTAAACTCCTCTTCCTCTAAAAGGTATTCGGGACTTTGGTTATTTTCATCAACATACGGTGAAGCCTTAGCGTATTCCATGACCACTTTTTGGTGCTTCACCTTGTTTAAAAATAGATTATTGACAGTAGTAAACAAATATGTTTTAGCTTTAGTAAAATCTATTTTAGAACAGTTTTCCCAAATTTTTGAGAACGCATCCTGTACCAAGTCCAAGGCATTGTCTTTATCGCCACATTTATAAAAGGCAAAATTACTGGCATGCTGAACATGCTCTAAATAAAATTCGTTAAAGTAAGCTTCATCGCAAAGATTAGGTTTCTGCATACTTGTGTTTTAGTTTAGGGTCTTAATATTTGTTTACACAAAAGTAGGGTAAATTTATTTTGCGTTCTTATAAGGCTCTAAGTAAATACCATACAGACCCATGAAACCAAACACGATAATTAAAAACAGTAAAAATTATTTTAATCATAACCTTAATCACATCTTGTTTATTGGCTGTTTACTTAAATTTTAAATTATTTTTTAAAACTTGGGTAGGGTAAATTTTAAAACGATTGTCTTAAATACAGAAAGCGAAAAAATCGCTATGAAAAAGAAAAAATAATTAAACCCTAAAAATTGAAATCATGAAAAATTTAAAATTTTTAACCGCAATCTTATTAACCGCAATTTTTGGTTTTACTTCATGCCAAGATGAAATTGACAACGAAAACGGCCAAAACCCAAACACCAATTCGGCTACATCTCCAACAGCAAACAATCTGGAGCGCTCATCAATGTACGACGGTAGTGTTGATGATTTCATCGATGGCATGTCTTGCTCTTCTATAGTTTTTCCCTACACCGCTACTATTAATGGAACCGAAATAACACTTGTTAACGAGCTAGATTATAGCTTAGTATTAAATATACTTGGCGAAATTATTAACGACGAAGACGTTATAAGCTTTCAGTTTCCATTAACGGTTAAGCTAAGTAATTATACCGAAGTTCAGGTAGCCAACCAAACAGAGTTTGATGCACTCATGGCGGCTTGCGAAGAAGCCGAAAACAATACCGAGGACGCTATTAACTGTTTGGATATCGATTTTCCGATTACCATTTTAACATACAGTTTAAACCTTGAGCAAACTGGTAGTGTAGTCGTTAATTCTGAGCAAGAACTTTATACCTACATGAACAACTTTAACAACGACGAACTGTTTGCTGTAAACTACCCAATTACGGCGAGTTTAAACGGACAAACCAATAGTGTGGTTGAAATTAGCAGCGACATGGATTTGCAAAACAAAATAGATGAATGTTTAACCAACGATAATCTAAAAGATGATGCTGAAAGTAACGCAGAAAACCTTGAAACTATTTTAGTTGAAGGGGCTTTTAAAGTACAATCGTTAGTCTCTTCTGGAATAGATAAAACCAATGAATTTGCAGAATTCACTATCGATTTTGCTAACGACCTAAATTGTACCGCCACAAATATTGTAAATAGTACCATTAGCGATGTTGAAGGCACTTATGAAGTAGCTTCTGAAATGCATGTGTTTATAAGTTTCCATTTTACTGGAAGCACCACTTTCGAACTACTAAACAGCACATGGAAAGTAACGAGTTATTCTGAAAACTCAATCGAATTGCAAAGCACAACAAATGCAGCCTTAACTTTAGTTTTAACCCAAATATAAACTAGATTTGCATTTGCTACGTATGTTATGATGATACAGCCGCCCGAAAAAGGCGGCTGTTTTTAAAAATTAAAATCTACTGAATCAAAATAAATGAAAATTAAAATTTCAATATGCCTAGTTGTTCTTTTTAGTTTTTTTCAAAGCTGTACTAAAGACCAAAATTCAGAAGACAATAAAGACACGATAAGAGTCAATGCGAACAAACAGGCAACGGGCAGCTCTTCAAACGATTTATTGTCCGGCAATGTTTTTTCCAAAATGGAAATTCAGATAGCTTATGTTGAAGGTTTCGAACCAACACAAGCCGCCATAAACAATTTTGTATTGTTTTTAGAGTCCAAAATCAATAAGCCTGATGGTATTTCAATTGAAAAAATAAAAATACCATCACCGGCGAAAGACAAGTTAAGTATTGAGGAAATTGCTGATATTGAAAACACTTACCGCACCAAGTATAACAACGAAAAAACCATAGCTATTTGGGCGCTTTTTGTTGACGGTGAATCGGATAAAAATGATGACAACACCGTGATTTTAGGCTCGGCCTACTGGAACACATCTTTCGTTATTTACCAAAAAACTATCCATGAATTTAGCAATAGCCCTATTGAACCTAACCGAAGTACACTAGAAACTACCGTTATCAATCACGAACTTGGTCACATTTTAGGTCTAACCAATTTAGGCGCTCCACTACAAAGCGACCATGAAGATAGCGCACACCCTAAACATTGTAACAATAGCAATTGCCTTATGTACTGGGAAACCGAATCGGGTGCTAGCATTGGCAAAATGGTCAACTCGGGCTCAGTACCTCAACTTGGCCCCGAATGTATTGCCGATTTAAAGGCTAACGGCGGAAAATAATATTTACAAACCCCTAAACTTTATAAATTATGAAAACCTATTTTTTATCAATTTTAGCCATTTTTACTATTTCAATAAGTACCATGGCACAAGAAAGCAATAATAGCACATCAAATGCTGGATTAAAATTTGGATACAATTTAGCAGCCGTTAGTTTTGATGGTGATACCGATACAGGCCAACGTCATGGGTTTCACGTTGGGTTTTACGGAGAATCGTTCGTTACTGAAGCAGCAGCTCTTCAAATTGAATTATTATATTCTCAACAAGGTTATGAGCTAGAGGACGGTAGCGGCACCTTTACCCAAAAACTAGATTACATCAACCTACCTTTGTCTTTAAAAATTTATCCGGTCAATACCTTCTACTTAGAGGCCGGACCGCAAATAGGCTTAGCCATTTCCCATAAAGAAGAATTTGATAGCAACTTCGGGCTTTTCGATACTTCACAGGAATTTGAACCCAACAACTTCGATTGGGGTTTTAATTTTGGTGGTGGTTTCAAAACCGAATCTGGTATTTCTTTAGGCGTTCGCTACCATTTAGGCATGGGCGATATTTATGACGAAGGTAGTCCGCAAAACAGGATCTGGCAATTCTCTCTTGGATTTGACTTCTAAAACAGAGAACTAAAAAATATGGGATTCGAAGGTTGGTTTACAATAAATAAACCAACCTTTTTTATTGTATTTTTCTTAATCATTCACTTTTTAGACATGACCTATTGCTTTTTGTCATACCGAACTCAATTCAGAACCTCATATAACCTGAAAATCATTTTTTTATTATGGGACTCTGAAACAGTTTCAGAGTGACAAATCTATATTTGATTACTATTCAATATTTTATTAAATAAGCCATACTGAACTCACTTAGGTAGGGTAAAATGACTTTTGGTTGTCTTAACAATGAAAGCCGATACTGGCAGAAGTAATAACCCAAAAAAACTAAAAGTCATGAACCTATTAAAATCAACTTTGTTCGTTTTAGCTATTGCCTTTTCTTTTTCTATGCAAGCCCAGAAACAAAAATCAACAACTGAGGTGAAAATGGACAAAGAAACCTATTACCAAAAACGAGCTGAAGAAGATGCTAAATTCGAACAACAATTTAAAGCTGAAAACAAAGCTGAAGAAAAAAGCTTTTGGAAAGAACAAAAAGCTTATGAAAAGAACTTAAAGAAAACTGACAAACAAGCTTATAAAGCGTACATCCAAGGGAAACGCGATGCTTACGCCGAGCATTACGAACACTGCAATCACCATTGTCACCACGGTGATTATTATTACAACTATGCTTCATATTACTATTACAGGCACAATAGTTACTATTCACGCCGCTCTCAACAACGAAGTTTAAATACTCGAGTAAATGTTAGCACACCAAGCGTTCGCTTAGGGATTTTTTAAGCATAGTGCAAAAAAAATAGGCTATCCAAAATGAAGGATAGCCTATTTTCATTACCATATTTTATGACCGCTAAGCATCAATATTCGCGTAAACGGCATTTTTCTCAATAAAATCTCGACGTGGTGGCACCTCATCGCCCATTAACATAGAGAAAATCCTATCGGCTTCGGTACCATTATCAATTTGCACCAAACGTAGCGTTCTAAAGTCTGGATTCATAGTGGTATCCCAAAGTTGCTCGGCGTTCATCTCACCTAAACCTTTGTAACGTTGAATACCTGCACTACCTCCCATTTCTTCAACAATAGCATCGCGCTCTTTATCACTCCAAGCGTACTGTTTTTTTGCACCCTTTTTAATCAAATATAGTGGTGGTGTAGCAATGTATATGTGCCCGTTTTCAATTAACTCCCTCATGTATCTAAAGAAGAACGTCAATATTAAAGTAGCAATATGGCTACCATCAATATCGGCATCACACATGATCACAATTTTGTGATAACGCAATTTTGAAAGGTTTAGGGCTTTACTATCTTCCTCCGTACCTATGGTTACACCTAGCGCTGTAAAAATATTTTTAATTTCTTCATTTTCAAAAACTTTATGCTGCATGGCTTTTTCAACGTTTAGGATTTTACCCCTTAACGGAAGAATGGCCTGAAAATTTCTATCTCGGCCTTGTTTTGCCGTTCCACCTGCCGAATCACCCTCTACTAAGAACACCTCGCATTTTGTTGGGTCTTGCTCAGAGCAGTCGGATAATTTTCCAGGCAAGCCGCCAATGCTCATGGCTGTTTTACGCTGTACCATTTCGCGGGCTTTCTGAGCGGCGTGACGCGCTTGAGCTGCTAAAATTACTTTTTGAACAATGGTTTTGGCATCATCAGGATGCTCTTCCAAATAGTCGGTAAGCATTTCAGAAACCGCTTGACTAACGGAAGCAGACACCTCTCTGTTGCCCAATTTGGTTTTGGTTTGCCCCTCAAACTGAGGCTCGGCAACTTTTACCGAAACAATAGCTGTTAAGCCTTCACGGAAATCATCACCCGAGATGTCAAATTTCAACTTATCTAGCATTCCAGATTCATCGGCATACTTCTTCAAAGTATGCGTTAAACCACGACGGAACCCAGACAAATGTGTACCTCCTTCATGTGTATTAATATTATTTACGTATGAATGTAAATTCTCAGCGTAAGAGGTATTATAAACCATGGCCACCTCTACAGGCACACCATTTTTTTCACCTTCAAAAGCAATCACATCTTGCATTAGAGGCTCTCTCGTCGCATCTAAATACTTAATAAATTCTTTTAAACCTTCTTCAGAATGAAATGTTTCCCCTTCAAAAGAACCATCTTCTTTTTTATGCCTTCTATCAACTATATGTACAGTAATACCTTTATTTAAAAAGGCCAACTCACGCATACGGCTAGCTAAAGTATCGTAACTGTACTCTAGCGTTTGCTGAAAGATAGTGGGATCTGGCTTAAAGGTAACGATAGTTCCTCGCTTATCGGTTTCACCAATAGATTTTACAGGGTATAACGGTTTTCCACGCTCATACTCCTGTTCCCAAATTTGTCCGTTACGATAAACCGTAGCTTTTAAATGCTCAGACAAAGCATTAACACAACTTACACCAACGCCGTGCAAACCACCAGAAACCTTATAGGAATCTTTATCAAATTTACCTCCAGCACCAATTTTGGTCATAACAACCTCCAGCGCCGAAACACCTTCTTTTTTATGTAAGTCTACCGGAATACCACGACCATCATCTTCTGTGGTAATAGAATTATCTTCATTAATGGTTACGGTAATATTGTTACAATGCCCGGCAAGTGCCTCATCAATGGAGTTATCGACAACCTCATATACCAAGTGGTGCAAACCGCGCACACCAACATCTCCAATGTACATGGATGGACGCATGCGCACATGTTCCATACCCTCGAGGGCCTGAATACTATCCGCCGAGTACCCCTCTTTGTTAAATTCTTCTTTTGCTTCGCTCATATTAGCTTTTATCTTAATTATAAGTTAGATGTTTTCACAAAAAAAGATGCCTCTAAGCATCCTTTTGAATACAAACAAATATACGAAATTTTCACCCCTTTTTAAAGTATTTCATCGACGTTGCTATAAAATTATCAACATTTGTTGATTACTTAAAAACACCTTAAAACGCCTAAAACGCACCTTAAAATGAATCTCGAGAGATTTCAACCCTCTTAATCCAAGCCAAAAAACGTTAAACCTCATAACGCGGCTTATTTGAAGTTGCGTTAAAGATAAATCCAACTAAAATCCGCCTTTAAAACGGCTAGTCTTTGCTATTTTTACTTTAACAGGAAAAAACAGAATTATTGCAACAAACATGATGTATATCACTTTTTAGTACAATAGTTCAACTTAATTTTGCAATGCATTAATGAACCAAACATGAAACTTAAAAAAAGAGCCTTTATTTTTTTGTTAGCGATAGTGCTAATTTTACCGGCATTAGCCGTTGGTCAAAACGAAAAATTCAAACCGACTTTTAAATGGAATCTTACATCACAGTTTTGGTTTAGGTATTCCGATTTAAACGAAGGCTCCATCATTCACGGCGAACCCACCTCAGAATTTTTAGATATTTCAATCAGGAGACTACGCATTCCTATATCAGCTCAAATCTCGCCTAAAGTTTACGCCTACGCTATCTTTGGCGGCAACAACTACAACTTTAAGGGGGATGATTTCCCTATTGAAGTCTTAGACTTATATGTCGAATACGCCTTCGCAAAATATTTAGAAATTGGCATGGGCAAATCGGGTTGGCAAGGCTTAAACCGCTGGAACATTCGGTCCAGCAAAACCTTAATGGGTCTGGATTCCCCGCTTTTTACTTTAAATTCTGTCCAAATTAATGATGACGTTGGTCGTTTATTTGGAGTATGGGTTAAAGGTCAAGCTGGAAATTTTGATTACAGAATGGCTTTTAACCGCCCTTTTTATGTAAAAGCTATCCCAGATGGTGCTGTAAATTTTGCCAATAACAAACCCAGGGTGAAAACCTCGGCCTATGTAAAATACCAGTTCTTTGAGCACGAATCGAATAAATCTGCCTATCAAACCGGCACCTACATGCAAAAGAAAAAAGTACTTAATATCGGTACAGGGTTTCAGTTTCAGCCGGAAGCTATGAGCGATGGCGATGCCCGTCTCCCCGAAACGAACATTTATGATATCACACACTTTTCGGCCGATTCGTTTTTAAATCTACCTTTGGCCAACGGCAATGCCATAACCGCCTATTTAGGTTACTTTGATTACGATTTTGGTAAAGATTACATTAGAAATGTTGGTGCCAACAACCCCACAACAGGTGGCGGATCAGATTTTAATGGTTCGGGGGTAGCCTTCCCCATGATTGGTACAGGCACAACATGGTACGGACAATTCGGATACGCTTTTAAGGAAACTAAAATCTTTAACCACATGGCCATCATCCAACCCAATATTGCCATACAACATTCTAATTGGGATATTTTGAACGACAACATGACTGTTTACGACTTTACTGTTAACTTTTTTGTAAACGGCTCGCACGATGATAAAATTAGCTTGGGCTACCAACACCGCCCTATTTTCGACGCAGCTGCTTTACAACAAAAAGATTATAAGGGAATGGCCGTTTTACAGTATCAAGTTTCGTTCAAATAACTTGAACGATGAGCTTAAAAAAACAAAATCAATCACAAGCATCTTTACTTAAAAACCCTGTAAATAATAACATGGTTTTTTAAAAATTCAGCAATATCGAATAGGTTATCTATAAAAATAGTGCTTAGTACATTATTTCTACATATATTTGAGCCGCAAATCGATATGATGAACAATAATAACAATAATAATTTCAATAATCCTATTTTTTAGGGTTGGAAGGTTGTTGTTTAAAAAATATATAAAGCCTTCCGAATACGGAGGGCTTTTTTTAATCTAAAAAATTAAGACATGAGCAAAATTATGACAGTCGATGTATTGTCTAGTATTAAGGGAGCAAAGCCCAGTGAGGCCGTTAATAAGTTGTTTGAGGTGATTAAAAACGCCAATGCAACAAACGATGTTGCTTCTAACCTTCATAATAGCGTGTCGTTGGATGATTTAAGAGACGATGTGGTTATAAGTAGCCCAGATTCCGAAAAACAAATCATCATTGAAAATTTCCCTAAAGAAAAGAACGGCTTTTTAGTGGTTTCTAAAGTCATTGAAGAATAATTATGGATTCGCAGATACGCAAAATTCACCAACAACTGGTTAACAAAGAGATTACTTGCACCCAATTGGTTCAAGACAAATTAGACCTTTTAGCAAAAAACAGCCATAATACCGTAAACAGCCTTTTAATTGATATTGCCCTAAAGTTAGCGGCAAAAGTTGACGATAAGATAGGTAACGGCGAAGACATTGGCCTATTAGAAGGCATTCCATTTGGCATTAAAGATGTTTATATGGTACAGGGCACGATTACAACGGCGAGCTCAAAATTGCTAAAAGACTATAAATCGGCCTACACGGCCACGGCCATCCAAAAATTATTGGATGCTGGCGCTATTCCTATCGTCAAAGAAAATTGCGATAGTTTTGGGCACGGTTCATCAAGTGAAAATACCATTTTTGGCGCTGTAAAGAATGCGATTAATCCGGAGTTGGTTGGTGGTGGCTCCAGTGGTGGTTCGGCCGTTAACGTGGCCTTAGATTACACGGTATTCTCGATTGGAGGTGATACTGGTGGTTCAGTTCGCCAGCCAGCAGGATACAATCATGTTTATGGTTTGAAACCTACCTACGGGCGCATTTCACGTTACGGATTAATGGCCTACGCGTCTTCTACAGATTGTGTTGGCCCGATTGCAAAATCGGTTGAAGATATTCGTATCGTGCTGAACGTAATGAGTGGAAAAGATGGAAAAGACCAAACCACTTATTCTTCCACTGAAATCTTAGAAGAAAGCCTTTCAACGTCCGAAGGTATAAAAGCTATTGGTTACTTTAAAAATTTTATTGAAAGTGACGCCATCGATGCCCAAGTAAAATCTGACTTTCTTTCAGGCATTGAAAAAATAAAAGCAAAAGGTATTGAAGTTAAAGTTTTGGATTTCTTTGAATCGAATACACTGGTTTCAACATATTACACCTTAGCTATGGCCGAAACAGCCTCTAACCTATCGCGGTTAGATGGCACCAATTACGGCAACCGCATTGAGGCCGAAAATTTGAAAGAAACTTACGCCGTAACCCGTTCTGAGAATTTCTCAGAAGAAACCAAAAGAAGGATTGTAGGTGGAAACCAAGTACTGTCACAAGGATTTTCAGATGAAATCTACTTAAAAAGCTTAGCACTTCGTGATGCCATCGCCAATAATTTCGAGGAAGATTTTAAAGCGGTCGATATCATTATTTCGCCCGTTACGCCAAGCGCACCGCCTAAAATTGGCGATAGCTTAAAAGACCCATTGGCCATGTATTTAAGCGATGCCTACACGGTAGGATTCAGTTTGGGGCAACTGCCCACATTAACTGTTCCGCAAGGCACCGAAACAGGACTGCAAATTACGGCCTCAAAAAACAACGACGAACTTGTTTTGAAGTTTGCTAACTTCTTAAAAGACACTTTATAATGGAACTGGAGCAAATAAACGCGCTACTAAAAAAATACGAACTAGAATTAGTCATCGGACTAGAAACCCACGTTCGCTTAAATACTAAAACCAAACTGTTCTGTTCTTGCGCAAATGAAGAAACAGAAACCCCAAACCAAAACATCTGCCCGGTATGTACCGGACAAATGGGTGTGCTTCCCGCGGTGAACAAAGAGGCGGTTAAAAAAGCCATTTATTTTGGAAAGGCCGTTAAATCAACATTTGAAAACGAAGTCATTTCTTGGGACAGAAAGCATTACGAGTACCCCGACAACCCAAAAAATATTCAAATCACGCAATTCCACAACCCCATTATACCTGATGGGCAAGTATCATGTTTTAGAAATGACGGTTCGCAATTTACAGTAAATTTAACCCAAGTTCACATTGAAGAAGATGCCGCGAAATTGATGCATGAAAAGAAAATCTCGTTAGTCGATTTCAATAAAGCGGGCGTACCCTTAATTGAAATTGTTACCGAGCCTTGTATTCGCCACATTGAAGATGCTTCAACCTATGCACAGTACATTCAGCGTATTGTTCAAAACTTAAAAATTTCTGACGCCAACCTTGAAAAAGGGGAATTTAAATCGGATGTATCCGTTTCACTCCGTAAAAAGCACACTTACGACCTAAACCCGCGTACCGAGATTAAAAACCTCAACTCATTTAAATTTATGGTCGATGCTTTAAAGGAAGAAGTCGAGAAACAACTCAACTATTATTTGGAGCACAAAACGTTTAGGCCCGACCAGACCACCGTGCTTTTCGATGCCGATTTAAAGCAAACCAAAACCATGCGTAAAAAGGAATTCGAGGCCGATTACCGATTTATTTCGGAGCCCGACCTTCCTTTTGTAAATATAAAAAGCGCGATTGAATCGATTAATGTCGATATTAGCGCCCTACCCTTTGCTGTTGAACGGGTTTTAATAAATGGTGGTGTTTTGCCACAAGATGCCAAATTTTTTACCGCTGATGCATTGCGTTCTAAAACCTTTATGCAAATAAACGAGGTAATAAAAGACCCGTCGTTTGTTGCTAAAACTTTGGTTAATAATATTGGTGCTGAAGACTATGGCGATATTCATCGCATCGAACATTTAATTGAAATTTTCCAATTGTTCAAGGCTGAAAAAATCACATCGGTTTTAGTCCAAAATGCGATAACCGCCTATTTAAAAGATAGACACTTCGATTATAACAAGTATTTTGATGACAACACCATTTCTAAAGAAAAAATAGAAGCGGCCATAACCCAAGTCATTTCAGAAAACGAAGCTATTGCCAACGACATTAAGGCTGGAAACCAAGGCAAAGCTGGTATTTTGGTTGGAAAAGTCATTAAAATTATTGGCAAGGGCGCTTCAGGAAAAGTCATTCGTGAGGGTATTTTAGGTCAGCTTTCTGGCGAAGTTAAAAGTCAAGAACCTCAAACTAAAGGTGAAGTTTCAAAAGCTAAAGGCCAAAAAGGAGAAACCAAAGAGGAAGAAGTCCTGCCGCAAATACCCATCGTGGTAAAAGACGAGTACCGCACGCACACAATCATCGACATTTCCGATGAAAACATCAACGACACCGTAACATTCTCAGGTTGGGTTTCTAGTGTGCGTGACCACGGTGAGCTTATTTTTATCGATTTGCGCGATTCAAGTACCGAAAAATTCCAAGTGCGATTAAGTCGGGAGTCATTCCCTAATTTAGATGAATTGGTACGTTTAAAACCTGAATCGGTGATTACCGTTTCCGGTAAAATCGTGCAACGAAAAGAAGACGATTACAACCCAAGTTTACGTACCGGAAAAATTGAATTGGAAGCTACCGAACTGGATATTTTAAACCTTTCGAAAACGCTTCCGTTTGAAATAAAACGTGCGACCAAAACCAATGAGAACACTCGTTTTCAATATAAATATTTAGACCACCGAAACGAAGATGTGCGCCGCGTTATAGTAAATCGACATAAAGTGATTAAACTGATGCGCGATATTTTGGACGAAGAAAATTTCCTTGAAATTGAAACGCCCATTTTAAGTGCTGGAACAGATGAAGGGGCGCGTGAGTTTATTGTACCTTCACGTAAACAAGCTGGCGCTTTTTACACCCTTCCTCAGGCACCACAGCAGTTCAAACAAATGCTGATGGTAAGTGGCTACGAAAAGTATTTCCAATTGGCCCGCTGTTTTAGGGATGAAGATTCGCGTGGCGACCGACAACCCGAATTTACACAGTTGGATATTGAAATGGCCTACGCTAGTATGCAGCAAATTATCGATTTGAACACTAAAATGTTCAACGACATTGTTCAGAAAATATATGGCAAAAAATGGATTTTACATCCGTTTGAAGTACTCTCCTACAAACAAGCGATGGATGAATATGGCTGCGACCGCCCCGATTTACGCTTTGGTTTAAAGCTACAGGATATTACCGATATTGTAAAAGACACGACCTTTCAGGTATTCAGTAAACCCATTGAGGAAGGCGGTATTGTAAAATGTATAAAAGTATCGGCGGAAGAGCAGGGCAAAAAGCGCCTTTCAAAAGGACAAATTGAAAAACTAACAGGCATTGCCCAACAGCATGGTTTAGGTGGATTGGCATATATTATCGTCAACGAAAACGATTTGCAATCGCCCATCATCAAGTTTTTAGGTGAAGCTATTGCGGCCGGAATCATTAAAACCACTAACGCCCAGGTTGGCGATATTGTGTTCTTTTCGGCTGCCGATTACGCCACGGCCAACAAAGCCTTGGATGCCGTTCGGCAGGAATTGGGCAGTATGTTACGACTCATCAATCCGAAGGAACTGCGCCCAGCGTGGGTGATTGATTTCCCGATGTTCGAAAAAACCGATGAAGGCCGTTGGACCTTTACCCACAACCCCTTCTCGATGCCTGCCGTTTACGACATTGAAAAACACATGAATGGGAAGGAGGAGGAAATTGGCAGCATCATTGCCCAACAATACGACCTTATTTTAAACGGTTACGAAATTGGTGGCGGTTCTGTACGTGCCCATAAACCCGAAATTTTAGAAGCCACTTACAAAAACATGGGCTACAACAAAGAAGAGATGCTTAAAAGTGTTGGCACCATGTACAAAGCCTTCCATTACGGGGCGCCACCACACGGTGGTATTGCTTGGGGCGTAGACCGATTGATGATGATTTTAGAGAAAAAAGCATCGATTAGAGAAGTGATGGCCTTCCCAAAAACAGGAACGAGCGACGATTTATTGTTTGGTGCGCCATCACTACTTTCCGATAAAAAAGTGGAGGAAATGAATGTAAAAGTGATGCGAAAATAGTTGCTTTTTAAATAGCGATACTTTATAAATTAGGAATCCCGACATGAATTTGTCGGGATTTTTTTATGGTTATAATTGATTATATTTACAGGATAACAGCAACAAAAAACTTTTGATATCCTGACTTATTTACGGGATATCGGTAATAAAAGTTTGGATATAACAAGTTGGCTACAATAAAAACAAATAGATGAAAAGAATTTATTCTACACTATTAATTATTTTTCTATTGATTAGTTGTTCAAAAGAAAATTCCATAAACGAAACTAATCAGGAACTGGAAGAACCGGAAAAACAAATAGAAAATCAGCCCCCAAGTAATTTTAATGTTGAACTTGTAAATATTTCACATGACAGCGCAATAATTAATTGGAGCGAGTCTACTGACCCAGACAACGATGCAGTGACATATGATGTTTACTTAAATCAAGTATTAATAATTGAGAACATTTCTGAACTCACTTATCAGTTTATTGGCCTTAAGGAATTAACCAACTATTCTGGAAAAATAGTTGCAAAAGATACCAGCAATAATCATACAGAAGTCACTTTTTCGTTTGGTACAGAAAAATACTATTTAAAATATATTAAGAAATACGATTATGGTCAATATGATTATGGGCCGAATGGTTATGCTCATGGTAATCCATATCATATGATAAAAACTTCAGATAGCAACTATCTTATTTTAGGGAAATCAAGTAACAATGGAAATGGTTATCGGCTTTTTGCCTTAAAAATTAACTATGATGGTGATGAAATTTGGAGGGCTTATTTCAACCATATCTCTCATACTTCAGCTACACCAAAAGTAATCGAACATTCGAATGGATTTTTAATAAATTCTAACGATACTTTGATAAATATCGATTGGGAAGGAAATACGGTATGGTCTAAAAATATTCAGGATATTATCAGTAACCCTATATTTATTTCATCTGTGAATCTTGATAACGAAGGGAATTTCTACCTCGCTGGCATAAGAAATTCAGGATTTCATCAAGGCAATGAAGGTGTCTTATTAAAAATAAGCTCAAATGGGATTCCAATTTGGGAAAAAACATTAAAAATATCATTGTATGATGCTTTTAAAGATGTGGTAATTAATTCTCAAAATGAAATTTATGTTTTGGGCACGTCTGAAACTAAAGGAGCTACTTGGGATGACCATGTTTCTGGTGACTCTTCTTTGAAAGAGATTGATTTTTTGGTAGTAAAAATGAATAATCAAGGAGATATTATATGGCAAAACACTTTCGGCGATGGAAGACACGATTTTCCAAAGCAAATAATAATCAAAAGTAACAACAATATAGTGTTCGCTGGTTTTAGCTGGGGAGCATATGATATAAGTGAGGGTAGAATATTTGAAATCGATGCCGATGGTACTGAAATATGGAATATTTCTAATGAATTATCTTCAACTTTTTCTATTGCTGAAACCTTGGATGGGGGTTTCATTACTACGGGGCATGTTGATTTTGGTTATTATGGGGCATTAGGAATTTATAAATTTACCAGTAATGGTATTGAAGAATGGAACAAGAAGTATCAAGAGACTTTCACATATTTATATGGTCGTTCAATATTAATTGAAAATGACGGAGGATATCGTGTTGCAGGTAGTTTGAGTAAGAATTATTATTATGGTGAAGAAAAACCAGAGCTATTAATTTATAAAACTGATTCCGAAGGAAATTATAAATAAAATAAAATTATTGTAGCCAACAACGGATTACAAATAAAAAGCGTCAATTCATAAAACGCCCAAACTTTAACATAATCCCCACACTTTTATAAAAACTTTAAAGGTTTTTAGGCTTAACTTTAAAACATTAAAAACCACTAAAATTATTAGAATGAAACAGACGAAAAAAGTAACCACAATGATTATCTGTGTTTTTGCTTTGCTGCTTTCGGGCAATGTTATGGCACAGAAGTTTGCAAATTTGGACAAAAGTCCGTTGGACATAAGCTACTACCGTACCAGCCGTAATGCCACGCCCATGGTCAAAGTGATTTACAGCCGTCCACAATTAAAAGGAAGGGATTTAAGCCAATTGGCCCCCAATGGCAAAGTTTGGAGAACGGGTGCCAATGAAGCTTCCGAAATTAAATTTTACCAAGACATCCAATTTGGAGGTGAAACTGTTAAAGCGGGCACTTATTCGTTATACACCATTCCTGGAGAAAACGAATGGACCATTATTTTAAGCAAAGACACCGATGTTTGGGGTGCTTACGGTTACAAAGAAACTAATGATGCTTTACGCATTAAAGTTCCTGTAAGCAGCGGCGAATCGATAGAAGCGTTTTCAATTGCCTTTGATGACGGCAAAATGGTTTTAGCCTGGGACACAGTTAGGGTTTCCATTCCCGTAAGTATTTAATACATATATTATTATAAAAACAATAAAGCCTTGATTAATCAAGGCTTTTCTTTTATTTATCATCGTTATTATCGTTAGCTTCAGACATATAATACAGGCGCTTTAAGCTCTTCTTAAGCAGGGTAAATCTGTAAACTCCAATCACAAAAAATATAATACTGAATACCAATGAGGCCAATGCCAAATATTCAAAATTAGGATAATTCTTTATTTGGAAAAGTGCAATACTGCCCAAAAGCAAATACAACGACGATCTGATATAGGACAGCAAAGTGCGTTCATTCGCCAAACGGGTGCGCTCGATAGCCAAATAATCTCTAAGAATAACTTCTTGATCGGGTTTAAAATCGCGCCCAAAACGTAGAAGTTTCATTTTTTTCAACTTTACAGGTGCTTTCATAAGCGATTGCTATTTTGATTGTACACCTAAAAATAAGCAAAAATTTAAGGAATATTCAAATACTTGTGGGTTTGCAGAGAAACTTTCCAATTGGGGTGTTTCATCACATAATCTACAATCAGCGGAATCATTTTATCACGCTTGCTCCACTCGGGCTGTAAATACAAAATACAATTATCGTTTACTTTGGCAGCCTGTTCTTCGGCAAAACGAAAATCGTCTTTATTGTAAATAATCATTTTTAGCTCATGAGCCTTGGCGTAAACCTCATCAGTAGGCAATTTCATTTTTTTGGGCGATAAACATATCCAATCCCACTGCCCTGTTAATTTATAGGCACCCGAAGTTTCAATATGAATCTTCAGCCCCTCTTCCTTTAATTTTGAAGTCAGAAAGGTCATATCCCAAGTTAAAGGCTCACCACCCGTAACGACAATAGTATCACTATATTTTTTGGCATTTTCAACAATCTTGGTGGTTTGGGTTGGCGGGTGCAATTTGGCATTCCAGCTTTCTTTTACATCGCACCAATGACAGCCTACATCGCAGCCTCCAATCCTAATAAAATAGGCCGCTGTACCCTTGTGGAAACCTTCACCCTGTATGGTGTAAAACTCTTCCATAAGCGGTAGCATTTCGCCCTTGTTAACCAATAATTGTATTGCTTTGTCCATAATTAAGTGTGCAAAGATACGTATTCCATACTGATTAGAAATATTTTGGGCTTCAATTCAACCTTAATAAACAAAACCTTGTTTTTTTCTTTTTTAATTTCTGTATTTTTATGCAAAATTTAGGCATGGGCACAAAAGAAAATTTTCAAGAATACATTACCAAAGGCTACCAAACTAAAGGCGAATACATATCCGCGGGGGCAGCAATGCTTAATGGTGAAACCATTACCGGAGCACATATAAAAATACCTTTAAAAACCATGAATCGCCATGGCTTGATTGCTGGAGCTACAGGTACCGGAAAAACGAAGTCGCTACAGGTATTGGCAGAAAATTTAAGCGAAAAAGGTGTTCCTGTCTTGTTGATGGACATTAAAGGCGACTTAAGTGGTTTAGCGCAAGCCAGCCCAGGCCACCCTAAAATTGACGAGCGCCATGAAAAAATAGGCTTGCCCTTTGTACCTAAAGCATTTCCTGTTGAAGTGCTAACCCTTTCAGAACAAGATGGTGTTAGGCTTCGTGCCACCATTAGCGAATTTGGCCCTGTACTGTTGTCCAGAATTTTAGATTTAACCGAAACCCAATCTGGCATTGTTTCTGTAATTTTTCAATATTGCGACGACAATAAGTTACCACTTTTGGACCTTAAGGATTTTAAAAAGATTCTTCAATATGCTACCGATGAGGGAAAAGATGAATTTAAAGAAGCCTATGGTAGAATTTCAACCGCTTCAACGGGTGCTATCCTCAGAAAAATAGTAGAACTGGAGCAACAAGGTGCCGACTTGTTTTTTGGGGAAACTTCATTCGATACTCAGGATTTATTAAGAGTTGACGCTGATGGGCGCGGTTACATCAATATTTTAAGATTGACCGATATTCAAGACCGCCCTAAGTTATTTTCAACTTTTATGCTGAGTTTGTTGGCCGAAATTTATTCTACACTTCCAGAACAAGGCGATACCGGAAGGCCAGAATTAGTCATGTTTATTGATGAGGCCCATTTAATTTTTGATGAAGCTTCAAAAGCCCTTTTAAATCAAATTGAAAGCATTGTAAAACTGATACGAAGTAAAGGTGTTGGTCTATATTTTGTTACTCAAAATCCCACCGATGTTCCCGAAGAAGTCCTTGGTCAGCTGGGTTTAAAAGTGCAGCATGCCTTAAGGGCGTTTACGGCTAAAGACAGAAAAGCCATTAAATTAACCGCTCAAAACTATCCAGATTCTGAATATTACGATACCACCGAAGTATTGACCTCATTAGGCATAGGAGAAGCTTTAGTTTCTGCCTTAGACGAAAAAGGACGCCCTACCCCATTGGCCGCTACCATGATGCGTGCGCCCATGAGCCGTATGGATGTGCTTACCGATACCGAATTGGCACAATTATTATCACAATCTAAATTGGCTAGAAAATACAACGAAACCATTGATAGAGAGAGTGCTTACGAAATGCTCAACGCTAAAATAGAAGAAGCCGAAGCTAAGGAGGCTAAAGAAAAAGCCAGACTAGAGCAAGAAGCTCTTGAAAAAGCGACATCTAAAAAAAGAACCTCAACATCGCGAAGACGCAGCACCAGAATGAACCCCATTGTTAAAGTTTTAACCAGCGCTACATTTATAAGAAGCGTTTTTGGTATATTAACCAAAGTCTTAAAAAAATAAATCGGCTCCCGACCATACTAAATATTAATTTAAAAAATCTGAAATCACCCCATGCGCTATTCATTTTTCGGCCTAACAGCCCTATTATTTTTATCAATTAGTTGCAACAATCAACCAGGTCCTTTTGAAGTTTCAAAACAACATATTGGCCTATTAACAGACTCAACCCAAGTAAAAGATCTAAAAACCATTTACACAAACGATTCTATTGTAAAACATTCAAATGGTGATGCTTTTTCTGGAAATCCGAATGAGATTGAAATTTATGAAAAAGGCGGAAAAAAATTGTTAGTACTCACCGCAAAGCGAAGCCTTGATTCTACATCGACCATTAGCAACGTTCAGATCTGTGACGAACGCTACAAAACCGATAAAAACATTGGTGCCTTAAGTACATTTAAAGACATAAAAGACAACTATAAAATATCAAAAATCAGTAACTTAATCAACTCTATTGTAGTGACCGTTAATGATATAAATGCCAATTTCACGATAGACAAAAAAGAATTACCAGCCAATTTAAGGTTTGATATGGACTTAAAATTTGAGGCCACCCACATCCCTGATAATGCAAAAATCAAATACTTTTTTATAAATTGGAATAACTGAAACACTAAAACATGAATCCCTTTTTAGCTAAATTATTAGTTGATGCCGCTCGTAAAAGGCTTGAAAAAAGACGAGCAGGCAAACCTGTGAGCAAAAAGGAAATTGTACCCTTGGTTAGGAAATTTCAAGTAGAGTTATCGCACGCGGTTAAGGAGTATGTTTTTATAATTATAGGTGTTTTTTCAGCTGGATTTGGATTAAAAGGCTTTCTCTTGCCCAACAAATTTATAGATGGTGGCGCTACAGGTATTTCGTTATTGTTAGAAAACATAACATCACTGCAACTCGGATTACTTTTGGTTTTGGTTAACCTTCCATTTTTAATCTTGGCCTATAAAACCATTGGCAGAAAATTTGCCTTAAAAAGTATTGCGGCCATTAGCTTTTTGGCCATAGTCGTGCATTTTGTAAACTACCCCATCATAACAGAAGACAAATTATTGATAGCCGTTTTTGGCGGTTTCTTTTTGGGATTGGGTATTGGCATGTCTATGCGTGGCGGAAGCGTTATCGACGGCACCGAAGTACTGGCTATTTTTTTAAGCCGAAAACTTTCGCTTACTATTGGTGATGTTTTGCTAATTATTAACATTATAATCTTCTCGGTGGGCGCTTATGTTTTATCTATTGAGATTGCCCTTTACGCTATACTGACTTACCTCTCGGCTGCAAAAACGGTCGATTTTGTAGTCGATGGCGTTGAAGAATATATTGGGGTCACCATTATCTCTGAAAAACATGAAGAATTACGCCTCATGATTACAAAAAAGTTACAACGTGCCTGTACCATTTATGCCGGAAAAGGCGGTTATGGAAATAGCGGCACCAGTTATGATAAAGATATAATCTATACTGTTGTAACGCGCCTTGAACTTGCTAAACTGCAAACTGAAATCGATAAAATCGATAAAAAAGCTTTTATTATTATGGGCATGGTAAAAGATTTAAAAGGCGGCATGATAAAGAAGAAGCCCATGAAAGACCATTGACCATTGACTATTGACTATTGACTATTGACTATTGACTATTGACTATTGACTATTGACTATTGACTATTGAAATAAGTGAAAAAAAAATACACCATACAAAACAGTCCTTTTGTTGTACCTGCTTCAAATGGCAAAGTAATTAAAGAACATTTCGGACTTGCTACAACGGGCTCCAAAAACATCAGTATTGCCCACATGAAAGCCCCTGCCGGATGGAGCGAACCATTTCAAACACCAGAATTTGATGAGTATACCTTCATCATAAAAGGCAAAAAACGATTTATTATTGAGGATGAAACCATAGTTTTAGAAGCTGGCCAATCTATAAAAATCGAAAAAAACACAAGAGTTCAATATTCCAACCCTTTTACCGAAGTATGCGAATACATTGCTATTTGCACACCGGCGTTCTCCATGGATTCAGCAAATAGAGAGGAATAGCACATGGGCAAAATTATCATAAAAACTATTGGAAAGTCAATTAATTTTCTGAGTTACCTCTTACCTAGTTACGCCGCAAAATTAGCTGTAAAAATTTTTTCAACACCGCAAAAAGGAAGGCTCACGAACGAAGAAAATGAATATCTTAAATCGGCAAAGCAACAGTCTATTCAATACAACGATTTTGTACTAAGCACCTACCATTGGAAAGGTAAAAACGCCACCATTTTACTTGCCCACGGCTGGGAAAGCAACTCCTTTAGATGGAAAAACCTCATTGAACTACTAAAAACAAAACACTACAATATTGTTTCCATCGATGCTCCGGCGCATGGCAATTCTGGAAGCAAAATCTTTAATGCCGTTTTATATTCAGAATGCATTAATCTTGTCGCTAAACAGCATAATGCCAATATCATTATTGGGCATTCTATTGGTGGTACCTCATCGGTCCTGGCAGCCAATAAATACAAACTGCCAATTGAAAAGCTTATATTGTTGGGCGCACCTTCAAATTTTGATGAAGTAATTACCAATTACGTTAATATGATGGGTTATAACAAACGCGTTGTAAAAGCAATGGACAAGTATTATCTAAAACACTTTGGCTACCTTCCTGAGCACTATACCGTGGAAAATTTTTCGTCTAACCTAAAGGCTGACGGACTCATTATTCACGATAAAAAAGACCGAATTATTTCTTATAAAGACGCCCTTCAAATCTATAAGCACTATGACAATTCAAAGCTTGTAAAAACCGTTGGTTTTGGGCACGGTCTTAAATCTGAAAAAGTATATCAACACATTTTAGACTTTCTTGAAGATTAAGTTTATTGTATTTTTGAATTATGGCAGAAGAAGGATTAAAACGAATCAACAAATTTTTAAGTGAGGTAGGCTACTGTTCGCGCAGAGAAGCCGATAAACTTATTGATGCTGGCAGGGTAACCATTAATGGAAATATACCTGAAATGGGCACCAAAATTGCACCAAATGATATTGTTGCCATTGATGGGAAAGAAATAAAAAACACTAAGGAAAAATTTGTCTATCTAGCGCTCAACAAACCTGTGGGCATAGTTTGCACAACCGACACATCGGTTGAGAAGGATAATATTATTGATTTCATCAATTACCATAAGCGTATATTCCCAATCGGTAGATTAGACAAACCCAGTGAGGGCCTGATTCTTTTAACTGATGATGGCGATATTGTGAATAAAATTCTTCGCGCCAGCAACAACCACGAAAAAGAATATATTGTTACGGTCGATAAGCCCATTTCACAGACCTTTGTTGAACGCATGGCTGGCGGAATTTATATTGAAGATTTAAAAAAAACCACAAAGAAATGCAAGGTTGAAAAACTGGGAACATACAAATTCAAAATTGTTTTAACCCAAGGGTTAAACCGGCAAATTCGGCGTATGTGCGATTACTTGAATTATGAAGTACAAACGCTAAAACGGGTAAGAATAATGAATATAAAATTAGATGTGCCCGTTGGAAAATACCGCGAATTAACTAAAGAAGAGTTTTCCGAACTCAATCAACTTTTAAAAGATTCTACTAAAACATTTAAAAGTAAACCCCGAAAATAAAAGCTTAAAAAAAGGATTTCAAACATAGTCTAAAATCCTTTTTCAAAATAATATATGTGATTCTTTCTATCCGTGTCTTTCTCTTGCTAAAAGCGTATTTTTTAGAAGCATAGCAATCGTCATGGGCCCAACACCTCCAGGAACTGGTGTAATATAACTTGCTTTTTGGCTTACACTTGAAAACTCAACATCGCCAGCCAATCGGTAACCATTTTTCTTAGTAGCATCTGGCACTCGGGTAATCCCCACGTCGATAACCACTACGTCCTCTTTAACCATATCACCAGTTAAAAACTCCGAAATACCAATGGCAGCCACAATAATGTCGGCCTTTTTAGTAACTTCAGCCAAATTCTTGGTTCGGCTGTGCACCACAGTTACGGTGGCATCGCCTGCAGTTCTTTTTTGGCTCATTAAAATACTCATGGGGCGGCCCACAATATGGCTTCTTCCCATAACCACAACATTTTTACCCGAAGTTTGTACTTGGTAACGCTCCAACAACTCTAAAATCCCATAAGGAGTTGCAGGTAAAAAGGTAGGCAAATCTAAGGCCATTTTACCAACATTTACAGGGTGAAAACCATCAACGTCCTTGTCGGGGTCAATAGCCATTAACACTTTTTGCTCATCAATTTGTTCGGGCAATGGTAATTGCACAATAAACCCATCAATATCGTCATTGGTATTTAATTCATTGATTTTTTCAAGAAGTTTGGCTTCAGAAGTGTATTCTGGAAGTTCAATTAGTGTAGACTTAAACCCGATGCGTTCACAAGCCTTTACCTTGGCATTAACATAGGTCATACTCGCACCATCAGAGCCTACCAAAACAGCAGCCAAATGCGGCACTTTTTCACCTTTAGCCACCATAGATTTAACATGGTCGGCTATTTCTTCTTTAATGTCGTTACTTACTTTTTTACCGTCTAAGATTGTCATTTAATATAAGTTTTCACCACCAATTCACGAATTTATTCTCGTAAAGTCTTTAAGGTGTAAAGGTTATTTTTAAGATGCTGAAACATATTCAGCATGACACTTTTAACTTTTAACAAGATTAACGCATATTCTTCATCATTTGCATCATCTTTTTACCGCCACCACCTTGCATCATTTTCATCATCTTGCTCATTTGGTTAAACTGCTTTAAAAGTTGATTTACTTCCTGAACCGATGTACCGGAACCCTTAGCTACACGCCTTTTTCTACTGGCATTTAAGATAGAAGGATTGGTACGCTCTTTGGGTGTCATGGAATGAATTATCGCTTCAATGCCTTTAAAAGCATCATCGTCAATATCAACATCTTTCAACATTTTTCCAGCACCGGGAATCATACCCATAAGGTCTTTCATATTCCCCATTTTTTTAATTTGCTGGATTTGCTTTAAGAAATCGTCAAAACCAAATTGGTTTTTAGCTATTTTCTTTTGAAGTTTTCTGGCTTCCTGCTCATCAAACTGCTCTTGGGCACGCTCAACTAACGATACCACATCTCCCATGCCCAGAATACGATCGGCCATACGAGATGGATAAAACACATCGATAGCTTCCATTTTTTCACCTGTACCGATAAACTTGATAGGCTTATTGACAACAGATTTAATAGAAATAGCTGCTCCACCACGCGTGTCACCATCTAACTTAGTCAAGATAACACCATCGAAATTTAAAACATCATTAAAGGCTTTGGCCGTATTTACAGCATCCTGACCCGTCATGGAATCGACAACGAATAGGGTTTCATTTGGATTGATAGCCTTATGGATATTCGATATTTCGGTCATCATAGCCTCATCTACAGCCAAACGACCAGCGGTATCTATAATAACGACGTTATGTCCATTGGATTTCGCATGTGCGATTGCTGCTTGAGAGATAGCTACAGGGTCATTATTTCCTTTATCGCTAAAAACCTCAACACCTATTTGGTCTCCAACAACATGCAACTGGTTTATCGCCGCAGGACGATACACATCACAGGCTACCAATAAAGGTTTTTTGGTTTTTTTATTTTTAAGATAATTGGCCAGCTTACCAGAAAACGTAGTTTTACCAGAACCTTGCAAACCAGACATTAGAATAACACTTGGGTTTCCGGAAAGATCAATACCTTCTGCATCGCCGCCCATCAGTTGTGTTAATTCATCCTTAACAATTTTAACCATCAATTGCCCTGGCTGAAGCGTAGTTAATACGTTTTGTCCAAGTGCCTTTTCCTTAACTTTATTAGTAAATTCCTTAGCAATTTTAAAGTTAACATCGGCATCTAAGAGTGCGCGCCTAACTTCCTTTAAAGTCTCTGCTACGTTTACTTCAGTAATACTGCCGTGCCCCTTTAAAACATGTAAGGCCTTATCTAATTTTTCACTTAAATTGTTAAACATATTTCTTCTAAATTTTTAGAGTTGCAAATTTAATGATTTGAAGCGTATTATGACAAGAAACATGCTATAATGTGTATAAAAAAAGGCTGTCAATTTAAATTGACAGCCTTTAAAGGAAACCTGATAATTAACCTAACCAACCGAAAATGCAGATTTCCTTTTCACCAAAAACATAATTATGCTTTCTTTTCCAGAACTAAAATGCGTTCTATACCACCGCTGGCGTTTAGATCTTTCACTTCAATCCTGTTTGGTGTAATTTCTTTTATTTTCCATCTATAATTTAATTGTGCAAATGGTTCGTTGCTTCCAAAATATAAGCCCAAGTTTAAGCCTTCTTTTCTGTAAGACAGCCAAGCGCCGCTAAAAACGCCATTATTGGGATCGGTTACCACGATTCTTCCAGAAGCTCTAAAATCTAAAGTGTACATATAGAAAGGCTCTGGGTTGTTTTCGTTTTCAACGTGATAGGCCGCTACTTCCCACAGACCGTTTGTTAACACATCATCCACATACTTTAAATCGTCATCAATATCTGGGCAATGTCTTTCAAGAATCATTTTATTACTTGCATTTTCAAGCTTGATTAAATCTTCTTGCAAGAACGTAATTAACCATTCTAGTTTTAGGTTTGGCCTGCCTTCAAGCATAATTTTAAGTGTAAAACCAATGTTTCTCACACCAATTTCATAGGTCCCTTCAACCAACTCGCCATTTATTCTTAATTTTACAATGTTATTGGCATAAAATTTCAACGGTGTGCCTATGTATTCGTTGTCGTTATCAACCCCATCAACATTTAAGCGGGCAATACGCCACATACATTCTTGTAGAAATTTTTCAATGCGGTCTTTGGTAATATCGATAACCACTTCACAATTTTTCTTCATAATGATTCGATTACCACCTTCTTCGTAAAGCTTAATTTTTCCGTATTCAATATCATAAACAAACCACTCTAACGTAAAATCGGCCAGATTTTCAAACTCCATTTTTAAAAGTGCACCACTATCTGTAACACGAGTACTCCAAGTACCGGTTAAAATATCGCCGCCTCTGGCTCGCATAACAACCACACCTTCTTCTTTAAAGTTTAAGGCGTACTCCTTAAATTCTTCGGTATTATCCTGATTGTTTCGTTGGTATTCGTATACTACCCACGGACACAATTTTAAATACTCATCTAGTTTCTCTTTAGTAAAATCGTCGTCACCGTAATCGTTATCATCATCTTCATCACAAGAATCTTTGGCCTCCTTTATGGTTCGTGCCAATTCTATATTATTATTTACCGTTATTTCGCTTCCGTCAGCCAACACCATAGTTACAGGAAAATTAAGGCTTGCAAATACTTCTGCATTTTTAACACGTTTAATAAAACGGTATAATTGTGTGTCATTTTCAATCGTAATGACATCGATTATTTGAAAATCGGTATCGTAAACCGAAAATGAAATAGGATACTGAAAATCGATGCACTCAATATCGTCATCTTCTTCGTTTTCTCCTTTACAATCTGCCACCAAATCTTCTAAAGCATCTTCGTTTTCGATTACAATTTCTTCATGGTTTGAAAGTACAACCGTAATTGGAAAAATGATATCCAGCTCGTCATCGTCATCATCAAACTCTTTGAAAATAGCTTCAATGATTTTAAAATCTTCTTTAGAATCGATGATAATTTCCAGCCCTTTTACCTTAACAGTAATAGGTAATTCAACAGACAAACAGCTAGCACCGTCAATAATGTTATCAGCAGATCCATCCATGGTAGAAGTTGAGAGCATTAAACTGGTCAACTCTGATTCTGGGGCAAGTGCTTCGGTCTCGTCAGTAGGCGTAATTTCTATGGCTTCCTCCTGACAAGACGTTAGCATCAATAGGGCAAAAAAAGGAATCAATAATAGCGTCTTCATGTTAGTTTTCATAGTTAGTGATTTTGGGTAAAACATAGCTTTTTATTTATAAAACAGGATAACTTTAAAAATTCCTACCCTTGACTCTAAAAAAGTTTTAAAATTTCAAAGTTTCAAAATTTGAAAAGCCTTATTTTAGTGGCACCAACTACCAATAAAAATGGGAAAACAACTGCATAACCATATTTGTGAGGAACATTTATTTTCTTCCATTTTCAAAAAACACTCTAAAAACTTATACAACTTTTTATACTATAAATTTGGCGAATTGCTCAATCCAAAAGACAAAATGCAGGAAGCTTTTATCAAATTATGGGAAAACTGTGCTAAGATCTCGCCTGATAAAGCCAAGAGTTTTTTATTTACCACTGCTAATAATTTAATGCTAAACGAAGCAGCCCACCAGAAAGTGGTTTTAAAATATCAACAGACCAAACCTAAAATAAGCACCAACGAAAGTCCAGAATTTTTAATGCAGCTATCTCAATATAACGACAAACTGCAAAGAGCCTTGGCTAATTTAACCGAAGCCCAGCGTGAAGCTTTTATGATGAACCGCGTTGAGGGCAAAAGGTTTAAGGAAATTGCTGAGATTTTGGATATTTCAACAAAAGCCGTTGAAAAGCGTATTTACGGTGCGTTGGAAAAATTACGCAAAGACATCAAGGAGTTATAGTTGTTGGTTGTTGGTTGTTGGTTGTTGGTTGTTGGAAACTATTATTTTATTCTGAAAATATTTTTTTTTCAAAAAATAATGCTCCAGGGTAGGAAAAAATAAAACTCAATTGTTATATAATTGAATATACGACGATGAACCGAGAAGTACTCATATCAAAATGGCTGGATTACAACCTCAATCCGCAGGAACTTGAAGCTTTTAAACAGCTTGAAGACTATGGCGATTTGGTTAAGTTAAACAGCAATTTACAAGCCTTTAAAGCCGAGGATTACGATACGTCCAAAGAACTGGAAACCGTTTTATCTACTATTAAAAGTAAAAAACAGTCCAATACGCATTGGTTAAAACCTGTTTTACGTATTGCTGCTGTATTAGCCATTTGCTTTGGCATGTATTATTATATAACCACTTTAGATACAAGAATATCTACAGAATACGCACAAAAAACAACCATAAAACTGCCCGATGCCTCGAGTGTATCGCTAAATGCCAAATCGTACTTGGTATTTAACAAAAAAGACTGGAAAAATGAGCGTGAAGTAGCGCTTGAAGGCGAAGCCTTTTTTAAAGTAGCCAAAGGATCTTCGTTTAAAGTAAAAACATCGGCAGGTACCGTTACCGTTTACGGTACGCAGTTTAATGTAAAACAGCGGAACCATTATTTTGAAGTTATTTGCTACGAAGGGCTTGTTGGGGTAACCCACAATTCTCAAGAAACGAAATTAAAACCTGGTGACAGTTTTTTAATTATCGATGGGAAAAGTATTGCTAAAGAAAAAGAAAACCGCAGCGAGCCTTCGTGGTTAAACAACACCAGTACCTTTAAAAGTGTACCTTATAAAATGGTAATTGCTGAGTTTGAACGCCAATACCAAGTCAACATTACGCTTTTGGGCATTAACTCCGATCAAGTGTTTACAGGTAGCTTTACCCACAACAATTTGGATATAGCCTTAAAATCAATTACCCTACCTTTACATGTAACCTATAGTAAAACCAACAATACGATTACATTAAAGCGTGAATAGAAACCTTATTATTTCTATTGTTTTTTCCTTGTTTTTTTTGAATGTAGCCTCGCTTTGCGCACAAAACATTCAAAAAGAAAAGCAACCGCTTAGCACAATTTTAAAAACTCTTTCAGAACAATACGGTGTTAGTTTTTCGTATATTGACGACACCATAAAGGACAAAGTAGCTTACAAACCGAACGTTGATTTTTCTTTGGAAACCGCTTTGGAATTCCTTGAGATGGAAACCGAACTTGATTTTGAAATATTGGACAACCAATTCATTGTTATTAAAGCTCCGAAATCCACTGAAGCTGAATTTTTACCCCAAAAGTTAAAAGAAGTTTTTGTTACCAATTATTTAACCACGGGAATCAACAAACTAAACGATGGTTCACTATCTATAAAACCCAAAATTTTTGGTATCTTACCTGGGCTGATTGAACCCGATGTATTGCAAACTATACAAGCCATTCCGGGCGTTTTGAGTGCCGACGAAACGGTCTCCAACATAAACATTCGCGGTGGCACACACGACCAAAACCTGTTTCTTTGGGACGGTATAAAAATGTATCAATCGGGGCACTTTTTCGGGCTCATTTCTGCATTTAACCCATACACCACAAAGAAAGTTTCCATCTTTAAAAATGGCTCGCAAGCCAAATACGGTGACGGTGTTTCGAGTATTATCGATATGCAATTGCCCAATGAAATCAATAATGAATTTAAAGCTGGAATGGGCTTCAATTTTATTAACGTCGATGGTTTTGCTAAAATTCCGTTATCGCACAATACCGAATTGCAATTTTCCGCAAGACGTTCTGTAACAGACCTCATAAGCACAGTTACTTACGAGCAATACTTTAAACGTATCTTTCAAGATTCTGATTTTAATGATGCCAAACAAAACGATAATTTCATCTCCCAGAACGAAAACTTCTATTTTTATGACATCAAGGCCAAATTTCTATACAACGTCACTCCTAAAGACAAAATCCGTTTTCATTTTTTAAATGTCAACAACCACTTTAACTATGATGAACAATCAGTTATTAATGATGAAAGCGAAGCACTTAATAGTAATTTAATTCAGAATAACTTAGCTTTTGGTGTAACATATACCAGAGATTGGAACAACAAACTAGCCACCACCACACAGGTTTACGTAACTAATTATGATTTGGATGCTACAAATTTCGACATTCTAAACAATCAGCGGCTCATCCAAGAAAACGAGGTGTTCGACGGTGCCGTAAAACTGGACCTCAACTATACGCCCAATCTCAATTTTAAGATTAACGGTGGTTACCAATTTACCGAAGTGGGCATTAGTAATTTAGAAGATGTTAACAACCCTGTTTTTAGAAGTTACATTAAAGACGTTCTGCGAACACATTCAGCCTACGCTGAGACACAATATTTATCAAATGATGCTAAAACCCGCTTAAATTTGGGCGCGCGTTTAAATTATTTTGGGAAATTCGATTTAGTTTTGGCCGAACCCCGATTGAGTTTCAGCCAGCGGTTTTTAAATCATTTTAGGCTAGAGGTTTTGGGCGAGTTTAAAAGCCAGACCACTTCGCAGATTATCGATTTACAGAACGATTTTCTGGGCATTGAAAAACGCCGTTGGGCACTCTCTAACAACAATACCGAAGTTATTGTAAATGGCAATCAAACCATAAACCCCATCCCAATTTTGCGCAGCAAACAAATATCTGCTGGCATTCATTTTAATAAAGACAGATTTCTCGTAAGTGCCGAAACCTATTTTAAAAAAGTAAACGGTATTACCACCCGTAGCCAAGGCTTTCAAAACCAATACCAATATGTAAATGCCATAGGCAGCTATGATATTAAAGGCATTGACCTACTACTTAACAAGCAATTTAATAAGGTAGTAAGTAGTTGGGTGTCGTATTCATACAGCGCCAACAACTACCAGTTTGATGATTTAAACAACGGCACCCCTTTCCCAAACAATGTCGACATTAACCATGCTGTTAGCGTTGCGGGTACTTATACCAATAACAACATTAAATTGGCTTTAGGGGTTAATTGGCATTCTGGAAAACCCAAAACTGAACCGCATATTAACGACAGCCCCAATGAAGACAACATTACCTACGCTTCGCCCAATAGCAGTCGTTTAGATGATTATTTACGCACCGATTGCTCGGCTACCTACACCTTTGATATTTCTGATGCCACTCGGGCTACTATTGGCACCTCGATTTGGAATATCCTCAACAAAAGGAACATCCTCAACACATACTACACTTTAGACAGCGACAACAACATCAATAAAGTAGAAAACGAATCGTTGGGCATTACACCCAATGTAAGCTTTAGGGTTTATTTTTAAAAGCAGCTCTTCAATTGTACGAAAAATTTTTAGTTTGATTTTGTAGTTGTTATATTTACAAGTGCAGATTTTATGACGATAAACACAATGGTGTTTATTTATACGTTGTAGCCAATTTGAGAAATGACAATTCGGGAAATATTAAATACGACTAAACACAGACCTTGGGAAATTCCGACTGACGGCTGGAAGTTTTATCAAGAGTGGAATGATGTAATATTTCTTCATTATCAAGTTGACTTGACCGAATTAAAAAAGTTCGTACCAAATGAATTAGAGATTGACCTTTTTGAGGAAAAACCTTGGGTTTCTGTTGTCGCCTTTACAATGAAAAAGGTTAGACCGAAAAATTTACCTGCCTATCCACCAATATCGGATTTTAACGAGATAAATATTCGAACTTATGTTAAATCAAACAACAAAACTGGGGTTTACTTTTTGAGCATTGAAGGTGGAAAAAGTTTATCATGCAAATTCGCAAAAGGAATTTCAGAACTTCCGTATAGATATTCAAAAATTAAAAGAACAGACGAAAATTACCAATCGCAAAATTTAGTATTCAATGACAAACTCAACATAGAGTTTAAAATTGGAATAGAATTGACCGATAAAACGGAATTGGATAAGTGGTTAACCGAAAGGCATGCTCTTTTCCAAGATACTAATGAGTCGATTAATGAATTTGAAATACATCATTTAGAATGGCCAATTAATGAAGTTGACTTGCAAAAGTTGGAATTAAATTATCAGAGATTTAAAAAATTAATAAACGAAAAACCAAGTATAATTCATTACTCGAAAGGAGTAAAAGTAGTAGCTTGGGGTAAAATAAAAAACTGGCTACAACAGCGTATAACCACATAAATTAAAAATAGTAACATGACTAAAGCAAATTTATTAATCTATTCATTGCTGTGCCTATGCCTGTCTAATTTCAATTCCGGCCAAGCCCAAAATGATACGATACAAGACAATTCAGTTTTATGGAGTAAAGTAGAGGCTTTTACGCCTACGATAGTAAAACTTCCAGATAATTACGATTCAACTAAAAAACACACTCTAGTTATTGGACTTCACGGATTTGGAGGCACAGCAGAAAGTTTTCAAAGTTTAGGCAAACCCTTTACTGATGCCGGTTTTATCTATGCCACACCGGAGGCACTCTACAGTTACTTAAGGAGGGACGGAACCATTGGCTACGAATGGTTCTTATATGATATTTCCACCTATATTATGCTTGAAAGACCTGCTTCTAAAATGGAAAAGGCTGCCATGCGCGTGACCTCAGAAAACCAAATGGGACAGGTTATAAAGGACTTAAAAGAACAATATAACATAGAAGAAATATATCTCGCAGGAATGTCGCAAGGAGGCATTATTACCTACCTAACGGGTATTCATCATCACGATAAAATCGATGGTATGATTATTTTTGGATCTGTTGTAGACAAAGATTGGCTGGGATCAGACAATATTAGAGATGCTAATGGTGTGAGAACCCTTATTATTCAAGGAAAAAAGGACAAAGCTGTACCCCCTGAACTCGCTGAAGCAGCTCGCGACCTTCTAAGCAATAATGGATACAATGTAACCTATAAAACTTTTGATGGAGGCCATGTTGTCCCCAGGCACCTTTTAGGCTTTGTTGTTGATTGGATTAACAAATAATACCCCCAAAAAAATAAGTTTGCCAACAATACACCACTATAGCGCATTTAAATTCTATTAACACTATTAGGATTGTAAATATCCTTTTTTTATACTCTAATAGATTGAAAAAAAATTAAGATGAAGATGGCACTGAAGACATAATATTGGAATTTTTCATGCAGCTATGCTTATCCCGTTTATGCTATTCTATATTCTTGGTGTCAAGTTCAGAAAAAATCCAACTTCATGTGCGATATAAGCTTTATAAAACTATTTTTATATACATAACTTCATTTTTATTTATAGGAATAACCCGTGTATTTATATAATGAATAAAAACAACATTTTACAAGCGGTACTAAAACGAACACTTATACTAGCCATTAAACTATTTCACCACTTACATTCGCTCGGGTACCTGAATACCTAAAAGCCCAAACGCATTTTTAATAGTATTTGCTACCGTTTTGGATAACTGTACTCTGAATATTTTTTCAATCTCTGAATCAGCTCCTAAAATGGAGACATTTTGATAAAATGAATTGAACTCCTTTACCAAATCGTAAGTGTAATTAGCAATTAAGGCCGGACTGTGGTTTTCGGCAGCGTTTTGCACCACTTCTGGGAATAATTGTACTTGTTTGATAAGCTCGCGTTCTTTGTCGTGTAGCGACACTTTAATAGCGTTTAGTGTAGCCGTTGAATCGACATTAGCTTTTCGTAAAATAGACTGAATTCGGGCGTAGGTGTATTGAATAAATGGCCCTGTATTCCCTTGAAAATCGATAGATTCTTTAGGGTCGAATAAAATGCGTTTCTTCGGATCTACTTTTAAAATGTAATACTTCAGCGCACCCAAACCTATAATTTTGTACAACTCTTGCTTTTCTTCTTCAGAATAGCCATCGAGTTTGCCCAGTTCCTCTGAAATCTCTTCAGCGGTTTTGGCCATATCGTCAATCAGGTCATCGGCATCAACTACCGTACCTTCACGGCTTTTCATTTTACCACTGGGCAAATCTACCATACCATAACTTAAATGATAAAGGTTTTTGGCCCAATCGAAACCTAACTTTTTTAAGATTAAAAACAGTACCTGAAAGTGGTAGTCTTGTTCATTACCGACGGTATAAACCATACCGCCCACATCCGGAAAATCTTTAATTCGCTGTATGGCCGTACCAATATCTTGGGTCATATAAACCGCAGTACCATCGGCACGTTGTACTATTTTTTTATCGAGACCTTCTTCAGTTAAATCGCACCACACCGAACCATCTTCCTCCTTATGAAAGACGCCAGATTTTAAACCTTCTGCCACAAATTCCTTTCCTAACAAATAGGTATTACTTTCGTAATATAAGGTATCGAAATCAACGCCCAGGTTTTTATAGGTTTCATCAAAACCATCGTATACCCAACCGTTCATTTTTTCCCAAAGGGCTACGGTAGCTTTGTCGCCTGCTTCCCATTTACGGAGCATATTTTGGGCTTCTATTAATAGAGGCGCATTCTTTTTGGCGTCTTCTTCCGAGCTTCCGTTAGCAATCAGTTCCTGAATTTCGTTTTTATATTCTTGATCAAACTTTACGTAATAATTACCAACCAATTTATCGCCTTTCAAGCCAGTACTTTCTGGTGTTTCTCCATTACCAAATTTCTCCCAAGCCAGCATACTTTTACAAATATGAATACCGCGGTCGTTTATAATTTGGGTTTTATATACTTTTTTTCCTGAAGCCTTTAAAATTTCGGCAACGCTAT
Organism: Flavobacteriaceae bacterium GSB9; assembly: GCA_022749295.1. Lineage (NCBI taxonomy): Bacteria > Pseudomonadati > Bacteroidota > Flavobacteriia > Flavobacteriales > Flavobacteriaceae > Flavobacteriaceae bacterium GSB9. The sequence continues at coordinate 1,901,704 of CP062007.1, forward strand.
ATCCCAGCAAGTTATTACGAATGTGCCCCAAATGCAAGGGCTTGTTGGTATTTGGCGATGAATACTCCACCATAATAGCTTTTTCTTCAGTACTGGGCTCTACCAATCCGTAAGAGGCATTCGCCTTTATACTATTGAAAAAATCGATGTAATACGAGTCTGCTATTTCAATATTTAAAAACCCTTTTACAACATTAAACCCTTTTACGTTCTCAGAATGTTCAACTAAATAGTTACCAATGGTTTCCCCGATTTGAACAGGGTTGCCTTTCACAAAACGTAACATAGGAAAAACTACTACTGTAATATCACCAGCAAATTCCTTTCTGGTGGCTTGAAATTCTACAGTTTCCAATTCTACATCAAAATTGGATTTTACGGCTTGTTTTACTTTGTTGGTAAGGGTTTGTTGCAAACTCATTTTGTGCATTTATTAGGTGTGCAAAGATAGACTTTTTAGATAAAGATTTAAACCCTTTTAAAAAGAGATAACCCATTAGACTTTTTACTTGTCAAGTAACTTTTTTTAAAAAACCAACAATGCATATTAAATTAAAAGCCGCTCTTTCTAAAAATTTATAAAAAGCACATTTTCAAAACCTTATAAAAACAATAAATACACCAAAAGAGAAAGTAGGCTTTTTATCGATTTTTATACCTTTATTCTATGTTTTTTGCCGTTTGTCTATTCGTCGATTTTTATGCTTTTTTACCAATGGTCTTTCATCTAATTTATTGGTATTAAAACGCAGAAATTAGAATATTATATCTCTTTTTTCAACTTTTGTGTAGTAATGCTATTATTCCATTTTAGTTGGATTGAAATTAATTAATAAACAATTACAGCTTAGTAAAGCTTTCTTATTTTCCCTCAAATATAAGACACCTTTAAGCGTGGCTTTATTTCTGTTGTGATTTAACCATTATATGAGGAGAATAATTACTTTATTTATGTTATTGTTTATATCTGTTAGCTTTTCGCAGGCTAATGACAATGATATAGATAGCTTGACTATAAAACTCGCTTTTCAAGAGCAAGACTCCTTAAAGGTTGATACCTCCTTAAAACTTATTAAGTCGCTTTACGACATCAATGATTTTGACCGTGCGTTAAAATACATTATTGAAAGTGAAAAGCTTTCGCACGCACTCAACTATACTGAAGCTATTGCAGAAATCACCTACTACAAGTCATTAATCTATGCTCACAAAGGCGATTATATAAATGCGGTTAGCGGCTATAATAAATCCAAAAGCCTTTTTAACCAATTAAAAGACACACTAGGGGTTGCCAAAGTGAACAATAGTATCGGCCTTATTGAAATAAAACGAGGCAACTACGCTAAGGGATTACAGTTTTCACTTTCTGCAATAAATGAACTGGAAAGACGCAACCTAACTAAAGATCTTAACCTCGCCTACAGCAACTTAGCTAAAGCCTATTACAATATCAATGCTTACGACAATGCCATTGAGTTTTACTTAAAAGCTCTTGAAAAACAAAAAATATTGAATGATGTTAAGGGCATCAATGAATCTCATTTAAAGTTAGCTGAACTTTTCTCCAACAGAAAAGAGCATCGTAAGGCTATAGACTATTACCAAAAAGTTTTACAAAGCAGTTCGTTAAACGATTCGCTCCGTAGTGTTATATTGCCAAAATTAGGTGGCGAATACCTAAAATTTAACGATTATGGCAACGCCACAACCTATCTTGTACAAAGCTATAACCTCAACCACAGCAATAACACCAAATTGGGAATGCTTTTAACATTGAACAATTTGGGCGATTTGAACATTAGACAAAACCGATTTAAAACGGCCGAAAAACAATTACAGGAAGCTGGAGAATTAGCCAAAGCCCTTGATAATAAAATTGAATTACTAAAACATTACAAACTACTTAAAACACTCGATTCAACAAGAGGGCAATTCAATAAGGCTTTTGTTTGGCAACGTGAATATTACGAACTTAACAAAGCGCTAAAAAAGAATGAAGCTGTAGTGGACCAAAGCCCCGCCAAGCATGAAGGTTTTAATTTTAATTCAGAAACCACCCCTTCCCAAAAAATCACCGAAACAGACAAAGAAGCTATGGCAGCTCTACCTAAATCTGAAGACCGGTTAGGTAAATTTAAATTGATTTTTTACGGGCTATTAGCGGCTCTTGCCATTGTTTCAACTTTTTTGGTTCTTATTTACTTAAAGCGAAACAGCAACATAAAATATATGCAGGAGCTTGAGGAGAAGAATATTAAAATAGAACTACAGAACGAAGCCTTTTTAGAACAAACCAAGCACCTTGAGAATGTAAATAATGTGAAAGACAAATTGTTCTCTATTGTATCACACGATTTAAAAGACTCGCTCTCGTCCATAAACGGTTTCATAGACTTACTTAGAGATGGCTCGCTTTCTCGAGAGGAATTCGATAATCTAATTCCAGAGCTAAGTGAAAATGCCAATAATGCTTCACTTTTATTATTCAACTTGTTAAATTGGTCTAAATCGCAAATGCAATCTTTAGCACCTAAACCCACTCTTTTTGATGTACAGGAAGTTTTTGAAGAAAAAGTAAAACTTATTGAGCCTAGAATGGAAAACAAAGGCATAACCTTGGTTGACCATTCGTTACGTGATTTTGCCTATGCAGACCGAAGCATGGTCGAAATCGTTATCCAAAACCTATTAGCCAATGCCTTAAAGTTTTGTAACCGTGGTGACTCGATTACCATTTCCAACCACATTAGCAATGGTAGTTGTATCATCAGTATTGCCGATACAGGTGTTGGTATTTCGAAGCAAAACCTAGAAAAATTATTTAAAAACAGTTCGTTTACAACTAGGGGCACCGATAATGAAAAAGGCACTGGTTTAGGACTGTCTATTTGCAAAGAATTGGTAGAACTCAACAATGGTAAAATTTGGGTAGAAAGCACCCAAGGTGTTGGTAGTACATTCTACGTGCAGCTACCAAAATCAAAACCCTCGGATTAGCCAACAAGCGCTAAGCTTTAGCTTTAGGTAAAAATATTTCGGCCATCATACAGCGAGCACTGCCTCCCCCACAAGTTTCTATTATTTCTAAAGAACTATATATTATTTTACAATGCTCATTTATAGTATCCATTTGTGCTGTATTTAACGCTTGATATGCTGCTTGGCTCATAACCAAATAACGCTCATCATTTTTACCTCTAAGCTGTAACATATTTCCAGCGAAATGTTTTAACTGTTCTTCAGTAATATCGATAACCTCTTTACCATTGTCTTTTAAATGTTTTACGACATTTTTGCGTTCGTTCTTATCATCGATACTGCCCAAACAAATTACGGCAAACGTCTCGGCTATGCACATCATAACATTAGTATGGTAAATAGGTTTGCGCTTTCCGTTAACAGTTTGGTTTGCTCTAAAAATGACTGGAGTGTATTCAAAATCTTCGCAAAACTCTATAAACAAATCTTCATCGGCCCTTGGCGACAAGGCGCAGTAGGCTTTTTGATTTGTACGGTCTAAAACAATACTGCCCGTTCCTTCAAGAAAAACACCATCATCTTCTGCGCTGGTATAATCGATAATATTTTCAATTATAAAACCTTCTACTTCAAGTATTTCCAAGACATCCTCTCGCCGCTCCAGACGCCTGTTTTCGGCAAACATGGGGTAGACACCAACATCGCCATTTTCATGGAATGACACCCAATTATTAGGAAAAACGGCATCAGGCGTATCGGTTTCCTCATTATCTTCTACCACAATAACACGAACTCCAACTGCGCGTAATTTTTCAACAAAAGCATCAAATTCTTGCTGTGCCTTAGCTGTAGCGTCATTAGGCAACAAGTTTGTTGACTCTTGATAGTAATTGTTTACGGTAGTTTGCTCGTTCATCCTAAAATTAACTGGACGGACCATTAAAACAGTATTTGTAATTTGTTGCATATAAACTTAACTTCAAATATCAAAAGTATGATTATTTAACTTTATTCTTTATCATTGGGTATAATTTTTGAAAATAGTAAAGTTTCAAGGACGAACAATGAAATTAACCTTAATTTTATTTTTAATTACTTTTTCTGCTATCTCTCAAAACATAGCTGGGAAAGTTTTGGACCATCAAACAAACTTACCAATCGAAGGTGTTTCAATACATGTGAAAAACATAAAAAAAGGCACTGTAAGTGACCAAAATGGCTTTTTCCAATTAAAGTTTAATATAAAAGCAAATGATTCTATATTATTCTCTCATGTCAATTATATCCCCAAAACCATTACCCTGTCTAATTTAAGGAAAAAAGGATTCGATATACTTTTAATTAAAAAAACGGAAAACCTTAATCCTGTTATTATTAACCCCCAAAAAAAACTCAACAAGCATGTACCTGTAAAAAGGTTGGCTTCCATGAAAAAACCTGTTTACGCTTTTGGTTCTTCTTTAATTAAGGATTCTATTTATGTTATTGCGGGCAATGGTTCATATCTAGAAGACACGGAAAAAAAGGCATTTCTTGAAGTTGCTAAATTTCCCAATTCAAGTTTTAAGGACCTCTTAAAAAGGCTATCTATAAACCCTACTTGGGTAGGATACAGGAACCAATTACAGGTTTATAGTATTAATGAAAACAAATGGTATATTTCAGATATTAGATTTAGAGAACGTGCTTATCACAACATTAATTTATCTCAAAAGAACATCTATGTTTTAGGAGGCAAACGTTTGTCTAACAATAATAAAAAAGAGTATTTAGACCATACCATTGAAATTTTAAATTTGGAAAAAGACTCGGTTATTCTAGACGAAACCAACCCACACCAAGCTATAAATTTTGCTTCCTTTAATTACAAGAATAACCTGATCATGATGGGCGGTTCTATCAAACAGGACAAGAAAGGCCAAAAAACTTTCACTGATAAAGCCCATATGCTTAATACTGAGACAGGATATTGGTATCAATTGAACAATATGCTTGAATGTAAGGAAGCCAAAGGCATTCTTATTGATAATTTTATCTATTTAATTGGAGGAAACAATGGAAAACCATTAAAAACAGTTGAACGATACAACATCCTAACAGGAGTGTGGGAAATAATTGGAGAGATATTTGAGCCTTGTAGCAGACCTGGTTTGGCATATCACAACAATAGTATTTACATATTCACTAAAGGAAAAATTTTAACATTCAATATTGTTTCAGGTGTTTTAAACGAATACAACATTAGACTAAATATTCAAGAACCTCACATGTATTTCTGTGATGATAAATTACTGATTTTGGGTGGTTTTATTGAAAATGAATACTCTAAAACAGGCTCTAACAATTTATACCAAGTGGCTATTAATGAGTTTAAAAACACAGAAATCACACAGTCTAAACAACTTAAAGAGTTTAATTTAATCTCTAATTAACGGAAGTGTGGTGCACCTTAAAAGCCCCTCCTGTTTACCTATTTCTGCATACGGAACTTCTTCAACAGTAAAACCGTTTTGGCGCAACCAATTATTTAATCTAATAAAGTTTTTCTCTGAAATCACCACCTCTTCCGATATAGAAAAAACATTACTATACATTTGGTACATCTCGTCTTTGGTGATTTCAAAAATATTTTCTCTTCCAAAGAAATTAACTAACCAATTATATTCTTTTTCAGCAAGAAAACCATTTTTATGGATAATAGCCTTACCTTTTCCTAAGGGCTGGAAACAACAATCGAGATGCAGCGCATTTTCTTTAGCATTGGTGTTCGATTTTCTGAGTTCGAAAGACTTTACAGTTTTATTAGGAAAGAGTTCTTGAATAGCAATTACGGCATCCATATTCGTACGTGCGGTAATAAATTTTGCGTAATCTTCACCTGAATAAGTCCCAACAAAAATATAATCGTTCCAAGGGATAACATCACCACCTTCTACATGACATTCCTCTGGAAGCAGGATTCTTTTTGAGCGATCTATTTCATCCCAAACATACCTAATAGCCTCCACTTCCTGTTCTCTGTTGGGTAAAATGTTAGAACGGATAATTTTATCTTCGATAACAAAGGCAATATCGCGTGTGAAAATCTGATTGCAATCCTTAATAACTTCTGGCCTAAAAACCTTTACATTGTATTTTTTAAAAACTTTAGCAACGGCATCCATTTCTTGTACCATATCTGTTTCTTTGGGATAAGTTCCGGCCAAAACATGCTCAATGCTTTTGGGGTCGTAACAATCTTCTACCTTTGGCACAGGACCATTACTTTCTGCAGTTCCTAAAATAACGGTTCGCAACCGCGAAACTTCGTTTTTAACATTGAGTTTTATCATGTTGTAAATATAAAAAAGCTCCGTAACTAAAATGTTAAGGAGCTTTTTTATTTCAATAACTAGTGTTATTTATCTCTTATCCATTGGCACAAAATCTCTTTTTGTAGCTCCAATATAAATTTGTCTTGGTCTTCCGATAGGTTCTTTGCGCAAACGCATTTCTCTCCATTGTGCTATCCAACCTGGTAGACGACCTAAGGCGAACATTACAGTAAACATATCTGTTGGTATGCCCATAGCTCTGTAAATGATACCTGAATAGAAATCTACATTTGGATATAATTTTCTATCAACAAAGTATTGATCTTCTAAAGCTTCTTTTTCAAGTCCTTTGGCAATACCCAAAATAGGATCTTCAACACCTAAATCGCCCAAAACCTCGTCGGCCGCCTTTTTAATAATCTTGGCACGAGGGTCGAAGTTTTTGTATACTCTGTGACCAAATCCCATTAAACGGAAAGGATCGTTTTTATCTTTAGCTTTGGCCATATACTTTTTAGTGTCTCCACCATCCGCTTTAATCGCTTCAAGCATTTCAAGTACAGCTTGGTTTGCCCCTCCATGAAGTGGCCCCCAAAGTGCTGATATTCCTGCAGCCAACGAAACAAACAAACCTGCATGCGAAGACCCAGTAATTCTCACCGTTGAAGTAGAGCAGTTTTGCTCGTGGTCTGCATGAAGGATTAACAATTTGTCCAGCGCATTTACTAGAATTGGGTTCTGTGTATATTCTTCATGAGGCACTTTAAACATCATTTTCAAAATGTTTTCCACATACCCTAAGTTCTTATTACCATAATCTAGTGGCAATCCACTTTTCTTACGCATAGTCCACGCAACCAAAACAGGGAATTTACCTAAAATACGTACAACAGACTTATACATGTCTTCTTCAGAATTCACATTAACACTTGAAGGGTTAAACGCCGTTAACGCACTGGTTAAAGACGACAATACTCCCATTGGGTGTGCTGCTTTTGGAAAAGCATCCAATATCTTGTGAACATCTTCATCAACTACAGACTCAGCTTTTATATCGCTATGAAATTTTTCGCTTTGCGCTTTTGTTGGCAACTCTCCAAAAATTAAAAGATAGGCTACTTCTAAAAAATCGGCTTTTTCTGCCAACTCTTCAATAGAGTACCCACGGTATCTTAAAATCCCTTTTTCGCCATCCAAAAAAGTAATGGCACTCTCACAAGACCCTGTGTTTTTATAACCTGGATCTAAAGTGATTACGCCACCTGTTGCACTTCTAAGCTTCGTGATATCAATTGCTACTTCATCCTCTGTACCTTTTACTAAAGGTAATTCGTATTTCTTTCCGTCTATTTCTATACTAGCTGTGTTTGCCATTCTGTTTTGTAAGTTTTTTTTGTTTAGAAGAATGCTAATTTACGAAATATCCCCTTATTTCTAAAGATAATTTAGAATGATTTAATCTATTAACAGATTATTACAATTGCACTCAAAAAAAAAAGCGATTATTAAAAAATAATCGCTTTTCTTAAAAATTTTTAATAGGCATTATTTCACTTTGAACGCCTTTTCCTGAGGAAAATAAGCAACATCTCCCAATTCTTCTTCAATACGAAGTAGTTGGTTGTATTTTGCCATACGGTCGCTACGTGATGCAGAACCTGTTTTTATTTGTCCGCAATTTAATGCTACCGCCAAATCTGCAATGGTATTATCTTCCGTTTCACCCGATCGGTGAGACATCACTGAAGTATATCCAGCATTTTTAGCCATGTTTACAGCGGCAATCGTTTCGGTTAAAGAACCGATTTGGTTTACTTTGATTAGGATTGAATTAGCAATACCGTTTTCAATACCTCTTGACAAACGCTCTACATTGGTTACAAATAAATCATCACCAACCAATTGTACTTTATCACCTATCTTTTCGGTTAATAATTTCCAACCTTCCCAGTCGTTTTCATCCATACCATCTTCAATAGAGATAATTGGGTATTTTGATGTTAACTCTGCCAAGTACTCAGCTTGTTCGGCTGATGTTCTTACTTTTCCTTTATCACCTTCAAACTCAGTGTAATCGTATTTTCCATCTTTATAGAACTCTGCAGAAGCACAATCGAGTGCAATCATAACGTCATCACCAAAAGAGTAACCTGCTTTTTCAACTGCTATTTTTATAGAATCTAAAGCATCTTCAGTACCGCCTTCTAAATTAGGTGCAAAACCACCTTCATCTCCAACAGCCGTACTCAAGCCTCTATCATGCAATACCTTTTTCAGGTTATGGAAAATTTCGGTTCCCATTTGCATAGCGTGTGTAAAATCTTTGGCCTTAACCGGCATAATCATAAACTCTTGGAATGCAATTGGCGCATCACTATGTGAACCACCGTTGATAATGTTCATCATTGGAACTGGAAGTGTATTTGCCGATACCCCACCAACATATCTGTACAAAGGCATATTTAGCTCGTTGGCTGCAGCCTTAGCTACCGCTAACGACACTCCTAATATTGCATTAGCTCCTAATTTTGATTTATTTGGCGTACCATCTAAATCAATCATTACTTTATCAATTAGGTTTTGTTCGAATACAGAGATTCCTATTAACTCTTCGGCAATTATGGTATTAACGTTTTCTACTGCTTTTAATACACCTTTACCCATGTAAGTATCTCCACCATCACGCAACTCTACGGCTTCGTGCTCTCCTGTAGAAGCTCCTGACGGCACAGCTGCTCTACCTAAAATATTATTTTCTGTTACTACATCTACTTCTACCGTAGGGTTTCCTCTCGAATCTAGAATTTGTCTAGCATGAACGTTAATTATTATACTCATAATTGGTTTGTTTTATATTCAAATTTGTTACTTCAAATTTACGTTTAAATCTTGTTTAATTTAAGATGTTTTTTAAGAATTTATCACAAAAACGGCTACAACGTTTTAGTAACTACATTCCTTAAAAACAAATGCCTACACCTCACTTGTGCTTAACTTTTGCTTTTTTATATTTTCTATAAATTGATCGAAAAGATAAGATGAATCGTGTGGCCCTGGGCTAGCTTCTGGATGGTATTGAACCGAAAATACATTTTTATTTTTCATAGCCAAACCAGCAACGGTATCATCATTTAAATGTACATGGGTTACCTCTAGTTCTGGGTTGTTTTCAACTGATTCTCTATTTACTGCAAACCCGTGGTTTTGAGATGTAATTTCTCCTTTACCAGTTTTTAAGTTTTTAACCGGATGGTTTATTCCTCGGTGACCATTGTACATTTTATACGTTGTTGCTCCATTGGCCAATGCTATAACTTGGTGACCTAAACAAATACCAAATAATGGTAAGTCACGTTTAATAATCTCTTTGGCCACGGCTTGGGCTTCTTCTAAAGGCTCAGGATCCCCAGGTCCATTAGACAAAAAGTATCCATCTGGATTGAATGCCTGTAAATCTTCGAATTTTGCATTATAAGGAAACACTTTTATATATGCATCTCTATTGGCTATATTTCGTAGAATGTTCTTTTTAATGCCAATATCCAGAGCTGCGACTCTGTAAGTTGCATTTTCATCACCAAAACAATACGGTTCTTTTGTTGATACTTTTGAAGCCAACTCCAAACCTTCCATGTTAGGCACTTCGTCCAATTGCTTTTTAAGGCCGTCGATATTATCAACATCTGTTGAAATAACAGCATTCATAGCTCCGTGCTCCCTAATGTAACTTACTAAGGCTCTGGTATCGACATCTGAAATGGCCAATAGGTTGTTCTTTTCAAGGAAATTACCCAATGAATCATCGGCTGCATCTCTAGAGTAGTCGTAACTAAAATTTTTAACTATGAGCCCAGCGATTTTAATAGAATCAGATTCCACCTCATCTGCATTGGTTCCGTAGTTACCAATATGTGCGTTGGTGGCTACCATAAGTTGTCCGTAGTACGACGGATCCGTAAAAATTTCTTGGTATCCGGTCATCCCTGTATTAAAGCACACCTCACCAAATGATGTACCTTGTTTGTTACCAACAGCTTTACCGTAAAAAATTGTACCATCTGCTAGTAGAACGATGGCTTTTTGTCTTTTTTGATATTTCATAAATTCGAAAAGTTTTACAAAATTGCACAAAAAAAAGGATAAACTAAAATAGTTTATCCTTTTATATTTAAAATGTCTGTTAACATTTATTCTTCTTCGTTTGAAGCTTTAGTTTCAACTGGAGCAGCTGCTGGTTTAGAACCACCTCTTCTACTTCTTCTAGTCGACTTTTTCTTAGGCTTATCGGCGTTATAAATTTCGTTGTAATCTACAAGCTCGATCATAGCCATATCGGCGTTATCTCCTAAACGATTTCCTAGTTTTATAATTCTAGTGTAACCACCTGGTCTATCTGCTATTTTTGTAGCCACCTCTCTAAACAACTCGGTTACTGCTTCTTTTTGTCTAAGTTTAGACATTACAATACGTCTGTTATGCGTCGTATCTTCCTTAGACTTTGTAATTACTGGCTCAACAAACTGCTTTAAAGCTTTCGCCTTAGCTACCGTAGTGTTGATACGCTTGTGTTCGATTAATGAACAAGCCATATTAGCCAACATTGATCTTCTGTGAGCAGTTTTTCTGCCTAAGTGGTTGAATTTTTTTCCGTGTCTCATGACATTTGTTTTAAACCTCTATCTTGCTTCTACTTTTTTAAGGAGCAAACTATAAAGGAGTTAGAATTAATCTTTATCTAATTTATATTTACTTAAATCCATTCCGAAATTAAGACCTTTAACGTTTACAAGCTCTTCAAGCTCTGTTAAAGATTTTTTACCAAAGTTTCTGAATTTCATTAAATCATTTTTGTTGAATGATACCAAGTCTCCTAAAGTATCAACTTCGGCAGCTTTTAAACAGTTAAGCGCACGAACAGAAAGATCCATATCGATAAGCTTTGTTTTAAGCAACTGACGCATGTGAAGTGATTCTTCATCATAAGTCTCTGTTTGTGCAATTTCATCGGCCTCTAAAGTGATACGCTCGTCAGAGAATAACATAAAGTGGTGAATGAGTGTTTTTGCAGCTTCAGTTAAAGCGTCTTGCGGCGTAATTGAACCATCGGTAATGATTTCGAAAACTAACTTTTCGTAATCCGTTTTTTGTTCTACACGATAGTTTTCAATACTGTACTTAACGTTTTTTATAGGCGTATAAATTGAATCGGTAAAAATGGTACCTATTGGCGCAGAAGCTTTTTTATTCTCTTCTGCAGGCACATAACCTCTACCTTTTTCAATAGTGATTTCCATGTTAAGGTTAACCTTAGGATCTAAGTTACAGATTACTAGTTCAGTGTTCAACACTTGGAAACCTGAGATAAATTTTTGGAAATCGCCCGCTGTTATACGTTCTTGTCCAGAAATTGAAATAGAGATTGATTCGTTATCAATATCTTCAATTTGTCTCTTAAAACGAATCTGTTTTAAGTTTAAGATGATTTCTGTTACATCTTCAACCACACCAGCAATTGCTGAAAACTCATGATCAACGCCTTCAATTCTAACTGATGTAATTGCAAACCCTTCTAAAGATGATAACAACACTCTTCTTAGAGCATTACCAACTGTTAATCCATAACCTGGTTCTAGTGGTCTGAATTCGAATTTACCTTCGAAATCAGTAGAATCAATCATGATTACTTTGTCGGGCTTTTGGAAATTAAATACTGCCATTTTTTTCTTCGTTTTAATTGTTACTTAGTTGCGCGGTTTATAAGTTTGAAGAAGTACGAACAAACCCTTTGGCCAAGTACCAATGTTGTTAATTATTATTTAGAGTACAATTCGACGATGAATTGCTCGTTGATATTTTCAGGTATCTGTATTCTTGCAGGCACAGAAACATAAGTTCCTTGCTTGGTTTCGTTGTTCCAAGTAATCCACTCGTAAACATTGCTCGAATTTGAAAGCGATTTTTCAATAGTTTCAAGCGATTTCGATTTTTCTCTTACAGCTACCACATCACCAGCTTTTAATTGGTAAGAAGGAATGTTTACCAACTCGCCGTTTACTGTAATGTGTCTGTGAGAAACTAATTGTCTTGCAGCGCTTCTTGTTGGAGCAATTCCCATTCTGAAAACGACATTATCCAATCTAGATTCACATAATTGTAAAAGCACCTCACCAGTAATACCTTGTGCTGTTCTAGCTTTTTTAAACAATCCTCTAAACTGACGCTCTAAAATACCGTAAGTGTATTTTGCTTTTTGCTTTTCCTGCAACTGGATTGCGTATTCAGATTTTTTACCACGGCGTCTATTGTTTCCGTGTTGCCCTGGAGGGTAATTTCTTTTTTCGAATGACTTGTCGTCTCCGAAAATAGCTTCGCCAAACTTACGAGCTATTTTAGTTTTAGGACCAGTATATCTTGCCATTTTAAATTAATTTTGAGAGTGATTATGAATTAAGGTCTTAATCTTATCCTTCGATAATCGTATACCTCTCGGTTATACTTGTTTTGTTATTTTTTTCGGTGTGCAAATGTACGTATAAAAAATGAATATCAATTGCAAAAAACAACTGATATTCATCCTTCTATGTACATATTTTTAAACTCTACGTCTTTTTGGTGGACGACAACCATTATGTGGTAGTGGAGTAACATCGATAATTTCGGTTACTTCGATACCAGCATTATGAATTGATCGGATAGCAGATTCTCTACCATTTCCAGGGCCTTTAACGTAAACCTTTACTTTTTTCAACCCTGCTTCTTGTGCTACAGCAGCAGCATCTTCAGCAGCTAATTGAGCAGCGTAAGGTGTGTTTTTCTTTGATCCTCTAAATCCCATTTTACCAGCAGAAGACCAAGAAATTACGTCTCCGTTTTTGTTGGTAAGTGAAATAATAATATTGTTAAATGATGCTGTAACGTGAGCTTCACCTACAGAATCAACAATAACTTTACGTTTTTTTGTGCTTGTTTTTGCCATATTCTTTTAGTTTTTAGCTATTAGCAATAGTCGCTAGAATCCTAAACCGTATCAATTTCAAACAGATTCCTTCCAACGTCTAAAGACTAAAGACTATTTATTACTTAGTTGCTTTTTTCTTGTTAGCAACTGTTTTTCTTCTACCTTTTCTGGTTCTTGAGTTGTTTTTGGTACGTTGACCTCTTAAAGGAAGTCCTGCTCTATGGCGGATACCTCTGTAACACCCTATATCCATTAAACGTTTAATGTTTAATTGTGTTTCAGAACGTAATTCACCTTCAATGGTAAAAGCCCCAACTGCTTCACGAACGCCACTAATTTGGTCGTCTGTCCAGTCTTGAACTTTTATGTTTTCGTCAACCTTAGCAGTCGCTAAAATTTCTTGGGCTCTACTTTTACCTATCCCATAGATATAAGTTAAAGCAATAACTCCTCTTTTGTTTTTTGGTATGTCTACACCTGCAATTCTTGCCATATTGTTTTTATTAGTTTCTAGTTGCTAGTTTTTAGTTGTTAGAATCCTAAACATTGCTATTTCAAACAGATTCATCTAACTTCCAAACACTAATAACTCATGTACAAATTAACCTTGTCTTTGTTTAAATCTAGGATTCTTTTTGTTGATAACGTAAAGTCTTCCTTTTCTTCGCACGATTTTACAATCTGCGCTTCTTTTTTTCACTGATGCTCTTACTTTCATCTCTATCGTGTTTAAAAGTTTCAAGTTTAAAAGTTTAAAAGCTGATGACTTTACAACTTTTAAACTTTTAACTTCTTAACTCGTTTTTAGTATCTATAAGTTATTCGAGCCTTAGTTAAATCATAAGGGCTCATTTCTAATTTTACTTTATCACCTGGTAACAATTTAATGTAATGCATACGCATTTTACCAGAGATATGTGCCGTCACAATGTGACCGTTTTCTAATTCAACACGAAACATCGCATTTGATAATGCTTCTATAATTGTTCCATCTTGTTCTATTGCTGCTTGTTTTGCCATAATATAGTTTTTAGTACTTAGTCGTTAGTTTTTAGAACTTTATACGTTTTACAAATCTACTATATCAATCTAATTATCTAAAGACTATTTAACTATCGTCTAATTTAAGCTACTGCTTTTCTATTTTTTCCTGTCTTCATCAAACCGTCGTAATGTCTGTTCAACAAATAAGAGTTTATTTGCTGCATAGTGTCTATTGCTACACCAACCATAATCAACAAAGAAGTTCCTCCAAAAAATAAGGCCCATCCTTGTTGTACTCCTAAAAGTTTAACAATTAAAGCAGGAAATACTGCAATAAGTGCTAAAAATATAGAACCTGGTAAGGTTATCTGAGACATTATTTTATCTAAATATTCAGAGGTTTCAGAACCTGGGCGAATACCAGGAATAAATCCACCACTACGCTTTAAGTCATCCGCCATTTTATTGGTTGGAACTGTAATTGCGGTGTAAAAATAAGTAAACACAATAATTAATAATGCAAAGGTAATGTTGTAAACCAACCCGAAAATATCAGAATAATTGGTTTGTAGCCACGTACCGGTAGCCGTTTCCTTTAAGAAAGACGAACCACCTATTAAACCAGGCACAAACATAATAGCTTGTGCAAATATAATAGGCATTACCCCAGAGGCATTAAGCTTTAATGGGATGTACTGTCTTGAGCCAGCAGCTGCACTTTTTTCGTAACCACCACTTGCTGTTCTTCTAGCATACTGTACTGCTATTTTTCTTACTCCCATTACTAACATAATAGAAGCCAAAATGATAACAAACCAGATAACAAACTCAATAAGTACCATCATTAGGCCTCCATTACCGCCACCTTCTAATCTAGTAGCTGCATTTTGTAAAAATGCTTGTGGTAAAGTCGCTATAATACCTACCATAATTAATAGGGAAATACCATTACCGATTCCTTTATCTGTTATTTTTTCACCCAACCACATTGCGAAAATACAGCCTGTTACTAAAATGGTAACTGATGAAAAATAAAACAAAGGTCCCGTTCCTAATAAAAACGCACTAGTAGGAATACCCAAAGCTGGTAGACTCGCCAAATAACCTGGTGCTTGAACCAAACAAATAGCAATCGTTAACCAACGTGTAATTTGAGTAATCTTTTTTTGTCCACTGGCTCCCTCTTTTTGCAATTTCTGCAAGTAAGGAATAGCAATACCCATTAGCTGAACAACAATAGAAGCAGAAATGTAAGGCATGATACCCAATGCAAATACCGAGGCGTTGGCAAATGCTCCACCAGTAAAGGCGTTTAACAAGCCTAATAAACCGCTATCGGTTTTATCGGCTAAACCGCTTAATTGAGCGGCATCAATACCAGGTAAAACCACTTGGGCACCAAAACGATAAACCAATAACAGACTCAAAGTCACAATGATTCTGTTTCTTAGTTCCTCTATTTTCCAAACATTTTTTATTGATTCTATAAATTTCATACTTATAACAAGTCTTATATAGTTACAGCCTCTCCTCCAGCAGCTTCAATAGCAGCTTTAGCCGAAGCAGTAAACTTATGAGCAGATACTTTTAATTTAGCTTTTAGTTCACCTCTACCTAATACTTTAACTAGGTCGTTTTTACCAACCAAACGGTTAGCAAACAAGGTTTCAAAATCTACTGTATCTTTTATCTTTTTATCATCAACCAATTGTTGCAACGTATCTAAATTGATACCTTGATACTCTACACGGTTAATGTTATTAAAACCAAATTTAGGCACACGTCTTTGAAGTGGCATTTGCCCTCCTTCAAATCCTAGCTTTTTAGAATAACCAGAACGCGACTTAGCTCCTTTGTGTCCACGTGTTGCGGTACCACCTTTACCAGAACCTTGCCCTCTACCTACTCGTTTCCCTTGGCTTTTTACTGAACCTTCTGCAGGTTTTAAATTACTTAAATCCATTTTTCAGTTTATATTTTTAAGCTTCTTCTACAGAAACTAAGTGTGAAACTTTAGCTACCATTCCTAAAATATTTGGTGTAGCATCGTGCTCTTTTACTTGACCAATCTTTTTAAGACCTAAAGATTCTAAAATTCTCTTTTGTCTTTGCGTGCGATTGATAGCGCTTTTAACTTTTGTTACTTTAATCTTTCCCATTTCTGTCTGTATTAAGCGTTAAAAACTTTTTCAAGTGAAATACCTCGGTCTCTCGCAATAGTATTAGCATCTCTTAATTGTAATAAAGCATCAAAAGTTGCTTTTACAACGTTGTGCGGGTTTGATGACCCTTGAGATTTTGATAATACATCGTGTACACCAACAGCCTCTAATACTGTTCTTACAGCTCCACCAGCAATTACACCAGTACCAGGAGCAGCAGGAATAATATTTACTCTAGCTCCACCGTATTTACCTTTTTGCTCGTGTGGTAAAGTTCCTTTAATAATTGGAATTCTAACCAAGTTTTTCTTTGCATCTTCAACGGCCTTTGCAATAGCACTGGCAACATCTTTAGATTTCCCTAAACCTTGGCCTACAACACCGGCTTCGTCACCAACAACTACGATTGCTGAAAAACCAAATGCTCTACCACCTTTAGTTACTTTTGTAACTCTTTGTACACCAACCAAACGATCTTTAAGATCTAGTCCACCTGGTTTTACTAACTCTGCACTTTTATATTTTTGAAACATAATATCTTAGAATTTTAGTCCGCCTTCTCTAGCTCCTTCAGCTAATTGTTTTACTCTACCGTGGTAAAGGTAACCGCCTCTATCAAAAGAAACCGTTTCAATACCAGCTTTAACAGCTTTTTCAGCAAGTGATTTACCTACTAATTTAGCTACTTCAGCTTTAGTTGCTTTCGCAGAACTAATATCTTTATCTCTTGAAGATGCTGCACTGATGGTATTACCAGTTAAATCATCTATCAATTGAGCATAAATTTCTTTGTTACTTCTATAAACAGCCAATCTTGGTCTTGCTTCTGTACCAGAAACAACCTTACGGATTCTGTTTTTTATTCTTAGTCTTCTTTCGTTCTTTGTCAATGCCATAACTTAATTATTAAGCTGATTTACCTGCTTTTCTTCTTATTTCTTCACCAACAAACTTGATTCCTTTACCTTTGTAAGGTTCAGGCTTTCTAAAACCACGAATCTTCGCTGCTACTTGACCAACTAATTGTTTATCATGAGAAGTTAATTTAACTAATGGATTTTTACCTTTTTCAGAAACCGTTTCAACTTTAACCTCTGGAGCTAAATCGATAACGATGTTATGTGAAAAACCTAATGCTAAATCTAATTTTTGCCCTTGGTTAGATGCTCTGTAACCTACACCTACCAATTCTAGTTCTTTAGTCCAACCTTTTGAAACTCCTTGAATCATATTGTTCAATAAAGCTCTGTAAAGACCATGCTTAGATTTATGATCTTTTGCATCTGAAGAACGCTCAACTATAATTTTACCTTCTTCAATCTTTATATCAACTGTGTCGAACTCTTGTGTTAGTTCACCTAATTTTCCTTTTACAGTTACAACCTTGTCTTTAACATCAACTGTTACACCTTCTGGAATGGCTACTGGATTATTTCCTATTCTTGACATTTCTTTTGGGTATTAAAATTAGTAAACGTAACATAAAACTTCACCACCAACATTTTCCTGCTTAGCTTGTTTACCAGTCATTACCCCATGAGAGGTAGATACGATGGCAACACCAAGACCATTAAGGATTCTAGGTAGTTCATTAGCACCTGCGTACTGACGTAAACCTGGCGTACTAATTCTTTGAAGTTTTTTAATTACTGGTTCTTTAGTTTCTTTGTTGTACTTAAGCGCTATTTTAATAGTGCCTTGTACTGTGGAATCATCAAATTTGTAACTTAAAATATATCCTTGTTCGAATAATATTTTAGTGATATCCTTTTTTAAATTAGAAGCAGGAATTTCCACCACTCTGTGACTGGCACGCACTGCATTTCTAATTCTTGTCAAATAATCCGCAATTGGATCTGAGTACATAATGAATTGATTTTGTGGTCTTGGTTTTCGGGTTGTCCCGAACCTAAAACCTGATTATTTAAATAATATTACCAACTTGCTTTTTTAACTCCAGGTATAAGACCTTGATTGGCCATTTCTCTGAACATTACACGAGAAATACCGAAAGTTCTCATATAACCTTTTGGTCTACCTGTTAATTTACATCTATTATGCTGACGGATAGGAGATGCGTTTTTCGGTAACTTTTGTAGTGCTTCGTAATCGCCTGCTTCTTTTAAAGCTTTGCGTTTTGCAGCATACTTAGCTACTGTTTTTGCTCTTTTTACCTCACGGGCTTTCATTGATTCTTTAGCCATATCTTAATTCTTTTGAAAAGGTAATCCTAATTCAGTTAATAATGATTTTGCTTCTTTATCAGTTTCAGCAGACGTAACAAATGTAATATCCATACCAGAAATTTTGTTCACTTTATCAATGTTAATTTCTGGAAAGATGATTTGTTCGGTAATTCCTAAGTTGTAATTACCACGTCCGTCAAATCCTGTAGCTTTGATTCCGTTAAAATCTCTAACACGTGGAAGTGCAGAAGTTACTAAACGATCTAAAAATTCGTACATTCTTTCACCACGCAAAGTTACTTTAGCGCCAATTGGCATTCCTTTTCGTAATTTAAAAGATGCAACGTCTTTTTTAGACATCGTTGCTACGGCTTTTTGTCCGGATATAGCAGTTAACTCGTCCACAGCGTGGTCGATTAACTTTTTATCTGCTACTGCAGCTCCTACACCTCTAGATAAAACTATCTTTTCTAGTTTAGGAACTTGCATTACATTATTATATCCAAATTCGTCTGTAAGAGCTGCAATTACTCTGCTTTTATACTCTTCTTTAAGTCTTGGTGAATATGCCATAACTATATTACTTCATTAGATTTTTTAGAAAATCTTACTTTTTTATCGCCTTCCATTCTGTAACCAACACGAGTTGTTTCTCCTTTTGAGGTTAACAACGCTAAGTTAGAAACATGAATAGCTGCTTCTTTTTCTACGATACCGCCTTGTGGGTTTTGTGCACTTGGTTTTGTATGTTTCTTTACCAAGTTTACGCCCTCAACGATCGCTTTGTTCTTTTCTATTAATACCTTTTGCACTTTACCTTCAGCACCTTTGTGGTCTCCAGCAATTACTTTTACGGTATCTCCAGTTTTTATTTTAAGCTTTCCCATCTTAATATTTTGCATTAAAGCACCTCTGGTGCCAATGATACAATCTTCATGAATTGTTTGTCACGAAGCTCTCTTGCAACTGGGCCAAATACACGAGTACCTCTCATCTCACCGGTAGGGTTCAATAATACACAGGCATTGTCGTCAAATCTAATATAAGATCCGTCTGGACGTCGCACTTCTTTTACGGTACGCACTACTACTGCAGTAGAAACAGCACCTTTTTTAATGTTTCCATTAGGTGTTGCATCTTTTACAGAAACTACAATTTTGTCTCCTACAGAAGCGTATCTTCTTTTAGTACCACCTAGAACACGTATTGTTAATACTTCTTTTGCTCCAGTGTTGTCTGCTACTTTAAGTCTTGATTCTTGTTGTACCATAATTACTTAGCTCTTTCAATTATTTCAACTAATCTCCAACATTTAGATTTACTTAAAGGTCGTGTTTCCATGATTCTTACAGTATCTCCTTCGTTGCAGTCATTTTGCTCGTCGTGCGCAACATATTTTTTTGTTTTCAACACGAACTTACCATACATAGGGTGCTTTACTTTTTTCACCTCAGAAACCACAATAGATTTCTGCATTTTGTTACTAGTAACAACTCCTATACGTTCTTTTCTTAAATTTCTTGTTTCCATCTTTCAGCAGAATTATTGTGAATCTCTTTTAGTTAATTCAGTCGCAATTCTGGCTACGCTTTTTCTAATGTTGCGTAATTGAATTGGATTTTCTAAAGGAGAAATTGCATGAGCTAATTTTAGTTCAGCATAACTCTTTTTAGTTTCACTAAGCTTTTCTTGTAACTCAGCTACAGATAATTCTTTAATTTCTGATTGTTTCATAATATCAAATAAATTATGCTTCGTAATCTCTAGCAATTATAAACTTAGTCTTTACCGGTAGTTTTTGTGCTGCAAGGCGCAATGCTTCTCTTGCAATGTCTAATGGCACACCACCTACTTCAAAAAGCACTCGTCCTGGTTTTACTACGGCTACCCATAGTTCTACAGCACCTTTACCTTTACCCATACGTACTTCAAGAGGCTTTTTTGTGATTGGCTTGTCTGGAAATATTTTAATCCAGAGTTGCCCTTCTCTTTTCATGTAACGTGTAGCGGCGATACGCGCTGCTTCTATTTGACGCGATGTTATAAACACAGAGTCTAATGCTTTTATTCCAAAAGTCCCACTTGAAAGTTGGTGCCCTCTACCGGCATTACCTTTCATGCGTCCTTTTTGCTGCTTACGAAATTTTGTTCTTTTTGGCTGTAACATTTTTCTTTACTTTATAAAAAATTACTTTCTACGACGAGGCCCTTTGTTTCCACGTCCTCCTCCGCCTTTTCCACCTTTTTTGGATAAACCAACAAGTGGAGAAAGCTCTCTTTTACCGTATACTTCGCCTTTCATAATCCATACTTTAACACCCAATCTACCATAAGTAGTGTGTGCCTCAACTAAAGCATAGTCAATATCGGCTCTAAAAGTTGATAAAGGAATTCGTCCTTCTTTGTAGTGTTCACTACGTGCCATTTCAGCTCCGTTTAAACGCCCACTAATTTGAATTTTTATTCCTTCTGCATTCATTCTCATGGTAGCAGCAATAGCCATTTTTATTGCACGACGGTAAGAGATACGATTCTCTATTTGACGGGCAATACTTGATGCTACTAAAAATGCATCCAGTTCAGGTCTTTTAATTTCAAAAATATTAATCTGAACTTCTTTACCAGTAATTTTTTTAAGCTCTTCTTTTAACTTGTCTACCTCTTGACCTCCTTTACCAATAATGATACCTGGGCGAGCCGTCGTGATAGTAACGGTTACAAGTTTTAAAGTTCTTTCAATAATTACTCTACTTACACTAGCTTTAGAAAGACGCGCGTGAACGTATTTTCTAATCTTATCGTCTTCGGCAAGTTTATCACCATAATCGTTTCCTCCGTACCAGTTAGATTCCCATCCTCTGATAATTCCTAAGCGATTTCCGATTGGATTTGTTTTTTGTCCCATACTCTTATTAAGCTTGTGTGTTATTGTTAGCTCCAACCACTAATGTTACATGGTTTGAACGTTTTCTAATTCTGTGCGCACGACCTTGTGGTGCTGGACGCAATCTTTTTAACATTGATCCGCTATCCACTTTAATCTCTTTTACAAATAATTCTGCAGATTCAACATCGGCATCTTCATTTTTAGCTTGCCAGTTAGCAATAGCTGATAATAACAACTTTTCTAAACGACCAGACGCTTCTTTATTGTTGAATTTTAAGATATTAAGTGCATTCTCTACCTTTTCACCTCTTACTAAATCGGCTACTAAGCGCATTTTTCTTGGTGACGTAGGACAATTATTAAGTTTTGCAAAAGCAACTTGCTTTTTAGCTTCCTTAATAGCGTCTGCCATTTGTTTTTTACGACTTCCCATAGCTTACTACTTTTTACCTTTGTTTTTAGCACCTGCATGCCCACGGAATGAACGTGTTGGTGAAAATTCTCCTAATTTATGACCTACCATGTTTTCAGTTACATATACTGGCACAAATTGGCGGCCGTTGTGCACTGCTATAGTTTGCCCAACAAAATCTGGAGTAATCATAGAGGCTCTAGACCAAGTTTTGATTACAGTCTTTTTGTTAGCTTCAACATTTGCAGCTACCTTTCTTTCTAATTTATAATGAACGTAAGGTCCTTTTTTTAATGATCTTGCCATGTTTTATTTCTTTCTACGTTCTACAATATATTTGTTACTTGCTTTTGTTCTAGAACGTGTTCTATAACCTTTAGCTGGAATACCATTTCTAGATCTTGGGTGACCTCCTGAAGATTTACCTTCACCACCACCCATTGGGTGATCAATCGGGTTCATTACCACTGGTCTAGTTCTTGGTCTTCTACCTAACCATCTTGTTCTACCTGCTTTACCACTTACTTGTAAGATATGGTCTGAGTTAGAAACCACCCCAATAGTAGCCATACAAGTTCCAAGAATTAATCTTGTTTCACCTGAAGGTAATTTTATCGTGGCAAACTTACCATCTCTTGCCATTAACTGAGCAAAAGCACCAGCACTACGAGCCATAACAGCTCCTTGTCCTGGACGCAGCTCTACACAAGAAATAATAGTTCCTAATGGAATTTCACTTAACGGCATGGCATTACCAATTTCTGGAGCTACGCCTGTTTTACCAGATACAATGTTTTGCCCAACTTGTAAACCATTTTGAGCAATTACATATCTTTTATCGCCATCTTGGTAGTTTACCAAAGCGATAAAAGCTGTTCTGTTTGGATCGTACTCTATAGACTTAACTTCGGCAGGGATTCCCGCTTTGTCTCTTTTAAAATCTACTAAACGATACTTTCTTTTATGACCGCCACCTATGTAGCGCATGGTCATTTTTCCTTGACTGTTTCTACCACCAGACTTTTTATTCGGAACGAGCAAGCTCTTTTCCGGCTTATCAGTAGTTATGGCGTCATACCCATTTACTACTCTAAAACGCTGTCCTGGTGTGATTGGTTTTAATTTTCTTACTGACATTGTTTGTCTAATTACATGTTACTGTATAAATCAATCATTTCACCTTCCGCCAGTTGTACAATTGCCTTTTTAACAGCATTTGTTTTACCATGTTGAAGACCTGTTTTTGTATAACGGGTTCTTCTATCTGGACGGACATTTATAGTACGAACTTTTTCAACAGAAACACCATAAGCAGCTTCAACTGCTTTTTTGATTTCTACCTTGTTCGCCTTTGTGTTCACCGCGAAAGTATAGCAGTTTCTTAACTCGCTATCTGCAGTCGCTTTTTCTGTGATTATAGGTTTAATTAAGATACTCATCTGTTTCTTATTTACTTAAGTTTGATTCTATTCCTTCTATAGCTCCTTCTAAAAGCACCACCTGATTTGCATTCATTATTTTGTATGTGCTTAATTCTGAAGCTGTTACAACTTCCGAGCCTTTTAAATTGCGCGACGACAAATATACGTTATTATTTGACCCACCCAACACAAACAGAGACTTTTTGTTGTCTAACTCTAAGGCTTTCAATACTGCAGTGAAGTTTTTTGTTTTTGGAGCATCAAAATTAAAGTCTTCTAAAACTGTAATTGATTTTTCTCCTGCTTTAATACTTAATGCAGATTTACGTGCTAAACGCTTAAGGTTTTTGTTAAGTTTGAAACTGTAGTTTCTTGGTCTTGGACCAAACATACGGCCACCACCTTTAAAAACTCCAGACTTAATGCTACCTGCTCTTGCAGTACCAGTTCCTTTTTGTTTTTTAATTTTACGTGTACTTCCGGCAATCTCTCCTCTTTCTTTAGATTTGTGAGTACCTTGACGTTGGTTTGCTAAATATTGTTTAACATCCAAATATACAGCGTGATTATTAGGCTCAATAGCAAACACATCTTTAGAAAGGTCTGCCTTTCTACCTGTGTCTTTTCCGTTTATATCTAAAACTGCTACTTTCATTACTTTCTAATAATTACATAAGAGTTTTTATGACCAGGCACACAACCTTTTACAACAAGTAGGTTCTTTTCAGCAACTACTTTCAACACTCTTAAATTTTCAACTTTCACTTTTTCACCACCCATTCTTCCGGCCATTTTCATGCCTTTGAATACTCTAGCAGGATAAGAAGCGGCTCCAATAGAACCCGGTGCTCTTAAACGGTTGTGCTGACCGTGGGTAGCTTGACCTACACCACCAAAACCATGACGTTTTACAACACCTTGGAATCCTTTTCCTTTTGAAACTCCAGACACATCAACAAATTCACCTTCTACAAAGTGATCTACTGTGATAGAATCTCCTAATTTGTACTCCTCCTCAAAACCTTTGAACTCAACAACTTTGCGTTTTACAGAAGTACCCGCTTTTTTGGCATGACCGATGTCTGCCTTTGTAGCGCTTTTTTCTGTCGCGTCATCGAAACCTAATTGTACGGCTTCGTAGCCGTCAACTTCTTCAGTTCTGACTTGGGTAACGATACATGGGCCAGCTTCGATTACAGTACAAGGAATATTTTTCCCGTTTTCATCGAAAATGCTGGTCATACCGATTTTTTTTCCAATTAACCCAGACATAATTTAATTATTAATTTATTTATTACTTGTTTAAAAAATTTCAGGGACAAAATACCTTTCGTCCCTGAAATGTATTTTTCCGTTTTTCCCGCGACCGCATCGGTGGGACATGTGTTGCGGCCACATCATGTGGCCACCGTTTATTAAACCTTAATCTCTACTTCAACACCACTTGGCAACTCAAGTTTCATCAAGGCATCAATGGTTTTTGATGACGACGAGTAAATATCCATCAATCTTTTATAAGATGATAATTGGAATTGCTCTCTTGATTTCTTGTTTACGTGCGGAGAACGTAATACAGTAAAGATTTTTTTGTGAGTTGGTAATGGAATTGGTCCAGTTACAACAGCTCCAGTACTTTTTACTGTTTTTACAATCTTATCGGCAGATTTATCTACCAAGTTGTGATCGTAAGATTTTAATTTTATTCTGATTTTTTGACTCATTTTCTTAGATTTTAAGCTTCAACACCTTTAGCTGCTTTTATCACTTCATCAGAAATATTCTGAGGTGTTTCAGCATAATGCGAAAATTCCATTGTTGACGTTGCACGACCTGATGATAATGTTCTTAATGTCGTAACATATCCAAACATTTCCGATAGTGGCACCATAGCTTTCACTACTTTGGCACCTGCCCTATCGCTCATGTCGCTAACTTGACCTCTTCTTCTGTTCAAATCACCTACGATATCACCCATATTTTCTTCTGGAGTAATTACTTCAAGTTTCATCATTGGCTCCATGATTACAGCTTTTGCAGCTTTTGCAGCAGCTTTGAAACCAAGTTTTGCAGCCAATTCGAATGATAATTGATCAGAATCCACGTCGTGGTAAGAACCATCGGTTAATGTTACTTTCATAGCATCAACTTCGTATCCTGCTAAAGGCCCGTTAACCATTGCCATTTGGAATCCTTTTTCTACTGAAGGGATAAATTCCTTAGGAACGTTACCACCTTTAATTTCAGAAACAAATTCAAGACCATGTTTGCCTTCTTCAGCTGGTTCAATTGTAAATACAATGTCGGCGAATTTACCACGTCCACCAGATTGTTTCTTGTAGACCTCTCTGTGCTCGGCACGTTGCGTAATCGCTTCTTTGTACTCTACTTGTGGTTGACCTTGGGTTACCTCTACCTTAAACTCACGCTTAAGACGGTCAACAATAATATCTAAATGAAGCTCACCCATTCCAGAAATAATTGTCTGTCCTGAAGCTTCGTCTGTTCTAGCCGTGAACGTTGGATCTTCTTCAGCTAATTTAGCCAAAGCCATACCTAACTTATCTACGTCTGCCTTAGTTTTTGGCTCAACCGCGATACCAATTACTGGATCAGGGAATTCCATTGATTCTAAAACAATTGGATGCTTTTCATCTGATAACGTATCACCAGTTTTAATATCTTTAAAACCTACGGCCGCACCAATATCTCCAGCTTCGATAAAATCGATAGCGTTTTGTTTGTTCGAATGCATTTGGTAAATACGAGAGATACGCTCTTTTTTACCAGAACGGTTGTTCATCACATAAGAACCTGCATCTAAACGACCTGAATAAGCACGGAAGAATGCTAAACGACCAACAAAAGGGTCGGTAGCAATTTTAAATGCCAATGCTGAAAAAGGGGCTTTAGCGTCTGGTTTACGAGTTTCTTCTTCTCCTGTGTTTGGATTTGTACCCACTACATTATCTCTATCTAAAGGAGAAGGCAAATAACGACACACAGCATCCAACAAGAACTGAACACCTTTATTTTTAAATGAAGAACCACAAACCATTGGAATGATAGCCATATCCATTACAGCAGCTCTAAGTGCAGCATGCACTTCGTCTTCTGTAATAGAATCTTCATCTTCCATGAATTTTTCAAGAAGGTTCTCGTCGTAAGTAGCAACCTCTTCAATTAAAAGCGCACGATACTTACGAGCCTCTTCTTTTAATTCTTCTGGGATATCGATTACGTCAAAAGTAGCTCCCTGGGTTTCGTCGTGCCATACAACGGCTCTGTTTTTCACTAAGTCGATGATACCTTTGAAATCCATTTCATCACCGATGTTCAACACAATCGGCACAGCGTTAGATTTCAACATATCTTTTACTTGCTGACACACAGCCAAGAAGTTTGAGCCTTGACGATCCATTTTATTTACGAAACCAATACGTGGCACTTTATAGTTGTCTGCAAGTCTCCAGTTAGTTTCAGATTGTGGCTCAACACCATCAACCGCACTAAACAAGAAAACCAAACCATCCAATACACGTAACGAACGATTTACCTCTACTGTAAAGTCAACGTGGCCCGGAGTATCAATAATATTGAAGTGATAATCCATCGTTTCTGGTAGTGGTTGCGCATTTTCCATTGGAAATTTCCATGTACAAGTTGTCGCTGCAGATGTAATGGTAATACCACGCTCCTGCTCTTGCTCCATCCAGTCCATAGTAGCCGCACCATCATGCACCTCACCAATTTTATGGGAAACTCCTGTATAATAAAGTATACGCTCTGTTGTTGTTGTTTTACCAGCATCAATATGAGCGGCAATACCAATATTTCTTGTATATTTTAAATCTCTTGCCATTTCTTATTAAAATCTAAAGTGAGAGAATGCTTTGTTAGCCTCTGCCATTTTATGAGTATCTACTCTTTTCTTAACTGCCGCCCCTTCTTCTTTAGCTGCTGCTAAAATTTCTGAAGCTAAACGCAACGCCATTGATTTCTCATTACGCTTTCTAGCATAACTAATCAACCATTTCATGGCTGTTGAAACTTTTCTGTCTGGACGAATTTGCATTGGGATTTGAAATGTTGCTCCACCAACACGACGGCTACGCACTTCAACGTGAGGCATCACATTAGACAAAGCGTCTTTCCAAATTTCCAAAGCTGTTTTTTCTTCGTCAGTTTTTTTCGAATCTACAATATCAATAGCATCGTAGAATACTTTAAAAGCCACAGACTTTTTACCATCCCACATCATCATGTTAACGAAACGCGTCACTAACTGATCGTTAAACCGTGGATCCGGTAAAAGCGGTCTCTTTTTTGCTGCTCTTTTTCTCATGTCTTCTTCTTAAAGTTTTAATTACTTTTTAGGGCGTTTTGCACCATACTTAGATCGACGTTGCGTACGGCCGTTAACACCTGCGGTATCAAGCGCGCCACGCACAATGTGATATCTAACACCTGGTAAATCTTTTACCCTTCCACCTCTAACCAATACTATCGAGTGCTCTTGCAGATTGTGCCCTTCACCGCCAATGTATGCATTCACCTCATTTCCGTTTGTTAAACGAACCCTTGCTACCTTACGCATTGCTGAGTTAGGTTTTTTAGGCGTTGTTGTATAAACACGAGTACATACACCACGTCTTTGCGGACAAGAATCCAAAGCAGCCGATTTACTCTTCTTGGTTATTTTGGCTCTTCCTTTTCTTACTAATTGCGAAATTGTTGGCATAAATTTTTATATAAATTTTAAAATCCTCTATTTAGAGGGCTGCAAAGGTAGAAATTAAAATGAATAATTCAAATCCTAATTCATTAATTTTCAGTTGAATTTAAAAATTATAGGGCCCAACATATTATTAGCTTGAATTTTCCGTTAGATTTACATCGAAAAACCGTCCGTTTTAAGTGTTCAAACAGCGAATTTTATACCTTATTATATATGTGATTTTTTCTTCGGAAGGATTTTGCCAAAACCTATCGTTAAAAATCACTGGTAAAACCGAGGTTGAGAACCAAACCATCGACTCACTTAATCACACTAAAACCCACAAAGATTATAATTCAATAAAAGCTGAAGTCGATTCGGTACAAAATACACTTTACAAATTAGGCTACATTGAAAACGAAACAAAGCACATTAAAAGAGTAAACGATTCATTATTCGTTGCCCAAATTTCATTAAACCATAAATTCAATACCATACATATATACTACGACGAAAATATTGTTGACCGTTCCATATTAAATCAAGTTTCTGGCACCGTTTTTAAAGACTATTTTAAAATAAAATTCCATGAACTGGAAAACGCCATAAACTCCATATCCAATGAAATTTCAAAAAAAGGCTATCCCTTTTCAAAACTCCAACTCTCAAATATTAAAATTAGAGACAACAACAGCCTTGAAGCCACACTTGGCGTTGACACCAATCAGAAAAAACGTACTGTTGATGATATCATAATAAAAGGGTACGAGAAATTCCCGCAGGCTTACATCAAACATTTTCTAAAAATAAAACCTTCGCAAGTTTTTGACTTGCAAACCGTAAAAAACAAGACCGAACAGCTTGCAAACCTCAATTTTGCCAACGAACTCAAACCACCCGAAGTTTTATTTTCAAAAGACTCTACTATTTTATACTTATACATTGAAAAAAGAGCAAGCAACGCATTTGATGGGTTTTTAGGCTTCGGCAGCAACGAAAACACCAATAAACTTGAGTTTGACGGTTACTTAAATTTAAACCTAACAAACAACCTACATTATGGCGAATCGCTACAGCTACTGTACAAAAGTGACGAAAACGACCAAAAAACCTTTGAGGCCAATACCTCATTGCCATATTTGTTCAAATCGCCCATTGGTATCGATTTATCCCTGAGGATTTTCAAAAAAGACACCTCGTTCACTACCGCGAGTCAAATGGCAAAACTACATTACCAGATAAACCCTAAACACAAGATTTTTACTGGAATCAATTCAACCGAATCAAACTATTTGCGCTCTACAGCTTCAACCACAATTCAAGATTTTAAAACCAACCTCTTTAGTATTGGGCACACATACACCAACCCACAAGCTTATGATGTGTTATTTCCTATAAAGTCACATCTTTCGATTGAAACCAGCATGGGAAAAAGAAAAACTGATATTCACACCCAAAAACAAGTCCATTTAAACCTAGATGCCTTTCATATATTCAACTTAAACCATAAAAACTCCATTTATTTAAGAACGCGTAGCGCTTATTTGTCTAGCGACACTTATTTTGAAAACGAACTATTTCGCTTTGGGGGCATCAACTCTATTAGAGGTTTTGAAGAAAACAGTCTTTTTGCTTCGCTTTATACCTATATGAATACTGAATATAGGTTTCGGTTAAGCAATTCAATATATATACACAGCGTTTTTGACGCCGGCTATTTTGAGAACAAAATTACCATAACCAAACAAAAACTGTTTGGCTATGGTTTTGGTTTTGGCTTACTAACGAAAGCGGGGCTTTTTAAATTGAATTACGCCAACGGCAAGACCGAAGATTCCAATTTTAAACTATCAGACTCTAAGATCCACTTGAGCTTAACAGCTAATTTTTAGCTAAAACCACTCCATTTTAAAATTTAAAACTAAAAAAATTTCGGTCTAGCGAAAAGTCCAAGAAAATTGAAGCACCAAAACATTATGCATGCATAAATAAATGATTTCCAAACAAAAGAATTAACAACAAACCCAAAAAATTTTTAAATTATATTATCTCTTTCCCGCTTTTTGATGCAAAATGCACAATATATTTTAAACCCAAATTGAAATTTTAACGGGAAATTATTGTTTAATTAACTTTATTTTAGGATTTTTGACATTGACTAATTCAAATAATTATAAAATGAAAACAAAGTTTAGTGGAATTCTAACGCTATTACTAGCGTTTGTTGTGCAATTAACTTTTGCACAGGAAAAGACAATTTCAGGTACAGTTTCGGATGGTTCTGGCCTTCCCCTACCTGGAGCAACTGTCTTAATCAAAGGTACTACAACAGGTACGTCTTCAGATTTTGATGGTAATTATTCAATAAAGGCTTCCCAAGGTTCTGTCTTGGTTTTTAGCTTTGTTGGGTATACTACCAAAGAAATCCCGGTAGGAGCCTCAAATACAATTAATGTTGTTCTTCAAGAAGACGCTCAGGCATTAGAAGAGGTTATAGTTACAGCGTTGGGTATCAAACGTAAACCTAAGGAGTTGGCTTATGCCACAACCGTAATCGAGCAAGATGCTTTGGTTCAAGCTGCACCCGTAGATCCCGTATCAGCATTGGTTGGTAAATCTTCTGGTCTAAATATTAACTTTAGTGATAATGGTGTAAAACCCAATTCCACTGTAAGGCTTAGAGCGAATTCATCTTTATCTGGAAATAATGATGCCTTAATTGTTATCGATGGTATCCCTCAGGCAGATACAGCCCTGGGAGACATCAACCCTAATGATATTGAATCTGTAAATATCCTTAAAGGAGCTTCTTCTGTAACCTTATATGGTTCACAAGGTGCAAATGGTGCTTTAATTATTACGACCAAAAGAGGTAAAAACAATGGAAAATTAAGTGTTTCCGTTAATTCTGCCGTTACTTTTGAAATTCTCAAATTTTTCCCTGAAACTCAAAGTCAATACGGTAGTGGTTCGAGTAACAACTTTAATTACACGCCCGATGAAAATGAAAGTTGGGGACCAAGATATGACGGAACTTTAAGACAAGTTGGGCCGGTTTTAGCAGATGGTACTTTTCAAATGTTGCCATATGCCCCAGTTAGAAAAGGAAGAGAAAGCTTCTTTGATACTGGTATCACTACCCAAAATGGCATTTCTTTAAGTGGTGGAGATGAAAACTCTACCTATTTCTTTTCAGCGCAACGTGTAGATAAAACTGGTATAACACCAGGAGACAAATATTGGAGGGATAATTTCAGGTTTAATGCTACTCGAAAATATGGTAAATTAGAAACTGGTGCCTCAGTTTCTTTATTCCAAGATAAAGCAAATGTAGCTGGGCCCAGTCCTACTGACGGTAGCTTTTATAGAATCTTGTTAAATACACCTGCTCACTATAAATTAAGTGATTACAGAGACTGGAGAAATGAGTTGTATTCAACTCCAGAAACGTATTTCAATGCGTACTTTAAGAATCCATATCAAATTGTAGATCAAAATAGAGATATCAATTACACGAATCGTATTCAAGCTATAGCTAATTTAAAATATACTTTTAACGATTGGGTATCTGCTACTTACAATTTAGGTGGAACGTGGTTTAATAGAGAAACCAAAAATACTCAGGAAGCATATACCTATCAACCAACATCTTATACAAGACCAAGTGATGAAGTCAATGCCGTTTTAAGTGGTATGGGAAGTAACTTTAGGTTAAACTCAGATTTATTGGTTAATATAGAAGGGCAACTATCAGATGACTTTAGTTTAAGGGTCATTCTTGGAACGCATTTAGAAGAATTTAGAAGTAATCAAATAAATATTGTTGGAAACAATCTGTTTACTAATGAAATATTTAATGTAGGCGTAAGAACTGGTGAACTAGGGTTCAACTCAACTAACTTTGCTTCTCCTCAAACAAACTCAAGAAAAAGATTATATTCTTATCTAGGGGATGTTACTTTTGGTTTTAGGGATTATTTATTCCTAACAGGAGCATGGAGGCAGGATACATCATCTACGCTTCCAGTGCAAAATAATACTTATGATTATTATAGTGCCGGTATTTCTTTAATTGCTACCGATGCTATAGAAGGACTTAAAGGAAATGTTCTTAACTTCTTAAAGTTAAATGCCAGTTATGCTTTGGTAGGTAATGATGCTGGTATTGGGCAGGCCAATGAAAACTTCATTGTACCAACTGGATTTCCTATGGGCACTGCTGGATTGAGAGCAACTACAGCTGCTGTTGATCCTAATTTAAGCCCAGAATTTCCGGAGTCAATAGAAGCCGGTTTTAGAGCAGAGTTCTTTAAAAGCAGGATTACACTTGATGCCAATTACTATGATGTATCCTCTACTGATCAAATTAACTCCGTAGGTATTTCTCGTGCTTCAGGAGCAAGTTCATATCTTACTAACCTTGGAGAAATAACTAACAAAGGGATTGAAATAGATTTAAACGTTGTTCCAATACAAACTGAAAATTTCAAATGGGATGTTGGATTCACTTTCACGAAAAACGAATCAGAGGTTGTTGACTTAGGAGGGCCTGATAGATTACAGGTAGGCTTAGGGTTCCAAAATACCGCCACCATTTTCGCAAAGGTTGGTGACCCTTACCCATCGTTATTCGCTCCAGGTTATAATAGAGACCCTCAAGGAAGAATTATTGTTGAAGCCAATGGTAACCCTGCTCCAAGTTCAGAATTGATTAATCTAGGTAGCACAGTACCTGATATCATTGCAGGTGTAACTACTAAGCTAGCCTACAAAGGACTTTCGTTAAGGGCTGTGGCAGATTATAAAACTGGCCATGTATTTTACAGTACTTTGGTTGAAGCTTTGGAATTTGCAGGCTTAACCAAAAATAGTGTTTCGACAAACAGACAACCATTTATCTTTCCTAATTCGGTTTATAATACTGGAACAGCTGAAAACCCTGTATATGTTGAAAATACTGACAGACCAACAACCGATGGTACAAGAAACTTTTGGCAAACATCCTATAACGAAATAAAAGAAAACTACGTTGTAGATGCAACCG
The DNA here is from genome assembly GCA_022749295.1 of Flavobacteriaceae bacterium GSB9. NCBI lineage: Bacteria > Pseudomonadati > Bacteroidota > Flavobacteriia > Flavobacteriales > Flavobacteriaceae > Flavobacteriaceae bacterium GSB9. Next base: position 1,934,765 of record CP062007.1, read on the forward strand.
CTATTAAAATTAGAGAAATAGCATTAGACTACACCCTACCAGAAAAATTCTTATCCAAAACACCTTTTGAAGGAATTACAATTGGGTTTGTAGCAAATAACTTGATTATGTGGAGAGCAGCTGAAAATATTTATACAGATCCTGAATTTTCAGTGAATTCTGGAGCTGGTCAAAATATTGGAATTGGAGCTACCAATAACACCCAAGTTCAAAATGGTATTACTGGTATTGGGTCTTCTTCACAAGGTCCTCCAACAGGAACTTACGGATTTAAGTTAAATGTTAAATTTTAAAAAAATTGAAAATGAAAAATATAAAAAATCTTATTCTGCTATCGATATTGATGCTTTCCGTATCGTGTAGTGAGAGTTACTTAGATGTAAATCAAAGTTCTGCAAGTCCATCCTCTGGTACTCCAGACTTATTATTACCAGCAGCTCTAAAAAACTCTGCTGACATGCTTTGGAATGCTGACGTACTTAATGGATCTGGGGATTCTTTTAACTTAATTGGAGGTATTCATGCAGGGGTAATTTCAGATTCAGGTGACCGAGTATGGTATGAACCTGAACAACAATATTTGATTATCAACACGACCTATCAGAGAATATGGAATAATACATACACGCTTACCTTAATGAATTATGACATAATTGAGAACTTTGAAGGAGACACATGGGACTATTATAAAGCCATTGCAAAAATCATGAAATCCTTCCATTTTGCTATGCTCGTTGATACTTATGGTGACATTCCATATACGGAAGCCTTTGGAAGAGGTAGTCTTACAGAGCCAGCTTATGATGATGACCAAGACGTTTACAATGCCATTTATAATGAGCTAAACGTTGCCATAAACATGATTGATGATGCTCCCAATGGGACTTTTGACCCACTAGAAAATGATGCCATGTTTCAAGGTAATATGTTGCGTTGGCAGCAATTTGCCAACACCTTAAAATTAAGGATGTTGTTGCGACAAGTAAATACTGGTGAAAATTTATCGGCAAAGTTTAACGAGATAGACAATAACGGTATTGGCTTCTTAAACGGTACTGCGTCCATTAATCCTGGATATTCAGATAATAATGAAAAACAAAATCCTTTCTACACCGTATTTGGTTTAATTCCGGGGGGTGGTGCACCTGCAAGAAACAATGAAGCTACTCGTGGAAATGAATTTTATGTAAACTTTTTAAAGGATAACAGTGATGATAGACTATCAAGACTTTTTGAACCAGCTGAAAGTGATGGTGAGTTTCGCGGTGTACCACAAAACGTTTATACTAATGATTATAGAACAACCGCTACATCACAATTGGGTCCAGGCCTTTTGAAAGGAAGTGACCAACAATTATTTGTTATGGCTGGCTCAGAATCATTATTCCTTCAGGCCGAAGCCGCTCAAAGAGGTTACATATCTGGTGACGCCGGAGCCCTTTACAGAGCAGGAATTGCTGCTTCTTTTGCTGAATTAGGTGTTGAAGACGCTGCAACAGCTGCCGCCGCATATGAAGCTGGCGGGTTCAGCCCACTAGTTGGATGGGATTTAGCAGTAGCCGAAGGTAAAGAGATTGAAGCTATTATAACCCAAAAGTGGGTGGCTTTAGGATTTATTTCTGGTTTTGAAGTATGGATGGATCGTGTTAGAACAAATTTCCCGTCTGACATTCCGATTCCACAAGGTGCTCGTAATACTACTTTCCCTTCAAATTTATTGTACCCAGAAACTGAAACGGCTACGAACCCAGACAATGTACCCTCTCAAACATCTAGTGCCGCATTTGACAGGCATACATTTTGGATGCAGTAATAATAATAATTTAAAAATATATCAATATGAAAAATATAATCAAATCCATTACATTACTTATTGTTATGGGGTTATCTGTTACTTCATGTTTGCTCGATGATACAAATCTAGCAGATTCATTTAACGATGGACCAAACTTTACTAGTTTTTCTAATTTAAACCAGACAGTAAGTGCCGTAGCTGATGGTAACATCGTTACAGCTAATGTAAATATTGAACTCCAAGGCCCTACACTAGTCGGGTTTTCTGAAGACGTTGCTCTTACTATTGCGGTTGATGCAGCCAATACAACAGCTGTTGAAGGTGTTCATTACACCCTTAACTCAACTTCATTAACATTAACGAAAGCAAATAATTATATTGGAACTATTCCAGTTAGTATTATTACTGATGGCATAGAACCTCCTCTGGCCGTTGCACCTGAATTAACACTTGAATTCACCGATGCTAATGGTACAAATGTTATTTCTAGCGGAAAATCTACTACCTTAACGATTATTTATCAGTGTTTTGCTGATTTATCAGGAACCTATCTAGTAACCAATGACGGTTGTGATAATGGTAGCATTGGTACAATGACAACCATTACTCAAAATGCAGATGGCTCTTGGTTTCTCGGAATTGGAGATGGAGGTTTCTTAGGTTATAGTTGCACCGCAAACGGTGGATTAAACAATTTTGCAAATATAGTAGAATTATGTGGCGAAATCATACCCACTGATGATTTGGAATATGGTTTCTTGGATTTAGGTACTATTCTTGGTGGCACATGGGATGCTGAAAACGGTATACTTACCATGCAACACAGACAAACTTTTACAGGCAATTGGGCTGGCTCATGGACCTCAACCTATGTAAGACAATAAGTTTAACTTTAAAAATTAACGAAATGAAAAAAATTAAAAATATATTACTTTTTGTTTTACTTATAGGTGTTGCTTATGGTTGTGACGATTATGATGTGGACCCAGTGATTGACCAAAGTGCCAAACCAGTTGTTACGGCAACCATATCTTCATCTAGTATCAGTGAAAGTGATTCACCTACTGTTACTATTACCATTAACATGGATAAACCGATAAAAACAACAACAACATTTATCGCTACACAAGTAGGTGGCTCAGCTTCCGCTAACGACTTTTCCGTGGGCTCTGCTGTAGTACCAGCTTATCAAACTTCTACCACCATGGAAGTTAACATTAATGATGATATAATCGTAGAAGATCCTGAATCTGTAGAATTAGAAATTACGCCTGCTGCTGTTCCTGATTTATATGAAGTTTTGGGAACCCCAACCGTTTCATTGACTATTGAAAACTCAACTTCTGACGATTTTGTCTTCAAGATGGATTGGGATGGTACCTACTTCGATGATGGAGGTGGCGAACACCATTTTTGTGACTACGATTTAGATTTAGAGATTTATTCAGCTGATTTTAACGATTTGTTAGCCGCTAGCTATAGTAGCTGTCCTGAAGAAATCAGATTATCACCAGGAGACTTACCTGATGGTGACTATTGGTTAGTGCCTAGTTTTTGGGAAGCTACTGGAGTGCCTCCAGCAAGCAAACAAAACATACCTGCAATGGTTACTTTTGCAAAACCTGGGGTAGCTCTCGAAAATGTTGACTTATCAAACGTTTGGAATACAGAAGATGGTGGTCAGCAGGACGGAAACTCTGATGCTTATTTAGTAAAGTATATACTAACAATTTCTGGAAGCGATTATACTGTAACAGATTCAGATTCTGGAACGGTTGTTTTCCAAAACTAACACAAGTCTTTTTAACTAGTAATTTTACTTTTTAAACTATAAAAAAACCACTCTTTAGAGAGTGGTTTTTTTATACCTTTACACCATGCAAAAGCTAACACAAATTTTTGGAACAAGAGCTATAATTGAAGCTATTAATGCTGGAGAGACTATTGATAAAGTTTTTCTTCAAAAAGGTTTAAAAAGTGACTTATTTAGTGAACTTGAGTCACTAATAAACAAAAAAGGCATAAACAAATCCTATGTTCCTGTTGAAAAGCTTAATAAGTTAACCAAAGGCAACCACCAAGGTGCCGTGGCGCAAATATCGCCAATTGCTTTCCATAACATGGAAGAACTGATTTTACAAGTTATGGAATCGGGCAAAACACCATTGTTTTTATTATTAGATCAACTAAGTGATGTTCGAAATTTTGGAGCCATAATAAGAACTGCTGAATGTACTGGTGTGGATGGTATAATTATTCAAAAAAAAGGAGCAGCACCAATTAATGGCGACACCATAAAAACAAGTGCAGGGGCTATTTTTAATGTTCCTATTTGTAAAGTAGACCACATTAAAGATGCTGTTTTTTACATGCAGGCTTCTGGAGTAAAAGTTATAGCTGCAACCGAAAAAACCAATGACACCATTTATGATGTTTCATTTACCGAACCCTGTGCCATTATAATGGGCTCTGAAGGCAGAGGTATTAACCCCTCAACATTAAAAGTAGTTGACGCCAAAGCAAAACTACCATTAATGGGCGATATTGAATCGTTGAATGTATCGGTGGCTTGTGGGGCTTTTTTATATGAGGCCCTTAGGCAACGTCGCTAATTAGTATCGTTTTCCTTAAAATCATACTTTATTTTAAGCGGCTCTTTATCAACCTCTTTGGTTTCTATAAAATTTCCCTCTTCATCAAAATGCTTTAGAAAAGGATCGTCGTCTTCATCATAAGTATCTTCCTCCCATTCATATTTTTTGGGTTTGGCTATTTGTTTTTTAAAAATTAATGCAAATAAAAAACCCGTAATTAAACCTGCTAAATGGCCTTCCCAAGATATACCTTCTTTAATAGGCATGGTATACCAAATCATACTTCCGTAGAGAAAAACAACTAAGAGCGATAAAGCAATAAGTCGAAAATGCTTAGCAAACACGCCCTTAAAAAAGGTAAAGCTCACCAATACATAGATGAGTCCGCTGGCTCCAATATGATACGATGAACGCCCAACACACCACGTTAACAACCCCGATAATAGGATTCCATAAAACAATACTTTCCAAGCAATTGGCCGATAGAAATAAAATAAAGCGGCAGAAAGCACAAACAGAGGTATCGTATTATGGTAAATATGCTGAATGTCACCATGAATAAAAGGACTTAGTACAATACCACGTAAGCCCTTTAAAGTTTGTGGGTAAATACCATATTTACTAAAATTATAACCAAAGCGAACCTCAAACCAGAACACCAACCAAATAATCAGCACAAAAAAAATAGGGTAAGCAATGACGCCTGTTGAAAATTTGAATTGTTCGTGTGATTTCATAAAACTAAAGATAGCAAATTGTAATCCAACTTTTGTTATATGCTAAATTGGCAGTTTGTACCGCGTGAGGGATTGGAGCGGAAATCCTTTTTATGAGGTACGAATAAAAAGATTGTAGCGTAAAGCCCATCCCCGATTTTTATTGGGGGCACGCCCAAAAACTTAAAAAAATTACTTTAATTTTACACTTATGAACGCAAACGAGCCCTTAGCTGAACGATTACGCCCAAAAACATTAGACGATTACGTGAGCCAGACCCATTTGGTTGGACAAGGTGGCGCATTAACACTGCACATAAAACAAGGGCTCATTCCGTCCATGATTTTCTGGGGTCCTCCGGGCATAGGAAAAACCACGTTGGCCAATATTATCGCTACAGAATCCAAACGCCCGTTTTATACGCTTAGTGCTATAAATTCTGGAGTTAAAGATGTAAGAGATATTATTGAAAAAGCCAAAAAAAGCGGCGGTTTGTTTACTACCAAAAACCCTATTTTATTCATCGATGAAATTCATAGGTTTAGTAAATCGCAACAAGACTCGCTGCTGCAAGCCGTTGAAAAGGGTTGGATTACACTAATTGGCGCCACTACCGAAAACCCCAGTTTTGAGGTGATTTCTGCGTTGCTTTCACGCTGTCAAGTTTATATATTAAATGCTTTTGAAAAAGCCGATTTAGAACAGTTGTTACATCGAGCCATTGAAAAAGATGAGTTCCTTTCTAAAAAAAACATTACCCTAAAAGAAACTAACGCACTCATAAAACTGTCTGGAGGCGATGCCCGTAAATTGCTGAATATTTTTGAATTGATCGTCAATTCTTTCGATACTAAAAAGGTAGTTATTACCGATGATACCGTCCTACAGCGTGTTCAAAACAACACGGTACGCTACGACAAAACCGGAGAACAGCACTACGACATTATATCGGCTTTTATAAAATCCATTCGTGGTAGCGACCCCAATGCAGCCGTGTATTGGCTCGCACGAATGATTGAAGGTGGCGAAGATGTTAAATTCATTGCACGGCGCCTGCTCATATCGGCCAGTGAAGACATCGGCAATGCCAACCCAACTGCTTTGGTTATTGCCAACAACACGTTTCAGGCCGTTAGCACCATAGGCTATCCAGAATCTAGAATTATTTTAAGCCAATGTGCCACATATTTGGCCTGCTCGCCAAAAAGCAACGCCGCTTACCAAGCTATTGGCAACGCACAACAACTAGTAAAACAAACAGGCGATTTAAGTGTCCCATTAGATATTAGAAACGCCCCTACCAAACTCATGAAAGAACTAGGCTATGGCGATAATTACAAATACGCCCATAACTACGAAAATAATTTTGCCACCCAAGAGTTTATGCCAGACGCCATTAAAAACACCAAACTTTACGAACCTGGAAACAATGCGCGCGAAAATGCACATCGCGAATTTTTAAAACAACGTTGGAAAGATAAATACAACTATTAATTTTTTATTTGGGCGCTACCGCAAGGGTCGGGCTTTTCATTGCAAGTCCCCGCTTCCCCGATAGCTATCGGGTCACTGTGGGCTTTCCATTTCAATCCTTAGCGCAAACCCGAACTTAATAACAGCATTGGAATAATTTTTGATTAAATTTACCATAAAACTACCGCTATGAAATTTCTATATACGGCCCTTTTAGCCCTACTTTTGGTAGCTTGTGCCCCTATTCGCGTTAATTACGATTACGACAAACAGGCCATGTTCAGTAATTACAAAACCTATCAATACTATGGTGATATGGAAACGGGATTGAATGAACTCGACACCAAACGCCTTTTGGACGCCATTGATGCCCAAATGATAGCAAAAGGCTTTTCAATTTCGGAACACCCAGATTTCTTTATCGATATTAAAAGTGTTGAATACCAAAATTCGCAACGTAGTTCTGTTGGCGTGGGTTTAGGTGGTAGTGGCCGCAATGTTGGTGGTGGTATTTCAATTGGTATTCCCGTTGGGCAAAGCAACATAAACCGACAAATAACCATCGATTTTGTTGATGAAAACAAAAAGCAACTCTTTTGGCAAGCCGTAAGTGAATTTGGCTTTAACCTGAATGCCACTCCCGAAAAACGGGAAGAAATATTTCGTGCTGTTGCAAAAAAAGTGCTTTCAGAATACCCGCCTATGAAATAGTTCTAATATTTACGAAAGCCTATAATCTTTCACAAGATTACTTGTCACCATTTGACTTGTTTCAAGGGTTTCCTTATAAAATAGTAACACACGCACCATGGGATGCTGAAACAAGTTCAGCATGACGAAAACAAACGTTATATCATAAAAAAAAGATAATCAACCATATTTTATAATTATCATAACATTTTAAATGCTTTAGTCTTTTTTTCATTTTGTAGTTTTACGAAAAAGAAAGATCATGAACGATATAAAAAATAAAGTAGCCTTAATTACTGGAGGCTCTAAAGGTATAGGTTTTGGTATTGCCAAAGCTCTATTAGCAGAAGGCGTTAACGTTGCCGTAACCAGTAGGAGTGAGTCTGCGGCCCAAAAAGCAGCCGACACATTAAATACAAGTACAACAAAAGCAAAAGCTATAGGCATTAAAGCTGACGTAAGAGATTTTGAAAGCCAACAAAACGCAGTAAAACAAGTTTTAGCGCAATTTGATAATTTAGATATTGTAGTAGCCAATGCTGGTTTAGGACATTATGGAAGCATCGAAGATTTAACGTTAGAACAATGGCACGAAACCATAGACACTAATCTTACTGGGGTATTTTACACGATCAAGTCTACGGTTGATGCTTTAAAAAAATCGAAAGGCTATTTTATTACCATTTCAAGTTTGGCAGGCACCAACTTCTTTACAAATGGTTCGGCTTACAATGCCAGTAAATTTGGACTCACAGGCTTTACGCAAGCTGTAATGCTCGATTTAAGACATCATGGTGTAAAAGTAAGCACTATAATGCCTGGTTCGGTATCTACTTATTTTAACAATCATACACCCGGTGAAAACGACGACTGGAAAATACAAATTGAAGACATTGGCGAATTAACGGTAGATTTATTAAAAATGCACCCACGTACACTGCCTAGCAAAGTAGAAGTGCGGCCCTCTATGCCACCAAAAAAATAATTAGTTTTTTATTATTTTTTTGGTGACTAGCAAAACATCATCAACATAAAAATTGGCAAGATATACGCCTGTTTTTAATTCGCTGATATCAACTTTTTGGCTGCTTTGATTTGAAACAGAAAAGCGTTTTAGCTGTTTACCTTCTATGCTAACAATAGCTACATTTAAATTGAAGTTGTTTGTGTTCTTAAATTTAAAGTTCACTATGCTATTTGCTGGGTTGGGATACATGTCTATGCTCAAATCATTAACAGAGCTTTTAATATCTTCAATTCCTAATGTTGAATAATTAATAGTCCAAGTTATAGAATAAACGTGTATGGTTTCATGATGGTCTACTTTTAAAAACGGACTATTATCATGAACTGCGACAGTAAGCATGTTTTCACCCTCTATAAAATTTGCTTCTTCAATTGAAACGGCATCTATGTTGTTAACAATATTTGTACTGTTTAAAGTCCATGCACTTTCTAAAGTATTTGGACTAGGTTTCAGCAAATCAATTTCGAATTGCATAGGAAAACTTGTCGGGTCATTAGTAATCGAACTGCTCGGTGAAAAAGACCTCAACGGCGATATTAATTCGTGTATCTTTTCAACCATTCCTTCTCTACATACTGCACAAAAAGGTTTGTTTAAAACTTCCATTTTACATTCACCTCTTCTTGGTTTGTACCATGTAGCTGGTGTCCCCGATGTACCATACGCGTAAAGGCCAACACCGTTAATTCCCAACCAATTTTTCCATTTCACGATATTGGCATCGGTTTCTTGTGTCATGTTTATTGCCTCGGCATAATATACATCGGGCACCAAATATTCATCCTTTAAATGGAACATGGAATGTCCCAACTCATGTATCGCAATTTCACTAGAACTTGCATGGGTTGATGCGATAGGAAACTCACCTCCCGTTCCTCCATATGTTGGCGTATTTACCAAAATTAAAGCTTGGTCGTAAGTTGGGAAGTTATCAGCCAAAACCGACCGTATTTTCATTTCAGCACTGGCGGCATCGGCATAATCTATCCCGTAATAAAGATATCGATGATACCCAAAAGCATCAAATGTGGCATCAAAATAAGTGTCAACAAAATATGGGCTGCTACCTGTTTCATCAACATCTGTGGCCGTTGCAGGGTGATCGGCACCACTTTCGTTTGAAGGCACTTCTATGGCGTACACATTAAAATAATCGGCATACTCCTTAAAAGGACTTTGACTGAACATGTTATTGCTAAACGTTGTTGCATCGGCTAAAAAGTCGGGCAACTCAGTGCTTTGATAACCCTCACCTAAAATCACCAAATTAATGCGCTCGTTATCTGGTCCGGCTACTTTTATCGGGGTAACTTGAAAGCTTTGGGTGTAACCCCGAAATACATTTATAAACAGAAAAACTCCAAAAAAGATACCTTTCATCACGGATTAATTTTGGTTTTTATTAGAGTTATGTCTTCTAAAAAATTCTTCATTAAAACATACTTAGCCTTGGGATCAAGTTGCATCCTCACGGAAAAATCAGCTTCTTTCAAATCTAAAACTTTTGTTTTTAAACGCATTTCATCGTCAATAAACTCTAGAGATTTACGAAGTGGATTTTCAATAATCGTCTTGTTCAATGCCTTACCGTTTTTATTGTACTGAATACACACCAAATTTTCTGGATTATTCGTTGCCTCGGCAACCCCCTTTTTTAATATTCCTTCGGTCACCTTTTTGCTTATAAATTCTACCTCCTTATTTCCATTAGGCAGTTTTTTCAACTTATAATTCAAAAAAACAATGGTGTTGCTAACTTTTGGTTTTAGAGGGACACTAGCTTTTTTACTGGTTCCGCATGAAAAGACCATAAGCAAAAAACAAACCAGAAACATCGATTTGTTTACAGATTTGTCTTTTAGATTGGGCAACAACATATTTAAACTTGTAAGCTTTGACGCATAGCAAATATAACGATTAAATAATTTGTTAGGTTATATTTTTATGATGCCTCCATTCGCAAAAATCATCTTTTACGGCCTTACTCTACATAAATTTTAGTTCCTTCGCTATGGCTACTAAACTCTGGTGCATACATACTTTGAGTGGTTGTAATACCATTGCTCATTTCACCAGCATTATTAACACGTAAATCGTATTCAAAAACGTAAATGCCTTTGGGCAAATAATCGAAAAAGAAATTGGTACTGGCATCCTTTGTGCTTTCATAATACCCCAAACCATCCTGCCATTTGTATGCACTCAATACATTTACAGGCTCTAATCCGGCGGCACGCATATCTTTCATGTGAACAAATTCCATAGCGCGATCGCTGCGCAATTCTATACGAACACGAACCAAATCACCGACTTTCAAAGGGCTATTTTTTGTGATTTCTGAAATTTGCTCGCCCGTATCGGTATTCTTCTTCAAAAAGAGTTGTTTCTTCAATTTAAGTGGGGTTTCGGCTGAAGTAATCTTATCTAAATCTTCAAAATACTGCCAATACAATCCTCCCCAAGCTATACCATTTCCCTTTTTCGAAATGGTAACTTTGGCCATCTCTGGTTTTATTTCAGAAGCGTTCCACGAGGTTTTAAAATAGCCTGTCCCCGCTTCAATATTTACATTTTCCAGCTTGGCAGTTTCTATTTTTTCATTACCAACGACAACATCAACAGCATCGGTTACACTCAACCAATCGCTACCCTGCAATAGTAACGCATAAACTGCATCGGTTGTGGCTTTGGTGGTTTTCCAACGGTTGGTTTGCTTGTTTTTGAGCAACCAGATTTTTAGATTATCGATGGTTTCTATGTCATTTTCGATTTCCGAAAACGCTTCAATCAACAAGGCTTGTGTTTCAATAGGCGCTTGGTACCAAAACCACGAATTGGTGTTTGTTTTCCAATACATGCCCAATTCTTCTGAAGTAATACTAGTTTCCTTCAACGATTTCAAAATTTTTGAAGCGGTTTTTTCATCACCGTTTCTGTGCGACACCAAAGCCATTAGACCTTTTGCATAAAGCGAACGGCTTAGCCAATATTTCTGGATTTGCGATTGGTAATACGCCATAAATTCCTCCACTTCATTAGACCTTTTTATTTCTGGGAAAAAGCTTCTCATATATAGATAATGAAATTGCGTGTAACTTAAATGGTCTTCGTTTAAATCAACCGTAGGATTATATTTTCTGATGTCTTTATATTCTTTTATAAACTCACTATCTAAATAATTAATGGCCTTTTCTAGCATTTTTTTTGCTGTATCGCCTTGAATGACATTAAGTTTTAAAAGATGTCCAAAACCTGTAATGATATGTTGGGTTACATATCGGTTTTCGTAGCCACCGTTAAACCATGCCCAAGCACCCGACGACATTTGGTTATTTTTTAACTTACGCATGGCCATCTCCAGTTCGTTGTTCATTTTATTTAAATCGAATAGAAGGGCGATACGTTTTTTTTGATCTGTTTCGCTTTGGGCATCGCGCAACCACGGTGTTTCCTGAATTAAAATTGACTTTAATTCTTGATTTTTTTCAAGGTTGGAAATTAAGGCGGCTTGAGAGGCCCACTGATTAAAAACTTCCTGAATTCTAGGGTTGCTGTTTACAATATGGCTCGCCAAAGCATTGGCATAATACCTCGAAAATGTTTGCTCGTTGCATTGGTACGGATATTCCATTAAATAGGGCAAGGCTTGTACTGCATACCATGCCGGGTTAGACGTTATTTCTAAAGTTAATTTATGGTTTTTAAGTGTTGACGAAGTATTGGTCTGCAATTTATCCAAAGTGAATGTTTGGGTTTCATTACTTTTCACCCACATGGGCATGGTTTCGGTAACCAACATACGATTACTTAAAACGGGCAATGCACTTTGTTCGCCATCGCTAAAATCTCCAGCTTGGGCTGCAATTTTATATTGCACGGCATTTACATTTTCAGGAATGGTTAAATTCCATGATACCTGGGTGTTTCCACTAGGTAGAACCGAAAACGTCTCGACTGCGCTCGACGTGACAAGCATTTCGTTTATTTCCTCACCTGAAATCGCATCGGTTAAAATGAGTTTTGCTTCACCCGATACTTTTTTTTCAGTAAGATTTGCAATTTTAGTGCTGATAGTAATTTTATCGCCTTCCCGTAAAAACCGAGGCGCATTGGGAATGACCATAAGTTCTTTTTGGGTTACAGTTTCCAATTGCGTCACTGTACTTTCCAAAGTTTTGGTGTGCGCCAACAGTTGCAATTTCCATTGGGTTAAAGCTTCGGGAGTAGTGAAACTAAAGCTTATATTTCCATCTGCATCGGTTTGCAATTGTGGGAAGAAAAAAGCAGTTTCTTGTAAATTTTTGCGGATTTGGATATTATCGAAGTTACGCTTGTCATTATTTTCTTCAATAACATCTTCTTTCAATTCCATATTCATTTCTTCTTTCAAAGGAGCAGCTTGAATTGTTGAAACAGCTCCAGTAATATCGCTTTTCTTTCTCGCTCCATACCCAGCAACAACAACTTCGTTTAATTGAGCACTATCTTCTGCCATTGATAATTTTAAAAAATTATCGTCATTAATATTTACAGATCTACTTACAAAGCCAATAAAACTAAGAACCAATGTTTCTGTTTTAGAAGCCTTTATACTAAACTTGCCATCAAAATCAGTGGTTGTGCCTCTTGTCGTCCCCTTAACAAGCACATTAACTCCGGGTAAAGGGTTACCTTCCTCGTCTATCACCAAACCAGAAACAAACCCATTTTTTATTGAATCATCATACCTTGAAACCGTTTTAAGCCTTAATGTTCTTATATAATTGTCATAGTACCATTTATTAAAATTAAAACTAAACCCAAACCAATTCCATTGGTCATAATCCTGTTGCGGGTATCTTATACGCATTTTGCCGTTGTAAACCCTAAAATTTTGGGTTCCAAAACTTTTACTATGTTGGCTATACACATGCGGATTGTAAGTGGGTTGATATAGTGGTGAAAAGTTCCATGAATGCGATTTAAACTGATCTAAAGATGCATCGTACATACTGGCTAAAAGCTCAGCACTCACCTTTTCACCTAGTGGGCCTTTAATTTTAAACTGCCAAGTCTCATCGGTGCCAGGCTGCAACTTATCACGAAACGTAAGGGTTTCAATATCTAAATCAGTTTTTGGATAAGGTACTGACATGTTCAACGTACCAGATTGAAAACTATTAAACACGGCAAAACTGTAATGCACCGCAAAGCCTCCTAAATCATTCTGGTTAACAGGAATTTGAATAGATTTTTTATTGGCATTAAGTGTAATAACTTCTGTTTTTATAATATCACCGTCTTTTTCAACTGATACGGTAACCGAAAGGTCTTCTGTTGCAGAGGCCAAGGTGATTTCTGCCATTTCACCAGCATGATAAGAAGCTTTATCGCTAGAAATGCTGAATAATTGATTATCGGCCAGAACCTTATCACTTTCGCTAAACACACTTATTTTAGCTTGGTCTGTAACGGTTTGTCCAAATCGGTCCTTGCTTTTTAAAAGTACAAGATACTGTCCAGACACCCATTTTTTTATTTTCCCAAGTTCTACTTCTTTTGAAAATTTGGTGTCGAAAGTTTTGGTAAGCATCAATTTGTCTTTTTCCCAATTTTCAGATTCATGCTCGTTGGTATAAGCCTCATGTGGGAACATTTTTTTGAAGGCTTCTTTCGATAGTGTTTGATAATCTGGTGCAGCCCAAGGACGTTTACGTAAGACAGCATTAGGAGCTTTCAGTTTATAAATTTCAATCGTTCCTTTGGCGGAAACAAATTCACCATTTAAATTTTTAGTTTCTATGTTTATGGTATGCTCCTTATTGGTTTTATCTAATATCTTAGGCACATCCATGGTAGCTACTAAGGCATGATACCCCACGTTTACAATACTAGTAGTACTTCGGGTTTCTCCATTTAAATCGGTAACGTCGGCGGTTATTTCATAATGAAAAATGGGCAAATTGCTTTTATCGATACTTTGGTCTGGAAGCGCTTTAAAGGTAATGGTAAAGTCACCTTTTTCATCGGTTAATGTTTCGCCATGCAAAATTTCCTGTGGTTCGCTGTTAAACCAAGGTCGATACCAATAATACCAACGCGGGTATTGCACTTTTCTGTGAACGCGGTACACCACTTTGGCTTCAGTAATATGGCTTCCAGCATAAGCCAAAGCAGTACCTTTAACCGTAATAGAGTCATTGACTTTGTAGTTTTTAGTAATGGGTTGAAATTCGGTTTTAAATTTTGGGCGTTTGTATTCTTCAACCGAAATGTAATGCTCGGTAAAAAAGTCTTCCTCATCACCATCAAATTCAATGTAATATTGACCGTTGAGACCATTGTTGGGCAAAATAAATTCGCCCGCTACCGACCCAAAGGCATTGGTTTTAAACTCCAGTTCGGCTACCTCCTCATCATTTACATTGTAAAGTGTCGCATAAACCAGCTCGTTAGCTGCCACCTCAGAATTACCATCTATGGTTTTCATCGCAATGGCCTTAAAATATACCGTTTGCCCTGGACGATAAATACTTCTGTCGGTAAAAACAAAAGCTTTATAAGTTTCTTTTTCTTCGTTTCTATCGTAATACGGACTTATATAGTAATTGCCAAAATAAGCGGTGTCCTTGCCATACTTAACCTTGGCTAAAATATGGCTGTAGCGCACTTGAGACTTCGCTATTTCTATCTGCCCCACGCCATTTGTATTGTACGTCTTGGATTGAGTGGTTCTGTTATTATTTTTGTAAAAACTAAGCACTATCTCGGCATTTGAGATTGGCGCTCCGTTATTTCGATTTATAATTTGAAAAACCTTATGCTGTGGTGTTTCGGTTTCAACCAATGCCAAATCTGTAACCTGTATGTGGGCAAAACCGAATACATTTTCGGCACCTTCAACCGTTGCTAAAACCACATAACGGCCATTATTCAGTTTTGGCACTACAATTTCGCTACTGTGCACTTGGTAATCTTCTTCATTTTTTAATGGACTTTTCCACGTGTCGGTAACATCAAGTGTATTTAAAAATGGCAATTGCTCATCTTTTCGGTATATTTTCTTGAAAGCTTCAAATTCCTTTTCAGAAAGCTTCAATATTTTGAAATGCAATTCGTCCAAATTTTTATACCGCACCAATAGCCTTGAATGGGCTTGGATGGGCAAAAATGCTTCGGCAGTAATTTGAAGCGATTGGTATTCAATTTGCGATTTTAAGGTTTTACACTTTTCGGCCGCTGTACTTTTAGGGAATTTTGAGATAACGCCATTGCAAATTTCTAAAGCCTCTTTAGCTTTCCAACGATGGATTTCGTTGGCAGAGGGTTGGAAATTTTGACTTAGCTGAAAATACAATGAAGCTATTTCAAAATCGTATAAACCAGAGGTTTCATGACCGCTTAATTGTTCACTTTGTGCTTTTAAAGCCTCTAAAAGCAAGGCTTCATTATTATTGAATATACCGTGTTCGTATACAAATTTCAAACGCTCAATATCAACATCGGCCAAAGGATAGGCTGATTTTCCCTTTAAATGAAACTGAATTAAGTCCTGATAGATTTTTAGAGCATTTAGTTGTAACGCCGTGGAATCTTTTGATGTTATTCTTAACTCAGAAAACCTTCTGGCATCCGCTAAGAACTCGGGATTATCCAGCTCAAATTTATACGCTGGCTTGGTAATATGAGTTTCGTTGGTTGTGTAAAATTCTAAGGCTTGATGGCTCAAAAAATCATAGAGCGTTGGCCTAAATTTTTTAGAACCTTTTACTTCTTGCAACAGCACACTGTATTGGTTCAGTTTTTCCTGCTGAAGCATCAATCCGTTTTGCAGTGAATTTTGAAAATGTAGGTGTACCTCGTTAAAAAGGGTTTCTAAATCCCAGGTTCTAAAATCGTTTTTATTAACCTTTTCAGAAGTCTTTGTGCGGTTATAAAACTGCCAACGATTTTGGTTGAAATACTGCCAAAACATATTGGCAAGCATATTTTCTAGAATATTTTTTGTTGGAAACGCACTTTTTTCAATCTGATTTCTAAAATCGTCAACTATGTTTAGTTGTGCATCTTCCTCTAAAACCAAAGCAAACTTACCTTTAAAAAGCATGGTTTTTACCAGCTGCACACTATTGTTGCCTTTAATGGCCTTTTGCTGAATGTCTTCTACTACTTTTAAGGCCGATTTAGGCAAACCTTCAGCTTCAAGCGTTTCGACCTTTAGCCATAAATCGTTATTTTGGGCATTTGAAGTCGACGAGAAAAGAAGTACCATAAACAAGAAAAATATGCGTTTCATTAGTGTGCGTTTTACAGATTAAAAGGCGTTTAAATAGATAACTGATAACAAAACGCCATTTACTCGTTGATTTTACCCTAAATTAGTTTCAAAAGCTGTACCAAAACAACAGTGAATGAGGCAAACTAAGGTTTTGTTGAGTGAATTTAACCATTTTTATAGTGAAGCAGAAAAGATTAACTTTGAATTTTCGACCTCATAATATGACCAATACGT
The DNA here is from genome assembly GCA_022749295.1 of Flavobacteriaceae bacterium GSB9. Taxonomy (NCBI): domain Bacteria; kingdom Pseudomonadati; phylum Bacteroidota; class Flavobacteriia; order Flavobacteriales; family Flavobacteriaceae; species Flavobacteriaceae bacterium GSB9. The sequence goes on from CP062007.1 coordinate 1,951,552, forward strand.
TTTTATATCTTTTTTTGTTGCCGGTTTTGGCTTTCGGGCAATCCAATTTTGAAAAAGCGAAGTTGTTATTCGAAAAAAAACAGTTTACTGACACTGGAAAAACCTTGGTTTTATTTTTAAAATCCCATCCAAATCATTTAAACGCCATTGAATTATTGGGCGACACCTATTCAAAACAAAAAAAATGGGATGCCGCTTCAAATCAATATAAAAGATTGGTTGAAGCAAATAACAAAAATGCCAATTACCACTACAAATACGGTGGCGCTTTGGGCATGAAAGCATTGGAAAACAAACTAAAATCGATCGCTTATGTTGGCGATATAAAGTCGTCTTTTTTAAAAGCGGCCGAATTAGATTCAACACACATTGGTACCCGCTGGGCTTTAGTAGAATTATATATGCAACTTCCAGGTGTTTTTGGTGGTAGCAAAAGCAAAGCACTAAAGTTTGCAGAAGAGCTTGAAGCGCTTTCTAAGGTCGATGGCTACCTAGCTAAAGGCTACATCTACGAGTACGATAGCGACCCCGAACTTGCTGAAAAAAACTATAAAATGGCCATAAAGGAAGGGGGTTCACTATTATGTTACGACAAACTTACCAAGTTTTATTTAGCTCAAAATCAGCCTAAAAAAGCGATTTCAAACCTTAACGAAGCCTACAAAAAACACCAAGACAAAGCGTTATTACTAAAAATAGAAGAAATCGAGAACAATTATTTTTGATAAGGTATCATTCAAAATAAAACATCGCTTAGCTTTCAGTAAAAATTATTCAATCAGTATCTTTACAGTCTACAAATTTAGTTTATGAACGTACATTTTATAGCCATTGGCGGTGCTGCCATGCACAATTTGGCACTAGCCTTACATAACAAAGGATATCAGGTAACGGGCAGCGACGATACCATTTTCGAACCTTCAAAATCCAGGCTGGAAGCCAAAGGTTTATTACCAAAACAGTTTGGCTGGTTTCCCGAAAAAATTACCAAAAACCTTGATGCTGTTGTTTTGGGCATGCACGCTAAGGCCGATAACCCTGAATTATTGAAGGCTCAGGAATTGGGACTAAAAATTTACTCATATCCCGAATTTTTATACGAACAATCTAAAGGAAAAACCAGGGTAGTCATTGGCGGAAGCCACGGTAAAACCACCATTACTTCTATGATTTTACACGTTATGCACTATCACGACCGTGATGTGGATTATATGGTGGGCGCCCAATTAGAAGGCTTTGACATGATGGTAAAACTCACCGAAAACAATGATTTTATAGTTTTAGAGGGCGACGAATATTTGAGCTCGCCCATTGATAGACGTCCAAAATTCCATTTATACAAACCCAATATTGCCTTGCTCAGTGGCATTGCATGGGATCATATAAACGTATTCCCCACCTATGTAAACTATGTGGAGCAGTTCAGTATTTTTGTCGATTCGATTGTTAGCGGCGGCAGTATTAATTACAACGAAGAAGACCCCGAAGTAAAAAGCGTGGTTGAAGCCAGTGAAAATACCATAAGAAAAATTGCTTACCACACGCCTGAATATACCGTTGAAAACGGCGAAACGCTTTTGGAAACGCCTGAAGGTCCACTGCCCATTGAAATTTTTGGAAAACACAACCTCAACAACTTGGCTGGTGCCAAATGGATTTGCCAACACATGGGTATTGACGAAGATGATTTTTACGAAGCCATTGCCACCTTTAAAGGTGCCAGTAAACGTTTGGAAAAAATTGCCGAAAGTAATAATGCTGTTGCCTTTAAGGATTTTGCGCATTCGCCAAGTAAAGTAGAAGCCACAACCAAAGCTGTTAAGGAACAATATGCCAACCGCTCCTTAGTCGCTTGCTTAGAATTGCATACTTATAGCAGTTTAAATGCAGAGTTTTTAAAAGAATACAAAGGCACCTTGGTTGCTGCCGATATAGCCGTCGTGTTTTACTCACCACACGCCGTTGAAATTAAAAAGCTTGATGCGGTAACCCATGACCAAATTGCCGATGCGTTTCAGCGAAACGATTTAAAAATTTATACCAATCCAGACGATTTTAAGGCTTTCCTTTTTGAACAGAATTTTAACAATAAAGCCTTGTTATTAATGAGTTCCGGCAATTATGGCGGATTGAATTTTGATGAAGTGAAAAAATTAATCCGTTGATTTTTATTAAAAATAATTATAATATTAGGCAGCCATTCTTACCTTATAAGCTATGTGCGAAAACAGCTATAATGAAGAAAACACTATTAATTATATGTATCACATTTTTATATTGTTCTTGTACTCATTCTGAAAATTCTCAAAATGAAGAACAAGAACAAAAAGTCAAAAGTTTTTATGCTTTACAGGTTGGCAACTCATGGGTTTACAAAAGTATGAAGTATGATATTAGTGAACAAGCATATAAAGAAACAGAAATTATAGATTCTGTTTCCGTCGTTGGAACTGAAAATATTTTAGGTATTACTTATTTCAAATTTAAAACAAAAACAACAGGAAGCACTGATTCGGGAACACCCTACAGTAATCCTAATGGAATCAAGTTTGATTATTTTAGAGAAGTTGATGGAAATTTAGTCAATGAAAACAATGAGATTATATTTACAACAACGGATTACACAGAACATACTATTATTGAGGCGACATGGGGAAGCATATTTCAAAAATTAGCAGAAGATTTATCAACTATTAAGGTTCCTTCGGGCACTTTTCTATGTTATAACAAACAACAATATGCTCGAACACCAGACGGAGAACAGCTTCCTTCAATGGACAATTATTACTATGCTGAAGGCGTGGGTTTAATTCAAGATTCCGTATCCTTAATAGCCTTAGACACCCCAGTAATGATTAGACAGCTATTTTCCTATAACGTAAACTGATACTACCTCTTGCAACTCCAAATAAATTGCCAATACGTTGTTTCAGCAAAACGATTTAAAAATTTAAAAGATTACTTCAATTAAACCTGTCTTTAGCGACAGTCGAAAGGTTCTTAATGACGATTGAATCGGATTTTTCATGATTTCCGCAAAATCTTTTCCATTTTTCTACCTTTGGCCAATTCATCCACCAACTTGTCCAAATATCGCACATTTCTTGTGAGTTGGCTTTCAATCTCTTCAATACGGTAACCGCAAATAACACCTGTAATTAAATGAGCATTGGGATTTAGTTTTGCTTTAGAAAAAAAGGTTTCAAAAGTTACTTTTTCATCAATGAGTTTCTGTATTTTTTCCTCACCAAACCCAGTAAGCCATTCAATAACTTGATGCAACTCATCTTTTGTCCTGCCCTTTTTTTCAACCTTTGTAACATAATGCGGATAAACCGATGCAAAAGTCAATTTTGCTATTTGGGCGTTATGTTTAGGAGTTGTTTTCATGTTATTTTACTTCTTCTTAAATTTACAATATTTATCTTTAATGCGTGACAGAAAAAAAACCTTCCTTTTCAATAAAAAACTGGAACCAAGACGACCAGCCTCGTGAAAAATTACTGCATAAAGGCCGAGCCGCTTTGAGTGATGCCGAACTAGTTGCTATTTTAATAGGTTCGGGAAATCGTGAAGAAAGTGCGGTGGCTCTATGCAAACGCATATTAGCGAGTGTCGATAATAATTTGAGCCAACTGGGAAAGCTATCCATAAAACAACTTATGGCGTTTAAAGGTATAGGTGAAGCCAAAGCCATAACCATTGCTGCTGCATTGGAATTGGGACGTAGAAGACGAAGCGAAGACGCGCTTCAAAAGAAAAAAATAACCTCCAGCAGCGATGTTTTTGAACTCATGCAACCCATTATTGGTGAATTAGAACACGAAGAATTTTGGATTATTTATTTAAACAATTCCAACAAAGTCATCCAAAAAAACCAACTGAGTAAAGGCGGCATAACAGGTACTTTGGTTGATGTTAGGCTCGTGCTAAAAAGCGCACTTGAAGTTGGTGCAACGGGTTTAATTTTGGCGCACAATCACCCGTCAGGAACATTAAAACCAAGTGAAGCCGACAAACAAATTACAGAAAAATTAAAAATCGCAGCCATAAGTTTAGATATTAAAGTATTAGACCACCTGATTGTAACCGAAAAAGTATACTTTAGTTTTGCCGACGAAGGAATTTTATAATTGATTTAAATGAAACCCTTTAAATAATTACCGCGACTGAAAATTGCTTACTAAGTTTATGCTATTAGTTTACACCCATAAAATATCGCCACGTTTAAAATATGTATTTAAGCACATTTGTAAAAGAGTGCTGGACATAGACGTGGATTTTACCACCCAAATAGAAGCCTTTATTGCTCACGACAGTATAAAAATGTCGTATACCACAAAACAATTGGGCAACGAGTTTTTTGTAAAAAGCCATGATATTTTGTTCGAACAGGGTTTAAACGATATTGAAATACACATACACGATTGGGAAAACACCAAATGTTTTTTTTATATCGGTGAAAAAAGCAGCATACCTTTCGATATTTTTTCGGCTTCATTTTACCTGTTATCGCGTTACGAAGAGTATCTTCCACATTTAAAAGATGATTACGGCAGATTTACGGCAACCGAAAGCCTAGCTTACAACGAAGGATTTCTACACCAACCCGTGGTAGATATTTGGGCATATAAGTTTAAAGCAGCAATACAAAAGCAGTTTCCTGAGTTTGTGTTTCCAATAAAAACATACAGTGCCAGACCCATTATAGACGTACCAAGTGCCTATAAATATAATTTAAAAGGCATTATGCGAACGCTCGGCGGCACCCTAAAAGATTTTTTTAAGCTCAAGATTAAAAGCCTTTACACTCGGTTTTTAGTCCTTTTAGGGTTTAAGCACGATCCCTACGACACCTATAAATACATTATCAATAGACAAAAAAGCAGCAGCTTTAAGTTTCTTTTTTTCTTTTTAATTGGCAGTTACACAACCTACGATAAAGGTATTAACCCAAACAAGAAAAAATATGTCTCATTAATAAAACACATTGGAGACTATTGTGATGTTGGACTTAAAGCATCATATTTTGCCATAAGCAATGTTACTGTTTTAAAAAAGGAGAAAACAAGAATGGAAGAAATTATGAACACCAACCTTGCTGCTTCCAGGCAATCGTTTTCTAAATTAAATTTACCCGAATCTTACAGAAATCTTATTTCTTTGGAAATCAAGGAAGATTACACCATGGGCTATGTAGACCATATTGGTTTCAGAGCAGGCTCATGCACACCTTTTCTATTTTACGATTTAGATTATGAAGTACAGACACCTCTTAAAATAGTACCCTATCACGTTATGGACTACTCGCTTTTAAAGCACCGGTCGTTACTAGACAAAAAGCAAGCCCTAAAGGCTATTATTCAAGAAGTGAAACAGGTAAACGGTATGTTGGTGCCCATATTTCATAATTATACCTTTAGCGATAATACCCGTTGGAAAGGCTTTAAAGATTTGTTTAATATGATACTGAATTCTGCCGATGAGAACTAATGCCATTACTGATATTTTTTTCGACTTAGATCATACGCTGTGGGATTTCAATAAAAACTCAGCGTTAACATTTAAAAAGATATTTGAAATCAACCAAGTATGTTTAGACGTCGATGCATTTTTAAGTCATTACGAGCCCATAAACCTCAAATATTGGAAGCTTTACCGGGAAGAAAAAATTGAGAAAAATGATCTTCGTTTTGCAAGACTTAGTGACACCTTTCAGTCTTTAAGTTTTACAATTGAAAATCGATTGGTACATAAATTGGCCAACGATTATATAACCCATTTAACCAGCTTCAATCATTTGTTTGAAAACACATTTGAAATTTTAGATTATTTAAGCCTCCGGTACAAGCTTCATATTATCACAAACGGGTTTAACGAGGTACAGAATACCAAACTAACTAGGTCTAAAATCAACACTTATTTTAAAACGGTGACCAATTCAGAAAATGCGGGCGTAAAAAAGCCAAATCCTAAAATATTTAATTATGCACTTGACCAAGCCAAAACCAGCGCACAAAACAGCGTTATGATTGGCGATAATTATGAAGCCGACATTTTAGGCGCAAAGCATATTGGCATGGATGTTGTGCATTTTGATTTAAGCGACACTTCTATAGCTGAAGATGGCGTTAAAAAAATCAATAACCTCATCCAATTAAAGAAATATTTGTAAGTTGCAGGTAGGTTCTGCGCTGCAGTTTAAATATCCCATTTCAGAAAAATTTTATTAAAAATGAACATCAAACTTTTCACATTTATAATCACCTGTTGTATCGCTACAACAGTATTTTCGCAAAACTCCATTAACAATTATAAATATGTTATTGTCCCCAAACAGTACAGTTTTTTAAAGGAACCCAATCAATACCAATTAAATGCTTTAACGCAATTTTTGTTCAACAAATATGGTTTTGAAGCCTTAATGGAAGGTGCCGATTACCCTGAAGATTTAATGAGAAACCGCTGTTTGGCCTTAAATTCAGACCTTATGAAAGAATCGGGCCTGTTTAAGACAAAAGTCATCCTCACACTAAAAGATTGTAACGGTCAAACCGTTTTCACCTCAAAAATGGGTGAAAGCCGTGAGAAAGATTATAGAAGTGCTTATAATTTGGCTTTAAGGGATGCTTTTGAATCTATAGAAGCGCTAAATTATAAATTCGAACCCAGTGAAAATAATTTGGTGATCCCTGCCCAAAACAATGTTTCAAAAAACAATACATCAACCGAAATTGCGCAACTCAAACAAGAAATTGAAAATTTAAAGAAGGAAAAAGAGGCTAAAATTGAAAAGGCTCCCGAAAAACAAGTTTCAACCGAAGAAGCCGAATCGCTTAAGCAAGCGAAACAACAAGAAATAAAAGCACTGGTAAAGTCAAAATTTCCGAAAGGAAATAAACCCCCCATGAAAACGGTATTACCTGCAACGCAGACACTATACGCCCAAGAAATTGAAAACGGCTTTCAGTTGGTCGACCGAACCCCAAAAGTGGTTTGCAAAATCAAAAAAACTGGACGCGAAAATCTGTTTTTGGTTGAAGGTGAAGATGCCATTATTTATAAATCGGGAGACAATTGGGTTTATGAGTATAACACCGATGAAGGCGTAAAGCAACAGCAATTGAACATCAAGTTTTAGTTAATTGTTCAGCATCTTCCAAAGCTTATCCTTTAATTCGGTAATCCCTTTTTGAGCCACCGATGAAATAAAGAGATACGGAATAGGCAATTGTTTATCCAATTCTTTTTTCATTTCAGCTTTTAGCTCGTCATCCAGCATGTCACTTTTTGAAATGGCAATTATGCGTTCTTTATCGAGCATCTCTGGGTTGTAACGGCGCAATTCGTCCAACAGGATATCATATTGCTTTTTTATATTGTTTGCATCAGCAGGAATTAAAAACAATAATATGGAGTTACGCTCAATATGCCGCAAAAAGTAATGCCCCAGTCCTTTGCCTTCAGCAGCACCTTCAATAATTCCCGGTATATCGGCCATAATAAACGTTTGGAAATCGCGGTATTCAACAATTCCTAAATTGGGTTTTAAAGTTGTGAATTCATAATCGGCGATTTTTGGCTTTGCTGAAGTCATCACAGAAAGCAAGGTGGATTTCCCTGCGTTTGGAAAGCCTACCAAGCCTACATCGGCAAGCACTTTCAGCTCCATGGTAACGTACTTCTCTTCCATGGGCAAACCAGGCTGTGCATAACGCGGTGTTTGGTTGGTTGACGACTTAAAATGCCAGTTGCCAAGTCCGCCTTTTCCGCCTTCGGCCAAGATTTTTTCTTCACCATCGTCGGTAATTTCAAAAAGAACCTTGTTGGTTTCGGTATCGCGCACTACCGTTCCTAAAGGCACATCGATATACACATCATCACCATCGGCACCAAAACTGCGGTTACTACTGCCATGTTCGCCATGTCCAGCACGAATGTGCTTTTTAAATTTTAAATGAAAGAGTGTCCAAAGGTTTTCTTTGCCCCTTACAATAACGTGACCACCACGCCCGCCATCACCTCCATCAGGTCCTCCCTTAGCAATATATTTTTCGCGATGCAGGTGGGCAGAACCTTTACCTCCGTTACCGGAAGACACATACATTTTTACGTAATCGACAAAATTTCCTTCAGTCATTTTCTATGTTTATTTGTTTTTTGTGTAGTTGTTCAGTTGTATTGATAAACTTTAAACAACTAAACGAATAAACGCCTCAACTATAACTTATCGATTACCTTGCTCAAACGCTCGGTAATCTCTTCAATACTGCCCACGCCATCAACACCGTGGTATTTATCTTGGGCAGAATAGTAGTCTTTTAAAATAGCGGTTTTGTTGTAATACTCTTTAATGCGGTTTCTAATGATGGACTCATCGGCATCATCGGCTCGCCCACTAGTTTTTCCTCTTCCAATAAGGCGTTTTACCAAAATTTCATCTTCGACCTCAAGTGCAATCATAGCATTTATTTGCGAATCTTTGCTGTCCATCAATTTATCCAAAGCTTCGGCTTGCGCATTGGTTCTTGGGAAACCGTCAAAAATAAAGCCGTTTGCATCGGCATTTTTTTCTACCTCAGCATTCAACATATCAATAGTTACTTGGTCTGGAACCAGTTCGCCTTTATCTATGTACGATTTTGCCAACATGCCTAAAGCGGTTTCGTTTTTAATGTTAAACCTAAAAACATCGCCCGTTGAAATGTGTACTAAATTGTACTTTTCTTTTAAAAATTCTGCTTGCGTTCCCTTTCCTGCTCCCGGAGGACCAAATAATACTAAGTTTGTCATATGTTGTGTTTGTTTAATTTGATATACTTCTGTTAGATTGCGCCCAAGGCCATCGTAGTCTAATCCATAGCCCACAATAAACTTATCTGGGATATCAATACCAACATAGTGTAGTTTAAAGTCTTTTTTGTAAGCTTCTGGTTTGTAAAACAAGGTGGCTATTTTTAGAGATTTCACCTTTTCGTTTTTAAAGATGCGGTGCACCTCAGCCAAAGTCTTTCCAGAATCTATAATATCTTCTAAAATAATGACGGTTCGGCCTGTTAAATCTTGAGTCAGTCCAATTAATCGCTGGATGTCTTCGGAAGATTTTAAGCCTTCGTAAGATGCGAGTTTTATAAAAGTTACTTCGCAAGTTTTTGGGTATTTTTTCACAAAATCGCTCGTTAGCATGAACGAACCATTAAGTATACCCACAAAAACCGGAATGTCGTCACCAACGTCTTCCGCAATTTCATCGGCCATTCGCTGCAAAGCCTCGTCAATTTGACGGGCAGAAATAAATGGCTTAAAATATTTATCGTGTAGCTTAATCACGGTTATTATTTTTGAAAGTGGCAAAGATAATCAATAGATTAACCAATAACCATTTTTTGATTTGTGTTTTAGGAACTAATTTAAGATTTAAGTGTATTTTTGCGTAACAATTTAAAGAATTTAGTTAAAATATTTTCAATGAATTACTTTTCTTCAGATTTTAAACTCGGTATTTTAGGCGGCGGCCAACTAGGAAAAATGCTATTATACAATACGAGAAAGTTTGATATCCACACCTGTATTTTAGAAGCGAGCGAAGATGCGCCCTGTAAAATTGCTTGCGATGAGTTCCATTTAGGTGATTTATTGGATTATAATGCGGTTTATAATTTTGGGAAACAGGTTGATGTATTAACCATTGAAATAGAAAACGTAAACGTAGATGCCCTAGAAGCCCTTGAAAAAGAAGGTGTAAAGGTTTATCCAGCATCAAAAACATTGCGAACCATTCAAAACAAAGCCAAACAAAAGCTTTTTTATGTAGACAACAACTTACCAACAGCGCCATTTTCACGCTTTGCTTACCTATCGGAAATTGAAGATGCCATTGAAAACGGAGGGCTTAACTTCCCGTTTGTTTGGAAAGCGGCACAGTTTGGCTACGACGGCAATGGTGTTAAGGTAGTACGAAAACTATCAGATTTAGAAGGCTTACCTAAAGGCGAATGCATTGCTGAAAACTTAGTGCCTTTTAAAAACGAATTGGCTGTAATCGTGGCTCGAAACCCATCAGGAGAAACTAAAACGTATCCAGTTGTTGAAATGGAGTTTCACCCTGAAGCCAACCAAGTGGAGTACGTGATTTGCCCGGCACGGATAGATGAAGCCGTGGCAAAAAAAGCACAAGAAGTGGCTTTAAATGTTTCTAAGTCCTTTAACCACGTAGGCCTTTTGGCCGTTGAAATGTTTCAAACGCAAGACGATAAAATTTTAATAAACGAAGTGGCTCCCCGTCCACACAATTCGGGCCACCAAACCATTGAAGCGAGTTATACCTCGCAGTTCGAGCAACATATCCGAGCCATTCTAGATTTACCATTAGGAAGAACCGATAGTAAAGTGGGCGGTGTTATGGTAAATTTAGTAGGTGCTGAGGGCCACACCGGAAACGTGGTTTACCAAAATATTGAAAGCATTATGGGTATGGATGGTGTTACCCCACATATTTATGGTAAAAAACAAACCCGTCCGTTTAGAAAAATGGGACACGTTACCATTGTGAATGAAAATTTAGGTGAAGCACGAAAAGTTGCAGAAGACGTAAAAAAAACCATAAAAGTTATAAGTAAAAAGATATGAGCAAGGTAGGAGTAATTATGGGAAGCAAAAGCGACCTTCCTGTAATGCAAGATGCAATAGACATCTTAAAAGGATTTGATATTGAGGTTGAAGTTGACATTGTTTCAGCGCACCGTACACCAGAAAAACTATTTGAATATGGAAAAAATGCACACACCAAAGGGTTTTCTGTAATTATTGCAGGAGCAGGTGGTGCGGCCCATTTACCGGGCATGATTGCCTCATTATCACCGCTACCCGTAATTGGCGTTCCGGTAAAAAGCAGCAACTCCATTGATGGATGGGATTCTGTACTTTCCATCTTACAAATGCCAGGCGGTGTTCCCGTGGCAACAGTAGCTCTAAATGGCGCAAAAAATGCAGGGATATTGGCAGCACAAATTATTGGCTCGAGCGACAAATGCGTACTAGATAAAGTTGTCGCTTACAAAGAAGGCCTTAAAATCAAGGTTCACGAGTCGGCAAAAGACCTATAAAAAAAGCCCCGAATATGTTTCGGGGCCTTCAGCTATTAACAAATAATTCTCATGAGTTAGTCACTCTTCCTTATTGTCGCGGCAAAAATATAAAAATTTTACTATGCATACATAGTAAAAATAATTTTTAACACATTCTTTGATAAAATGATAAAGAAATCGCTAATTACCCCATTTAATACTAAATATAACACCGCTCCATTTTCAAAAATTGAAAATTCTGACTTTCTCCCAACTATAAAAGAAGCTATAGAAATGGCTAAAAGTGAAATAGATAGCATTGTCTACAATACCGAGCCGCCGACTTTTGAAAACACAATAGAGGCACTAGACTTCACTGGCGAACAATTAGACCGTATTTCGAGTATCTTTTTCAATTTGAATTCCGCCGAAACCAATGACGAGATTCAAAAAATAGCGCAAGAGGTTTCGCCTTTGTTATCTGAATTCAGTAACGACATTACCTTAAATCAAGAGTTATTTCAACGCGTAAAGGCTGTGTACGAGCAAAAAGATACGCTAAAACTCACTACGGAACAAGAAACGCTTCTCGACAAAAAATACAAAAGCTTCTCTAGAAATGGCGCCAATTTATCCGAGGACAAAAAGCTAAAACTTAGAGATATTGACAAAAAGCTTAGCACCCTAAAACTTAAATTTGGTGAAAACGTGTTGGCCGAAACCAATGCATTTGAAATGCTTATTACCAATAAAAATGACCTTTCTGGATTACCAGAAGGTGCCATTGAAGCGGCAAAACAACTTGCCGAAAGCAAAGAAAAAGAAGGTTGGCTATTTACCCTGCACTACCCGAGCTATATTCCGTTTATGACCTATGCCGATAATCGTGAATTACGAAAAAAATTAGCATTAGCTTTTGGGGCTAAATCGTTTAAAGGCGATGATTTGGACAACCAAAATATCGTGTTAGAAATTGTAAAATTAAGACACAAACGTGCCAAGCTTTTAGGCTACAAAACACATGCGCATTTTGTTTTGGAAGAACGAATGGCGCAAACTCCAGAAAAAGTACAATCGTTTTTAAACGAGCTTTTAGAAAAAGCAAAGCCTGCCGCCAAACGCGAATTTGAAGCATTAAGTGGTTTTGCTAAAGAGACCGACGGTATTGATCAACTCCAAAAATGGGATGGTGCCTATTACTCTGAAAAACTAAAACAGAAATTATTTGATTTAGATGACGAAAAACTAAAACCCTATTTTAAATTAGAAAACGTTATTAACGGTGCTTTTACCGTGGCAAGCAAACTTTTCGGTTTACAATTTGAAGAAATTAATGATATCGATAAATATCACGATGAAGTGTTGACCTATAAGGTTACCAATTTAAAAGGAAATTTTATAGCTGTTTTCTATGCTGATTTCTTTCCAAGATCTGGAAAACGAAACGGTGCTTGGATGACCGTTTACAAACCACAGTATGTTAAAAAAGGCGAAAACAGCCGCCCACATATTTCAATTGTTTGCAACTTTACTAAGCCAACAAAAAGTAAGCCATCACTGCTTACATTCAATGAAGTCACGACCTTATTCCATGAATTTGGGCACGCCCTGCATGGTATGTTGGCCAATACTACCTACCCAAGTTTATCGGGCACAAGTGTGTATTGGGATTTTGTAGAACTGCCCAGTCAGGTGATGGAAAACTGGTGTTATGAAAAAGAAGCTTTAGAATTGTTCGCTACGCATTATGAAACTGGTGAGGTTATCCCAATGGAGTTAATCGAAAAAATAAAAGCGTCTGCAACCTTCAACGAAGGCATGCAAACACTCCGCCAGTTGAGTTTTGGGTTACTTGATATGAGCTGGCATGCCATCGAATCGCCAGAAAAAATCGACAATGTAAAAGCCCACGAAACTGAAGCCTTTAAAGGCACACAACTTTATCCAGATGTTGAAAGCAATTGTATGAGCACATCGTTTGCCCATATTTTTCAAGGCGGTTACTCTTCTGGCTACTATAGCTATAAATGGGCCGAAGTTTTGGATGCCGATGCCTTTGAATATTTTAAGGAGGAAGGTATTTTTAGCAAAACCGTTGCTCAAAAATTTAAAGACAATGTGCTATCGCAAGGGGGCACCGATAACCCCATGGAACTATACAAACGTTTCCGCGGAAAGGAACCGCAACCTGATGCGTTATTAAGACGTGCTGGGTTGATTGAAAAACGTACACTTTCATAAATTCTTCATAAAAGCGTACATCTTTTCCCTTGTTTTTTGATCGGGCATTCTTCCATACCCTGCCATCAAATTATCTATCATGTGATGCGGCTTGGACGTGCCCGGAATTACACAGTTAACCAATTGGTTGGATAATATAAATTTTAAAAAGAATTGCCCCCAGCTCTTTATATCAAATTCTTCAGCCCATTTCGGCACACTTATACCTTTCACCACACTAAAGAGTTCACCACTTTCATAGGGGCGATTAATTAAAACTGCCGTATTGTGTTTCCTGATAGTTTTAAACAATGAAACTTCTGCGTGTCTTGACAAAATGGAATAATTAAACTGAACAAAATCTGGGTTTTCCGTTTTAATAATATGCTCAAGACGAGCATGTGAACTATCTGTATAATGCGTAATACCCCAGTATTTAATTTTACCCTGTTCTTTCCACTCCTTAAGTGTTTTAACATGTACCTCCCAATCTAGAAGATTATGAATTTGCATTAAATCCATTTGCTTTCTTTTCATTAATTCAAACGACTTATTCATTTGACGCATTCCAGCTTCTTTTCCTGTAATCCAAACTTTTGTGGCATAAAATAAATCGTCTGCAAAATTTTGGTTTTGTGTTAGTATGCCAACCACACTTTCAGAACGCCCATACATTGGCGATGAATCAACAACACACCCTCCTAGTTTATTCATCTCAAACAACACTTGACTTAAAGTATTCTTTACGCCTTCCGAAAGGCTAACATCGAAAGTTTGCCAAGTTCCGAGTCCAACAACAGGCAATAACTGATTTGATGAAGGTATTTTTCTTTTTAAAATTTCACTTTTATAATTTAACGCAGTCAGTATCGGATGCATTATAGCAGCCATGCCGGCAAGCCCAGAAAGTTTTAGAACATCGCGTCTTTTATAATATCCAGTGGCCATACATTAAATTTAGTAAAATTTCTTGGAAATGCTTTCAACTTTATGGAACTATAAAATATATCCATTTTTTTATCCTATTTTTGATAAAAGAAAAATTGTACAAAAATGCCCAACCACAAGATAGACCCGAATAAGTGGATAGATTTATATTCCGATTACTTATTCAACTATACCATTGCACGAGTGAGCGATAGGGTTATTGCTGAAGATTTGGTACAAGACACCTTTTTGGCAGGGCTAAAGTCTATGAAAAACTTTAAAGGAGAAGCTAGCGAGCGTACCTGGCTCATCTCTATTCTAAAGCGTAAAATAATTGATTATTACAGAAAAATCAATTCAAAAAAGGGCAAAGCAGAAATCAGGGTTAATTATAGCACAGGAGAAGAAAATGAAGGCGATTGGCTAGAAGAACGCGTTGGAGACCCTTTTGATAAAACGGCTCAGGACACCCTTGAAAACGAAGAACTGGGTGAAGCCATTTACAACTGCCTAGAAAAACTGCCCCAAAAACAAGCCGAAGTGTTCAAAATGAAAACCATACTCGGCCATGAAACTGAAGCCATTTGTAATGAACTAAATATTACACCGTCTAACCTTTGGGTAATCATCCATCGTGCTCGTACCGCTTTGGCCGAATGCCTAAAAGAAAATTGGTTTTAAAATATGTGTGCAAAATTTAAGGTGCTAATGCCTTGCGACAAAGCGAATCATGTGTGCGACAAAACACAGTACCGAGACGCCAGCCTTAGGGAAAAACTATTACTCAATATCCATTTAGTTTATTGTAAGGCCTGCCGTGGTTACTCAAAAAACAACAGAAAACTCACCAAAGCGGTAAAAGTTTCTAAAGTAGATTGTTTGGACAAAAACTGTAAGGAACACATGAAAAAAGAGCTTGATAAAGCCATTAAAGAACAATCTGCCTAACCCAATAGACACAAAAGCACCAACCAAAAAATAGGCAGTCCTTCTACCCAAAACGCACTATAATAAGGTTTCTGCTCTATTTTAGAAGAAATCACAAAAATACCGGTTACAACAGAGACCAACAACAAAGCAATAACATATAAACTTGAAGTTTCATCCTTAAAAAACTCTATAAAGAACATTATGGTTAACAATGCTACGCCTAGCAGTTTGGTTTGTTTTATCCCAATTTTCTGAGGCATCGTAGATAATTTCAAACTATCATATTTTAAATCCCTTATTTCAAAAGGCAACATTAAAACCAACACAAAAGCAAAACGCTGTATGGCCGTAATTGCAACATTAAAGTTCAAAGCATGGTAATTATTTATTAACGGGAGAAAAACCGTAACACCACACCATACTAAAGCAATCAGATAAATTTTTATTCCACTTATATTCCTTAGGTTATTCTGGCTGTCCACATAAAAATGTTTTGGTAAAAACGGAACGGCGTAAAAGAAAGTGACAGCTCCAAAAATTGCAATGTAAATGAGCGTCGTTTTGCTGAGTTGCCAACCATAATAACACATCAGCAAAAAGGAAAAAAAGGAAAAAACCTGAATAGCCTTAAGCCAATTAGCCAAACTCCTGTGATGAAATCTGGCAACACCAAAATACTTCACGAAATTATATCCTGTAATAGATGCATAAAAAATGAAATACAGCACATTTTCATCATAAGGAATTCTGAATTCAATAAGTGTTACCCACGACAATGCATACACAGCCAAAGCCACATGAATACTGGCATGGATATAAAAGTTGAACGCGTGTTTAAGTACCTTCATCGAACAAAAATAAACAAACTGTTAATAAGGCATCGGCATGGTTGAAAACTTTCCATTATATGCAATAAAACCGCTTAAATAATACGTATTTTTGCGAATTATATATTGAAAACCCATTTTCATGAACACAAATGCTTTTGCACTTAGACATATTGGCCCAAGTGAAAAGGACCAAAAACACATGTTGGAAACCCTTGGTCTTGATAGTTTAGATCAATTAATCTATGAAACCATTCCAGATGATATTCGTTTAAAAAAAGAGTTGAATTTAGATGAACCCATGACCGAACATGAATATCTATTACATATTCATGAGCTTTCAAAAAAGAATAAAGCTTACACCACGTATATCGGTTTAGGGTATCACCCAACAATTCTCCCAGCAGTAATACAACGAAATATTCTCGAAAATCCGGGCTGGTACACAGCTTACACGCCTTATCAGGCTGAAATTGCCCAAGGACGATTGGAAGCTCTTTTAAACTTCCAAACCATGGTCATGGATTTAACTGGCATGGAGATTGCAAATGCATCGCTTCTCGATGAAGGAACCGCTGCTGCAGAAGCTATGGGTTTACTTTTTGCTGTCCGTTCTCGCAAACAGAAAAAAGCAGGGATTAACAAATTTTTTGTTTCCGAACACATCTTACCCCAAACCTTATCAACACTACAAACTAGAGCCACGCCTATTGACATAGAGTTGGTTGTTGGCAGTGAGGAATCTTTTGATTTTACTTCGGATTTCTTTGGTGCTATTTTACAATATCCAGGAAAACATGGACAGATTACAGATATAAAATCGTTTATAGAAAAAGCCAATACCTCTGGAATAAAAGTAGCTGTTGCTGCCGATATTTTAAGCTTGGTAAAACTTGAAGCCCCTGGCAAATTTGGGGCGGATGTTGTTGTAGGAACTACGCAGCGTTTTGGAATACCTATGGGATATGGCGGCCCGCATGCCGCTTACTTTGCCACCAAAGAAGCTTACAAACGTTTTTTGCCTGGTCGCATAATTGGGGTTACCAAAGATGCCGATGGAAATCGCGCACTACGCATGGCACTACAAACACGAGAGCAACACATAAAAAGAGATAGAGCTACTTCCAATATTTGCACCGCTCAGGTTTTATTGGCGGTTATGGCCGGTATGTATGCGGTGTATCACGGTCCTAAAGGACTTAAATTTATCGCTAATAAAGTACATAACAAAACGGTAATTCTAGCAAATACCTTGAAGCGTTTGGGTTACGAACAAATCAACTCGTCTTATTTTGATACGCTTCAAATAAAAACCAAGGCTAAAAAAGTTAAAAAAGTAGCCACCGAAAAAAAGATAAACCTTTATTACCCCAATAAAGAAACAGTAACGGTTTCCGTTAACGAAACAACCTCGATTAGAGACCTTAATTATTTAATTTCGATTTTTGCTGAAGCTGCAAAAAAAGAAACAATTATCATTTCAAGTATTTCTGAAGAAAACAATATCGATGAGTTCGTTCAAAGAACTACAGATTTTTTGACTGAACCTGTATTTAACCAATACCACTCTGAAACCGAATTGATGCGTTATATCAAATCTCTTGAACGCAAAGATTTAGCCTTGAACCATTCTATGATTTCATTGGGCTCTTGCACCATGAAACTCAATGCCGCTGCGGAAATGTTACCGTTAAGTTGGTTTAAATGGGGCAACATCCATCCGTTTGCACCTTTAAAACAAGCCAAAGGATACGCTAAAGTTCTAAAAGAACTAGAAGACCAACTTACTGAAATCACTGGGTTTGCTGCAACCTCACTACAACCAAATTCTGGTGCCCAAGGGGAATTTGCCGGACTTATGGTAATAAAAGCATACCACGAATCTCGAGGAGAACACCATAGAAATATTTGCCTAATCCCTTCTTCTGCGCATGGCACCAATCCTGCTAGTGCAGTGATGGCAGGCATGGAAGTGGTTGTTACCAAATCGACTGATGAAGGAAATATTGATGTAGACGATTTACGTGAAAAAGCAGAGTTTTATAAAGACAACCTATCATGCTTAATGGTAACATACCCATCAACCCACGGTGTTTATGAATCGGCAATTAAAGAAATCACCAAAATAATTCATGATAATGGCGGGCAAGTTTACATGGACGGCGCTAATATGAATGCCCAAGTGGGATTAACAAACCCAGGGAATATTGGAGCCGATGTATGTCACCTCAACCTCCACAAAACTTTTGCCATACCGCATGGTGGTGGTGGCCCTGGTGTTGGCCCCATTTGTGTGGCCAAACAGCTTGTTCCGTTTTTGCCGGGCAATCCTGTTTTAAAAACTGGCGGCAAACAGGCAATTACAGCCATTTCCGCAGCACCCTATGGATCGGCCTTAGCATGCCTTATTTCTTATGGCTACATAAAAATGCTTGGTGCCGAAGGGTTAACTGCAGCTACTAAAACAGCCATTTTAAATGCCAATTACATAAAACAACGTTTGCAGGGGAGTTTTGAAACTTTATATTCCGGCGAACGTGGAAGAGCAGCACATGAAATGATTGTTGACTGTCGTGCTTTTAAAGCAAATGGCATTGAAGTGTCAGACATAGCCAAACGTTTAATTGATTACGGTTTTCATGCACCTACAGTATCTTTTCCAGTAGCTGGAACCCTAATGATTGAGCCAACGGAAAGCGAGAGTAAAGCAGAACTAGACCGTTTTTGTGATGCTTTAATTTCTATTAAAAATGAAATTGATCAAGTCGCAAAAGAAGACGACAACAACCTTTTAAAAAACGCACCACACACACTAAGTATGTTAACCGCCGATGAATGGCATTTCCCATACTCTAGGCAAGAGGCTGCTTATCCTTTGGACTATATTAAAAACAATAAATTTTGGCCAAGCGTAAGACGTGTGAATGATGCTTTTGGCGACCGAAATTTGGTGTGTTCTTGCGCACCTATTGAAGCCTATGCCGAAGCATAAAAGTATGTTGAACATCGTAAATTTTAATCAAATGAAAATTTTGTTTTGCAAAAAGCCACTATCTTGCTCGATACTAAAATTATTAAGGCAAATTGATTTATGAATATTAAAATCACTGGTACAGGCAGCTACATTCCAAGTACTGTTGAAAAAAATACAGCCTTCCATAACCACCACTTTTTAAATACTGATGGATCGGCCCTAAACGCACCAAATGAGGTTATCGTAGAGAAGTTTAAAGAAATTACTGGAATTGCTGAACGTCGTTATGCAAAAGACCATCTAAACTCTTCAGATTTAGGTTTTTTTGCTGCCGAAAAAGCCATTGAAGATGCCAAAATAGACCCCGAAACGATTGACTACATAATTGTGGCACATAACTTTGGTGATGTTAAGCATAATACCATCCAAAGTGATATGCTGCCATCGTTGGCGTCGCGCATTAAGCACAGTTTACGCATAAAAAACCCGAAATGTGTAGCTTACGATATTTTATTTGGTTGCCCAGGTTGGATAGAGGGTGTTATTCAAGCACAGGCATTTATAAAAACTGGCATGGCCAAACGCTGTTTAGTCATTGGTACAGAAACCTTATCGCGTGTTACTGATAAACATGACCGAGATGCCATGATTTTTTCAGACGGTGCTGGCGCTACCATTATTGAAGCAAGTGATGGAGAAGGTGGTATTCTGGCGCACGAAACAGCAAGTTTTACATATGACGAAGCCTACTATTTGTTCTTTGGAAAATCAAATAACCCAGAGCTTCCACAGGATACACGTTACATTAAAATGGATGGCCGAAAAATTTATGAGTTTGCACTCACCAACGTACCTCAGGCTATGAAAACCTGTTTGGACAACAGCGGTATTGACATAAAAGACGTTAAAAAGATTTTTATACATCAAGCTAACGAAAAAATGGACGAAGCCATTTTAAAACGCTTTTACCGTTTGTATAAAACTGAAATCCCTAAAGGCATTATGCCCATGAGTATCCAAAAGTTAGGCAACAGTTCGGTAGCTACGGTACCCACGCTTTTTGATTTGGTTAAACGCAACCAATTGGAAGGCCATAATATCAGTAAAGGTGACGTTGTTATTTTTGCAAGCGTAGGTGCTGGCATGCATATTAATGCTATTGTTTATCAATATTAACACTTGTAGACTTACGAATGTACGAAAACACATTTCCAAATAAACGCTTTAGATATACTTTAGAATTTTTGGAAAAGCACGTTTCTACTTCTGAAAGCATTTTGGATTTGGGAGTAACCAACCCTTTTTCAGAAATTATGAAACAACACGGTTACTTTGTTGAAAACACCAAGGGAGAAGATTTAGATATCGACACTTCTTTAATTAAAAACTCGAATGCCAATGTGGTAACCGCTTTTGAAATTTTTGAACATTTGCTATCTCCGTTTACCGTTTTAGAATCTATTAAATCAGATAAACTTGTAGCTAGTGTGCCTTTAAAACTATGGTTCTCCCCTGCTTACAGAAGCAAAACAGACAAATGGGACCGCCATTACCACGAATTTGAAGATTGGCAATTCGATTGGCTTTTAGAAAAAACAGGCTGGAAAATTTTGGACAGACAAAAATGGACCAACCCGACCAAAAAAATTGGTGTCCGTCCAATATTGCGTTGGTTTACTCCAAGATATTATATAGTTTACGCCGAACGTATATAAAATTGATGCCTATTTAATTTTTCTGAAACATTATGATTTAGAACAACTCGCCACTCACTTTAAAAAAAATTGAAAATTGTGAATACCTCCTGTTTTTTCTATATTTAAAAAAAGTTCTATACCCATCAAACCAAGCCTAATTTATGCTAATTTATATTCTTAATTTGGGCGTTTGAGTTTCCAAAACCAATTGCTATGATAAATTTCAAAAAAACGTTTCTATTATATCTGCTTTGTTCTTTTTCTACCATAACTGCATTGGCACACATAGAAGAGGTATACAGCTTAGAAGGTACCATAGGGGATAGAGAGGTAATTATGGAGATTAGAAATGTTGAGGGCTATTACAATGGCAGATATTGTTTCCGTGATGAAAAAAAACCTATCTATATGGAGGTTGAATTTGATTCTCTTACATTTACTCTAAAATCGCTACGATACAACCAGAAAACAAATAAACAGGAATTATATAACAAGATTGTTATAACCGAAGATTCTCTAAATAATTGGCACGGAGAACAAATAACTTCAGATAGCAAGATAAAAAAGGTTTTCCTGCGCCCTATTAAAACAACGCAACCTGTACCTCATGCACTAAATAGCGAAAAATTAAAAAAGAAATTATCACCATACAATTACAGTCTTCTTAGAGATATAGAATATAAACCAATATCTGTTCAAAAATTTAAAAAAGGAATAAAAATAGAATGGCTTAACGAAACAATTTCGCATACCAAACTATTCCGTTTTATTGAAGGGTTTTCAGATTCTACAATGGTTAAAATAAATAATTATCTTGAAAGCTTTTTTATAAAAGATATACTAAACGCATATAATTATGAAAATTACGAAACAGAAATAAATATTTCCTATGTGAGCCCTTATATACTTAGCATGGTTGAGTCAACAAAGAGCAGCATAAGCAACACCAAAGCAACTGCCTCTATTACCTATTTAACTTTAGATTTAAAGAACCTTAAGAAGTTAAATATTGAAGATTTACTTTGGCTGGGAGAAGGGACAACGCCTCGCAATGGATCTCGTGAATATTTTAAATATCGAAGTGAGGTTTTTGAAAAAAAGATAAGAGAATATATAATTGATTCTTACGCAAAAGAAATAAATAATTCAAAGTGTATTTATACTCATGAAAAAACGTTTCGTTTTCCTGATTTTTATCTCACCAAGAAAGGCATTGTTCTCATGTTAAATCATTACAAGCTCAGTGAAGCTTGCAAGAAGCAAACATGGGCAGTTTTGCGCTACAAAGACTTTGCTAAGAAATGGAACAAGAAGTATTTTAAATAAAGGGGAGCAGGTTTTATTTCACACCTTATAAATGAAACACATGGAATGGCTTAGTTACGCTAAAAAGAACGATTTCTTTTTGGGGTTTTAACTCAAAATGGATAATATTGGATTGATTATCAAAAGCATCAAACATCAAGGTATTTATCACTTTAATATCTTCTTTTGATTTGATATTGAAATTATTCAAAATAAATTTTACTTGTAAAACATTATCATCAGAGTGTTTCATATATACCGTTTTACAGGAAACTTCTTTAGCACCTTCATAAATGGAAAATTTTTTTCTGAAATAATCCATAAACATTTCTCTATTCGACTGTTCTGTAATATTATCTTCGTTAATTGGGGTATGGTAAAGTTCGGCGAGATGTTTTGCTAAATCATCGGTAAAGAAATTTATCAGCAAGAAGCTTTTTTGTTGGTCATTATCATAAAATATACGTCCGGTAGTCATCTTTATGGGATGGGCTTCAGCAAAAGCAAAAGAAAATACGAGTATCGAAAATAAAATAAACCGTTTCATTTTATAATTGATTTAAAATTAAAGAAATTGATAGTGCTGCTCCCGCTCCGCTAAAAAAAATCTTCCAATCTCTATGTACGCCTTTAAAAAGATTGGTATATACAAATAATAGTACTAAAAATACAGCTACTATTGTTAACTGACCAATTTCTATGCCTAAATTAAATCCGAACAGCGGTAAGGCGATGGAACCGTCTTGAATCCCCATCATCATAGACCTAAAAAAGTTGGAAAAACCCATGCCGTGTATCAAACCAAAAAAAAGAGCCAACAAATAATTTAGACCAAATTTTGAATTTATTTTCTGTTTTGCAGTAATATTGAACATACTGGTAAGAAAGATTGTAATTGGAATTAATAATTCAACCGCCGTTTGGTTTACTCGAATAATATCCAATGAAGAAAGTGCCAAAGTAACCGAATGTCCTATTGTAAAAGCCGTAACAAGAATTAATATTTTTTTTATTTCATTCAATTGATAAAAAGAGCATAAGGTTACTACAAACAACATATGGTCAAAACCTTTAGGGTCTGTTATGTGTCGAATCCCTTCTGCCAAATAAAAGCTTAACTCATTCATATGATTTACTTTAGAAAATAAAAACTTAAAAAAAACCAACCTAATACAACTAAGATAGATTATATGTCAAATTGTATTTCAGTTAATCAAAAATTACAAAACATGATGGATTTATCTTCTATTTTTCAAAATATTTGCAAATATAAATTTATAACGGGTAAGTACAGGACGGAAAGTTGTAAAACCATAAATATTTTTGTTATAAATTGCTAAATTAAGTATATTTAATACGCTTGCAAACCATCAACCAAACTAATTTGTGTCACTGGAACAGTAATCAACTTAATAAAACGGTTAACATACATGCTCCAGCACCCAACAGTATAACTAAACATCATATCTTAATCTTAAAAGCTGATTCATGAAAACGAAGCTTACCATTAAAAACACGCTATTAACCCACCAAGTTATGGTTGAAAAATTATTAAAAAACAGGTTACTTATGAGCCTGTCTTTGATCTGTATCATGACGCTTTGGAGTTTTACACTTCACGGACAACGTTACATGGAAAACCTTGACAGAGGAGTATTTGCCATGGAAACTGGCACTAACTCAGTATTGGTCAGTTGGCGAATTCTCGGCACAGAATATGCCCAGAATGCTACCTATAACGTATATCGAGGGTCAACAAAAATTGCATCAAACCTGAGTGTTTCAAATTATATCGATACACAGGCATTCTTTCCTGGCAATTATAGTGTAGCAGCTGTCATTGACGGAACAGAGCAAGAACGTTCAGCAGGTAAAGCCCGTATATCAGGAGCGTATTTTACTATTCCAGTAAGATCGGTTAATGGTGGTTACAACACTCATCATTTAAATGATGCTTCTGTTGGCGATTTAGATGGAGACGGCGAATACGAAATTGTTATAAAAAGACTTTCAAATGATGAATCTCCTAATTCACCCTACAACCACTACCTTGAAGCTTATGAACTTGATGGTACATTTATGTGGGCCGTTGATTTGGGGCCTAATTTATTACATGCGGTAGAGGTGAACTTTTTGGTGTATGATTTTGATAATGACGGTAAGGCCGAAGTTGCCACTAGAACATCAGATGGCATGATTGATGGCTTAGGTAATAATATTGGCGACAGAGATGAAGACGGATTTATCGATTATCGTGCTTCAGCGGTACAAAATGGGCCTTTTTGGTTTAGAACCTATGGCCCTGATTATATATCAATATTTGATGGTCAAACCGGTGAAGAGATTGCATGGGACTTTTACATCAGTTTAACCCCTATAGAACAATGGGGACGACCAGGCCAAAACCTTTCTCAACTTGGCCACAGAGCTACCAAGTGTATGTGGGCAGTTGCTTATCTTGATGGTGTAAATCCAAGTATTGTAATTGGCAGGGGAATTTATGAACGTATAAAACTTGAAGCATGGAATTTTGGAAATGGAACTTTGACAAAGGAATGGGCTTGGGATAGTAGTCCTAACGGGATAGCCTCTGATTATCACGGACAAGGCAACCACAATCTTGCTGCCGGCGATGTTGATGGCGATGGTAGAGATGAGATAACCTACGGAGGTATGACCGTTGACGAAAACGGTAATGGCCTTTACTCTACCACTTTTGGTCATGGCGATGCTGCGCATTTAGCAGATATTAATCCTAATATTGACGGTATGGAATATTTTAGCTGCCAAGAGCATGCTGGAGGATCAGTTCCCGGCATATCAATAAGAAATGCCATGACTGGTGAAGTACAATGGGCAAACTGGTCAAGTGGTGATATAGGAAGATGTATGGCTGCCGATGTAGATGCAAACCACAAAGGTATGGAAGTATGGGGGTCTGATGGTTCTGGTCTTCGTAGCTGTACTGGTCAACTTATATCAACCTCAATACCAACTACCGCAGGAGGTGGAAATTCTTATAATTTTGGTGTCTGGTGGGATGGTGATGTTCAACGTGAAATACTCGATAGAACTGTAATTACCAAATGGAATGGAAATGGTACAGACAGGGTAGCTACTTTATATAATATAGCATCAATTTCTGACAATAACGGTTCTAAATCCAATCCTTGCCTTATGGCTGATATTTTAGGAGATTGGCGAGAAGAAGTTATTTACAGGCTTTCTGATAATACTGGTCTGGCTGTTTTTGTTACGCCTTACCCAACAGAGCAAAGAATGTACACTTTAATGCATGACCCTAACTACAGATCTGCTATTGCATGGCAGATGAATTCATATAACCAGCCTCCTAATCTTAGTTTTTATTTTGGCGGCGGAATGGATACACCACCTGCTCCTAATATCCAATTGGTTACCGGGGGAACATTAGATGTGGCTGAAAAGAACATAACAGAAGGCATAAATATTTATCCAAATCCTTCTAATGGTATTTATGATATTAATCTTCCTATGTCCATTAGTAATGTCAGTAGTGAATTATATAACACTAATGGCGCTTTGATTTCTATACAAAATCATGAATTAAACGGAAAAAACTTCCAACTGGATATTACAGATAAACCTTCTGGATTGTATTTCTTAAAAATTAATTTGTCTGAACCTGTAACCTTAAAGATTATTAAAACGGACTAATTAAGCTTTCAAAATACAATAAAAAAATAGTAAATAGCCAAAAATGGCCAATTCTAAAAAAAACAAGAATTGGTCCGTTTTTGGTTATTTTATTTCAAGATATATTACCATCTACATCGAAATTGTAATAAATTGAAATCTTAATTAATTGGATTTTGTGTTTTTTATATTGAGATTTACAAAATGAAATTTTGTATAATCATACCTGCACACAACGAAGAAAGTTCTATTGGGCTAACTCTAGACTCCCTTTTAAACCAGTCTCTTCTGCCTAAACAAGTGGTTATTGTTAACGACAACTCAACAGACAACACGCAGGACATCGTTGAGGCTTACACCGAAAAATACAACTTTATTTCGTTGGTAAATTCAAAATCTTCAAACCAGCACTTGCCAGGTTCAAAAATCATTAATGCCTTTTATAAAGGTTATGAGATTTTAGATGATGATTATGATGTGATTTGTAAATTTGATGCCGATTTAATTTTTCCAAAAGATTATTTAGAACAACTCGTCATTCATTTTAACAACAACCCAAAACTAGGCATGGCCTCTGGTTTTTGCTATATTGAAAGAAAAGGTGACTGGGTTTTAGAAAATTTAACCCGAAAAGACCACATTCGCGGGGCCTTGAAAGCTTACAGAAAAGCATGCTTTTTAGAAATGGGAAAACTAAAACCTTCCATGGGATGGGATACTGTGGATGAGCTTTTGGCAAAATACTACGGTTGGGATATTTTAACGGACGAATCATTACACGTTAAACATCTCAAACCAACAGGAATAAGCTACAACAAAGCTTCAAAATACTTACAGGGTGAAGCCATGTACAAAATGCGTTATGGCTTTCTAATCACCTTTATTTCTGCCCTAAAACTGGCTTACAAAAAAGGTAGTTTCTCTTTGTTTAAAGATTATTTGATAGGTTATTTTAAAGCAAAAAAAGAAAAAATCAAATTTTTAGTTTCAGAAGATGAAGGGAAATTTATTCGCAACCTACGTTGGAAAGGGATGTTAAACAAAAGAGGTGCAAATTAGTGTTTTGCACCTCTCTTCTCTTATATTTACTCTATACGCTTAATTTATAACCAATCTTCTTACAATACTTTCCCCCGTTCTGTTATCAGTAACACGAACAAAATAAATTCCATTTTGGTACTCACTAACATCTAGAACTACTTTTTTATTCGCTGTTCGATAATCCTTACTCACCAACAGTACGTTTCTCAGACTGTAAATACCAACATTAACATCTGCATTCGCAATGCCTTTATAATCTACATTTATTGAGCCCTTTGAAGGGTTAGGGTAAACCGATACTCTACTAGAACTTGCTTGAGTTTTAATTACTGAAATTGAATTTGATAGGCTAAAGCACCCCGATAAGCCTGAAATTAAATGATCTCCTTCATCAGGTGGCGTAAACCCTTCAAGACCATCTTCATAACTTAAATGCCAAATTAAAGAAGTACCTGCTTCAGTCTCATCAAAATTAACATCTGAATAATTTTCAGGTAAACCCAAAATAACCGTGGCATCCTCATTAGTTATTACCCAGGCAGAGTTTGTACCCAAATTACCTTCTAGCATGATACCATCGACGGGAATTTTATCTTCATTACCGTCACCTACTGTAAAGCTAAAACTATTTTCTGTTCCTCCAGTAATTGTCCCTCCATCAACTTCAGTTCTAACAACAGAAATTGAATTGGACAAAGCAAAGCATCCCATAAGGTCATCTGCATTTTCTACACCTTCAAAACTAACATTATCTTCATAACTTAAGTGCCAAACCAAGCACAGGCCTGCTGGAGCCTCGTCAAAATTCACATCGTATGGCGATGCTGGCAATCCCAAAATGTTACCCTCTGAATCCGTTACCACCCAGGCAGAGTTCGTGCCACTGTTCCCCGAAAGCGTGATGGCTCCATCTGGAATATTATCAACTGCTCCATCTCCCACGCAAAACTCAAATGGGCCCCCTTCTAGGGTGCCTCCTGTTGGCTGTTGGTACCTATTGACCTCTATGGGGTTCGTCAACGCATAACACCCCATTAACTCGTTAGCGTTGGCAATGTCCAAACTTACGTTGTCCTCATAACTTAAGTGCCAAACCAAGCACAGGCCTGCTGGCGCCTCATCAAAATTCACATCGTATGGCGACGCTGGCAATCCCAAAATGTTACCCTCTGAATCCGTTACCACCCAGGCAGAGTTCGTGCCACTGTTCCCCGAAAGCGTGATGGCTCCATCTGGAATATTATCAACTGCTCCATCTCCCACGCAAAACTCAAATGGGCCCCCTTCTAGGGTGCCTCCTGTTGGCTGTTGGTACCTATTGACTTCTATGGGGTTCGTCAACGCATAACACCCCATTAACTCGTTAGCGTTGGCAATATCCAAACTTACGTTGTCCTCATAACTTAAGTGCCAAACCAAGCACAGGCCTGCTGGAGCCTCGTCAAAATTCACATCGTATGGCGATGCTGGCAATCCCAAAATGTTACCCTCTGAATCCGTTACCACCCAGGCAGAGTTCGTTCCACTGTTCCCCGAAAGCGTGATGGCTCCATCTGGAATATTATCAACTGCTCCATCTCCCACGCAAAACTCAAATGGGCCCCCTTCTAGGGTGCCTCCTGTTGGCTGTTGGTACCTATTGACCTCTATGGGGTTCGTCAACGCATAACACCCCATTAACTCGTTAGCGTTGGCAATATCCAAACTTACGTTGTCCTCATAACTTAAGTGCCAAACCAAGCACAGGCCTGCTGGCGCCTCATCAAAATTCACATCGTATGGCGATGCTGGCAATCCCAAAATGTTACCCTCTGAATCCGTTACCACCCAGGCCGAGTTCGTGCCACTGTTCCCCGAAAGCGTGATGGCTCCATCTGGAATATTATCAACTGCTCCATCTCCCACGCAAAACTCAAATGGGCCCCCTTCTAGGGTGCCTCCTGTTGGCTGTAAAAACCTTTCAACCATAATGGGTTCAGACAAATGAAACCTTCCCACAATATCATTAATATTTTTTGTAAACTTACCTTGACCGGAAGGATCAATCAAAGGTTTTATACCGTTATAAGCAAGATGATAAATTAAACATATTCCCACTTCAGCATCATCAAAATTGATATCTGAAGGGTTATCGGGCAAGGCTAAAATATCGCCGTCTTCATCAGTGACAATCCATTGCTTTACTCGTCCTGAAGCATTTTCTAGTATGACGTCTACATAATCGGGTTCGCCATCACCAACACATACACTGTTATAGGTTTCGCCATCAGCAAAAGTAATATCCCCTCCATATACGGTTGCATTTTCATTGGAATTATGATTTTGAGCCGTAAGACTAAATATCCCAATCAAAAATAATGGTAAAAAGAGAAAGGTTTTACTGAATTTTAAAACGTGATTTGGGGTTCTCGAGAGTATCTTCACTTTCATAACTAATTGATTAACAAATTAATATTCCCTATAAGTTATGAAAAAAGTAAATTATATCACTATTTAAGATTTCAAATGCAAATATCATCGACAATTAGTTAAAACTCCAGTTTTTATATACACTAGAAGCCTCCAATTTGTTTTCAATGCCATCTTCAAGTTCTGGAAAAAAATCAATTGCGGTAAGTTTTTCAATAGAGTCGATAGAAACCACAAATTCGTATAATGGTTTATTTGAGTCGGCATGTGGAATCAAAAATGCAATCATTTTGGGGTTGGTGCTGTTATTATCAATCAAAATCTTATAAAATTGATTGGGTACTGAAACATTTTCATCTCCAATACGTTTCATATCGTCATTGAAAATACCGCCTGTAACTACAAAAACGCCATCGTATTTGTTGGCCCAATAGCGTACTTTCTGTTCTAAGCTGTTCCAAATACCAGCATTAAACTTGTGCTGCTGCGGACTAATATTACTTGTTAAAAAAGTTTCATTGTATGCTTGCTCACTGTAACGTCTATCGCCTGCTGGACAAAGATGTCCGCGGTCGTAACCAGAGTTTTTGTAGTTACGCCAATGGGCTGCACCGGTTTTTACGGCTTCGTCAATTTCAAAATAAGGCCGTTTATAATTGGTTCTGGATAAATGCGATTTTTTTAGTTCGTATGCTACCCATTCAGCCTGCTCGTGGACTTCGCTATAAGACAAAGAATAACCGTAATGATGCACAACTTGTCCGGTTGTACTGGTTGGTAATAAGTATTCGTTGGTTTCTGTTTTTATGGTTTTACCATCGGCAACTACTTCGGCTTTTTCTTCTTCCTCTAAAAAATGCTCATAGCCATAAATCGCAACAACAATAACAATGGCGATAATCGAATAAATCGTTCTTTTACTCATTATTCAAAAACAAACTCCAATGGCTGACCAATGGAGGCATTGGGAAAACTAATACCCAAAAGTGTAGAAATTGTAGGAGCTATATCAGTAATCTCTGTTTTCTTTAAGGTTTGCCCGTGCTTAATACCTTTTCCGTAAAACAACAAAGGTACATGCGTGTCGTAATTTAATCCCGTTCCATGAGCAGTACCTGTTCTGTTCCATGAGACATCTTTAAAAACAGAAGGATTGTACACAAACAATACATCGCCCGAACGTTTTTGATGATGGCCATTCTGTAATAAAGTTTCAATATAACCCTCAGGGACTTCCAGTTGATTGATACCGGAAGTAACATACACCTTGTCAATCAATTCATATTCCAATAGCTTTTTAGCCACATCTTCCTTAATGACTTCTAATTGTAATTTATTTTTATCAATAGCTTCATGGTCTAAAAATATTTGATAATTTATTCTACTTAAAACCAAATTAGAAACGCCATACTTTTTTAGCAACATGGCATTAAGGTCTTTATGCATCTCACTTTCATTAAAAAAGCCTGCAGGTATTTTTTTTGATTTCAAATAACCGGGCGCATAGGGCGCACCATGGTCAGAGGTTAAAAATACCGTGTACTGCCCAACACCAACTTTCTGATCCAACGTATTGAACAGCCTTTCTAGATCCAAATCCAACCTTAAATAGGTATCTTCCGTTTCTATTGCATTAACCCCAAACTTATGGCCTACTTTATCAGTACTTGAGTAACTTATAGTTAAAACATCTGTATAATTGTCTTTTCCCAATTGTTCTCCTTCAATGGCAGCTATAACAAAATCTGTAATTAAACTGTTTCCATAAGGTGAATGGCCAATAGCATCATATACCCCATTATCATCTTTAAGTCGGTTCAAATCGTGTGGAAATACAGATGTTCTTTTCCCTTTAAAACTACCCTCATAAGGATTCAAATCACTTCCGCTTTCGGTGTAGGTTTCTATATCGTAAAGTGTGTTCCATTCTTTAAAATAAGACTCAGCAATATTCGACTTATTGAAGTTGTATACCCATTTTGGTAATTTTTCCATATAAAACGAACTGGTTATCCAATTACCCGAACCATCGTGTTCATAATCTAGCCAATAAGCCGCATTAGCGGTGTGTCCAGCAGGTAAAATAGCACCTCTATGTTTGAATGATACACCAATGGTTTTCCCTCGAAACTGGGTGAACAATCTGTTTTCGTCAGCAAAGGTGGTCGCCAACATTCTGTGTGGCGATTTTTTACCATCCTTACTTTGTGTCCCAATGGGATTTACCGTATTATCTTCAACGCAATTTACGTTTTTTCTTAACCTTTTATCAAACCAATCATTACCCAAAATACCATGGTATTTTGGCGTTGTTCCTGTGAAAATGGAAGCATGCCCTGGCCCTGTTTTTGTTGGCACATAATTATAGTGATTGTTCTTACAGTTATAACCTTCATTTACCAAACGCTTAAAACCACCATCGCCAAATTTATTATAGAAACGAGTTAAATAATCGTACCGCATTTGGTCTACTACAATACCAACAACCAATTTAGGTTTTGATGACTCATTGGCGTGTTTTGCTGAAACCACATGGTTTTGCGATTTAGAGGAAAGTCCAACGGCCAAAATAAAAACAGCTATTAATGTATTTTTCATCTTCATTTTAATTTTGACCAAAAATAAATATTTAAACACATCATTATTTAAAATTAAAGTTAAATACCTCTAACTTTTTTTTACTTTAGCATAGACAAATTTGTATATGACTTACCTTAAAAACATTGGCGCCTATTTTTTAATGGTTATCGAAATGTTTCGAAAACCCACCAAATGGTCGGTTATGAAAACATTAATACTCAAAGATATCGACGACCTCATTATAGGCTCTCTTGGTATTATAGCTTTTATATCATTTTTTGTTGGAGGAGTTATTACCATACAAACCGCATTAAATATAGACAACCCACTTATCCCCAGATACCTGGTTGGGTTTGCCACCAGACAGTCTGTTGTTTTGGAGTTTGCTCCTACTTTTACATCCATTATCATGGCCGGCAAGGTAGGGTCGTTCATCACTTCCAGCATAGGCACCATGCGCGTTACCGAGCAGATTGACGCACTCGAAGTGATGGGGATAAACTCGTTAAATTATCTGGTTTTTCCTAAAACCATCGCCTTAATGTTATACCCTTTTGCTATAGCTATTGGTATGTTTTTGGGTATTCTAGGCGGTATGGCGGCATGTGTTTTTGGAGGGTATTCCTCTTTAGAAGATTACATTATGGGTATACAAACAGATTTTGAAGCCTTCCATATTATTTATGCGTTTATAAAAACATTTGTTTTCGCCATTTTACTGGCTACCATTCCTTCATATTACGGTTACTATATGAAAGGAGGTGCACTTGAAGTTGGCAAAGCTAGCACAACAGCTTTTGTTTGGACTTCGGTTGCCATTATATTATTGAATTATTTATTAACCGATATGCTGCTAGGATAATGATTGAAGTTAAAGATTTACATAAATCGTTCGGTGACGCCCATATTCTAAAAGGCATTAGTACAACATTTGAAAAAGGAAAAACAAGCCTTGTCATTGGCCAGAGTGGTTCAGGAAAAACCGTGTTTTTAAAATGTTTATTAGGCCTATTTAATTATGAAAAAGGGTGTATTGCCTATGACGGAAAGATTTTTTCGCAACTATCGGAAGACCAAAAGCGCAACCTACGTGCAAAAATAGGCATGGTTTTTCAAGGTAGTGCTCTTTTTGATTCTATGACCATTGAAGAAAACGTTATGTTTCCGTTAAAAATGTTCACAAAAATGAGCAAAAGTGAAATGCAAGACCGAGCAAACTTTGTTCTTAAACGTGTTAACCTAGAAAACGCGAATAAAAAAATGCCTAGTGAAGCCTCGGGCGGGATGCAGAAACGCGTAGCTATTGCTCGTGCCATTGTAAACAAACCTAAATACTTGTTTTGCGACGAACCTAATTCAGGACTTGACCCGAAAACAGCCATTGTAATTGACAATCTAATCCAGGAAATTACAGATGAGTACCAAATTATTACCGTAATAAACTCTCACGACATGAATTCGGTGATGGAAATTGGTGAGAAAATTGTGTTCTTAAAAAATGGGATTAAGGAATGGGAAGGATCTAACGAAACTATTTTCAAAACAGACAACAAAGCGGTTACCGATTTTGTTTATTCTTCAGAATTATTTAAAAAAGTACGAAAAATGTACTTGGAAGAAAATCAGTAATTTGTTTCTTTTTTGCTGCTGTAAGGATTCTTTATAAACAACTTTAAGTCTGAAATGCTTTTTTGGGTTTTCTTTGCCCCTTCATGAACTAGGTTATTTTCGAAATAATTTAGTTATGTTTTTCCTATGATGCTAACCGTAGTGTATTTCTGTAAAGATTTTTTACATTTTAACGGCTTTATTGTTGGTGTTAAGGCTTTTCTAAAATTACACCTACAACATTAGAATCGTAATTTGTGTAAGTGTGCCAAGGTCCGTATAGCCATAATAGCACTTTATATCCATTATCTGCAACAACTATTGGACGGATATTTCTATAATTTGAATTAGACGTAATTGGTTTCCAATTAATCGTTGAGATATCGTCATTAGGACCAATGTTAGCTTGATATATTTCGTGGGTTCCGCCTAGGTCCTCACCAGTTGATGGATTAACATCTGTTGAAATAAAGATATTGGTAACATCGGTAGGATCAAATGCCATTAAACCGGTATAGCTGCTTTCAATCTTGTACAAACATTTTCCTGCATAAGCAATTTCACGATCATTCCATTTTTTGCCATCCCAAGACGATATTCTAAACCTGTGATCACTATCGTTTAAGTAAAGTGTATACCCAATATGTGGGTTATTATCACTATCTTTCTGCATAGCACATGTCCAAGCACTATTTGGCACACTTTCATTTACCACTGGCTTTTTCTTGGTTTCACTGCCTTGATAGAGTTTTTCGCCCTCTATAGTAACTAATGGACCTTCATCTAAACTTTTAATTTTTGTACCATCAACCTTATAAAAATTATTGTCACGATATTCTACATAATACAAACTATTACCATACTTTCTGGGATGGCCATCAGTATAAGAGACACCTATTGTATTGTCATCTAATTGCATATATCTTGCGTAAGGTCGTTGAAAACCCGTAACATCATTCACTATAAAATGGGTTCTATTCCCCCATGTTTCTCCATGATTGTCTGAGGTTATAAAAGCAGGATTAAACGTTAGTCCATCCCTAAAGAAATTGTAAAGTAGACCTTCGTTTTTTAAATAAAATAAATTCATATAGGTTACGCCCACTTTACTATCGTAATGATGATGAAATTCTTTAGGCCTTCCCCATTTTAAATAATTGTTGGGTGCTGAAATATTGTAATGATGAATTTTTTCATTCACATGTTTTGCCCAAACGGCCAGTAAACTGCCATCTGGTCTTTTATACAAAGCAGGAACATCATGATCGTCTTTCTGAAAGTTTTTGCTTAAAACTAAAGTACTATCTATTTTCTCCTTTTTAAGGTCGTAAACTCCCAATCTTACATCGCCGCTCTGCCCACTTATGCCTCCCATAACCAATTTGTCGTTACTTATAACAGCTCTTGGATCTTGGTACCAGCACCAACCGCCATCTTCCATAAAAGTTGTATGGTTGGTTACTTTCTCAATGGGATAGAATTTATTAAGGTACTTATAAAGTTCTGAACTTGCCGCCAAAAATGCACCGATACCATAAACCTCGGTATAGTCTTTAAAACTTTCTCCTGGTGCTGCACCAATGGGTTGCACATAGCCCAACATACCTTCTTCATTTACACATTTCTCGAGTGCATTATAGGCTTTCAGCAATACAGGTTCGTAAATAGCCTTGTCCAACAAGCCATTATTAACGCCCCAAGTTAGTCCAAAAGTAAAAAACGATGTACCACTGGTCTCCACATTAGGGTAATCTTTTATGTCGCCCAATAAACCGGCAGACCAAGTTCCGTCTGGCCTCTGTATTTTAATTAAAGTCTCGGCCATTTTTTTAAACAAATTCACGTAAAATGCCTTACCCTGCCAATCATCAGGCAATTCGGGAATTATATTGGCCAGTCCACCAAAAACCCAACCGTTTCCTCTAGCCCAAAATATTTTGTTACCGTTCTTTTCTGTTTGATTAAAATACGATTTATCACGGAAAAACAGTTGCTCATTAGCATCCCAAAGTTCATCATAAGTCATGCGGTACTGCTTATCCATATACTCTAAATAAGTACTATCTTTTGTAATTCTAGCTAATTTTGCCCAAACGGGAGGCGCCATAAAAAGGGCATCGCACCAATCCCAATGGTACTCTTTTCCTTTTTCACTTTTCATTATGGAATCGAAACGTTCCTTAGTAGGTTGCAGCATTTCCTTTCTCCCGTTTACCCGCCTTAAGTTAAGGTATGTTTGGCCAACAGTGTGATCGTCTGCATGGTACATTCTTTTGTGTAGTCTCCAGTTATTCCGTTCCCCCATTCGTATAAGCCAATTGATGTATTTAGGGTCGTGAGACACTTTGCTTAACTCAAACATTCCAGCATAAAGAGCTCCATTAGTCCAATCTAATTCATGGTGTTTCTCTCGGTTTTGCCAAGGCTGTCTTTCGCCAGAAGGCAAAGCTCTATATTTTCCTTGGTCCTCAAAAGTTTCAATTTGCCAATCGGCTACTTTCTCAGCAGTTTTTAATACCGTTTTTGATGAAGGCACTGGCATTTTCTCACTCTGATTTAAACTTTTACATGTAAAGAGAAGTGAAGTCACTATTAAAAAAAATAATACTTGTTTCATATTTTATTTTTATTGAAATGCAATGAGAAGAAAATTTTAAATTATTACAAAACGAATGGAAATCAATTGATGCGCTTTACTACTAAAGTATCTAAGTTAAGCTTAACCCTTAGCCATTTTTCAAGCCTATCTATATCCTTTTTTCTAGTTTCTTCTTTAGCTAAAGAATCTATCCATTTTACTGAAAACACCGAAACAGTGTCTGTTTTAGTAAAATTTGAATTAATGACATTAGCATAAGAAATCTGCTCAACCGTTTCATAATTAATTTTAACTTCCTTGGCAAGTTCTTCAAAGGCGATATAGCCCTTTTCTAGCTTTGAAAGGTTTCTCACCTTATTTTCCAGAAAGGCTATTTTCTGTGTTTGTGACAACAAATCTAAGGAGTCTCTGGTTCTCAGTTCTTCCATGTACCTAAAATTATCTAGGCTTTTAGATTGGTTTTGGTTAATTACCAACTTACAATCTTTCAACGCTCTGTACTCATCCATTCTACTTTGTAAAAGCGCAATTGTAGATTCTGGAATATCGTCCAAACCAAAAGTGTTGAGTTCTATAACAGAGCTCTTTTTATCAGAATACTTAAAAGAGGCATTTCTCTTTAAATAATCGGCATGGGGTAAAGCCGCTAATTCCCTTTCAACAAAATTACTTGCATCCCTTTTAAAATTACTCTCGTTCAAAACTTGCACAAATGTCCATACAGCAGGAATCATCACTACAATTGCAAGCGTTGTTGCAATTCTTGATATACGTCTTCGTTTTACGGAATTGGCATATTTTAGCATGGGAAACCTTAATACCTTTAAAACTAAAAATGTTGCCAACGCAATAAAAATGGTATTAATTGTAAACAAGTACATTGCACCAAGAAAATAATCGAACTTACCCTTAGCCAAACCATAACCAGCAGTACATAATGGTGGCATTAAAGCCGTTGCGATAGCCACTCCAAAAATAACCGATGCAATGGTACCTTTTTTTGTACGTGCAATTATTAATGCCAATCCACCAAAAAACGCTATTAAAACATCTCGAATATCTGGTTTAACTCTTCCTAAAAGCTCTGAAGTATCTTCACTAAGAGGAAACAGCCAAAAGAATAAAAATGCTGTTATTAAACTTAAAACAATCATTATAGCCAAATTAACTAAGGACCGCTTTAAAGTGTCTACATCGTTTATGGCAATGGAAAGCCCTACCCCTAAAATAGGCCCCATTAATGGCGATATTAGCATAGCCCCAATAACCACCGCTGTAGAGTTGGCATTTAACCCAATTGAGGCCACAAAAATGGAACAAACCAAAATCCATGCTGTGGCTCCTTTAAACGAAATATCGGTCTGTATGGCTTTGATAGTAGAATCTCTATCGGTATCGTCTCTAAAATCCAAAAGTTCGCGTAGAAATTTGTTGATACTCGCCACTAACCCTTGAGCATCTTTTTTTACGGCTTCTTTTGATTGCTCAACCTTAGTTTCTTTCTTTTTCTCTTCTTCAGAAAAGTCAAACTTACTTTCTTCGTTCATGATTAGCCATATTGCTCTCCAAACTTGTCTTTAACCTGCTGGAGGGTTTTCTTTATATCTTGTTCTTTTGATTTAGGAAAGATAAGTAAAACTTCGTCTTTATCAACGATAATATAATCTTGAATGCCATCAACAACCACTATTTTATTTTTGCGGGTACTAATCATATTTCCGCTAGCATCTTCGGCTAATGTTCGTGCATTTACAACAGCGTTATTGTTCCCATCTTTATCCAATTTATCGTAAAGACTGCCCCATGTACCTAGATCGTTCCAATCGAAATCTGCGGCGATAACAAATACGTTATTCGATTTTTCCATAATGGCATAATCTACCGATACGTTTTCAGCTTTCGGATAATTCTCTTCTATAAAGGCTGCTTCTTCATTGGTGTTATATACTGAAATCCCTGCTTCAAAATACGCAAAAAGACTGGGTTGGTTTTTCTTAAACGCATCAACAACACTTTTCACACTCCACATAAATATCCCTGCATTCCATAAAAAATTTCCTTGCTCAATGAACTTTTTTGCTGTTTCATAGTCTGGTTTTTCCCTGAATTGGTTTACAGGTTTTATCGCTTCAGACGAAGATTTATCGAATTCAATGTAACCATAGCCTGTGTTTGGAAATGTTGGCTGAATGCCCAAAGTCATTAAGGCATCATTTTTTGAACAGAATTCAAAAGCCTGTTTTACATTACTGGAAAAGGTTTTTTCGTCCTCGATCCAATGGTCGCTAGGCGCAACAATCATTACCGCGTCTGGATTTTCTTTTTGTATTTTCAACGAGGCATACAAAATACATGGTGCCGTGTTACGCATGGCGGGCTCTAAAACTACTTGCTTTTGGGCAACTTCTGGTAATTGCTCTAGTACCAAATCGTTGTAGCGTTCGTTGGTTAAAATATAAATGTTTTCTTTAGGTATTAAATCGGCCAAGCGATGGAATGTTTTCTGTATTAATGTATCTCCTGTCCCCAACATATCATGAAATTGCTTAGGGAATTCCTGTGTACTAACTGGCCAAAATCTAGATCCTACTCCTCCTGCCATTAATATGGCGTAATAATTGTTTTTCATTTATTTCCATTTTATTAAAGTGACCGTTTTTTACTTTTTATAATTATAAAGTATCCAAGAAGCCTCTTTACTTCAGTTAATTTAATAATTCTACTTCGGCATTGGGATTGAACAAATACAATTTTCCTGTTTTCACCTCAACGCACTCAAAACGCTTTACACGCTTTTTACCCATTTTAAAAATCCGCCCGTTATACAGCTTAAAGTGTTGCCCAAATGCCACTTCGAAAACAAATTTTTTATCATTTGGTTCGTCAAACTGTTTTAAAGCTAGCGCCAATGCCGCATCTGTATCGCTCGAAGCTTTAGGGTTTTTAAAATGCTTCGCTAATAAAGGTAATAAATTGTGCGGAAAAACTTCAGGATTTAGAAATGGTAGCATTAAATGCTGAAAGGTTCGTTTCCACTCTATACCATGCGGTTTTATAAATCTTCCGTAGGTGTTGTAAGCTTCAAAATGTGCTATTTCATGCACTAAAGTGATTAAAAAACGATACGGATTTAGGTTTGAGTTTATCGTAATTTGATGTTTCCCATTCGGAAATCGCACATAATCTCCATGACGTGTTTTTCGCTCCTTTTTTATTTTAACCAAAAGGTTATCATGTTCCAATAAGTCTAAAACTTTCAACATGGCCTTAGGCGGAATATAGTTTTGAAGCGTTTCTTGCATTACCGCTAAAATAATGGATTTTTAGCAAATAGAAATTTGACTTTACTGAAAAGTTTACTGAAATTGGGCTACAATGTTTAAATAAAAATTGCATAACCGAACGTGTAGAACAATATTTTAAAGAAGGCTGTGGAAGGTGTTCGCTTGGAGGCACACCCAATTGCAAAGTTCACTAATGGACTGAGGCGTTAGAATTATTACGAAGATTGGCTCTACAATGTGGCTTAACCGAAGAAAGTAAATGGGGCATGCCCTATTACACTTTTAACAATAAAAATGTTTTGATGGTTAGCGCCTTTAAACACTATTGTGCCATTAGTTTTTTTAAAGGAGCTTTACTCAACGACACCAAGAACATTTTGGAAAAACCCGGAGAAAACTCACAAGCAGTCCGTTTGATTAAATTCACCTCCTCTGAAAGAATAAAAAAACTTAAAAACGACATAAAAAATGCATTTGAAGCCCTAACCCCAGGGCGACAACGTGGCTACATTCTTTACTTTTCGGCTCCCAAACAATCTAAAACCCGTGTGTCTAGAATTGAAAAGTGCTGTGGCAAAATTTTAAATGACGAAGGGCTACATGATAAATATAAAGGATGGAAAAGGTGATGCTTTTATATTATCTAGCGCTTTAAACTAAAATGTCCATTGAACTTTTGACTCTCGTTGAGCTTTACCGTAAACCAATAATCTGTCGCACCCATATTTTGCCCTTTAAACGTTCCATCCCAACCTTTATTACGCGCTAAAACTTGCTTTAAAAGTTTACCATACCTATCATAAATAAATATTTCAGCATTGGGATAAGCAGAAACCCCTCGAATTTGCCAATAATCGTTTATGCCGTCTCCATTCGGGGTAAAGAATTTGGGGTAATCAATAACCACCACTTCTATGGAATCTTCCCCACATCCAAACTTATCGCGTGCATAAGCTGTGTAAATGCCTCCTGCAAGCCTAGTAAACAAATTACTATCTTGATAATCGACACCATTAATCGAATATTCAAAATCACCATCACCAGAGGCAAAAATTTCTATATAGTTATCGTCTGAAAGCTCCTTGTAATTGACCTTATCAATTGCTGGAAGAACGGAACGTATCAATTGAAATTCAAAATTATTTTCACAATATATTCCATTTTTGTTTTTCCCTACAGTCAATTTATAATGTCCCGCATCAACCAAATCTACTTCATTAGTATTTGAAAGCACTTGCCCATCTTCATATTGCCACGAATACGTATCAAATCCTAAGTCTATATTTGTATACAAATAAGGCTCTAGATTGCATAAAAAATAGGTTTCTTCAATACTAACCTTTGGTAATTTATTCACTACCAAATCGAAATTGGTTTCAGAATAGCATAAATTATTTTGTTGGTTTTCAACGCGAACATAAATAGTTTGAAACCATGCCTCTGTATTCTCGAACGACAAAAAAGTATCAGTCAATGAATTACCTGCCGAATCGAAATATAACACATTCAAACCAGTTTGGTTTCCTATAATTTCACTTTCAATTGCAGCGGTATTAAAAGTGCCATACCCACCGCCTTCATCACAGGCGTACAAATTTGATGGTTTATTTATTTTGGGCTGTGCTGCAGCAGTTAGGGTCAAAGGCGTTTCTGCATAACAAGATGTTAAAGGATTTGTTACTCTAACAGTAATAATTTC
The DNA here is from genome assembly GCA_022749295.1 of Flavobacteriaceae bacterium GSB9. Lineage (NCBI taxonomy): Bacteria > Pseudomonadati > Bacteroidota > Flavobacteriia > Flavobacteriales > Flavobacteriaceae > Flavobacteriaceae bacterium GSB9. The sequence goes on from CP062007.1 coordinate 1,992,393, forward strand.
TTGGTTTGGTATTGAATTAGTAAACGGATTTGGCAACGGGCCACCTAACATATTTCCATTGGAATCATAGTAAGATACTATCATATTTGTTTGATTACCCAAAACCTCATCTTCAATGTTAGTTGTATCGAAATATTCTGAAATACCATCATTATTCTCGTCGCAACCAATCAGCTCGGTTAAAGTATTTGCTTCAGGCAAAGGGTTTACCTTTAATTTAAATATACTCTCGCTAAAGCAAGTTGTACTTATGTTTATTACGCGAACACGTATCACCTCTTCATTTACAATCTTATTTTCAACAGCATTTAAAGGTTCTTGTATTTTTTGGCCATTTTCATGGTAAAATTCAATATTGATTCCGGAGTTGTTTTCTAAAATACCATCCTTAACCTTTTGTAAATCGAAATAAGCATAGCCATTGGTCTGGCTATCACACAAAACTAAATCTTCAACCGAAATTAAATTTGGTAGCGGCCTTACCAATAAATCGAAGGTGGTTTCTGAATAGCAGCACGGATTGTCGTTATGGGCTACACGAACCGTTATCGTTTCTCTATCTTTAACCGTATTGGTAAACGGGTTTGGCAGATCATCATATTCATTACCTGACCCATCAACAAACTTGACCAACTTATTGGTTTGCCCACCTAAAATTTCCTGTTTAACTGCAGAAACATCAAAAGCGGATGAAAAACCAGTAGAAAAATCATCTTCACAAGCATAAATATCGTCTATACTATTGGCATTTGGTGGTTCTTTTACATCAAAAGTTTCTGTTAGTTCCTCAACTGAACCGTCATTTCCCGTAACCATTGCCGTGATGGTATAAGTCCCGTCTGCCGAAAAATCGTGAAATGGAGATAAATCTGTTGACGTATTATCAGCCCCCGATGCGGGGTCGCCAAAATCCCATATAACAGAAGCTACATCATCTTTCTTTTCTACACTGAATTCCTTTAAAAATTCTGAACAAATATTTGAAATGTTCATTTCGAAGTTGTTGGTCACATGATTTACGTTTCCTGTTACGTTGATGTAATAGCTAATGTCTCTTGATTCATAATATCCATGTGGAGTACATCCTGGTGTGTTAGATTTAATCCAAGAAACATCATTATCATACTCGGTACCAGCAATAAAAGCTGCTGAATACCCTGTGCTCCACAAATGGTTTACTTCAACAAGTAAGTATTCCACATCCTTAGGTACAACGATTGGTGAATCAAATTCTAAATTAAAAATTTTAGGATTAAGTCTATCACTGGAAGGTGGGAGTCTTAATTCTTGACTACTGCCTATTAAATCTGACTCTGAAAAAGAATTTGGAAAATTTGCATCTATTTTATAAATATTGAATTGGATCCTAACATCCCAATCTCCTACAGCAGAAAAGGCAACTTGCCCATTATTTATTACAAACTCTTCATTATTCGAGATTCCAAAATCATCCAAAACAAATCTTCTAGAAAAATTAATAGCCCCTCCTGAACATCCATATTGGTTTACCCAAATAGGCTGGTCGCAAACATTATGGGTTAAAGTTGTAGATGCTCCTAAGCTTTTATTATCATATGTCTCGCCTGTAACATTTATGAAAAAATTTGCATTGGGTACCGGATTATTAAGGTTTTCGGTCGTTACATAATTATAATACTTCCTACAACCCAAATACCACGATTCCGCATTATCCAGTTCAGTACCCGCAATAACTACCTCAGCGGAATTGGAGTTATAAGAATCGTCTCTTTTGTTTACCACTACCAATATTCTTTCAACTTCTGCTGGTACTACGATTGGATGATTGAAGTCTACTTGAAAAATTTGAGGAGCCCCACTTACAACAGGTAAAGTTGCTAATCCACCTCCACCCAAATAACGAGGCGTAGATTCAGGAAAATCTGAATCAATACTAAAAACTCCAAACCCAATGGATGCACCTCCGTATGCTTTACTTAGAGCAACTTGCCCTGATTTTACGATAAATTGTTCAGATGTAGATATACCAAATTCCGATAATTTAAACACACGTGCCCATGATTCGTCTCTTTCACAAGAAGGCATCCCTGTTTCAATAGGCGTATTACCCACATTATGAGTTAAGGTAATTTGAGCCGATAAACCAAAACTAAAAAACAGAAATAGTAACGCAAGAATATTCTTCATGAGACTAAAATAGAAAAAGCTCTCAAGTTATCCGCGCTTTTCGGTTTTTATACAGAAAATTACGACGAAATTTATGGCGTAGAATTAGAAACCTGTAACAACTTTCCGTTGTAATATTTTTGTCCCGTTAAAGAAAACCCAAATATATATTCTGCCATTTCCAAGGCGGTAGTGGGCGCTTTGTAACCCGGAAAGGCTTCTTCTAACATTTCTGTTTGCACTGCTCCCAATGCCAAAACATTAAACGAAATCCCCGATTCTTTATACTCCTCAGCCAGTAACTCGGTTAGCGTAATTACGGCCGCTTTACTGGAACTGTATGCAGCTAACCCCGGAAATTTCACGCTACCCTGTACGCCACCCATCGAACTAACTGTAACTACATGGCTGTCTTTGCTCATAAATGGCAATACCACTCGGGTGAGTTCGGCAACACCGTAAACATTGGTTTTGTAAACCGCTTCAAAATCCTGCATAGTGATTTCAGAAAAGGGCTTGTTGACCAGCATCCCTGCGTTGTTGATTAATACGTCAACTTGCTTCCAATTCTCATTCACAAAATCTTCAACCGCTTTATAGGCTTCAACTTCACTCAAATCAAAAGAAAAGCATGATACATTTTTTAGTTTTAAATCTCTAACTGGTTTTTCATTCCGCGAAAGCGCCAATACTTGATGTCCTGCCTTTGCAAAAAGTTTTACCAATTCAAACCCTATGCCTCTGCTTGTTCCTGTTATGATAATGTTATTACTCATTGTTCAATTGTATTTCTTGGGTTGGTGCATTTATCATACCCTCCAATGCCGGAATCATTTGATTTATAAAATCCTGCATATGTTTAAAATCCATTTTATCGACCTCATCATCTACGTGGTGATAATAGTCAAAATTTGTAAAATCGAAAGTTGAAATAGCTTGGGCCGGAATTTTAAATGCATTATAAAACGGATAATTGTCCGAGCGTTTAAACAAATTATACTGCTTGGCTTGAGGCAAAAACCCAACAATTTTATTTTGCGCATATTCGTTAAGTTTTTCAGCCATATTCGACATTTTAAACCCCGTGATATAAGCCATGGCTTCACCTGCTGCCCTTGGCACACCTACCATTTCGAAATTAATCATGGTATAGAGGTTTAGTCCATTATTTTTAAGTTTATCTGCCAAATGTTCTGATCCTTTTAACCCCATTTCTTCAGCATCATACAGGGTAAACAAAAGACTCCGTTTGTTATTTTTGGTTTTTGAGAAATATTTGGCCCACTCCAAAACAGCTACAGTTCCAGAAGCATCATCGTTAGCGCCATTGGCAATTTTATCGCCATCAACTTCTTTAGCGACACCAATATGGTCGTAATGGGCACCCAAAACAACAAACTCGTTTTTAAGTTCGGGGTCGCTACCCTCCAAATAACCCACTACATTATAACCATTAAGTTTTTTTACCTTAAAACTATCTCGGTAGGTTTTAAAATAGGGTTGTACGTTATGCTTTTGGAAAATATATTCTATAAATTTTGCTGCAGCCTCAATTCCAATAGTTCCTGTTTGTCTGCCTTTTAAGGCATCGGAAGCTAAATATTCCAAGGCCGATTTCATATCGGTTTCAGGCATTTTGGGAATGATAACTTCAGGTGTTTTACCAATCACGTTAGCCGTTTTCTTTTGTGAACCGCAGGCCAAGAGGAGCAAACAGCCTATTAAAACCAAAAATTTATTCATATTAAAAATTGTAAAAAATTAAAGATAAAAAACTTCGTTAAAGCGCAGTACATTAACAGCCTTAATTATACAAAAAAGTATTAGAAATCGTTCATCTTGCATAACCCATTAAAATTCACTAATTTGTTAGAAACTTAAAGCCATGCCAATTTATTTAGACCGTCATGAAATGCCAAATGGCGTTACAGCAGAACATGTTGCTGAAATGCACCAAGCCGATTTAAAAATTGAACATGAATTTAATTGTAGAGGCCTTACTTATTGGTGCGATGAAAAGCGTCAAACAGCTTTCTGTCTTATCGAAGCTCCAAATAAAAAAGCTATTAAAGAACTCCATGAAAATGCACATGGAGATGTCCCTTTGCGAATAATTGAAGTGGACGAAAATATTGTAGAATCCTTTTTGGGGAGAATTGAAGACCCCGAAAAATCTCAAAACACGGAACTAAATATTATAAACGACCCTGCTTTTAGGGTGCTTATGGCTGTTGAACTAAGCTATTACTTCAGTGAAATTGAAGACCTCCAATTCAATTTATTTGCCCAAAAGCTTCACAAAAATATAGCTGAAACAATAAAAAAATTTAACGGAAGGGTTGTAAAAAAAGACCATAACAATTACTTAATTTCATTTCATTCTGTTACAGATGCCGTTTTATGTGCATCAAATACTATGAATAGTTCTAATTTCTGTAAACCCGATTCTGGTGTTGTTCAACTTAACATTGGCTTAAGTTGTGGTGTTCCCGTAACTCAAAAAGAAAATATTTTTGAAGACACTATAGCATTAAGTACCAGAATGTGCAACTTTGTAAAAGAACCCCTCGTTATTTCTAATGATGTAAAACTTTTGTACGAAAGTGAAAATCAAAATGCATCAATTGACAATAAACTCGTTAAAACGCTTAAACCAAGCGAAGAAAAATTCTTAACACAGTTCGTTGATTTTTTAGAAACCACATGGGACAATCCTAACTTAAAAGTCAACGACTTTGGCAAGTCTTTAGGTTTAAGCAAATCTCAACTCTACAGAAAACTAACCAACCTCAGTGGAAAATCACCCAATAATTTTTTAAAAGAATATAGGTTACATAAAGCTTTAGATCTGTTTCGAAATCAAAAAGGAAATATATCAGAAATAGCTTTTGAAGCTGGTTTTAACAGTGCCGCTTATTTCTCAAAATGTTTTTTAAGCAAGTACGGCATTCTTCCTTCAACATATATTCAACAGCATTTAGCTTAAAAAACATATTATCTGCTCTGTTTCTTCCATGGTTCAAAATTCTACTTATTTGAATTAAATGTAGAGGTAGGTTTATTTCTTCTTTTATAATTTTAATGGCATAACACCAATCAAATTAGAATTATGAAAACACTATTTGAACGCCTTGGAGGTAATAGCGGTATATCTTCAATCGTCGAAGACACCGTTAACGAACACATGAAAAACCCACATGTTAATGCTCGGTTTTTACCATTTTTAGAACGGCCAGAACACTTATCTATTATTAAACAACATACCGTTGATTTTTTCGCGGCTGGTAGTGGCGGACCAAACCAATATACGGGCAAAGATATGGTAACAGCGCATACTGGAATGAACATTAGTCCAGAAGAATACATGCATGTCGTTGATGACATTTTTATAGCACTAGATAAAAACAATATTGATGAAGACTCAAAAAAAGAAGTGCTATCAATTTTATGGTCATTAAAAGACATGATCATCGGTAAATAAATCCAACTAAAATCATGAAAACATTAGTAGAAGACTTAAAACCAGAGTTGTTAGAGGCTTTAGCCTCAAAGCTAAGAGGCCAAATTATCAGTTCAAATGACAAAAACTATAACGCTACAAGAAAAGTCTACAATGGGATGATAGATAAACACCCTGGCTTATTCGTTATGTGTGTAGATGTTGCCGATGTTATTGCGGCTGTAAACTTTGGTAGAGAAAACAACCTGTTGATAGCCGTAAGGGGCGGCGGCCATAATGGCGGTGGTTTAGGTTTATGCGACGGAGGCTTAGTAATAGATTTATCTGGAATTAAGTTTGTACGTGTAGACACATCAGACAATACCGTTAGAGTGGGCGGTGGTAATCTTTGGGGCGAAGTTGACCATGCCACTCATGCGTTTGGTTTAGCGGTGCCCGCAGGAATTATTTCCACTACCGGAGTTGGTGGCTTAACACTAGGTGGTGGTGTTGGCCATTTATCACGAAAATTCGGTTTAACAATTGATAACCTGCTGGAAGCCGATATGGTTTTGGCGGATGGCTCATTTGTTACGGTTAATGCAAAACAAAACACCGATTTGTTTTGGGCTATTCGGGGTGGAGGCGGAAATTTTGGGATTGTAACATCGTTTAAATTTCAGGCACACCCTTTAAAAACGGTAATTGGCGGGCCAACCTTATGGCCAATTGAAAGAACCGAAGAAATCATGGAATGGTACCATGCATTTATTCACAATGCACCAGAGGAATTAAATGGTTTTATTGCTACAATGGTTATTCCTGGGCCTCCTTTTCCAGATTTTTTGCATGGCAACCAATACTGTGGCATTGTTTGGTGCTATACGGGCAGTCAGGATGATTTTGACGAACTCATAAAACCTGCATTAGATTTGGAACCTGTTTTTAGCCATGTTGGCGAAATGCCATATCCAGCCATTCAAACTTTATTTGATGGGCTAATGCCTCCTGGGCTACATTGGTACTGGAGAGCTGATTTTTTTAATGAACTTGGCCCAGAGATAAGGGCCGAACACTTAAATTTTGGATCAAAAATCCCTACACCACTTTCTCAAATGCACCTATATCCCATAACTGGTGCAGCAAGCCGTGTGGGGCCGGAAGAAACGCCATGGGCATATCGTGATGCTAAGTATGCCGGAGTTATTGTTGGAGTTTCACCCGACGCTTCAGACGATGCAAAGATTACTAATTGGTGTAAAAATTATTGGGAAGCACTCCATCCTTATTCCTCAGGAGGAGCCTATTCTAATTTTATGATGGAAGAGGGACAAGAACGCGTTCAAGCTAGCTATAAACATAACTACCAGCAATTAACAAAAATAAAAGCAAAATATGATCCTGATAATTTATTTAGGGTTAATCAAAACATAAAACCCAATAATTAAAAGGCATAAAAAAACCTGTTTCTCAAATTTGAAACAGGTTTTTGCTTTTTATAAATGCTTTGATACTGAAATTTAATTCAGACCGACACGTTTTCAATATAACTTACACTAACATGGTTACTGGGTTCTCAATGTATCCTTTTAAAGTTTGAAGGAATTGAGCTCCTGTAGCGCCATCAACCGTACGGTGATCACAAGCCAATGTTAATTTCATGGTATTACCAACTACAATCTCGCCATTTTTAACTACTGGTTTTTGCACAATAGCACCAACAGACAGAATCGCCGAATTAGGTTGATTGATAATAGATGTAAAGTAATCAATACCAAACATACCTAAGTTTGACACTGTAAACGTACTGCCGGACATCTCATCTGGAGTAAGTTTTTTGTTCTTGGCTTTAATGGCAAGCTCTTTGACACCTGCTCCAATTTGTGGAAGCGATTGCTCATTAGCAAAACGCACAACAGGCACTACCAAACCGTCAGGAACAGCGACTGCTACACCAATATGTACGTGGTTATTCAATCTCATTTTATCGTCAAACCATTGCGAATTAACTTGCGGATGTTCTTTTAACGCTAACGCACAAGCCTTAACTACGATATCGTTAAACGATATTTTTGTATCTGGAATGGAGTTAAACTGTGTTCTAAAAGCGATTGCATTATCCATATCGAACTCTACGGCCAAGTAATAATGTGGCGCAGAGAATTTAGATTTGGTTAACGATTTTGCAATAGCCTTACGCATTTGCGAGTTTGGCACATCGTCAAAATCTTCCTGTCCTAATGGCAAAAACTTACCTGCAGCAGCTGCGCCTGCAGCTGGTTCATAATTTTCGATATCGCGCTTAACTATACGTCCGTTTTCACCAGAACCTTGAACTTTAGTTAGGTTAATTCCTTTTTCTTCGGCCAATTTTTTAGCTAACGGCGACACAAAAACACGGCCGTTTTCGGTTACCGGTGTTGGCGCAGGTGCACTCGATTTTGGTTTTGAAGGTGCTGGTGCAGAAGCTTTAGGCGCTTCTTTTTTAGGCTCAGCCTTAGGAGCCTCTTCCTTTTTGGCCGGTGCCGCGGAAAAATTAGAAGCCACACCAGAAACATCGGTTCCTTCAGGGCCAATAATCGCTAATAGCTCATCTACTTTTGCAGATTCGCCTTCTTGTAAGCCAATTTCCAATAAAGTACCCGATTGGAATGATTCAAATTCCATAGTTGCTTTATCGGTTTCTATTTCTGCTAAAATATCACCTTCCTCAACTTTGTCTCCAACTTTTTTAAGCCATGTAGCAACCGTACCTTCTTCCATAGTATCACTTAAGCGTGGCATGGTAACTACAATTACACCCTCTGGCAAATCTGCAGACCCACCTGATGCTTCATTAGCTGCTTCCTCACTGGACGATGCATCTTCTTCAGTAGAATCATCTGATTCTTCATTATCTCCATCCTCTGAAGCACTACCCCCTCCATTCAGTAAATCTGATATATCTTCTCCTTCTTCACCAATAATAGCCAATAGTTCATCTACTTTTGTAGTTTCCCCTTCTTGTACACCAATGTGAAGCAAGGTTCCTTCATTGAAGGACTCGAACTCCATTGTTGCTTTATCGGTTTCAATTTCAGCTAAAATATCTCCTTCTTCAATCTTATCTCCTACTTTTTTTAACCAAGCCGCAACGGTACCTTCTTCCATGGTATCGCTTAAACGCGGCATATTTACTACTATTGCCATAGTTTATATTTTGTGTTGAATAAATGGATAATCTTCTTGCTCGTAAACCACATCGTACATTACGTTCTTTTCTGGGAATGGCGATTCTTCAGCAAATTTTTCACATTCTGAAACGCGTTCTTTCACTCGTTTGTCGATGGCTTTAATATCGTCTTCAGAAGCATATTTCTTTTCTAGAATTACATCTTTAACCTGAGTAATCGGGTCTATTTTCTTGTATTCCTCTACTTCATCTTTTGTTCTATAATGTTGAGCATCACTCATGGAGTGACCTCTATAACGGTAAGTTTTAAGCTCTAAAAATGTTGGCCCCCCACCATTACGTCCTCTTTGGATGGCTTCATCGAAAGCTTCGGCTACTTTTACTGGATTCATACCATCAACTGGAGCACAAGGCATATCGTACCCTAAACCTAATTTCCAGATTTCAGTATGGTTTGCTGTACGCTCAACAGAGGTACCCATAGCATAGCCATTGTTTTCACAAACAAATACTACAGGAAGATTCCACAGCATAGCCAAGTTAAAAGCTTCATGAAGCGAACCTTGACGTGCTGCACCATCACCGAAACAACATAAAGTCACCGCATCACTGCCGTGATACTTGTCGCCAAATGCAATGCCTGCACCCAATGGAATTTGGCCACCTACAATACCATGTCCTCCGTAAAAACGGTGTTCTTTAGAGAAGATGTGCATTGAGCCTCCCAATCCTTGCGAGGTACCGGTACCTTTTCCATACAATTCTGCCATAACACGTTTTGGATCCACACCCATACCAATAGGCTGTACGTGGTTACGATAGGCGGTTATCATTTTGTCTTTAGTCAAATCCATAGCGTGTAAAGCTCCTGCTAACACGGCTTCTTGACCATTGTACAAGTGAAGAAATCCTCTTACTTTTTGTTGAATATACACTGCAGCTAGTTTGTCTTCAAACTTTCTCCAGAATAACATGTCTTCATACCATTTGAGGTAAACCTCTTTTGTAATTTTTTGCATGGAATACTATATATAATATTAATAAGCGAAATACAAAAGTAACACTTTGTACTGTATTGGAAAAACCCAATTTAACTAAAGTAGAAAAAATACAAATAATTTACTTCTTTCTTTCATCTTTAAACATTTATTAATTATTTTGATTCTTTAGTGTTTTTATTTAAAATTCAATCGATTACATCAATCAATAAAAGAGCTTTATAGACTTTACAATACCGATTTATCAAACATAAAAGGTAATAGGTTTTTCAACGAGCTAGATTTCGCTACATGTCCTTTTTCACCCATAAAATATATTTCAATTGCTCTTTGCTGTTTAATTTCATACTCGGCTATAGCTTGTCTACAAGCACCGCAAGGCGGAATTGGACTTACTGTTGGCTGATTTAAAGACCCTGCACAAATGGCCATTGTTTTAATCTTGGCGTCAGGAAACTGAGAACCCGCATAATAAATAGCGGTGCGCTCTGCACATAAACCCGATGGGTATGATGCGTTCTCTTGGTTGTTGCCAGTTACAATTTCTTGATTATCTAAAAGAATAGCTGCCCCTACACTAAAATTTGAATATGGTGAATATGCCTTTTTTCTAGCTTCGATGGCCTTTTGCATTAAATCTAACACCTCAGGCGGTAATGTTTCAAGGCTTTCAAAAAGCTGCAATGTCGACTCTAATTTAATTTCTTTCATACATAATAGGTACACAGTAAAAATAACAAACTATTACAAACAAAAAAACTATTGCCGTGGCAATAGTTTTTTTTGTAATCTATATACGTAGAATGAGATGCTGAAAACAAGTTCAGCATAACATACAATTTCTAGTATTCGTAATACTCTCCAGCACCGATATTAAACGTTAAAGAAAAACGTAACGTTCCTTCTAACGGGCTTTGCACTTTTGACGCCGAGAACAAATACGATAAATCAATATTTACCACATTAGCCTTAAAGCCTGCGCCTAAGGCTAAAAATTTTCTTGCTCCTTTCTCTTCACTTTCATTAAAATAACCACCACGGAAAGCGAAGGAATCTTGATAGGTATATTCGGCACCTAAAGCCCAAGTAAACTCTTTTAATTCTTCACTGAATCCGCCTGGCGCATCACCAAAAGATTGGAATATTCCCGACAGGAAACTAACGTCTTGCGATTTACCTTCGTAAATAACATTATCTGTTTCACTAATCAAATCGTCTTCACCTTCTTCATAAGTTCCATTTCCGTTTAAATCATCAAAAACAACCTCTGTTCCTAATTTAGGAGGAGTAGGCACTAAAAGTTTGGCCACCTCAGCAGTAACCGATACTTTATTGTAGTCATCAAATATAAAATCGAATCCGCCTCCTAAGCGTAAATTTGTTGGCTGAAAGTTTTCTGCCCCACCTTCATCATATTTAAATTTAGGGCCAAGGTTTTGAACGGCAAAACCACCACGCCACCTTCCATTATAATCTGAATAGGCTTGCTCTTCACTTTGATAATACCCTGAAATATCTACACCAAAAGTATTGGCTGCCGAGGCATCACCATCAATACCATTCAATCTTAAATCTGAACGCAAATAGCGCATAGCAACGGACATGGCAAATTGATCTGACAAACGCAAAGCATACGAGGCGTCAATTGTTAATTCATTGGGCCGTTGGATTAGAGCCTCAGAGAATTCATCCTCAACAAATTCTATATCGCCCAACGAAAAATATTTCAAACTAGCTGCAAAGGCACTACGTTCATCCAAGCGATTAAAGTATGTTAGATTTCCTAAAAAAATATCGTTTACCAATTTGCTCAAATATGGCGTGTAACTTACACCGACACCAGATTTTGTTTCTGAAAACGCATATTTAGAGGAGTTCCACTGTTGCGAAAAAGCATCTACACTGGTGGCCACCCCCATATCGCCCATTGAGGCTGCGCGCGCATCTGAAGCAATTAACACAAAAGGCACACCCGTTGTTATAACCCTCGAATCGTTATCGTTAGGGATAATTACAGTGGTTTCTTGGGCATTGATTTTTATAACAATGGCTAATGCTAATAATAGCAATATTCGATTCTTCATGAATTAATTTTTAGTTAGCAAATATAAATCTTTATTATAGTATTACAAGTTTCTCTATTTTCTCGACCGTTTTATTTAAAAGGCTAGAGCGTACTCTTAATTTATAAACGTAAACCCCCTTACCTATTTTATCGCCAAAATCGTCCCGGCCATCCCAAACTAAATCTCTCGACAGTGAGCTATTCGTTATGGCACCACCAGAAGTTTGTCCATTTAAGGTTCTTACTAATTTACCTGAAACGGTGAATATTTGTATAGAAACGTCTAAAGGCTCCGAACTATTGTGATTGAACCAAAATTCTGTGTAATTAACAAACGGATTAGGGTAATTGAGCACATTATTGATGACCAAATCCTGATCTTTATCGAAGACGATAAATTGGATTTCAGAAACAGAAGAATTATTATAAACATCCCAAGCCTTGAGGGTTAGGGTATGTAACCCAGGATCTAAATCGCGCATTGGAAAACTTACCGTACCCTTAGTATAATCGTCTACCTCTGTTTGATAATAATCATTCAAAATAATTGGATTGGTTTCGTCTCCATCAATAATCGCCACAATATCATGCCCAATACCACTAGCGGTGTTGATACCATTAGGGTCTTCAATTTTTGCCAACAAAGTAGGAGATTCGTTTGTAATACCACCCGAAACAAAACTTTCGTCATTCATGTAAAGGGCAATTACAGGACCTGTGTTGTCTTCAGCCGCATTTTCATTAAGGCCTCCTATTTTTACGGTATTAACACTAGCCCCTGCACGATCTTGAGTCAACTCTTCATTCTTAGCATAAAAACTAACCTTTCCATAACCCACAGGTATCCCAACATCTTTCGGCACTACAAAATCAAACTCAAACTGCCCGTTTGTCACTGAGGCTTGCCCTCTGAAAATAATTTCGCCAAGCGTTTTAAAGTCAAGCTTAACCAGTTCTCCATTTAGAGTAACACCATCATTCGCCAGGGTTTGCCTTTCAATGTCTTTATCATAGATGATTGTTGAGAGCTTTCCATTGTAACCTGTCAATAAATTTCCAGCAAGATCTGTGACTTCACCCGATAGCTTAACATAGCTTAAAGCTTTTAATGTGTCTGTTGCTTGTGCAATAGGAACGTCGTTTATTTTAGTTAGATTTATATTAGGTTGAGAAAATGCCAATTTCATGGCTGGATCGCCTATAAAAAATATTAAGCGCTTTTGACTGGAATTGGCAACACCCGCATCGCTTTTTGCCAGTCTTAAAGCTTCTGCCATTGACGGGTACTCATAATCGCCAAAGTTATCGTTGTCACTATAAGAAAACAAATACTGCCCCAAAATACGATTGAAATTAACCGCGAAACTCACGAAAATTTGTCGGGTTGTGGTAATTAAACCTATGGCTCCTGCATTTTTATTCCAATAGGTAAATTCTCCAGCTGTTTGCCTGTAAGGGTTATCGAATCTTGAAAACTCACAAGTAACTGTAACAAAGCAGTTGAGTTTATTATAGTTACGGAAATTCTCTACGTCGGGTTTAAGAAGAATACGTTCTTCGGCCAATCCGTCCTCGCCTCCATGCCCAAAATAATTAACCACTAAGGCTCCGTTATCTACGGCATTGGCTATTTCGGTCGTTACATCAGGATATCGTTCACCACCGGCCGAAAACTCCTGCTGAAAAGCATCAGAATGTATTTTTACCACATTCATAAAGGGCTTTTCATTGGTCACCAAATTACCTACCTCATCTGTGGTTTCCTGAAGTAGCCCTTCCCAATCTTGATCCACATCATCAGAAACCACCACAAAGTTATTACGCCAACTCCCAAAAGATTCTTTGGCATAATACGATTCTATTTTATCGACTAATTCTTTGGCGCGCTGCTGTGAATCTGCCAAAATCCTCCCAACGGCAATATCTAGACCATCGGAGGTTCCCATATCGCCTTCGTCATCATCCATCATACCATAAAAATCATCAGACACAAAAGAACTTGCTAAGTTAAAACTGTTATAGGAATACCAAGAGGGCACTATATTGGTGTTGTTGGGCACCCTGTCTTTATAATCAAAAGAACCATCTCCAAAGAGGCACAAATACTTGATACGGTTTTCGGGCGAGCTGGCATTATCGTAAACATACTTAACCATGTTCCTAATGGCCCCAATGTCGGGGTTGCCAGAACTAAATTCATTATATATTTCGTTAAGCCCTAAAACCTTAACATTTAAATTGTATTGGTTTCTATTAATCTGAGCCAAACGTTCAGCATGATTGACCATATTGTTTGGCGCCACGATTATGTAATCTACATCTTGAAATTGACCTTGGCCATTTTGAAAAATACTGCCCTTTATATTTTGATTACTTACTGTGGTATTGGCATCAAACTTAGGCTCAAAATAGTCAGAAGGCGACACGGCCAAATACGTATTTAAACTCCCCATGTTTGCCTTAAAGCTTAAACTTGAACTGTTTTCTGAGTTTATGAAATTTGAAATATTATAGATATCGGTAATATCCCATATTTCTGAAAGTCGTTCTGTATTGGTAATGTTATATTGAGCAATACCCGTTTGGGTTGCAGTTATGCTGTTTTTAAACCGAAATTGTTTATTGTTGAAATTTAGACTTCTAAAACCTTCCACCGAAATATAGTCTAAATACGCCAAAGTACTAGGGTTGCCCCTATTATCGAAATCTAATCTTACAACGACTTTTGATGAATTAACGCTTACATTGCCACTAAATGTTGATCCACTGGCATATGAAGGCTTACTCACACCCGGAAACGATAATGTCGCCTGATTGTTTCCGTTTACCTGAACGTTCATCGCACTTCCAGATTGTCCTGCCGCTGCTGCAATAACCGCTAATTTTATAGGTTGTGATGTTACAAGATCGGGGAAATCAAACTCAAATTCTTTTTGGTTATCCACATCAAAGCGGTTTCCAAACCATCGCCTGCCTAACGAAACTAGGTTATATTCATCTACTTCATGAAATTGATAGTCTTCAAAAGTACCAATCGTGAGATTTGGAGCTCCAGAAGGCTGGGTAAAAGGCTGAATACGCTTACCGTTCCCAGAGCTTACATTAATATAGTAGTAAGTTTTATCGGTGTAACAATTTATGTGTGTCCTGCTATCGCTATTATAACCTTTTGGTCCTTCACCATAAAACAAAATATAATCGTTGTTATCAAAAACCCCATCTTCCTCACCCACAAACTTAATGGCGTTTTCGGGAACATCAAACGGGTACGGCTCGGCATTGGAGTAAGGAATCATTCGGCCCCCGTGGCCAAATAATTTTATGGTTCTTGGGTCTACACTATTAACATTAACCCCCAAACGTTGTAAAAAACTCTTCGACAATTTAAAAACGCCCGTGGTATCAATATAAAAACGATACCAGTCCCCAGAACTTAAAACAGAATTCGTAATAACTTTTGAGGCTTGCGCACGCTTACTACGAGCAATGCTTCTGGATTGTGTTAATTCACTTTTGTAGTTGAGTTGAAGCGAAACAATTTTTTTAAACTGCCCATTAGCATCTTTCACAATTGGTGAAAGTCGAAAAAGAGCATATATTTTATTGCGTGACTTTAAATTTCCTAAACTGAACTTTAAATCTGAAGGTACCGTTTCTTGGTTTACATCGCCCAAGGCGTCTTTCGATATTGGCTGATAGGACACATTTGTTATTGAAACCGAGTTTTCGTCAACAGTGCCCTGAGTTTCCCATTGGTCGACAAACTGCAAACCCTGATCAAAATCAAACATAAAATGCGCATTATCAAAACCAGGAACCTTAACAGACGTATCACCTACGGCTAATGTTTTTGTAGCCTCCCAAGTAAGCGTATAATTTTTTTGTTGTGCTAAAATTGTTGTTGAAACCAACAACAGTATTACTAAAATATTCTTTTTCATCGCTAAAATAACGTCATTAACACCTTGTTATTATTAAAAACATAACAATTTCGTAAACAAGATCAAAAATACAATAATAAATTGGTAAAATAGGCGTTAGTAGAACACAAAACACCGTCAAAAAACGACAAAAACATCGATGTACGGTTTAAAAAATAGGGTGAAATACACATTTTTTTGGTTAAAATGCAAAAAATAGCTTGTGTTATTGGCTTTAATTATTATATTGCACCACCAAAACATTATTAGCTTACTTAAAAAGTATGGATATGAAAAAAGTAGTAGCACTAAAGTTTCTATTAGTTACAGCACTAGTAGTCACTGCAACTGGTTGTAAAAAATCTTCGAGCTCCAAGAACACTTCAAGAGCAACCGGATGGCAAATTAATTCGAGAGAAGGCGGCTTTCAATATAATACTGACTTTCAAGAACAAGAAACCTCACCTGGTCTAGTGTTCATAGAAGGCGGTACATTTACTAAAGGCCGTGTACAAGACGACGTGATGCACGACTGGAACAACAGTCCTAACCAACAGCACGTACAATCTTTTTACATGGATGAAACCGAGGTAACCAACATCATGTATGTTGAATATCTGGATTACCTAAAACGTGTATATCCACCCTCTGAAGATATGTACAAAGCCATCTACACCGGCGCTTTGCCAGACACCTTAGTTTGGAGAAACCGTTTGGGGTATAATGAAGTTATGACAGACAACTATTTACGCCACCCAGCATACAGTGAATACCCTGTTGTTGGCGTTAGCTGGATTCAAGCTGTTGAATTTGCTAACTGGCGATCTGACCAAGTAGCACAACGCGCACTGCAAATGGAAGGCTATCTAAAACGTGGCTCACATCTTGAAGAAAATGCCGACCAAACGTTTAGCACAGACACTTACATTAATGCACCAACAGAAGCTTTTGGTGGCAATGAAGAAATTTTAAGACCTGAACGTGGCAGCAGAAACATTAGAGTAGATGAAGAAGGTAATGAGTCTGGCGTGTATGCCTCTCGTGAAACTGGGGTTATTCCTCCAAAATACAGACTACCAACCGAAACAGAGTGGGAATACGCTGCTTTAGGCTTAAGTGAAATTAGAAGCTATAATCTATATCGTGGACGTAAAAAATACCCATGGGAAGGCCAATATACACGTAATGGCTCTCGTAAATACCGTGGTGACCAATTAGCCAACTTCAAACAAGGAAAAGGTGATTACGGCGGAATTGCTGGTTGGTCTGATGACGGTGCCGACATAACCAATGCTGTTAAATCTTACGAACCGAACGATTTTGGATTGTATGATATGGCCGGAAACGTAGCTGAATGGGTAGCCGATGTTTACAGACCTATTATAGATGATGAATTTAACGATTTTAACTACTACCGTGGTAATGTTTACACCAAAAATGCCTTAAATGAAGATGGGACCGTTAAAGTGGTTACTGCCGATGAAATTGTTTACGATACCCTTTCTAACGGAAAAGTAATAGCAAGAAACCTTCCGGGTGAAATTAAGCAAGTACCTGTTGACGAAAACGAAACGTACTTAAGAACTAATTTTAATAGAAGTAATGAAATTAACTTTAGAGATGGCGACAGACGTTCTTCTCGTAACTATTACCAAAGTTTTGGTGAAGATGAGGGCAGCGAAACCTCTTCAACTAGCAATATGTACAACTCTCCAAAACACCGAATTACAAGAGATTCTCTTGGAAACATAATTAGAGAGTACGACCAGAGCAACACTAGAACCTCTTTAATCAACGACGAGGTAAGGGTTTACAAAGGTGGATCATGGAAAGACAGAGAGTATTGGTTAGATCCAGCGCAAAGACGTTACTTCCCACAAGATATGGCTACCGATTATATTGGGTTTAGATGTGCTATGTCTCGTGTAGGCTCAAAAAGTAAAATGAAACACAAAAAGAAAAACTAAGCCTAGTTTTTTAAAAATATCCTTAAAAGTCCTGATGATGTATCAGGACTTTTTTTATACATTTAATTCCACAAAAAAAATCATCTCTTTTGGAAATAAAAGCACTCCACAGCCTGTTTTTAAACTGTAACGCCGCTAATACCGATACACGTAAAATAAAACCGAACGATATGTTTTTTGCCCTAAAAGGCGAGAATTTTAACGGGAACAGTTATGCTGAAAAGGCATTGGAGCTCGGAGCTGCATGCGCTATAGTTGATGAAGCCAAATATCATTCTTCTGAAAAAACAATACTGGTTAACGACGTCCTTGAAACATTAAAGGATCTCGCTACATTTCATCGAAATTTTTTGAAAATTCCTATTATTGCTTTAACGGGAAGCAATGGCAAAACCACCACCAAAGAATTGATAAACGCCGTACTATCACAAAAGTTTATAACCTCGGCAACTATTGGCAACTTAAACAACCATATAGGCGTTCCGTTAACTTTACTGTCTATGGACGGTAACACCGAAATTGGCATTGTTGAAATGGGAGCCAACCACTTAAAGGAAATTGAGTTTTTATGCAACATTGCCCAACCCGATTACGGCTACATTACCAATTTCGGCAAAGCCCATTTAGAAGGTTTTGGTGGCGTTGAAGGTGTTATAAAAGGCAAAAGTGAAATGTATGATTATCTCATTGCCAACAACAAAACCATTTTTGTTAATGTAGATGATTCCATTCAAGTTGAAAAAACGCAAAACGCTTTAATATTTTCCTTCGGAAACAGCAAACAATCCGCTAATGTTGGTATAAGCTTTACAGAAGCCCAACCCTTTGTAAAATGCCATTACAATAATTTACAAATAAAAAGTCAACTTATTGGCGAATACAATTTTAACAACATTGCCGCAGCCATTGCCATTGGACACTATTTTAAAGTTTCCCACACTGACATTAAAAAGGCCATTGAAAGCTATACACCTTCAAATAATAGGTCGCAAATCATTCAAAAAGGAACCAATAAAATTATTTTGGACGCCTATAACGCCAATCCAACCAGCATGGCCGCTGCACTGAGTAATTTTGAAAAACAGAATGGTTTTAAAATAGCCATTTTGGGCGATATGTTCGAATTGGGCAAAGACGCCAAACATGAACACCAAAACATTGCGGATTTAGCAAGTTCTTTAAATATTGACGAAATTGCTCTTGTTGGACAGAATTTCTACAAAACAGTTTCAACCCAAAATAAAGTTAACAAATACGATACTTTTGAAGTCTTTAAGGAAACTTTCGGCTTATCTAAGCTTGAAAATACCACACTCTTGATAAAAGGCTCACGTGGTATGGCCTTAGAACGGATTTTAGAATTACTGTAATTTGTGGGTCATACTGGATTCGAACCAGTGACTTCTACCCTGTCAAGGTAACAACTCCAAAATACAGGTTTGATCATTGCACAAAAAAAGTGCCCTTAAAATAGTAATTCGATTTTAACAGGCACTTTATAATTATACTCCCTAAGTATTAATTAATAGCCTAACAAAGTTGCAAGAATAAAACCCTAAAAGCAATACTCAATTTGAGTATTTTTTATCAATAAAAAAACTTTTTACTTGTTTTAAGCATTCCAATAAGCTCTCCCGTTGATGAAACATTCAGCTTTTTTAGAATATTTCTGCGATGCGTATCAACAGTATTAGGGCTTATACCAAGTTTTTCGGCAATTTGCTTACTGGAAAAATTGAGTGCCAATAGTCTGATTACGTCACGTTCTCGGTTACTAACTCCATCAGCAAGTAATTTTTGTGAGAAATTATTATAGTAAACAGTGTTATATTCGTTATTTTCATTAAGAAGTTTGGCAGAAGCTGTTATAGGTAATTTAAGCTCACCAGATACCACTGTATAATGTGCCAAACCAATAATAGGCTTTTGATTTAAATCGAATTCTAAAGGCGTTGTATTTTGGATGATATTAACGTATTCACCAGATACATCTTTAAATCTGTAATTCCACGTATAACTCATTTTGCCACGGTCAGTTAAGTCAATCTCACTTAACGTAAACTTCATTAAGTCGTTAAGTGCTTGTAGCCAAGACTCTAAATCGTCTGGATGAATACGGCTCCAAAAATAGCGCATCCCCTTTGCTTTTAGAGTGTTTCTATCTAAGCCCAAACAGGCTTTATAGTTTTTACTAATATACTCGAAAGACAACTCTTGGGTATTAGTGATGCAAAAAAAAGTGGAGCTGTAGGGCAAAAAGGCATCCGATTCAATGATTTTTTTAATATGCGTTTCTAAAGATGGAACATTATAAGATTTAAATATTTCTTTGTACGTACTTTTTATACTATTAAAATTCATTTGGTTGGGAGGTTTTCCCAAAAATACTAATTGCCATCAGTATTTATTTAAATTTTGAGCAAAAAAAAATCCTAAAACAAATGTTTTAGGATTTTGTGGGCGCGAAGGGATTCGAACCCCTGACCCCTTGGGTGTAAACCAAGTGCTCTGAACCAACTGAGCTACGCGCCCTTGCTGTTAGCGTGTGCAAATATAAGCTAGTTTTTAATATTGCAAAAACTTTTTCAAAAAATTTTCAAATTATTTCGGCTACCACAAACGTACTTCCACCAACAAAAATAAAATCGTCTTCGTTAGCTTGATTTAAAGCAGATTTATAAGCCTCATTAACAGAACTATAAGCCTCTCCTTTAAAACCTTGTTTTAAAAATTGGTCTTTTAGGCTTCCTGTATCTAATCCTCGAGGTATATCTGGCTTACAAAAATAATAGATAGCTTTTTTGGGCAATAGGTCTAAAACCAAACTTAAATCCTTATCGTTTACAACTCCAAAAACAATATGTAACTTCTCAAAGCTCTCTCCATTTATTTGGTTCATAACCAAACTTAGGCCTTCACGGTTGTGACCTGTATCGCACACTATTTTTGGTTTAATTCCTAAAACCTGCCAGCGCCCTAACAAACCAGAATTTTTAGCTACATTCAACAACCCATCCTTTAAGTTTGTTTCGGACACCTTGTATCCTTTCTTTTGCAAAAATTTTATAGTTTCAACAACGGTCTTTATATTTTTTTGCTGGTAGCTGCCAAGCAAATCAGATTTATAAATACCATGATTTTCTTGGTCTGCAAATATTATTTCAGCCCCGTTCTTGTATGCTATTTCTTTAAATACCGTTGTCGTCTCGCTTTGTGTTTCACCAATAACTACTGGCACTCTTGGTTTTATTATACCAGCTTTCTCGGAAGCAATTTCTTTTAGCGTTGTACCTAAAAACTGCGTGTGATCCAAACCTATATTAGTAATCACAGACACCTCTGGGGTGATAATATTTGTTGAATCTAGACGTCCGCCCAAACCTACTTCTACTATGGCTATATCAACATTTTCCTTAGAGAAATAATCGAATGCCATACCGACGGTCATTTCAAAAAACGATAACTTATTGCTCTCAAAAAAAGGTTTATTCTGTTCAATAAAACAAACAACAAACTCTTCATCTACAGGTTTTCCGTTAATCCTAATACGTTCCCTAAAGTCTTTTAAATGGGGGGAGGTGTACAATCCCACCTTGTATCCCGCTTCTTGTAAAATAGATGCAAGCATATGGCTGGTAGAGCCCTTTCCATTAGTACCGGCTACGTGAACCGATTTAAAGTTTTTTTCAGGAAAGTTTAAGTGCTTTGAAAGCTTTAAAGTATTCGACAGGTCTTTTTTAAATGCCGCACTACCCTGACGCTGATACATAGGAAGTTGCGAAAACATCCAATTTAATGTGTTTTGGTATGTCATTGCAATTACTGACTAAGTTGGAAGTTAACACTAACGAAACCTATTTGACGGGTTGGTGCTTTGGAATCTGCAGGCCACTTATGTGATAAAGCTATTTTTTTGGCTGGTTCAAGCAAGCATTGCGCTGTGTTAGTTGTCCCCCTTACACCTGGAACGGCTTCTACAACATTGCCATTTTGATTTACAACAATTTTGACGATTACCATACCCGATTCGTTGCAATCTTGCTTCAATCTCTTAAAGGATGCTTTACCACGACCATTAAGTCCGTAACCTACACCACCACTGCCTGTTCCTTGGCCCCCAAAATAGCTTGGAGCATACGGGTTACCATCCAACTGCCCTTTATCACCTACTTGGCTATCGTTTCCTTCGCTACCAGTTTCAGTTCCTTCAGATTTGCTTACGCCACCAATCAAAGCGTCCAACTTTTTTTTCTTTTCTTCTTGTTCGCGCTTTTCTTTAGCAATCCGCTCTGCTTCAGCCTTGGCTTTTGCTTCAGCTATTGCTTTAGCTCGGGCTTCTGCCTCTTTTTGCTTTTTTATGGCGATTTCTTCAGCATTATCGGCAGTTAAAACTTCTTCTTTCACCTCAGATGACTTTGCAGGTTCTGGTTCTGATTTAGACACGTCGGGCTGTGGCTGTTCTTCAACCTTTTTAGGTTCAGACTTCACTGGTTTTAAGGGCTGAACGTTGCCGCTTCCGACATTAGAATTACCAAAATTAACGGCAACACCGTATTCTTCTGGAGGATCCATATACTTTGTTCCAACCACAAACAGCAACAAAACGATAATAACCGTAATTAAAGCGGTTAATTTCGCTGAGTTCCTTTCATGTTTGGTCTTAAAGTATTTCATGTTATTTAAACTCTATTCAATTTACTGTAAGTAACTTATTTTGGCTTAACCGCAAGGATTACCTTAAACTTATTCCTGTTGGCAATATCCATAACTTTTACCACATTTTCAACGGGCACCGATTTTTCGGCCCTCAAAACAATGGTTGGCTTTTCTTGAGAAGACAGAGCTGCTAACAATTCGTTCTCCAGCACACTTTCACCAACGCGCTTTTGGTCTATATAATAAGTTAAATCTTTTTTTATGCTAACGGCTACCGATTTTTTATTTTCGGTTTTACCACTAGCCTTGGGCAACAAGATATCAATGGCATTAGTGGTGACCAAGGTAGATGCTATCATAAAAAAGATAAGCAACAGAAATACAATATCCGTCATGGACGACATATTGAATTCTGGCGTAACTTTATTTCTTCCTCTAAAATTCATTTTATCTAGGTTGGTTCGTTTAAGTGGTCTAAAAACTCTAGAGAATTGGCTTCCATTTTATAGACAACTTTATCTGTTTTTACTACCAGATGGTTATACGCCATATAAGCCACAATACCAACAATTAAACCAGCAACCGTGGTGGTCATGGCTGTGTAAAGTCCGCTTGCCAATACATCCATTTCTATGGTACCGCCAGCATTGGCTAGTTCGAATATTGCCAAAATCATACCAATTACAGTTCCTAGGAATCCAATCATGGGTGCTGCACCAGAAATCGTAGCCAAAATACTGATGTTCTTCTCGAGTCCATAAATTTCCAATCGGCCAGCATTTTCAATAGCCGTATTGATATCGGCCAATGGTTTTCCTATTCTTGAAATACCTTTACCAATTAAGCGAGAAACAGGTGAATTAACTTGCGCACAAAGCATTTGCGCTGAATCAATTTTTCCGTTGCTCACGTGGTCTTTAATTTGATTCATGAAATTAGCATCTACATTTGATGCTGCTTTTATGGCAAAAATACGTTCAAAATAGATGTAGATGGCACCAACGAGTAATAAAAATAAAAGGGCTATTATTACTTGTCCAGCAACTCCTCCACTCGTAATCAACTCAATTATTGAAAGTGTTTTTTCAACCGATTCACCATCAATAGGCACTTCTGCACCTTCTTGTGTGTTTTGTATCAATGTGTTTAGCATAAAGTTTCTATTTAATGCAAATTAATAACGCTTGTTTTTTCGCTAAAGTATAATAAAAAATATTTTAAGTATTATTTACATAATCAAAAATGGAAAGATGGGCAAAAAACCCTAATCTTTCCATTTTAAATATCGTTAAACAACAAAGTTTAGAACAATGTTCTGGTTACCATGAATGCCGCAGCACCCACCAAAAAACCAACAAATGCCAACCATGCAATTTTTCTTAAGTACCAAAAGAAATCTATTTTTTCCATACCCATAGCAACAACGCCAGCTGCCGAACCAATAATTAACATACTACCACCGGTTCCTGCAGAGTAAGCAATAAAGTGCCAAAGCTCATTGTCCATAGGTTCTGAAAACATTCCTAAACTAGCCGCTACCAGTGGAACATTATCAATAACGGCAGAACCAACACCTAACAATAACACTACCAAATCAGATACACCAGCATGGTGCAACTCGGTACCCATCATTGGCATACTTTCTTGTAAAGAGGCCGCAAAACCAAACAAAATACCTAAAGATTCTAATGCCGCTACCGCCATTAAAATACCCAAGAAAAACAAGATACTTGGCAATTCTATTTTTGAAAGTGAATAATGCACTGGACTATGGTGTGCGTGGGCATCACTTTCTTCCGCATCATGATGAGTCAAACTAAACTTTGTACTACTATAAATCTCCGCAAAAGTGGCCACAATTCCTAAAGACAACATCATACCCACATATGGCGGTAAATGAGTCGCCGTTTTAAATATAGGCACAAATACAATCGCCCCTAAACCAAGATACAACATTGTAGAACTAAAGCGGTGCTTATCTTTATCGTTTGATTCTGGCATTTCCAATTCGCCTTTAAAGGCAGGTAAAAAGCTCGCAATAAGGGTAGGTACCGCCATACATAAAAACGATGGCACCAATAAGTATCCTACCAAATGGCCTGTTGTGACTTTGTTGCCAATCCATAACATAGTTGTTGTTACATCACCAATTGGAGACCATGCCCCTCCGGCATTGGCAGCTATAATAATCAAACCTGCGTACCAAATACGCACCTCTCTATCTTTAACAATTTTTTGAAGTATTGAAATCAATACTATTGTAGCTGTTAAGTTATCTATTATAGCAGATAGTATAAATGCTAAAATTGCGAAAATCCATAGTATTTTGGATTTCTTTTTGGTTTTAATAAACCCTTTAATAGTTGAAAATCCATCAAAATAATCAATAATTTCAACAATAGTCATGGCTCCTAAAAGGAACACCAATATTTCGGAAGTTTTCCCTAAATGGTGTAATAAGGTTTCTTCCATAAGGTGCATTTTTTCCTCATGCCCCAAGAGCCCAAAGTTTTCTAGTAAAGCATGCGCGCCCGAATCGAACCATTGCGGAAAGTTATCAATACCCAGAGCAATCAATGCCCAACAAATGGCCATCATTACCAATGCTGGTATGAGTTTGTCTATTTTTATACTATGCTCTAAAGTGATGGCTAAATAGCCCATAACAAATACGAAAATAATCGCTGATTCCATATAATTTAGTGTTAGATAATTTGTTTTAATGCAATTTCAAAGGCTGTTGCACTAATTTCGGTTTTTGATTTATTCTTATTGTAAATTTTTTGCAATGCTTCTTTAATCCTATTGGACGTGTCATTAAAAATAGCTTCATCAGTCATCAGCACCCTGCGTTCCATAAAATAAGCAAAAACCCTAGCCATACCACAGTTCGATATAAAATCGGGAATAAGGCTTATTTTGTAATCGGTATGCTCCATAATAGGGCCAAAGAAAATTTCTTTATCGGCAAAAGGAACATTGGCTCCGCAAGACACCACTTCCAATCCACTATCAATCATTTCGTCTATCTGATTGATGGTTATTAATCGTGACGCTGCACAAGGTGCAAATATTTCGGTTTTTAACGACCATATTTGTTCATTAATTTCCTCAAAAGGTATTAAATTTTCAGCCACTAATGTATTGCCCTTTTTGGTAAGAAAAAAATGATTTATATCATTTAGAGTGAAACCATTTTCATTAATCAAACCTCCTGTTGCATCAATAATGCCTACTATTTTAACCCCCATTTGAGCTAAATAAAAGGCTGCTGCAGCTCCAACATTACCAAAACCTTGCACCACAGCTCTTTTCCCTTTTACCGAACCACCATAGATATTGTAATAGTGTTTAACAGCTTCGGCTACGCCAAAACCGGTTATCATATCGGCTATGGTGTATTTTCTTGAAACACTTGGCGAATACAAAGGGTTTTCAATCACCTTTATAACACCTTGGCGCAACTGCCCAATTCGGTTTATCTTATCGGCTTCGGTAGGCTTAAAATACCCATTAAAAACCCCTTCTTGCGGATGCCAAACACCACTTGCTTCTGTAATGGGTATTACCTCGTGAGCTTCATCGACATTTAAATCGCCTCCAGTACCATAATAACTTTTTAATAAGGGCGAAACTACGGCGTACCATCGTTCTAGAACACCTCTTTTTCTTGGGTCGGTGGGGTCGAAATTTACACCGGACTTCGCGCCTCCAATGGGCGGTCCCGAAACCGTGAATTTAATTTCCATGGTTTTTGCCAAAGATAATACCTCATCCAAATCCAGTCCCTTTCGCATTCTGGTGCCACCACCAGCAGCACCGCCACGCAACGAATTTATAACCACCCAGCCTTCGGCTTCTGTTTCAGAATCTCTCCAATGGAAGACTATTTCGGGGGATTTGTTTTCGTACTTTTTTAATAACGCTTTCATTTCTATTTGTTGAATCTTTAAATTATAGTTTGAATTTCTTAACACCTTTTTTTGATAAAAAACGTAGCTATAACTGATCCATATTTATAGAAAATTAAAATCTTATTGCAACAAATATAAAAAACTAAACCCCCTCAAAGATTAAATTTGTTTAAATTTTAAGGAAGGAAAACAACCCCAGAACTATGATTTTTTGACGCTCCGGTAACACTTTGTAAACAGTTAACTTCGTTACGAAGTTTTAAAACGCCCAAAAAACCAAAAATCAGGGCTTCTTTAAATTCAACAATGTCCGCTTGTGGAATAATAATCTTTTGGTTGGAAAGTTGTTTTATTCTCTCGATTAAGTACACATGATAAGCACCACCGCCCGTCATTAAAACAGACGCGCTCCTTTTTGAATTAATTTCTGAAGTAATCTGAACAGCAATGTGCTCTACAAAGGTTTTCAAAACATCTTCAGTGCTTAATTGAAAATCATCAACCAAAGTCAAAATTGTGGTTTTAACCCATTCCAAGCCTAAAGATTTTGGTGGTTTTTGAGCGTAAAAGCCAATTGCATTGAGTTTATTTAAAAGCGAAGTGTTCAATTGGCCTCTCGAAGCAATTTGCCCGCCATCATCATATTCAAAACCTAATTTTTCAACATAATGATTCAGCACAATGTTTACGGGACAAATATCGTAAGCCACCCTTTCGTTATTTATTTCTGTTGAAATATTGGCAAAACCTCCCAAATTCAAACAATAATCATATTCCGAAAACAAGAGCTTGTCACCAATGGGTACCAATGGCGCCCCTTGTCCGCCAAGTTCAACATCCTGAACCCTAAAATCGCAAACTACCATTTCATCCAATATTTGGGCCAACTTAGGTTTATTGCCTATTTGAAGCGTAAGCTTGTTTTGAGGCTGGTGCAACGCCGTATGACCATGCGAACAAACCGCATCAATATTTTTGATTTTATTTTTATCGATAAATGTTTTTATAACAGTACCAAGATGCGTGGTGTATTCGTCATTAATCGTAGCTAAATCTTTTGAAGACATCGACACCAAGCTTAATAATGTTTTTTTCCAATGCTTAGAATAAGGTACTGTCTCGCAATGTAACAACTCAAAACGCCAAGAATTTTCAAAATAAAACTTAGCCTCGACCAAATCGATACCATCCAAAGAGGTGCCCGACATAACCCCAACAACATGATAGTTTTGTTTTTCCATACCAGACAAAAATAACAAAGCCATTGAATAATTAACAACAAAAAGATATATTTGTAAATATATTTTAGTGAAATCACAAAATTTTTATCAATTATGAATTTTACGCTTTCTGAAGAACACAAAATGATTCGAGATGCTGCCCGCGATTTTGCCCAAAACGAATTACTACCGGGTGTTATTGAACGTGATGAAAAACAACACTTCCCACAAGAATTAGTCAAAAAAATGGGCGATTTAGGTTTTTTGGGTGTTATGGTCGACCCCAAATATGGCGGTAGCGGGATGGACACCTTATCATATGTGCTCATCATGGAAGAGTTATCAAAAGTCGATGCTTCGGCTTCCGTTATTGTATCCGTAAATAATTCATTGGTCTGCTACGGCATTGAAGCTTATGGGAGCGATGAACAAAAAGAAAAATACTTAACCAAATTAGCCACAGGCGAATACGTTGGTGCCTTTTGCTTGAGCGAGCCCGAAGCCGGCAGTGATGCCACCTCGCAACGCACCACGGCTATCGATAAAGGCGACCATTACCTTATTAACGGCACCAAAAACTGGATAACCAATGGCGGTCGTGCCGATGTTTATATTGTTATCGCCCAAACCGATAGAGACAAAGGCTCTCACGGCATCAACGCGTTTATCGTTGAAAAAGGTACCGAAGGGTTTCATGTTGGCCCTAAAGAAGACAAATTGGGCATCCGTGGTAGCGACACGCACACGCTTCAGTTTAACGATGTAAAAGTGCCCAAATCGCAACGCATTGGCACTAATGGTTCGGGTTTTCGGTTTGCAATGAAAACACTTTCCGGTGGCCGTATTGGCATTGCTGCACAAGCTTTAGGTATTGCATCTGGCGCTTATGAATTGGCCCTTAAATACTCGAAGGAACGTAAGGCATTTGGTACCGAAATTTGTAACCACCAAGCCATTGCTTTTAAATTGGCTGATATGTACACCGATATTGAAGCAGCACGCATGCTGGTCATGAAAGCTGCATGGGACAAAGACCAGTGCAGCAATTATGACAAGAGCAGTGCCGTAGCCAAACTGTACGCCTCGCAAGTAGCCATGGACCATACGGTTGAAGCCGTACAAATACACGGCGGCAATGGTTTTGTAAAGGAATACCATGTGGAACGCCTGATGCGCGATGCTAAGATTACACAGATTTACGAAGGCACGTCCGAGATTCAAAAAATTGTAATTTCACGCAGTTTAATTAGGGAGTAACATCAGAGTTTTTTTAATACGAAGCATAAACCCTTTTGATAATTTTCATTTTAACTCATCAAAACAAACTGAATATTTTTCATTTTTTTTCTGTTAAGTCTTTCTAAAACTGCCGACCTATTGACTACGGATTTATATCTTTAGTCAAAAAAACTATTACATGCAAAAAACATACTACGACCCTGCAGATTTGAAAAAATTTGGAAAAATTAGCGAGTGGAACCAAGAACTAGGCGACAAATTTTTTGAATACTACACCAAAGTCTTTGAAGACGGCGCATTATCTGCCCGCGAAAAGTCGTTGATCGCTTTAGCCGTAGCTCACACCGAGCAATGCCCTTATTGCATCGATGCTTACACGCAAGATGGCCTGCAACGTGGCATTACCAAAGAAGAAATGATGGAAGCCCTACATGTTGGCGCAGCCATTAAAAGCGGTGCCGCTTTGGTACATGGCGTGCAAATGATGAACAAGGTAAATAAATTAGACGGTTAAAATTTGGGCGTTACCACAAGGGCCGGGTTTTCGGCAGTCGCTTCCTCCTGCGTCGGCGAGCTCCAACAAACGCCTCAATCCCTAACGCAAACCCCAACTAAAAAAGAACAATTCAATTAATGGTTACAAAATCCTTACATAAGCGGAACAGCGATTTGGCAAAAAGCAACAAACAATTGGAAATCCTATCCAACGGTATCTTTCAAAACGGGGAATTGCCCACTTTTAAAAATAAAATTGCAGAGAGCAACCAGTTTCCGCTAAAAGCTAAAAAACTAGAAATCCTACAAATTAATGTGGGCTACATGTGTAATCAAACCTGTGCGCATTGTCATGTTGATGCTGGGCCAGACCGCAAGGAAATCATGACTCGCGAAACCATGAAGCAGTGTTTGGACGTTATAAAAACCACAGGCGCTCACACTTTAGATTTAACCGGTGGCGCACCAGAAATGAACCCTAATTTTCGATGGTTTGTAGAAGAAGCTTCAAAAGTGGGCATAAAAGATTTTATTGTACGCTCCAACCTTACCATTATCAGGGCCAATAAAAAATATTACGATTTACCTGAATTTTTCAAAAAACATAATGTGCATGTGGTGAGTTCGATGCCCCACTGGACGCGAGGAAAAACAGACAAACAACGTGGCGATGGCGTGTTTAATGCATCCATTGAAGCATTAAAAATGCTGAACGACGCAGGTTACGGTATGCCCGAAAACCCGTTGCGTTTAGATTTGGTTTATAACCCATCCGGAGCATTTTTGCCCGGAAATCAATCTTCAATGGAAAAAGAGTTTAAAAAAGCTTTAAAAGAAGATTTCGATATTCATTTCCACAATTTATTCGCCATAACCAATTTGCCAATTTCAAGATTTTTGGATTATTTGATAGCCTCTGAAAATTACGAAGATTATATGTACACATTGGTCGAGGCCTACAACCCTACTGCCGTTTCAAACGTAATGTGTACCAACACACTTTCTGTGAGTTGGAATGGGTATTTGTACGATTGCGATTTTAACCAAATGCTTGAATTGCCCGTTAACAGTAAGGCTAAACATATTTCAGAATATAACGAAAACCTTTTGGAAGGACGCGACATTGTTATCTCGCAGCACTGCTACGGTTGTACCGCTGGTGCCGGAAGTAGCTGTCAAGGTAGTGTAGCATAAGCCATGAAACAGATTATCACATACCTTATTTTAATAGTATCCTCCTCGTGTTTTTCACAAAAGACACTTGAAAAACTATTAAAAAAACACAACACCGATAGTATTCCATATATAAGCGTAAGCACACTAGACACCATACTAAACCAGGTTATTTTATTAGACGCCAGAGAAACGAACGAGTTTAAAACCAGTCATTTAAAAAACGCCATCCATATAGGCTATGATGCTTTTGATTTTAAAACATTAAAGGAAAACGTACCTAATAAGCATTCGGAAGTAGTAGTATATTGCTCACTTGGCATACGCTCAGAAGCTATTGCATTGAAATTAAAAAAGGCGGGGTATACCAATGTTAAAAATATATATGGCGGTATTTTTGAATGGAAAAACAACAACCTCCCCGTTTACAATTTAAATGAAAAACAAACCGATAGCGTTCATGTGTATTCCAAGGCATGGCAAAAATGGTTAAAAAAAGGCATAAAAGTTTATGAATAAAACACTGGTTATTGTTTTTGTAAAAAACCCTAAACTAGGGAAAGTAAAGACCCGTTTGGCAAAAAGTATTGGAAATGAGGCTGCTTTAGCCGTGTATTCTAAATTGCTAAAAGTCACCGAAAATGCGGTAAAAAAACTCGATACCGATGTCCTTATTTATTTTTCAGAACATATCGAAGAAGAGGCATGGCATAATTTCAACAAAAACATACAGCATGGAAAAGATTTAGGCGAACGCATGCGGAATGCATTCCAGCAAGGTTTTGAAGACGGTTACGAGCGGATTGCTTTAATCGGTTCTGATTTACCCGATATTTCCGAGAATCATATTAAACAGGCATTACATGTTTTAACGCAGAACGAAGTCGTTTTTGGACCTGCCAAAGATGGGGGTTACTACCTTATTGGACTCAGCAAAATGCATACTTCAATCTTTCAAAACAAACCTTGGAGCCAGCCCAATCTGTTATCGGAAACCCTAAAAGAACTTCACAAAAACAATACAAGTTTTATTACCTTAGAAACCTTAAACGATATTGATACCTATGAAGATTTAATAGCTTCAAAGTTGTATCAAGACAATTTTAAATTACAAGAGAAAACCAAGCAGTTACATGATTAAATTTATTGAAGAGACCGTTGAATACCTTAAAGGAAAAGGTTTTGAAAACCCAGAAATAGGAATCATACTAGGCACCGGGTTGGGGCAACTTATAAATAATGTAGAAATTATTGCTGAAGCCAGCTACAACCATATTCCTAACTTCCCAACGGCAACCGTAGAGTTTCACCAAGGAAAACTTATTT
Organism: Flavobacteriaceae bacterium GSB9; assembly: GCA_022749295.1. Classification (NCBI taxonomy): domain Bacteria; kingdom Pseudomonadati; phylum Bacteroidota; class Flavobacteriia; order Flavobacteriales; family Flavobacteriaceae; species Flavobacteriaceae bacterium GSB9. Next base: position 2,024,122 of record CP062007.1, read on the forward strand.
ATGGCAAAATCGCAGGAAAAACAGCGGTAGTCATGCAAGGCCGCTTTCATATTTATGAAGGTTATTCACCTCAAGATGTCACTTACCCCGTACGCATTATGGAAAAACTGGGCATCCATACCTTATTGGTTTCCAATGCTGCAGGTGCCATAAACCTTAATTTTAAAAAGGGCGAGCTGATGCTTATTGAAGACCACATTAATCTTCAAGGTAGTTCACCATTGGCTTTTAAAGGTGTTGAACTTTTAGGTGAACGCTTTACCGATATGAGTGCGCCTTACGATTCAGAAATCAACACAACACTTAAGCAAATAGCCAAAAACAACGACATTAAACTTCACGAAGGCGTTTACGCCAGTGTTGTTGGCCCACAACTGGAAACCCGTGCCGAATACCGCATGTTAAAACTTATTGGTGCTGATGCCGTGGGCATGAGTACCGTACCCGAAATAATTGTAGCCAACCATTTAAATTTAAAAGCAGTAGCGGTGTCGGTTTTAACTGATGAATGTGACCCAGACAACCTAGCGCCAGTAGATATTAAAGATATCATTGCCAGCGCCGAAAAAGCAGAGCCCAACATGATAACATTATTCAAAGCATTAATAGAAACATTTTAATAATTGACAGTCAGAAAACGGAATACTGCAGGCCGCCAACTGAACACTATTTACTGAGATTTGTTCACCGAACATTAAATACTGAAAAAATGAGCTACCTAGAAACCACTCACGACATATATAAAGAAGCAGCGCTAACACCCGATGTTGGTCTTTGCTGCACCACAAACCCCATTTGGGAATTGCCCGGGTTAAAAATACCCAAAATCATGCAGGAAATGAATTATGGCTGTGGATCAACGGTGCATGCCCGCGATTTATCAAACAACCCAAAAATGCTTTACGTAGGTGTTGGAGGCGGCATGGAACTTTTACAGTTTGCTTATTTCAACAGAACAAAAGGCGGCGTTGTTGGTATTGATGTGGTTGATGAAATGCTGGAAGCATCACGCAATAATTTTATTGAGGCCGAAAAGCAAAACCCGTGGTTTAAAAGTGAGTTTGTCGATTTAAAAAAAGGGGATGCGCTCCATTTACCTGTGGATGATAACAGTATTGATGTGGCCGCCCAGAACTGCTTATTTAACATTTTTAAGGCCGAAGATTTAAAAAGGGCTATTGCCGAAATGTACCGCGTACTGAAACCCCATGGCAAATTGGTAATGAGTGACCCCACTTGCGAACAGCCCATGAACGACCAGTTGCGAAACAACGATAGGTTACGCGCCCTATGCTTAAGTGGAAGCTTACCTATAGCCGATTATGTAAAAATGCTAACCGACGCCGGTTTTGGCACGATTGAAATAAGAGCCAGAAAACCATATCGTATTTTAGACCCTAAGCATTACCCTACCAATGAGTTGGTTTATATTGAATCCATTGAAGTAGCTGCCATAAAAGACCCTATACCCGAAGATGGGCCATGCATTTTCACGGGGAAAACAGCTATTTATTATGGTGAAAACGATTATTTTGATGACAACAAAGGCCACGTTTTACTTAAAAATCAACCCTTGGCCATTTGCGATAAAACAGCCAGCGCTCTGGCTTCATTAGGTAGAGATGATATTTTTATAAGTGAATCGACTTTTCATTACGACGGTGGCGGTTGCTGTTAAACCATTTTTTTCTGATGGAAAAATATTTAGACATCATAAAAAACTCTTATTTGGGGTATTGGAATTATCTGAATAACGAGATTTTCTTTCCAAATAACTGGCACAATTATTTTTATGGCTTAATAGCCATTTCACTAATTGTTTGGATTTTAGAAATCGCTTTTCCATGGCGAAAAAACCAATCTATTTTCAGAAAAGATTTTTGGTTGGACACCTTTTACATGTTCTTCAACTTCTTTCTTCTTAATTTAATTGTGCTTATCGCTTTATCCAACACGGCCGCCGAAATACTCAATGATATTTTGGGTGCCGTCGAATTACAACTGGCCGATTTCCAGCTTTTCGATGCAAACGATTTACCCAAATGGCTAGGGCTACTTATTTTTTTTCTGGTATCAGACTTTGTACAATGGAACACGCATAGGTTATTGCATAGTTCGCCGTGGCTGTGGAACTTCCATAAAGTACACCATTCGGTTAAAGAAATGGGGTTTGCCGCCCATTTGCGCTACCATTGGATGGAACCTGTAGTTTACAAGTCGTTACTTTATATCCCCTTGGCCCTTATTGCTAATTATAGCGCGCAAGACGTGGCTATTGTTTACTTTTTTAGTATTGCCATTGGCCATTTAAACCACGCTAACTTAGGCTGGGATTACGGCATTTTAAAGTACATTCTCAACAACCCTAAAATGCATATTTGGCACCATGCTAAAAAACTCCCGGAGCATGTTAGGTTTGGCGTTAATTACGGACTAACATTAAGCTTGTGGGACTACCTTTTTAAAACCAATTACGTACCATTCAGTGGACGCGATATTGAATTGGGATTTGAAAGTGATGAGAATTTCCCTGAAGACTTTGTTAACCAAGAGCTTTATCCATTATCTAAAAGAAAATCATGAACAACACATTGCTTTCTGTTATATTCCTTTTTGTTGTAAACATCAATTACGGCCAGCATGTAAGCCATCATGTTTGGAATGACTTGCTTCATAACTATGTCTCCACCTCGGGAAAAGTGAATTACAAGGGCTTAAAAAAACAAGAAAAAGACCTTGGAAAATATATAAAATACTTGACTGAAAACATTCCAAAAAGCACTTGGCTCAAAAATGAAACATTGGCTTATTGGATTAATGCGTACAATGCGCTTACCGTCGATTTAATCTTGAAACACTACCCAGTAAAAAGTATCAAGGATATAAAAAACCCGTGGAAACAACGTTTGTGGGAATTGGGCGGAAAAGCATATAGTTTAGATAAAATTGAGCACGATATATTACGAAAAATGGACGAGCCTCGAATTCATTTCGCTATAGTTTGCGCCTCCTATTCGTGTCCTAAACTCCAAAACGAAGCGTTTACCCCCAAGCAGTTAGACCATCAATTAACTAATGCTACAAAGGATTTTTTGAGTGACTCGAGCCGAAATGAAATATCAAAAAACAAATTAAAACTTTCAAAAATATTTCAATGGTTTTCCAAAGATTTTGAGAAAAATGGGAGTTTGATTGATTTTTTAAATCAGTATTCCGATATTGAGATTTCACCTAAAGCAAAAACAAATTTTAAAGATTATAGCTGGGATTTGAATGAATAAAATTTCTATTGTAATTCCAATTTTAAACGAAGCTGAATTTATTACAAAATTGCTTCGACACCTCATAGATAATACTAACCCAAGAAATATTTCAGAAATTATTGTTGTAGATGGTGGCAGCACCGATGGTTCGCAAAAGTTAGTTTCAAACTTCGGTAATATCATCCTTTTAAATTCTGAGAAAGGCCGCGCCAAACAAATGAACTTTGGAGTAAAGCAAGTTACAGGAAACGTTCTTTATTTTTTACATGCCGATTCGGTTCCGCCAAAACATTTCGACCAGCTCATTCTCAACGAAATACAAAGAGGAAATGAAGCTGGATGCTTTAGAATGCAATTTAACAGCAACCATTGGTGGCTTAAGTTGGCAAGTTGGTTCACCCAATATAACTGGCGTACCTGTCGTGGTGGGGATCAAAGCTTGTTTATAACCAAAACACTTTTTGATGCAGTTGGTGGTTTTAACGAAGATTACAAAATCTACGAAGACAATATTTTAATCAACCAACTTTATGACCGAAATCAATTTGTGGTTATCAACAAAAAACTCCAAACCTCAGCAAGAATGTACCAAAAACACGGTATTTGGAAACTCCAGTTTCATTATTGGGCCATTTATTTAAAAAAATGGTTGGGTGCAGATGCCAACGCCCTTTTTAGGTATTATAAAAAGCATATTAGCTAACCTTTATTTCTCCCTGTTTCATTGGGGTATAAACCTGGTAAATTATCACTTTGCCAAAATACTTTAGAATCGACATCAATACCCGTTAATTTCCCTTTAAAAGCAGCACCCGTATCGATGTTCCAAACATTGGCAGCGTTCATGGGTTCTTCAGAATTAAAATTGGTGGTCGGGGTATGACCAATATAAATTTCATCGTAGTGTTTTAGTCGATTAGGAAACAAAGCCGAATCTCTTTCAATGCGCTTATCCATGGTCAGCGCCATTTCCCAAAGGGTTCTGTCAAAATACAAAGTGGTTTGAAACACTTCTTTTTCAACGCCGTGCATCGATGTAAATCCGGCATGTAAAAACAAGCGGTTCTTTTCATCCAAATGATACATTTTTAAGTTTTCGAAAAACTCGAGATGTTTTTGTTTGGCTTCACCGGAAAATCCGTAATAACTATCCATGGTTTCTTTTCCTCCATGCATATACCATGTTGGATTAACCTCACCATCGCGCAACCAATTTTCGCACCACACATCGTGGTTTCCTTTTATAAAAATGCAGTTAATTTTTTCTGATAGTTCAATTAAAAGTTGAATAACCTGTGCCGATTCGCTCCAGCCATCCACATAGTCACCCATAAAAATCAGGGTATCTTCGTCTTTAACTTCCATTACATTTAAAACTTGCACCAAGGCCTTTAAGCCACCATGAATATCTCCTATTGCTAAAACTCGCATAATTTTCGTTTTCAACAAAACTAGTAGTTTACAAACATACGAATCAAGAAGAATATGAAATATTGTTAAAAATGATTTAGGTCATTAACATAAATTCGTATTTTAAGCACGCTATTAACAAACTAACTAAACACACCTTCCATGAAAATTAAAAAAGTTTTAGTGGCCAACCGTGGCGAAATTGCCATACGGATTTTTAGGGCATGCACAGAAATTAACGTTAAAACCGTTGGCATATATACTTACGAAGACCGCTATTCGTTGCATCGTTACAAGTCAGACGAATCCTACCAAATTGGTGACGACAATGAGCCATTAAAACCTTATTTGAATATTGATGCCATTATAAAAATAGCCTTAGAAAGTGGCGCCGATGCTATCCATCCCGGTTATGGCTTTTTATCTGAAAACGCAAATTTTGCCCAAGCCTGTGCCAATAACGACATTATTTTTGTCGGCCCAAAAGTATCTGTTTTAAAAGCTTTGGGCGATAAAATAACCGCTAAAGAGGTAGCCATTGCCAACAACATACCCATAATAAAAAGTAACGAAAACCCTTTAATCAATGTTGATATTGCTATTTCCGAAGCCAAAAAAATAGGCTATCCCATCATGCTAAAAGCTGCCTCTGGCGGCGGCGGAAGAGGCATGCGCGTCATCAGAAACGAAGAGGAACTTAAAAAAGCATACACCGAAAGTAAACGCGAAGCGCTAAACGCATTTGGAGACGATACGGTATTTTTGGAAAAATTTGTTGAGAATCCCAAACACATTGAAATACAAATTGTAGCCGACAGCCATGGCAATACGGTTCATCTTTTTGAGCGTGATTGCTCGGTACAACGCCGCTACCAAAAGGTTATTGAATTTGCTCCATCCTATGGTTTAAATGAAGAAACTAAAAACGCATTGTACAACTATGCCATTACAATTTGTACGGCTGTAGATTACAATAACATTGGCACTGTAGAATTTTTGGTGGATGACGACGATTCCATTTATTTTATTGAAGTCAACCCCAGAATTCAAGTCGAACATACGGTAACCGAGGTGATAACCAATATCGACCTTGTAAAAACGCAACTGTTTATAGCTGGTGGTTATAAACTAAACGACGAGCAAATAAAAATTACCAACCAAGAGTCGATAAAAATAAACGGCTACGCCCTACAATGCCGCATAACTACCGAGAATCCTCAAAGCGATTTTAAACCAGATTACGGCACGGTTTCGGCCTACCGCAGCGCCTCTGGATTTGGTATTCGTTTGGATGCCGGCAGTATTTATCAAGGTGCTAAAATCTCACCATTTTTCGATTCTATGCTGGTTAAGGTTACCGCACATAGCCGTACCCTTGATGGCGCGAGTCGAAAAATTCGGCGTGCCTTGGCAGAATTCAGAATTCGTGGCGTAAAAACAAACATGCCCTTTCTCGACAACATCCTAAAACACGACACCTTTAGAAAAGGATTGGTTACGGTTAATTTTATAAAAGAAAATCCCGACTTATTTGAATTTAAAGCCCCACGAAACAGGGCTACAAAACTCATCACCTATTTGGGCGACATTATTGTTAATGGCAACCCCGATGTTAAAAATATTGACCATTCGAAAACCTTTGTAAAACCTATAGTACCCAAGTTTGATGCTTACGCAGAATACCCCGAAGGCACCAAAAACCTTCTATCAAAACTAGGTCCTGAACAATTTTCTGAATGGCTTAAAAACGAAAAGAAAGTTCATTTTACAGATACTACCATGCGCGATGCCCATCAAAGTTTATTGGCTACCCGCATGCGTACCTTCGATATGCTAAAAGTTGCCGAGGGTTATGCCAAAAACCACCCTGATATTTTTAGCATGGAAGTATGGGGCGGTGCCACTTTTGATGTGTGTTTACGCTTTCTGCAAGAAAACCCTTGGGAACGACTTCGCCTGCTACGAAAAGCGATACCAAATCTTTTACTCCAAATGCTTATTCGAGGGTCAAATGGTGTGGGCTACAAAGCCTATCCAGATAATTTAATTGGTGAATTTGTTGAACATGCCTGGGAAAACGGCGTGGATGTGTTCCGGATTTTCGACTCGCTAAACTGGATGAAATCGTTGGGCCCTTGTATCGAGCATGTACGCACCCGAACCCAAGGCTTAGCGGAAGGCTCCATTTGCTACACCAACGATATTTTAAACCCCAACAATAAAAAATATGATTTAAAATATTACGTTACCCTTGCCAAAGATATCGAAAATGCCGGTGCCCATATTTTAGGTGTAAAAGACATGGCTGGCTTACTAAAACCCTATGCCGCTTACGAGCTCATTTCAGCCTTAAAGACTGAATTGAATATTCCTATTCACTTACACACCCACGATACGTCGTCTATTCAAGCAGCCACTTACTTAAAGGCTATTGAAGCTGGTGTTGATGTGGTTGATGTTGCCTTGGGCGGGTTATCGGGCCTCACCTCACAGCCCAATTTTAATTCGGTAGTAGAAATGCTAAAATTCCAGGAACGGGCTTCCGATATAAATATTGATTCATTAAATAAATATTCCAATTATTGGGAAACGGTAAGAGCATATTACTACCCCTTTGAATCGGGTTTAAAATCTGGTTCGGGAGAAGTTTTTAAACATGAAATTCCGGGCGGACAATATTCTAATTTAAAACCTCAAGCACGCGCTCTTGGTTTGGAAGATAGGTTTCATGAAATTACGCAAATGTACAGCGATGTTAACCAACTTTTTGGCGACATTGTAAAAGTAACACCAAGCTCAAAAGTGGTGGGCGATATGGCGCAATTTTTAGTCAGCAACAACCTCAGTATTCAAGATGTTCTTGAACGGGGCGATAGTTTATCTTTTCCGCAGTCGGTAGTCGATTTTTTCAAAGGTGATCTAGGGCAACCTGTTGGTGGATTCCCAAAAGACCTTCAAAAACTCATTTTAAAAGACCAAAAACCATACACCGACCGACCCAATGCCCATATGCCCTCTCTAGATTTAGAAAAGGAGTATACAGATTTTAAAAAAATATTTGAACAGGATTTAAGCAGAACTATTGAATATACCGATTTTCTATCCTATCAATTATACCCCAAAGTGTTTACCGATGCTTACAACAAGCATTTAAAATACGACAACCTTATGAACTTACCTACCAAAAACTTCTTTTACGGTATGGAAATTGGCGAGGAGATTATTGTGGAAATTGATAAAGGCAAACGCATTCTAATTACTTTAGAATCAATTGGACAACCCAATAAAGACGGTATGGTAACAGTTTATTTTAAGCTTAACGGACAAGGCCGAAGTGTTGACATTAAAGACCAATCCATAAAAGTCGATAAAGTAGAACATATTAAAATCGATAAAACTGATGACGGTCAAATTGGCGCACCACTACAAGGCATGCTTTCCACAATTCTAGTAAAACGCGGTGAAAAAGTAACGAAAAACCAACCCTTATTTGTTATTGAAGCCATGAAAATGGAAACCACCATTACAGCCAATGCCGACGCCATAGTTAAAAAGTTGATTTTAAAGCCTGGAATTATGGTTAATGCCGATGATCTGGTTATGGTATTAGAGTGACCTAAAATAAATTATAGAAAACGTACACTTTAAAAATTAAAGTAGAATTTAAAGAAATACAAAGGTTTAGCCAATGGTGGCTTTGGCTCATTTTAACATTCATAGCCGGATTAACCCTTTGGACCGTTTACAAAAACAATTTATTCTAGGCGGAAAATTTGGAGATAACCCTACGCCCAACCTAGGCCTTTTAATATTTTCTGTTGTTATGTTTTCAATAATCGGCTTGTTTGTGTTCATGCGATTAAATACCGAAATAGACGAAAAAGAAATCCGTATAAATTTCTTTCCTTTAACCAAGAAGGTTTTCAAATGGCATACCATAAAAAAAGCTGAAGTTTTAAACTATGGATTTGTAGGTGGTTGGGGCATTAGAATTTGGACAAAATATGGAACCGTTTATAACACTAAAGGCAACAAAGGCTTGGCCATTGAACTTTACAGCGGGAAAAATATTTAATTGGCACCCAAAAAGCAACTGAACTTAGCAATGTTGTTGAACGCTTTAAACAATAAGAAACCCCTATTGATTAATCCAATAGGGTTATATCTTCTTACATCTTCAACACAAAACGCTCGAATTCTAATTCCAGGAAAACCTAATTACCTGTTTGTAGTGTTTCAAATATTTCGTTTATAAGTTTATCGAACATTTTTTCAGAATTAGGGTTTGAGCAATTTGCCATAATTGTGATAACCACGTTAGTTTCTGGATATACATAAAAAATACTATAACCTCCTAAACCATTTCCTATATGTCCAAAATAAGGCCGACCCGAAGCATCATAACTCACTTGAAAACCAATTCCATAATAGGTTGAAGCAAAAGTATTATTGGATTTTATTTTTTGGGCTGTTATAAATGTTTTTAGCGTATTGGGGTCAACCAACAACTTATTTAACAAGGCATTCCCAAAAGTGTTGATATCTTTACATGTTGACAAATACCCTCCTGACGCCAACTTAAAATAGTTGTTCACCTCTTGTACTGGTTTAAATTCTCTTCTTCCTTTTTTTTGATAAAAAACAGCTTTACCTTTTAAGTATTGGTTTTTATCAGCAAAGGTTTTATCCATCCCAAAAGGGATTAACACCCTTGTTTTTACAAAATCTTCAAAAGCCACATGAGTTTGCTCTTGTATGGCCAGCGAAATTAAATTCCAATTATAGCTGGAATAGGCAAAATTTGTACCTGGTTTGAACCTAAGAGAATCATTTTCAAAAAAAACTATGCCTTCCTTTATAGTTAAAAGGTTGTTGTTTCTAAACTCATTCCCTTTATAATTCCTAATCCCAGAGGTGTGCTCACCTAATTGCCTTATGGTTATATCATATTGCTTTTTGGGGAAATAGGGCACATACTCGTTAACCGAACTATCCAAATCGATTAAGCCATTTTCTACCGCTTTCAATAACGCAATCGCCGATATAGGCTTAGAAACACTAGCAATTCTGAAAATAGTATGTTCTGTACTAACGGGCACATTTCTTTTAATATCTGCAAGCCCAACACCTTTAGACCATACTACCTCTTGGTTTTTAGAGACCATTATGGCCATTCCAGGCACTTTTCGTTTACGTAGCATTCTTTCCGCAATACGCTCGGCTTTTTTAAACCCTTTTAAGGGGTTGTTTTGCGCCATGGTTTTACCAGAAAATAAACACATGGAACAAAATATAATTAAAAAAATAACTCTTTCCATAACTAAAAATACTGCCCAATACCAAAAACAAAACCCCTGCTAGCATTTTGGTTTATGCCATAGCCATAATCTATTCTAAAAATTGCGTTGTAAATTTCTTTATGAATAAATCGAAGCCCCACCCCAGGATACAACTTCATGTTCTCTGATTTGGTAAAATCAGTTAAATCGCCACCAGGGTTTCTCCAAGACCCAGCGTCAATAAAGGCATTTCCTTGCAATACAAACCAGCCTTTTTCAATAAGTGTTTGCCTGAGTTCGGTATTAAATACTATTGTACCTGTACCTCTGTCAATGGTATTGCCAACGCCTCTCACATTTAAATTGTTGTCTACTGAGAAAGGCGCAAACGGGGTTTTATCATTGGTTGAAAACCCCACGCGAACTCTGGTTGCCCAATTTCCTCTTGTACCTAATCTTTTAAAGTATAAAAAGTCGTTCCAGCCAATAAAAAAATCGGGCAACATATCGTTGGTAGAGGTAACATATTGAAAATTAAATTGATTCCTAATCCCAGAAATATAGTGGTAGAAATAATCTAATTTATTATAATCATAAATACCCTTAACCAACCATTTGTGTACGCTTAATTCTGGCCTGTTATTAATATTTTCACCTTTAAACTTATAATCTTCAATAAAATAATTGGCTCCTAACCCCAGCCTGTTCTTTAAATCAAACTGAAACAAACCCATCATTTCCATCGATTTATTTCGATATTTGTAATTAGCAGTTTCATCATCAAAAAAAACGGGCTCTTGTGTGGTTAAATCTTGAAAGTTTAAGGCTAGCCCCAATCGGTTTGTAAATAAATAGGGAGCTCTAAAATTTAACGCATAAGAACTGTAAATATCCTTTTGGTAAAATCCGCCAAAAATCATATTTCTTCCTAGAACATTATACTCGTACAACCCGATGCGATAAGCAAACTCGTCCTCATCAGTCGTATATACATTTAACGACGGAATAAGGGTGAAATTTTCAACAATATTATAAAACAAGTTATACTGATTTCCCTCAACAGGAAAAACTTGGAAAGAAGCATGAGATACTGACGGCAATCGTTTTAAACGAACCATATCCTGTTCAATAACAACAGAATCTAAAACCACTCCACTTTTTATTGAAGATATTCTTTTTATAAATGACGCTTTTAGTTTTTTGTTCCCCTGAATTTTTAAGTCGCTAACCGTTTTATCTTGGCATTCAAAACTCTGCAAGGTCAAGATTGAAAACAGCAAGGGCAATAAAAAGCGCATTGTTTTATTCATTTAATCTGTACTGTTTTTTTATTAAGCTTTGAACCGGCTTATTTTGAGGAGTAAACCTCGAATTTGCTTTCCCCCCTGCCTGTTCGTGGTTATGATGCCACTTCCAAATAAAGCCTCCTACAAACCAAGATTCACTCCAAAAGGTTTTGAATAAAGCTGCCGTTGTATGGGTTTGTGCTTTTAGGTTTACCTCCTTCATACTCCGGTCACTTTTCCATGGTGCTCGCCCAGCAAAATCTACACTTCTGTACCCGTATTCTGTAAACAGAATAGGTTTATTATATGCTTCCCATGCTTCAAAAATCTTATTTTTATAAGATTTCCAACCAATCAAACATTCCTTTAGCGATGGGGTTTTGCTATTACTTACAGGAAAATAGGCATCAATTCCTATAAAATTCATTTTATTCCAAAAGGGCGTACTTTCAAACTCATTCCAATTAGCGGCGTAGGTAAGTTTTCCATTGTAAATGCTTCTAATTTCACTTATCAATTGGTGCCAATATTCTGGCCTGTGCTCAATAAATTTTTCGAGTTCTGTACCAATACAAAAGATATCGACATCCATCGTTTGGGCAAGCTGCGCAAAATCAAGTATAAATTGTGAATATGAGGTTTCAAGACGCTTCCAACCAACCTCATCATCCATTTTAATCTGCCCGGTGAATTCACCATGCCACACCCATATTTGCGGTTTTAGCATAATGCTTATACCTTGTTTATTGAGCGTTTTGATATATTGCTCAATACCGGTTTTGGTCTCGCCAAACCATTGTTTTTCGGTATTGAACACAATTTCTGGATGCTTTAGGTTTTTAATAAACCCATAAGGTATTACCGCGGCGTAATTTGCATTCAGTTCAACTAAAGGCTTAACGTGATGGTCGGTAATTGAATCTTTTGAAGCCACAAAACTCACGCCGTTTATTTTTTCCATTTGTGGAACACAAAACTGAAAAGCCAGAATAAGCAGTAGAGGCAAAAATTTAGTCATAAAAACGGAATAAATTCACACTTCTAATTTAGCATAAAATTGTTAAAATAATGCTCTAAGTCCTAAGTTAAAAGTTTGCCCTAGCCCTGTGCTTGTACCACGAATAAAATTAGTATACAAGGCCTCAATATTTAAAACCGAATTCAGTTGATATTTGGCACCACCACCAACGGCCGTAAAATCTTGTGAAAAATTATTCCCTAAATCCAAAAGTTGTGCGTGCTGCACCAACGCCAATACCGTAAACTTGGAACTTGGAAAATAACTCAAAAATACCCCTGGCGTTAGCCTTAAACTATTATTGGCAAAGCTATTTTCTTTTTTTCCGAAGTTTAGCTCGGTATTCAATTCAGAAAACAATTGCCAATCGCCATTGGCAAAACTGTAATCGTAAAAAAATCGGTTTTGAAGAATAAACCCTTTTTGATCCAAATATACCCCGTTTTCAACCTCATTATCTATCAAAGGAATATGAAATGCCGTTTGAACCGTAAAGTTTGAAATGGTTTTTATTGGGTTGAACTTTATCGCTGGAGCAATAGATGTAAAACCAGAACGTGCAGAATTTGATGCACCATCAAATTTAAACACGTCGAAAGTATTTCGCCCACTAACTACATTAGAACGAAATTCCAACAACACACCTATGTTAAAATTATTATTATCCGAAATACCTGAAAAAACATCTATGGTTGAAGTAAAGAATGTGTTTCTTGGAATACTTCGCTTTGTACCATTGTCTCCGAATAAATCTTCAGTTTCAGTGTATAAATTATTAAACCATTTAATATCCCACTGGCCTTTTTTTAACAATTTGGACGGCGTGTAAGTCTGAATGTTACTTTGTTGATTTGATTGCCTATTGTCTTGCGAAAACCCAATACAGAAACCCACTAAAAAAAGAAACAGGGTAATTAAATGCCTCATGCGAAGTTGTTTAGATTAGTTAGAATGTCGTTTCAGTCGACTCAAGCATTAACAACCTTACAAATTAAACATAAACCTCAGCTTTAAAAGCTGTTTGTTTCTCTCAAAAAAGAGTTTATTTATTGTCATTCTAAATTTAAGACTAAAAAATAAGTTATTACCTTTAACATCGACCTATAAGAACATAATCAACAAAATATGGAAGAACATATTGTAATTATTGGCAATGGTATTTCGGGTGTAACGGCAGCACGACACATTAGGAAATTGTCCAATAAAAAAATTACGATTATTTCTACCGAAACCGAATATTTCTTTTCACGCACTGCGCTCATGTACGTTTACATGGGGCATATGACATTTGAACACACCCAACCCTACGAAAATTGGTTTTGGAAAAAAAATAGAATCGAGCTGAAGAAAGCTTATGTGAATACTGTTGATACCTCAACAAAAACCTTATATTTTTCTGAAGGTGATACGCTGCAATATGATAAGCTCATTATTGCCTCAGGCAGCAAACCCAACAAATTTGGCTGGCCGGGCCAAGATTTAAAGGGCGTTATAGGATTTTACCACAAACAAGATTTGGAAAATTTAGAAACATATGCGCCCAATAACCAAGTGTGCAAACGCGCCGTCATTGTTGGTGGTGGACTTATTGGTATCGAATTGGCCGAAATGCTTAGTTCGCGTAACATTCCTGTGACGTTTTTGGTTCGTGAATCCAGTTTTTGGAACAGTGTTTTGCCCGACGGTGAAAGTGAAATGATTAATCGACATATAAAAAACCATCATATTGACTTGCGCTTGAGCACCAACTTAAAGGAAATCAAATCTGATGAAAACGGAAAAGTAAAATCGGTAATTTTCGAAGAAACCGATGAAGAAATTGCATGCGATATGGTAGGGTTAACTGCAGGGGTATCACCAAACATTGATTTTTTAAAGTCAAGTAAAATAGAGACAGGCAAAGGCGTAAAAGTAAATCGTTTTTTAGAAACCAATATTAAAAATGTTTATGCCATTGGTGATTGTGCCGAACAACATGAAGCCATTGGGAACAGACGTCCTATTGAAGCCGTTTGGTACACGGGTCGTATGATGGGCGAAGTTGTGGCACAAATCATTTGTGGCAACCGCTTGCCTTATAATCCAGGGCATTGGTTCAATTCAGCCAAATTTTTCGATATTGAATACCAAACCTACGGCTGGGTGCACGGCAAAAAAGGAAAGCCCGATTACGAAACCCATTTTCATTGGAAACATAACGACGACACTAAATGCATTACCGTAGCCTATAATAAAAACACCAAAGTTTTTTTGGGCATAAACACATTTGGTATCCGAATGAGGCACGAAACTTTCAATACATGGCTTAATGAGAAACGCGATATTGATTTCGTTGTGCAAAATTTAGCAGTAGCCAATTTCGACCCTGAATTTTACACCCCCTACGAACAAGAGATTTTATCCGCTTACAACAAACAAGTACAAACAACACTATCTGTATAATCAAATAATAATCCCACTTAAGAAATGGCATTAACCAAACCCGAAATACATCATCTATCCACCAAGCAAAAAATTGCTGTTTTTCTAGGTAGTGTTGGTTTATTCATTTTGGCCTTGGCCCTATTTGGCTTAAACTTTCCCAACAAAAGTTTATTTTTGATGCTTTCGTTGGGGCTTATTTCTGTTGGTACTATTATTTTTTCAAACAATCTTTATTTATCAAAATCCGAAGGCATAAAAAACGATGCTGCTTGGTTTAAATCCATTTCCTCACGAGGTGTTATGGCTTGGATTTTGGGCATCGTCTTAACCTGCTTTTACATTGTATTGTATTTTTATCCTAAATATTTGGGACAGACCCCTACCGATGAACCCAACAAAGGACTCATTGCACTATTCGACCCCTTGAGCGAATTACTTAGCGGTCGTCCGGCAAGCCAATGGTTCGTTTACGGAACGCTTTATACAGTGGCTATTTTAATTTTTGGATATAAATTTTTGTTGAAATATCGACATAATCGTTACGAGCAACTCCGAACCATTTCTGTGATGTTCTTTCAATTGGCGTTTGCTTTTTTAATACCGGAATTCATGTATGTTATGAACTCCGATTTACCCTATTACGACCTTAAAAACATCTGGCCACTCAATTATTACAATTTTGAACAGTATCGGGTAAATGCATTTATTAATTCGGGAACTATTGGTTTGGCCATGCTCATTTTTGGAATACTATCTATTTTTGTCATCACACCCATTCTCACTTATAAATATGGAAAACGTTGGTATTGCTCTTGGGTTTGCGGCTGTGGCGGATTGGCAGAAACTGCTGGCGACCCCTTCAGACATTTAAGTGACAAACGGCTTTTTGCCTGGAACGTGGAGCGCTGGGTAATACACAGTGTTTTGGTTTTTGTGGTGTTAATGACCACAGCCGTAATCTATACCTATTTGGGTTATAACCCCAAAAAATATTGGCTAACGCGAGATGTCCTTTTGTATTCGGTTGCTAGTTTTTTAACCCTAATTTTTGTGCTCACCATGGTTTTTAAACGCCATGAATTGGGTAAAGATGCCAAATATGGTGCCATTGGCTATTTTGCAATTATTATGGCACTCGTCGCTATTCATCTGTTCAGTTCTGAAACTAAACTGTTTTTATTTAAAGCTGAAACACTACGGTCTTCATATGCGTTTTTAATTGGTGCTATTTTCTCAGGGGTGATTGGCACGGGGTTTTATCCCATTTTTGGAAACAGGGTGTGGTGTCGCTTTGGATGCCCCATGGCTGCTATTCTCGGTTTTCAGCAAAGGATGTTTTCAAAATTTAGGATTACTACCAATGGCGGACAATGTATTTCTTGTGGAAACTGCTCGGTATATTGCGAGATGGGCATTGACGTTCGCGCCTATGCTCAAAAAGGTGAAAACATTGTGCGCTCCAGTTGTGTGGGGTGTGGTATTTGTTCGGCCGTTTGCCCACGTGGTGTTTTAAAATTGGAAAATGACAGCATGAACGGACGTATTAATTCCAACGACATTTTATTGGGCAACGATGTTAATTTAATGGATTTGGTCAACAAGAAGTAACACCTCCATTTTAAACTGAAAACAGAAAATTTATCAAAATAATTAACCGTAAATTTTTATTAGTTAGGATAACTAACTTTGAAGCTGTCTAAAAAGTCGTCATTCCGAACGAAGAGAAGGAATCTTTATAAATCAAAAGTTGGTTGTCAGATTACTTCGAAATAAAAATTTCTCGTAATGCGTTTGTTAGTTACTTTTTAGACAGCCTCTTTAATTATGTACAATAGCATTTTCAATCCAGATTTTCAGCAGCAAAACGTACCCAGCAAAATTGTGGCTGGTTTAGAGCGTATTTCAGAGGTTTTTAAAGTCTTACTTTGGGAAAAAGCTAAGTTATTGGGCTTAAGCCCTATCCAAATTCAAATTCTCATTTTTATCCATTATCATAACTTAGAGTTTTGTAATGTGAGCCATTTAGCAAAAGAATTCAACGTTACTAAACCCACCATTAGTGATGCTGTAAGGGTTTTGGTAAAAAAGCAATTGATTGAAAAAGTATCGGCTTCCTCCGATAGCAGAAGCTATGCCATCCAATTAACCGAAACAGGAAAAAACATCGTTTCCGAAACCGAAAACTTTGCTCAGCCACTAAAAACCCAATTGGAAAACATTAATGAAAATGCACTAGAAAGCACTTTTGAAACGTTGAGCCAACTTATTTATAAACTCAACCAAATTGGGATTTTAACCGTACAACTCACATGCTACGCTTGTAAATTTTATAAAAAATTTAAAGACGGCCATTTTTGCAATTTGATGGAAAAGGAATTGCTAAATACCGAAATTAGAATTGATTGCCCGGAGTTTGAGGTTAAGAATTAACCAATAAAAAAATTCCTTACGAGGAAGTAGCAGCCTGCATTAAGCACAATTAAGTGTGGCCATCTTTTTATCAGAACTAAATTTCAACATTGCCACGTAACTCCTCGGAATGACGAAGTTATTTCAACTTAAACATGACGTCTTGAGCCTGAAGTTCGTTAATTAATTCCTGACTAACTTTTACTTTTTGCCTTCTGCTAGGCATATGCAACTTCATTTTTTCCTTGGTATCGTAAACCACAAAATTTAGTGCTTTGCTACCCGGATGAAGACTAATGAGCTCTTTAAGTGCAACTATTTTCTGTTCGCTTAAATCATTAATATCAACCTGTATGGATAGTTTTTTAGCATACTGCTCCATAACATCGTGTAACAACTGGAAGTTATTGAACTGCAGTCTGGGGTCGCTGCGCTTGCCGGTGTCTTTATTTATCCAACCTTCGCGCACAAACGTTTTTACGAACACAAAATTATTCTTCATTAAAAAATGTCGGAATTTTAAATATTCTTCACCAAAAATTCGGAATTCGTAACTATCAGTGTAATCTTCAATAGTGAACAATGCCCAACCTTTACCCTGTTTACTAACACGGTGCTGCACATCGGTAACCACTCCACCAAAAACAAGTTCTCGATTCACGTAAGGCTCCAAATTATTAAACATGCCTACTTTGGCATTGCAGAAGGTTTTCATTTCGAGTTTAAAATCATCCAGGGGATGTCCAGAAATATAAACACCAACTACTTCGCGCTCTTTACTGAGTTTTTCCATGGTGCCCCACTCTTCACACGGCGGCACTTCGGGCTCGGCTATTTGTACTTCACTGGCATCGCCAAACAAACTGACTTGTGCCGAGTTTTCATTTTCTTTATGCTTTTGGGCGTATTTAATGGCTTTTTCCAAAAAGGTAATACCATCGCCTTCATCATGAAAATATTGTGCACGATGGGTTTCGCCAAAACTATCGAAACCACCTGCTAAAGCTAAGTTTTCAAAAGCTTTTTTATTGGCTGCACGCAAATCGATACGTTTAGCTAAATCGAAAATGGATTTATAATGCCCGCCTTCCTTTCTATTTTCAACAATGGTCATCACTGCGCCATGGCCAACCCCCTTAATGGCCCCCATTCCAAAGCGAACCGCACCATCTTTATTTACCGAGAATTTATAGTAACTTTCATTAACATCAGGCCCGAGAACGTCTAGTTTCATACGCTTACACTCTTCCATAAAGAACGTGACCTGCTTGATATCGTTCATATTATTGGAAAGCACAGCCGCCATATATTCCGCTGGATAGTGAGCTTTTAAATAAGCCGTTTGGTAAGCAATCCAAGCATAACAGGTAGAGTGTGATTTATTGAAGGCATAGCTCGCAAAAGCTTCCCAATCTTTCCAAACTTTTTCCAGAATTTTCGCATCATGTCCATTCGCACTGGCCTGTTCGATAAACTTGGGTTTCATTTTTGCCAGTACGGCAATTTGCTTCTTACCCATCGCTTTACGCAGAACGTCGGCTTCACCTTTTGTAAAATCGGCCAATTTTTGCGAGAGTAACATCACCTGCTCTTGATACACCGTAATACCATAAGTTTCTTGGAGGTACTCTTCCATCGCAGGCAAATCGTACTCAATGTCTTCTTCACCGTGCTTTCTGCGGACGAAACTCGGAATGTATTCCATAGGCCCCGGACGGTACAAGGCATTCATGGCAATGAGGTCTTCAAAAACCGTAGGCTTTAAATCGCGAAGATGCTTTTGCATGCCAGGCGATTCGTACTGGAACACCCCAACCGTTTCACCCCGTTGGAACAGCGCATAAGTTTCTTCATCGTCAAGCGGAAAGGTTTCGGGATCTAATTGAATACCATGTTTGGCTTTTACAATTTTAACGGTGTCTTTAATTAGGGTGAGTGTTTTGAGTCCTAAGAAATCCATTTTTAGAAGCCCGGCCGATTCCACGACCGAGTTATCAAACTGGGTAACGTACAAATCGGAATCTTTGGCTACGGAAACGGGCACGAATTTGGTAATATCGTCGGGCGTTATAATAACCCCACAGGCGTGAATACCTGTATTTCGCACCGAACCCTCTAATACTTTAGCCAGGTTCACCGTTTCGGCCTGTAAATCGCTGCCATCGGCAATATTTAAAAGCTCGTTGATTTTCTCTACATCTTCAGACCTAAATTTTTTGCCCAATTCTTTTTCGTCCAAACCAAAAATCTTATTCAGTTTAGACATATTAGGAATGAGCTTTGCTATCCTATCGGCATCAAACAGGGGTAAGTCCAACACACGTGCAGTATCACGAATGGATGATTTCGCGGCCATGGTACCATAGGTGATGATCTGTGCCACTTGATTCGCGCCATATTTTTCAATCACATAATCCATCACGCGGCTTCGGCCTTCGTCATCAAAATCGATATCGATATCGGGCATACTAACTCGATCGGGATTCAAAAACCGCTCAAAAAGCAGGTCGTACATCATTGGATCAATGTTGGTAATCCAGAGGCAATAGGCTACTACCGAACCTGCTGCCGAACCACGTCCTGGCCCCACCGAAACATCCATATTTCGGGCTTCCCGGATAAAATCTTCAACAATCAAAAAATAGCCGGGATATCCTGTGTTTTCAATAACGCTGAGCTCGAAATCGAGCCTTTCGGTAACTTCTGTCGTAAGCGGTTCGCCATAGCGTTTTTTGGCGCCTTCGTAAGTTAAATGGCGTAAATAGGCATTTTCACCACGCTTGCCGCCGTCAACCAAATCTTCTTCGTGCTTAAATTCATCGGGGATGTTGAAAGCAGGCAACAACACGTCGCGCGCCAATACAAAAGGTTCGACTTTATCAATAATTTCCTGAACATTAAAAATCGCCTCAGGAATATCTTGAAACAATTTTTTCATGTCTTCAGAAGATTTAAAATAATACTCCTGATTGGGTAAACCGTAACGGTAACCACGTCCGCGACCAATGGGGGTGGATTGCTTTTCACCATCTTTTACACACAACAAAATATCGTGTGCATTGGCGTCTTCCTGCTTTTGGTAATAGGTATTGTTGGTGGCTACAATTTTTACATCATGTTTCTGGGCCAAGCTAATCAACGTCGGGTTAACACGGTTTTCATCCTCTTGGTTGTGGCGCATCAATTCAACGTACAAATCGTCGCCAAATTCCTCCTTCCACCACAACAGGGCTTCTTCGGCTTGGTTTTCGCCGACATTTAATACTTTGCTAGGCACTTCACCGTATAAATTTCCGGTAAGCACCATGATATCCTCTTTATATTGTTGGATGAGTTTTTTATCAATTCGAGGTACGTAGTAAAATCCATCGACAAAGGCATGCGACGACAGTTTCGCCAAATTATGATAACCATTTTTATTTTTGGCCAACAGCACAATTTGGTAGCCGTTGTCTTTTCGGGTTTTATCGGTATGGTCTTCACAAACAAAAAACTCACAGCCCACAATAGGTTTTATTTCTTTGGCCGTAACGGTTTCACCTGATGCTTTGGCAGCTTCAATCTTTGCTTGAATGCCTTTATTGTGGTTGCTTACGGCATTCACAAAATGAAACGCTCCCATCATGTTGGCATGATCGGTTAAGGCTACAGCTGGCATATTGTGTTCGGCAGCGGCACTAACCAAATCGGCCACACTCATAGTAGATTGCAACACCGAAAATTGCGAATGGTTATGCAAATGTGCAAACTCAACTTCCGCTAAATCGGAACGGTTTTGTTTGATTTCTTCGGAAGAAATCTGCCTGCTTTCAGCCTTTTTTAATCGCTCACGGATTTTGGCACTTTCACGTTTTAGATTGATGTGCTTTAGCCCTATAAGTTGTATTTCGGATGGGTTGGCTTCCTTGAAATTTTTGAAATAATCAGGTTCAACATCCAACTCTTCTTTAGTGTACTCACCTAAACGAACCAGCTCTAAAAAACAACGCGTTGTCGCTTCCACATCCGCAGTGGCATTATGTGCTTCGGCAAAAGGCTCATTAAACAAATATTCGTGCAGCTCGGTAAGTGTTGGCAATTTAAATTTTCCGCCACGACCACCTGGTATTTGGCATAATTGCGCAGTATGCTCGGTACAGGTATCTAAAACAGGGAGTTCCTGCAAAGGGTTTTCAACATTTTCCCGCACAAACTCGGCCCCCATAATATTCAAATCAAACTTTACATTTTGCCCCACCACAAATTTGGTTTTCGCTAAAGCAGCATTGAATTTTTGTAGTACGTCAATTAATGGCACCCCTTGTTCTTCAGCCAATTCGGTTGAAATACCATGTATTTTTTCAGCATCAAAAGGAATATTGAATCCTTCAGGCTTTACCAAAAAATCTTGACTTTCAATGCAATTCCCCATAGCATCGTGCAACTGCCATGCAATTTGAATACACCGAGGCCAGTTATCTACATCGGTTATTGGGGCATCCCAACGTTTTGGCAATCCTGTGGTTTCGGTATCAAAAATTAAGTACATGTGCTATGTTATTTTCTGTGTTTTGTTTGTCGGAAATGAGTTTATAAAAATACATAGAATTTGTACTTTTTTGGAGTGAAGTTGTTATGAGTTTTAAACAATATAAGCACTCTTTAAATCAATTTAAAAGTTA
The DNA here is from genome assembly GCA_022749295.1 of Flavobacteriaceae bacterium GSB9. Lineage (NCBI taxonomy): Bacteria > Pseudomonadati > Bacteroidota > Flavobacteriia > Flavobacteriales > Flavobacteriaceae > Flavobacteriaceae bacterium GSB9. The sequence goes on from CP062007.1 coordinate 2,045,872, forward strand.
TATTTTTGAAAAAACACCCAATCCTTTTATGAAACTGCATTTAGTCGTTCTTCTCACACTAATTAATTTAGCAACTGTTGCTGCTCAAAACATTCCACTATACGTAGGCACTTTTACCAACGAAGATGCACAGGGGATTTATCGATATCAGTTCAACACCGAAACAGGAGAATTAAATAATCAAGTTTTAGCCGTTGCTATCGAAAGCCCTAATTTTATAACCTATTCGCCCAACAGGAGATTTATGTATTCGGTAAATCGTTCTTCAGACTCGGAAAGGCCCGATTATGTTGCCGCCTATAAAATTAACACCGATGGCTCACTAATACTGCTTAATACACAAAACAGCCACGGTAAATCGCCCTGCCATATCGCGGTTAATGCATCGGCCACCAAAGTTGTTATTTCAAACTATAACGGTGGTACGGTTGTTATTTACAATATTACTAACGATGGTAGTTTAAGCGAAGCTTCACAAATTTTTAATCATAACGCAGAAACTGAAAAATCACACGCACATTCGGCACATTTTTATAGCGATGACATGTTTGTTGCCGATTTAGGCAGAAATGCTCTATACCAATACACATTAGAAAATAATACATACCAACTCGTCAGCTCTAAAATTGTTGACATGGCAGGCAATCCTGGTCCACGTCATTTTTCGATTAGCAAAAACGGAAAATTTATTTATATCATCAACGAATACGGCAGCTCCATTACCTCGGTAAAAAAAACCAAAAAAGGATTCAAAAAAATTGACCACGATTCTACTCTAAGTGATAACTACAAAGGAAAAAACTCTTGTGCAGACATTCACCTATCAAAAGACGAGCGTTTTTTATACGGTTCTAACCGCGGCGAAAATTCCATCGCTGTTTTTAAAAGAAACACTCGAAACGGAAAAATCAAGAAAATACAGAACATTAACGTTGAGGGTAACTGGCCGCGCAACTTCACTTTAGACCCTACTGGAAACTTTCTTTTGGTTGCCAACCGCCGTAGCAATAACATCTCGGTCTTTAAAATAAACAAAGCTCATGGGACGCTATCTTTTTTACATGACATAAAATCACCAACGCCCGTGTGCTTATTGTTTTAGTTTTCAAGGTCAAAAGCCTTAAATTTCATTTTAAAAAAGCATGGTTTATTAAAAATAATAGAGTATCTTTGCGCCCTCATTAATAACCGAGGTCGAGAACCTCAAATAATTAATTATTATGCCAGTAAAAATTAGATTACAACGTCACGGTAAAAAAGGAAAACCTTACTACTGGATCGTAGCCGCAGATTCGCGCGCAAAAAGAGATGGTAAATACCTTGAAAAATTAGGTGCTTACAACCCAAACACTAACCCAGCAACTATTGATTTAAACCTTGATGGTGCTGTAAAATGGTTACAAAATGGAGCACAACCAACAGACACTGCTAAAGCTATTTTGTCTTTCAAAGGTGCGCTATTGAAAAATCATCTTGCAGGTGGTGTTAAAAAAGGTGCTTTAACCGAAGAGCAAGCTGAAGAAAAATTCAAAGCTTGGTTAGAAGAAAAAGAAGCAAAAATTCAAGCTAAAGCCGAAGGTTTATCAGAAGCAGAAGCTAAAGCTAAAGCTGAAGCCCTAGCTGCTGAAAAAGCCGTTAACGAAGCCAGAATTGCTGCTCAAACCCCTGCTGTTGAAGAAGAAGCTGCCGAAGAGGAAGCTCCTGCTGCAGAAGCTGAAGCAACAAACGAAGAAGAATAAAAATTTATTTTTTATACTTTTAAACTCCGATGGGCAACTATCGGAGTTTTTTGTTTAATCCTTTTCTTTTCGGAAATGGGCCTAACAATTTCCATGGAAACGGGAAACCCAAAATCCATACGCTTTAAAACTATGAGATTTCCGACTTTTCGGAAATAGAAAACATCTAATTCAATGAAAAAAGAAGATTGCTTTTACCTAGGGAAAATCGTAAAAAAATACAGTTTTAAAGGTGAGATTTTAGCCAAACTCGACACTGACCAACCCGAACTTTACGAAAACCTGGATGCCATCTTTTTAGAACTAAAAAACAACCTCGTCCCCTTTTTCATAGAAAAATCACAATTGCACAAATCAGATTTGCTTCGCTTAAAATTTGAAGACGTTGACAACGAAGCCGATGCCGATGCCATTATGAAAAGCAACCTGTTCCTGCCTTTAGAATTATTACCAAAGCTAGAAGGCAATAAATTTTATTACCATGAGGTCATCAATTTTACCATTAAAGATGTTAATTACGGAGAAGTAGGTAAAATTACTGCTATTAACGATTCTACAGCACAGGCTCTTTTTGAGGTAGACAGAAATGGCACGGAAATCTTAATCCCGATGAACGATGAGTTTATTGTTAAAGTAGACAGAGCCAGCAAAACCATTCTTGTTAAAACTCCAGAAGGTTTGATTGACCTGTATTTATAAAAACAAGATATCCTTAAAGCATTAAGGAAATATCATTACGAGAAATTTTAATTTCGAAGTAATCTCGTAACCAGCAACTTGATTTTTATAGATTCATTTACGTCGCCTGTCTTGAGTATTTCGACGTCGCTCGATACAGGCATAAGCCTAAATGCTAAGAATGACATCTTTTTGGACAACCTCTACTGAGTATGTTTTTGCTTTAGGCAATTAATCTATTACCAAGTTGCATCGAACGCAGGCTGCTTTCAATTGTATCTCTCTGATTTTTTATAAGTTGCGAAATATTTTCGGGGAACCTGAATTTTTTTAAAGCTGAGTTATACTTCTTGACGCTCCATGTTTTAATTTTACAAACTTCGTTAAAAAGAGCAGACTCATCTTTTTTGGAAATAACTTGTTTAAACTTATCCCAGATTTTAACCCCTCCTTTAGATTGATCTATATATTCTGGGTGGCCTCCTTTTTGAATGATTTCGGCCCCGAGAAACCTACAAAACTCATGTCTTTCAAAGGCCATGGCCCTAAAAAAATGTTTTAAATCTTCGCTTTCAACTTGATTTAAAGCATGTAAATAGACTTTTTCAGCTTCATAATTAATGGCTAAAAGTTCATTTAATTGAGCAATAGTTGGATTTGAATTTTTCATCGTTTTGGGGAATTATAGGTTTAAAAAACAGACTATACTAAAGTGTTGAGCTCATTAAATTAGTCAATAATTAACATAAAATCAACAACTTAATCTATTTTTTTAATTTAAATCTTTTCTTTCACCCAAAAGCATGGAATGAAGTACGCACTATAAAAAAACACTCACCAAAAAAATACTTCTAAGCTTCTTGCGTAATGAGGTGCTCTAATCGTGTTACGGCATTCATATGCGACATAACACTATCCCGTTGTTCGGAAAGTGACTTACAAAGCGAAAGAGGCAAATTGAGTTCGCTAAGTAAAGCATTGTATTTATTAATGGTTAACTGTTTTACCCTACAAACTTCTCTAACAATTTGGTTGTGGTCTTTTAAAAAAATAATGCTTCTAAAACCCATAGAAAGTTTATAAGCTTCGGTTCCTAGTTTTTGAGGTAACGCGGTATTATCATTAAACTTTTCTACTTCTGCCAACAAATCTTGATTATAGCTTCTGCGCTCCGCTTTGCGGTCATTGAAAAAAATTCTGAGTGCCTCATTTTCTGAAGCCTTAGCAGCTTCATCATAAATATTTTCAAGCGCTTGATTCGTTAACATCAAATCATTTAACTTGTTGAATATTTTCTCTTTATTTCTCATTATCTTTATTCCCTGAGCCATTTCTATCTTCAATTATATTTTATATACGTAACTAAGCTAAAATAAAGTCTACAAAAAACGTAGATTTTAACACTGTTTTTTAAAATTTAATACATTTTAACGTTTATTAGCTTTTTATTTTAAATTGCATAAACCCATGTCGAAATCAATTTTTTCTTTTAAAGAATTTAGCATAAACCAAAGTAGATGTGCCATGAAAGTTGGAACAGACGGCGTTTTACTTGGAGCTTGGGCCTCTGTAAACCAACATCCATTTTCCGTGTTAGACATTGGGGCCGGCACTGGTGTTTTATCGCTTATGCTAGCCCAACGTTGCCATGCTGAAATTATTGATGCTTTAGAAATTGATAGTAACGCCTACGAACAATGTGTAGATAATTTTGAGCAATCGCCTTGGAGCGACCGCCTTTTTTGTTACCATGCATCGCTTGAAGAGTTTGCCGATGAAATTGAAGATAAATACGATTTGATTATAAGCAATCCGCCATTTTATTCTGAAAACTATCAAGCAGAAAACAAACAGCGCACAATGGCTAGGTTCCAGGATGCCATGCCCTTTCAACATTTAATTGAAAGTGCTGCAAAATTACTTTCGGAAAACGGTGTTTTTTCGGTTGTCATTCCATATAAAGAAGAAGGACGGTTTATTAAAATAGCTTTAGAACTCAACCTATTTACTAATCGAATTTTACATGTTATGGGCACACCTACTTCAGAAAAAAAACGAAGTTTAATTGAATTTTCATTCCAGAAAAGTGATGTAAAATTTGAACTATTAGTTATCGAAACTTCAAGGCACCAATACACCGAAGATTACATTAATTTAACCAAAGATTTCTATTTAAAAATGTAATTTAATCAATAAAGATTATTTAAATTTGAGAACAAATAATGATAAATCTATAAAAATAACTCCGGTTTATTGATTATTTTCTTAAAAATAACTTAAATTAATCTTAATGAAGCCAGACTTATTTCAAGCTCCAGACTATTATAATTTAGACGAACTACTAACCGAAGAGCACAAACTAGTACGTAGTGCAACGCGCGATTGGGTTAAAAAAGAAGTATCTCCTATTATTGAAGATTATGCCCAGAGAGCAGAATTTCCAACACAAGTAATAAAAGGACTGGCTGAAATTGGAGCATTTGGCCCTTATATCCCAACAGAATACGGCGGCGCTGGGATGGACCAGATTTCGTATGGCTTAATTATGCAGGAAATTGAACGGGGCGACTCGGGCATTCGCAGTACAGCATCTGTACAATCCTCATTGGTAATGTATCCCATTTGGAAATATGGCACCGAGGCACAACGCCAAAAATATTTACCCAAATTGGCGGCGGGCGAATGGATGGGTTGTTTTGGACTAACAGAACCTGACCATGGGAGCAACCCAGGCGGTATGGTCACCAATTTTAAAGACAAAGGCGATTATTACTTATTAAATGGAGCCAAAATGTGGATTAGCAACGCCCCTTTTGCAGATGTTTCCGTTGTATGGGCCAAAGATGAAAACGAACGTATCCATGGGCTTTTGGTTGAACGTGGGATGGAAGGTTTCTCAACTCCAGAAACCCATAATAAATGGTCGTTGCGAGCATCGGCCACCGGTGAGCTTATTTTCGATAATGTAAAAATCCCCAAAGAAAATCTTCTTCCAGAGAAATCTGGACTAGGCGCACCTTTGGGCTGTTTAGATTCTGCGCGTTATGGCATTGCTTGGGGCGCAATTGGTGCTGCTATGGATTGTTATGATACCGCATTACGCTATAGCCAACAACGCCAACAATTTGGAAAACCCATTGGGCAGTTTCAATTGCAACAAAAAAAATTGGCCGAAATGATTACCGAAATCACTAAGGCACAATTATTAACATGGCGATTAGGTCTTCTACGTAACGAAAACAAAGCGACCTCAGCACAAATATCGATGGCAAAGCGCAACAATGTTGATATGGCCATTACCATTGCTCGAGAGGCCAGACAGATATTGGGAGGTATGGGCATTACAGGCGAATACAGCATTATGAGGCATATGATGAATTTAGAAAGCGTTATTACCTACGAAGGCACGCACGATATTCACTTACTGATAACCGGATTGGATATCACAGGTTTAAATGCATTTAAATAGTCTCAATTAATTTATTCCTCGCAAACGTTTTCTTAAAAATTATACCAGTAATATGACATTCGACAGTTTTTTTTATTTTATCAGTCCTTAAATTTGACTTTTCAAAAGCATCTAAACAAGGAAAACATTAAGAACTTAATACAATCATAAAGTGGACAACGCAACAACGCCAGAAACAAGAAAAGACATCATTCAATTTATTAATTTACAATTAGCAGCCATTGGGCAACCAATTTTCAGGGATAAAAATGACAGCAAAGAAAAATTTTGCGACCCTGAATTTGAAAAGACCACCCGACCGCTTATAATGAGCTTAAGGGAAAAGTCGAGACTATTGGCCGACCATTTATCGCCTGCCGACTCTAGAATCCAAAATTTTATAGACGATTATTTAAAAGATATTGAGGTAAACAAATCGTACAAACTACCTAACGACACTTTAATACTGTCTAAAAAAGGGCAAGCCAGAGAAGCTAGCTTACCGCCCGATGGTGATTCTTTTGAAAGTGATTTGGTCAATTCTAAACGGTTAAAACAAGGTATTTTAAACAACCCTTTACATGATAAAAGAACCACCAAAGGCACCTTCCACATTGTTGAGGGGCCGCTTCCAGTACCTCTAGACAAAAAAGAAGTCCCTAAAGTGGTTTTGGCTCATTTTTTAAATGCTGCCTTTAAACCTTCAGAAGAGCTTAATACACTTCCATTTACTTCGAGCCAAGAGAAACGAGCCAAAACGATGGTTTCAATGCTTCTAAGACCCGTAGTGTGCCCCGAAGTAAAAGGTGTTATTGCAGAAAAATCACTCGAGGTACGTTTTTTCGCGCCCGGATCATTAGTGAGTAATTTAGACTTTGTTGAAAATATTTTTGGTAATGCGGGCAACCCTAATTTAGCTCATAATGATGCCGCACTAGACCCCGAACATTGGACCGGCCATACCGGCTGTATCATTCTTGCCCCACAGCTCTTAAAACTTAAAAAGAAAGATGTTGGCCTTCCTCATTTCAAAGATGCTACAGACCGCCAGAAAAAAGATGGTATGTGCTGGACAGATGAAAACGAGCTCTACAACGACGGAGGCGCTTTTAAAATTACATGCCGAGATGACAGAGGCGTTGTTGTTACACTCATTGCAGACAACTATTATGGTTACTCCAAAAAAGAAATCAAAACCCAGATAAGTTACTCTGCAAACCTTTACGGCTTAGCTGAAGAAGAGCATGCGGGTGGCGCCATCGCTTATGCCAGACGTGTTATGGGCGATACCGTAAACTGTAATGATTACAACCAATATTACGGGCTAGACCACACTTTTGAAGATGTAAAAAACCTATTAGGAGACCGCATTGAAGTAAAACCAGAAAACTATGCCATAGACAAAAAATATCCGAACATCGTTTACATCCCTGAGTCGTCTTATTTCAATACAAATACCAACAGCATTACTTGGAACCATAAAGGCAAAGAACAAAAATTAAAATTATCGCCTTTTAAAACCTACATCCATCCATCAGGTAACAAACTAAGATTAGAAAAACATAAATCCATCAATTTATGGCGCATGATTGAAACCTACCCAGAAGGTGTATTTTGCCATAAACCCTGTACCGTTTCTGGAGGTGGGAAGTCAGAAATTTCAAAATCCATGCAAAATGCCATTACCTATAGTGTGTTTAACATTCATGATATAGAAGAAGACTTCAAGAAAGCCGATGAAATCATAGAATTTAACTACTCTACCAGATGGAAAGACAAAGACCCCAACAGACCGAAATCAAGGTCTTTGTTAAGTGAAAAAAGAACATTGGGCTCTGTTGTAAAACTACTAACCCCTTCAGAAGAGAACTCTGATGAATTCAACGAATGGCTAAGAAACATCCCAGTACACGTACGCTCGTTAGTACTATTTGTTAAACGCTTGTTTAGGCAAGCCCATGGCGCCAACCTTAACTGGAAAGATATGATGACTGTTGATATTATCAATGGTGATAAAGGTACAGCGCTACTATACAACCACACACCTGTGGTAGGTAGTTATGTTAGAATAGGGTTTAACCAACAAGGCAACTGGATGCTGAATAAATTGCGTTCGGACTTTTCAGCTTGTGAAAAAATTCAAACCGAAGATGACATCACAGCGTCAATTACGCTTCCCAGAAATAAGTTTAAAGCGTTAAACCCGGAATACCCCAACAAAAGTGTAAAAGTGCTAACAAATTGCGAGGCCCATTTGTTCCAAAGGCCAGATGAAGCCATTGTTAGAGGTTATGATAAAGGCGCCGAATTAGATATTATTTCAGATGGCAGGTTTTTAACAAATTATGAAATGCTAACTAAAAAAGATGCAATTGAAATCTATGAGGACACTATAAACTTTGACAAGTACACACAACCTGTAAAAGACTTTATTGAAGATATTATAAAAAATGATGACGACGATGTACAGTTCGTGCTACCTTCGCATCCAAGGATTGTAGAAGACGGTTTACCAACCAAAAACCCACGTTATTTAGAACCTAATAGGTTTTATAACGAAACTGAAGCGTCTTATATCTCAGATATGGGTGTTCGTTTAAAACGAAAAATAAAGTTGGACGACCCTGTAATTCACGTTGTCAATGCCGTTTTACCAGGAAGAAGAAACAACCCAGTTGACAAAGAAGCAGGCATTAGACCTCTAGCTGTTTATAACCCTATACATTACCAAGAAACGCCCGAATTGTTTATGGATTTCATCTGTAGCTTAACAGGTAAATCGCCATCAACAACGGGAGCAGGAACAGAAGGTGCCTTAACTAAAGCACCGTTTAATATGTTAACACCAACAACAGATCTAAACAATGCTTTGTTATCGCATATTTTAACGGAATCTAATGGATTTAGCACGGCCGCAGGATACATTGGTGCCGAAAACAAGATAGACCACGATGTTAGTTTATTAATTCCTGAGATTTGGGCCAGAATGGCTCCCGAAGACAGAGACCCTAATAACCTAATTTCCAATGGCTCGTTAGAAAAAATAGAAGATTTCGAGTACGAGGGCAAAACCATACTAGCAAGTAGACTGGGTTACAGAATCACCAAAACTTTTGCTTTGTTATGCTTAAACAGGTTGTTCGATGAACCAACAGCGGTATTTAACGAAAGAATGCTAAAACCAGAATTGCAAGGTATTGAAGATTATGTTGATGGTATAAACAACATTGTTGAAGCTCAACAAAAAGTTGCCCTTAACTATTTTGAAGATGGCAGTATTGATGCCGCCATACCGCCTTTAAAAATACTGTTGCACATTATGGCTTATGGAAATTATGAAGGCAAAAGCATTAGCGACCCCGAATTACGAAAGTATTTTGACAGAGACTATGTTTTAGATGCCGATTGGTACAAAGAACGATTGGCATTAAAACAACAAAAAGACATTAAATACTACGGCGACCAAATTGATTATTTAGAAGCCTTTGTAGCAGACCCTAATAATGACAACTTAGTTGCCGAAATGAACATAAAACAACGTTTGGAAAATGTCCAACAGTTATACAACAGAGTAAAATCTGAAGAATATCTCAAAGGTTTAGTGGGCACAATAGGTGCAGACCCCTTGTACCGAAAATAAATATGGTGACTAATTTCAAATTTTAGTATGATGCTGGATTAGTCTAAATAAGCACTGCTAAAATCAATAAAAGCGTTTCGTTTTGAAACGCTTTTTTGTTTACATTTACTTTGTATGTTTTCATCTAAAAAAATACTGGATAACGCTTATAAAAATGAAAAAGTTATTGATTTTGACGACGACAGCAAATTCATTTTATTTAGCGACTGCCACCGCGGAGACAATAGTTTTGCTAACGATTTTGCCAATAACCGCAATATTTATTTTCATGCCTTAAAACATTATTACGCTGAAGGCTTTCAGTATTGCGAACTTGACGATGGCGATGAACTTTAGAAAATTTATCGTTTGAATCCATTCTTAGCGCCCATAAAACGTGTACATGCTCATGAAACTCTTTCATAAGGACAAAAAGCTACACATGATATGGGGCAACCACGATATGGCTTATCTCGATCCTAATTATGTAAAGAAAACTTATCTTCTTATTTCGATCCAAAAACAGGACAAGACGAAGAACTTTTTAAAGATATTACCTACAATAAGTCGTCATTTTAAAACACGGTGTAACGGGCCAAGAAGTGTTTTTAACTCACGGCCATCAAGCCGATTGGTGGAATTTTCTGTTTTGGAAATGGAGCCGTTTTATGGTGCAAATACTTTGGAAACCATTAAACGTTATGGGAATTTCAGCCCCTACAAGCCCTGCAAAAAACTACAAAGAGCTCACTAAAGTTGAACGTAGAACAAAGCACTGGATTACAGAAAATAACAATCTACTAGCTATTGTTGGTCATACCCACCGGCCACGATTTCCAGAACCAGGGGATATTGTTTTTTTTAACGACGGCAGCTGTGTTCACCCCAGAAGTATAAGCGGTATTGAAATTGAAAATGGTAAAATCTCATTAATTAAGTGGTAAATTGCCACAAAAGACAATGGCATACTGCAAATAGTTAGAGTGTTATTGAGGGGGCCTCGACGACTAATTGACTACAAAACGGCTTAACTTTCAGGAGCAAGTTCTACTTCAAGCCCCTCCATTTCAGGTGTCATTTGAATTTGACACCCCAATCGGCTGTTATCCTTTACATCGAAAGCTTCGGCCAACATCGCATCCTCATCATCGCTCATTTCAGGCAAATCATGATTGCTTAAAACGTAACATTGGCATGACGCGCACATAGCCATACCACCACAAATTCCAATAGTTCCTTCTGGAGCAAGCTCATACGAACGAACAACTTCCATAAGGTTCATAGCCATATCAGTTGGCGCCAAAATTTCATGTTTCACTCCGTCCCTATCTGTAATGTTTACTTTAATGTCCATCCTACCGCTATTGTTTAAAAACTTTAAGTGTATATGCTCAGTGATTTTTTAAAAATCTGGGCAAAAATAAAACATAATTTACTATTATCAAATTATTTCCCTATAAATCTTATAGGATTAATAGGTTTTAAAATTTAATTCTTTATAAAACAAACCTTTACACACTATTTCCCTTTAATAAATTTAAGTATATTTTTTAAAACAATAACAATTCCTGACATAAATCATAAAATTCGAATGCTGATTATAGTACTTTAACCAAGTAATTTGATGTAACTATCTAGTAGCTGTGGAAACTCAAATAAAAAATAAGGACACTTTTGTTCATTCTGGTGTTATTTCTAAAATTTCTGGAGAATCTGTTATTGTTACCTTAGAACAAAACATACACTGCGAATCGTGCAAAGCAAAAGCATCATGTGGTATTTCAGAGTCTGTAACAAAAGAGGTCATTGTATATAATGCAAAAGACCCTTTTAAAGTTAATGAACAAGTACAGGTTGTACTGAAAAAAACTTTGGGCTTTAAAGCCGTGTTTTGGGCTTATGTTTTCCCCTTCTTATTAATGCTTTTCACCTTAATAATTGCTTCTACTTTTTTAACTGAATGGGTAGCAGGAGTACTATCTATTTTGGTGTTATTGCCATATTACTTAACTCTCTATTACCTTAAAAACAATTTTAAAAGTGTTTTTAAAATTTCAATATTAAAACAAAGTTGAGCATGACCGTTTCAATATTAAATAGTGTTTTGTTATTAGCTTCCTTAGGAGTTATTGCAGCCGTTGTTCTTTACGTAGTTTCCAAGAAGTTTTACGTTTATGAAGACCCCCTAATTACTGAAGTTGACGAAATATTGCCTGCAGCCAATTGTGGTGGGTGTGGGTCGCCTGGTTGTAAGGCCTTTGCTGAAAAACTTGTGGCATCGGAAGATATTTCAGACCTATTCTGCCCTGTTGGGGGTAACGATGTTATGAAGCAGGTTTCTGAAATTTTAGGCAAGGAAGTAGCAGAACAAGACCCTACTGTAGCCGTAATGCTATGCCAAGGAGGTTGTGATGTACGCCCTAAAACCACAGAATACCAAGGCCCAAGATCTTGCGCAATATCTGCCATGGTCTACAGTGGAGAAACCGATTGTCAATACGGTTGTTTAGGTGATGGCGATTGTGTTACTGTTTGCGACTTTGAAGCCATGTATATAGATGATTCCACTGGTTTACCTGTAATTATTACAGATAAATGTACCTCCTGCGGTGCCTGTGTTAAAGCTTGCCCCAGAGATATTATAGAAATGCGCCCCCGTAATAAGCGTGACCTAAAAATTTTTGTTGGTTGCCTAAATGAAGATAAGGCAGGAATAGCTAAAAAAGCATGTGAAGTGGCATGCATTGGATGCTCTAAATGTGATGATATTTGCCCCAAAGACGCTATTACTATGGAAAATAATTTAGCGTATATAGATGCTGAATTGTGTACCTTATGTAGAAAATGTGTTGCAGTCTGTCCAACAAATTCCATCATAGAAACTAATTTTCCACCGAAAAAAGTAAAAGTGCCAAAAAAAGATAAAGTAGCTGTTGCCGAAGCAAATGTACAACCCAAAAACTCAAAAACAGATGCTTAAAACATTTCCAAAAGGCGGTATTCATCCCCCAGAAAACAAGATAACCTCTTCAAAAGGCATTAAAAAAATGCCAGTGCCCAAAGTGGTTTATGTACCCATAGCTCAACATATTGGTATTCCTTCAGAAATAATAGTAAACCAAAAAGATAAAGTTGAAATTGGCCAAGTCATCGCAAAATCTGGTGGGTTTGTATCATCAAACATCCATTCCCCAGTAGCGGGAACCGTCACGAAACTGGATATGATTATTGATACCAGCGGCTATAAAAAACAATGCATTGTCATCAGAACCGACCAAAAAAACGAATCTAATTTTGAGGAGGTTGAATATCCTTTAAAAACCGAAATTGAAGCGGATGCCAAAGATATTCTTCAAAAAATAAACGATTTTGGTATTGTCGGTCTTGGTGGAGCCACATTTCCTTCACATGTAAAATTGCATGTTAAAGAAGGGGCCAAATTAGACCACCTTATTATTAATGGTGTAGAATGTGAGCCTTATTTAACAGCCGACCACCGATTAATGCTCGAAAAAGCCAAAGAAATAGTCGTTGGCATTAAAATATTGCTCAAAGCTTTAAACCTTAACAAAGCTGTTATTGGTATTGAAAACAACAAAAAGGATGCCATCAAGCTCTTTAAAAACCTTACCAAAAACGACCATACCATTAAAGTAGCGGCATTACAAGTAAAATATCCCCAAGGTGGCGAAAAGCAATTAATCCATGCCATTTTAAAAAGAGAAGTTCCAAAAAATGGATTACCTCTTGACGTTGGTGTTATCGTACATAATGTCGGGACTGTTTTTTCCATTTACCAAGCCATTCAACACGACAAACCTTTAATTGAACGTGTCGTAACAGTTACTGGGAAAAAACTAGAAAATGCGTCGAATTATTGGGTGAAAATTGGAACACCTATTAAAGACCTAGTAGAAGAAGTAGGCGGTTTGCCCGAAGGCACAAGAAAAATAGTTAACGGAGGCCCAATGATGGGTAAAGCCATAAAAAACTTGGATGTACCCGTTACCAAAGGAACTTCTGGGATTTTAGTTATTTCGGAAGACGAAGCTAGCCGAGGCGAACCCAAAAACTGTATCCGCTGTAGTGAGTGCATTAATGTTTGCCCAATGGGACTAGAACCTCATTTGCTCATGAATCTTTCTGAAAAAGGCATGTATGAAAAAGCATCATACGAAGATATAATGACCTGTATTGAGTGTGGTTCTTGCAGTTATGTTTGCCCTTCTCACCGTCCATTACTCGATTACATAAGGTTTGGAAAAAATATTGTTAAAAAACTAAACACTTCCAAAAACTAGATATGAGCGCTCAACCAATTATAGTATCTGCCTCGCCGCATGTCCACTCCGATAGGACTTCAAAAAAGCTTATGTATGACGTTGTCATCGCATTAATACCTGCATTTTTGGTTTCTATATATGTGTTTGGACCCAGCGCCTTGATTGTAACAACTGTTGCCATTTCGTCATGTATTTTATTCGAATATTTAATTCAAAAATATCTTTTTAAAGCTGAAGTAACTGTGGGTGATGGTTCTGCGTTACTTACAGGTGTTTTGTTGGCATTCAACTTACCTTCAAGCCTCCCTATTTGGATGGTTATTGTTGGTGGTTTGGTGGCCATAGGTATTGGCAAATTATCGTTTGGCGGCCTGGGCTTTAACATTTTTAATCCGGCATTGGTGGGGCGCGTGTTTTTACTCGTTTCATTCCCGGTACAAATGACTATGTGGCCCACAGCCGTTGAAAACAACACCTCTTTAGTTGATGCTGTAACTGGAGCCACCTCTTTGGGCACCATAAAAGAAGGGCTAATGGCAGGCAAAACCATGACTGAAATTAGCGCAAAAATTCCTTCTGCTATGGATATGCTGTTTGGTGTAACAAGTGGTTCTTTAGGAGAAATGTCGGCGTTAGCCTTATTGCTTGGTGGTATATATTTAATTGTTAGAAAAGTTATTTCATGGCATATCCCGGTAATCCTTCTGGCCACTATGGCCTTTTTTACAGGTGTTTTTTGGACAGTTAATCCAGAACAATATGCCAATCCACTTATCCATATTTTATCTGGTGGCGCCATTTTAGGAGCCTTTTATATGGCAACCGATTTGGTTACGAGTCCCATGACAAAAAAAGGCATGGCTGTTTTCGCCATTGGCATTGGCGTAATAACGGTTTTAATTAGACTTTTTGGAGCTTATCCCGAAGGCATTTCGTTTGCCATTTTAATCATGAACGCTTTTGTTCCTTTAATTAACAAATATTTTAAACCACGAAGATTTGGTTCTAAAATAAAAGCTAAAATCGTGTAATTATGAGCAAGAAAGAATCAACATTCTTAAATATGACCGTGTCTCTTTTATTGATCACACTCATATCTGGTTTTGCATTAGGCTTTGTAAATGATTTAACCATTGAACCAAAAGCCAAAGCCAAACTAGAAAAAAAAATAAACGCCATAAAACAAGTGCTGCCCGAGTTCAATAACAACCCTGTTAAAGATCTAAAAAAAGTAAAATTGGAAACTGCAACCGATAGCATAGAAGTTTATCCTGCTTATAATAATGAAGAATTTGTTGGAGCCGCAGTAACTGGTTTTTCTGAAAAAGGGTTTAGTGGACTCGTTAAAATTATGGTTGGATTTAAACCAGATGGTTCCATTAGAAACATTGCGGTTTTGGAGCAGAAAGAAACACCTGGCTTAGGCACAAAAATGAAAGACGAAAGTTTTCTGCAACAATTCAGAAACAAAAACCCTAACACTTTCAACATAATGGTTAAAAAAGATGGTGGAGAAGTGGATGCCTTAACAGGTGCAACCATAAGCTCAAGGGCCTTTACAGAAGCTGCGCATATGGCTTACAACGTATTTTTAGAAAACAAAGATGCCTTCAAGCCGTCTAAATAACAAGAATCATGGCAAACGATATAAATCAAAAACAAAATTTCCTAAAAGGCATCATCAAAGAGAATCCTATTTTCGTGATGCTTTTGGGTATGTGCCCTACTTTGGGTGTAACCTCATCGGCATTTAATGGATTGGGCATGGGCGTTGCCACTTTGTTTGTACTTTTAATGTCAAACATTGTGGTATCATTAGTAAAAGCCCAAATCCCAAGTAAAGTTCGTATCCCTGCTTTTATCATTATTATCGCCTCTTTTGTTACGATAGTTGAAATGGTTTTGGAAGCCTTTATTCCATTTTTATATGAACAACTCGGGATATTTATTCCTTTAATTGTGGTAAACTGTTTGATACTTGGTAGAGCTGAAGCGTTTGCTTCAAAAAACAATTTGATATCTTCTATTCTTGATGCCTTGGGTATGGGGCTTGGTTTTGTTTTGGCTCTTACGGTTTTAGGTGCTGTTCGCGAAATACTTGGCAATGGTAGTTTATTTGGTTTATCCTTTGTTCCAGAAAATGCCAACACGTTTATACTTTTTATTTTACCTCCGGGTGCATTTATTGCCCTAGCTTATTTAACTGCCGTTTTTAACAAACTAACATCTAAAACTGCTTAACCATGGATTACTTAATTATACTTATAGCAGCCGTTTTCGTAAACAATATTGTTTTGTCTCAGTTTTTGGGCATTTGTCCATTTTTAGGAGTTTCCAATAAGGTTTCAACCTCAATAGGCATGTCTGGAGCTGTTTTATTTGTTATGACCATAGCCACTACTGTAACATATTTACTACATGAATATGTTTTAATTCCAAGTGGTTTAAACTATTTAAGAACCATAACTTTTATTTTGGTGATTGCTGCATTGGTACAAATGGTTGAAATTATTTTGAAAAAAGTAAGTCCGGCATTGTATCAAGCTCTTGGCGTTTTTCTTCCTTTAATTACAACAAACTGTGCGGTTTTGGGCGTTGCCATTTTAGCTTTAGGATTAGAAGATAGCAACTTGTTAAAAGCGGTTTTCTATGCCATATCAAACTCTCTGGGTTTTGGATTGGCTTTAATTGTTTTTGCTAGCATCAGAGAAGAATTAGAGCTTGCCAATATTCCAGAAGACATGAAAGGCGTGCCCATTAATTTATTGGTTGCTGGTCTTTTATCATTGGCCTTTTTAGGATTTACTGCATTGGTATAAACCTTCAATTTATAATACCTTAATAAGAAAACACCTCCTTTTATAATAATTTGAAAAAGGCATTTTTAATTTGAGTTAGTCAACTATTAAATTAATTTACTTGATATATTTCTCCAGAGAAGAATAGGTCGTCGGTTTTTACAAATTTTGAGCGTGATTTTACCTCTTTTGTTAAGATATCTTCTCGTTCTTCCAGGGTAACATCGTCAAAACTTCTTATAATTCCAGTTACCAATGGATATTTTAACCTCACCAACATTTGATGCATGGTCGGGTCTTCTTCTAAGGCATTGTGCACCACAATATCCTCTTCTGATATGCCATTTTCTCCAATGGTTACCACTTCCAATTTCAAATTGTTTAGCACCAAACCTTTATTTCTATCTTTTCCAAAAATCATTGGTTTTCCATGCTCAACAAACAACTGCTTATCTCCCCTAACATCTTTATCTGTGAATTGTGTGTAGCATCCATTATTAAAAATCACACAATTTTGTAACACTTCAATTAGAGAGGTTCCATTAAACTTTTCAGCTTCAATAAAAATTTGGGTCATTTCCTTTGGTGTATTACCCCCTATTCTTGCAAAGAAACGAGCTTGTGCACCTATGGCCAATTCGCCAGGGTAAAAGGGTGGTTGTGTATTACCATAGGGTGACGATTTTGTTTTTTGCCCCACAAGTGATGTTGGCGAAAACTGTCCTTTGGTCAACCCATAAATTTCATTATTAAACAAAATGATATTTAAATCTATATTCCGACGTAAAACATGGATAAAATGATTGCCTCCAATAGCCATAGAATCCCCATCTCCAGTAATAACCCAAACACATAAACTCGGATTTGCCAGTTTAACACCAGTTGCAATGGCAGGGGCTCTACCATGAATGCCATGCATACCATAAGTATCCATGTAATATGGAAAACGTGATGAGCACCCAATACCAGAAATAAAAACAACATCTTCCTTTTTTACCCCCATTTCTGGAAGTGCTTTTTGCACCGATCGTAAAACAACATAATCATCACAACCAGGGCACCACCTTACCTCCTGGTCGCTAGCAAAATCCTTAAATGTATAGTTTCTTTCTGCAGTTGTTTCCATGATTACCGTAATAATTTTTTGAATTCTTCAATTAACTCACTGTTGCCAAAAGGCAATCCTTGTACTTTGTTATATTGCAACAACCCAAAGATGTTAAAGTTCATTCTCAGAATATTAACAAATTGCCCATTGTTTAATTCACAAACCACAATCTTCCTAAAGCTTTTAAGCACCTCTTCGGTGTTTTTCGGCAATGGGTTTATATAGCTGAAATGGGCAAAACCTATATTCTTATGCCCCTCCATATTTAATTGTTTTACAGCGGAATGTAAGCTGCCATATGTTCCGCCCCAGCCAACAACTAGCAATTCACCAGACTCAGCAAATTCAGGCACTAAATCAGGAATGTAATTTTGTACTCGCTTAATTTTAGCTGCTCTAATCTTAGTCATAGCCTCATGGTTTTCTGGAACATGAGACACATTACCTGTAATTTGATCTTTTTCCAAACCACCTATTCTGTGCTCTAAACCAAATGTCCCAGGAACAGCCCAATTTCGTGCTAGAGTTTCAATATTTCTATCATACGGGTGCCAATTCTCATTGACTTCGATTACCTTATTGTTTTTAATTTCAGGCATTTCTACAACACGTTTTATCCTCCAAGGTTCTGAACCATTGGCAATGTATCCGTCTGTTAACAGAACAACGGGCGTCATATGCTCTAAAGCAAGTTTAGCAGCTTGATAGGCATAATTAAAGCAGCCAGAAGGTGTATCGGCAGCCAAAACTATTACAGGACTATCACCATTTCTACCATACATGGCTTGCAATAAATCAGACTGCTCAGTTTTAGTTGGCAACCCAGTGGAAGGGCCTCCACGTTGTACATTAACCACAACCAAAGGCAGCTCTAACATTACGGCCAAACCCAAAGCTTCACTCTTTAGTGCTAAACCTGGACCTGATGTTGTTGTAATAGCTAAATCTCCAGCAAACGAAGCCCCTATTGCAGATGTTACGCCTGCAATTTCATCTTCAGCCTGAAATGCTTTAACACCAAAGTGTTTGTGCTTAACAAGTTCGTGTAAAATATCTGTGGCCGGAGTAATTGGGTATGAACCTAAAAATAATTCCAACCCTGATTTTTCAGCAGCGGCAAGAAAGCCCCACGCCGTAGCCGTATTACCCGCTATAATCCGGTAAACACCAGACTCCATTTTAGCTGGCGAAATTGCATATGCATTAGGAATTAACTCTAAGGTTTCGGCATAGAAAAAACCTGCATTCAGCACTTTGGTGTTGGCTTCAATTAAATGTGGTTTAGACGCAAATTTTTTCTTAAAAAAATCTATAGTGTGTTCTGGTGATCGATCATACATCCAATACACAACTCCTAAAGCAAACATATTTTTACTTCTGGCAATACTTTTATTATCTAGCTCTTCAATGTCCTTCAAAGCCTCTTTAGTCAATGATGACATTGGTACTTCTATAATTCTATAATTTGTCAAGCTTCCATCCTTTAGCGGATTTCCTGAGTACTGAGCCTTTTCTAAATTCTTCTTTGTAAAGGAATCTGTATCCACAATGATTGTGTAACCAGGTTTTACCGCATACAAATTGGTTTTTAAACCTGCTGGGTTCATAGCTACCAATAAATCTACATCGTCTCCCGGTGTACTAATTTCAACACTACCTATGTGAACCTGAAACCCAGAAACACCATATAAACTTCCTTGGGGTGCGCGTATTTCTGAAGGGTAATTTGGAAATGTTGCAACATCATTTCCAAACATAGCTGATGTATCAGAAAATTGCGTGCCGGTAAGCTGCATCCCATCACCAGAATCACCAACAAATCTTATTACTACGGCATCTAGAACTTCGTGCTGTATCTTTTTCTTCTGTCTCGTTTTATTAGCTATCATAACAAATTCAATTTAAAAAATTAAATACTTGCACTCTAACCAAATATAATTTTCATTTTTCGAATTAAATGTGACAAATGTCATATTAATATTTATAGATAGAAATTACTTTTACTTCTCTAAACACAATGAATTATGGCAATTATTATAACAGACGAATGTATCAACTGTGATGCCTGTATTGCAGAATGCCCAAACAATGCAATTTATGAGCCCGACCAAGAATGGGCTTATTCAGATGAAACAGCTTTAAGTGGCAGCGTTACTTCACTTGGTGGTGAGGAGATAGATGCCGATGAAATGAATGAACCCATTTCTGATGAGTTTTACTATATTGTACCCGAAAAATGCACCGAATGTAAAGGTTTCCACGACGAACCACAATGTGCTTCTGTATGCCCAGTAGATTGTTGCGTTCCAGATGAAAACAATGTTGAATCAGAGGAAGTTTTATTAGCTAAAAAAGCTTGGTTACACGCAGAGTAACCCACACTAAACTATATTTGATTTTTTTCTATTGCGGTAAATTTATTACGTTCAATATTTCAATAAATTATCCGTTTTAAAAATGAGGATGTCTTATGAATAAGATATCCTTATTTTTTTTTAAATCCGCTTTATTGTTTTTCCATTACATGACAAATATCATAGTCTGTACGCTATTCAACTTTTAATTTTAAGAGATTTATTTTATGACCTCAGGGGATTTAGTTTGGATCATAAAAATCTTGGAAGGTCTGTACATTTTTAAAATTTCGTACAAAAGTTTTTGCTTAAACTTTTATTCGGTTTTCCATTTATTTAAATAAGACATTATTATGAAAAAATTTCCAAAATTAATTTGCGATGCAAACGAAGCGGTAGCAAGGGTTGCACACAAGACCAATGAGGTCTGTGCCATATACCCTATAACACCAGCTTCTCCCATGGGTGAACACGTAGACGTATATAGCTCAAAAGGACAGAAAAATATTTGGGAAAACATCCCAAGAATTGTAGAAATGCAAAGCGAAGGCGGTGCTTCAGGGGCAGTACATGGCTCGTTACAAGCAGGTGCGTTAACCACAACATTTACGGCCTCACAGGGCCTGCTACTCATGATACCCAACATGTACAAAATAGCAGGAGAACTTCTTCCTTCTGTTATCCATGTAGCGGCCAGAACAATTGCAACACATGCCTTATCTATATTTGGTGACCATTCTGATGTTATGGCGGCTAGACAAACAGGTTTTGCTATGCTATTTGGTGGTTCTGTACAGGAGGCGCAAGATTTTGCTCTTATCTCACAAGTAGCAACATTAAAATCAAGAGTGCCTTTCATGAACATTTTTGACGGATTTAGAACATCTCATGAAATCTCTAAGATAGACAGCATTACGGACGACATCATTAAAGATATGATGCCCGAAGACAAAATTTTGGATCACAAAAAACGTTCTTTAGATCCAGATCATCCCGTTGTTAGAGGTACATCACAAAATCCTGATGTTTTTTTCCAAGCACGAGAAGCGGCCAATCTTTACTATGAAAAAGTTCCGAGCATTGTTGAAAAAACGATGGACGCGTTCTACAACCATACTGGTAGAAAGTATGGTTTGTTCGATTATGTAGGTCATCCTGAAGCAGAAAAAATAATCGTTATTATGGGCTCTGGTCAAGGCCCTGTTATGGAAGCAGTAGACACTATGGTGAAAAATGGCGAAAAAGTTGGTGCTATTATTGTGAGATTGTTCAGACCATTCTCTATTAGTCATTTTGTAGATGCTTTACCAGAAACTGTTAAAAAAGTAGCCGTTTTAGATAGAACAAAAGAACCTGGAAGTTTAGGCGAACCGCTATATCAAGACGTGGTTACTGCTTTTACAGAAAGTGAACGGATTATGCCAAAAATAATAGGTGGCCGTTATGGTCTTTCTTCAAAAGAGTTTGACCCTGCAATGGTAAAAGCTATTTTTGATGAGCTCAGTAAGGACAAACCAAAAAAACATTTTACCATTGGTATACATGATGATGTATCCCACACCAGCTTGGAGGTAGGTGAGAGGCTTAAAACAGTTAAGAATACCTTTAACTGCATGTTCTATGGATTAGGTTCTGATGGTACTGTCGGTGCCAACAAGAACTCCATTAAAATAATTGGTGAAACTACCGATAATTATGTACAAGGCTATTTTGTTTATGACTCTAAAAAAGCGGGTGCACAAACCGTATCTCACTTACGTTTTGGCCCAGAACCTATTTACTCAACTTACTTAATACACAAAGCTGATTTTATTGCATGTCACCAATTCAACTTTGTTGAAAAATATGATATCCTAAAAAACATCAAAAAGGGAGGCACGTTCCTATTAAATGCACCGTTTTCCAAAGATGACATTTGGGACGAACTTCCAATGCGCATGCAAGACGAGATTATTAAAAACGAATTGAATTTCTACGTCATAGATGCATCTAAAGTAGCCCACGACGCAAAATTAGGTAAGCGAACCAATACCGTTCTTCAAACTTGTTTCTTTGCTATTTCTGGTGTACTTCCAAAAGATGAAGCCATTCAAAAAATCAAGGAAGCCATTGTAAAATCTTACTCTAAAAAAGGAGACAAGGTGGTTCAAATGAACTTTAATGCCGTGGACAAATCTTTGGAAAATCTCCAAAAGGTTGACTATATCAATAAAATCACAAGTGATGTTGAACTGAAAGCTTCAATGACTGGAGCTGAAGACCCATTTGTAAAAGAAGTTTTAGGTAAAATATTAGCTGGTAAAGGTGATGAATTACCTGTAAGCGCATTCCCTGTTGATGGTACATTCCCAACCGGAACTACACAATTCGAAAAACGGGGCATTGCAGATTTTGTACCTGTTTGGGATGGTGAAGATCTTTGTACACAATGTAACAAATGTGTTGCCATTTGTCCGCACGCCGCCATTAGAGCTAAAGTAGTTTCTAACGATGAATTGGCAAACAAACCGGCATCTTTAAAAGCAGTACCTGCAAAAGGTAGACCTTTTAACAAAGAAACAGAATCTTACGTGCTTCAAGTATCTCCACAAGATTGTACAGGGTGTGATTTGTGTGTGGCCGTTTGTCCTGCTGTAAGCAAAGAAGACCCAGACTTTAAAGCCATAAACATGCACAGTAAATTGGATGTTGAAAGCATTGAAGACAAAAACTGGGACTACTTTGTAAAATTGCCTGATTATAACCGAACCGAATTGCAAATCACCAATGTTAAAGGCTCTCAATTCTTAGAACCTTTATTCGAGTTTTCTGGTGCTTGTTCCGGTTGTGGTGAAACACCCTATATTAAAATGCTCACCCAACTTTATGGTGACAGTATTATGATTGCCAATGCAACAGGATGTTCATCAATTTACGGTGGTAATTTACCAACAACACCATATAAAGCCAACAAATTTGGTAGAGGTCCAGCTTGGGCTAACTCATTGTTTGAAGACAATGCCGAATTTGGATTTGGAATGAAATTAGCATTATCTAAAAAACAAGAAATAGCTGTTGGTTTATTAAAATCTTTAGAGAGAGAAATAGGTACAGATTTAGTAGAAGCGATTCTCAAAAATGAAGAGAGAACTGAAGCCGAAAAAGCCGAAAATTTTTCAAATCTTGACAAACTGAAAGCAAAACTGACTTCAATTGATAAACCCGAAGCCAAAAAATTAGCAGAATTAACAGAATACTTACGCAGAAAATCTGTTTGGATACTTGGCGGTGATGGTTGGGCTTACGATATTGGTTATGGTGGAGTCGATCATGTTCTGGCATCTGGAGAAGACATCAATATCATGGTATTAGATACAGAAATATACTCCAATACCGGAGGGCAAACCTCTAAATCTACACCCCTTGGAGCGAGTGCAAAATTCTCGGTGTCTGGTAAGCGAACAGGCAAAAAAAGTTTGGCTCTACAAGCCATATCCTATGGCAATGTTTATGTTGCCCAAGTGGCAATGGGAGCTAAAGACCTACAAACCCTCAAAGCCATTGAAGAAGCGGAGGCTTACCCAGGTCCATCAATAATTATAGCGTACTCGCATTGTGGAGATCACGGTTATGACCTCAAGGATGCAGCTATTCATCAAGAAAAAGCAATAGAAACGGGCTATTGGCCATTATTTAGATTTGACCCTTCCAAACCAAAAGGCAAGAAGTTCAGACTAGATTCAAAAGCTCCGTCTGCACCTCTAGAAGACTTTATGTATACCGAAACACGCTTCTCAAGAGTTGTTAAGGACAATGCCGAATTAGGCAAACAACTTCTTAAACAAGCTCAAGAAGAAGTGGATACTAAATGGGAACGATTAGAGCTTTTTAGAGACCTATAAACACCTTTAAAAAAACATTTGTATAAAATTAAATGTTTGAAATTAAGTATGAACTGCTCCACACTATAGTATTGTAGCATGGAGCAGTTCATTATCCAATAAATAACTAATTTTAATATTCTAATAATGGAAACCGATCCCACCTATTTTTTTTTAAGCGCTGAGAAAAGACTGAATCAAGCTAGCAAAGAACTTTACAGGCCAGAGGAAGACATAGTGTCTTATTTGGTTTGCAAAAATGCACAGCATGCTATTGAAAATTATTTAAGAGGCTACCTTTTCAAACATGACGTTGAGGCAAGTCAATTTGAAACTATTGAAAGCCTTTACGAAGCATGTAAAAAAATAAACAAAAACTTTTCTAAAATAAGCCTTAATGACTTTAATTGCAAGACAGAAAACACAGACTCAAAATTCTGTAACGCCATTTCAAAAGTTAGCAACTGCCATAAAATAGCAGATAGCTTACACTATTTTTTAAGGGAAGAAAAAGTTATTTAGACTGTATGTATAAGGCCAACACCTTTTTTTAATAAAAAAAGGTGTTAATCTATATTTATAACCTGTTCTATTTGTGGAGCATGCTTTTTTATGGTCATTTCCACACCAGATTTAAGTGTCATTTGGTTAACACTGCAACCAACGCACGCACCCTGTAACCGGACTTTCACAAGCTTATCATCCTCTATAGACAATAGTGAAATATCACCACCGTCACTTTGCAAAAACGGCCTTATCTCTTCTAAGGCTATTTCTACTTTTTCTCTTAATTCTTCTGAAGTCATATTCGTTTAGTTGTAATTATTTTACCTTAATTACAAAAGGCTAAAATACATTTATTTTTTTACAGCCGAGCACCCTGCCATAGTTGTTATTTTTATGGCTTCGGTTGGCGGTAAATTATCATTTCTTCTAACCACTTCCTCAACTACGTTTTGCGTAAGCTTTTCAAAAGCCTGCTCTAACGGTGTTGCGGTTTGCAAAGCCGCTGGACGCCCAACATCACCAGCCTCGCGAATACTTTGCACTAATGGTATTTCTCCTAAAAATGGCACATTTAAATCCTCTGCCAAGTTTTTAGCGCCTTGTTTACCAAAAATATAGTATTTATTATCTGGTAATTCGGCAGGAGTAAAGTAAGCCATATTTTCAATAATTCCTAAAACGGGAACACTAATGCTGTCTTGCTGAAACATGGCTACACCTTTCTTAGCATCGGCCAATGCCACATTTTGTGGTGTACTCACTACCACTGCACCTGTTATCGGCAAAGATTGCATGATACTTAAATGAATATCGCCCGTTCCAGGAGGCAAATCCAAGAGCAAGAAATCCAATTCGCCCCAATGGGCATCAAAAATCATTTGATTTAAAGCTTTTGCTGCCATAGGACCACGCCAAACTACTGCTTGATTGGGCTGTGTAAAAAAGCCTATGGAAAGCACTTTTACACCATAATTCTCAATGGGTTTCATTTTCGATTTACCTTCAATGTTTACCGCTAAGGGTTTTTCGGCCTCAACATCAAACATAATAGGAATTGAAGGACCATAAATATCGGCATCCAACACACCAACCTTAAAACCCATTTTAGACAAAGACACCGCCAAGTTGGCCGTGAGAGTAGATTTTCCAACACCACCCTTACCCGATGCCACGGCAATAATATTTTGAATACCAGGAATTGGTTTTCCCTTTATAACATTGGCTTTTGGTTTTTCGGGCACATCAACCGTTACGTTTACTTTTATCTTGGCTTTTTCGTAAACTTTCTCATGGATGATTTTTAGAATATCAACCTCAGTACGCTTTTTAGCTTGTAAACTTGGGTTTTTAATGGTAATATCCACAATTACCTCATCACCAAAAGTTACCACATTCTTTACAGCTCCGCTTTCTACCATATTTTGCCCTTCACCGGGAACCGTAATGTTTTCGAGCGCCTTTAATATATCTTGTTTTTTTAACTTCATTTTCTTTATTAAGAATCAATCTAAATGCAAATATATACAATAAACCTGTAAGACAGAAGCTTGCGGTTAGAAGTTTTAACTATTACAGCATTGTTATTAGCTATATGATCGATTTTACAAAAATACACCCTAGAACAAGTTAAATTGGTACAATTTATGATGTAATTAAACCACACTAAAGCCATAGGCTATGAAGCAAATAACTTTTATTATTGCCGTTATAATTTTGTTTGGTTCTTCTGGTTTTTCGCAAAGTAAAATTGGACGTGCAGAACAGAGCCTTGAAGATGACGACGAGCAGTCTGAAAGTTCTAATTCAGGGTACCATTACAGCGATAATAACGATGGCAATACTGGTTTTTTAACCGAATTAATTGGTGGCTTTTTTGTTCAGCTTTTTAGTTACACCGCCTATGCCGTGGCTATTGAAAGCCCTTTTGAAACCGAAAGCAAAGCAAGCCAAGCTTCCATTACAAAACGTCCTTATTACAAAACTAACAAAGGAAACTACAGCTATACTTTGAGTGATGACACGAGACTTTTAAGAACTGAATTGTCGGGCAGGTATCTCTCTGAAAATAAAAGACTAAAAGGTATGCATCTTAATTTAGAAACACGGTTTTTAAAACGGGTTAGTCTTGAGACCGGCTACCTTCAGCTTTGGGAAAACAATCCAAATTTCGGAACCGACAACCTGGCGCTATATACTATGCTTGGAAAATATTACCGCGTTCGTTCTGAAAAATTTGATGCCTTTTGGGGCTTGGGCGCTTCGTATGTTGATGGCGCCGTTGATGAATTCGGGTTTACATACGGTATAGGTGCCGAATGGTTTTTTTCCAGACCTTTAAGTGTCGAAATAAACTTTAATCAAACCTTTATAAATAGCCAAACCGTTAATAAATTTAATGCCCTTTTGAATTACCACCATAAGCAATATAAATTTATTGGCGGCTACGAACACCTTAAGATTGGAAACCAAGATTTTTCGAATGCTACCTTAGGCCTTTCCATATTTTTTTAAAGTATCATAATTCCTTTGAAGGGTCCCAAAAAACCTTGTCAAAATCCATTATTTGATTATCGACCACAACAATACCTTCACTCTCCAAAAGTTGTTGCATTAAATATGTTCCCTCAAAGTGTTGTTTGCCGGTAAGCAATCCTTTTCTGTTCACTACTCTATGTGCCGGCACATCTTTTCCTTTTGAGCCATTCATGGCATACCCCACCATTCTTGCACTTTTAGCAGCGCCCAAATATTTGGCAATGGCACCGTAACTGGTCGTCCTCCCAAACGGGATTTGTTTGGCTACGGCATAAACTCTATCGAAAAAACTTAAGGTTTCTGCCTTCATCACTAAAATTCCTGAATGATATTAACAAGCGTTACCACCGATATTATTCCAGTAATGCCCCCAATAATAAGGTTCATGTTTTTTTGGCTCGTAAAGGCTTTCCCCTTTATTTTATCGAAGAAGAAAATGTACATATACAACGTAACAAACGTACCTGTACCAGCTCCGGCCACATACGAAATAATATTTATTTGCTCGAACGTTAACCATCCAATTGAAGCGAGCGTAATCGTAACATAAGCCTGATAAGGTATTGGGAAGACATTTATAGCGGAGAGCAACATACCCTGAAAAAATCGGCTGTGTTTACTTTTCATTTTGGGTTCAATTTGCTGCTTTGGAGCAGGTTTGGCTACAAATAAAAAATAAATGGTTATTAAGATAAAAATAACTAAGGCCACACCGCGAAGCACACTAATTACTTCGGGATGCTTACTTAAATAACGCGCAAAAATTGATGCCAAATAGGTTTGTGCAAAAACCACAACGCAAACACCAATTGAAAACACAATTCCCCTAACATGTCCTTCTTTTAGGCTGATTTTTGCTGCGGTCATATTTAGAAGTCCTGGAGGCACTACCCCCAAGAGCGCAAAAACAACTCCTAAAAAAAAGACAAGCGTGATGTTCACTTCTATTTAATTTTAAACCGAATATACGTAATTGGTTTGTTCTGTTCTAGATATTGCGATTCGTAAAACGTTTGAATGGCTGTTACATCTTCAGGGCTTCCTTCCTGTTTGTAAACATTGTGGTTGGCGTAAAGCACCTCGTGCCCCTCTCCGTGCAATAAGCCCAAAGTATAGCCATGCATAAACTCGCTATCTGTTTTAAGGTTTACAACGCCTTCTGGTTTTAGCACTTTTTTATAACGTTGCAAAAACGTAGTGTTGGTCATGCGGTGTTTGGTACGCTTGTATTTTATTTGCGGGTCGGGAAAGGTAATCCAGATTTCATCAACTTCGTTTTCAGCAAAGGCATACTCGATAAGCTCGATTTGAATGCGAAGAAAAGCCACATTGGATATGTTTTCTTCAACGGCCGTTTTCGCACCGCGCCAAAAACGGGCGCCTTTAATATCAATTCCTATAAAATTTTTATCAGGGTACTTTTGCGCCAAAGCCACCGAATATTCTCCTTTTCCGCACCCCAGTTCTAATACCAACGGATTACCGTTTTTAAAAAAATCGGTTCGCCAATTGCCCTTTAAACTAAAGTTTGAATTCACCAATTCATCGCGTGTTGGCTGGAATACATTGGCAAAGGTTTCGTTTTCCTTAAATCGTTTAAGTTTGTTTTTGCTTCCCAAGGTTTGTTAACTATTTCTTATTATTATTATAATTTTGGTAAAATTAAGGAAATATATAACAGCCTCGATACGCTTATTTTTGATTTTCTCTAAAAAAGTGCGTTAGGGATTGAGGCATTTGTTGGAGCTCCTCGCAGAGAGCGACTGCCGAAAGCCTGACCCTTGTGGTAACGCCCAATAATTAAAATGAAAAAACGAATTTTAGTTGCGCCTTTAAATTGGGGACTCGGACATGCCACCCGGTGCATCCCCATTATCAATGCTTTAGTACAGGAAGGCTTTGTGCCCATTATTGCTAGTGATGGGGATGCGCTTTCACTGTTGCGAAAGGAATTCCCAAACTTATCGTCTATTGAACTGCCTTCGTACAATATTACGTATGCCAAAAACGGCAAAATGTTTAAGCTAAAATTGATAAAGGATTCGCCCAGACTATTAAAGACCATTAAAGCTGAAAAAAAAGCCATTAGTGGTATTTTAGAACATAATGATATTGCGGGCATTATATCTGATAATCGCTTGGGCGTTAGAAACAAAAACACACCCTCGGTATTTATTACGCACCAGCTGAATGTTTTAAGTGGCACTACCACTTGGCTGAGCACCAAAATGCACCAAAAGTTTATTAAAAAGTTTGATGCTTGCTGGGTTCCTGATACTGATGGTGAACTAAATTTAAGCGGAAAGTTGGGACATACAAAAACATTTGACATCCCCACAAAATATATTGGCCCTTTAAGTAGGTTTAACACCAAGCCATGCGACATAAAAAACGACTTACTGGTATTACTTTCTGGGCCGGAGCCACAACGCACCATGCTTGAACAAAAACTTTTTGAAGAACTTAAAAACTACAAAGGAAAAGTGGTTTTTGTAAAAGGCATCCTGGAACAGGAGCAAACTATACAAATTATTGGCAACATGACTATTTACAATTTTATGACCTCCGACCTATTGGAAAAAACATTAAATGAAAGCGCCTTGGTACTTTCGCGATCGGGATATACAACGGTTATGGATTTAGCCAAACTTAACAAAAAGGCCTTTTTTATACCAACACCCGGCCAATTTGAACAGGAATATTTAGCGGAACGATTAACAGAAATGCAATTAGTGCCCAGTTGCAGTCAAGACGAGTTTACTATTGAAAAACTGAACAATACCTCAAATTTTATTGGGCTTAAGGCTTTTAATTTTAATTTGGATTATAAAGAGCTATTCAGCCTTTTCTAAAGTGAATGAAAATTCGCTACCCACGCCGTACTCGCTTTCAACATAAATTTTTTCTTGGTGGGCCTCAATAATATGTTTTACAATGGAAAGCCCTAAGCCCGAACCGCCCTCTTTTCTGGATCCACTTTTATCTACACGGTAAAAACGCTCGAACAACCTAGGCACATGTACTTTTTCTATACCCTCGCCATTATCGGTTACGCGAACAATGACTTTGTTTTTTATAAGATTTTCTATGCTTATCTCTGTGGTTCCTTTTGTGTTCCCATACTTTAAGGAGTTTACCACCAAGTTTACCAAAACTTGTTGGATGCGGTCTTTATCTGCGTTTACTAATATTGGGGTTGGGTAATCTCTGTCGAATGTTAGTGTAATCTTCTTTTTAGAGGCTTTCATCTCTAACATATCGAATACACTTTTGGTAAGCTCAACAATATCAAAGGTTTCTATTTTCAACCTTAGGTCGCCTACCTCTAATTTGGTTATCATATCCAAATCCTTAACAATATAGCCCAGCCTTTCTATACCTTTACTAGCACGTTTTAAATATTTTTCCCGAATTGCCTTATCTTCAATAGCACCGTCTAACAAGGTTAATATATAACCTTGAACCGTAAATAGGGGGGTTTTTAACTCGTGCGACACATTACCGAAAAACTCCTTACGGTATTCTTCACGCACCTTTAAGGTTTCAATTTCAATTTTTTTGTCTTTGGCAAACTTATCTATTTCTTGGGTTAGGGTGCGCATATCTGTCGTTATAGGGCCTTTGCTTAAATCAGCCGACTCCAATAACGTTAAGTCATCATAGATTTTTTTTACCCTTTTGTATATAAATCGCTCTACACTATACTGAATAATTAAAAAGCAAAACACAAAAAGGCTAATTGATATACCTAAAACCTGATACCATTTAAACTCGTAGAAGTAATATAAAAAAACACTCATTAGGAGTGTTATGTATATGGTTATGTATAGCGATGTTTTTATCGCAAACCGGTATGATTTTTTAAATTTTGTCTGCATTAATCTACAAACTTATAGCCGACGCCTTTTATGGTTTTAAAACTATCATCACCCAGTTTTTCACGTAATTTTCTTATGTGCACATCAATGGTTCTTCCGCCAACAACTACCTCGTTGCCCCAAACGGTATCGAGTATTTCGTCTCGCTTGAAAACTTTACCGGGCTTTGATGCCAATAAAGATAATAATTCAAATTCTTTTCGCGGCAATATTATCTCTTTTCCTTTTGATGTGATTTTGTATTCATCTCTATTAATCACTAAGCTGCCCACTTTAACGGTGTCGTCAACATCTTCTTCCTTAAATCGTCTTAGAAGCGCTTTAACCTTACTTACCAATACTTTTGGCTTAATGGGCTTGGTGATGTAATCATCAGCCCCTGCATCAAACCCAGCAACCTGCGAGTAATCTTCACCCCTCGCTGTTAAAAAAGTTACGATAGTGTTTTTTAAATCTGGATTTTTACGGATAATTTCACAGGCTTCAATACCGTCCATTTCAGGCATCATCACATCTAAAATAATTAAATGCGGAATTTCCTTTTTTGCCTTTTTCACACCTTCTTGTCCGTTTTCGGCTGTAATGACATGATAGCCTTCGTTGCTTAGGTTATACCCTACAATTTCTAAAATATCGGGCTCATCATCAACTAAAAGAATTTTAATATCTTTCTTCTTCATATTTTGTCAACTACTAGTTATACAAGGGTAAAGATAAAACTAAAAACATAATTCCTTTTAAAACACCATATTAATAACATTAAGATAACAAACAACTTACACTAAATTAACCTTTTGTCGATTTTTCATCTGAAAACCAGCAATTTTAACACTGTTTTGGCACCAATTTTGATTAATGAAAGTAACTTTACAGGACCAAATCGACTTTTATGAAAAAGCTTTACTTCACCATGTTGTGTTTTGCATTTTTACTGTTTTCTGCACAGGAAGTCACAGCACAAAGCATATGGAATAATCCGCCACAAGAAAAAGGCATTAAAGGACTTTCGGTTTTCCCAAACCCTTTAAACACCACTACCAATACTTTTTTAACAATACAATCCTCCTTAAACGCGAACAAAAATATAGCGTTTTATGATGTTTTGGGGAAACGTATTTTTGCTACTTTTTTAAGAGGCAAACAATTGAATATTTCTAATCTCAAACCAGGAATCTATATTTTAAAAGTTACCGAAAACAACATTAGCGAAACCCGAAAATTAGTGATAAAGTAAAGAAATCGTTATTTAACAGTAAAAAAATCAATAAATTTAGGTTTTTAGTAAAATTAATTAAATCACAGTCATTACTTTTAGTGTTTTAATTAAATCTTTTTACTATGAAACAATTTTACTTTTTTTCACTTACTTTTTTTATTTCTTTTTGTTCGTTCGGGCAAATTATCCTTACCGAATCATTTGATTATACTGACGGCAGCCTCGTAGGGAACGGTACATGGTCTAACCACAGCGGAACCGAAGGCGATTTGTTAATTTCATCAGGTGAAGCTGTTGTGCAACATGGTTCACCTAGTGAAGATGCCAACATATCATTTACGGCGGTTTCTGGAAGTATTTATTACGCCTTTGATTTTTCGGTTGATGATTTGGGAGCCCCCTACAGCGGGTCGGACAACGAGTATTTTGCCCATTTTATGGTAGGCACAAGTAGCTTTACTGCTCGTCTTGATATTGTACCGCCGGCTTCTAATGGCGACTTTTCAGTTGGAATTGCCACACTTAGTAGTACTGCCGAAGCGATATGGGCAACGGACCTGTCTTTTGAAACCACCTATCGTGCCACAGTAAAATACGACCAAGACACTAACCAAACCCAACTCTGGATAAACGCTTCGAGCGAAGAAGATACCTCAATACAAGGCAGCGACCAAGACGACCCCGGAAATGCCATTACAGCTTTTGCGCTTCGCCAATCTGATTCATCAGAGAACGAAACTGTTCGAGTTGACAATATAATCATTTCACAATCTTTTGAGGCCACATTAACCACTAACACCCCAAGATCTATTGCCGATTTTAAAATGTTTCCAAATCCAAGCCATTTAGGACATGTAAACCTATTGAGCAATAACACAAAAACTATGGAGGTTACCGTTTACGGTCTTTTGGGCAAAAGCATATTTAAAGCATCGGTTACCAACAAAAGACTAGATATTTCGATGTTAAAACCCGGTGTTTACATTGTTGAAGTTTTTCAAAATGATGCTTTGGCAACGAAAAAATTAATAATCAAATAAATCTATAACTCCTAAAGTTTTTAAAAGCGTTACTTACTTGGTAACGCTTTTTTATTTTACCTACTTTTGTAAAATCGATAGGCACACTATATTAAAATTACAGTTTATTAATGATAGACCAAAACAACATTTTCAATATTAAAACCACTCAGAAATTTGAAAATGCAGCATTACAAGTTTTTCAATTTCAGTTTGAAAACAATAAGGTTTATCGGTCGTTTTGCGACTTATTATACAAACACCCCAGCGATGTTAAAACTATAAAAGACATTCCGTTTTTACCTATTCAATTTTTTAAAAGCCGAAATGTTTTAAGCTCAAATCTTCCCATCGAAACCACTTTTACAAGCTCTGGAACCACGGGAAATACCACAAGCAAGCACTTGGTAAAAGATTTAAAAATTTACGAGAAAAGCTTTTCAATAGGCTTTCAGCATTTTTATGGTAATATTGAGGATTATGTGGTGCTGGCATTATTGCCCTCCTATTTAGAGCGCAAAGGCTCTTCTCTTACCTACATGGTTGATGCGCTTATTAAAGCCTCAAAGCAACCTGAAAGCGGATTTTACCTCAACAATCTGGGAGACCTTCAAAACCATTTGACCAAACTAGATGCGTCCGCCAAAAAAATATTACTCATTGGCGTTTCTTTTGCATTATTGGACTTAATAGACCTCCACCGATTCAAACTGAAAAACACTATTGTCATGGAAACTGGAGGCATGAAAGGCCGAAGGAAAGAAATAATACGCGCCGAACTTCACCACAAACTAAAAAAAGGTTTTGGTGTAAACAAAATACATAGCGAATATGGCATGACCGAGCTTTTGAGCCAGGCCTATTCTAAAGGTAACGGTATTTTTGAATGCCCTCCTTGGATGAGAGTTTTAACCCGCGATACCGAAGACCCCTTGACATTAAACCCAAAGAACAAAACTGGCGGCATCAATATCATTGATTTAGCCAACATCAATTCGTGTTCTTTTATAGCCACTCAAGATTTAGGAAGGGTTTTGGAAAATGACACTTTTGAGGTTATTGGCCGTTTTGACAACTCAGATATTCGGGGTTGCAACCTAATGGCGCTGTAATTGTTGTAAGGAATTTTATTTTTTTAGACTCAATCGGTAAATCAAATTCATGAAACGTTTATTTCTGTACGTAACCTTAATGGTTGCATCTGTCGCATATGCCCAACAAATAGACCACAATTTAAAAAGTGGTTATATGGCCAAGGGTTATGACGTTGTAGCCTATTTTAACAATCAAGCCATTGAAGGCACAGACAAATACAAAACTTTATTTGATGGGGTTTGGTATAGGTTTCATTCTAAGAAAATTTAAACCTTTTTTTAAAAGAACCCAAAAGATATATTCCGCAATACGGTGGATATTGCGCCTATGCAATAGCTCTAAAAGGCCAAAAAATATTAATCAACCCGAAAGCCTTTTTAATTCAAGAAGGCAAACTGTATTTATTTTATAAGGCTTGGGGCAGCAACACCCTAAAATTATGGAACAAAGAAAACCCCAAAGAACTACAAAAGAAGGCTGATGAAAACTGGGTTAAAATACAATTTAAAGAATGAGGTCATGTGTAAGGAGTTTTAAAAAGCTCGACTAAACACTTAGCTAAGAAAAAGAAAATTTTAGCTATTAGTTTGGTTTGTTAACAATAAGGCCCGAATTTAAATTCGGGCCTTATTTATTTAATCGAATTGCAAAACAAAATAATTCTTTTTACCCCTTTGAAGCAATACAAACTTATTGTTTATCAAATCTTTTGATGTAATGCTGTAACTGTCTTTTACCTTTTCTTTATTTACCGAAATAGAATTTTCCTTTAATGCTCTTCGTGCCTCACCGTTCGATTTTAAAAACCTACCTTTTTCGGCCAAAGCTCCAATAATATCTAAACCGCCATCAATCTCAGATCTTGACAATTGTGTTTGTGGCACGCCATCAAAAACATCTAAAAAGGTTTGTTCGTTAAGTTCCTTTAAATCTTCAGAAGTAGATTTACCAAAAAGAATATTACTGGCCTTGATAGCATTATCTAAATCTTCTTTAGAGTGTACCATTACGGTAATTTCTTCAGCCAAACGCTTTTGCAAAGCCCGCATGTGCGGTGCTTCTTTATGTGTTTCTACCAATTTTTCAATTTCAGATTTACTTAAAAAGGTAAAAATCTTAACATACTTTTCGGCATCAACATCACTGGTATTTAGCCAATATTGGTAGAATTTATAAGGCGACGTACGCTCGGCATCCAACCAAATATTACCGCCTTCGGTTTTTCCAAATTTTGTCCCATCGGCTTTCGTAATAAGTGGCCACGTTAAAGCGTACCCTTTTCCAGAATCTATTCTTCTAATCAACTCCGTACCAGTCGTAATGTTACCCCATTGATCGCTGCCGCCCATTTGCAAGGTGCAATGCTTGTCGCGGTACAGATGTAAAAAATCGTAACCTTGAACCAACTGATACGTGAATTCTGTAAAACTCATCCCCGTCGTAGCATCAGACGACAATCTTTTTTTTACCGAATCTTTAGCCATCATGTAATTAACGGTTATGTGTTTGCCAACATCACGAATAAACTCCAAAAATGAAAAATTCTTCATCCAATCGTAATTGTTCACGATAATAGCCGCATTTTCGACATCACTATCGAAATCCAAAAATCTGGACAACTGTTCTTTTATAGCGTTTTGGTTATGTCTAAGCGTTTTTTCATCTAAAAGATTTCGCTCAGCCGATTTTCCAGATGGATCGCCAATCATTCCGGTAGCACCTCCCACCAAGGCAACAGGTTTATGCCCTGCCAATTGAAAATGTTTAAGCCCCATAACACCTACTAAATGACCAATATGTAAAGAATCAGCCGTGGGATCAATACCCACATACGCCAAACGCATAGCTTCCATTAAATGCTCCTCAGTTCCTGGCATACTATCTTGTATCATACCACGCCACGTTAATTCTTCAACAAAATTCTTCATTTTAGTGTTACTTTTTTAAAAACTATGCAAAGATAAAAATACGGGTATAATTACTTAGCCTTATTAAATATTTCTTTACTTTCGTTTTATGATTTTAGTAACAGGAGGAACAGGTTTAGTAGGTGCCCATTTGCTTTTTAGGCTAGCGAGTACAGACAAAAAGGTTAAAGCTATTTACCGAAGCGAACAAAAACTAGCTAAAACTAAAAGCGTGTTCTCTTCTTACACAGACGATTACGACGCTGTTTTTAACCGCATTGAGTGGGTTGAAGCCGATATTTTAGACATCCCCACTTTAACTGAAGCCTTCAATGGTGTTAGCTTGGTTTATCATTGCGCGGCATTTGTTTCGTTTGAGCCTGACAAATACCACCTTTTAAGAAAAACTAACATTGAGGGAACCGCTAATATCGTTAACATTTCCATTTCAAAAAATATAAAAAAACTTTGTTACGCTAGTTCAGTTGCCACATTAGGAACTACCATTGGGCAGAAACCCGTTACTGAGGAAACGTTTTGGAACCCTGAAAAAGACAATAGTGTTTATGCCATTACAAAATATGGTGCCGAAATGGAAGTTTGGCGTGGTTCTCAGGAAGGCCTAGATACTGTTATAGTTAACCCCGGTGTAATTATAGGTTCTGGAATTTGGGATTATGGTTCTGGAAGTATTTTTAAAAAAGCCAGCAAAGGCATCAAATACTATCCTGCTGGCAGCATAGGTCTAGTTTCTGTCGATGACGTAGTATCGGTGATGTTATCACTAATGGAGAGCAGCATAATCAACGAACGTTTTGTTTTAGTTGCTGAAAATTGGTCGTATAAAAAATTTTTACAGACCATGGCCAAGTCCGTAAATGCGAAGCCTCCTCAAAAAAAGATTGGCCCACTACTTCTAGGCATTACTTGGCGTATGGATTGGCTATTCCACAAACTCACAGGCAAACGCAGACAACTAACCAAACAATTGGCACATTCTTTAAATACAGTTAACCAATTTGATTGCAGTAAAATAAAGAATGCTTTGGATTATAAATTTCAAGACATGGAAGACACCATTATTGCTACGGGGAAACAATATCTGAAACAGGACTAGGAAGCATTTCTTTTTTTGAAACTTTCTTTTCAAGAAAAAGTTCGGTCAGCGAATCGCGTTTTGCACTCCTAACTAAAGAATCTGTTGCCTTTAATGGCCGAATAGAATCTTTTTTAACAGCTTTTAAAGAATCTTCTTCACGTTTTGTTTGTACTTTCCATTCTTCGGCCTCTTGTTCTTTCAATGCTTCTTTGAGTTTTTCCAAACTATCAGATACTTGTGCATAAATAGCCTCATAATCCTTTAAGTGAAACGCATAGTAATTGTTACTTTCAACAAACTGTAAGCTGTCTATATTGTACTTTTTAAACACATAACTACTCACAACCACGCCGCTATCTCTCATCATTCTTTTGTTAACCGAACTGGCTGCAGTGATAAGCTTGGCATCAATTAAAATATTGACCATTTCCTTTTTGGAAATCAGGTTTTCGGGCTTTTCTGGACTTTTTATGTTATTGCACCCTACAACTACAAAAACAAGCCCTAAGCATAACATTAATTTTCTAAAAATCATCTGTTAAATGTTAGTCGTTTAGCAGATTTCACCTTACCAAAAGTAGCATTTTGGTATACTAAATTACCATTTAAAAACGTGTGTGTTATTTTAGATCTAAACGTCGCTCCCTCAAAAGGAGACCATCCGCATTTATATAAAATATTTTCTTTCTTTACGGTCCACGGATTATTTAAATCTACCAAAACCAAATCTGCAAAATAGCCTTCACGCACATAGCCACGTCTATCAACTTGAAATAAAATAGCTGGATTATGGCACATTTTTTCAGCTACTTTTTCCAATGATATTTTTCCTTTATGAAACATTTCCAACATAGCTGGCAGGGCATGCTGAACCAGTGGCCCTCCCGATGGCGCATTGGTATAAACGTTTTTTTTCTCGTCTATAGTATGTGGCGCGTGGTCTGTTGCTATTACATCAATTCTATCGTCCAACAAGGCTTCCCATAACTTTTCTCTATCCTGCGCTGTTTTTACAGCAGGGTTCCATTTTATCAAGGTGCCCTTTTTCTCGTAATCGTCATCAGAAAACCAAAGGTGATGTATACAAACCTCGGCCGTAATTTTTTTATCCTTTAGAGGGATTTTATTGGTAAACAACTGGGTTTCCTTTCCAGTTGAAAGATGAAAAATATGTAATCTTGCCCCCGTCTTTTTTGCTAATTCGATGGCTTTTGAGGATGAGAGGTAGCAAGCTTCTTCACTTCTAATTTTAGGATGATACTTTACAGGAATATCGTCGCCAAATTTTTCATGGTACGCTGCAAAGTTTTTCTTTATGGTCGTCTCATCTTCGCAATGTACGGAAATGACCATGTTAGTACTTTTGAAAATTTTTTCTAACACTTCTGGGTCGTCAACCAGCATATTCCCTGTTGAAGAGCCCAAAAACAATTTTAAACCGGCCACTTGATTGGGCTCCAGCTTTAAAACTTCATCCAAATTATCGTTAGTACCTCCAAACATGAACGAATAATTGGCAAAAGATGTTTTTGCGGCAATTTCAAATTTCTCTTCGAGCTTTTCTATAGTGGTGGTCTGCGGATTAGTGTTGGGCATTTCAATAAATGACGTAATACCCCCTGCAATGGCTGCCTTACTTTCAGTTTCAATATTCGCCTTGTGCGTAAGCCCTGGCTCCCTAAAATGCACTTGGTCGTCTATAGCTCCAGGAAAAACATATTTACCTTCGGCATCAAGCACATGAACTTCTGAAGATTTTGCACTGATAGAATCATCTATCTTTTTTATATATTCGCCTTCAATGAGAATATCACCGTTAAAAACACGCCCTTCGTTTACAATGTTGGCATTTTTTATAAGAGTAGTTTTTTTCATAAAAAAAGATTCTATTTCTTAAACAAACTTTTCAGCTTCATTGAAATTACGCCGAAAATAGCTTCTGATATAATTCCTGAACTTAACTTAGATTCACCTTTGGTTCTATCTGTAAAGATAACAGGCACTTCAACAATTTTAAAGTTTTTAATGTAGGTTTTAAATTTCATTTCAATTTGAAACGCATAGCCTATAAATTTTATGGCTTCGAGATCGATTGTTTCTAAAACCTGCCGTTTATAGCACACAAAACCTGCCGTTGCATCATGAATTTTCATGCCCGTAACAAAACGTACGTACTTTGATGCAAAGTACGACATTAGCACCCTTGCCATAGGCCAATTAACCACATTGACGCCTGTAACATACCTTGAGCCTATGGCCATATCGGCTTCATTGTCATGACAAGCTTGGTAAAGTTTCATAACATCTCTTGGATTGTGCGAAAAATCAGCATCCATCTCAAAGATATACTTGTAGTCCTGTTTTAGGCTCCATTTAAAACCATGGATATAAGCCGTTCCCAATCCAGCCTTTTTCTTTCTTACTTCTAAAAACAAGCGACCTGCGAATTCTTTTTGAAGCGCTTCAACCTTCAAAGCTGTTAAATCTGGCGAATTGTCATCAACAATTAAAATATCTATTTTCTCCGATTGTGAAAACACGGCCCTTATGATAGCTTCTATGTTATCAATTTCATTATATGTTGGAATAATTACAATGATTTCGGCCATAATTTTACTTTCACAAATACAGTAAATAAGTTTTGGCAAATGTACATCAATAAGCGTTTATTTTTTTTAAATATTACTTAATAATACCAGCGATTATTGAAAAATATAATAATTTTATGCCATGTTTCGCCATATAGTTTCAAACGAATTATTTACCATCCTTCTCATGGTGGGCTTGGTAGTGGTTGCCGCCGCAAAATTAATGTCACCCAAACGCTTTGACGATTTTATTTTGGTCTTGGGCAACGACAAGTACCTTAAAATTTATTCGCGTGACCAAAAGTTTTTCGATAAGTTTGACGCCCTGCTTTTTGGAAACCTAATTTTATCTATATTGGTGTTTTGCCTTATAAGCTTGCGGCACGTATCAAATTCCTACAGCTACAACCTGTCTTTAAACGATATGTTTAAATTGTTTGTGGCCATTGCCGTTTTTATATTGATTAAAGTACTTGTGGAACGCTTAATAGGCAGCCTATTCGAAATAGATCAACTGGTTGACCAATATATATTTCACAAAATAAGCTTTAAAAATTATTTAGGGCTCATTTTGTTACCTATTAACGCACTGATGCTTTACAGTTTTACACCCAATACAACCATTATTTTTAGCATCATTGGATTACTATTGATTTTGAATATCGTCGGACTTTTAAGTTCCTTGAAATCTTATCAAAGTTTAATAAAACACAACATATTTTATTTTATTTTGTATCTTTGCGCTCTCGAATTTGCACCTTATGTGATTTTATACAAGGTGTTTATCGATAAATAAAAAGAAAAAACAGCCTACGCTTATGAAAGTGAAAACAATTTTAGTTTCTCAACCAGAACCAAAAATTGAGAACTCGCCCTATTTCGACTTACAAGAAAAGCAACGCGTAAAAATTGATTTCAGACCCTTCATTCATGTTGAAGGTGTGCCGGCAAAAGAAATCAGACACCAAAAAATTGATCTGAACAATTACACAGCCATTATTCTTACAAGTAGAAATGCTGTTGATCACTTTTTTAGAGTAGCTAAAGAAATGCGCTTTAAAGTACCAGATACCATGAAATATTTTTGCCAGTCTGAGGCTGTGGCCTACTACCTACAAAAATATGTGGTTTATAGAAAGCGTAAGATTTATGTAGGTAAACGTACATTTGCTGAACTTTCTCCATTAATAAAAAAATACAAAGACGAAAAATTCTTGCTTCCAAATACCGATAAGGTTAAACCAGAAGTGCCAAATACACTGGATGCTTTAGGAGTAGATTGGAAACAAGCCACGTTTTACAAAACCGTAGTTAGTGATTTATCGGACCTAGAACACGTAACTTATGATGTTTTGGTATTTTTCAGCCCTTCTGGAATTGAATCGTTATTTAAAAACTTCCCGGATTTTAAACAAAACGACACGAGAATTGCTGTGTTTGGAAACACAACTATTAAAGCGGTAAAAGAAAAAGGGTTGCGTGTAGACATTTCTGCTCCTACCCCAGAAACGCCTTCGATGACCATGGCTTTAGAAAAATATATCGAAAAAGTTAACAAAGGAAAATAGGTTTTTTATAAAAATAGAAAAGGGATGATTTATAAGCTAAATCATCCCTTTTTTTGTTTAAACCATTCTGAATTTGGCAAAACCAATCTAAAATAGTCGTATATTTAAAGAAATAACACGTTATAAAAAACTTAAATTATGAGAAAAAAAGCATTTTACATGATGGTTATGGCCATGTTGTTTGTGTTAGTTCCTGGCACGGTTTCAGCAAACGAAACTCCTCCTGTAAACCATGTTCGGGAAAAAACAGACGATATCCCTGAAGAAATAAAAATTATGATCGACAGAATCCATGAAATAAAAGACATGGACAAATCTGATTTAAGCCGAAGTGAAAGAAAAGAATTGCGCAAGGAAGTGAGAACCATAAAAAAAGCGGTTCGAGGTTCAGGAAACGGCATTTACATTTCTAGTGGGGCCATTATTATTATTTTACTTTTAATTATTATACTTTAAACAAAAAAGAGCGATTTAAATCGCTCTTTTTTGTTTTTCAATCCTTTACAGGTTTTTTTAACTTAAAATCTGGGTGTCCCGATTGCCAATAGAAAAATGCGAAAACGTTAGCAAAATTGTTTAATGCTTGTGTTAACGTAGTTCGGCCACCATGTCCCCCCTTAAAATTGGTTAAAAACAAAACTGGGGAATCTCCTTTATTGTCATGTTGCATTTTGGCAGCAAACTTGGCCGGTTCCCAGGCGCTAACTCTTGGGTCATTTATTCCTGCCGTAATTAATGTTGCCGGATAATCTGTATTAGGCACTAAACTGTGATAAGAATCCATGGCCAGAAGCCCTTTAAACTCTTCAATGTCTTTAACTGTTCCAAACTCGGGAATATTTATCGGGCCATTAGGTGTTTCTTCCATTCGAACAGTATTCATGGCTCCAACTAGGGGCGCAGCTGCAACGAACAAGTCGGGGCGTTCTGTAATAGACCGCCCTACTAAAATACCTCCAGCACTACCTCCAAAAATTGATATTTTATTGGGGTTGGAATACCCTTCTTCAATCAAATACTCTGCTGTTACTATGGCATCCTTCCATGTATTGGGTTTATTCAATTTTTGTCCCGCTTTATGCCATGCATCACCCAATTCACCTCCACCTCTTACATGAGGCACAACCAAGATACCATTATACAAAGTGTAAGCTAAAGTAATTGGGCTAAAAAAAGGAGAGGTTGAATTTCCATATGAACCGTAACTATAAATTACTGCTGGATTATTTCCATCTAATTTTATATTCTTGTTATAAACTAAAGATACGGGGACCATAACCCCATCATGGGATTTTACTTCAACTTCCTTAGCGATTAAGTTTTCCAACTCCGGATATTCTACAGGCGATGATAATTGTTGATGGGTAAACGTGTTTGTCTTTGGGTTGTACAAAAATCGTTTGCTTGGTGAAGTCCATCCCGAAATAGAAATCCAAACATGACTAAACTCACTTCCTTTGTTAGACACATAAGCTTGTCCGGCAGCAAAAGGTAGATCAAGCTCTTTTGCCTTGGTTTGTCCCTCCTCTAAAAAATAAACTTTGGCCTCTACACCGTTTTTAACTGTGGTATAATACAAGCCATCTTTGGTAACACTAAGACCTGTGATAATTTCTGAAGCTGATTCTTCCACTACAGTTTCTGCATTTGAAAACTCTGGTGATTCCAATGGCGCTTTAACTATTTTGTAATTAGGCGCATCTTTATAGGTTAAGTAATAGACATGTGTTAGACTAGTAGAACTGCCAATAACATCATCATTCCTACTTAAAACCAATTTCCATTCTTTAGATTCATCATTAGAGGCTTTAACAAATAACTTCACATCCTTATCGACAGAATTGGCATACAAGTAATCAGCATCGGAATACTTTGAATAAAAAACATAAGGGATTTCCAGTTCTTTGATACCTAAACCTTTATAATCGTTTTTTGAAAAAACAACTTGGTCTTCAGTTTGTTTATCTCCTATTTTATGAACAAATACCGATGTATAAATTTTTCGCTTCATATCAGAAACATTAGGCGAATTCAACTTGGTATAATAAAACGATTCTCCATCAGCTCGCCAAGAAACTCCCCTTGTCAATTCTAATACTTCTCCAAACTGCTCCCCTGTACTTTGAAATAAAAGTAACTCTGGGTTTTCAGAACCATCTGGAGCCACACTAACAGCTATTTTATCGCCTGCTATATTTGGTGAAATAGACTGGACAGTATACGTTTTCCCTCCTTCAACTTGATATGTTGTTGGATCAAAAAACAAGGTTTCAGTTCCTTTAAAACCATTCCGCTTATACATTTTAGCAATTTCTTCTCCAGGCACACGCTTTAAATAATAATATGTGTCGTCATCTGTAATTTGAAGATTAGATACCGAAGCGGCACGCCGTTCAACCAATTCCTTCATCTTATTGAACATATCTTCCTTACCTGAAATACTGTTGAGCACAAAATTGGCATAGTTGGCATTATCGTGCATCCACGAAAGTACCTGGGGGTCGTCTAAATTTTCTATGTACCGGTAGGGGTCTTCAAGCTTAACACCATGATAATTGTCAACAACCACTTTTTGGGGCAGCAACTCTGGCTTTGTCACATTTTGTGAGGCCATAAAACACGGTATCGCCAATAGGAAGGCAACAAAAAATCTACTCATAACCATAATTTTAGATATTGATTAATAGCTTACAATCAAGCAGCAATTTCAAGCGTAAAAAAAGATGTCCTAAATTACACAAAAACTATGAGTACATATTATAAGGTTTCGTTAATTATTTAAAAACCAAACCATAACAGTTTTAGAACGCGTAGCGCTGTGGCCCTCCTCGTCTAATTTCTTCACTACAATGGGCTTCAAATTTCTTAAAGTTATTTCTAAAAGCATTGGTTAGTTTAAAGGCTGTGGTATAATAGGCCTCATCGTCATTCCATGTGGCTCTGGGACTTAAAACACTTGTTGGCACACCAGGGCAGCTTCTGGGCTGGGCGACACCAAACACGGAGTGTATGTGGTAATCGTCGTAATTATACAAGCCCAAATCACCGTTTAAAACCGCATTAATCATGGCTCGGGTATATTTTAATTTCATTCTTGTACCAACACCGTAAGGGCCGCCTGTCCACCCCGTGTTTACCAACCAAACATTAACGCCCGCTTCAATCATTTTTTTGCTCAACATTTCG
Organism: Flavobacteriaceae bacterium GSB9; assembly: GCA_022749295.1. Lineage (NCBI taxonomy): Bacteria > Pseudomonadati > Bacteroidota > Flavobacteriia > Flavobacteriales > Flavobacteriaceae > Flavobacteriaceae bacterium GSB9. The sequence goes on from CP062007.1 coordinate 2,090,357, forward strand.
GCATATTTAGAAGGGTGAAGTGGCATAAACGGTGCTCCAAAGCAAGCCGAAAACGATGGCATAGGCTCCACAACACCCGCCTCGGTTCCTGCCACCTTTGCGGTATAGCCCGAAATAAAATGATAAGCCGCTTGGCTGGGCGTTAGTTTAGAAATTGGTGGTATTACTCCAAAGGCATCAGCTGTTAAAAAAAAGATGTTTTTAGGATTTTTTCCTATCGAAGGAATTTTAATATTTTCAATATGGTGAATGGGATAACTCACCCTTGTATTTTGCGTTATGGAAGTATCGGCAAAATCAACATTGCCCTTTTTGCCTAAAATGACATTTTCGAGTATGGCACCTTTTTTTATAGCATTATAAATTTCAGGTTCGTTCTCTTTTGAAAGATTAATAACTTTGGCATAACAGCCACCTTCAAAATTAAAAACTGTGTTTTCTGAGGTCCAACCATGTTCATCATCACCTATTAAACTTCTATTAGCATCGGTTGACAAGGTTGTTTTTCCTGTTCCGGAAAGCCCAAAGAAAATCGCTGTATCGCCCTGTTTACCAACATTGGAACTACAGTGCATGGGTAAGGTGTTCTTTTCAACCGGCAAAATAAAATTTAATGCCGAAAAAATACCTTTTTTAATTTCGCCAGTGTAGCCCGTACCACCAATAAGCGCTACCTTTTTGGTAAAATTCAAGATGGCAAAATTGTGCTGTCGCGTGCCATCTTCGTCAGCGTTTGCCCTAAAGCCCGGTGCATTTATTACAACCCATTCGGGCTCAAAACGTTTAATATCTTCTTCATTGGGGCGCAAAAACATGTTATAGACAAACTGATTGCTCCAAGGGTACTCATTAACTACCCTAATGTTCATTTTATAATTTTCGTCGGCACAGGCATAACAATCCCTAACAAAAACTTCTTTATTAGACAAATACTTAGCTACCTTGTCGTACAAGGCATCAAAAGCATCAGAATCGAACGGAATATTAATATTCCCCCACCAGATTTTATCTTTAGTAATCTCATCTTTAACGATAAAGCGGTCTTGTGGCGAACGGCCAGTAAACTCGCCCGTATTAACAGCCAAAGCTCCTGAAGCAGCTTCAACACCTTGCCCATTTTCAATAGTGATTTTGTGTAAATCGTCCGGAGACAGTTGATATCTTATTTTGGCATTTTTAATACCGTAATTATCTAATGAAATTGTTTTTGAAGTTGGATTACTTTTTGCCATAAGCTTTAATTTAAGAAGGTTATTTTAATAGCGACACGTGCTCAACTTAGCACTCAGTTTTCATTTTAAAAAAATTTACAATGAGCAAGCACCAAGACATAATGATTAATAGACCGCCAATTGGTGTAACCCAAGCAATGGTTTTAAAATCGAAGCCCGTTAAGCTATTTGTTGCCAACCCGTAAATAGAACCAGAAAATAATACAATGCCAGCTAAAGTTAAATAAAACAAAGTGTTCTTTAACTTTTTCTCTATAAACGCCACACTTCCAACAAATAGTAAAAAAAAGGCATGATATATCTGATACCTTACGCCTGTTTCAAAGGATTGTTGCGCCTCAACCGAAACCAAATCCTTTAAAGCGTGGGCGCCAAATGCTCCAAAAACCACACCTGTGGCTCCTACAACCGCACCTGTTAATAAAATTTTTTTATCCATTATAAATATATTATTCTCAATAAATACTTTTTTTGTTTGCTAATTTCGTAAAATTAATCCTTATTTTAGCGTTAAACTAAAATAAAAATAATTTAAGATTTTAAAATGCGACACATTTTGGTTATTGGTTCTGGAAAATCTACCTCGTATCTATTAAAGTATTTATTGGATAAATCGAGCGAGGAGCAGCTCTTTATTACTATAGCTGATTTGCACACCGATATGGCAAAAAATATAATTGGAAACCATAAAAATGCTAAAACTGTTACATTAGACATCTTTAATAAACCCGACAGAAAAAATGCCATTCAGGGCGCTGACATTGTAATATCTATGTTGCCAGCCCGCTTTCATATTTTGATTGCAAGAGATTGCATTCTTTTTAACAAAAACATGGTAACAGCCTCTTATGTAAGTCCTGAAATGCATGATTTAAACAAAGAAGCCGTAAAAAAAGGCCTCATACTAATGAACGAAATTGGCGTAGACCCCGGTATTGATCACATGAGTGCCATGCAGGTTTTAGACCGCATTCGAGATAAAGGCGGAAAAATTATTCTTTTTGAATCCTTTACGGGCGGCTTGGTAGCACCCGAAAGCGACAATAACCTTTGGAACTATAAATTTACCTGGAACCCCAGAAACGTGGTTGTGGCTGGGCAAGGTGGCGTGGCTAAGTTTTTACAAGAAGGGGCATACAAATACATTCCGTATAACCGGTTGTTTAGGCGCACCGAATTTTTAGAGGTTGAAGGCTATGGTCGCTTTGAGGCTTATGCCAATCGCGATTCGTTGAAATATCAAGACGCTTATGGGCTGGAAAATGTAAAAACCCTTTACCGCGGCACCATGAGACGTGTAGGCTTTAGCCGTGCTTGGAATATTTTTGTTGCCTTAGGAATGACTGATGACAGCTATATTATTGAAGACAGCGAAAACATGAGCTATCGTGATTTTGTTAATGCCTTTTTGCCTTATAGCCCTTCCGATTCTGTTGAACTTAAATTAAGGCACCAATTAAAAATTGAACAAGATGATATGGTTTGGGACAAACTTGTTGAACTCGATATTTTCAGCCACACAAAACGTGTTGGACTAAAAAACGCTACACCAGCACAAGTACTTCAAAAGATACTCGAAGACAAATGGACGCTCTCAGCAAATGACAAAGATATGATTGTCATGTACCATAAATTTGGTTTCCAATTGGATGGCAAAAAACATCAAATAGACGCCAATATGGTGGTTTTGGGTGAAAACCAAACCTATACTGCTATGGCTAAAACTGTCGGTTTACCCGTTGCCATAGCGGCATTAGCGATATTAAACGGAAAAATTAAGACGCCTGGCGTTCAAATCCCAATCATAAAAGAAGTTTACCAGCCTATTTTGGCAGAACTGGAAAACTACGGGATTGCTTTTAATGAAAAAGAAGTCCCTTATTTTGGGTACAATCCGTTGCACCAGTAGGTTTTATGGCGTTACCACAAGAGTCGGGCTAGCAACCTGTCTTGAACTAAGTCGAAAGACTTCAAGTCCGCGCTCACAATTCGCTATGGGCTTTTTACTGTTACCCCTAACGCAAATTATAACTTCAATTTAAAATCAAATCCATACTTTTATGCTTTAGATTGAAACACACAATATGGCCAAAAAACAAAAAACCTTAACCATCGATGGTATCGACAAAAAAATACTCCGCGCCTTGATGCAAGACGCCCGAACCCCTATTTTGGAAATTGCCCGAAATGTGGGCATATCGGGAGCGGCCATTCACCAACGCTTACGAAAATTGGAAAAGGCGAAACTTATTTCGGGGTCTAAATTTATTATCAATCCTAAAGTTTTGGGGTATTCCACGATGGCGTTTATTGGCATTTATCTCGACAAAACGGCCATTACCACCGATGTAGTCCGTGCCTTAAAACGTATTCCCGAAGTTTTAGAATGCCACTACACTACAGGCAATTACAGTCTTTTTATAAAACTTATCAGTTTAAACAATGCCCACTTGATGCATTTGCTCCATAAAAACATACTGACCATTGCTGGTGTACAACGCACCGAATCGCTTATTTCGCTGGACCAACAAATTGATAGGCAAATTCATATTTAAAATAGAAAACCCGAATATTGCTACTCGGGTTACTTTTATCTATGAGATGCTGAATCAATCCCGATAACTATCGGGACAGCATGGCAATTTTATTTCATTTTCATCAACCAATTGCGTACATCCACCTCTTTTTTGATGATGTCGCGTAAATCGTCAATTTTTACACGTTGTTGCTCCATAGAGTCCCTATGACGGATGGTAACTGTATTATCGTCCAAAGTATCATGGTCAACAGTAATACAAAATGGCGTTCCGTTGGCATCTTGCCTTCTGTAGCGCCTTCCAACGGCATCTTTTTCATCATAAATTATATTGAAATCCCATTTTAGGTCTTCCACAATTTGTCGGGCAATTTCAGGTAAACCATCTTTTTTAACCAATGGTAAAACAGCTGCTTTAACAGGAGCCAATACACTTGGTAATTTTAATACGGTTCTGGTTGTGCCGTTATCTAATTCTTCTTCCTGTAACGAATTTGAAAATATGGCCAAGAACATACGGTCTAAACCAATAGAGGTTTCCAACACGTATGGCACGTAGCTTTTATTTTCTTCGGGATCGAAATACTGTAATTTTTTACCCGAATACTTCTCATGCTGACTCAAATCGAAATCGGTACGGGAATGAATACCTTCCAATTCTTTAAATCCGAATGGGAATTTAAACTCGATATCGGCAGCGGCATCGGCATAGTGCGCTAACTTCTCATGGTCGTGGAAACGGTAGTTATCTTCTCCCATACCTAAACTTAAGTGCCACTTTAAGCGGGTCTCTTTCCAATGTTCGTACCATTCCTGTTGCGTACCTGGTTTAATAAAGAATTGCATTTCCATTTGTTCAAACTCACGCATTCTAAAGATAAACTGTCTGGCAACAATCTCGTTTCTAAAGGCTTTTCCAGTTTGTGCTATTCCGAACGGAATTTTCAATCGGCTTGTTTTTTGAACATTTAAAAAGTTAACAAAAATACCTTGAGCCGTTTCCGGACGTAAATACAAATCCATCGCACTATCTGCCGAAGCACCAAGTTTCGTTCCGAACATCAAGTTAAACTGCTTTACATCTGTCCAATTTTTGCTTCCCGTTAACGGGTCGGCAATTTCCAATTCTTCAATTAAGGCTTTTACATCGGCCAAATCTTCATTTTCCAACGATTTTGCCATCCGCGAAAGCGTCGTATCTATTTTTTCTTGATAACGCAATACACGGGGGTTTGTAGTAACAAATTCTTCTTTGTTAAAGGTGTCACCAAAACGTTTTTCGGCCTTGGTTACTTCCTTATCGATTTTGGCTTCAATTTTGGCGCAATAATCTTCAATAAGTACATCGGCACGATAACGCTTTTTTGAATCTTTATTATCGATTAACGGGTCGTTAAACGCATCAACGTGGCCAGAGGCTTTCCATGTGGTAGGATGCATGAAAATAGCGGCATCGATACCCACTATATTTTCATTCATCTGCACCATGGCACGCCACCAGTAATCGCGGATGTTTTTCTTTAATTCTGCACCGTTTTGTGCGTAGTCGTAAACTGCACTCAATCCATCGTAGATTTCACTACTCTGGAACACGTAACCATACTCCTTTGCGTGAGAGATTACCTTTTTAAATTGATCGTCTTGATTTGCCATGCTGCAAAAATAAAAAACCGCATTAAACTAATGGCTTTTTATTAAAAAATAAGTAGGTGTTAATTTTTTATTTAAGTTTACTGTTCAGCAACTTAAAACTAATGCTAAAATCTATCGTCAATCTATTTTTCCCTAAAGTATGTGTAGCATGCCAACATTTATTGGACGATAACGAAAACACCATTTGTATGGATTGCCGGCACGATTTACCGGTAACCCATTTTCATTTTGACGATAGCAAAGTGGTAAAAAAAGTACTGTACGGCAGAGCGAAAATTGAAAATGGCACGGCTTTGTTCAGGTTTGAAAAGAAAGGCAAAGTACAGCAGCTTATTCACAATTTAAAATACCGCGGACACGAAAACATTGGCCTTTTTCTTGGAAATTGGCTAGGCGGCGAGCTAAAAACGATTGAAGCCTACCAACAGGTTGATGTTGTTATCCCCGTGCCCATGCACCCCAAAAAGCTTAAAAAAAGAGGCTACAACCAAGTAACTAAATTTGGGCAACAAATTGCTAAAGCCCTAAACGTTGCATATAAAGACGACGTTTTGGTAAAAATCACCAACACCAAATCGCAAACCATAAAAAGCCGTTTTTCCCGTTGGAGCAGCAGCAACGAACTGTTTGCTCTAAACAATCCAGAAAGCATAAAAAACAAACATATCTTATTGGTAGATGACCTTATTACTACGGGCGCCACCATGGAAGCTTGTATTTCCGTTTTAAACCAATCCGAAAATATTAAAATTAGTATCGCTACCATGGCAATAGCCTAATCACTTGCTCGTTATATCTTTAATTTTACGTAGGTTTGTAAAAATTTAAAATTGTTGATGAACAAGACCCTTTTAAACATTTTTTTGGCCATTTTTATTGGTGTTATCTTAGCCAATTGTGCCAATCGTGGCAGGCCAGAAGGTGGTCCTAAAGATGTAACACCACCAAAAATTGTAAAATCTATTCCTGAAAATTATACCACCAATTTTAAAGGCGATGAAATTGAAATCTATTTTGATGAATTCATAAAGATTAAAGACCTACAAAAGCAGCTTATCATCTCACCACCCATGAACACCCCACCCAACGTAACCCCATTGGGCGGTGCCAGCAAATACATCACTATTAAAATTTACGATACGCTGCAACCCAATACCACGTATGCTTTTAACTTTGGAAACAGTATTACCGACAATAACGAAGGCAACCCATACCCGTACTATCGTTATGTATTTTCAACTGGCAATTACATCGATTCGCTCACAGTAAAAGGCAACATTGTAGATGCCCTTTTAAAACAACCAGAAACCTTTGTTAACGTGGCGCTTTACGAAGTAGATTCAACTTACACAGATTCTATTGTCTATAAAGATAAACCCAAATACATCACCAACACACTCGACAGTTTAACCACTTTTACCATTGAAAACATTAAACCAGGCACCTATAAATTGATTGCCTTAAAGGATAACAATGGTGACAATAAATTTCAACAGAAAGTGGATCAAATCGCATTTCACGAAGGCTTTATTGAGGTGCCTACCGATACGTCGTACACACTCAAGATTTTTCAAGAAGAATTAGATTTTCGAGCCACAAGACCAAGATTACTAACAGGTGAAAAAATTGCTTTTGGCTATGAAGGCAGTTACGAAAACATGAATATTGATATTTTATCGGAAACACCTTCCGAATTTGAATACCGCATAACCAAAGATGAAAAAACCGATTCGCTAATGTTTTGGTACAAACCAAGATTAGACGTTGACTCATTGAATTTTAAAGTTACCCACCCCTCGTTTGAAAAAGATTTTACGGTGCGTATTAGTGAACAAAAGCGCGACTCTTTGACCATAAAAGTGATACCCTCGGGCACCATTGCTATTGATGAAGAAGTTAAAGTTTCGGGTACAACACCATTTACCAAATTCGACAAATCAAAAATATCAATAATGGATAAAGACTCTACCTTTTTGGATTTCTCTACCCGTTTTGATAGTATAACCAACACTTATGCCTTTCAATTTGACAAAACGGAAGACAACAGTTATAAAATGCAAATCCTGCCGGAGGCCTTTACAGGATTTTTCGACCATAAAAACGATACCATAAATGTGTCGATGAAAACCAAAAAAGCATCAGACTTTGGCTACGTTAGGTTTACAATGGTCAATGCCGAGTTCCCTTTAATCGTGCAGTTAACCGATGCCAAAGGCAAAGTTCTTTATGAAGCTTATCCTAATACAGAAGAGCCAATTGACTTTTTGAATATCTCCCCAGGAACTTATTCCATAAGAGTCATTCACGACATCAACGGAAACCAAAAATTTGATACTGGAAATTATTTAAAAAAGATTCAGCCTGAAAAAGTAAGCTATTTTCAAGATGTTGAAATCAGGGCCGATTGGGGCATTCAAGAAACACTTCAGTTTAAATAATTTTAAACGCATCTCGGTCATCCAAAAACTTAAACTTATTTCTGTAGGCCTCAACATGTCTTTTTTCTAAAGTGATGGTTTCTATTTGTTCCTGCTTAGGCTCAATTGTAGTTATTTTATTTCCTAAAACATCATAGGCTGCAGAGTGGCCTGAATACTCAATATTTGTACCATCAACACCTACGCGGTTTACCCCAATACAATAGCTCATATTTTCAATGGCACGGGCTTGCAATAAAGTGTTCCATGCCGAAATTCGGGGTTTAGGCCAGTTGGCCACATAGATTAAAACATGGTAACCTTCAACATTTCTGGACCAAACGGGAAAACGCAAATCGTAGCATACCTGCGGGCAAATCTTCCAGCCTTTGTAATCGATAATGACTTGCTTAGAACCTGCCGTGTACACTTTATTTTCACCCGCTAAAGTGAAGGTGTGCCGTTTATTATATATCGAAATTTTTCCCGAGGGCTCTACAAACAAAAACCGATTATAGAATTTCCTTTCTTCCGAAATCACTAAACTCCCGGCTATAGCAGCATTTGTTTTAGTAGCCATTTGTTTCATCCACGCCACGGTATCGCCGTCCATAGGTTCGGCCACTTTTTCTGCATTCATGGTAAAACCTGTTGCAAACATTTCGGGCAGCACAATAACATCAATGGTTTGCGCAATACCTCTTAGCGCTACACCAAGGTTTTTTCGGTTTTGGGCAGCATCCTCCCAAGCCAAATCAGATTGCAGCAACGCTATTTTTAATTCATTTTGCAAGGTTGATTTATTTGAGTTTCCGTTGGGCTATTTCAGCTTTCATTTTTAGCTTATCAATTTTTGAAAGCCATTTTTCTTCGTCTTGAGGAGACAATTTACCTTTCTTTTTTAACTTATCGTACTTTTTGGTCGATTTTTCAAATTTCGATTGTGCCTTTTCCTTTTGTTTTAATGCTTTTTTGGCCTTTTTACTTTTTACGCTTCTTTTCTTCTACTTTTAGCTTTTTTTAAGTCTTTTTCAACTTTGTTGGCTGCTTTAATAGCAGCGCTTTTTTCAATGGTAGCCTGTTTAATCCGTTCTTCTAATGTTTCCGAAATATTATCTGTAGCATCAACACCATTTTTTAAAATACGCTCACCCTTAACCTCATAATTTACACCATCTACACGTACTTCTTGGGCGTTTGCCGCTAAAACAGTCGTTATGATTAATGCGAAATTAATATTAATTTAGGTTTCATTTTAGGTTCTTATAAATTTCGTTGGCTTTATTGAGTTCTTCTTCCAAATCTGCAAATCTAGCTTGCCATTTTTCTTCATCACGGGGTGATAGCTTGCCCTTTTCTTTAAGTTTGTTGAATCGTTCTTTTTTATCCTGCAGTTTTTCTTGTATTTTCAAGACTTCTTCACGCGCTTCTTCACGCGCTCCCATTTTTTCCTCCAACTGCTCTTGTTGTGCTTCAAGCTCCTCCTGCTTTTCTTTGGCTTCTTCGATAGCTTCCTCAACATCAGCTTGGTCTTTTTCTAATTCCTTTTGTTGTTTTTCAGCAAAACGCTCCGCTTCAAGCCGTTCGTTTAAAGTGCTTTTTATAGCTTGTTTTTCAGCTTCAGATAGTGTTTCAGAAATATCGCTTCCGTTTTGGTAGAAGCTGTTGTTCTTAACCTTGTAAACCGTACCATCGCCCATAATAACGCGTTCGCTACTTCCGCAAGACACGAAAATTACAATTGAAAATATGGCTATTAATTTTATAAATTTCATGATTTTATTTTGAAGGTTCTCTGTTAATTTAGACACAAAATCGCGAACTAGTCACACAGTTAACGGACTTTTAACATTTAGATACTGCATAGAATATCGGCAGCTTTTTTAAGGGTATCGTTGGTTTTTGCGAAACATAAGCGAAGTACTTTATTGTCCAGATTGTTAACATTAAAAACTGAAAGCGGAATGGAGGCGATTCCCTTATCTATGGTGAGGTGTTTTGCAAAATCTACGTCGTACTCGTCTGAAATTTTTGAATAGCCCAGCACTTGAAAATAGGTGCCTTTTGAAGGTGTGAATTGAAATTTAGAATCTTTTATTAAATCTAAAAACAAATCCCTCTTTTTTTGATAAAATTCAGAAAGCTTCAGATAATGCTTGGGGTTTTGCATATAATCAGCTATTCCTTTTTGTGTAGGGTGGTGAATGCAAAACACGGCAAACTGATGCACTTTTAAAAACTCGTCCATCAAATCTTTTGGCGCACAGCAATACCCCACGCGCCAGCCCGTATTATAAAAGGTTTTACAAAAAGACGACACCACAAAACTACGTGCCTTTAACCCTGGAAACAAGCAAGCACTTTGGTGTTGTTCTCCATCATAAATCATATGTTCGTAAACCTCATCGCTCAATACCAAAATATTGGTGTTTTCTGTAAGTTTTTGCAATTGCAACATATCGTCTTCAGAAAAAACTGTACCTGTAGGATTATGTGGCGAATTAATAATAATCATTTTAGTTTTTCGGTTAATTTTTTGCTTTACGGCATTCCAATCGACCTTAAAACCATTTGAAGCTTCCAATTGAATGAGTACAGGCACACCTCCATTCAGTTCCACATTAGGCTCATAACTATCGTATGCTGGTTTGAAAATAATGACCTCGTCTTTTGGCTTAACAAAGGTTGAAATGATGGTAAAAATAGCTTGAGTAGCCCCAGCTGTAACCGTGATTTCAGTTTCAGGGTGGTAACTTTCGCCATAAACCCGTTCTGTTTTTTTGACAATGGCCTTACGTAAGCCCTTGTGCCCACGCATAGGCGCATACTGATTGTGTCCCGAATTCATGGCCTTACTTACCAAATCGATTAACTTTTGGTCACTCTTAAAATCTGGAAAACCTTGCGACAAATTAATGGCATGGTGCTTTTCGGCCAAGGCACTCATTACGGAAAATATAGTTGTACCCACATGGGGCAGTTTTGATGAATGTTGCATATTTATAAAGATATTCAATCTAATTTGAAATGCGTTGCGGCCATTTCACAAATCTGGTCTCCAATGGCCAAGCAAGCCGTTGCTGCAGGCGACGGCGCATTAAGCACGTGAATGCTTTTACCATTAAATTCAATCCTAAAATCGTCTTGCATAGTACCATCTTCCTTGAGTAACATAGCCCGAACACCTGCACGACCAGGCTCGATATCACCCATACACAACGATGGAATCAAACGCTGTAAGGTTTTCAAAAACAATTGTTTTGAAAAAGCCCTATGGTATTCGTTAATAGCAAATTTTGTATGCTTAAACAACAAATTCCAAGTTCCAGAATATGAAAGTGCATCTATTGTATCGTTTAAGTTAAAATCGGTCTTACGATAACCTTCCCTTTTAAAAGTCAGTACAGCATTGGGGCCACATTCCACATCGCCGTTAACCATACGTGTAAAGTGAACGCCCAAAAATGGAAACGCCGGATTGGGAATTGGATAAATGAGATTCTTTACTTTTTCTTTCGCCTGCTCGGTTAAATTGTAATAATCGCCCCTAAAGCCCACTACTTTTTCGTTGAGTTTTACATTATCTTTTTTCGCCAATCGGTCGGCTTGTAAACCACCACAAAAAATAATATGTTTTGATTTATATTTATTTTTTGAAGTGACCACCAACGAGTATTCGGCCTGATGCACGCAAGCTTCAACCTTTTCACCCAAAACCAATTTACTTTCAGATTGTTTGGTTAAAACCAGCATTGCCAATTTTTCAGTGGTCGCCCTAAAATCAATGATACCCGTGCACGGCACCCAAATACCGCCAATACTTTGTACATGGGGTTCAATATCTTTTAACTGATGAGCATTAATTTTTTCAATCCCTTCGGTTTGGTTGGCCAGCCCGTTTCTAAAAATTTTATACATAAACGGCAGTTCACTCTCCTCAACAGCTGCTACAACTTTCCCGCAAACATCATGCTTAATATTGTACTGCCTGGCAAATTTTACCAATTGCTTTCGGCCATCAACACAATTTTTCGCTTTTTCAGAACCTGGTTTATAGTACAAGCCCGAATGAATGACTCCAGAATTATTTCCAGTTTGGTGATTTGCCAAACACGGTTCCTTTTCTATAAGCAGCAGTTTCAATTTAGGATATTTCAACTGAATTTTATAAGCCGTAGCTGCACCAACAATACCGCCGCCAACAATCGTTACATCATACATGTTTTCTGGTTTCAATGGTTGATTGATTTTTCAACCTTGAAAATACCAATAATTTCAAGAAGAAACGGCATCAAACAATATTCATCTTTTTTAAAAGAAAGGAAGCATTCATGTTTTTACAGACACCCTTTTTTAGAACATAATCAAAGTGAAGCTCATCGTTGATAATTTCGGCATCAAAATAATAGTTTTTTACCGCTTCCAATTCATCTTCAATTTTACATAAGCTTAAATCGTGTGTAGCGATAATTCCAGTCGCATTTGAAGCGACCAACTTTTCAACAAACTTACGAGAGCCAATGGCTTTATCGGTGCTATTGGTGCCTTTTAAAATTTCATCCAAAATAATAAAGTAGGGTTCTTTTTTTATGGCATCGACAATGTATTTTAATCGGGTGAGCTCTGAAAAGAAATACGAACTGTCGTCGGTTAGCGAATCGGTGGTTCGCATGCTAGTAATAAGTTTTACTGGTACATACTGACTTGATTTCGCACAAACGGGAAGCCCAACATTGGCCATAACAATATGCAGAGAAACAGTTCGTAGGAAGGTACTTTTCCCAGCCATATTGGCTCCGGTTACAATAAAGAATTGTTCGTTTTCGATAATTACATCACTTACAACACGTTTTTCTTTGCTCAATAGCGGGTGCCCCAATCCTTCGGCATTAATGGTCGTTCCTGCATTGGTAATTTGAGGAAACACAAACTCTGGGTGGTTGAACACAAAATTGCCCAGTGAATTATATGCATCGAAAAAAGCCACAACTTCAAACCAATCAGACACTTTTTCACCATATCGCTCAATCCATTTTTCAATTCGATAAGCGTTGCGCAAATCGGTTAAAAACCATCCGTTACCAAAAATGGCCCCGATAAGGTTATTTCGGTTATCCAAAGCATCCAACGATTTTGAAAATTGTTTAAAAATAGTCGATGCTTTTTCATTTTTAAGCTGAATTTGCTCCTGTTTTTCTATTAACAATTCTGAATTAAACGAAGCGTTCTCTATTAAATTCAACAGCGTCGCATATTTACGAAATGTATCTCTAACTTTATCGGTATTTAATGCGAGTGCGTTTATCTTTTTAAGGTAAGCCCCTGTAATACCAAGACCAATTATAAGCCAATATCCTATTATTGCCTGATTGGTTATAATCCCAGAAAATGTAAGTGCGAAAACAATTATTGACAAAATGCTAAAAACCATTGGCAGCCACACCATAATTTTCGGCAAAAATGGTTTATGGTTTTTCAACCAGTCTGCTATTTGATATGCAGGTGTTTCAACATGAACCAAACTTGATGTTGCCGCATATTTTTGTCGCCAATCTGTTTTTTTGCCCAATTCTTTTATGGCCTCTTGTCTTAAAACTATATGATATGTATTGTTTGCTTTTAGAGCATTAGCTAATTTTAGAGCACCCTCAGCAGTAGTTGTTCGATTTATAAATTGATAAAACGACCCACGCCCAAATAAATCAATATCCAAACTATAAAAATGATTGGCATCTTGGTATTGAAGTCCCTGATCGTTATCATAAAAATTACCTGAGGCTATTTTAATTTCGTTTTGATTGATAGCTACGAGCGCTTTGTTCAGCGCCCTTTGTCTTTTTAAGTCGGTATATTTTAACAGCAAATACACGAAAACAGCAAGACCTGAAATCGCGATAACCAGGACTAATTTCCAAGTACTAAAAAAAAGATAAACACCTAAGCCCGTGAGCACAAAAACCAATAAACGAAGCGTGCTTAAAAGCGTTATTTTTTTGTATAGTTTTTTTACTTCCTGTTGATAGGTATCCAAACAATTTTTATAGTATTCTATAGGGTTTTTCATTGTGTTTTTTGAATTCAAGAACAAGGTTAACCTTGTAATTTGGGAAATTAGGATATTCTCCAAAGAAACGAAAAAAGCCCTAAAAAATTTCAAGGCTAAGTTCTTTGAATTTTAAATAACGTCTAAAATCAAACAATTAAACGAACCAAATCTTCAATTTTAGAAATCAACTGGATTTTTATTGTTGGGTTTTTAAGAGCTATTTTATTGTATTTAGACACAAAAATGGTTGAAAACCCGAGTTTTTCGGCTTCCAAAATACGTTGCTCTACGCGTTGAACAGGGCGAACTTCGCCGGAAAGTCCAACTTCGGCCGCAAAACAAAAATCTTTTTGTAACGATGCATCCTCGTTTGAAGATAAAATAGCGGCCACAACGGCTAAATCTATAGCAGGATCATCAACGGTTATACCTCCGGTTATATTTAAAAACACATCTTTTGCACCCAACCGAAAGCCGGCTCGCTTTTCTAAAACGGCCAAAAGCATATTTAAACGTTTAGCATTAAAACCTGTGGCGCTACGCTGTGGCGTACCATAAACAGCGGTACTTACCAAAGCTTGTACTTCTATCATCAGCGGGCGCATTCCCTCTAACGTTGCCGCAATAGCGTTACCTGAGAGCTCTTCGTCTTTTTTTGAGATTAATATTTCAGATGGATTAGAAACTTCGCGCAAACCAGAACCTTGCATTTCGTAAATGCCCAATTCGTTGGTTGACCCAAAACGGTTTTTGTGCGCCCTTAAAATTCTAAACACATAATTTCGGTCGCCTTCAAATTGCAAAACTGTATCGACCATATGTTCCAAAATTTTTGGTCCTGCAATATGCCCATCTTTGGTTATGTGGCCAATTAATAAAACCGGTGTCGCTGTTTCTTTAGCAAATTTTATGAGCTCTGTAGTACACTCTTTTATTTGCGATATACTTCCCGAAGACGACTCGATATAATCGCTATGCAAAGTTTGAATAGAATCGATAATCACTATTTCTGGCTCTAAAACCTCTATTTGTTTAAAAACATTTTGAGTTTTGGTTTCGGTTAAGATATAGCAATTACTGTTTTCGGGATTAATGCGCTGGGCACGCATTTTAATCTGCTTTTGGCTTTCTTCACCCGAAACGTAAAGTGTTTTGTATGGGAGCTTTAACGCTATTTGAAGCAACAAGGTACTTTTTCCTATGCCGGGTTCACCTCCCAAAAGTGTTAATGAGCCCGGCACTATACCGCCTCCTAAAACACGGTTAAATTCGGCATCAAATGTATTTAAACGCGGCTCTTTTGAGGTATCTATTTCATTGATTCGTAACGGAACAGATTTTCTTTTTACTGTAGTGGTTGGCGATTTCCAGTCCGATTTTTCGGGTTTTTGCACCAACTCTTCTACAATGGTGTTCCATTCTTTACAAGCATTACACTGGCCTTGCCATTTTGAAAATTGTGTTCCACAATTTTGGCAGAAAAACGTGGTTTTAACTTTTGCCATTCGGTTTGCTATGTTAAGGGTTAATACCCAAAGTCTGATTTTATTAAATCGGCCCGCTCCAGCACCTCATCTTTAGTGATGCCAGCTATTTCCTCTAATGCGTAGGCCGACTGATAAGTACGCATAGCTTTTTTGGGCTCTCCGGTTTCTTCGTAAAAACGTCCTAGATAATAATCGCCCAACAGAGTTTCCGGATATGCTTTTCTAGCCATTTTGCCAAGTTCTTCGTAGTACTCATACCATTCGTTTTTTTCAATAGCTGCCGCAACAGCCCTAAAATCGTTAATCAAAATCTTTTTATCGATGCCAAATAAATCTGAAATAGCTTGATATTTTTCTTGAAGGTAAAGTACGGGAGATATTTCCAACTCTAGAATAACATCGTTATACTCTTCTTTTGAAATAGGACCAAAAACCTGAAAAATACCTTCAATAGCACTTGGTATGGCATGTGTTGGAACCGCATAATGCGATGTACCTTCAAAACTATCAAAATTGTAAACTAAGTTTTCGTTTTCCAAAGCAGCAATATCAGTATTAAGAGCGTTGGTCATTTGTAATATGGATTCTGAATTGTTCTTTGTATTAGCCAAATAGTAGAATGTTTTTGATTCTGTTTTACCCAACACCTCTGGAACGTACTCTATCATATTAGGAGCCAACTGTGGGCTAATTACAACATAGGCTTGAAATAAGGGCTTCGATTTTAACAAAAAATAATTAATAAAGTTGGCACTTTCGCCATGGCCTACGGCAATTTTAAAGTTGCCCACCCTAAAGCTTTCTTCCAAATAAGGCACCAATTCCATGCCTATAAATTCAAAAAAGGTAGCACCTGTTTCAATAGGTAGGGAGTTCTGTTCGGAATATAAAGTGTCATCAAAGCGTTTACCATATTGGTTAACCCCTACTACAATAGCTTCAGGCATATCTTCCCAATATGAAAAGTAATCGACATTTCCGGCAACGGCCTCGAACATGTAATCGCCATCTAATACAATAAATAGCGGATAGGATTTATCGTCGTTAGAACTATACCCACGAGGCAGCTGTATCTTTATTTGGCGTTCCTCTCCTAATTTTGAAGATTGAAACGTTTCGTATTTAACTTGGGCTTCGATGTGTACTGAAACCAGCATGAGCAACAATAAGAAAATGACAAGTTTCTTCATTTTTCAAAAAATGATTTGAGTTAACATGGGCAAGGTAATAAATAAAGGCAGAGATTAAAAGGAAGATTTTAAGCTTGTGGCTTCTTTTTTCTGTTAAAAATAGGCAGATAAATAAGCGAAAGCCCACCAAAGATCACAATCATCAAGGTTTGTGATGCCCACATAATCCAACCAAAAGCAATACTTGGCTGTTCTGGAATTGAGAAAATTGAAAACGCTGCATAAACGGCCAAAGGATACGAGCCAATGCCGCCATTGGTGGCCGCAATACTAAAACTGGCCGAAATAAAACCAATTAGAATAGCAGCAAAGCTTATGTTGTGCAGCTCATCGAACGCAAAAGAGGTTACATAAAACATGAGGATGTACATTACCCAAATAAAAAGGGTATGAAAAATAAATGCCCATTTCTTTTTCATTTTAAAAATACTTAAAGCACCTTCAACCAAACCACTTACAAAACCCTTTACTTTTAAAGCGAATTTAGATTTACTTTTTTTAAGAACTTTAAAAAACCAGAGCAAGAGCAAAATACCAACCATAAGCACCAAGCCTATTTTTAATGGATCGAAACGCTCCACCAAAAAACTATAGATAAAATCGAACTGAAGAAATAAGGTAACCACAATAATGCCCAACATAACCAACATATCTGCAATACGCTCTGCCACAATGGTACCAAAACCTTTTTCGAAAGGCACATCTTCGTAATTTGTTATAATGGATGCGCGGGCCACTTCGCCCGCCCTGGGAATGGTATAATTAATTAAATAGGTTGCAAAAACAGCCATTACACTATTGCCAAATTTTATTTTGTAACCCATAGGCTCTAATTGAAACCGCCAACGATAAGCTCGTGACAAATGACTTAAAAGCCCCAAAAACACACCTATTAGAATATAAGTATAATCGGCATTTTTGGCATACACCAACAATTCATCTAACGATACTTTTGAAAGCGAATACCAGACCAAAAAAACTCCCAAAAGCAATGGGAGTGAAATTTTCAGTATTCTTTTTATGTTGGCCTTCAAAGGTTTATTTTAGCAGGTTAGTGGCTTCATCAGGAAACACCAACGCGGGCTTAAACACCTTGGCTTCCTCAATATCCATAAAAGCATAGGTGATTAGAATTAGGGTATCGCCCACCGAAACTTTTCTGGCGGCAGCACCATTAAGCGTAATTTCGCCACTGTTTCTTGGTCCAGGGATACAATAAGTTTCCAAACGTTCGCCATTGTCGTTATTTACAATCTGAACCTTTTCCCCCTGAATAATATTAGCAGCATCCATTAAATCTTCGTCAATGGTTATACTACCTATATAGTTGAGTTCAGCGCCTGTGCACTTAACCCTGTGAATTTTAGATTTTACTACTTGAATTTGCATGCTGCAAAGATAATTAATTTAATGCTATATTATCAATAAGTCGAATATCGTCGGCATATACGGCAATAAAGGCCCTATAGTTCTTTTTATTTGATTTCCGTTTAACGGGTCTTAAGGTTTCCGTTTCAGAAATGATAAAATACTCCAACTCCAACAAATCGTTTTTAGTGAACTGTTCTTCAACCCATTGCGTTACTTTACCTGCACTTTTTGTGCCAAAATGCTTTTTTGCGGTTTTTAATGTTTTGTAGATAAAAGGAGCGGCCGCTCTGTACTCTGGTTTTAAGCGGGTATTCCGCGAACTCATAGCCAAACCATCACTTTCACGCTGGATTTTACAACCCACTATTTTTACAGGAATATTGTGCTTTTCAACCAGTTTTCTTATAATTTGAAGTTGCTGAAAGTCCTTTTCACCAAAGTAGGCCCTGTGCGGCTTTATAATTTCAAAAAAACGTTTAACAACTGTTCCTACGCCATTAAAATGCCCGTCACGAAACTTACCTTCCATTTCATGCTCCAAACCATCGTAATCAAACGTTTCCGAAACAGGGTTTTTACCGTACACATCATCAACCGTTGGTGCATAAACCAAAATACGGGTATCGCTCAGGTTTTTCAGCAACGCAACGTCATTATCAAGCGTTCTGGGATATTTTTCTAAATCGTTGGGGTTATCGAACTGAGTTGGATTAACAAAAATACTTACCACAACGGTATCGTTATCTTCCAGAGCTTTTTTTACTAACTGCAAATGGCCGTCGTGCAGTGCACCCATTGTGGGGACCAAACCAATACCGCAGTTTTTGGCTTTCAACTTTTCAATTGCAGACTCAATTTGCTGTCTTTCTGTGTAAATTTCCACTTTTTAATATAAAATTAACGCGTGCAAACTTAAGATTTTACAGGCAATTTGCATAAATTTTTGTACTTTTGCGTGTTTTTTATTCTGAAATTTAAAAAGTAAACCTCCTTTTTTTTAGAGGCGCTTTAAAATTTCTCCTTAAAAAAAACTTGATAGCGATTGTTATTGATTTAAAATAAAGTATACAAAACAAATCATATGAAAGATAAGAGGATATTGTATGTATCATCTGAAGTAGTTCCTTATTTACCCGAAACCGAAATCTCATCAATGTCGTTTGAAGCGCCACGTATGGTAAATCAGCAAGGGGGACAAATAAGAATCTTCATGCCAAGATACGGCAACATTAACGAACGTAGACATCAACTTCACGAAGTAATTAGGCTATCAGGAATTAATTTAGTGGTTAACGATTTAGACATGCCGCTAATTATAAAAGTAGCATCAATACCCAAAGAGCGCATACAAGTTTATTTTATTGATAACGACGAATATTTTAAGCGTAAAGCCACACTAACCGACGAAGACGGCAATTTGTTTCCAGACAACGACGAGCGTGCTATTTTCTTTGCCAAAGGTGTTATTGAAACGGTTAAAAAATTAAACTGGGCTCCAGATATTATTCACGTTCATGGTTGGTTGGCATCATTGCTTCCGCTTTACCTTAAAGAGTATTATAAAGACGAACCGTTGTTCAGCGAAAGTAAAATTGTTACCTCGGTTTACAATCAAAGCTTTGACGATACATTAAATAAAGATATGGCCAACAAAATTAAATTTGACGATATCGCCGAAGAAGCCATTAAGCCTTTAGAAGAACCATCGTATAATAATTTAATGAAAGTGGCGGTTGATTATTCGGACGCCTTGATTGTTGGCTCTGAAAACATCCCGGAAGATTTAATTGCATACATTGAAGCCTCTGAAAAACCAATCTTAGAATATAAAAGTAAAGATGAATTTGGTGAAGCCTACACGAGTTTTGTTAACGACGCCGTTTTAAGCTAAACGTTTATTCTTTCAGCACCTATGGAAAAACCTATTAAAGCCCTCAAATTCTCCTTTTTCATCCTACTCACTTTATCTTTGTTTATAGCATGTGACAGAGATTTTACAAACATTGAAAGCGATGTATTAGGAGATGGTAACGCCAATTTCAATAAAAAAGACACCGTATTACCTGTTGTAGCCTACAACAAAAAAATTGACAGCGTACAAATTAATGGCATGGCGTCAAACCTATTAGGTTATTTTTACGACCCGGCTTTTGGAAACACAACAGCAAGTATTGTGGCACAGGTAACACCATCTGCATACAACCCTAGCTTTGGAGAAAACCCTGTAATAGATTCCGTTGTAATAAGTATACCATATTTTAGCACGGTTGTTGGAGTTGATGATAATGGTAACTCAACTTATCGATTAGACTCTATCTACGGAAATCTTGGCGCAAAAACCAAGCTCTCCATTTATGAGAATAATTATTTCCTAAGAGATTTTAATCCTGGCGGAAGTGCAACTTCCGCACAAAATTATTACTCTAATGCAAACAGTGAGATAAATTCAGCACTTACAGAAAGTTCTAGCATTAATTTTGATGAACATATTGGCGAATTAATTTTAACCGACACTATATTGCCATCATCTAAACCAACCATTTTGGTTAAACGTACTGAAACGGATACCACCGAAACTATCAGTGGTCCCGCATACAGGGTTAGTTTGACTTCAGACGAAGCAAAATTTTATTGGAAAAACACCATAATAAACAAAGAAGATAATGCCGTTTTAAGTAATGCCAGTAATTTCAAAAACTACTATAGGGGTGTATATCTTAAAGCAGAAAGTATAAACAACAATGGCCAAATGGCGTTACTAAACTTGCTTTCGGCCAACGCCAACATCACTATTCATTACACATACGGCGACGCAGATTCGCGCTTGCAATCTAGTTACATATTAAATTTTTCGGGAAACATTTTAAACACGTTTATCAACGATTTTACCACAAACTTAGAAAACGGCAAAGCCGTTGAAGGGGATGCCACATTAAATCTAAAAGGCACTGCCGGCTCTATGGCCGTTATAGATTTGTTTCCCAATAGCAGCCTTGAAGATTTTAAAAATGAGTTTACCGATGCTAACGGAAACCCAATCAAGCTTATCAATGATGCCTATTTGGAAGTTTTTGAAGATATGAGCAAAGCTGTAAATGGTAATTATGGTGATGATTACCATAAATATGACCGTATCTATGCGTACGACATTAAAAACAGCAGACCTCTTATTGATTACGATTTTGACCAAACCGAAAATACACAAACGCCCTTCAACTCTAAGTTCTTAAGTTTAAGTCAGCGCGATACAATCTCTGCAAAATATAGAATTCGTATAACAGAACATTTAAAGAATATCCTGTTACGCGATTCAACCAACACAAAAATAGGCTTAGTGATTTCCAATAACGTAAATTACACATCTAATGCCAAGATTTTAAGCCCTAACGATAACGTTAACAATGTACCTAAAGCCACTTTAACAAGCCCTAGAGGCACTGTACTTTACGGAAGCAACTTGGCTGAAAACGAACCAAAAAGAATGAAGTTGAAAGTATTTTACACAGAACCAAAGTGAAATATTAATGTTGTAAACTTTAAATTTTCTCTGAGTGAATTTTATCGTGTAAAACGTTAAATTCCTATAGTAAATAGCTTTTGTATGTTTTTATTTAACATATTTTCTTTGAATTCATTAACCCCAAACTAAAGTAAAAAACTATGTGTGGAATTGTTGGATATTTAGGCCCAAGGGAAGCTTACCCCATTGTTATTGAAGGTCTTAAACGATTGGAATACAGAGGTTACGATAGTGCTGGAATAGCTCTATTTGATGGTACAGACCTCAAGGTTTGTAAAACCAAAGGAAAAGTTGCCGAATTAGAAAATAAATCTAAAGCAGAAATAACAACTCACGGTAATGTGGGCATTGGCCATACACGATGGGCCACCCACGGTGTGCCGAACGATATAAATTCACATCCACACCTTTCAAATTCGGGCGATTTGGTAATTATCCACAATGGAATTATTGAAAATTACGAAGCCCTTAAAAAGGAATTACAATCACGAGGATACACCTTCAAATCAGACACAGACACCGAGGTTTTAATCAATTTAATTGAAGACGTAAAAAAACAAGAAGGTGTAAAATTGGGTAAAGCCGTTCAAGTTGCCCTAAACCAAGTTATTGGTGCGTATGCCATTGCTGTATTCGACAAAAACAAACCCGAAGAAGTTGTGGTAGCACGATTGGGCAGCCCGTTAGCTATAGGTATTGGAAAAGACGAAGATGAATTTTTCATAGCAAGCGATGCTTCTCCATTTCTAGAATTCACAAAAAATGCAGTTTATCTTGAAGATGAAGAAATGGCCGTCATCCGTTTTCACAAAGGCATAAAAATCAGAAAAATAAAAGACGACTCTTTAGTTGATACTTACGTGCAAGAACTTCAAATCAATTTAGAGCAAATTGAAAAAGGCGGTTACGAGCATTTCATGCTAAAAGAAATTCACGAACAGCCCAAGGCTATTCAAGACACTTACCGTGGACGTTTATTGAGAAACGAAGCCATTATTAAAATGGCTGGTGTTGAGGATAACATGAAAAAATTCCTCAACGCCAAACGTATAATTATTGTAGCTTGTGGTACATCTTGGCATGCTGGCTTGGTGGCCGAATATATTTTTGAAGACTTGGCCAGAATACCCGTAGAAGTAGAATACGCCTCAGAATTCAGGTATCGAAACCCAGTTATTACAGAAGACGATGTACTAATTGCCATTTCACAATCTGGTGAAACTGCTGATACCTTAGCCGCTATAAAATTGGCTAAGTCTAGAGGGGCTTTTGTTTTTGGCGTATGCAACGTTGTGGGGTCTTCCATTGCACGTGAATCGCATGCTGGAGCTTACACACATGCTGGACCAGAAATTGGCGTCGCTTCAACCAAAGCATTCACTACACAAATTACTGTATTAACCTTAATGGCCTTAAGACTGTCAAGAGCTAAAGGAACCATTAGCAGCTCAGACTTCCGTCAGCATTTACTGGAATTAGAAATGATTCCTAAAAAAGTAGAAAAAGCACTGGAATCTGATGTAATAATTAAAAAAATCGCCGATGTTTACAAAGATTCTCGCAATTGCTTGTATTTGGGCAGGGGTTATAATTTCCCTGTAGCACTTGAAGGTGCATTAAAACTAAAAGAAATATCATACATCCATGCTGAAGGCTATCCGGCAGCAGAGATGAAACACGGCCCTATTGCTCTTATTGACGAAAATATGCCCATTGTGGTTATTGCTACTAAAAAAGGACATTATGAAAAGGTAGTGAGCAATATTCAAGAAATAAAATCCAGAAAGGGTAAAATTATAGCCATCGTTACCGAAGGTGATGTTCAAGTTAGGGAATTGGCAGACCACGTTATTGAAGTGCCAGAAACTCTAGAGTCGCTTTCACCTCTATTAACCACAATTCCATTACAATTACTCTCATACCATATAGCTGTACTATTGGGTAAAAACGTGGATCAACCACGTAACTTGGCAAAATCGGTTACTGTAGAATAAGCTTTCAACAATTTTTTATAAACCTCCAAGAATTACAGCTTTAAAAGCACAATATTTCCTATTTTAATTCAAAATTTTTTAAATATTTCTTATTTTTAAGTAATGTTTTTTGCTAAAAAATACTATGCGTGCATAATTTTTTATATATTTTCAACCGCAATAAATATTTTTATAATTAAGTTATATCATTATACAACTTGACTAAACTCAAATTAATGAAAACAATTCTCTATTATTTATTACTCCTACTTAGTAGTACACTTTATGGACAAACCACCCTTTCAGGTTCTGTTGTAGATGATAGCGGGCAACCTATTCCCGGTGCAAACGTTATAGTTATTGGAACCTCAACTGGTACCGTTACTGACTTTGATGGTAATTTCAGTTTAACTTACGACCAAGCCCCCTCTTTTTCTGTTCAGGCTAGTAGCATTGGTTTTGAAACGGTTACAGAAGAAGTAACATCAAACAACCAAGTGATAAACTTCATCTTAAAAGAAGGTACTTCGCTGGATGAAGTTGTTATTTCAGCATCTAGAACTCCAGAACGTATATTTGAATCGCCCGTAACTGTTGAACGCTTTGGACTTAAAGAAATTAAAAATACGGCTTCTGCCGACTTTTACGGTGGATTGGAAAATCTTAAAGGGGTTGACATTAATACAAATAGTTTAACCTTCAAATCGGTTAACACAAGAGGCTTTGCGGCTTTTGGCAACAACCGATTTATGCAATTGATTGATGGCATGGATAATTCCGCTCCGGCCCTAAATTTTCCTCTCGGAAATTTAGTTGGTATGATTGAACCAGACATTCAAAATGTTGAGTTGCTCCCGGGAGCGGCATCTGCTTTGTACGGCGCAAATGCTTTTAATGGCATTTTATTCATGCAAAGTAAAAATCCTTTTGACTTTCCAGGAATAAGTACAACTATTAAACGCGGAATCACTTCACAAGATTCGGCGGGAGATAATGCTTATACGGACGTTTCGCTCAGAGCTGCCTACAAATTTAGCGACAAGTTTGCTGGTAAAGTAAATTTTGGATACTTAAGAGGTACCGATTGGATGGCTACCGATATGAGCGACAAAAATATGACTAGCGGCACTAGAACCTCCAATATTAATTATAACGGAGTGAATGTTTATGGTGATGAAGTATCGACCAACATATACGATGTGGCTTTAGCCTTAGTGAACTTAGGTATACTACCCTCAGGAGCCGAAAACTTGGTACCTTCGGTTAACGTTAGTAGAACAGGTTATCAAGAACGCGATATGACCGATTATAAAGCGGAAAGTATAAAAGCCGATTGGGGACTTTACTACCGTCCTTGGGCTAATGATTTCGAAATTCAATATATAGGTAAAATAGGCCGAGGATCTACTATTTTCCAAGGCGCCCAACGCTATATGATTAATGATTTTTCTATGCAGCAGCACAAATTAGAAGTAAAAAATGACAACTTCTTCCTCCGTGGCTACATAAACTCAGACAAAGCAGGAGATTCTTATGTTTTAGATGTTGCTGGTCCAAATCTTTTAGCGAAATGGAAACCGCATGAAACTTGGTTTGGCGAATATGTTGGTGCATATGTACAATCAACTCTTGGCGGTGCAACCAATGATCAGGCTCATGTCCTAGCTAGAAAAACTGCAGAAATGGGCAGGTTTGAACCTGGCACGCAACAATACCAAAATGCATTTGATGCTGTTACAAATGACACTGATTTTTTAACAGGCTCTAAATTTCAGGACAATTCAAAAATTTACCATGCCGATGCCAACTATAATTTTAGTCATTTAACCGATTTTGCAGAAATACAAGTTGGAGGCTCTTACAGAAGATACAAATTGAATTCGTTTGGAACTATTTACACCGATGCGCAAGGCCCTATCAATTATTCTGAAGTTGGTGTTTATACCCAAATTCAAAAAACGCTAATGGAGCGATTAAAATTAACAGGTTCTATCCGTTATGATAAATCAGAGCTATTTGACGGTTTCTTTTCTCCTCGAATTTCAGCAGGATATACTTTAGGCACCGAAGAAAACCACAACATAAGAGCTTCGGTACAAACCGGTTTTAGAAACCCCAACACGCAAGACTTATATATTGGTTTAGTAACGGGCTTAGGTGTTCTTATTGGAGGGGCTAATGATAATGGCGACCGTTTTGTACGCGATTATAATGTTAGTCAGTTCGCGCAAAACAACTTAGGGCAACCGTCTTCTATTACGCAATCGGGTTATGCAGCTTACAACAACTCCTTGTCCTCTACCGTGGCTACCGGATTAGCCACACACAACCCTTCTGATAATGGAAGCCAATTCATTGGAAATTCCGATTATATAAAGCCGGAGCAAGTTACTTCTTTTGAGGTAGGCTACAGGGGGAAACTTAAAAACGTTACTATAGATTTAAGTTCTTATTACAATACGTATCAGGATTTTATAGCAAACGAAACGGTTGCTGCACCTTATTACGGGAATGTTGCAAATTTCGACTTAACGGGGTATGACCCAAATAATCCAGCATCGGTGGCTGGTTTAAACCAAGATACACAATTCATTCTTGCGGCACTCCAAAACGACGATTTTGTTAGGTACCAAACCTATACAAACTCAAACACCGAGGTTAATTCGTATGGTGGTGCAGTTGCAATAAGTACCAAAGTATTTGGCAATTTTGACCTTGGCGCAAATTACACCTATGCCAATTTTGATTTTGATAAAAAGGCTAACCCCAATTTCCGACCTAGTTTTAACACACCCGAACATAAAGTAAAAGCAACATTTGGAAATACCGAACTGTTTAAAAACTTTGGCTTTAACGTAGCGTGGCGTTGGAGCGACAATTATTTATGGCAATCTTCTTTTGGCGACGGTCAAATTGATTCGTTCCACGTTGTTGATGCCCAACTTAATTACAGAGTGCCCAGCATGAAATCTTCTTTCAAAATTGGGGCGTCAAACTTATTACAACAAGAATATGCAACAGCCTTCGGAACAGGAAACATTGGATCTATTTACTATGTATCTTGGACTATCAATAACCTATAAAAATTTAATCAAAATAAAAATGAAATACATCAAATATATACTCCTTTCTACTTTGTTCATTGGGTTGGCTTCTTGCGAAGAAGACGACAGCAGTATGGTAACGGAAGAACAACTGCCAGAACTTACCGCCGGCAGCGCCAACTTTTCAACTTACATAGCCCTAGGAAATTCGCTTACGGCTGGGTTTACAGATGGGGCGCTGTTTATGGCCTCTCAAGAAAATTCTATACCTAATTTACTTTCCCAAAAGTTTACCATGGTTGGTGGTGGCGATTTTGTGCAACCACTAATGAATGATAATTTTGGTGGTATTGCCATTGGAGGAAACAGACTGCCCGGTTTTAACCCTAGACTTGTTTTTGGAGGAGCCGGACCCGTGCCTTTAGAAAGTGTTATCGGCCCAGTTACCGTTACAACCGATTTAGTAAGTAACAACCCGTCCGGTCCCTTTAATAATATGGGTGTGCCTGGCGCAAAAAGTTTTCATTTATTAGCTCCCGGCTATGGAAATATTGACAACGTTTCTTTAGGTTTGGCTAATCCTTATTTTGTTAGGATGGCATCAGCACCAAACGCCTCTGTTATAGAGGATGCCATGGCACAAGCCCCAACATTTTTTACTCTATGGATAGGAAATAACGATGTACTAGGCTATGCCACTTCAGGCGGTGAAAGCAACCCCGAATCTGAAGATTATAACCCCATTACGCCGGTTGATGGCCCTCCTGGTGTTGGTTTTAACCAAACTTATGGCGCCTTGATAGCTACGCTAACCTCCCAAGGAGCACAAGGTGCCGTGGTCAATATTCCAAATGTAACAGATATTCCGCATTTTACCACCGTACCTTATAACCCAATTCCGCTGGATGCGGCTACAGCAGGTGCTGTGAATCATGCTTACGCCGAATACAATGGCGGTTTGCAACTTGCGTTGGCAAATAGTTTGATTACAGCTGAAGAGGCTACTGCCAGAACTATAAGTTTTACAGCTTCTCAAAATAATGCTGTGGTTATAGAAGATGAAAGTTTAACCAATCTGTCTGGTTTGGGCCTACCTAGTATAAGACAAGCTACAGCAAATGATTTATTTGTACTTCCGGCCGCATCGTTTATTGGTACCGAAGCCGTTTCAGGAAACCCTTTAACAGTTAACGGCGTTGCAGTTCCTTTGGCAGACAAATGGGTACTAATACCGAGTGAACAGGCTGAAATAAAAACCGCTATTGACACCTTTAATGCAACCATTAAAGCGGCAGCTACCCAAGCAGGCTTAGCATTCGTAGATGCCAATGCACTACTAAACCAATTAGCTAACGGCGGTATTACGAGTAATAATTTTAACTTAAATTCCAGTTTGGTATTTGGCGGGGCTTTTTCGTTGGATGGTGTTCATCCTACAGCACGAGGCTATGCTTTAGTAGCCAACGAATTTTTAAAAGCTATTGATACCACTTATGGTTCAAATTTTGAAGCTTCGGGCAACTTTTTAGATATAGGAAACTATCCAACAAACTATTCGCCTACATTACAATAAATTTAAATTTAAAAGCCTTTATAAAACACCTTCATTCTGGAGGTGTTTTTTTATTCCAAAAAACCTAAAAAAACAACTTTCATTTTAAATTAAAAGGTATATCTTTGCAGCCGAAAACCAAAACAGTTTTCACACAATTAAATCGCATAATATTAAACACATAAGTAATGTCTAAAGTTACAGGTAAAGTTGCACAAATAGTTGGTCCGGTTATCGATGTTGAATTCGGTGCGGGTTCTGAACTTCCAAAAATTTACGATTCATTAGAAATTAAAAGACCTGATGGCTCTATTTTAGTATTAGAAGTACAATCCCATATCGGAGAAGATACCGTACGTACTATCGCAATGGATTCGTCTGATGGTCTAAGCAGAGGCACAGAAGTTATCGCTACTGGTGCTCCCATTCAAATGCCTATAGGCGATGATGTTTACGGACGTTTGTTTAATGTTATTGGTGATGCTATTGACGGATTAGGTGATTTACCAAAAGCTGGCGAGGCTGGTTTGCCTATCCACCGTCAAGCACCTGCGTTTGATGAATTATCAACTTCTACTGAAGTTTTATTTACAGGTATTAAAGTCATCGATTTGATTGAGCCTTACGCAAAAGGTGGTAAAATTGGATTGTTTGGTGGTGCCGGTGTAGGTAAAACGGTATTGATCCAAGAGTTGATTAACAATATTGCAAAAGGTCACGGTGGTTTGTCAGTGTTTGCTGGTGTAGGCGAAAGAACTCGTGAAGGAAATGACCTTTTAAGAGAGATGTTAGAATCTGGAATTATCCGTTACGGTGATGACTTTATGCACTCTATGGAAGAAGGTGGATGGGATTTATCAAAAGTTGACAAATCTAAAATGAAAGAATCTAAAGCAACATTCGTATTCGGACAAATGAACGAACCTCCTGGAGCACGTGCTCGTGTGGCCCTTTCTGGATTGACTATTGCTGAGTATTTCCGTGATGGTGCTGGCGACGGACAAGGAAAAGACGTACTTTTCTTCGTAGATAACATCTTCCGTTTTACACAAGCAGGTTCTGAGGTATCTGCACTTTTAGGTCGTATGCCTTCTGCGGTAGGTTACCAACCAACATTAGCAACCGAGATGGGCGCGATGCAAGAGCGTATTACGTCAACTAAAAAAGGTTCGATTACATCAGTACAAGCGGTTTACGTACCTGCGGATGACTTGACTGATCCGGCTCCTGCAACAACGTTTGCCCACTTAGATGCAACAACTGTATTATCTCGTAAAATTGCCGAGCTTGGGATTTATCCAGCTGTAGACCCATTAGATTCTACCTCTCGTATCTTAACTAAAGAAATTTTAGGAAAAGAACACTACGACTGTGCACAACGTGTAAAAGAGTTGTTACAACGTTATAAGGAATTACAAGATATTATTGCCATCCTTGGTATGGAAGAACTATCTGAAGAAGATAAATTGGCCGTAGGTCGTGCAAGACGTGTACAACGTTTCTTGTCACAACCATTCCACGTAGCTGAGCAATTTACAGGTATTCCAGGAGTATTGGTTGATATTAAAGAAACCATAAAAGGCTTTAACATGATTATGGATGGTGAATTAGACCATCTACCAGAAGCAGCTTTCAACCTTAAAGGTACTATTGAAGAAGCTATTGAAGCTGGTGAAAAAATGTTAGCTGAAGCATAAAACAAGCCTTAAGCAATAAGCTTAAAGCCTAAAGCATTAAAAAGATATGTATTTAGAAATTGTATCTCCAGAAGCAACCTTATTTAGCGGCGAAGTGGAGTCCGTTGCCGTACCAGGTGTAAATGGTGAGTTTCAAATGTTGAACAATCACGCCCCTATAGTTTCTACTTTAAAAGAAGGCGTTGTTAAAATTTCAGGCGACATTACTATAGATAAAGAAGTTGAAGAAAATTTTTCAAAAGGAGACAACAATACCACGCTTTTGAAAATAAACTCTGGAACGATTGAAATGAAAGATAACAAAGTAATTGTTTTAGCTGATTAAAACAATTTACTTGATAAACCAAAAACGCCAAACTTAAAAAGTTTGGCGTTTTTGGTTTATATTAAACTCATCGTTTTTTTAAACCTTCTTAATAACATTAGTAACAATACCCCAAATTAAAAAATTATTATCTTCCGTTATTTTTATAATAGGGTAATCTGGGTTTTCGGGTTGTAACCACACTTCACCATTTGAGACCCGTAAGCGCTTTACCGTAAATTCCCCATCCAAAAAGCAAACTGCTATTTTATTATTTGCAGGCTCTAAGCTTCTATCGATAACCAACAAATCATTATCTTCTAAACCGGCTCCAATCATCGATTGACCACTTACGCGAGCATAAAAGGTAGCCTCTTTGTTCTTAACCAGCTCATCATCTAAAGACAATCGCTGTTCTTTAAAATCTTCTGCTGGAGAAGGAAAACCTGCCGAAATACCGGTGTCAAAAAAATGTGCCGCAGCACCATCTATAGTTTGCGGTGTAAAAAATGTTAAACTTCCTGATTTGTGTGCTATCATCTTACTACAATAATATCGTTAATGTTTGTGGTATATCTTGGAGACAATCGTTCTTGTCGCATTTTCCAAGTACGTTTTAAATCTTGGTTACCCAATTTAATTTTATGGCTTTTATACTTTGCGTTTAAGCGGTCTATAGACTGCATTAAAGGTTGATGCTTGGGGTTTTCTTTATCGAACAGTTGTAACTGGTGGTTGTTTGTTGGCACCAAACCCGTAACGATAACACCCGCCCGTTTATACTTTATGCCTTCCTTAAAAATAGAAGTTACTGCTTGTACAGCACACCGACTTATAATCAAAGTGGAATTTGTTGGATAAGATAAGCTAATACTTTTACTTGCTCGATGTTGTGGTAACTCTTTTTTATGCCTATCGCTACTCAACATTACAACAATCATGTGGCAACTAGAACCTTGTTTCCGTAACTTTTCGGCACAAGCCGTGGCAAAGGTCGAAATACGCTCTTTTATGTTGTCAATGTCTGAATACGTGTACTCAAAACTGCGCGTAGTCGCAATGGCCCGTTTGTTTTGTGGCTCATCGAGTAATATTTTTGAGTTCCCTTCTAAGTCTTTTTTAAGCTTCCACTCGGTAATTGAAAATGTTTTACGCACCCACTCATCTGGCAGTTGTGTAAAATCGTACGCCGTTTTACAACCTTTGGCCTGAAGCCTTTTGCTTAACCTGCGCCCAATACCCCAAACATCCTCAATTTTAATCCATTTTAAAGCTTTAACTCTACTTTCTTCAGATTGTATAACATAGACACCTTTAGTTTGCTCTGGAAATTTACGTGCAATTT
Organism: Flavobacteriaceae bacterium GSB9; assembly: GCA_022749295.1. Taxonomy (NCBI): domain Bacteria; kingdom Pseudomonadati; phylum Bacteroidota; class Flavobacteriia; order Flavobacteriales; family Flavobacteriaceae; species Flavobacteriaceae bacterium GSB9. The sequence goes on from CP062007.1 coordinate 2,121,724, forward strand.
TATTAGCCACTTTACTTAAGGCTTTTGTAGGCGCTATGCCCACACAGGTTGGAATACCCGTCCATCTCAAGATACGTTGTCTTATCTGACTCGCATAATCGTTAAAATTATAATTTTCAAAACCTTTAAACAGAAGAAAAGCTTCGTCGATACTATACACCTCAACATCGGGTGTAAATTGCTCTAAAATTTTCATTACCCGGCTGCTCATATCACCATACAGCGGATAATTAGAGGAAAATACTTGTATATGGTTAGCCTTACAAAAACCATCCCACTTAAAAATAGGGGCACCCATGGGAAGTCCAATAGCTTTAGCTTCATCGCTTCTGGAAATAACACATCCATCGTTATTACTCAAAATAGCAATAGGTTTACCTTGCAAATTCGGATTAAAAACCCGCTCGCATGAAGCATAAAAATTATTACAATCAACTAAAGCAAACATGCGTAAATTTACATCATTTTTCAACGAACTGAAATAGGAAATAGCACTTCAGGTAAAATTTTGAAGTATTGTATACTTTACTTTACAATTTGTTTTAGAGAATGTTGGTCTTTACTTTTTTCCAAACTTTAAGTAACATAAAACCTGAAACTCCAGCAATAATAGTTAATAATATAGCATAGCTATAAACGCCATAAACCCAATATCCTGTTGCAAACAGACAACTATAAATAAGCACACAACCTAATAGCATAGCGACAATTCCAGAGGGTACGCTCCAACCTTCATTAGAGGTTGTGATAGTAATATTTTCGGCTTTAGCCTCCTCAACAACTTTTTTCCATCCAGGACCGCCAGGTTGTATTTTTTTGTAAAAAGACCGCAGTATGTCTTTACTTTCGGCTTGTGTTGCAAAAGTTACCACCAGCCAAATTACAGTTGTTACCAAAACGATTACAGGAAATTTAGCCCAACTAGAAAAAATACCGTCTGCTTCACCGAAAAAATAAGCACCTAAAGCTGTAAAGTTTAATACAATGGAAATGACACCCGACGAGAACATGGCTGCAATCTCACTCCAAGCATTAATACGCCACCAAAACCAACGCAATATAAAAATAAGCCCTGTTCCCGCTCCAAACATTAAAATAATATCGAACAATTGCAAGGCATTTTGTAATACCAAAGCCAATAGCGCACTACAAACCATTAAAATCACAGTGGATAGTTTACCTACAGTAACCTTTTGTTTTTCGGAGGCATTTTTATTGATTTGTTGAATATAAAAATCGTTAACAATATAAGACGAGCCCCAGTTTAAATGTGTTGAGATAGTTGACATGTAGGCTGCCGACAAAGAAGCCAAAACTAAACCTAACAAGCCTGCGGGCAATTTGGTTAACATGGCTGAATATGCTAAATCATGACCTAATTTGCTTTCGGCCACATTGGGAAATGCTTGATGGATACTGGCCACATCGGGATAAATTACCAATGAAGCCAAAGCAACGATAATCCATGGCCAAGGGCGTAACGCATAGTGCATAATATTAAAAAAGAATGTGGCACCAATGGCATGGTTTTCGTCTTTTGCAGCGAGCATCCGCTGGGCAATATATCCACCGCCACCAGGTTCGGCACCAGGGTACCAGGCGCTCCACCACTGCACTGCCAACGGGATAATCAATAAAACAATCAAGGATTCTGTATCATTAAAATCGGGCAGCAACGACAATTTAGTTATCACCTTCGGATTTTCAATTAAAGCGGTAATTCCCCCAACTTCTGGAAGGTTTACCAAATAATACGCAGCTCCAATAGACCCTACCATGGCTACAAAAAACAATAAAAAATCGGTGTAAACGACACCTTTAAAGCCACCAATAGCACTAAATACTACAGTAACCAACCCTGCAATAATAACCGTTTGCCAAGGTTCTAAACCTAACATAATACCACCTATTTTAATAGCCGCCAAAGTTACGGCCGCCATAGCTAAAATGTTAAAGACAACACCCAAGTACACCGCTCTAAAACCACGTAAAAACCGGGCTGGTTTTCCGCTATAGCGTAATTCATAAAATTCAATATCGGTATTAACCTCAGATTTACGCCATAGTTTAGCGTAAACAAAAACGGTTAATAGCCCTGTGATTAAAAAGGCCCACCATACCCAGTTTCCAGAAACACCGTTGGTTCTTACAATATCGGTAACCAAATTTGGCGTATCGGTTGAAAATGTTGTAGCCACCATAGAAAGTCCTAAAAGCCACCAAGGCATAGAACGGCCGGAAAGAAAATATTCTGAGGAACTTTCGCCCGATTTTTTAGATACCCAAAACCCGATAAATAATGTTATTGAAAAAAATAATGCGATTAAAACATAATCAATTGTATGCAGTTGTACCATAAGTTACGGTTTGGGCTGGTTGTTAATTTAAAATAATTTTCCTTTTTCCATTATAGCGTGCCCCGTACGCTTGTACATTACTTTCTTTCCGTTGGCACAAAACGTGTAGCGGCCTGTGGTTTTTCTTTCGGAAGCCCATAGTAACACCACATCGTCGACCGTACAATCGTAATCTTTCGCTACTTTCTCCTTAATATCATCTATAGTAGCACGCCCTCTTTTTAATTGATTTTGAATTTTACTATTTAGCTTGGGCTCTGTAAATCCTTCTTCTACATGACACGCATCTTCTTCCTTTTTAACCTTAGCTACATTTTTACCTGAGACTTTCTGTGGTTCGGCATCAATATACTCCCAAGTATAATCGGCCTTTAGTAAAACACGGCGGCCATCTTCGGTTTTTACGATATAATTATTTTGGGAAAACCCAATAAACGACATGACTAATAATAAGAACAGGACATATAGTTTCATAGCAGGTAAATTTAGAATGTATCAAAAGTACAAATTTTAATCTTCAACATATTCTAAAATATCGGCGGGCTGGCAATCTAAGGCCTTGCAAATAGCTTCAAGCGTTGAAAACCTTACCGCCTTGGCCTTTCCCGATTTTAAAATAGACAAATTGGCTTCGGTTATACCGATTATTTCCGCCAATTCTTTGCTTTTCATATTACTTTTGGCAAGCATTATATCTAAGGTTACGATAATGGCCATAGCTATATGGTTAAGTCGTTTTCCTCCTTCAACAACATACCCTCTTTAAAAATTTCGGCCATTATAAATGCAACCAATGCTAAAAACAGCGTAGTAAAAGAGATAGAAACACCTTTGAAACCTCCATGCTGAAAACTAACGGATGTATAACTTGTTAAAATAGCATAAATTAAAATATACTTACCTATGCGTCTAAAAGACGCTACATTGGTGACACCAAATGTTTTGAACTTCTTCACGGAAGTTATAACCTTTTGAAACTCTCGTGTTGACAGGAACAAAACAAGCAAAATAACGCTTAACTGAAAATACCCCATATATAACGAACTCGTTTTTATTTCATCAAACTTAAAGATGTTGTCAAAATCTTCATCAGTATCTACTTTCCACTTGTACATGTAGTTGTAATCGCCTGTTTTCGTTCGAAAATCCAATTCTTTAGAGCTACAAAAACTCCTATCAAGTTGCAAATGGATGAATACTGTAGTTAATCCAATAAACAGAAGTATAAAAAAGACCTTTGAAATCTTACATAGTAAAATGGCAATTTTTAAAAGTGTATTCTTCTTCATTATTAAAAAATTATCGTTTAACAACAACAAACATACAAAAATTATTGAATAACAATAATTTTTATGTAAGAATAATCAAAAAGTTTTAACTATATTTGATATGAAATGGCACCAACTTTTAAAACCATAGCGAAGTTTCAGTATTCCAGTGAAGCCCAAATTATAAAAGGCCGATTGGAATCTGAAGGCATAGATGTTTTTTTAAGCGACAACTTCACCATTGATACCGACCCCTTGGTAAGCAACGCCATTGGCGGCGTAAAGCTTAAGGTATTATCTAAAGATGCCTTAAAAGCCCAGCACATTTTAGATGGTATTGCCAAATATTCTTTGGACAAGGACGGCATTCCCATTCACTGCCCCAATTGCAACAGTACGCAGGTTCAATTATATTCTACCATAAAAGATTTTAAATCCTTCTTTTCGTTTATTATTGGCTTTTTATCGGGAACCTTACCTTTTTATGCCAAGGATAAATATAGGTGTGAAAGTTGCCATCATGAATTCGACACCACATCATAAGCCCGCTTTAACTTTTTAACCACGATGTGTATTTCATCGTTGTTTAAATGGCCAAAACCAAACCGCATAGCACAGGTTGTTTTACTTTGGTACAAAATAGTTTTTGGTAAAAATAAATCGTTCTTTTCAGCTTCTTCGGCAAGCTTCACCAAAGGTGTTTTAGGCTGAAATTCTATCCACAAGGCCAAACCACCAGAAGGCACAACCCAAGTTATGGCTTTACCAAAATAAGTCTTAAGGTGTTCACATAAGCAATCGCGTCGTTGTTTATAAACAATAATATTCTTTTTTATGAGGCGGTATACCTCACCTTCCGAAATAAGTTCGGAAAGCATTTGTTCTTGAATCAGGTCGCCTTGCTTATCCAATAGCTGCAAATAATTCTTTGCTTCTGAGATTAAATTTTCGGGCGCTACTACAAACCCCGTTTGAAAACTAGGAAACAAGGATTGCCCCAATTTCCCTAGATAAATAACCATACCATTGGCATCGGCAGTCGCCATTGGCAACATCGCAGAACCATCGTACTGAAAATCGTAATCGTAATCATCTTCAACAATAGCAAAACCGTATGCTTTGGCCAATTGCAACAATTGCAAACGCCGCTCTGCACTTAAAGTTCGAGTTGTTGGGTAATCTCTGTGAGCACATACATAAACACATCTAATACTTCCTTTTACAAAATGTTTTTTTATAAAAGTGACATCCAATCCATTTTCATCAACAGGAATGGTTTTAATGGAAGCGCCAGCTTGCTGAAAAATCATATTCGATTCGTAATTGCTCAACCCGCCCACCAGAACCACATCGTTTTGCTTAATAAGTAATTGCGACACAATGTAGAGGCTCATTTCAGTACTACGCGTGTTAATGAGGTTATCTGGTTTTATACGAAACCCTCGAGTAGCATTTAAGTAATTACAAAGTTGATTATCAAAAACAGAATGCGCCGTATTACTGGTTTTATTCCATTTAGAAATTAAGGTTTTCCGCTTCATCGCAGCACTGTACCATCTAGAAAATTGATGTGTTGGATGTAATCGTAAATCGGGCTTTCCATCGGTAATGATGTAAGCCGCCTTTGTTAACTCAAATGTGGATGCGAGATGAAATGACTTTTGGAAAGGAAAACCTGTTGTTTTAGAATAAGAATAAGCTTGGGCAATATGTTGCGATGGTGCCGTTATTTTAGCAGTGTGTTGCTCTGGTACCAAAACAAAGGTTCCCCTGTTTGCTAAAATCTCAACCCAGCCCTGAGCTGCTAATTCATCATAAATTGCAACGGCCGTATTTCTATGTATTTTTAATATCTGACTTAATACACGTGTTCCAGGCAACACCATACCTTTTAACAAGTAGCCGCGCTGTATCAAATTTATTATTTGCTCCGAAACCTGTAAGTAAACCGGTTTGGTATTCGATTTATCAAAATCGATAAACTTTTTAAAAAGATGTAAAACCGGACTATTCATTGTTTTAAAACTGGCCTATTAAGATAGTCCGCAAAGTTACGACTTTTGCACTGTTTTAAAATGTAAACTTAATTATGAAAAAATACCTTATTCTATTCCTATTAATAGGACTTTCTGTTTTAAAAACAAAAGCACAAACAGAAACCGTAAAAACGGACTCACTGCAAGAGGTTGTTATTACCTCAACCAGGATTGACCTTCCTTTTAAGGAAAACTCAAGAACCATTAACATTATAACGTCTGAAGCTATTAAAAAAAGCGCCGCCAACAATTTAGCTGACCTACTTCAGCAAGTTGCGGGTGTAGATATTAGAAGACGTGGAACAGCTGGAAGTCAAGCCGATTTATATATTCGTGGCGGTAGTTTCGACCAAACCTTATTACTAATTGATGGCATAAAAATGGACGATGCGCAAACGGGGCATCATACCATGAATGCTGCATTACCGCTTGAAGTTATTGAGCGCATTGAAATTATAAAAGGACCGGCGGCTAGAGTTTTTGGACAAAATGCTTTTACCGGTGCCATAAATATTGTCACTAAAAGCCAACTAAAAAATACGGTTTCTGCAAAATTGGAAACAGGGTCTTTTGGACAATTAAATGGAGGCGTTACGGTTGGTTCCGATTTAGAAAACTCATCGCATATCCTTCACATTGATAAAATGAGCTCAGAAGGTTATCGATACAACTCAGATTACGACAACAGCAATTACTTTTTAAAAAGTGTTTTTAATAAAAACGGAAGAGCTGTAGAAATGATATCAACATTTCAAGAACGTAAATTTGGTGCTAACGGATTTTATGCCAGAGCAAGCGCTACCGATCAATATGAGGAAACCCAAAATAGCCTTTTAGCCTTTTCAACCCATTTTAATTCTGAAAAATTAAAAGTCAAACCACGTATTTATTGGAAACGAAATCAAGATGAATACGTGTATTTAAGAAAAGACCCAACCGTTTACAGAAACCTTCATATTACAGACAAAATTGGAGCCGAGGTCAATGCATCGTTCACTTCAAATCTGGGTGTTACAGGCTTTGGTGTTGATTTATCTAAAGTTTACATTAGAAGTAACAACTTAGGCAATAGGCAGCGTTTTATGACCAATCTGTTTTTAGAACACCGCTTTAAACTATTTAATGAAACCTTAGATATTACTCCGGGGGCTGCGGTCACATATTTTTCAGATTTTAAATTTTATGCCTTCCCTGGGCTAGATGTTGGATTGAAAATTACCGACAAACTTAAAGCCTACGGAAACATAGGCTACACCTACCGCATACCAACATATACCGATTTATATTATAACGACCCAAGTACTTCCGGAAATCCCAACCTAGAGGTAGAAGAAGCTTTTGCCCAAGAAATTGGTTTAAAATATTTTACTCCTAGGTTTTCAGGTTCTTTAGCCGTTTTCAATCGCGATGCGCAAAACTTAATTGATTTTGTTCGTTTAAACACTTCAGAAACAATATTTACGGCAACAAATATTACAGAAGTAAACACTAAAGGCCTTGAGGTTGATGCGGCTTACCATTTTAAATTGGTCAATTACAAGCAAACCTTAGCCTTAGGTTACAATTTTATGGAAGACGATATTTTAAACCAAAATAAAGATTTGTCCCGTTATTCCCTAAACACACTTAAGCATCATTTCACAACTCGCCTAAGCACCCAATGGTTTAAAAATGTAAGTCAGAATATAGTATACAAACATGCCGAGCGTACCACAGGAGACAGTTACAATGTTTGGGATGCGTCACTAGCTGTAAACCTAAACCAATTAGAATTCACATTAACGGCAAGCAATATTTTTAATACAGAATATATTGAAGCTGGTTTTGTTCCTATGCCGCCAAGCAATGTATTGTTCGGGTTACGATATAATTTTAAATAACTATTAAATACCACTTATTTAATTGCAAAAGACCAGAAACAATATCTGGTCTTTTGTTTGTATTTTGGCTGTAATTAAAGTTGCTCTTAATTGGGCAAAGCAAACTTCTTGGAAGTAACCCTACCCGATGAATGAAACTTTGCTAAATAAATTCCTGTTGCCCAACTTTCTGTATTAATAATCGAAGTAAGTAATTGATTATTTTTATAACACACTCGTCCAGACAAATCGTAAATTTCAAAATAATCAATTAGCATATCACTAGTAATTTTAATGTCTCTGTCTATTACTTTTAAATCAATTTCTGGAGTTTCAATGGCCAAATCATTTACTCCCAAAACATTGCTAAAAACAGCTAGATAATCATAAGAATTACTGAGAAAGCTCAGCTCGTCCGCAATTACCTTACTCAATTTATTGGCTCCATTTTCTCGTAAATGGGTATTATCAGATCTACCATTAGGATAATTTTCAGGATACTCTCCAATTGCTATATTCATGAAAACTTGATTTGTACAATAATCTTTGCCTAAAGATTCAAAAAGTGTTTTAGATAATTGATGGGCATCGACTAGCGGTACATTTTTTTCAGATGCCAATGCTCTCATGGCTGGCGGATAATCACCATGAGAATCTTTCATAGTTACCCCATCGCTATTCCAATAGTTTCGGTAAATGGAAGTTGCCAGAATAGGATAGGCACCCTTTGCTCTGGCCTCATCAATATATTTTTTTAAATACTCTTGGTAAGTCGTGTATGGCATAGTGTACCTCGCAGGATCATTATCCTTTTCGTCATTATGCCCAAACTGGATGATTAAAAAATCTCCAGGTTGCATGTCGTTTAGTACTGGCGCCCAAGAACCTTCGTCGTAGAAACTTTTTGAACTACGGCCACTTTTAGCACGATTATCAACTGCCACAACGCTATTATCGAAATAATTGCTAATGGTTGTACCCCATCCTGTTAGTGGGTAATAACCAGCACTGTAATCTGAACATGTAGAATCTCCAATTAAAAATAAAGTAGGGGTTTGCGCTTTTGCCATGGTACAAATCAAAACAAAAATTAGAAAGGGCCTTAAGCTTAGTAGATTCATATAAAATTTAGTTTAGTTTGTTTATTCTTTTCAAATTTAAGTTTTTTATACATAAAAAGTCACATAACGTTTTTTAACTTTGCATCCACTAAACAACTTAAGCATTGGCGTTAAACTTACAGGATATTCCGCGTGTAAAAACCATTACCAAAGCGGATTTTTTAGAGCAATACTTCAAGCCACAAAAGCCTGTAGTAATAGAGCGTTTTATAGACGACTGGCCTGCTTATACAAAATGGAATTTAGATTACATTAAACAGATTGGGGGTGATATAACCATTCCACTTTACGACGATAGGCCTGTTGATTACCGAGATGGTTTTAACGAGCCGCACGCCAAAATGAAATTGGCCGATTATATTGACCTACTAAAACGCGAGCCTACCAAATACCGGATTTTTTTATGGAATGCCCTAAAGGAAATCCCACAGTTACAAAGCGATTTTAAATTTCCTGATTTTGGGTTACGCCTCATGAAAGGCATCCCGATGTTGTTCTTCGGCGGGCAAGACTCGTACACCTTTATGCATTACGATATTGATTTGGCCAACATTTTCCATTTTCACTTTGAAGGTAAAAAGAAAATTATTCTTTTCGACCAAAAGCAGAATAAATTCCTGTACAAAATCCCGCACTCGCTCATTACCCGTGAAGACATCGATTTTAGCAACCCAGATTTTGAAAAATGGCCTATGCTAAAAAGAGCCAAAGGCTATAAAACCGAACTAAATCATGGCGAAATACTATACATGCCCGAAGGCTATTGGCACTATATGCGCTATGTCACACCAGGGTTTTCAATGAGCTTACGTGCCATAGCCCGAAACCCCAAAAACTTTGGAAAAGCCGTTTACAACCTCTTTATAATGCGTAATTACGACAATTTGATGCGCCGTATTAAAAAGCAAAAATGGATAGACTGGAAAAACGATCAAGCTATAAAAAACACACATAAGCATTTATAGTTTTATGCTTACTTTTATAAAACTTATAATATATTTGCCTGACATTTTTAAAACATAAATCAATGAAAAGATTTCTTTTTTTAATCGCAGTATTAAGTGTTTCATTAGTTAATTCGCAAGCTTACACTGGTCAAAACGACAACAAATTTCAAGTGGGAGCCAACTTTCAAAAAAATGGTACCGGCCTTAACTTAAGTTACGATTTTGGTATTGGCGAAAATATTTCCATAGGCATATCGTCAACATACCTTTTAGGTATAAATGAAGATTTAAAAGATAATCCCGACGAGGCCTTAAACGCCGATTTCGATAACCGTTTTGATGTGCGCGCACGTTTTAACGCGAATTTGGGGAACGTAATAAAGGTTGATGAAAATTTTGATGTGTACCCTGGCTTAAGCCTTGGCCTTAAAAACTTTGGCGGACATCTTGGCGCGCGTTACTTTTTTACCGATGGCTTTGGTATCTATACAGAACTTAACGTACCATTTGCCAAGTATAAAACCGAAGACCTTACTGCACCAGAAGAATTGCACAACCAATTTACAATTAATTTAGGAGCAGCATTCAACCTGTAGGCTGTCTTTTTGTCCTATTCATTCTTAGGGTTAAAGGCATTCAAGTCGACAAAAATAATTTTCAATAAAAAAAGCGGTTAAAACCGCTTTTTTTATGCTCTAGAACCATATTATTTAATGATTTCATTTGCTTTTTCATATACCAAATGCGACTCCCAACCTCTATAAAGTAAATAATCAATTAATTTTTTTCGCTTTTTATAAACGTTTGTTTCTTTTATCATCTTCAGCTTTTTTTCGGCTAAACCGTTAAAAACCTCGATGTAATGCGTATCAGAAATTTCCGTAAGCGCCTCATTTATATTAACTTTGCTTACGCCTTTTTGCTTTAATGCATAAATTAGTCGGCGACGCCCCCATTTCTTAATCTTAAACTTACCGCTTACAAACGTCTTGGCGTAACGCGCCTCGTTAAGAAAATTATGTTCCAGTAGATGGAGCATAATAGCATCGATAGCTTCGGGTATCATGTGCATCGCTTCCAATTTCCCCCTAACTTCTTGGTGGCACCTTTCTTGGTACGCACAAAAGCGCTCCAATTTTCTGGTAGCCTCATGTAGCGTGTATGTTTTTTTGGATGTCATAGTATGCCAAAAATAACAATTGCCATTAACAATAAAGAAAAAATATAAAACCCAATCAACCGACCTTAAAATGCAGACTTTAAAACTTACTTTTTATGAAAAGTATCAAATTTACTCTTATTGCCTTGTTTACTTTTAATTTTGGAGGGGCGCAAATGAATGATTTAATTATTTCTGAATATGCCGAAGGCTCGTCAAACAATAAATATATAGAAATTTTTAATGGAACAGGTGTTGACATAAACTTATCCGATTATGCAATTTGGCGAGTTTCAAATGGAGGAACTTGGACTGAAGCTACCATCAACTTAACAGGAACATTAACAAATGGTAGCACATATGTAGTGGCTAATGGTGCTGCAAACACTAGCATTTTGAGTTTTGCAGACTTAATAAGCGGATCTGTAAACTGGAATGGCAATGACGCCGTAGGCTTAGCCAAAGATAACGGCTCAGGCACGTATCTTTTAATAGATACCATTGGAACAGATGGCCCTGACCCAGGATTGGGATGGGATATCTCTGGCATAATTGATGCTACTTCAGAACACACACTAGTCAGAAAACCAAGTGTATGCAGCACCAATACCAATTGGATAAGTTCGGCAGGGACTAATTCTGATGATAGTGAATGGATTGTCCTCAACCAAGATGATTGGTCTGATTTAGGGTCACATACTACCAGTTGCTGTATATATTCAACAACATGGACTGCAGCAGGATGGTCTAACGGCGCACCAACACTTAATACCTCAGTAATTATTAATGCTGATTACAACACTTCAACAGATGGAGGAAGTTTCAGCGCTTGTACTTTAACCTTAAACAACGCTATATTAACCATTGCAGATAACACTTTTGTAGAGGTTCAAAACGACTTAATTGTTAATACAGATGGAACAATAAATGTACAACCCCAAGGTGCATTTATTCAAAATAATGATTTAGGCACTATTACCAATAATGGAACAATACAAGTCGATAAAGAAACAGCCCCAATGAACGCCTGGTATGAATACACGTATTGGAGCGCTCCTGTTTCTGGAGCTGAAATAGGTGTTGTTTTAGGTGAATCTGAACCCAAAAGAAGATACCTTTTTAATGCTCAAAACTTTTTAGATGCTACTGCTGAAACCAATAACAATAATTCAACCGCAAACGGACAAGACGACGTAGACGATGATAATAATGATTGGCAATGGGTTTCTGCAAACACTATAATGCAACCTGGAATTGGCTATGCCACGACACTTACAAAATTTGCTTATGATAATGCCCTTGGAGAATCAGAAAAAACATTTAGGTTTACATTTGAAGGCGATTTTAACAACGGAGAGTACTTAGTTCCTATTTACCGAAACGATTCGGAATTAAACGACAATAACTGGAATTTTATAGGTAACCCGTATCCTTCTGCTATTGATGCCGATTTGTTTTTGGCAGCCAATAGCAACATCTCTACTGACATCTCAGGAACAGACTCAAACGGCACCAGTTATATTGATGGCGCCATCTTTTTATGGTCGCAAAACACACCTCCTTCAGCTACAAACAATGGCAACCAAAAGTTTAATTTTTCTAACGAGGATTATGCCATTATCAATGTTATGGGTCAAACTGCTGGAGGAGATGGTGTTACACCTTCTAGAAACATACCTTCTGGTCAAGGGTTTTTTGTTGCTATGTCCAATACAGCACCTGCAAACCTTGTTTCAGGCGATATCTACACAACCAATATTATATTTAGAAATGCCATGCGAGTTGCCAACACAACCGCCAACAGCCAATTTTTTAAAGGCACTAAAAAGAAATCTAAATCTGAATTTAATAAATTATGGCTCAACTTAACTTCTGATAATGGCGTATTTAACCAAATTCTAGTAGGTTACGTAAATGGTGCAACACCAAAAGACGACGGCATATCTTACGATACACCCAAATACGCAAACAAAGGTGCCACTCTATATTCAACTATTGAAAATTGTGACAAAAAATTTGCCATTCAAGGTAAAGATGTAAATAGGATCAACAAAGATGAAGTCATTAAACTTGGTTTTAGCACCACGATTGAAGTCCCCACACTTTACACCTTGTCCATTCCAAAAATGGAAGGAGAATTTTTTAATATACACTCTGCTTTCATAAAAGACAATCTATTGAACACGGCACACGATATAACAAATTCAGATTATACGTTTACCTCTGAAATAGGTGAGTTCAATAACCGTTTTGAAATTGTATTTAAGTCCGATGCACTTTCAACCACCGATGCTTTACTCCCAAGTCAATTGAAAATCGCTGAACTTAAAAACGATAACGTACAGTTTACGGCACCAAATAACTTACACATTAAAATGGTTTCCATTTTCGATTTGTTTGGTCGGCAACTTTATAACCTTAAAGGAAAAAACAACGTTGAGGTTTATAAGCTTTCAAACCTAAAAAGTTCGGTTTACATCGCTAAAGTAAAACTTTCAAACGGAGCTGTAATCAGTAAAAAAGCCATCAAGAAATAAAAATCACAACGTCATTGCTAGGGAGGTAAGACCGAAGCAATCTCTTGATTAGAACTAAAAAGTAACAAATTACTACACCACTCCTAACATGTTCCACTGAAGGATATCACAAACTATACCTTAAGGCTAAAATAAGATTTCGTCCTGCTGCAGCAATGCCCGAAGAATAGGTTTTATAACGTTGATCGGTAATATTTTCCAAACTGGCCGTTATTGTAGTTGAAGTGCCTATTTGATATTGTGTTCTAAAATTAAGGGTGTACCACGATGGGCTGTATGGGTTTCCGTTAGTATCCAATGCATAGATATAATCCTTTTCGGTTTCCGAAGGGGCTAATTGGTCAAAGGACAAACTGCCGTTGTAATTGGCATACAAATCCATTTTCATTGTATTTTTTTTCCAAATTAAATGAGTGTTTCCAAAATTGGGAGCCACATGCCTTACGGGTACTTCAATGTTTCCTGCCGTTTCTGTTCCGCCAATAATACTGTATTGCGAACTTAGGTTTGTATGTTTTGCAATGGGCATTTTTAAGCCCACCTCAAAGCCATGTATCCAAGCTTTAGAGGCGTTTTGTATGGCTTGCACATTGCTTAACTCGCCGTCGTAAACCACTTGCCTATCACCGTTTAAATTATAACTTCTTCGCACCAAAGCATTGTCCAAATAGGTGTAATAGGTACTCATATCAAGCAGCAGCTTATCATCAAAATTTAACGTCAACCCCAACTCTCCACCGTAAGCATACTCTGGTTTTAGATTATCGTTGGGTACGACCACAGACCCTGGTTCAGAATCGAACACTTTTCCTACATCATCAATATTGGGTGCTCTAAATGCCGATGACGCATTAAGACGCCACTGCAATGTTGAACTTGGCGACCAACTGATTCCTGCTGTTCCGGTAAGTGCGCTTGAAGTGTTTTTAGATGCCTCAAAAGGAAGATTTAAAAACATATTATTTTCTGAAAAATTGGCCGAGGATTCAACACGATTAAATCGTAAACCAGATTGCAACACAAATTTCGGGTTGGGCTTGAACTTTAAACTAGAATAAAGGGCCGCCGATTGCCAGGTCGCGCCATTAGGGTAACGCGAAACAGCAGGATTTATTTCTTTAGTTAATATATTCTCTTCCTTTCCTTCAGACCAAACTTTGTTGTAAACATACTCACCTCCGTAGAAGAACTGTGTTTTAGAGCTTAGTGTTTTTTCAAAATCTACATTGAACGAATAGGCATCAACGGCCTCTTCGCGAATATTTCTTATTGAAGACTGAAAGTTTCTGTCCATTCTGCTTTCCTGAAAGTTTTGATAGGCTAAGGTCACTTTCACCTTATCGTGCAAATTGGAATTGCTGCTTAATTTGGTAACCTGAAGATTAGTCATAAACCAATTTTGAGGCCCATAATTCCATTCGGCAGAACGCAAATTACCAGCCCTGTAACGAATTAGGCGGTCATATCGCGGTACATTAGATGTGGTAGAGTAGAACAGACCTAAATCGAAGCTTAAATTTTCATGGGGTTCATAACGTGCTTTCTGCATCACATTTAATTGGTTATATCCCGAAAATTTTTGCACTAAAGGATTAGTGTTCTCTACAATCTGATCACCTTCATCTGTTCGTATGGCATATTCTGGCTTTAAATACGCTTTAGGGCCATGGCTTCCCATTCTTAAATCGCCAAAATCGGAAAATGTAGCACTAGTAACAAATGCCCATTTTTGGTAGCCCAAATTAAAATCGAAATGCCCCGTTCTTTCATTATTGGCAGTACTGAACCGTCCAGTAGCACTAGCGCGGATATACACATCGTCGGTATACGATAATTTTGGACGCTGCGTATAAAAACTCATGACACCACCTATGGCGTCACTACCATAGATTACAGACCCCGAACCCAAAGTGACCTCGGTATGTTCTATAGAAAATGGATCGATTGCAATTACATTTTGAAGGTTGCCACCTCTAAAAATAGCATTGTTCATTCGAACACCATCAACAGTAATGAGCAACCTATTAGTTGAAAAACCACGTATCATTGGGCTACCGCCTCCAAGTTGACTTTTTTGAATATAAACTCGACCTGTATTTTCCAATAAATCGGCACTGGTTTGCGGACTTGTAAACTGGACTTGGTTAGCGTTAATACTTACTATTTTTTGGGGAATATCCCTTTTGCTCTGTTTAAACTTAGATGCCGAAATAACTATTTTCTCCAAACCCTGAGTGTTCGACACTAGTAATACCCGATTAGATTTACCAATATCCTGTTTAGTCAGCTTTTTAAGTACGTGCGAAAGATGTTTAAAATAAATAATTTCGGTATCCGAAAACGCATCTAGCTCTGCTTGGCCCCTAAAATTAGTAATTACGCTTTTAGATTTATCGATGTTATAAATAGCCACACCAAAAATAGGGGCTTTGGTTGTACTATTGAGCACTTTTATATTTTGGGCATAGGCAGACCACGAAATCAAAAAAAGGAAAATTAGCGAAATTTTAAAATTCATGTTTTAACTAAAAACTTGATTTAATATCTGTAAAGACTTTGGAGGTTTAAACCCGCCTAAATGCAATTCGTAATATTGCAAAATCATACTCAAAAAAGCTTGTCGCTGTTTGGTATTAATTTTTATAGTGTTTAATACATCAAATGTTGTGCCTAAAAGCGATTTTAGCAACATTAAATTATCACCGTTTAGACTGTATTTATTACTAGCATTTTGCTCAAACCTGCCTTCATACAAATTAAAGTATTGAAATTCCATATTTGTAAGGTCTGGATAAAAACCTAAATATTTTGTAAGCTTCAGTAAGAATAACAAATGAAAGTTAGCGTATTCAGATTGCGAGTCGAGCCAAAGCAATGCGTTTTCCAAAAAACTATAAAGATTTTCGTTTTGCTCCTCTTCATGTAATGTACTGGACAGCACTTCTGCAAGGAACATCGTTATTGAACTTTTTAAAACATTGGAATGCAAGCTTGCATAAATATGATTTGGCTTCGCTTCTTTAATGGACTGTAACGACCTATTGTTTTTATATGCCGTAACGATTTGCAACTGCGATAGCAATTGAAAATAGGCTGCCTTAGTGTTTCCTTTTTTACTTTTTAAAATACCACGCAACAATAAGCTTACTACACCCATTTTTTGCGTATAGCATTTAACGATAAGGTCGTTGTCTTTATATCTTAATTTAGAGAGAACAATGGCGTTTGTTGTAATAAGCATTATCTCACCACCATTAATTTTAAAACTCTGGTTTCGTATGTATCAAGATCTGATAACATGACTAAATACACACCAGAAGCCACCTCATTGTTGGCTAAGTTTTTTCCGTTCCAATATGCTGTTCCGCCATCAATTTCCAAATTATAACCCGAATACCTTTGGTTGGTTCTTGATTGGGCTTCGGCTACCAAATTACCTTCTATATCTGTAATCTTAATGTTTACGTTTTCTGAAATATCTTTGATTTTCACCTTATCTTCAAAGATATCGAAATTCGGACGAACCGGATTTGGGTAAACATAGGCACTTTCCAAATCTTCTGAAGTCCCCGAACTTCCAGATTGAAAAGACACCAATCCATTAGTAGTTGCTATGTAAACTGTTCCGTTATTTTCGTCTAAAGCTATATCCCTAATGCTATTTGATGGCAATGGCGAATTATCTTTAGTGAAGTGGAATATGGTATTCTGCCCATTGGGCGAAAAATAAAACAAACCGGAATCTACCGTGCCAACCCATTTATTATTGGCACCATCAACTTTTATATCTGATATATATTGCTGAAAGAGCAATTCTTTAGCTACGCCATCCTCTTCAATAATGATTTCATCGACTTCAGGCGAAGGATCATCAAAAAAATTACTTGTATTATACAACACCCGAATGCCACGTTCAGAACCAATCCATAGTTGGTTTCTGTTATCCAATGCCAAAGCAGAAACGAATGATGATGGCATATTTTGTTCTTCTCTATAAATGGCTTTGATGTTGCGATTACCCAGATTTTCGTTAAAAGCGATAACGCCATAATTATAACCAGCAGCCATCCACTTGGTATTATTGTTATCAATAACAATATCACCAAAACCACTATTATCAGAAGGATTAGCAATAATATCTTTTAACGAATATGATTTCCATTGGTTATTTGTAGGGTTGTAAGATTTTAATTGATTTTCAATTAATCCATTGGTAAGCCATAACAAACCTTCCTTATCAAAAGCTGAAGCACCCACCCTAATATCAATATAATCTGGGTCATTCGGCAAAATTAGAGACTCTAAACCACTATTTGTTTCATTATATAAAATAGTGGGGGCATTATCGTTGACTTCTAACAAACCACTAAAAAAAGAGCTGATGAACACTTGCTCATTATTAAAAGGGTTAACCGCTACATAGTTAAGGCATTTTGCACCAAGAACATCAGAATACCTACTGTTTATCCATTCTCCATTTTGCAAATGGCTTATGCCTCTATTATTTAAAGGATATGGGTTGTAAAAAATGGTATATTCACCAAAAGTCACCCACAAACCATTGGGTTCTGATTGTATTGAAAACGGTGTATTTAGTAAAGGGCCTTCTGGATGAACTTCTTCAAACACAGTCGAATCTGTTAGAGGCACTTTTAAAATCCCATAATCTTTAGAGCCTACGTATGCATATTCTGAATCAACTGATGCTACGGTATATACAGTATCAAAAGTTTCATTGATTGGAATTTCCAATACTAAGTTAAAATCTCCATCGTAGAGCCAAACTTGACTCGGCGTTGTAACTATTAAATTTCCATCTAGAGCCCTTAAGTCCTGAGGAGCATCGGAATAGCCAAACAACTCGATGGCACTATCATTTAGAATTTCAAAAATTTTGTTGTTAGTATCAATAGCAAAAAGCTTATTATTATGTGCCTCAACGGAGCGCCAATTGCCCGAACTAACAGTTTCCCAATTTTGGAAGTCGATGAGATTTGGACTGTTAACCAAAGCTTTTTTTATCCCAGTAAAATCGAGACAAGCAGCGTAAATATAATCACCTAAAACAGCTGTTTGACTTACCCTTACTTGTTCCCCACTGTTTCCTATAAAATAAGTATCATTAAATTCTAAGCGTTCTAAATCAAAAACAGAAATACCAAAATTTGTTGATACATAAACAACATTTTGATAAGCGTTAAAATGATTTATTGTTTTGTCTTTGGCCGGTATGGTTGGTTTTTCAAGAATATCAACTACAGACAAAACCTCTTCGTCATTATCAAACACAATTTCAATAAGTCCATTCTCATAGCCTACCACCAACAATTGATAGTCTTTACTGTAATAAATGGTTGAAATTGTTTCTCCTGAAAGCCCATTTACCGTGTTAATTTCGGTCATCTCATTGGTTTCAGTGTCTAAACTGAATATGGCATTCGTAGCGGCCACATAAATTTTATTGCTACCATAAGATACATCCTTGATGTCGTTATAGGAAAAATGCCCCTTCCAAAGTGTTGAAAAATCTTGTGAAAAGATGGCTAGCGGGGCTATTAAAGTTACAAAAAATACAATTCTTTTAAACATAGATTTTTAGAAAGCTCAAATATATTTATAACAAACGAGTTTTACCTGAAAATAATATATTTAAAACAAAAAAGCTTCCCAAATCAGGAAGCTTTTATTATGCTTATAATGTTTGTTTTAAACGATACCTTGAGCCAACATGGCATCGGCAACCTTCACAAATCCCGCAATATTGGCGCCCCTTACATAATCTACATAGCCATCTTCATCTTTACCGTATTCTAAGCATGATTTATGTATATCGGACATAATATCCTTTAACTTATTGTCAACCTCCTCACGTGTCCATTTGTAGCGCAAGGAATTTTGAGTCATTTCCAATCCAGAGGTAGCTACACCACCAGCATTTGATGCTTTTCCGGGTGCAAATAATATTTTAGCTTTATGGAATACCGCTATGGCACCGTTTGTTGATGGCATATTAGCACCCTCACTTACACAAACGCATCCATTTTCAATCAATGTTTTGGCGTCGCCTTCGGTAAGTTCATTTTGGGTTGCACAAGGCATAGCAACATCACAAGACACACCCCATGGGGTTTGTCCTTTATGATATTCAGCCTTAGGATACTCATCTAAATATTCTTTAATTCTTCCTCTTTTTTCGTTTTTTAATCGCATTACAAAGGCTAACTTTTCTTCGTCTATACCATCTGCATCATAAATATAACCATTAGAATCTGAGAGCGTTAAAACTTTTCCGCCTAGCTGGATTACTTTTTCAGCCGCATACTGCGCCACATTACCAGAACCCGATACGACTACTTTTTTCCCTTGAAAACCATCATCTTTTGTTTCCAGCATTTTTTGTGCAAAATATACTGTACCATAGCCTGTCGCTTCCGGTCTTATTAAAGAACCTCCCCATGACATACCTTTACCTGTCAGCACTCCTGTAAATTCGTTATTTAGCTTTTTGTACATACCAAACAAAAAACCAATTTCTCTAGCGCCTACACCAATATCTCCTGCCGGAATATCTGTGTTTGGGCCAATGTGCCTAAACAATTCACTCATAAAAGCATGACAAAATCTCATAATTTCGTTATCACTTTTTCCTTTGGGGTCGAAATCGCTTCCTCCTTTTCCTCCACCCATGGGTAAAGTCGTTAAGCTATTTTTAAACACTTGTTCAAAAGCCAAGAATTTTAAAATGCTGGCATTTACAGAAGGGTGAAAACGTAAACCACCCTTGTATGGCCCTATTGCAGAATTCATTTGCACTCTGTAGCCTCTATTTACCTGTATTTCTCCACTATCGTCAACCCAAGAGACCCTAAACGAAATTAAACGTTCTGGCTCTACCATTCGCAGCAAAATATTTTTGCCATAATATATATCGTGTTTTACGATATAAGGGATTACGGTTTCCGCAACCTCTTCAACGGCTTGTAGAAATTCGGGTTCGTGCCCATTTCTTTTTCTTACAAGCTCCATAAATTGACCTACAGTTTGTTTCATACTCTTTAATTGTGCAAAATTTAAAAAAAATCAATTAATCAACACAAATATACATTTTCTTCAAAAAAAATGCATTATTTTTTATAATTTCATAATACATTTTTCTCAGTATTTCTGCATAACTTATTAATATTTGTTTCTTTGCCTAGTTTTTATATATTTGTTCGTAAGTAACGCCCTCTGAAAAACTAAACCTTATATGCTTAACTTGAAATCTTTAGCTTGTGGGCTTTTATTGTTTGTTGGCATTCAAACGGTTTTTGCACAACTAGGTTTTTCTCACGAATTGGGTGTTATAGCAGGTCCTGTAGAGTTTCGTTCAGATTTTGGCAGTAGAAATGATGAAATAACAAACTTCGGGAATTCCGGTATTGGTATCGGGATTATTCACTACATTAGTTTTGCATACAGTGCCGATTGTAATTGTTACACTACAGATACTTTTTTTAACGACCATTTTAAACTGAGAAGTGAAGTTTCTTGGAACAAAACCAATCTCGATCATCACGGATTTTGGGTGGAGTCTGATAAAACCAGTGCTGAAGCAGATAAACTTAGGGCACACAGCGGTATAGCCGAAAATTTTGATATTGGAATGCAGTTGGAATATTTCCCTTTAAGCATTCGTTCTTTCCAAGCCTTTTCTTATAGTTTTGCTCCTTTTGTTAGTTTTGGCGTCCACTACACACATTTTACGCCTGAAGTTAGCACTAACTATACCAATCCCAATCCAACTGCAATAGGCGACGTTACAGACCCTAGCAACTTTTATACATTTTGGGAACCAGGCTCTGTAGATGCCTCTCCAGGCAGTACTTGGTCCGTTGTTTCTAGCGTTGGCGTACGCTACAAACTCACAAAACTATCAGATTTAATGCTCGACTTAAGATGGCAATACTACTTTGATGATTGGATTGATGGCTTAAATCACAATTGGGCGAATTATGATAGAAAAAACGATTGGTTGGTTTGGTTAAATTTTGGTTACGTTTATTATTTAGACTAAAATCTACTTAAAATCACAGACAGTTTCCTTCTCTTGTTCTAAATTGTTCGTTTTTTACACTCTATTTACATACAATGTTTACCTTTAGGGTTGTTAATTAACCTCATTAAATTATGCCACAAAAACGCCATTATTTTTTTATCGGTATTTTACTTTTTGTCTTTTGTTGCAATAAATACCCAAAAGTCTCATTTTCAGAGATTAATATTCCATTCAAAAACAACAGTATTGTTGAAGTTAACATTCCTAAGTCAGAAGGAAACAAAACTATTTCAAACAACATTAATGATGAAATAAGTAAAACCGTAGCTGCTGCCTTAACCATTGGAGACCCGAACACAGAACCTTCAAAATCTATTAAAGAAAGTATCGATAATTTTAATAGTGCATACGAAAAATTTAAGGTTAGCTTCCCTGAAAGTGACATGCCTTGGGAAGCACAAATTGACGGTGAGGTTATTTATAAATCGCCAGAAATAATAAGTTTAGCAATAACATCATACATCAATACAGGCGGTGCCCACGGCATATCCATCGTTTCTTTTTTGAATTTTAAAGCTGCTACAGGTGAAAAAATTTCTAATGAACAATTAATTACCGACCTTGAAGGATTTAAAAAAGTCGTAAAACCTTATTTTGACAAAACCATTACAAACGAAAACATCCCCATTTTTGATACCAATAATTTTCACCTACCAATAAATATTGGCTATACCGAAGATGGCCTGGTTTTACTTTACAATACTTATGAAATAGCCCCTTATTCGAGCGGAATTATAGAATTCAGGATACCTCTTGAAGATGTCCAACCTTTTTTAGCGTTTAACAGCCTTTAAAAGTGCTAATACGTAACCATAGTGAATACCCTCGTGCGCTAAAATAAATTGCAAGGCATCATCAATGCTGGTTAAGGTATTGCCTGTTGTTGACACTGTATATGTGTTATAATCCTTAAAAAGTCCGTTTTTATAATCATCCTCCGTCTTTTTTATGGACGAGAACAACAAAGCCTTTATTTCATTAACCTCATCTTCAGTTACAGGGCCTTCAGGCTTAGAATCTTTTCTGTACTTATTAATCATACCACCTGAAATAGAAGGCTCTAAACCAGAGAGTTTGTAAGCCAGCAATTGCTCGGTAACCACAACATGCCCAATATTCCAAATGATATTATTATTAAAACCTTCAGGTATATTGTTTAAGTCTTCCAAAGAAGTATCTTCTATTATTTTACCAAAAATTTTTCGTGTATTGTTTAAAACCTGAAATGTAAAATCCATCTTATTTAATTTTTCGATAAATATAGTTTTAATTTGCTTTTTAAGAAACCTATGGACATATGAAAAAAGTATATTATTTAAAAACATGCAATACTTGCACACGTATTTTAAAAGAACTCAATTTATCTTCAGAATTTGTTTTGCAAGACATAAAAAGTGAAGAGATAACGGTTAAACAACTCGAAGACATGCAAAAACTAGCCGGTAGTTATGAAACACTTTTCAGCAAACGTGCGAAACTCTACAAAGAAATGGGCCTAAAAAACCATAACCTTACCGAGCGGGACTATAAAAACTACATCCTTCAACATTACACCTTTTTAAGCCGACCAGTAATCATTATAAACGAAAAAATATTTATTGGCAGCTCTAAAAAAACAGTTGAAGCTGCAAAGAAAACACTGAACGATTAAAGAACTATCCTTTTACCATAAAACAACACTTAAATCGAAAAATTTAAGTCAATTTATTTGGATTTAGTTATAATTTGTTGTATATTTTTAATATTAAGTTAAACAAAAAACAAAATAACAATTATGACAAACAACGAAAGTACTTTTTTAGGCATTGTCGCCGGAACCGCATTAGGAGCAGCTCTAGGCATTTTATTTGCACCGGACAAAGGAAGCAATACCCGACAAAGAATAGTGGACGAAGCCCAAGCCACTAAAGACAAACTATCTGAAAAAGCCGAAACCCTAAAAGAACAGATTGTAAATACTGCCAGCACAAAAAAAAGAAACATCGATGAAGAAATCGAATCTATCGTTTCTGATGCTAGCTACAAAGCCGATGATGTTATAACAGCACTAGAAAGCAAACTCAAAGACTTAAAACAAAAAAACAAAAGGCTACAAAAAACCTCGTAATTAATGAGTTTAATTGATTCAATTAATGAAACAAATGCCTATGCGTCAAAAGTTAGTGAAAAATACGTCAAAACATCCTACAAGTATTACAAACTAAAAATTTTTGAACAGTTTACCATTTCCATGGGGATGGTAGTCAAGGTTATACTAATTGGTGGACTCGCCTTAATAGGAATGAGCTTTATTGCTGTGGCATTGGCTTTTTCTATTGGCAATGCACTTGGCAATTTATCTCTTGGATTTGTTTCTGTCGGACTATTATTTTTTATTTTATCACTGATAATATTCTTTTTAAGAGTACACATCAACAATTTTATTATTAAGAAATTATCAAAAAAATTTTTCAGTTAAAATGAAGACTTATCACAACGCTAAAAGCATTGAACACGACTTAAAGATTTTAAATTTAGAACGCCAAATTGCTTGGGAAGAACTTAAAAATGTTAAAGAGGAATACCAAGAAAGTTTAAAGCCATTAAACTGGGTTCAATCCGGTCTTAAGTTAATGGGCAAATATGGAGGTATCATGTTAATTAAAAAATTGATGAAATAGCTGATTGTATTTGCAAAAAAGTAAAAAGCCCAACCGTAGTGGTTGGGCTTTTTTACTAATTATTCATTCTAAAAATTATAACTTAACAAAGCGTTTAACACCATGCTGTTGGGTTTTAAATATATAAATTCCTGATGTTAGTTGCGATACGTTAACACCCGATTGGTCTGTAAACTGTTATACTTCCAATCCGTTAAGGTTGTATATAACTCCCGAAAGCGTTTTATTGAATTTTAAATGATTTCCAACAATTAGGTGTACTAATGTCTACAATGGTAAACGAATTTGCAGATGAATTCGCAAAAAAAGGCTTGCTTATTGATTGCATCGTAGGCCACGGTTTCTACTGACCCCTCAACATTGGTATTGAACGAAGTCAAATGTTGAAGTCCGGTTTGACTTAAACTGGTTGTCGTAATCGCTAGCGTAAACAAACTAGCCAACAAAGTAATTTTTTTCATTTTTTATATTGATTAATTAATGGTGTAAAGAAAAAAATTACGCAAGCCCCAAGATTTACCTTAAACTTATATAATTGTAAAGCATCTAATTGTTGTCTTAAGCAATTGCAATCTTAAGTTTATCTGTATTAAGTTTCGGTAAAATTAGCACTACTTGAAAAATAAGGGCATAAAAAAACCCTCAACAAAATTTGTTAAGGGTTTAATTTCTGTTGGCCTACTAGGGCTCGAACCTAGACTCTTCTGGACCAAAACCAGACGTGTTGCCAGTTACACCATAGGCCACTGCCATTTGAGGGTGCAAATTTAGAACAAAGTTTTATTTCTACAAGTATTTTTCAAAAAAAATAATTGTAAAAACTTAACGTTTACTTAAAAATATTTGCATTAACGTATTTATTGTTAAATTCGCCATTGCAAATTAACACAGGAATCCATGGCAAATTTCAACTTTAAAAAATGGAACACCATCTTAGGCTGGTTCTCTTTTTTAATAGCGCTTATCACATATAGTTTAACTGTTGAACCTACGGTAAGTTTTTGGGATGCCGGAGAATACATTTTAACCTCGGCTAAATTGCAAGTGGGCCACCCGCCTGGAGCACCTCTTTTTCAAATGCTAGGAGCCTTCTTTTCTATTTTTACTTTTGGAAATACTGAATTGGTGGGTTGGATGATGAACATGATGAGTGCCGTTGCTAGTGCATTCACTATTCTTTTCATGTTCTGGACCATCACTTTGCTTCTTAAAAAGATAGTTGTTGGCAAGGGCGACATGTCACAAAACAAAGCCATGGCTATTTTGGGCAGTGGTCTAGTTGGCAGTTTGGCATTTACATTTACCGATTCGTTTTGGTTCAATGCAGTTGAAACAGAAGTTTACGCTATGGCTACTTTAATAATGGCTGCTTTGTTTTGGCTTGGGCTTCGTTGGGAACAGGATATGCACAAACCTCGTGGCAACCGTTGGCTTATTTTAATTGCCTTTATTATTGGACTTTCGTTTGGTGTTCACTTTATGGGGTTACTTACTATTCCTGCCATAGGGCTGATATATTACTTTAAAAACTATAAAACCGTAACGGTAAAAAACTTCATTATAGCCAACGCCGTTTCTGTTGGTATTTTATTGTTCGTTTTTAAATTGTTGGCACCAAACATTCTTAAAATTTTCAGTGCTACCGAAATATTTTTTGTAAACACCATTGGTTTACCGTTTAATTCGGGGTCTATATTTGCTGGTATTGCACTCATTATTTTGATTAACTCTGGATTGAGGTACACACGTAAAAAAGGCTATGTACATCTTAATACGGGCATTCTTTGCATAACTTTTATTATTGTTGGGTTTTCATCGTGGCTTATGCTTCCTATTCGTGCCAATGCCAATGTGGTTATTAACGAAAACAACCCATCGAGTGCGAGAGAGCTTTTGGCTTATTACAACTTAGAACAATACCCCGAAACCCATTTGTTCTATGGTCCGCAGTTTACCGACCAATACGCCTACTTAGATGAAAACAATCCTTATATAGACGATAAACCCAAATACGAAAAAGACGAAGAAAAAGGCGAGTATGTTATTGTGAATGACTACAAAAATGCAAAGCAAAACTACAATTCTGAACATGCCTCACTATTTCCCCGTATGTGGAGTACCGAACATGCCGAAAATTACATGATGTTTTCTGGCTTTTTAGATTTTAAGCTGAAGCCTGAATATCAAATGGAAAACCAATTGCGTGCTTCTGTAAACAATTTCAGAAAAGATGTAAGCCAAGGTAATATCGATTACGAAGATTACCACAATTTTTTAAAACAGTTTAAAGAATACATCGATATCGAGAAGCCATCTTTGGCGAGTAATATACGATACCTATTTGAATACCAATTAGGCTATATGTATTGGCGTTATTTTATGTGGAATTTCGCAGGTCGCCAAGACGATATTCAAGGTAAATACGACAATCACGGCAACTGGATTTCAGGTATTAAACCGTTAGACGAATGGCACTTAGGGCTTTCGCAGGATAACCTGCCTAGTGATGTAAAAAACAATAAAGCCAGAAACACTTACTACTTACTGCCCCTTATTTTAGGATTGCTTGGTTTTTTCTTTCTGTTTAACAAAGACAAAAAGTTGTTTTGGGTCATGCTTGTATTTTTCCTGTTTACCGGAGTTGCCATACAGGTTTACACCAATGTACGCCCATTTGAACCTCGAGAACGCGATTATTCGGTGGTAGGCTCATTTTACGTTTTTGCACTTTGGATAGGTTTTGGAGTTTATGGCCTTTACGATACCTTAAAAACATATATACCTAAAAAATTGGCAGGTCCAATTATTACAGTAGTTTGCCTGATTTTAGTACCTGGTATTCTGGCAGCCAATAACTGGGATGACCATGACCGATCGGATAAATATACGGCCAGATCCATGGCACATATGTACCTCGACTCATGTGCAGAAAACGCTATTCTCTTCACTATTGGTGACAACGACACTTTTGCCCTGTGGTACGCCCAAGAAATAGAAGGTTACCGTACCGATGTGCGCGTGGTAAACACGAGCCTGTTTCAAACCGATTGGTATATCGACCAAATGAAACGTAAAGCTTACGAAAGCGACCCTATTCCATCACAACTAACACACGATTTATATAAATACGGCACCAACGATTATATCGTTATTCAACAGGTTATTCAAGACACATTGCCCATTAAACGCTTTTTAGATTTTGTTGGAAGTAAAGACCCTAGAACCAAATACAAACATGTTTTACAACGTCGTGGTGTTGATATCACTCAAGTACGTTCTCAAGATCTGAATGCAACGTATCTGCCTACACCACACTTGCGCATTCCGGTAAATAAAGACAACGTATTAAAATCGGGTATCGTAAAACCTAATGATGCCGACAAGATTGTACCTTATATTGACATTACCGTTAACGGTGGCGCACTGTACAAAAACCGTTTGCTCATGCTCGATGTGATTGCCAATAACGAGTGGAAACGTCCCATTTATTTTACTGGCGGAAGTTTTGGTGATGACGATTATTTATGGATGAAAGACTACTTACAACTTGATGGCCTTTGCTACAAATTAGTCCCAATAAAAACCTCAATAGACCGCAATAACCCTTTCGACATGGGTCGCGTGGACAGCGATTTAATGTACGAAAAAGTCAAAAAATGGGATTGGGGCAACAGTGGCAGTCCAGATATATACCACGATCCCGAAACACGCAAAAACTCCATTACGTATCGAGGTAACTTAGCACGTTTAATTCAACAGTTAATCAACGAAGACAAATTAGACAAAGCTGAAGAAATTGCCGATATCGCTATGGAGAATATGCCTGTAGAGTATTTTGGATTCTACACTTTGCTTGAACCTTATATTGGTGCGTATTATGCAGTTGGAAATAAGGAAAAAGCAAGAACATTGTTTAAACAAGTAGCGCAAAAATATCAGGAAAACCTTAAATATTACGCTAGCCTTAAAACACGAAATCAAGAAAGGATGTTTGAGGATATTTATACAGATATTAGCCGTTACAAAGCTCTAATTGATGTTTTAATACAACACGACTCCGAATTTGCTGAAATAGAAGGTAACATCTTTAATAATTATTTGCGATCCTTTGAGCATTTTTATGGTGAAGCAGAACCTGAAACAGTACCGATGAACAACGATTTACCATTGGACAGCAATTTACCAGTTGAAGCTGATAGTATTAACTAATTTGTTATATGGATTTTATTCCTGCAAAAACCCCTCGGATTGCAAAAAAAATGTTTCCGAATTATGTTTGGGATGTTCCAAATACCAAAAAAAACATTTACTTAACTTTTGATGATGGCCCGACACCCGAAATCACCAATTGGACTTTAAATGTTTTAAAACAATATAACGCCAAAGCTACATTTTTTTGCATAGGCAATAACGTTGAAAAACATCCTAAAATTCTTAAAGGCATTATAGAACAAGGCCATT
This sequence comes from Flavobacteriaceae bacterium GSB9, assembly GCA_022749295.1. NCBI lineage: Bacteria > Pseudomonadati > Bacteroidota > Flavobacteriia > Flavobacteriales > Flavobacteriaceae > Flavobacteriaceae bacterium GSB9. Next base: position 2,150,227 of record CP062007.1, read on the forward strand.
CGGTTGGAAATCATACGCAAAACCACTTAAAGGGTTGGAATTCTAAAACAGATGCGTATATAGCTGAAGTCGATGAAGCCCAAAAAATCATAGATTTACAAAAACCGTTAATTGTTAATCATCAACCGTCTACAAAAAAACTATTCCGGCCTCCCTATGGTAAAATAAAACCAAAACAGGGACAAAAACTTATTGATGCTGGTTATAAAATTATTATGTGGGATGTCATTTCGTTTGACTGGGACACAAACATTACACCTGAAGCGTGCTTAGACAATGTGATTTATAAAGCCACAGAAGGCAGCATTGTGGTTTTTCATGATAGTGTAAAAGCCTCAAAAAACATGCAATTTGCATTGCCTAAAGTGCTCGATTTTTTCTCCCAAAAAGGATATAGCTTTAAATCCCTTAAATTTTAGACGTACTCATTCACAATACCTATTAAAGTATTGGTTTCTTGATCGCCACTCTGGCGCCATTTCATTTCACCATCTTTGTAAATAATAAGTGTTGGTAAAGTTTTAACGCGCAGGGCTTCGGCAAGTTCTCGGTTTTTTTCAACATCAATTTTAATAACTTTAGCTTTGTCGCCCAAAGCAGCAGCAACATCTCTTAAAATGACGTGCATTTCGCTCGATTGCTTGTCTAATTCCGAATAAAAATCTAGAAGTACCGGAATATTGACATCGATGAGTTCACCAAATTTAGACATACTTTGTTGTTTATTAATCAAATGTACTTAACAAACCTACATAATTTTTTTATACTTTAAATAAAATCATAAGATAGGTTCGCTAGGTCTAATTATAAAGATAGGAAATTCCGTAATAAAAATAACATTTCTGTGTAATTATGCATCACTAGAGTCTTTTTTTAATTCTATTACGGTTATTTCTGGCCATATACCAACACGGCCAGGGTATCCTAAATAACCAAAACCTCTGTTAACGTTAATGTATTGGTCCATTTCTTTGTAAATACCGGCCCAATACTTGTAACGCCATTTTGCTGGACTCCACTTTACCCATCCTGGAATTTCAATACCAAACTGCATACCATGAGTATGTCCGCTTAAGGTTAAATGGTAGTGCATGTCGTCGTTAATCACTTGGTCTTCCCAATGCGACGGATCATGACTTAGCAGTATTTTAAAATCGTTGGCATCAATACGTTCTGTGGCTTTCTTTAAATCTCCCACCTTTTTAAATCCGCCACGCCCCCAGTTTTCAACACCAACAACAGCTATTTTTTGGCCGTTTTTTTCAATGTAGCGACTTTCATTAAGCAACAGATCGAAACCCATATCTTTTTGCAGTAGTTTCAAGTCGTTTAAATTTTGTGCCTTTGCTTCTTTTGATGGCCAATTTACATAATCGCCATAATCGTGGTTTCCTAAAATAGAAAACACACCATCTTTTGCTTTCAATGTACCGAACAAATCCTTCCACGGCAACATTTCTGCCGATTTGTTATTCACCATATCACCTGTAAAGAAGATAGCATCTGCCTTTTGCTCATTAATGAGATTAACACCGTATTGAATTTTTTCTCTATTATCAAAACTACCCGAATGAATGTCGCTGATTTGTGTGATTTTATAACCATCAAATGCTTCTGGCAAATCTTTAAAATGCAGAGTATATTTTAAAACCCTAAATCGGTACTTTCCTTTATACATACCGTACAGTAACGAGGCGAACGGAATTGCAGCAACACCTAAGGCAATTTGGCTTATAAATTTTCGGCGCGAAGCCATGTAAAAACCATCATTTTTGGTCACAAGTTTATCGTAAAGTCCGTAAATAACCCGAATAATATCTTCACCTAAAAGCAAAGGAATCAATCCTAAACCCAATGATATAAAAGCCAACAAAAACCCAAAGGCATAGCTTTTTGCCGGGTTGAGAACCCGCCCTTCGGAATATACCGTAAACTGAATTATAAAATTGCCCGCCACAATTACCGCTAAAACAATAAACAGATATTGCAACCAAGCACTTTTGGTTATGGTTCTTAAGGCCTGAAACCCGTAAAACACAATAACTGCATAAAAGAGTATAAATAAAATCCACCGAAGCATGTTTCCTTTTTTAATCAAAGATAACAGTAATATTGGCCAATAAATAATCCAGTAATTTATTTAACTAATTGTTAAGAGTTTAAAATTTAAAGGGTTATGAATCCGTGCGTTTATAAATTCCGTTTTAAGCATAACTTTTCGTAGTTTTACGTTTCTTTCAAAACACAATTCATGTCAGCACAAAAACGCTTATTTTTAGTAGATGCCTACGCTTTAATTTTCCGTGGCTATTACGCTTTTATCAAAAACCCAAGAATTAACAGCAAAGGCGTCGATACCTCGGCTATCATGGGGTTTATGAATTCCCTCTTGGATGTTATTAAACGTGAACGTCCAGACCATTTGGCCGTGTGTTTTGATAAGGGCGGCAGTGCCGATCGTGTTGAAATGTTCGAAGAATACAAAGCCAACCGCGACGAAACCCCCGAAGCCATAAAAGTGGCCGTGCCTTACATTCAGGATATTTTAAAAGCCATGCACATCCCTATAATGGTTAAGGAGGGTTTTGAGGCCGATGATGTTATTGGAACCCTCTCGAAACAGGCCGAAAAGCAAGGCTACCAAACGTTTATGGTAACGCCCGACAAAGATTTTGCACAATTGGTTTCTGAAAATATTTTTATGTACCGTCCAAAATCGTTTGGCGGTGGTTACGAAACTTGGGGCATTGCAGAAGTGCAGAAAAAGTTTGAGGTAGAACGCCCCGAGCAGGTTATTGACTTTTTAGGTATGATGGGCGACTCCAGCGACAATATTCCCGGACTGCCGGGCGTTGGCGAAAAAACTGCCAAAAAGTTTCTGAAAGCTTATGGTAGTATGGAAGGTCTTTTTGAAAACATTGAACAGCTAAAAGGCAAAATGAAAGAAAAAGTAGAGGCTAACCAAGAATTGGGCTTACTCTCAAAGAAATTGGCACGCATTATGCTCGACGTTCCGGTGGAATTTGACGAAACCGATTTTGAAATGTCGGAACCTGACATTGACGCTGTAAAACACATTTTTCAGGAGTTGGAATTTAGAAGGCTTACAGAAAATTTCCTTAAAACCTTTGCCCCTGAAGAAGAAGCCAAAGCTACTGTTACAGAAACCAAAAAAGAAAACAAGCCAACACCAAAAAAATCGACAACCGCAGGTGCGGGGCAATTTTCGCTTTTTGGAAATAACGGAGAAGCCAAAACTTCGGAAACAACTTCCGAATACACGCGAAAAACAGCTGAAACCACTTCACATTTTTACCAAAGTGTCGCTTCGGGCATGGCAACTAAGTTATTCATCAAAAATTTAATGAACCAAACTTCGGTGTGCTTTGATACCGAAACCACCGATATAAATCCACTCCTTGCAGAATTAGTCGGCATAGCCTTTTCATGGGAGACCGGCAAAGGCTTTTATGTGCCGTTTCCAGAAGATAAAAACGAGGCTCAAGAACTAATCGAACAGCTGCGTCCGTTTTTTGAAAATGAAAGCATTGAGAAAATTGGCCAAAATTTAAAATACGACATCAAAGTGTTGGCCAAATACAACATTGCGGTAAAAGGCAAACTGTTCGATACTATGTTGGCCCACTACCTCATCAACCCGGATATGCGTCATAACATGGACGTATTGGCCGAAACCTATTTAAACTATACGCCCATTTCCATAGAAACTTTAATTGGTAAAAAAGGAAAAAACCAAAAATCGATGCGTGATGTGCCATTGGAACAACAAACGGAGTACGCCGTTGAAGATGCCGACATCACCCTTCAACTTAAAGAACATTTTCAAAATGAATTGGGCGAAGCCAATACCCAAACCCTTTTTGACGATATTGAAATTCCGTTGTTACGCGTTTTATCGGCTATGGAATTGGAAGGCATTAATTTAGATAAAGACTTTCTGAATTCACTATCCGAACAACTAAACAACGATATCGCAACTCTTGAAAAACAAATTTACGAGGCTGCTGGCGAAGAATTCAACATTGCATCACCAAAGCAATTAGGCGTTATTCTATTTGAAAAAATGAAATTGGTAGACAAACCCAAAAAGACCAAAACGGGGCAATATTCAACCGCCGAAGACGTGTTAAGCTACTTGGCCAAAGACCACGAAATCATTCAGAATATTTTAGATTTTAGAGGGCTATCCAAACTAAAAAGCACCTATGTTGATGCGTTGCCGCTTCAGGTAAACCCAGAAACCAAACGCATCCATACCGATTACATGCAAACCGTTGCCGCTACGGGACGTTTGAGCAGCAACAACCCCAACTTGCAAAATATCCCGATAAGAACAGAACGCGGGCGACAGGTTAGAAAAGCTTTTATTCCCAGAAATGAAGAGTACACACTATTGGCTGCCGATTATAGCCAAATTGAACTGCGTATCATAGCGGCCTTGAGCGAGGAAGAAACCATGATTGAGGCCTTTAAGCACGGCGAGGATATTCACGCTTCTACGGCTTCTAAAGTGTTTAACGTGCCTATTTCTGAAGTCACGCGCGAGCAACGTAGCAACGCAAAAACTGTTAATTTCGGAATCATTTATGGGGTTTCCGCTTTTGGATTGAGTAATCAAACCACATTATCAAGAAGCGAATCTAAAGAATTGATTGACACGTATTACGACACCTATCCCAAGCTTAAAAACTACATCAGCAAACAGGTGGATTTTGCGCGCGACCACGGGTATGTACAAACCGTATTAGGGCGTCGTCGCTATTTAAAAGACATTAACTCCAGAAACGCTGTAGTTCGCGGTGCAGCAGAACGTAACGCAGTAAACGCCCCCATTCAAGGAAGTGCTGCTGATATTATTAAAATTGCCATGATTAATATTTTTAAAAAATTAATCGAAGGCGGTTATAAAACCAAAATGTTATTACAGGTACATGACGAATTGGTGTTTGACGTGTATAAACCAGAGTTGGAAGACATTAAAAAACTAGTAAAAACAGAAATGGAAAATGCCTATAAGCTGGAGGTGCCTCTAGATGTCGATTTAGGCACTGGAAACAATTGGCTAGAAGCACATTAACCGCTCCCAATTGCAAAAAAGTGAAAGTTTATAATTTTTAGTATATTATAGAATTAAAACTATTCTATGCTAAAAAAACAACGACCTCTATCCTTTTTTTGTTTTTTAATACCCTTATTTATATTTATTTCTAGCTGTTTGCTTTTTCAAAGCTGCGAAAAGTCATCCGCAAGCAACAACAAAGCTGCTAATAAACCTGTTTTAAAAAGAGACCTAAAAACCATAAAAGAAGACGGCAAACTCAAGGCACTAACCGTTTACAGCGGCACAAGTTATTTTTTATATCGTGGTAAACCCATGGGGTATGAATACGAACTCTTGCAACGCTTGGCAGATTACTTAGATTTAGAACTTGAAATTATCGTTGCCGATGATATCAATAACCTCATTACAATGCTAAATAATGGCGAAGGCGATATTATTGCCCATGGCCTAACCATTACTGGAAATCGGCAAGCTTCAGTTTCATTTTCAAACTACCTCTACCTAACAAAACAGGTTTTGGTTCAGAAAAAACCCGATAATTGGCGAAACATGCATTGGAAAAAACTAGAAAATGCGCTAATACACGATGCCATTGAGCTTATAAACGACACGGTTTATATTCGTGATAAATCGTCTTACAAAGAGCGTATTCTAAACCTTTCGGAAGAATTGGGTGGTAAAATTCATATTAAAAGCCTACCGGGCGAAATGGCCACCGATGAAATTATTAAAGAAATTGCTGTAGGACATATTAAACACACCATTGCCGATAAAAATATAGCAAGTATTATGGCATCGTACTACCCCATTTTAGATGTCGATGTACCCGTAAGCTTTTCGCAACGTATTGCCTGGGCCACACGAAAAAATTCACCTGAATTATTAAACTCCATAAACCTTTGGTTAGAAGAAATGAAAAAAAAGGTGGATTACAATGTCATCTACAACAAGTACTTTAAAAACAAAAAGAATTTTAGGCGTCGTATAAAAAGTGATTTTTATAGTTTAAACAATGAAGAAATCAGTCCGTACGACGACATCATAAAAGCACATTCTAAAACCTTAGGTTGGGATTGGCGTTTAATAGCCTCTCTAATTTATCAAGAATCGCGTTTTAAGCCCGATGATAGTTCTTGGGCCAATGCCAAAGGCTTAATGCAAATCATGCCAAAAACAGCAAAAGAACTTAATATCACCGACAGAGCAGACCCAGAGCAAAGCATTAGAGGCGGCACTACTTATTTAAAGCAACTTTGGAAAAAATTTGAAACGGTTACCGATTCGGTTCAACGCAAAAAATTTACAATGGCCGCTTATAATTGCGGACTTTACCACGTAAAAGACGCACAAAAATTAGCCGTAAAAAAAGGCTTAAAACCCGAACTTTGGGATGATAATGTTGAGGATATCATTTTAGCTTTAAGCAATCCAAAAAACTATAACGACCCAGTAGTAAATTACGGTTATGTACGAGGCATTGAGCCTTATAACTACGTTAACCAAATTTTTGAGCGTTATGCGCATTATAAACAATTTATATCGGAGTGATTTAAAGTAGAATAATTAAAATTTCAAACTCTTATTGCTATCAATAACTATTTTCGCTTCTTCTTGCTTCGAAACTTGGCCTTATTCTTCCTTTGGTTAAAAGGCACCGAATCATTGAATGTATGCTTGGGCTTACCGGGTTTGTTCTTGCGCCAATTTTCATTCTCGGGCAGAAGCTTTTTTAGCAAATCTTGACGCCCTAATTTATTGAGCGTTTTTTTAATCCACGCTTTGTTCTCGTCTTTGTACCAAAAGAAAAATCGATGCTGCTCGTCCTTCTCTTTCCTAGTTTTTGGTGTTTTAACTTCTTGAAGGGTGTATGGGTGGTAACCACTGTAATAAATAACCGTGGCTACCGTCATAGGTGTTGGCGTAAAGCCTTGTACTTGCTCTAACTGAAAGCCCATATCTTTGGTTTCGGCCGCAAGGTTTGCCATGTCTTCAGCTTCACAAGCTGGATGGTTGGAAATAAAATAGGGTATAAGCTGAAGGTTTAAGTTCTTCTTGATATTAATCTTATCAAAACGCTCTTTAAACTTATGAAAATATGAAAAGGATGGTTTTCGCATTAATTTTAACACCGGGTCGCTCGTGTGTTCGGGCGCCACTTTCAACCTACCAGATACGTGCTTGGTCATCACCTCTTCGGTGTAATCGTCCAACTCTTTGGCATCTGCATTCTTGTTGAATTCAGGTACCAACATATCGTGGCGGATACCACTTCCTATAAACGACTTTTTAACTTTTGGATGGCTATCAACAGCCTGGTACAAATCTGTTAATGGTTTGTGTGATGTGTCAAGGTTGCTGCAAATTACCGGTGAAATACAACTAGGTGCTACACACCTATCGCATATTTCTTGCACCTTTCCCTTCATTTTATACATATTCGCACTTGGCCCACCTATATCGCTTAAATAGCCTTTAAAATCTGGCATATTGGCTACCGTGTCCACTTCCTTTAAAACAGATTCCTGACTACGGGATGCAATAAATTTACCTTGATGTGCCGAAATGGTACAAAAACTACACCCACCAAAACAACCTCGGTGGATGTTTATCGAGAATTTAATCATTTCGAAAGCCGGAATTGGCCCACGCTTATTATATTTTGGATGGGGTAAGCGAGTATATGGCAAATCGAATGACGCATCAATTTCTTCCTCTGTCATCGTTGGGTATGGCGGATTAATCATCAAAGTTTTATCGCCTACTTTTTGAAAAATACGTCGCGCCTCCAATTTATTTGATTCTTGCTCAATAATTTTAAAATTAGAAGCATAAGCCTTTTTATCGGCCAAACAAGTTTCGTGTGATACGATTTCAACATCTTCCCAATTACTGTTTTTAGGAATTTTTTCACCCTTTTTAACTAAAACAGCAGTTTGGCTAATGGTATTCAAGCTTTCAAACGGCACCCCCTTTAACAACAAACGAACAATTTCACGCAACGGCTGTTCACCCATACCATAAACCAACATATCGGCTTTTGAGGATTCTAATATAGTTGGCATCAACTTGTCGCTCCAATAATCGTAATGGGTTACACGACGTAACGAGGCTTCAATGCCACCTATTAAAACGGGCACATCTGGCCATTTTTCCTTTAAAATATTTGAATAAACGGTTGTCGCATAATCAGGTCTAAATCCTATATCACCATTTGGTGTGTATGCATCTTTGTTTCGGCGTTTCTTATTGGCGTTATAGTTACTCACCATGGGGTCCATGCAACCTCCCGTAATACCAAAAAACAGTTTTGGGCGTCCCAGTTTTGTAAAATCCTGAAGATTATCATTAACATTAGGCTGGGGTACTATAGCCACCCGCAACCCTAAACTTTCTAAAATACGACCAATAACCGCTGGTCCAAAAGAAGGGTGGTCTACATAAGCATCACCGCTAAACAGGATAACATCTAATGCATCCCATCCGCGAATATTTACCTCTTTGTTTGTGGTAGGCAACCAATCTGAAAGTTGTAACTCTTGCATAGCGCTGCAAAAGTAATTAAAAATAAACTCTTATTTTCAATACGTTAGAATTATTCCAAATAGCAAAGCCCTTTGTATTTATTTAAAAATCAATAGTTAAAAACTAAAACTAGATAGACTCTGCACAAAAAAATGACTCGTTCGAGATTCAATAATTTAAACTATATTTATAAAGACCAACTAATAAAAACGACATTACATTATGAACAACTCTAGACGACAATTTTTATCATCCATCAGCCTTCTTGCCGCCGGTATGGCTTTGCCTATTTCTGCATTTAGTTTTAGTACAAAAAATGAAAAGCTAAAAATAGTATTAGTGGGAACAGGTATTCGCGGCACGAGCTTTTGGGGAAAACGTTTGGTTGATCAATTTTCTGAAATATTGGAATTTGTGGGGCTTTGCGACAACAACCCTGGGCGCCTTGAATATGCCCAATCGTACATGGGCGTCAATTGTCCAACTTTTCTGGATTTTGAGAAAATGGTGCAGCAAACCAAACCTGATTTAGTAATTGTAACCACTAAGGACTCGAACCACCACGAATTTATCATTGAAGGTTTGGACATGGGTTGTGACGTGCTTACCGAAAAACCACTTACTACCGACGAGACTAAATGCCAGGCTATTATTGATGCCGAAAGGCGTTCAAATAAAAATTTGATTGTTGGTTTTAATTACAGATGGAGTCCATACAATACTAAAATAAAGGAACTTCTTGCCAAGAACAGTATTGGTAAACTTACCTCTGTAGACTTTAACTGGTATTTAAACACCTACCACGGTGCATCCTATTTTAGAAGATGGCATGGCCAAAGAGAAGACAGTGGTACACTTTGGGTACATAAGGCTACGCACCATTTCGATTTACTTAATTGGTGGATAGACTCAGATCCTCACGAAGTATTTGCATATGGCGATTTAGAGCACTATGGCAATAACAACACTTTTTCGGGACCTAATTGTAGGTCTTGCGATTACAAAAAAGAATGTGATTTTTATTGGGATATTACCGAAAACAAGCGCCTTATGGATTTGTATGTAAAAAATGAAAAACACGACGGCTACATTAGAGACAATTGTTTATTTCGAAAAGAAATTAATATTTACGATAAAATGTCGGCACAAGTAAAATACGAAAACAATGTAACGCTTAACTATTCACTTACAACCTATTCACCTTTTGAAGGATGGCGCGTTGCATTTAACGGCACCAAAGGCCGTATTGAAGCTTGGCTGCATATTCCTTACCATGAAAATACAAATGTAAATCAAGCCGAAATGCACAGAAAGGAAATGGAACAAACTTCAAAAGAAGAACTGCAATACGAACCTATTATTATCCACAACCTTTGGAACGATTTTAAAACCATTGAAGTTGGCATGGAACGTAGCGGCCATGGTGGCGGCGACAAAAGGCTGCACGAAAAAATATTTGCTAATCCAAATATGGCCGACCCTTACGGCAGATCTGCAGGCATAAGAGACGGCGCCATGTCGGTACTTATTGGAATTGCGGCCACAAAAAGCATAGAATCGGGCGAACCAGTAAAAATAGCCGAACTCACTAATTTAAAACCTAGGGCAAAACGAATTTAAAACCCAAACGCCAAATCTACCATTAACCAAAAAAGCAATAAATTAGATATTTAACAAACAGCTATTTAAGACTTCATTTTTAATCTGAAATAATCTGTCTTCACTATTTGGTAATCAAATATATAATCGTAAATTTGCAAACTCTTTTTGAGAGAGGAATGTTTAATAATTAAAAAATCATTAGTGTGGACACATTAAGCTACAAAACGATTTCAGCAAACAAAGCTACTGTAAATAAAGAGTGGGTTTTGGTTGATGCTGAAGGTCAAGCGCTTGGTCGTTTAGCTTCTAAAGTTGCAAAACTTTTAAGAGGTAAGCACAAGCCAAACTTCACACCTCATGTAGATTGTGGCGATAACGTAATTGTTATCAATGCCGACAAAATCACGTTATCTGGTAACAAATGGAACGACAAAACGTACATTCGTCACACTGGATATCCTGGAGGTCAAAAAAGTTTAACTGCTACCGAATTGTACGGTAAAGATCCTGCAAGAGTAGTAGAAAAATCAGTAAAAGGAATGTTGCCTAAAAACAAATTAGGAGCAGATTTATTCCGTAATCTAACAGTTGTTGTTGGTTCAGAGCATGCTCATGCTGCTCAAAAACCAAAAGCAATTAACTTAAACGAATTTAATTAATGGAAGTAATTCACAAAATTGGCCGTAGAAAAACGGCTGTTGCTCGCGCTTATGTTGCCCCAGGAAAAGGGAACATAACGATTAACAAAAAAGACTTAGCTAACTACTTTACTACAGCTACCTTACAGTACAAAGTAAAGCAACCTTTAGCTTTGACTAACAATGATAGCAACTTTGATATTACCGTAAATGTAAATGGAGGTGGTATTACAGGACAGGCTGAAGCTGTACGTTTAGCTATTTCTCGTGCTATGTGCGAGGTAGATGGCGAAAACAGAGGTATTCTTAAACCAGAAGGGTTGTTAACAAGAGATCCAAGAATGGTAGAACGTAAGAAATACGGACAGAAGAAAGCTCGTAAGAAATTCCAGTTCTCTAAACGTTAATATCATTTTGAAATTTATTTTGTTTGTTACTAAGAAACCAATCGAAATAACATTAAACTTAAATTTCTGTAAACAAATTAAAAAACAGTTATTGTTGTTCCTAGTTTAAAAACAGGACTTAGTTTAGCATCTAAATGAAGCCAAGAGCGAAAGCCAAATGGAACATTGCTAATTCAACAGAACGTAAACTATTACAAAAATGGCAGTAGAAGTAAAAGAATTACTAGAAGCAGGTGTACACTTTGGACACCTTACACGTAAGTGGGATCCAAACATGGCACCTTACGTATATATGGAGCGTAACGGCATCCATATCATTAACCTATATAAAACAGCGGCTAAGATTGATGAGGCCGGAGCAGCACTAGCTAAAATTGCAGCTTCAGGACGTAAAATTTTATTCGTTGCAACAAAAAAACAAGCAAAAGATATTGTTGCTGAAAAAGCTGGAGAAATTAACATGCCCTACATTACAGAAAGATGGCCTGGCGGTATGTTAACAAACTTCGTTACTATTAGAAAAGCTGTTAAAAAAATGGCTTCAATCGATAGAATGAAGAAAGACGGTACTTTCAACACATTATCTAAAAAAGAGCGTTTACAAGTAGACCGTTTAAGAGCCAAGTTAGAGAAAAACTTGGGTTCTATTAGCGACATGACGCGCTTACCAGGTGCATTGTTTGTTGTAGATATTAAGCGTGAGCATATCGCGATTAAAGAGGCTCAAAAATTAAACATTCCTATTTTTGCAATGGTAGATACCAACTCAGACCCACGTCAAGTTGACTATGTTATCCCTGCAAATGATGATGCTTCTAAATCAATAGATAAAATCTTATCTCACGTAACTTCTGCAGTAGCAACAGGCTTGGCAGAACGTAAAGCAGAAAAAGAAGCTTCGGCAGCTGATAAAGACGCTCCTAAAGCTAAAAAAGCAACAGCTAAAAAAGCAGTTGCGGAAGAAGAAGAATAAAATAACATTAACAAAACATGATTAAGTCGTTTGATTCTTTTCTTTGAAGAAATAAATTGAACGACTTTTTTAAATTATATTTATTATGAGTACTACAGTAAAAGTTACAGCAGCTGAAGTAAATAAATTAAGACAAGCTACCGGTGCCGGTATGATGGATTGCAAAAAGGCTCTAGTTGAAGCTGAGGGCGATTTCGATAAAGCTATCGAAGTGTTGCGTAAAAAAGGACAAAAAGTAGCAGAAAAAAGAGCCGACAGAGAATCTTCTGAAGGTGCAGCTGTTGCCAAAATAAACGCAGACGAGACTGCTGGTGTCGCTATCGTTTTAGGTTGTGAAACCGACTTTGTTGGTAAAAACGAAAACTTCTTGGCGCTTGCTAACCAATTGGCAGAAGTAGCATTAAACTATGATACTAAAGAAGCCTTTTTAGCTGCAGATTTTGATGGTATGACTGTTGCTGATAAACTAACTGAGCAAACCGGTGTTATTGGCGAAAAACTAGACATCACCGCTTTTGAAAAACTAGAAGCACCTTACGTTGGGCAATATGTACACATTAACAAAATTGCTGCTTTAGTAGGGTTAACCGCTAAAGTTGATAACGCTGATGTTTTGGTAAAAGATATCGCTATGCAAGTTGCTTCAATGGGAGCCACTACGTTGTCTTACAAAGATTTTGACCCAGAGTACGTTGCTAAAGAAACTGAAGCTAGAATAGCTGTTATAGAAAAAGACAATATTGAATTAGGACGTTTAGGAAAAACACTTAAAAACGTGCCTCAATACATTTCTATGTCGCAGTTAACACCTGAAGTATTGGCTAAAGCTGAAGAAGATGCTAAAGCGCAATTACAAGCTGAAGGTAAGCCAGAAAAAATCTGGGATAAAATATTACCAGGAAAAATGGAGCGTTTCATTTCAGACAACACCACTCTAGATCAAGAACAATGTTTACTAGATCAAAAATTCATCAAGGATGAAAAGAAAACTGTTGCTGAATACGTTTCTTCTTATGGAGAAGTTGAAATCTCAGGATTTAAACGCGCTACAGTAGGATAATAAATTCCTTTAAAAAAAGGAGTCTCAAATAATAAAAGCCACCATTCTATTTTAGGATGGTGGCTTTTTTGTGTAATTTAACGTGTTTTGTAACATAAAAAATTGTCCAATTTCAGTATATCTAAAAATTCAAATGAAAAAAAAATTGCTTAGTTTTGCACAACTTCATTAAACGGACTAAATGAAATACAAAAGAATACTCCTTAAATTATCGGGCGAAGCCTTAATGGGAAACCGCCAATACGGTATTGATCCAGAGCGTTTGGCAGAATATGCTCAAGACATAAAAACCATTACCGATAAAGGTATTGAAGTAGCCATAGTTATTGGTGGTGGGAATATTTTTAGAGGTGTTGCTGGAGCCAGTAAAGGCATGGATCGTGTGCAAGGTGATCACATGGGCATGTTGGCAACAGTAATAAATGGTTTAGCATTGCAAGGTGCTTTAGAAGATACCGGTATACCAACAAGGCTACAAACTGCCATAAAAATAAATGAAGTTGCCGAGCCGTTTATTAGAAGAAAAGCCATGCGGCACCTTGAAAAAGGGCGTGTAGTTATTTTTGGTGGTGGAACAGGAAACCCTTATTTTACAACCGATTCGGCTGCCGTTTTACGAGCTATCGAAGTTGAAGCCGATGTTATCTTAAAAGGAACACGTGTTGATGGTATTTATAATGCAGACCCAGAAAAAGACACCAGTGCAGTTAAGTTCAACTCTATATCCTTCGATGACGTGTTGAGCAAAGGCCTGAAGGTAATGGACACTACAGCCTTTACCTTAAGTCAAGAAAACAAATTACCTATAATAGTATTCGATATGAACAAAAAAGGAAACCTCCTTAAAGTGGTTTCCGGTGAAAATATCGGTACTGTGGTTAACGTTTAATTTTGGCGTAATTTTTGAATATTTAAGTTTCATATAAAAGCTTATACAATGAACGAAGACATACAATTTATATTAGATAGCACAAAAGAGGCAATGGACAACGCTATTGTCCATCTAAAAAAACAATTTGTCAATATTAGAGCGGGTAAAGCAAGCCCTGCTATGTTAGGTAGTGTAATGGTAGATTACTACGGCACGCAAACACCTTTAAACCAAGTAGCCAATGTTAATACCCCCGATGGCAGAACCATTACTGTACAACCATGGGAAAAAAGCATGCTACAAGAAATTGAACGCGGTATTGCTTATGCAAACCTAGGCTTTAACCCAATGAATAATGGTGAAACCATAATCATCAATGTACCACCACTAACCGAAGAACGCAGACTCACTTTAGCTAAACAAGCAAAAGCCGAGGCCGAAGATGCCAAGGTAAGTGTTAGAACAGCTAGAAAAGATGCCATGAACGACATCAAAAAACAAGACGATGTTTCTGAAGACGTAAAAAGTAATGCTGAAATTGACGTGCAACAATTAACTGACAATTACGTTAAGAAAGTTGATGAACTCTTTGACCACAAAGAAAAAGAAATCATGACAGTATAAATTAAGGGCGACATTAAAGTCGCTTTTTTTATCCATTATAATTTATTTGGTTTTTTCAATGCTCGAGCGCTTTGTTTTTTTTATTGTAATATGTGTTTCAACCATAGCGCAATCTCAGTCGCAATACCAAATGGGGAGACATCCGCAACAAGATTCCATAAAAAAAAGAGCACTTTTAAAAAGTATTGGCAATGGCTATTTCCCAACCAAGTACTTTAACGCCGACTTAAGGTATTTAATAAAATACAATCAATATGAAGGTGTGCGTACAGGTCTTGGGGGCGAAACCAACGAGACTTTCTCCCAAAAATACCGGTTGAATGCATACACCGTTTATGGGTTTAGAGACCACCGTTTTAAATACAGCTTTGGTGCGGGATTTAGAGTGTCTAAAAAAACAAATAGTTGGATTAACTTATCTTACACCGACGACTTACAAGAAACGGGGAGTACAAAATTTTTGACTGATGGTCGTTTTTTTCAGTTTTTTGAACCCCGTTTGTTAAATATCGATTTGTTTCACCGCCACATAACAAAATCACTATCAATTGAGCATGAAATAAACGCCAAACTGCTTACAGAAGCCGAGTTTTCTGTGAGTAATATTCTACCTACGTACAAGTACAGTTATTTGTTAGGCGGTAATCCAATCAATTCTTTTGATTTGAGCCTTGGAAAAATTGCACTTAATTGGAGGCCGTTCAACAAAATATCAACTTCAGAACAAGGGATTAAAACTACCCAGAAAGGTTATCCTGTATTCACCCTTCAGTATACTAAAAACTTCAAAGATGTTTTTAAAAGCAACTTTAATTTTTCAAAGTTCGATTTTAGAACATTTTACAAATTTGGCATTGAAGATGATCACTTTTCTGAAATTACACTAGTTTCGGGAATTGCCAATGGCAATACACCGCTTACACATTTATACCACGCCTACCCCAACAACATTAATAAAGAAACCATTTTACAGCGCTTCTCGGTTGCGGGTTTAAATAGTTTTGAAACCATGTATTTTAACGAGTTTTTTTCAGATAAGTTTGCAACACTTCAATTTAAGCACTATTTAAAACCTTTTCATATTTCAGAGCGCTTTAAACCCCAATTGGTTTTAATTACCCGCTACGCTATTGGCCATATGAAAAACCCCGAAAGGCATCAAAACATCTCGTTTAACTCCCTAAAAAAAGGCTATACCGAGTCTGGTTTTGAGCTTAACAAACTATTGTTCGGTTTTGGCGTTAGTTTTACTTACAGATATGGGGCTTATCATTTACCACAAATTGACGACAATGTGGCATTTAAGTTTACATTTAACGTCTCATTATGAGGTATTGTACTTGTTTTTTCTACCTTTGCGCAACTTTTAATTAGGGCATGTTAAAACTTTTTACAAAAGACTTTTGGGATGTTGTTGCGAGGTTGGTTTTACGTAATAAAATCATCATACTTGCTGGTATTATTATAGCAACTTTTCTGTTAAGCCAAAAGTGGGATAACATGCGGCTCTCTTATACCGAGGCCAATTTACTACCTGACGATCACGAAGCCAATATTACCTACAGTAATTTTTTAGAAACATTTGGCGAAGAAGGCAACCTTATTGTGCTTGGTGTAAAAGACAGCAGTTTATTTACTGTTGAAAAGCTAAATGCTTGGAACAAACTTTCAAACAGTCTTAAGAACAATGACGCGGTTGAAACCGTTATCTCTATAAAAGACCTTCAAAAACTTGTTAAGGATACCGAAAACCAAAAGTTTAAACTGGAGCCTTTTATTACCGATAGCATTAAGTCCATATCTGAAATTGAAACCCTGCAAAACGATCTTTTTAAAAAATATCCGTTTTACGATAATTTCTTGTTCAATAAGGAAACCAAAACCATTCGCAGTGCTATTTACTTAAAAAAGGACATTGTAAACACGGCCGCCAGAAAAGATTTTGTGATTGATGTTTTAATGCCCAAAATTGAAACTTTTGAGGCCAAATATAATCTGGATGTCCGCGTTTCGGGTATGCCTTACATCCGTACGCTAAACTCTAAAAATATTGTTGACGAAATTGGCAAATTCATTTTTGCTGCACTTTTGGTAACCTCGGTTATATTCTTTTTCTTTTTTAGATCGTTCAGGGCTACTTTTATTTCTTTAATAGTAGTGTGTATTGGGGTTATGTGGACTCTTGGTATTATTGGTTTTCTAAACTACGAAATAACGGTTTTAACAGCACTTATTCCTCCACTAATTATTGTCATTGGTATTCCTAATTGTATTTTCTTAATCAACAAATACCAGCATGAAGTTAAACTTCATGGCAATAAGGTAAAGTCTTTACAGAGAGTTATTACCAAAATCGGCAACGCCACGCTAATGACCAATGTAACAACGGCCTCTGGTTTTGCTACTTTCATTCTTACGGAAAGCAAATTATTAAAGGAGTTTGGTGTTGTAGCCTCGTTGAGCATTTTAGCCATTTTTATGTTATGTGTGCTCATTATACCCATTGTATATACGTTTTTACCATTTCCAAAAGATCGCCATTTAGAACACTTGAACAAACGCTGGATTGGTGGTTTTGTAGATTGGATGGAGCGTATGGTTCGCAACAGGCGTATTACCATCTATTTTACGGCCGTTATTTTATTGGCCATTAGTATTATTGGCATATATCAAATTCGAATTTCTGGGAGTTTGATTGAAGATATGCCCCAAGAATCGGAATTTGTGAACGATATCCGATTTTTTGAAGAGGAGTTCAACGGTATCATGCCTTTAGAAATTATGGTAGATACCAAGCGTAAAAAAGGGGTAATGAAGCGCTCTACCCTAAAACACATGGACGAGCTGGAAGAACTCATTGTTGAAACCCCCGAGCTTTCAAAACCCATTTCTATTGTTGGTTTAGTAAAATATTCTAAACAAGCTTACTACAATGGCAATACCAAATTTTATCAGTTACCAACATCACAAGAAAACAGCTTTATACTCTCATACGCCAAAAATTCATCATCAAATGTAGATTTACTGAAAAATTTCGTGGACAGCACCGGACAATATGCCCGAATCACGACTTTCATGAAGGATGTTGGCACCGATAAAATGGAACGTATTGAAGAAAATCTTCAGGCAAAAATAGACAAGGTATTCCCTAAGGAACGCTATGACGTTACGATGACAGGAAAAGCCTTGGTATTCCAAAAAGGCACAAAATATTTGGTTAAAAATTTAGCAATTTCCTTATCGTTGGCTATACTTTTAATCGCTCTCTTTATGGCTTATATGTTCCGTTCGGCACGAATGATTATCATTTCGCTCATCCCCAACTTATTACCGCTATTGGTAACTGCAGGATTAATGGGCTATCTGGGCGTTCCTATCAAACCGTCAACTATTTTGGTATTTAGTATTGCCTTTGGTATTTCGGTTGACGACACCATTCACTTTTTGGCCAAATACCGCCAAGAATTACAGGCTAATAACTGGAAAATTAAAGTTTCAGTTTACGGGGCTTTACGCGAAACGGGCGTGAGTATGTTTTACACATCTATCGTTCTGTTTTTTGGCTTTTCGGTATTTACCATTTCAAACTTTGGCGGCACAGTTGCCTTAGGTGCGTTAGTTTCTGCAACGCTACTCTTTGCTATGTTATCCAACTTACTACTGTTGCCGTCGCTATTGCTATCCTTAGAACGTAACATTGCCAATAAACAAGTGCTCAGAAAACCTTCTATTAATATTATTCCTGAGGAAGACGACGACGAGCAATAATTGCAAGTATAAAATTCACAATTTTTGAAATCCAGAATTTGAATTTTCATAGCTGAAACCTTTATATTTACAGTATAAATTTTCACGCATGCAAGCCAAAACAGTTTTACAGTTATTAACCGAAGATTTTACCATTACTGAAGTTGAAGTAAAAGGTTGGGTAAGAACATTTAGAGCCAACCGCTTTATAGCCATAAACGACGGATCAACCCTAAATAACATACAATGTGTAGTAGATTTTGAAAACTTTGACGAAGCCCTTTTAAAACGCATCACTACCGGAGCCGCCATTCATGTTAAAGGCGAGTTGGTAGAAAGCCAAGGAAAAGGACAAAAAGTAGAAATACAGGTTAAGGAACTGGAAGTTTTAGGCGATTCAGATCCTGAAACGTTCCCTATTCAACCTAAAAAACATTCCTTCGAATTTTTAAGGGAAAACGCACACCTGCGTACCCGAACCAATACCTTTAGTGCCGTTATGCGTTTGCGCTCTGCTCTATCGTTTGCTATTCACAAGTATTTCAATGACAACGGGTTTTACTATATGCACTCGCCTGTAATTACAGGTAGTGATGCAGAAGGGGCCGGTGAAATGTTTCAAGTTACCAGTCTAAATCTAAAAAATCCTCCAAAAGATGACAATGGAAATATCGATTATACCAAAGATTTTTTTGGAAAGGAAACCAACCTAACTGTTTCTGGGCAATTGGAAGCCGAAACCTACGCCATGTCTTTAGGAAAAGTATACACCTTTGGGCCAACATTTAGAGCCGAAAACTCAAATACATCGCGCCATTTGGCTGAATTTTGGATGATTGAGCCCGAAGTGGCCTTTATGGATTTGGCTGGCAACATGGATTTGGCCGAAGATTTCATGAAATCGGTCATACAATATATCTTAGACAATAATCGTGAAGATTTAGAGTTTCTAGATAAGCGCCTGCAAGATGATGAAAAAACGAAACCGCAGGCAGAACGCAGTACCATGACTTTAATAGAAAAGTTAAATTTTGTGACCGACAACCACTTTAAACGCGTTAGTTATACCGAAGCCATTGACATTTTACGTAATTGCAAACCCAATAAGAAAAAGAAATTCAAGTACCTCATTAACGATTGGGGCACCGATTTACAAAGTGAACATGAGCGCTACCTCGTTGAAAAACATTTTAAATGTCCCGTAATTTTATTTGATTATCCAGTAAATATCAAAGCATTTTATATGCGCTTAAATGACGACGGTAAAACCGTTCGTGCTATGGATATCCTTTTTCCTGGTATTGGCGAAATTGTTGGAGGCGCACAACGCGAAGAACGTTTGGATATTTTAAAACAAAAAATGGCTGCCGTCAGTATTCCCGAAGAAGAACTTTGGTGGTATTTAGACTTAAGAAAATATGGAACTGCGGTGCATTCTGGCTTTGGTCTAGGTTTTGAACGGTTGGTTATGTTTGCCACAGGAATGAGCAATATTAGGGATGTTATACCCTTCCCAAGAACACCGCAAAATGCCGAATTTTAACATATGTTAAAAAAACAAAAGACCTGAGTTACAAATAAATTGCTTATTTTATCATTGAGTAATACGCTTAAATCGAACCATGCTTAAACAACATTTACAATTTAAATTATCGCAAAAACTGTCACCACAACAAATTCAATTGATGAAATTGATACAGTTGCCAACACAGGCCTTCGAACAGCGTTTGAAGCAAGAGTTGGAAGACAATCCAGCTCTAGAGGGTGGTAAAGATGAAGCACCTAATGATTTGGAGTCTGATTTTGACAATTCTGACGATGATTACAACGACAATGAAACCATTGACGCTGATGAAATAAATGTAGATGAGTATTTAAGTGATGACGAAGTTCCAGATTACAGAACGCGCTCTAACAATTATAGTAATGATGACGACGACAAAACAATACCCTATGCTGCAGGCACCTCGTTTACACAACATTTACTCAATCAATTAAATACCTACAGATTAAATGATGAAGAACGCGACATCGCAGAGTTTTTGGTAGGTAGCGTTGATGAAAGCGGTTATATTCGTCGAGACTTGAGCGATATTATGGACGACCTCGCTTTTACTCAAAACGTATTTACTACAGAAGAAAATATTGAAAAGGTGCTCAAAAAAGTACACCAACTAGATCCTGCAGGTGTTGGCGCTAGAGACCTCCAAGAATGTTTAAGCATCCAATTACACCGCAAAGAAAAAACGGTAGACACCGATTTAGCTATAGATATTATAGACGATGCCTTTGACCAGTTCACCAAAAAACATTACAAAAAACTGCTTCAAAAATTTGATATTACAGAAGAACAGTTAAAAGGTGCCATATCGGAAATTGAACATTTAAACCCAAAACCAGGAGGTTCATATTCGGGTAATAACCGTATTGTAGAACATGTTGTCCCAGACTTTGCCATAAAAATTGTTGATGGTGAATTAGAGCTTACCCTTAATGGTAGAAATGCACCAGAACTACATGTTTCGAGAGAATATAACAATATGCTGAAAGGTTACAAAGACGCTAAAGACAAGACCAAATCGCAAAAAGATGCTGTCCTCTTCATCAAACAAAAGCTAGATGCTGCAAAGTGGTTCATTGAAGCCATAAAACAACGCCAACAAACTCTTTTTGTAACCATGAGTGCGATTATGCACTACCAAAAAGAATACTTTTTAACAGGTGACGAACGCAACTTAAAACCCATGATTCTTAAGGATATTGCAGACGAAATTGACATGGATGTTTCAACAGTATCGCGCGTTGCCAATAGCAAGTATGTCGATACACCTTATGGTACCATTTTAATAAAAGAGTTGTTTTCAGAATCCATGAAAAACGATCAAGGTGAAGATGTTTCTACTAGGGAAATCAAAAAAATATTGGAAACGGTAATCGATGAGGAAAACAAGAAAAAACCATTAACCGACGAAAATTTAGCCTCCATTTTAAAAGAAAAAGGTTATCCCATTGCCCGACGAACCGTTGCTAAATACAGGGAGCAACTCGATATTCCAGTAGCACGATTACGCAAAAAAATATAATGGATAAGCTTCTAAAAAGTATTTCATACATTTTCCACCCGCTTTTAATGCCCATTTTTGCAGCATGGTATTACTTCAGAATTTCTCCTAGATTTATAGCAAAAGAGGTTGTTTACGGCAAGTTAATTGCGCTGGGCATTTTAACTGTTATATTACCCATTTTAGTTTATTTTCTTTTACGGACTTTAGGTAAAGTTAACTCGGTTTACCTTAAATCTACTAAAGAGCGCATTTATCCGTTAATACTTTACAGCGCTATACTCTTAGTAGTATTGCAACGCCTAATTACACCTACTTTAGCTGTTGAACTTTATTTTTTCTTTGTTGGTATACTTATTTCAAATATGGCATGTTTAATCATGGCAATAACGAACTTTAAAGTCAGTTTACATATGGTTGGTGTTTCCTCGGTATTTCTATTTTTTGTGGTACTTAGTATTCACTTTAGTGTTAATATTAATGGTACACTAGCCTTAACTTGCGTGGTAATGGGTGCCGTTGCTACATCGCGTTTACACTTAAGGGCACACAATTACAAAGAACTTATTCTAGGTGTACTTTTTGGTATTTTACCCCAAATACTATTAATTAATTATTGGCTGTGAAGTATATAGAGCATTGCAGGCATTACAAAAAACCGGCTATTGCAACATCTAAATCGGGCCCTGCTCATATTTCAAGAATTCTGGCTGTCCATTTTTTCTAGCCTATAAAATATAAAACATCAAACCTATTTTTATAGCGTTCATGTTTATGTTAGAACCATTCAATTGTGCATCTTTATTAAAAATAGGGTTCAATGCATAATAAAGATGAAGGTTCCAAGTATTATAACCAGCGCTTAGCGTAAGGCCATATTGTAAATTATTAAAATCACTGTTATCATTATATTTAAAGTCTCCTAAATCGCCTTTATGCCTTACGGTATATAGAAAGCCATATCCTAGCTTAAAGCCGGTATAAATGCGCCAAAAATTGTACTCGGTTGGCGTAGAGGTTCGCCAACGAATTTCAATAGGGAGCTCTACAAAATGTGAAGTGAATTTATTTTTGGTAAACGTATCGCGATTTCCAATAATGCTGTAATCGAAGGTAGCTGTATTGTCTTTGTTAACCAATAAGTTTTGGTTAAACGTATTTGCTGAATACCCTAAACCAATACCTATAGCCCAATTTCTTCTATCGTTAATAGGTAAATCCCTAATAAAACCTAAATGGAAGCCCAACGAAAACCCACTTTGCCTAACACTTGTAGGCCTATCTCCCAAAAGGTTATACGTTATTCCAGCGTAAAAATGGTCTTCTTTGTATAGCGAATCAACTTCTGTTTCTCCCCTATCCTGTGCAAAACAAAGGTTTATGAAAAGTAAAAACACAATTAAATAAAAACGTTTCATTCAGAAATTGATATTTAGACAATCAAATTTAGCATTTATATTTAACTTAAGTCTATTAAAACCAAAAGGCGTTTTGAATAAATCCAAAACGCCTTAAATATAAAATTAAGAGTGTAAAATTATTGATTTTCTAGCACACTACCTTTTTTAGTAGTATAGTTTATTTTAAGTGCATTAACTTTACGCAATTCATATTTGATATCTCCGATGAGCCCCATGTTAGCATCACTATCTACCTTTAATGCTGTTGTTAAAAAGGGCACCAATTCTTCTCGCTTTGATGCGCGCTCTTCGGCAATAAAAGACGCAATGTCGCTCACATTGGCAAAATCGTCATTCAACTGAATTCTGGCTTCTGAACCATATTGCTTATAATTGGCACTTGGCTTTCCTGCATAAATGTACATTACCAAATCTTTCTTATCAAGCTTTTCCACTTGGTCAGCATAAGGTAAATTATTTTCAATTTTTAAGGTATTTTGGCGCATTACTGTGGCCACCATAAAAAAGAATAATAACATGAAAACAATATCGGGCAACGAGGCCGTTGATATTGCAGGCAAAGCGCCCGATTTTTTCTTTTTAAACTTCGACATATTGTTGAATGTTAAATTATAATCTTATTGTACTTCCGACAGCTTTTGAGGATAATCTAGCTTTATTTGCTCAATTTGTTTTTTAAGCTTTGCTTTATTTCCAGGCCAATTCACATCATTATGGTTAGCTTCCATTTCTGTAAACGATTCCCCATAGAGTTCTTCAGCCCTTCTGTTCCTCAATTCGTTATACGCAGCTACAAGTTCGTTTTGAACGGCAATATATGCCTTGTACGTCGTTTCACGTTCATTCTTTAAAGATATAATAGCTTTATCTGGATTATCAGAAGATGCTGGATCTTTTTCCCCTTTACAATAATCGCATGATCCATCGCCACCATTATCTAAAAACGCTCTGGCTGCTTCTCTTAAATCTTTCAGTTCCATCCTTTCGTCTTCAACAAGCAACTCATCTTTACCGTTCAATAAAACCGTAAAAATATTTTTTTGCTTAATGATAGGAGGTTCTGTTTCTTCAATAGGCGGTAATTTTCTATTTAATCCAGCATCGGTTTCAATAGTTGTTGTTACCAAGAAGAATATCAGTAATAAGAAAGCAATATCGGCCATGGAGCCTGCATTTACTTCTGGTGCTGCTCTTTTTGCCATAATTTATCTATTAAATATTTTTTTTGCTCCGCCATATAACATCGACCCAATTGCTAGAATAGCAAGGATATAAAATGTATATAGACCTGCCCCAACAGTTTTAGATGTTGATTCTGTTACATCTGCACCTTTATCTATAAACGGTTTCAAGTTTAAATCTGTACCTGAGGATATACCATATGAGATAAATACAATGGCCAAAAATATACCTACGGTCAACAGTGTTTTTTTAATATTTCCAGCAAACAAGCCTTTTAATACAAACAGCACGACCAATAAAAGTACGATACCCAAAACTGCATAGGCTACATACAGCATGTTTCCGCTCATATTTTGTGCACTTTCTTCATCTCCAGCCATAATCATTAGCGCAAAAATCGCACCAATAATAGCTAAAGCAAAGGCTACTATTTTTAATATTTTATGTAAACCCATAATTTTTAGTTTTCTATATTACTATTACTTTTTATTTCTTATCAATAGATCCATTAATGTGATAGAAGCGTCTTCCATATCATTAACAATACTATCAATTTTAGCAATAATGTAATTGTAGAAAATTTGAAGAATAATAGCTACCACAAGACCAAATACTGTAGTTAAAAGTGCTACTTTAATACCTCCAGCTACTAATGAAGGCTGCATATCTCCAGCTGCTTCAATTTTATCGAATGCTTGAATCATACCAATTACTGTACCCATGAAACCAAGCATCGGTGCTAATGCGATAAATAATGAAATCCATGATACATTTTTCTCTAATTGTCCCATTTGAACACCGCCATAAGCCACAACCGCTTTTTCGGCAGCTTCTAATCCTTCATCTGTCCTGTCCAATCCTTGATAGAATATAGAGGCGATTGGTCCTTTTGTATTTCTACAAACTTCTTTTGCAGCTTCTACTCCTCCAGAAGACAATGCATCTTCAACTTGTTGTGTTAATTTTTTGGTGTTGGTTGTTGAAAGATTTAAAAAGATAATTCTTTCTATGGCAATTGCTAATCCTAAAATTAAACATAAAAGCACGATACCCATAAACCCAGGACCTCCTTCAATAAAACGCTTTTTTAATTCTTGGTGAAATCCTAATGATTCTTCAGCCGCTGGTGCTTCATCTTCTTCTTGAGCTACAGCTACCGTAGTTGTAACAGCCGCATTCGTGTTCGCAATTGTCGTTGCATTAACCGTTCCAAATGCCATAATTCCAGTGATGGCAAGGATTGAAAATAATCTTTTCATGTTCTAGATCTTAATTTTATTAGTTAAAGTGTTAAAGATATTAAAAAAAAAGCAATTAAGAGTAAAAATAACAGCAGAGAGGAAGGGATTCGAACCCTCGATACCCTTTTGGAGTATACACACTTTCCAGGCGTGCGCCTTCGACCACTCGGCCACCTCTCTGTATATTAATTATCTTAATTTACGGGGTTCAAATAACGAAAAAATCTTTGATTGCTAAAATTTTGACAGTTAATTTTATGAGATTTCTCCACGCAAAGGCGTTTCGAATATGGTTTTGAACGTTTTACCTTCAAAATTATTTTTCCCCAATAAATACATGAGTTTTGCCAGTGCTGCTTCTGTGGTGATATCCTTGCCCGAAATCACACCTATCTCCTTTAATTTACTACTGGTTTCGTAGTGGCCCATCATCACGCTCCCGCCAGAGCATTGGGTGACGTTTATAATATGTATGCCTTTTGTTATTTGTTCTTTTAAAAGCTCGATAAACCAATGCTGTGTTGTAGCATTTCCAGAACCATAGGTTTCTATAATTACGGCCTTGAGGTTTGGCGTAGCAAAAACAGCCTTCACAAGATTTTCCGAAATGCCTGGATACAATTTAATTAGGCCTAAATTCGAATCTAATTTTTTATGAACCTGCAATTTATTGTCAATATTGGGACTAAACAAGTACTTGTTATTGATTTTTAAATGTACACCAGACTCGGCCAACTCTGGGTAATTGAACGAAGCAAACGCCTGAAAATGTTCGGCGTTCAATTTGGTCGTACGGTTACCACGATACAGTTTGTATTCAAAATACAGACACACTTCTCTTATAACGGACTGCCCATTTTTATATAATGATGCCAGCTGAATGGAGGTAATTAGATTTTCTTTGGCGTCGGTACGCAAATCGCCAATGGGCAATTGCGACCCCGTAAATATCACCGGTTTTGCCAAATGCTCCAGCATAAAACTCATCGCAGAAGCTGAATAGCTCATCGTATCACTTCCGTGAAGCACCACAAAACCTTCAAACACTGAATAGTTTTCCTCAATTATTTCGGCAACTTGAACCCAATAATCTGGATTCATGTCACTGGAATCTATGGGATTCTCGAACGATACTGTATCGATATGGCAATCCAATAATCGTAATTCGGGTATTTGCTGCAATAGGCTTTTAAAATTAAAAGCCTTTAGCGACCCAGTTTTGGCATCTTTTACCATACCAATAGTACCGCCCGTATATATAAGGAGTATGTTTGGTTTTTTACTTTCCATAAATTATACGCCAAAAACGACTTTTGAATTGTGAGTGGTAATTTCGGCAATTTCTTCCACAGACCTATTATATATTGTTGCCAATTTTTCCAACACCTTAACTATATAAACACTTTCGTTGCGTTTGCCGCGGAATGGCGTTGGTGCCAAATACGGAGCATCGGTTTCCAACACAATATGTTTTAAGTCTATTTCATTGAGAAATTTATCAATCTTTCCATTTTTGAAAGTCGCCACACCACCAATGCCCAATTTTAAATTATAAGATAACGCTTGTTGGGCTTGCTCCAACGTTCCGGTGAAACAGTGAAAAATTCCGAACAAATCATCACTTTTCTCTTCCTCCAGCATATCAAAAATTTCGTCGAAAGCCTCTCGACAATGAATAACGATGGGCAACCTGTAATGTTTCGCCAATTGAATTTGACGTTTGAACGCTTTTTTCTGAATCTCTAAAGTTGATGTATCCCAGTACAAATCAATGCCCGTTTCGCCAACAGCGTAAAATTGTCGTTGCTCCAAAAGCTCTTCAACATGCTTCAATTCCTCTTCCCAAGTTTCGGGTTTTACGTGGGTAGGGTGCAAACCGGTCATTAAAAAAATGTTTTCTGGAAAGTCTTTTTCCAACTGAAACATGGCTTCGGTATATTCTGAATCGATAGCAGGAATAAAAAACCGCGATACGCCTTGCTCTATGGCCCGGTTTATCATTTCGGTTCTATCGCCATCAAAAGCTTCGCTATATAGATGGGTATGGGTGTCTGTTATAATCATGCTGCAAAAATATAAAAGCCACTTGTATTAAAGCGGCTTTGCAAAATCTATTTTAGTTTTCTTAAATATGGGGTAAACACCAAAAAAAGCAATAAACAACCATCATTACGACAAATTTTTATTTCGAAGTAATCTCACAATCATCAACTTTAATTTTAAAGATTCAATCTCCCGATAACTATCGGGGTTCGGAATGACGACTTTTAAATATGACGCAAGAATTTTAATCCAACTTATCCATCAGCTTTTGTGCTCGGTTATAATCATCGGCATCTTGAGGCAAGGTTTTTAAAATTTCTAAACAAGCTTCGTTCTCTTTTTGTTTCAATTTACTCAACGCTGAATACCAAGTCCCCTTATTTTTATATGCTGAATTTCCGTTACGAATTTCTTCCAACAACCCATCTGCCGTTTCAAAATTATTTAATTCAATATTGGAAATGGCCCGATACAATTTTAACTCCGAATTATCGGTGTCCATATTTAAAAGCGCAGAAAAGGCTTCTTCTGCTTTAGCAAAATTTTTATTGTTGAATGCGGTTTCGGCCGTTTTTAAAAGTCGATCGTTTTCGCCGCGGACACTTAAGCTGATGGCGCCATAATCATTATAATCTGAATAGGTTGGCGTTGAAAATTGGTTAAACATAAAAATTCCGAAAAGCAAAACCACACAAGCGGCAATGGCGTATTTATAAAAATTCAGTTTTCTCGCCTTCGGTTTTACCATTTCTTCAGCAACAGTATTTTTACTGAAATGCTCGGATGAAATCTTTTTTAAATTCGCTTTAAAAACTGCTGAAGCTTCTTCGTTTTCATATTCATGCTGCAAAAAAGCAGACAGTTCTTTATAGGTATTGAATGCCTGGCTGAACTCGGCATCCGTTTTTAATCGGTTTTCGAATTCGGCAGCTTCTTCCTTGGGTAGTTCGTTGGCAAGGTAGGCTTCAAACAGTATGTAATTTTGGTCTTCCATAACTTTAATTTTTAAGTTGGTTAAATTTAGGCGACCCTTGAACCAATTCGGTGAGCTTGCCAATGCACAACGATTTTTTCTTTCGGGCGTAAGCGTAGGTTACACCTAAACTTTTGGCCACTTCTTCCATCGATTTTATTTTGAAAGTAGCTTTTAGCAAATCTTGGCACGCATGGCCCAACTTTTTAAACATTTTGGCAAACAAGGCTTGCTTTTCACCAAATACCGAAGTTTCGATAGCCAGTTCTTGGGCGTCGTCATCTTTAGATAACACCTCCTCATTAATTGTTACCTCTTTATTGGAAGATTTTTTGAGTTCGTTGAACCACTTTCGCTTGCACAATAAAAAAAAGTAGGCATCAAACGGACAGGTTAACTGTAATTTTTTTTGGCTGGCCTGATTGTAAATGGTTATTAAAGTGTCCTGAATCACATCTTGAGCTTTGTCGGCATCGCCACTATTCTGCTTGATATAATTCACCACTTTGGGCACAAACTTATCATATATAGCTTGAATGATAAACGAGTTGTTTTTTAACAATCCGTCGATGTATTTCTGGTCTTCGTGAATTTTTTTTTCGCCCATTAGCCCTTGTATTTGCTACTAATGTAAAAAAACTTTCAAAATAAAGGGTAACAATTTTCAAAGGGTTTTGATATAAGGGTGTAACAGCCAAAACGGCAAAACAAAAATTAATTAATCCATAAAATTTTAGAAATCATGAGACATTCAATTTTAACTATCGTAATCGTAGCCATATCCATTTTAAATGCAAACGCTACAAACAAAATCGAGACCCCTAACAGCGTTGAAGCTATAGAAATTACAAGAGATGCTATTGCCCAGGTTTTCGAATGGGAAGTAGAGACCACAAAAAGCACTTACTCAGGAACTGCTTTGTCTCTAAAAGAAGCCCAAAACATGATGGCACTTTCAAGCTCTGGCGAAGTAGTAAGAAGTAAAGAAATAAAAAGCTATTTGGTTTTAAAATCTGAATTGAACAGCAACACCAAAAGAAACTATTTCTGGGAAGTGGAAACCAAAACCGGTAAAGCTAAAGGCTATGCTTCCAATAAAGCTTATGCCGATAAAATGATTGAACTCGTTGCTTCTGGTGATGCTATTGTTTCAAAAATCATCATCAATCAACCTCAACAATAAAATCTGAAAAAAAATCCCAAAACAGGGTAACAAAAAAGTTGCCCTGTTGATATAAACACGAATAACAATTTTAAAACCTATTTATCATGAAGAATTTTAAGCACATTTTAGGAACACTTTTATTTGCAGCATTAGTATTTACAAGCTGTAGCAAAAACAACGACGATGCCGATATTATTTTTTATCCTTCGGCTCAAGACTATTCAAATTTACAAGACGAAGCTTTAGAAGGCTTAAAACAAAACTTTCAGTTTAATGCCGAAGACGGTTGGATAAACTTAACCTCAGAAAACGGCGTAAACATTGGTATTAACGGTTCTTGTTTAACCGCCAATGGAAGTCCAGTAACAGGACAAGTCGATTTAGAATTTGTCGAAATTTTTAGTAAAGGCAATATGTTACTTACCAACAAACCTACTATGGGTATTATGCCTAACGGCGACAAAGCTCTTTTAATTTCCGGTGGTGAGTTTTTTATCGAAGCCACACAAAACGAAGAAGTTCTAGAAACGTCTTGCGCCATTCAATTAGGAATTCCGGCCGAATTAACAGGTGACCCAGACCCTGAAATGATTTTATGGACGGGAGCCATTGATGAAGATGGCAACCTAGCCTGGGAAGAAAACAAAGACGAAGACGGAACCGGGCCACAAGGAGGTCGCGGCGTATTTACCGAAGGCAACCAGTATTACGCATTTATAGGCGATTTTGGTTGGAGTAATGTAGACCGTTTTTACAACGACCCAAGACCAAAAACAACCATTTTGGTTGATGTGCCAGAAGGTTACGACAACACCAATTGCTCTGTATTTTTATCTTACGATGGTGAAGATACTGGCCTGGCCAACTTAGACACTTACGACCCCGTGGATGGCTTATTTAGCGAGCACTACGGACAAATCCCAATCGGGTTGGAGTGCCACGTGATTTTCGTAACAGAGTCTGCAAACGACTGGAAGTATGCCATTCAAGGCGTAACCATTGTTGAAAACGGTGTCATTACCATTACCGAAGGCGAAACATCAATCACAACACAATCACAATTAGAAACCATCATTAATGGATTACCATAAACATCTGCCATTTTAAACCTACTTTTAATGGTGCCCTCACTTTAACCTACTCACAAAAGCCAGAAACACCACGTTTCTGGCTTTATTTTTTAAGGGTAACAAAATCGCATCTCGATTGATATAATAGTATGAAGAAAATGGTTTACGTATTAATCTTTATCTGTATTGCTTTGATTGTAATAGCAAATCTTATTGTTATTATAACAAACATCAAATCGTAGTTTGTCTCATCTTGAATGGCTCTTTTTGTATATTTATCAACCACTAAACAAATCTAAAATGAAAACTTACTTATTAACAATTTTTTGTTTGGCAAGTTTTTTATGCGCTTCGGCTCAAGATATTCTTAACGATACCTTGGCCAGAACCGCCACAATAAAAGCTGAAACTAACGGTAACGTAGTAACGTTTACTCCAGAAACACCAGAATTACAACAAATTGCCGGTGCACCAAAAGCGTTCTATACCCATTACTGGGAATTTGGCGACGGCCACTTCAGTACCGAAGAGAAACCCAAACATATTTATAAAGAAAAAGGCGAATACGAAGTTAAACTTTGGGCCACCAATAATTACGACACTGGAAAACCACCAACCACACGACCCAAAAAGGTGTATGTAAATTCGGTTTTTGAAGATTACGAAGAAACAGCCTCGATGGAAGAAGATTTCATATTAAAACGTAATCGCGAACCCGTTCCCGATCAAGATATGGTGCTTATTGTGCGCTACAAAAATCCGAAAACCTACGAAACTAATGGAAAAATCTATTTGTTTTACAATGAACAGAAATTTAAAGCTGATAATTTTGAAATATTGGACACCCGAACTTATCATGGTGAAAAAAAGCTTTCAACCGGAGGTTTTGCTTTTACCCGCAAAATAGATGACGACGATACTTTTTTGGCATCAACAAATAAATTCAGACTTAATAAACAGCAAATCCCACAGGATTCTACCGAAAAAACCAATTTGCCGGTTACCATTTCTGAAGCGCAATCACTATACAGAAATTGGCAAGTTTTGGAGTTTGACGGTATGCAACCCGAAGAAGAGCGCAACATGTTTTTTACTTTGAAAACCACACCCGAAATGGTTAAAGACACCAGTGCCATTATTTCGGTACGCGGCGTTTACGTGCCCGATGCCAATTACGACAATCACAAAGTGAAAGACATGGAAATGGAAATCGTCACCTCACACGACCCCAATAAAATGTCGTCTAACGGGACTATAATGAACTACCGCTTGGTGCGTTTTAAAACCCTGAAGTATAAAATTAAATTCCAAAACAACGGTGAAGGGCCAGCGCGCACCATTCGACTCGAAACCGATATACCCGACATGCTGGACAAATCAACTTTAGAAGTCACTGACATGTACCCCAAATGCGATATTTGCCCCAAACGTGAAGTTTTGTACAGTTGCTTAGACACCACTTTAACTGACACCCAAGCCATTTTCACTTTTAAAAATATTTACCTACCGGGCAGCGAACAAAAAAATGTAAAAGAGTACGACAGCACCAAAGGTTTTGTAAAATACAAGATTAAATTTGCTGAAGATTTCCACAAGAAAAAAACCAAAAGCCGCACAGCCATTATTTTCGATAAAAACGAACCCATCATCACCAATTATTCTACTACCCGGTTTATGCCGGGCATCTCCATTGGTGCCAAAGTGGGTTACAATTCATTTTCAGATTTAAACAATTCCGAAAGCTACTTTTTTGGCGTCACCCTTTCGCCATACAAATCGTACCGTTGGTATTGGCAAGTGGAGTTGATGAATAATTTTCACAAATACGATTCCTATACTCAAATTGAAGAAGGTATTGTGCAAGACGCATCTGGATTTCGTTTTAGGCAACGAACCACCACCAATACTTCATATGAAAATATTGATTGGGATATTCCAGTATTAGTGCGATACAATATTAATAATTATATAGGTTTGGGCGCAGGATTACAAAACTCCATTTCTGTAAGTGAAAAGCAACAGCAAGATATTTTCATTGAACGGTTTGAAGGGGTCCAGCCCGGTGCGCCCGTGTTCGAAATCGCTGAAGAAAGTAGCGAGGCGAGCAACTCCTTTACCAATTTTCGCACAGGCTTGTTGTTTGAAGCCACGGCGGGTTTTGCCCGTATTGGCCCTAGTTTGGGCGCACGCTACATCATGAATTTTGATAATGATTTTAACTATTGGCAATTTTACGCCATTTGGAAGTTTTGAGCCTAAGGCTCTTTTGTCATCTCATTTAAAATGAAAAAACTATGCTTTCTTTTTGTGTTCCTAAGCACTTTCGGTTTTTCGCAAAATCTGGAAGAGCAAATTTATGTCGCGGCAGAAACGTTTATGGTCAATAAAAATGAAAATTCTCTAAAAATATTAAGTCAGAAAGAAGTCCAATTCAAAAAGCAAATTCAGACCAAAGACGAACATTTGGCCATGGTTTTTTTACAATGCCATAAAGGGTTCTATTTAGAGTCGGAATCAAAATTAAGAGATGCCATTTCCACTTTTGAAGCTGCATTAAAACGCTTTAACCAGCATCATCTTTCAAGTATTTCAGATTTTGATATTATTGAAAGTTGCATGATTCCTTTGGGCAACCTGTACACCAAAACAAATGATTTCACCAATGCCGAAAGCATTATAAAACAGTATATTTTTTTAGCCGAAAAAAGTGAAAATTTCAAACACCAAATTAGTGGTGCTATTAACCTGTCGAAATTATACCAAACCCTTGGGCGGCACAAAACGGTTATAAAATTAACTTCATCATATATTGATAACCCCAATTCCACAAAACTTCAAAAACAAAAACTAATTGAAATAAACATTGATAGCCAAATGGCCCTTGGTGAGATTTCGAGCGATGAAGATGTTCCCGTTCCTCTTGACAGTGAAAAAAAACACAGGTTAGCGTTACAAAACCAAAACTATGAAATGGCTTTTAAAATTTTTCAAGATGTCAAGGCTGAACGGTTTTCTAGCAAAGAGCTTTCTACTCGTTATTTAGCAAAACTGCACTTGGAAGAAGCCCAACTTCTAACATTATTGGGCGAAAATGATACAGCTCTAAAAAGTTTAAATAGTGCTATAAAAACTCTAATACCAAATCTCAGTGGTAAAACACTGCCACAAAAAGAAGATTTACATGCCGAAAACACCTTTATTGACATTTTTGATTTGTATGCCGAAATAGAACCAGACACCTTTAAAGCATTGCGATACTTCGACCTCAGTTTTTATGTTTCAGACTTGTTACGAAATAATTGGACGGCACAAGAAACCAAAATACTAAACCAAACGGCCACCAGAATTAGGAGCGAAAAATGTATTGATTTACTATTTAATGCCTATACAACATCCAAAGACACTACATTTGTAATTAAAGCATTGCAATACGCCGAACAGAGTAAGGCTACCTCGTTAAGCGATATGTTCTTTAAAAAACAGCAGATAAAGAAGTTTCCCAACGATACACTTTTACAGCGCGAATTCGAGCTTCTCAAAAAACAAGAACACATTACCAGTTTATTGGTTAAAGAGCAATTGGGAGACAATCGTGTTTCAAAAATCAATCAATTCAACAAACAGCTAAACGAATTAAGTATTTCTATTAAAGCATTGAAACATTACATTTCGGAGAAATATCCCAATAACGATAATGTCTTTTCTTTAAAAGACTTGCAACATAAACTCAAAAAAGACCAAGCCATTTTGGCAGCGTATTTTTATGGTAAAAAGCATATTTACCAATTTGTGGTTTCAGATAACGATATACACCTAAATCGCATTAAAAAAGGTGCTGCCGTCGAAAAAAGCATTGTTGATTTCATCAATCTTTTTAACAACCCGAAGACAATCAACAACAATATTTCAAACTATACCGAACAAGCTTTTGGACTGTATAAACTTTTAAAATTAGCAGCACTAAACGATATAAAAAATGTTGTTATTATTCCTGATGGATTGTTGAATTTCATTCCTTTTGATGCACTTTTAACCCAAGAAACAACCTCAACTGCCTTTTCAAAAATGCCGTTTGTGGTTTTTTCCACTTGTATTGCTTACAATTCGAGTATAGCTATGTATTTAAATACCTCGGCATCGGCAAATAAGAATAAACTTTTGGGTATTTTTCCCATTTTTGAGGGCAGCAACCAATCTTTAAATTTTTCAAAACAAGAAGCCGAATCCATTAAGAATAACATGCAAGCTACTATTTTAATGAATGAAGCGGCCAGCAAAGAAAATTTTATTGAAAAAAGTAACGATTACCCCATTTTGCATTTATCCACCCATGCTCAAAGCGGCGATTTTGTTTCTCCGGCAAGCCTTTCATTCTACAATGAAAATATACTTTTAAACGAAATTTACGGTTTAAACCTCAACTCTAGATTAGTAATTTTAAGCGCCTGCGAAACGGGAGTGGGCAAACTATACAAATCGGAAGGTGCCATGAGCATTGCCCGCGGTTTTCAATATGCAGGAGCACAAAACGTACTGTTTTCACTTTGGCAGATAAACGATTTATCCACGGCTAAAATTATGCAATCGTTTTATGAGGAATTCAATAAACACCAATCGGCTTTTGTGGCCAACACCCAATCAAAAATCACCTATCTTGAAAACGAATCGATAAGCAACACAAAAAAATCGCCATACTATTGGAGTGCCTTCGTGTACTATGGTAATCTAGAAGCAGAAAAACATTGTTCCCTTATAATTTATATCTTTTTTGGGATATTAATTATTTTTATTGCCCTATTTTTATTTTTTAAAAAAACAGAAAGATGCCAGAAAAAGAAACCCTTCAGCAGTTTCTTCTTAAAAAAGGATATACCAAGGTGAAGCTTCATCTTACCAAAACCAATCATTTTGAAATAAAAGCTTCCATTAATGGCAATAAAGGACGCTTTATTCTTGATACAGGGGCATCAAGTTCGTGCGTAGATTTTGAGGGTATTGATACTTTTAAGCTTAACGCAGAAGACTCCATAATAAAGGCTGCCGGTGCAGGAGCTATTAATATGGAAACCAAAATGGCAAAGAAAAACAAAATAAAAATCGGCAAATGGTCTAATAACAAAGTTGTTTTGGTTTTATTTAACCTAACACATGTAAACACTGCACTTACCGAACATAATTCAAAACCTGTTGATGGCATTATTGGTGCCGATATTTTAAAAAAAGCTAAAGCCGTAATTGATTATCAAAAGAAATATTTATATTTAAAAATATAACTGAACAGCTAATAAACCACTCTCTAAGCCTTAATGAACACCTCTATTGTAATAGCAGATGACCATCCGCTTATGCTGCGTGGTCTTACCGACTTTTTAAATTCGAAAGGCTACGATATTGTAGGCAGTGCTGAAGACGGAAACGTTGCATACAACCTTATTGTTAAGCACAAACCAGAGATTGCCATTTTGGATATTAGAATGCCACTTAAAACAGGGCTAGAGATTGCCGAACAATGCAAAAAAAATAATTTACCCACTAAAATTATTTTGATAACCTTTGATAAGGAAGAAGACCTTTATGATCAGGCCAAAGCTTTTAATGTATTTGGCTATATTTTAAAAGATTTCGCCATTGAAGAAATAGAAACGTGCATAAACCACGTAAAAAACGGCACACCTTATTTTAGTGAAGAAATAGTCGAGTATTTGAGCAAAAGCAACCTACAAAAAAAACCAGAGGTTTTGGAATTGCTCACAAAAGCTGAAATTAAAATTGTGAAACTGGTTTCAAAAAACAAAACTAGCCAAGAAATAGCCAACGAACTATCTATTTCTGTAAGGACCGTTGATAAGCATAGAAGCAATATTGTTCACAAGTTAAACTTAGACAACAAACCCACATCGCTTTCCATTTGGGCAAACTTAAACAAAGATTATTTGTAATTGCTTATAAAATACGTAGAAGTGCGTATTTTAAGTATCGATAATATTAGTTATCTTTACAGTGCTATTAATTAGTTCTTAGGGAGAATTATAGAAGGCTCTAAATTGTAATGATTTAGGGCCTTTGTTTTTTTATGGGTCACAACTAAAAATACGTAGAAGTGCGTATTTTTTTTGTTTTTAGTACGCCGTACTTTTATGGTGCTATTAATTAATTCTTTGAGAGAGGATTTTTTTAAGTACTCTGCACCGTAATGGTGCAGAGTTTTAAAATATTAAAAACCTAAAAAACATGAATGTACTAATGGATAAAAAGAATGATATTCTGAAAAAATGTTGTTTTATCGGGTTAGTGATTTTAGTCATAGCAATCATCTCCATAAATATTCTTGCTTATTTAATTTAGTTTAATTTGCCCCCATCTCTTTTTCATAGATTTTTATAAAATCTATGAACAAAAAAAATCTCTTGAAGAATTCTTCAAGAGATTTTTGCTTTTAATTTTATAAGGAAATAGAAGCCTATTCTTCAGCCGCAGGTGCTTCAGCTGCTGGAGTTTCTGCTCCTTCAGCTCCTTCTTCTCCTTCAATTTCTTCTTCTTCGTCATCGTCATCATCAAGAATTGCCGTTCTGGCCGTTTTAATCTGACAAACAACTGTATTATCGGTGTGTAGAAACTCGTAGTTATCTTTTGGTAAATCACCAACAGATATATTATCACCAATTTTTAAAGGTGTAATATCGATTTGAATAAAATCTGGTAAGTTAGCAGGCAATGCTCTAACACGCAGTCTTCTGTTGTTTTTTCTTAAAACACCACCGTTTTTAACACCACGAGAGTTACCAACAAGACGAACAGGAATATTCATCGAGATTTCTTTATCATCAAATAATTGATAGAAATCTATATGTAAAATATTATCAGTTACTGGGTGAAACTGAATGTCTTGAAGTACAGCATTTAATGTTGTACCGTTGTCTAGCTCAATCACAACTGTATGCGCATTAGGCGTGTATACAAGTTTAGAGAAAGCTAATTCTGGTGCAGAGAAATGTAGTGGCTTATCTCCTCCGTATAATACGCAAGGAACCTGACCAGCATTACGTAAGGCTTTTGTTGC
Source organism: Flavobacteriaceae bacterium GSB9 (assembly GCA_022749295.1). Lineage (NCBI taxonomy): Bacteria > Pseudomonadati > Bacteroidota > Flavobacteriia > Flavobacteriales > Flavobacteriaceae > Flavobacteriaceae bacterium GSB9. Next base: position 2,187,971 of record CP062007.1, read on the forward strand.
TTTTTTGCCCACGCTTTCTCTTTGAGATCCGTTGATTGTAATTGATTTCATTTTTAAAATTTATAGTTAATAATTATTACTCTTATTGAAGGTAGCTTTTAAACTACATTACAAATTTTGAACTGATAGACTTGTTGTTATGTACTTTTTCCATCACTTCGGCAAACAATTCTGCACAGCTCAACACCCTAATTTTATCGCTTAGAGGCTTTACAGGAATAGAATCGGTTACTATCAATTCTTCCAGTTGTGAATTGTTTAAATTATCATAAGCCTTTCCTGATAAAAGTGGATGCGTACAAATAGCTCTTACGCTTAATGCACCACGCTCCATCATCAAGTCGGCCGCTCTAGTTAAAGTTCCTGCGGTATCGACCATATCGTCAACCAAAACCACGTTTTTACCAGTTACATCTCCAATGAGTTCCATATGGGAAATAACGTTAGCTTTAGCACGTTGCTTATAACAAATTACCACATCGCTTTTTAAAGCTTTTGAATAGGCGTAAGCCCTTTTTGAACCTCCCATATCTGGCGATGCTATAGTTAGATTATCTAAATTTAAACTTCTTAGATATGGCAAAAATATGGTGGATGCAAACAAATGATCTACTGGTTTCTCGAAAAACCCTTGTATTTGATCGGCATGCAAGTCCATAGTAATTATACGGGTTGCACCAGCAGCCTCCAACATTTTTGCAACCAATTTTGCTGCAATAGGCACTCTTGGCTTATCCTTTCTATCTTGCCTTGCCCATCCAAAATAAGGTAAAACCGCAGTGATATGCCTTGCTGATGCGCGCTTTGCCGCATCAATCATCAACAACATCTCCATTAGGTTTTCAGGCCCAGGGTTTGTTGAACCGATAATAAAAATTCGCGTTCCTCTAATAGACTCTTCATAAGATGGTTGAAATTCTCCATCACTATATGTAGAGGTAATAACATTGCCCAGCTCTGCTCCAAAGGCTTTTGCAATTTTTTCACCTAGCACTTTACTTTGTGTGCAAGCGAAAATTTTAGCTTCTGTTATCACAATAGGCATTTTTACTTTATTGTTTTAGGCGCAAAAACCACACCTGTTTTTAAATGAGGTGCAAATTTATGTATTTATTTTAACCTAAAAAGTATATTGCTTAGTATTTTTGTGTGTAATTTCAAAAAAATATATATTTTTGCAGTCCAAAATTGCTCAAGTGGCGGAATTGGTAGACGCGCTGGATTCAAAATCCAGTTCTTTCGGGAGTGTGGGTTCGATTCCCACCTTGAGTACAGATAAAATCCGTAATACATTTAAAATTAAATGATTACGGATTTTTCATTTCTAATAATGTACGATTTATGTACGATTAAAAGGTTTTTTGTTTATTAAACGGACCATATTTAGCCCAAACTCACTAATATTTTTAGATCGGTAATTGGTAACATTCAAGATAAAGATTCCCAAGGATTGAATATTAGGTTATCCATATAATCCTGTTTCTGTACAATAAGCATCTTTTCTACCCCCTTATCATCTTTTATTGGGAGAAAACCATAATCATAACAGAAATAATAGATCCCATTTTTAAATGGATATATATGGGTGAACAACTCAAGGCTATAGCCAGATTGCAATAACACATCTTTCCTAACAGTACTCTTTCCACTTGGACAAAAATGGGCCAATAGGCTCCTGTTCCTTCGAAGAATACTATTGATTTTCTGGATGGTGATTTCGTGCTGTGGTCGATTTTGGTTGTGATAGGTGCTTCTACATTGGGCATCACAGAACTTCTTATCGGTTCTCCCTACCAACTCCTTGCTACAGGACAAACAGAATTTCATTTTCATAATCCTTTTTTTTAGACGTTTATATACGTATATAAACGTTTAAATATACGGTTAAATCATTATATAACATCAATTTTGTACCATGAAAATGCATTCGTTCCCAATACCAAGTCAAAATATAGCTGTTGCCAAAGCTGATTATCAATTGGCGATGGATTTGATGCATCAAAAACTTACCTTAAAAAAGTACAGCCCGAACACCATTAAGACCTATATGCACATGTTTAAGCAGTTCCTTGCATACATTCACCCAATGCCACTCCATCAGGTCACCACATCGCATATAATGCACTATCACAAAGAATTGGTAACCAAGCATACTGTATCGGCATCCTACCAAAACCAGAGCATAAACGCCATTAAATTCTATATAGAGAAGGTCCTGAACCTTCCCAAGGTATCTTATGATTTTTGTAGGCCCAGAAAGGCAAAGACCTTACCTAAAGTTCTGTCCATGGAAGAAGTGTCTTCCATATTGCATGCCACAAGAAATATTAAGCATAAAACTATACTTTCCATTATATATGGTTGTGGACTACGAATATCCGAATGCACCAACTTAAAAGTCGAGGATATAGACTCTTCCAATATGCGTGTTTGGGTCAGAAACGCCAAGGGGAAAAAGGACAGGATAACGTTGTTATCTCCCAGCTTGTTGGAACAGCTAAGGGCTTATTATAGGGTATACAGACCAAAGCAATGGTTATTTGAAGGACCAAATGGCGGTCAATATAGCGTTTCAAGCATAAGGCAAGTCTTTAATCGTTCCAAGCGTAAAGCTGGTGTTACTATGCCAGCCACGGTTCACAGTTTAAGACACTCCTTTGCGACACATCTCTTGGATGCTGGAACAAATCTCAGATACATACAAAAGCTGTTAGGCCACAACAGCTCTAAGACTACAGAAATTTACACCCATGTAAGTACAACTAATCTCATAAATATTGAAAGTCCTTTCGAAAAGATTGGGAAATTTAATACATTTACAAATAAGAAATAAACGCAATAAAATACGTTTACTAAATAGTTGCCACCAATTTAAAAAATGAACATACTACTATTTTCAGCTTTTTTACTTATTCTAATTTTACTGATTAGATATTTTGCTTCATCTGACAAAAAGAGTGGTTTAAAAATGCTTACAATTTTCGGAATTGTAATCGGTCTTTCTGCTTTAGGATTGAATTCATTGTTTGACAACTCATTTGGTGCTTCAACGCCAGTATATGTTCGGACTGAAAATCTTACTGATAAAAACTTAAAAATTTATTCTATAGCTTTTTGGGACAACGAATGGAACGGAAAAGGAAATTATGTAACTTTTAACAAAAATTTAAAGCCAAATAAAACGTCTGACTTTTGGTTCGAGAATGATGGAACAACTGAATTTTGGCTTGTTGGAAAAAACGCAAGCGGCGAAATTGATTACTTAAATGTTGTTACAGAAAAAGAAAGTGAGTTTGATTTTAAAATAACAGAAAATAAAAATATTGACCAAGACAAAATAGCAATTGCGAAGGAATTGACATTTAAAACGGACAAAAGTGAACAAATGAAAAGTTTTGCATTTTGGACAAATATTATATTAATCGGACTTTTGATTTTGAGTCTGATAAAAATAAAAACTGGTGGCAACACCGTGTATAATTAATGGCTAGTTCGAGCTTGCTTACGAAAATCCTCGCGGATTTTCTATTCGGTTTGTATTTGCTAAATTAGTGGCTTAAACACGCCACTAATCATACACAAAACCGTTGTGCATAATTTAAAATGAACAGAGGCATTTACATACAGATTATAGAAAATGAAGAATTTCAAGACAGAATATTTTGGAATGAGTCCTCTGAAATTTATGCTTTTTTGCGAAATCATACGCTGAAAATTGAACATAAATTTGAGACAAAATTCAATGCTTTCTCTGACAATGAAATTCCAATGGACGGTATAAAAATGCTGACAGATGGAATAAAAAAAGATTTGGATTTTCTAATTGGAGAATATGAAAATAAACCAATTGAAAATGGACTGAATTTAGTTGAAGTGGATTACAAAGGAAAACGAATGAAATTATACTATAAAGCTTCAAAATTGCATTTAATGATTTTGAACTTAGTTCGACTTCAAAAGAAATTGGAATCCGTAATTGAAAAGAACAAAAAAGTTTATGTGTGTGGAAATGCTTATTTCAATGACACTATGTTAGAGACTTTAATGAAAATCAGAGCCGAATTCAAAACAAATGGAATAGTAAACGTTAATGGAATTCAAGAAACTGAATTGAAAACATTAATTAAAGACAAAAGTCTGATAAAATCAGGCCCAAATTATAGGTTAACACGCAAAGGTCTGATAATAGATATTGCGGAATAAAAAACTATGCACAACATCGGCTATAATTCAGCGTGGCTTCATGCTTAATTTAAAGAACTTTTCTTACTTTTAACAAACCTGATTTCTCTGCGGACAAATCCTACGGATTTATCCACGCCGAAATCATAGCCCAACCGTTACCACACATTTGAGAAAAACAATCGTCATATCAATTATCTTCCTGACTTTATTAGTTGGATGCGGAACTTCAAAAAAAGTATTCCAAAATGAACGGGTTTTTAATTATGAAAATCTGAATCTGAATTACGCACTAGAACTTGAAAAAAGCCTGAAATCCGAAGATATTACTCGAACACATAAAGTTGGACTTGGAGAAAATATTTATCCGAATAAGGACAATTATGAACTTGAAATTTCTCGAGACTTTAAACGGATTATAAAACCGAACTTTTCACTTGAAGTTGGTTACTACTATACAAAAGACAGTACAATCCGAGTTACTACTTACGAGTGGAATGACTTAAAAAAGAAAAGTTTCAAAACTGAGAAACAAAATTTGAAAACAAAAAAAGCGTTTAAGAAAAAATTTACAGAACTGACTGAAATGCTAACTGAAAAGTACGGAGAACCAACCTTTACGGAAATGCAGTCTGAAAACCCAAAAGATGATGGAACTTATCGAGACGGAATAAAATGGCTGAATAAAAACGGAATGAATGCGTATTTATTTGCTTTTGGAAATCCTAAAGGTTCTTATAATCAAATAAGATTATCGATTTATCCGAATTAAAAACGTGTGGTAACACCGTGTATAATTCATTGCTAGTACTCGCCTACTTACGAAAATCCTCGCGGATTTTCTATTCGGTTTGTATTTGCTAATTTAGTTGCTGAAATACGCAACGAAATCATACACAAACACGTTGTAGGCAATTAAAACTGAACTATGAAACAAAATTTATTATTAGTATTCTTATTGATTTTTACAATCAAATCATTTTCACAAGATTCAAAATTTAGTCTTGAATTAAATTATCCAATTCCAATTGACAATAATTTCATTGGAGAAAATTATAATGGAATAATTGACTTCGGAGCTAACTATCGATTTACTAATTTGAATCATGTAAATATCGGGATTTCTTTCAATGGTGGAATTTTAGTAAATAACTCTAGCCAAAATAGCCGATTTCAGGATTTCAAGGTCACGTCTTATGTTATTCAACCTAGAATATATGGAGAATTGGATTTAGAATCTATTAAAAAGTTTCATCCTTCAATTGGAATAGGATATACAATTATGGTTTTTGACGCTAATGGAACTAACGATATAATTGATGGTTCGGATCTAAATGATACTCAAAGTGATAGTGGATTTAACTTCAATTTTGGAATTGCATATGACATAACTGAAAAACTTTTTACTCAAGTGCAATATGACTTTATTAAACTTACTGCTGATAGTGATGTGCCAGATATAAAATTCAATACGAACGTAAATATTTTGAAAATAGGACTCGGATATCGGCTATAAAAACTACCTACAACAATTTGTATATTGCATATGCTGCCTTCAGCAGGCAAACGCAACATACAAGCGACGTTACCCACAATTTGAAAAAAACACTACAAATAATAATGCTATTGACTTTTGGACTGAATTTATCAGCTCAAAATGTGAAAATTGACTCAAAAATAAAAGTCGATTCAACTGAATTGAAAATATCAGAACGCAATTCTATATATTATGCATATTGTTCATTAGACAATAAAAAAAGTGATTCTCTAATTGTTACGATTGGAACTATCGGAACAAGTACTACTTCAATTAGAATTGACCTTACTGACAAACCAAGAGCTTATATACTACTCTATTCTGATGAAAATGAATTTGACGGAAAAAACATACTGGAGGTTGAATTTGAAAAATATGATTTAGAATTAAACTCGGCAGAATTCAAAAATGGCGAACGAATTATGGGTCGAATAAAGGGAAAATCAAAAATAATTCCTAATAAATCTGGTGGATATCAAATTGATATTGCTGGAGAATTTAGTCATATTATCGGAAAATTATTAATGAAAAGAATGGCAGAAAGTGATTTTCTGATTTTAGATGATTATTAATGCAATAAAAAACTGTGGGTAACACCGTGTATAAAAAATTGCTAGTTTTAGCTTAATCAAAGTTAGTTGCTCGTTTACTTGCTTCTGATTTTCCTTCGGAAAATCCTCGCCCGTAAACTCGCAACTTTTCATACACAAAACCGTTGGCAACAAGCTGAAAAATAAACCTAATGAATATGCTCTATAAATTTTTTTGCGTCAATTTCGAGATTACTGCGAAATTATTTAGGAACAGAGATTATCCTTTTTTTTCAACAATTCTTTCGTTGGTTATGTACCAATTCTTTACAATTTTATTTATCAATGATTTTATAACATTCCAAATTTTAAGGAGACGAGATTTAATAATGGAAAGAGATAAAACTTATGGAATTATATTAATTTCACTTCTTATCGTTGCTAATTACACTTACTTTTCCCATAATAACCGATATATAAAAATTTGGGACAACTATTTGAATTATAGTAAAAAGACAAAAATAAAATACCGCATATTATCATCTTTATTTATGGTTACGATAATAGTGCTAAATATATTAATGGTATTTGCATTAAGACATAATATTAATTGGTTGAACTAAATCTGGATATACAATAGTTCTTCAAAGTAGTGATGTCGGAAATAAAGCTTGGATTTTAAAAAACGAAAAGCAACCGCAATAAAAATGACTGACGGACTGAATGAAAGAGCGGAAATTCAGAAATCGGAAAAGTATGAATAGCATTTCAATACTAATCATTGAATTTTTGAGAAACGGAAAAAAACGACAAAAAAATAAAGCCAGTTGCCAACACCGTATATAATTTATTGCTAGTTCAAGCCTACTTACGAAAATCCTCGCGGATTTTCTATTCGGTTTTTATTTGCTAAATTACGTGCAAAACCACGCAACAAACCATATACAAACACGTTAGGCAACATTTGAATGGAAATCCGTAAAAACAACATAATTTGGCTTTTAATTTTAGTTTGTGGCTTGTCTTTTGGACAAACAGAAACGGAATTGAGAGTATCGGAATTGATTGAAAATCTGAATTGGGAAACACTTCCAATTACTTGCAATTATTCCTTAACTCTAACCGAATCGGATTCTATTGCCAACGAACTTGTAGGTATTGGAAAACAAGCAAACAGACAACTTTTAAACCAAATCTCAAATCCAGAAAAATCAATCGGAATTCATATAATTTTAACTCGAATTAATGAACAAAAAAGGTATAACAAAATTGGACTTGGCACTAAATATATTTACCAAAATTGTAAAGATTTGATTGGTTGGCATCATGTTTATAATGGAATTGTTTGGGAGTGGTTTGAAGACAAAGGCCAAATTATTTCGGAGTCTGAATTAAAAAAACTAACTGACTATTGGAATAACAAACTAATTGGAAATGGAAAATTTATACTCTCTGAAAGCGAAGAAATCTTCAAGTCATTGACAGAATCCGACAATGAAAAATACCCTTGTATTGACAATAGAAATTATGTAAATAATTCCGTCAACATAAAAATTCAAGAACTTAACTCTCTTCTGGGAAAATCAAATGAAAGCAAAGAAATTAATGAAGTGATGAATAGATTGGGTAACGATTCTACTCACACTTATTTTAAAGATTCCTACTTCATCAACTATGATACTGATGGAATATCCTTTAAGTTTAAAACAGACAGCACTTTATATTGTGTTTTTCTGGAAAAACAATATGAAGGAACTTTTTGGGGAGGAATTAGTATGGACTACAGTAAACAGAAAATTGAAAGTATTTATGGTAAGCCAAAAGAAAAACAAGAATTTGGTGGAGGAATGGAGAATTTTTGGTACACAGAACCAAAATTTCAGATACAATTTAATACTGATAACAGAATTAAATATATAATGATTAATCAATAATAAAAACGTTGCCTAACAACGTGTATAGCCCATTGCGGCTGAATTCCTAATCGGAATTCATTGCAATTTGCTATCTTTCGGTTACGGCGGAAAATCCTCGCGGATTTCCCGCAACGAGCCATACACAAACCGTTAGCATACATTTGAAAATGACACTTTCCGAAGTATATTTTTATATAATTATTATCATTTACCAACTCTTTAGTATGGTAATAATAACATTTACGGAAGACCTAAAAGATGACAAATATTTTAAAAGATATTTAAAAATCACTTTCCTAATCGGATTTCTTGGAATTATAATGGAGTTAATGGATTGGACTTATTTCTGTACATTTAATTGCACACTTCTGACTTTCTCACCTTTTCTGACTTTGTTAATCTCAAAAGGGATTATTGAATTTTATAAAAAAGTTTTTAAAAAAGAAGCTTTTCAAATGCAATGGGGAAGATTGTCAGACGGAATTTGGATAAAGAACAACGGAGATATAAAAAACAGAGGATATTATGGGTGGTATAGTGTAAACATTGGGAGTTTTCCAATTTTTATAATTACAGCTATATTTTTGCTAATAGAAAAAAACGTATGCTAACATTGTATAAAAATAATGCGTAAGTTTATTACTTAATCTAAAGTTAGTGCGTATTTGGTCACTCTGATTTTCCTGCGGAAAATCCTCGGACACAAAACCGCACTATTCTTATACAAACACGTTGCCAACAATTAGAATGAACGACAGATATAAAAATCATCAGTTTTTCTCACCTGAACATATTTTTGAATATGAAAATATTCAGCAATATGACAATCCAAAAATAAACTCTGAAAACATCCGAATTGGAAGTTTGTCTTTTCAATGGGACGTTTCGAGTAAAAAGGAAAAAGAACGAGTAAAAAACGAATGGATTAAAATAATCCCAAACTTGAATAAAGTAAATCGAATTTATATCGCTTGTGGGATTAATCAAGAGTTTCTTGATATTTTTTGTGACTTACCAAATCTTTCGGACTTAATAATTGACAGTTCAAAAGCAACTGACTTAAATCCAATTTTAAAACTGACAAAACTCAAAAGGTTAGAATTGGAGAGGTTTACTCAACTAAGAGACATTTCACCGATTACAAAAATTGCACTGACTCATTTAAGAATTGAAAACTCTTTTAAAGTTGAGAATTATGAAAAAATCGGAGAAATAACTTCTTTAATTGGACTTTCCCTAAATGGAGACACTTTTGCACCAAAAAATTTGAGAATTAATAGTTTAAAGCCATTTGAAAAGCTCAAAAATCTAAAACATTTAGATTTAAACTCTGCCTCAGTAATTGACAAAAATTCATATAAAAGCCTATTACAGCTTGAGAATCTGATTAGGTTTGACATTTTAGTAATAGTGCCAAAAGAAATAAAAAAAGTCATTTTAGAGCAACACAAAACCCTGAATTCAGGAAATTTTACAGATTGGGACGATAAGAACAAAAAGTTTTATGACGACAAAGATTGGGAAATTAAAAAATTAGAAGAATTGAAAAAATAACTGTTGGCAACACTGGCTATAATTCAGCGTGGCTTATGAACTATTTTAAAAAATATATTACTTTAACCAAGCTGATTTCTCTGCGGACAAATCCTGCGGATTTATCCACGCCGAAATCATAGCCAAACCGTTGTAGGTAATTTAAAAAATGAGCATCGACATAAAAAAACACATATTAGCAATCGGACTTTTGATTGTGATTTTCAGCACCTTTTTTTACAATAAAGAATTACTCGGTGGACTAATTTTTCTAATTGTTGGTTGTGGATTTTTATATGTGGGTTTCTATATTAAAAACACCAATAAAAGGATAAAATCCAACGGAATTAAAACGAAAGCCAAGATAGTTGACTTTAAAAAAGAACGGATTAAAAATGCCGACGGAGAATCTTATGAATATCATTTTCCAATAGTAAGTTTTACCGACCGAAATGGAATTGAAACGACTCAAAAATTGGATTCTAGCGAAAAACCAAAACGGATAAACGAGCTGATTGACATTATTTACCTGAAAAAAGAAAATGAATACGAAATTATAAAAGACAATGATTGGTGGGAAAAGAACCTACCAACGATTTTATTAATCGGCGGATTTTTATTTTTTGGAGTCGGAATTATATGGTTGATTAACAAAATATGAATAAAAAAACTACCTACAACACCGGCTATAGTTGCTTAGGTGTTTAATTATAACAAAGTTTCTTAAGAATCACCCGCCAACATAAAAACCTAACCATAAATATTATAATGTATAACAAGAAAAGTTATGAACTACAACAAAATAAATTAATAGGCTAGGTTTTAATATGTAGGAAGTCCTCAAGGTGGATTTTCTCAGTGGTTTTAGGATTATAGAGCCAAAACCGTCTCAGAAAATGTTCTATTTCCATAGAACCAAAAGATACAGCATAATGCTCTTTCTCACTTATTTTGTTAAAATGTCGAAATAGTACGTGTGGTAGTTTTTGCCGTCAATATAAAATACGATCCTACCGCTCTTGGTAATTTTCAGTTCCGTACAGAATACGATTTGGTCTTTATTTAAACTGCCAATATCCTGTAACACCAATAGTTTAAGAGGTGTATGCAATTTTATAATTCTATTTTGACCGTTAACAACATAAATAATGTGTGGTGAGCAATATTTCAAAAGCTCAATAAGTTCTTCATTGCTCATGTTAAATAATTGAATTTAATCCAGGGACAAGCACTAAGGTGCTATATCATACTTATTAAGGAAATAGTTGTCCTCATGGTTTTTAAGTGCCATTCCCAAATGGTTCACAAATTCATAGGTGTTGCAGTTCCTGCCCAAAAAATTGTCTATGTAATTGCTCTTAGAGCTTTCAGTGAACAAGTTGTACAGGTTCCAGAGGTTGATATAGCCATATGCGTCGGCACCAAAATACTGGTCATCCACATAATTTTTAACAATGGTATTGATTTGTGAATCCGTGGTGCTCAAGTTGAATAGCCCTTGCCTATGTTCTTTGCCCGATTGATTGTAAAGCTTCATCTTGCCAACCAAATGGGCAAACTGTTCTTGGTTGATGGTATATTCCTGGAGTTGCCTCATGCCATCAATATGGGATTCCTGGTTATAGTCCAAAAACAGGTTTCGGCTCTTGGATATAATTTCATCTACACTGCCCACCCTTAAATCATCCTTGAGGCCGTCCGTTGCAATGCATAAATTGCAGCACACCATATTCTTAAAACCAATAAAGATTTTAAACTTTTCGATGCTCTTTTTGGAGAACAGGTTCTGCTCTGAATAGGAACGCACCCCACCAACGGTAAGGTTAAGTTTTTGTCCATTGATAAAAGTGTGGACATGTGGTATTTCCAACATAAATGCCATACGCTCATAGTAGATTGTCTTTTCATGCTCCAAAAGTTCCTTCGCCGGTTTTCCTATAGCTGATGGTATACGCCCTTTGATGATATGGCTTGTCCTAATGTTGGGCTGCATGACCATTCCTTTTGGGAATAGGTCTTGTGCCGTTGTTCTCACTGCCTCGATAAATTCAAAATGTGGGATCGTGTTCTCATTATCCTTGGCGAATACCGGTATGATGCAATCCTGTCTTAAATGCGAGAGGCTAACCTGTAGTGTGTTAGCCTCAATGAATTTGTTGTTGGTGTTGATTGAAGATTCAATCTCGTGGTCATTGACCACTTGTAGTGTTCTAACTGTTGGTTCCATTTTCTTTTATCGTTTTATTTTGAATGATTTGTTCTTTATCAATAATCTGTGACGTGCTATCAATTTCAGATTTCCTTTTTATTATCAAGGGCTTAACCTGCTCTTTTAGGCTGTCGTATTTTTGGTATAGGTGCCTTAGCCCTTCCAAGGTTGTGGAAGCATTAATTTCCTGTGCTATGGTATCGATTGAAATGCCTTGGTTGCACCAGTTGCGTAACTTTTTGCCCACCGCGCTGTCAATGATGAATTCTGGCTTTCCCTGGAACAGATTGGTGCGGTCCTTACTCACCTTGCACAGGTGGTTTTCGTTGATGAGCTCAAAGTTCACCGATAGCTCATATTCAAATCCCTCAGATGTGATTTCCTTGGTGCCGTGCTTGACCACCTTGGACTTACCGTTGGAGCCAACATCCAACGAATAATCCGTTTTACGCCTTGTGGTGGTAATGATGTGGCATTTTGATTGGAGGATTCTGTCAATAAATTTCTGGTGCCTGGGTTTTACCCTTGCCCAATCCTGGAACCGTCCCCCAAGTTGTTCATGTATCTGCAGACAGCCACCGTCCCCTTGCCATTCGTGGGTTATGGAGTCGATGATGATGACTTCCATGTTGGATTTTTCACAGGTGTCAATGGCCTGTATATAGCGTTCTGGACTATATGGAATGAACAGGTTCAACACGTTGAAGTTGCCAAGGTCCGAATATAGACTGGCTGATGCGTTCTCTGTGTCTATAATGGCTATTTTGGACCAATCCTGTGCCAATCCATAGGCCAATTTTAGCGCTGAATAGGTTTTGCCAAAACCACTGGCTCCAGAAATTCCCAAACGCAGTTTTACGTTATACCGTTGTGCTTTTTGTAATTGCATGATTTTTTGTTTTTGTTATACATATTATTTGATTGTTTTTAGGAATAAAAAAAGAGCTTACCACAGCTGATGTGATAAACTCTTTTAAAACAATGATGCCGTAGTTTAAATAACGGCCATTTCTTCCACCACCTGCTCATCGATGTCCAAAGCAGGGTCAAAATATTCCCAGCGATGCGAAAGCATAATGACTTCTCCCGTTTCCTTGATGGTGTATTCGTAAGGGTCTGCCTGAACCTTCCTAATGGAGCCCTCAAACTCCGAACCTATTAATGATGAAGCCGTTTCTTTATCAAATGTTGTGGCTACAAAAGCTGTCTTTGCTGTGATGTAAACCCTTCCAGTCTTTTTGCTTTTCACTGGAACAGCCCCCGATTGAACGATTAAGCCATAAAATTCCTCTCCCTGTGAGTTTTCGGCCTTTTTAATTTCTTTTACAGTTACCATAATGATAATAATTTTAGTTATGCAGTTGTATTTAAGCCGGGCTACCCAGCACCTGCTAAACCATGGGTGGGGTTGTTGTTGGAAGTGGACTCCTTTTTTTAACATATAAAGTGTGAAAAAAAATAGAAAAAATTAATTTTTTGGTGTCCAAAACAGAACTGTATGATGAAGAATATACACACCAAACTTCAAGTTCCCTGGAAAGTGTCAAAAATGATGTTAATGCTATAAAATGGCACTAATTATTCCTATAGAAACCAACAAATGTCTTATTTAAATGTTATTTGCTGCTCATGTGGCCGGAATTGCTTGAGAAGAGTTTATTTTTTTTAAAACCATAGCTTTATCTAATCCAGAGAAGAAGTTAATGCTATATTATTTCTATAACCTAAAGTTTTAATTTCGTTTAAAAATGCCAAAAATGATGTTATTGGCATACCCTTCTTTTGTTACTTATAAAAATAAGTTGACTTTTTAACTTTTAAAATTACAATAGAACAATCGGAATGGCAGAATGTATTTTGTTCTTTCTATGGAGCATCAATGCAAAATTTACCCTACGCTGATGCTCCTTTAGATAGATTTTATAGTAGTTAATATTCACGTTCTTCTGGTTCTACATAGCGGATTTTCAGTAATTTGAACAAATCTTCTTCTTCACGAATTGCTATTCGTTCACCATCCTTGTACAAATAGCCAACTTCACTTTTGTATCCATGGGAAACCCATTCAGAAGCCAGCCTTTTATGTGAGAAGTCAGCACTGCCAGTTCTTATCGCAAAGATGTTACCCTAGTTATCATGTTCAGCAAAGAACAAATCGAGCTTGATGCCTTCAGGCAATATTCGCTGCATGTGGTCACATGGAAGTTCTCCTTTTACTTTTCTCCATGTCCGTTGATTTACAACTGATTCAACTCCGCTTACAAAAAGCCCAATATTATAAGGCTCAGGGATTAATACATATGGCTTTAGGATTAATGCCATTTCAATTTTGTTTACTTCTGGCTCTTTACATCTTATGCTTCCTATAATTTCTATTCGGTAACAATAAGGACCTAATTGTACCATTGTGTGGTCTGCCTATTTTCTTGCTTCTTCGTACTTCATAATTCATTATATTTTAGTGTCAAAGTGTCAAACACCTAAGGAAATGAAACTTGACACCTAATTGTTTTTAATTTGTTAATTAAGATTTATTATTTAGGCTGTAAGTTCCATCCTCATTTTTTTTCAAAACATTTTGTTCTGTAAGCTCATTAATTACTCTTATGGCGGTCGATTCGCTTTTATTATTTTTTTCACAATAAAGCTTTACTAACTCTGTATGTCTATGTGTATCTTCAGTCATAATCTCTTCCATAGTTTTAACCTTATTATTATATTTTTGAGTAGATTTTGAAGATGTATTAGTATTCCCGATTTTAGATGTTGAAACCTTTTTGCCAGTGTTAGTGAAAAGAAAGCTGTCTTCTGAAAAGGTAAGCTCTAGGGAGTTGGACTTGTATTCTTTTGGACAGTAGTTACCTTTGACTACGCTGAGATAACGGATATTATCTTCGCCATCAGATAGTTGAATAGCCACTCGTACCTTTTGAGTAAGACCAGAGCCTCCTTGAATATGTTGCTGACTCGGTGATGACTTATAGCCTTTTTTGTTTATATGATGTACAAACAAAATAAGACAACCATATCGTTTGGCGAGCTTATCATATGATTTAACTGTATTTCGCATGGCCATGTTATTGTTGCTATCATTACCATTAAAAATGTCTCCATAACTATCTACAACCACTAAGCTCACTTGCTCTTTGGCCATTTCTTTCTCTAAAGTTTTGATGATTTCTTTGGGGTCTAAGGTATCTGCAAAAACAAACTTTAGATTGTCGTAATACTTTTCATCTGTTCCCTGGAGTTGTTTGCTAAGTAGGTATTTGATTGAATCTCTATCATCTTCCGTTGCCACATAAACAACCTTGTTTACGGCTGGGCTTAGCTTAAACCCTAAAAAATCCTTTAATCCAAGTGCTATATGAATACACAGCTGTCGTGCAAATTGGCTTTTACCTGTATCCGGTTGACCTACTAATACTGCACAGCCCGTTTGTGGCAATAGATGTTCCAGTATATATTTTTGCCTTATATCTCCTAGAGCCATTAATTCGGAAGCTGTGTAGACCACTTTTTCAATATTTTCCTGAGGTTTTTTATTAGGATTAAACTCTTTCATAGCCTATTTTTTAAAAGAGTTAAACATTCGAGTAGTTCACTTCGCTTGTAGTACCGGCGTGCTCCAATCCCGTATGCACGAACCTTGCCTTTATTTGTCCAGCTCCATAGAGTTGAGCTGTCGATTTTTAGAAACCTGCATGTTTCTTCCCTAGTGAGTAGTTCTTCTTTAAAGTTTTTGGATTGTAGCTCCTTTTGAAGTTCTTCGACGCTTTTCTTTACGCTTGTGCCTATCAGTTCCTGTAGTTCTTCTACTGATAGGTCTTGTAATAAAATTGAATTTGTTTGCATTTTGAATAAATTTTTAAATTATTCAGCAAACATGGGAAGTGTTATTGGTGGACTAAAGTGTATTAAAAAGTGTATAAAGTGTATTTGGTGTATGCCCTATTTATCGGGGTTTGTCGTGAAATAACTATATAAATTTGAATCCATATAATTTTCAGGATTGGATTTTACATTTTCAAATAGATTGATATTGTCCTTAGCGAACTGTAAATATTCTTCACTCAATTTATCTGTTTTTAGATTCATGTAAACCTCCTTTAACGCCCAACCAACCTTTTTTTTGTTAACCCGTTTGAACATGATTTTATGCTCAAGTTTCGGGAACTTACCTTTTGTGAAGTAATGGTATAAGGCATCAACTAATGTTTTGTATTGATCCGGATTTATATCATCTTTAATATTTTCTAAATATTCATCAATAGTGGATTTTGTATAATCATTTTCAGCTAAATCTTTAGAATCTTCTTCTTTACCAGATTTATCTTCTTCATTTACAGTGCCACCTTTTTGTTTCTCTGGAATATCTGAATCTTGTGGGTTTTCAATTTTATTGTTTATACACTTTAGTATTAATTTGCCACTTTTGATACGATTATTAAGGCTTTTAATATCTATTTCAATAAGTGGAGGATTTTCACTGGGCGGTAATTTTACTTTTTGTTCACCTATTAAGGTTGCTGGATTAGCTTCTTTTAGCGAGATGATTTCGTTATAAATTGATTCATTAATATTTTTAAGATCCGATACCACATCATTCATTATGGGATAAATGCGTGAAGAGTGCTTTGGGAAAGTTTTTATAAAATCAGAGATTTTCTTTAGAGAATTATAATAGTTAGTATAATATTCAATATCATTTTTTAGAAAATCAGTAACATCATAATCTTCATAGGTATTTTTATAATCTGATAACCTATTAATGTAATTTTCTTCGTAATGTTTAAGGGTGCTACTGAACATATTGATAATTTAAAAGTATTTAGTTAATTCTAAAGCAATGTCCTTGTTGCTTTTGCCTATATAGTTTAGGAACATTTGCTCTGTTTTATGGCCTGTTACATATATAAGGAACGACGTGGGTATCTGCCCGTAAAAATTAGTGGCAAACGATCGTCTTCCAATATGACTGGTCACGAGTTCCCATTTTTCATATTCACCAACCTGCTTTCTGTATGGAAACTTAGCACTATCATCAACTTTTTCAAGCTTACTGCCTTTAACTTTTTGCTTGATCTTAGCCTTTTTACAGACCTTCTTGATGTAGTCGTTGTATTTCTGGCTTGAAATAGGCCTAGGGAACTCACCATCTCTTTCCTCCAATATCTTTAACACTTTGGGGTGCAAAGGTATCGTCATGTTCTTGCCAGTTTTCTTTTGGGTAAATTCGATAAGGTGTTTGCCTTTTTCGATTCTGATCTGATCTTTGGTAAAACGCATAAAATCAGACACACGCTGACCAGTGCAACAGCTTATGATTAGCCAATCCCTTGCGTTTAACAAGCTCTCGTTAAGTTTTTTATCATCGAGTTTTTCAATCGCCTTTAACTCTTCAGGGGTAAGGTATATTTTGTCAACCTTAACTTCCTTTAATTTTATCCTATCTAATTGAGGGCTTATTTCTATGCCATTATACATTGCATGTTTGCAGACTGCTTTTATTGTGTGTATCGCTCTGGAAATTGTGTTGATTGCATAACCCTTTTCCAGACAGAAAGCCTCAAAGTTGGTTTTAAATGCACTGTCTATATCAATTAGTTTAATATTCTTACCAATACTGCTTTGGTATTTCTCAATTAAACCCCTAACAACTTTATAGTTTTTAAGTGTTTGTTCAGCCAGTTCGTTCATACGTTCTTTTAGGTAAAAATCAAAATAGGGCAGAAGTTCCTTTGGGAGCGCTTTCGATTTTTTAGGCGGGTTGTAGTATAAATCCAATTGATTCGCCAACCAGGCCTTATCTATTGTCTCTGGATCAGCATCGTGAAAAGCTTTAAGAATATGGTTTTCAATTTTGTTAAGTTCCGCATTAACCTTAACCTGCTGATTCTTGATGTCTATGTCTTTTGGGCTCTTTTGGGAGTGATATTTATCCCAATATTGCTTTGAAACCTCAAGCTTAGTTTTGCCGCCGATAACATGATTTGTATTATTGTGTGTAAAAAGTAGCCTTAAATTTAAGAAAGCCTTCTCCTTTTTTGAGCGATACAGGTAGTTTACAGCTGCCATACATTAATAAAAAAGTTGTACGATTGTTGTACGATTGAACAAAATATTATACAAATTTATACAAACTAAATCAAAAAAGGAAATTCCATTATATGCATGAAAGTATTGTTTTTATTGATGTTACAATAGGTTTTATAATGATTGAGCTTATTTATGTTTTTGTATAAAAGTACTTCCACCTTGAGTACAAAGCCTTTACATAGACTATGTAAAGGCTTTTTTCATACAACACTTCAAAATTTATTTTGCATTTTTCATTCTATTTTCTATCCCTCAGCTTTTATAATTACCTTTGTACATCTTAAAAAACGCGTTTATGATTTATTCGATGACAGGTTACGGAAAATCTGTACTGCAACTTCCCACAAAAAAAATAACCATTGAGCTAAAATCTCTAAACAGCAAGAATCTTGATCTAAATGCACGAATGCCTTCTGTTTATAGAGAGAAAGAATTGGTGATTAGAAAAAAACTTGCCGATAAATTGGTTAGAGGTAAAATTGACTTTTCAATATACGTTGAAGCTACAGCCGAAGACACCTCTACACAGATTAACACACCTGTTGTAAAACAATACATGGAGCAGCTTAAAGATGTTGTTGACGCTGATCAGCTCGAGCTCTTAAAAATGGCTGTTAGGTTTCCAGATGCCCTTAACACAGTGCGTGAAGAAATTGACGAAAATGAATGGAAATCCATTGAAGTGGGAATTGATACTGCCACAAACGACCTAATTAACCACCGCTTAAACGAAGGCAAAGTGCTTGAGCAAGATTTCAATAATCGCATAACAGCGATTGAAACCCTATTAAATAAAGTTATTGCCATCGACCCAGAACGCGTAAAGGCCGTTCGTGAGCGTTTACTGAAAGGGGTTGAAGAATTAAAAGAGAAATACGACGAAAACCGGTTTGAACAAGAATTGGTGTATTATATTGAAAAATTTGATATCACCGAAGAAAAAGTACGTTTAAAAAACCACCTTGATTACTTTACAGAATCTATTAACTCAAAAGAATCCAACGGAAAAAAACTAGGGTTTATAAGTCAGGAAATGGGCCGCGAAATCAACACTATAGGCTCAAAAAGTAATTATGCACCTATGCAGCAGCTCGTGGTTCAAATGAAAGACGAATTGGAAAAAATAAAAGAACAATTATTAAACGTTCTGTAAATAAGAAATAAAATATTGGCTAAGCAAGACAAAAAAAAACAAGGCAAACTCATTGTATTTTCAGCACCTTCGGGTTCTGGAAAAACCACCATTGTCCGCCATTTATTGGGACTTGACGATTTAAATTTAGAATTCTCTATATCGGCAACCTCAAGAGAAAAACGCGGCACCGAGGTTAATGGTAAAGATTATTATTTTCTATCGGCTAAAGAATTTAAAAACAAAATTAAAAATGACGAGTTTTTAGAATGGGAAGAAGTGTATCGCGACAATTTTTACGGCACTTTAAAAACAGAAGTAGAACGCATTTGGGAAAAAGGCAAGAACGTTATTTTTGATATCGATGTATCTGGCGGCCTGCGTATAAAACGCAAATTTCCTGAAAAAACCTTGGCTATTTTTGTGAAACCACCCAGCATTGACGAGTTGAAAATCCGGTTAAAAAAACGAAAAACCGAGAGTGCCGACAAAATAAACATGCGTGTTGCCAAAGCTTCGGCGGAGTTAGCTACGGCTCCCCTTTTCGACACCATTATAATTAACGATGATTTAGAAAAGGCCCTAAAGGAAGCCCATGATAAAGTTCACGATTTTATAAACGCTTAACCCCTATTCTATTTTGAAAGTTGGATTGTTTTTCGGGTCATTTAATCCCATTCATGTTGGCCATTTAATAATTGCCAACCACATGGCAGAACATACCGACCTTGATCAAGTTTGGTTTGTAGTAACACCGCACAACCCCTTTAAAAAGAAAAGCACGCTTCTTGATAATTACCAACGCCTAGAAATGGTGTATTTGGCCACAAAGGACTACAGCAACTTAGACCCTTGCGATATTGAATTTAATTTGCCGCAACCCAATTACACGGTAAACACCTTAATCCATTTACATGAAAAATATCCTAATCACAATTTTGCTCTAATAATGGGCGAAGACAATCTTAGGAGTTTTCATAAGTGGAAAAATTATGAGGTGATTTTAGAAAACCATCACATTTATGTTTACCCTCGTATTTCTGAACATAAAAAAGAAAATCGTTTTGAGAATAACAAAAAAATTCATTTTGTTGATGCACCTATCATGGAACTGTCTTCAACCTTTATCAGAAAATCGATAAAAGCAGGTAAAAACGTGCAACCCATGCTTCCAAAATATGTTTGGAAGTATTTGGACGAAATGAACTTTTACAAATAGCTTTTAACAAAAAAGCTTCCCAAAAACTAATCGGAAAGCTTAAATTTAACATTTATTTCTTTATTACTTTTTAGCTTATCGTATCAACATTATTACCAAGATTGCGATAGTTAATATTTTCGTTTGGATTAGTTCCATTAAGGTATTCTTCAACGTTTGTATAGCCATCGCCATCAGTATCAATTGCACCATCATTATCATTTTCGGGATTTAATTTGTTTTTGATCTCCCATGAATCAGGCATACCATCGCCATCACTATCTTTTTCAACTTTTTTGGGGTTATAGGTCAATTCAGGATATCCACCAACTTCCGAAATATCTTTGAGTATTCCTGTTTCGGTAATGGGTTTTCCCGTTCTTACCATTTCGGTAACGCGCGTATCAACAGCATCGCGCTTTGGTAAAGTTGCTCCGGCCTTAGCCAAAACAGACTCGAAAGCCTCATGGGCTGTTTGGTGGGGAGAAACGGGCCACCCCTCAAAAGCCGTATTTACACGGGCAAGCTTTTCTGGGCCTTTTAATCCAGCCCAATTATTATTGGTAATCTCTTCATTACCGTACATGACGTTTCCAGCCACATACCATTTTCCAGGCCGCTTTTCTTCTTTAGGATACCAATCACCATCTGCCCAAGCACTGCCCGGCGAATACATGTTTCTACTTTCAACACGGGCAAAAACGGCTTTCATATTGTCGTTGGTTGCCGGACCAGGTTTATAGTAATTATTAATAACGTTAATAAGCGACGTTTCGTCGCCACCATCCATAGTGCGATGCTGCCAATTATAAATTACATTATTGCGGAAATCGAACGGTCCCGACATTCCAATAGACGGGTTTCTTGCCGTGTTACACGCAAAAAGATTGTGGTGAAAGGTTGACGGATTACCGCCCCAAGTACCTCCAAAAGCATGGCCGCGCGCATCGAGTGCTTCACTTGAAATTGTCCATTGTATGGTAATATACTTTGATGGATCTTTAATTCTTGTACTTCCATCTAGCGAGGGCCTCATGTGTCTGTAAAGCGATATGTTTTCGTCCATTCCCCAACTAGTCGAGCAATGATCTATAATAATATGATGTTCTGGATTTCCACCAATATTATCATCGCCTTGTCCTCCAACAGGTACGCCGCGGCGCACACGGATATGCCGGACAACAACATTATGCGTATTAATATTTAGTGTTCCCGCAAGACAAATGCCACCTCCTGGTGCCGATTGGCCAGCAATGGTAATATCGGGATGATTAATATTAAAATCTTCTTTGGCCTTAATGGTTCCTGCAACACGAAACACAACGATACGCGAGCCTTCGGTTTCGAGTGCGGCACGTAAACTGCCCGGCCCACTATCATTAAGATTGGTAACGGCAATTACTTGTCCTCCTCGACCGCCGGTGGTAAACATACCTGCGCCCCACGCCCCTGGAAAAGCAGGAATAACACCTTCTGGCAACCTTGGCGGATGGGGCGGAATTTGCCCTGACTCGGGTTGTTGGGAAGTAGCTACATTATTTTGAGCCTGAGCCACCACAACAGTATACAAAAAAACAAAAGCATATAAACTTGCTCGAAAAAATTTCTGTATTGTCCTCATAGTTCTAATGAAAAATATATGAATTTAGTCAGTAAATTTATTTCAAAATCGTTGGATGCGGACTCTTTTTTGAGCGGTGGTCAATATTGTAAACCATTTTTTATTTTAAAAATGGTTCTAAGAACAAAAAGCCAACTCGTATTGAGTTGGCCAAACAGATTAAATATTTTAACTGTAATTGAGTGAACTTCTACTGGTCAAGTGCTGGTATTCGTAATACTTGACCTGGATATATTTTATCAGGATCTTTTAGCATTGGCTTATTGGCTTCAAAAATAACAGGGTATTTCATGGCGTTTCCATAAAATTTCTTTGCTATTTTACCTAATGTATCGCCACGAACCACAGTGTGAAATTGTGCTTCAGGCTCGACGTTTTCAACAGTCATTTGGTCATCTACGGTAGCAATTCCGTTGGAATTACCAACCACTAAAACCACCTTTTCTTTCGTAGCTTGGTCGTAAGCAGCACCACTTATAGTCGCTTTATCATCATCAATACTAATTTTAAGGTTTTCTACCTTTAAATCTAAGTCTGCAACAGTTTCTTCTAAATTTCTAGCTGCGGCTTCTTCAAGTTTTAGTTTTTTTGCTGCAGCTTCGGCCGTCTCTTCGGCATCAGTTTTTCCAATACCAAAAACTTTGGCCCCTGCGTTTTTTATAAATGAAAATATTCCCATGAGATTATGTGTTAAGGGTTCGTAGTAATTATTTAGACACACTATTTAAAAATAGTCACAATAAAGAAACCGCTTAAAGCAAGCTGCCTTAAACGGTTTCTAAACTAAATAACCAACCAAAATTTTTATTTAACCCTTGTGTTTTCGCGTGGGTTGTCTACTTTATCTTTTCTATGCTTACGCATCTTATTTTTCGCGACTTTTCTTTTTTCCTGATCTGATGATTTCAAATACTGAATATAACCTCGGCCTTCAAATTGATAAACTGTTTCAGAGGCTGTGTGGAACAATTCTATCTTTCCGTCATTTATAACGCTCAATTCAAAATATTCATTGCCCCATGAATCATAATCTAATGTTAAAGTTTTTAGGTATGCATCGCCTGTTATGTTTCCAACTCCATAAATACCCGTGTAATCCCAATACAGGTTATCAACGCCCAATCCGAAATCACTTTGGGAACTCCTAAAAGTGGAATCGTTTCCGCCCGCTAAGAACTGCAAATAATTTTCGTTATCAAATTCATTTAAAGCCCCATAATCGCTCGTATAAGTCTTTTCCCAGGCTTCATATTCTTGAAGGAAATAATGTATGTTATCGTAAAATACAAAATCGTAATCGAAATTACTGCGCTGATAGCCTTCCAAGAAATAAGATGTATCGTTGTTGGGGTTGTACAATTCTATGGTATTATAATCGATTTCATAAACATCGAAGGTTGAAAACCCATCGATATCGTGGTAAACATCCAAAATCATATCATAAGCATCATACTCTCCAACGTCAATACCAAAACCGTTCCCGTTATTGCCCAACCCCACAATATTATTATTGGCATAAACCACACCGTTCCTAAACGAAATAGTAAATGCTTTTTGTAAAAAAGGTGTTTCGCCATAACCTAAAGTTTGATTAATGTCTACATACCACAGCTCGTATGCACCCAGCAACTGATTTACAGAAATTCCGGGGTCTTCATAATCGTCTACTATTATACGTTCTTCCACAACAACTTCTCTGTAACAAGATGTTAATAGAGTTGCAAATAAGGCAAAGCTTAAAAGTATTTTTATGGTCTTCATAATCAAACGTTTTTTGGGTTTCTGTTAAAAGGGTTTCAAAACGCGTGCCAAAAACAAAAAGGTTATATTTTGTTATCTTAAAAAAGCGTAATATTTTGCGTATTTTTGAAAAGACAACATTTTTAATTTTATGGATAAACCTTTAAAATACGCGGTATTTGGCGCGGGGAGTTGGGCAACGGCCATTGTAAAGATGCTTTGCGAAAACCTAGATGAAATTGGTTGGTATATGCGTAGTGTTTACACCAAAGAACATCTTTTAAGAGAGCAGCATAACCCCAATTATTTAAGCTCGGTAGAGTTTCATTTAGAACAGTTAAAACTAAGTAACGACATTAATGAAATAGCCGATTATGCCGATGTTTTAATATTTGTTATACCCTCTGCTTTCATCCACAATGAACTGGAAAAGCTAAACGTTGATATTTCCAACAAAATTATAGTATCGGCCGTTAAAGGTATTATGCCCGAGACGGGTTTGTTGGTGGGCGAACATTTCCATGATGCTTATAATGTGCCTTACGACAATATAGCTGTTATTGCAGGCCCCTGCCATGCCGAAGAGGTAGCATTAGAACGTTTATCGTACCTTACCATTTCGTGTTCGGATGAAGCTAAAGCAAAGGCCATTGCAAAAAGCCTGAGCAGCGATTACATTAACACCAAAATAAGTGATGATATTATTGGCGTAGAATATGCCGTAATGCTAAAGAATATTTACGCCATTGCTGCTGGTATTGCCCACGGTTTGGGTTATGGCGATAATTTCCAGAGTGTACTTATGAGCAATTCCATTCGAGAAATGAAGCGTTTTATTAAAAAGGTACATAAAATGAAACGCAACATTAACAATTCGGCGTATTTGGGCGACCTGTTGGTTACAGGTTACTCGGTATTTTCACGAAATCGTATGTTTGGAAATATGATTGGAAAAGGGTACACAGTAAAATCGGCTCAAATGGAAATGAGTATGGTGGCCGAAGGTTACTATGCCACTAAAAGTGCTCATTTGCTAAATCAAAAAAACAAAAAGAAAGCCAACACCCCCATTATAGAAGCTGTTTACGATATTCTATACGAAAACAAAAACCCGAAAAAGGTGTTTAAAAAATTAACGGAAAAGTTGGATTGATTCGTTTTTAACGACCATATAAATTGAGCTCATGCGCGAAAACAGTCATATTAATTACGTTGAACTCAAAGCTAATGACCTTGAGAAAACGAAACAATTTTATTCTGAAGCCTTTGGCTGGACCTTTACTGACTATGGGCCAACATATATTGCTTTTTCGGACAGTGGCTTAGAAGGTGGCTTTGAAAAGACTGATAGCCCTGTTGTGAATGGTGCTCTGATTGTACTTTACCATGAAGACCTCAATACCATAAAAGACAAGATTATTAAAGCCAAAGGAACCATTACAAAAGATGTTTTCTCTTTCCCAGGAGGGCGGAGGTTTCATTTTACAGACCCTTCAGGAAATGAATTGGCTGTTTGGTCTGACAGATAAAACCAAATAGCAGTAAGGCCATTATTCCAAAATCTAGACATACAGAGCCAGAAACAATTTGACCCTAGAATGTTTTATTTTAGATTTTTGTTGCATATTATTTTTTGTTAAATTAGTAGCCTATCCCAAATATAAATGGTAGGTATTTTTGTCGCCATTTAACTACCAATAATAAATTTCTAAAAGAATAAAAAAATGGAAAACAAGACTATTATAACTGTATTTGGGGCAACGGGAGCTCAAGGCGGCGGACTGGCAAGAGCTATCCTAAAAGATATTAACTCAAAATATAAAGTAAGAGCAGTAACCAGAGACCCTCAATCTGAAAAAGCAAAAGCTTTGTCACAAATGGGTGCGGAAGTAGTTGAAGCAGACCTTAACAACCCAAAAAGCATTAAAAAAGTATTGAAAGGAGCAACAAGAGCTTACTTTGTCACTTTTTTCTGGGAACATTTTTCGGCTGAAAAGGAATATCAACAAATAAAAGATTTTATTGAAGTTGCTAAAGAATCTAATTTGGAACATATTGTTTGGTCAACTTTAGAGGATACTAGAAATTGGGTCCCATTGGATGACGAACGTATGCCTACCTTGCAAGGTCATTACAAGGTTCCCCACTTTGATAGTAAAGGTGCAGCAGATAAACTGTTTAAAGAGGCAGGATTACCTGTTACATTTTTAAGAACCTCATTTTATTGGGACAACTTCATCTATTTTGGGATGGGTCCACAAAAAGGAGAAGATGGCAATTATTATATAGCCTTTCCTATGGATACTAAAGCATTAGCGGGAATTGCTGCAGAAGATATTGGAAAATGTGCCTACGGGGTTTTCAAAAAAGGTGATAAATTAATTGGTGAAACTATTGGTATTGTTGGTGAAAAATTAACAGGAAATGAGATGGCCGCCAAACTATCAGATGCTCTCAATATTAATGTTATTTATAATAGCGTAAGTCCAGAAACCTATCGTAATTTTGACTTTCCCGGTGCTGATGACCTAGGTAATATGTTTCAGTTTAAAAGAGATTTCAATGATGATTTTAATGCTATTCGTGATGAAGCATTGTCAAAAGATTTGAACCCAGAGATACAAGATTTTGACCAATGGCTCTCTAAGAATGGGGCACGCATACCTTTAACCTAATCATTTGATGAAATACATTAGCAATGATTCAACCTTTCTAAAGTTGAATTAAAAATAGTTTGCTCAAAGAAAAAACATTTGTATTAGTGAGAAACTTTCGGTTAATTTTGAGATGCTAAAAGTTAAAATGGCATATATTTCTTTTAAACAAGTTTTATATCGTTAATTGCTTATTTTAAGATAAACTGCCTTCTGTATGCTCTTCTAAATTTTCAAAACTTTGTATAGCAGTGGAATTGATAAATCTTTAGTTCCACTCCTAGTTTTAGAAGTTCATAGTATTATCGATTACTGTTCCAACATACCTGAAAAACAAGCCTTCTCTATTTAAGAGATGGCCTGTTTCATAAAGTTAGTTATTAGTAAAATAACACATTACTTGATTTTACACCAAGACTAAACACATTATCACCTCCTAATAAAATAACATGTGCTTCCCCATCTGATATAATTTGAGCATACGTGTTTTCACTTGAACCTTACATATAATCCCGAATAAATAAACATCTTACCTCAAACAACCAAAGTGGTATGTTTACTCCTAGCTTTTTGCATTTGGTTAATATTTGCTAACTGAGTTTACTTAACTAATAAGAATTTAAATGTAACTGGTGTTTGAAGCGTTACAGATGTGTTTTGTGGGTTGTATAGTATTACCTGAACATTTGCTCTTCCATCTCCATCAATACTTTGTAAATAAACCGATAATATACATCCCTTTAAATCAACATTAGCAGAAGCAAGGAAAATATCTCCCATTTCAAAAGGTTTACCCAATGGAGGCTCTACCTTTAAACTATTTGGAGAATACCATGCTGAATTTGCACCAATGGTTCCATTACTTCCAACGGGAATAGTAAAAGAGCCATCGGCACTAGTAGACACAGGAGGCGAACTAATGGTAATAGCACCTGGGGTATTTTCAATTACAACACCATCTCCAGCTGTAATGGTTGACAAATTAAAATCATTTGTGGTACTATCACCAATTAAAATTTGACCGTCTGAAACTGATGATGCATCAAGGCCTGTTCCTCCATTTTCAACAGGCAGTATGTCTGTCACCTTAGTTGTTAAGTTTATAGTATTATCGGCAATATCCTCATTTAAAACTGTTTCATTTAAAATCTCTGAAGTTTCAACAGCCCCCTCTTGGATATCTTCGGCAAGGATTTCTTCATTTAGTATTTTCTGCGTAGTAATGGCATCATCAGCAATATCATCGGTATAAAAAGCATAAGGTACCGCCATAAACTTTTGGTTGCTTACCAGAGTATAATTACCGTCATTGTTGGTTGATATTTCCACTTTTAAGAACTGATCTGCATCAATCCATGGAATATCCAATAAACGTGTATAAGTAGTGCTTAACACATCTCCTTTACCAATGACTAAACTAAACAAGCCATGTGCATCTGTTGTTGTGACATGAGTTTCTTCCCATTGGACCTCTCCATCTAGCCCTTTTGTAATAGTAAACCTAATTCCAATTTCTCTATTATAAAGGGGTTTCTCTTCTATATCCAGACCAACAATTTCCTGTGTTTCATCGTTAAGGGCTACGGCTTGATAGTAAATACCATCTAGATTACCAATTCTCTGTGCTGAAGCTAAATTAACAGCTATTATAAAAGCTACTACAAAAATATATTTAAGTTTTTTCATTACAATTGAATTAAAAGTTATTGCTACTCGGTTAAGTTAAAAGAAAGGCCTAATGTGACACCATAACTCCTGTTGGCCGACTTCTGTCCGGAATCTTCTTCGATATTACTCAACCCATATAAGTATAATGCTTCAGCATATGCCGATACAAAATGGGAAATATTAAAGTTTACTCCAATATTCCCAATGATGCCAAAATCTGATTTCTTCAGTATGCCAGACTTCGTAATATTGAACTCCTCGTTGTTTAAAATCTGAGTACCCCGCAATAAATGGCCATAATATCCATTTAAAACGGCATAAGGACTGAACACTCTCCTTTTTAAAATGTAACCTCCTCCTATTTTGGCCTCAGCATACTCTAAACGCCAGGAATAATTCATACCATCATAAACATAGTTAGCTCCACCATTTCTTTTTCCCAAACCTGCTTTAAAAATCACATTATTCCTAAAAGCATTTCGGTATCCTATACCATAAGCGCCTGTAAATATGGATTGATAGTCTGAATTTTGCTTCATATTATCGCTATCAACAAATTTAAAAGTACTTACTAATTGGGAAGCCTCTATGGTAAAACTAGGCTCTTGTGCCTTGCTTGTATATGATATAAGTATTAGAGTTAATACTAGTATAATTCTTTTCATATTAATGATTATTTAGATATTATTAATTTACTAACGGATTGTTTATTGTTGTCGTCTTGAATTTTTATAAGATATGTCCCCTTTGCCCAAGAGCTACAATTAATATTATACTCTTTAAGGTTTTGGACTTTTTGATCGTAAATGATATTTCCTTGTATGTTTGAAATAACGACATAAGCTTCTTTCAAAGTACTTTTACTATGTAGCGTAATACGGTATTGCGATGGGTTAGGAAATACTTTAACCTCTAAGGCTTCAAAATCAACTTGAACCACTTTTTCAATTTTATAGCTTACTGGCTGAAGAAACCCTTGCGCAACATTACTGTTTTTAACATTTTGAGTATTGTAAGCTTGCCCTATTGTTTGAGCATAAGAAAGCCCTTCTTGTGATGATGTGGCTCCATAACTTGAAATACTTTGTCGTACTATTGTTTGTGAATAGCCATTAAATGACACCAGCATAAGCACAACCCCTGCATTGAAAAGCCATGTTTTAAATTTTACTTTTACTAATAATGACTTAGTGTTTGGTTTTATCATAGTTACAAAATTTAAATTTTATTAATTAAAGAATCTTTTGGGATTTTTCCTGACCTCTAACTTGTTTGTATAGTTATATAAACAAGTTACCTTTTAAATTTCCTACCCTCTATTCTAATTTTTTTAAATTTTTTCGTCGAAATGTAATACAATGCTATATTTTAATAATATCTACCTAACCTCAAGTAAGAAAAAGTAATTAATCCACACAAAAAGCAAGATTGCACTTATTTTTAGGTTTTAAAATACCGATTATGGTATATAATTAACAGCGCAAATCAATTTTAACCTGAAGCAAATTCTCTCGAAACTTGCATTTAGCAAAAGTATATTTACTAACTTAGTCACTGAATAACAAAACATTACTAGCATATTGAAATCTGCCTCATCAATAAAATATTGCAGTCAAGTTTTACTTAAATTACATAATATATGGTCTTACAATTTGTCAAATTAAAATCTAGCCTTCCAGAAGAGGAACTAATTAGCAAAGCAAAAGAAAGAAAACCTGAGTTTAAAGCAATACCTGGACTTTTGCAGAAGTTTTATGTTAAAATGAAGGAAACAGGAAGTTACGGCGGCGTGTATATTTGGGACAACAAAGAGTCATTAATAGCCTTTAAAGATTCAGACTTAGCCAAAAGTATTCCGCAAGCCTATAAAGTGGTAGAGGAGCCCAATATTGAAATAATGAACATTTTATTTAAGCTAAGGGATTAATAAAAATAAACACAACAGTGTGTTTATCCACTCGTTGGCTGTAATGCAGAAAACAAAATAATACCACTAATTGAAAACCAAAAAAATGAAAAAATCAATTAAGAATCTTAATCGAATCAAAATACTACAGTTAATTATTTTACTGTTGTTTATTTCAGTAAGCTGTAATAATTCAGACAAGTCTAAAGAAAATGAAAGCGAAAAAATAGAGCAGGTTTTCAATTTAGATAAGGAAAAGAAAGAATTGCAAAAATCGTTTAAAGGAGTGAAAGAGGCTCTGGCTAAAAAAGACGCAAAAGCTGTTGCCAATTATTATACAGAAGACGGTGTATTTATGCCTCATAATAGCACAATTTTTACTGGTAGAGATAACATTGAGAAAGCGTTTGTTGGATTCATTGAAGGTGGATTTACTGAACTAAACGTTGAGTCAACCTGGGCCGAAGGTTGTGGAGAATATTTACTTGATACTGAAAAGTGGACTTTAAGCAATGGGCAAGACACTCTTATAGGAAAATCTTTAGTGATTTGGAAAAAAGAAGATGGTATTTGGAAAATGTATAAGGATATGATAAACACAGATTTACCATAACAAAAACCAGTTAAAAAAAAACTAAAGCCAACAATGACTACAAGTAATTGCTTTTGCTCGACTACTTTTGAAAATCCTCACGGATTTTCTATCCGGTTTTTATTTGCTAAATTACGTGCTAAACCACGCAACAAACACGTTATACAAACACGTTGTGTGCCATTAGTTAAAATTCGATTTATGACAAAATGAAAAATATATGAAATCATTCTTGATTGGGCTATTGCTCTTATGTACAAATTCCTTTGTTGGAAATGCCCAAATTGTAAAACTGAAATCTTCAAAAGGTTTTGTAGAAACGAATGATTATGTAAAACTCCATTACCAATTACTTGGTGAAGGAAAAGACACCATTGTAGTCGTCCATGGTGGAGGAACTTTTGGTTCGGCTTACTTAATTCCTGACTTGAAACCTTTAGCAGCACATCATACGCTGTTGTTTTTCGATCAGGCTGGTGCAGGTTACTCCACCGTGGTAAAAGACACTATTAGATATTCCATTGATAATACGATTGAAGACATTGAAGTCATAAGAAAACATTTCAACTTGAAAGAATTAAACCTTTTGGGTCATTCTACGGGTGGTTTAATCTGTGGTTATTATGCAACCAAATATCCTAGAAAAGTCAAATCAATGATACTCATGGCTCCTTTTCCAGCCGCAGCTGCCATGACAAATGGTTGGGTTAATAAGAATGACAGTCTAACAACACTTCTAAGAGAACAAAACAAAAAAATATATGAAAACAATCCAGCCGATACTACTAAAGCTTGTTGGGATTACTATTCACTTTGGATGAGAGGGTTTGCAGCTTCCTATGTAGAGGCTAGAAACATTTGGGGAAACATCTGCAACTGCAATCAGGCTAATTTAACAAACCCATTTAGTTATTACAAGATGAAATCGATTGGCAACTGGGACATTACTTCTCAATTGGCAAATGTTAAAGCGAGGGTACTGCTATTAGTAGGAGACAATGACGCTATTCCTTTTGCTTCTTTTGAGCATTGGAATAACAGTTTGCCCAATAGTAGTTTGCTCAATTTCAAAGGTGCTGGTCATGTTCCGAATGCTGATAAGCCTGCTGCCTTTTTCTTAGCAGTTGAAACATTCTTACAAGACAAAACACCAGATGAATCAGTCATTGATGCTTCTGGAGCCGGAGTAGTATTACCTGACGATTTGAAAGAATCCACTTATCTAAGAGCAAGAGCTACAGTTATTGAAGTAGAAAATGAGCTAGTTCGATTAGCGAACAATGCAGATTGGGACGGTGTGTCTAATCTTTATATGAGTGATGGTGTTATTTATCCACCAGGAGCCCCACCCATCTTTGGCAGAAATGCAATTGCTACATTTTGGCGCACCGTATCCAAAAGGGGCATGCATTATTTTCAGTTGCATTTAGTGGACTTAGAGGTTTCGGGTGCCTTACTAATTGCCCGTGGCAAATATGCCATGCGCGATCAACAAGATGAAATTCTTGACCTTGGTAAGTTTATAGCGATTTATAGAAGAGAAAATAACGAATGGCGATTGCACACAGATATATTTAACTCTAGTCTGGAGACACGTTCTCCATTAGAAGTACCAGACTATTTGACATTGAAAAAGAAATAATATAACAAGTCCTAAGAGAAAAATATTGAAAACAAAGAAAACGGCACCAACAAACCTATAAGCAATAGCGCCCTACGGGACGCTACTGCTCATAGGCGAGTCGTTGTGCTTAATAAGAAACAAATGAAAAACGGAATTATAGTTTTCCTCATTCTCTTATTGTGTGGATGTGCATCTCACGGACCTGTTTTCAGAGAAAAAGTTAACAAAATGGAAGTAACTATTCCGTTTGAGAGTTTTTCAATTTCTGTGTCTGATCTCCGAGACTATGTGAGCGACAATGATATTTTTTTGAACCCAATCACTTTTGGCGGAGAACAGGACTTTGTTTCACCTCCAGTTCCTGATAATTTGGAATCTGAGCTTAAATCAATAATTAACGAAGCGAAAATTAAAGGTGATAGAAGTATAAAGTTTGAAGTAGAAATTAAAAAAGGGGTTCAAACGTTTCATTTTAACGGATTTCATGAAGTAGAATATGTAGAAGTCATATTAAACATTAAAGCATTAGACAATGAGACTGAAGAACTAATTGGGCAAACAACATCTAAATCTTGGGGAAAAAAGAAAACCTTCGATGCAACGTATAAAAGAATAAATCGAATGTATTTGACAGCCTTCAGACATGCTTTTAAATCGGGATTGAAAGAATTAAAATATAAAAACTAAGCACAACACCGTATCCTGTGAAAGGCACTAGTCCATTTTCTCAAAGTTAATATTTTTAAACGTATTTAATTTGCTCTACATCCTATCTGTGATCAGCTCCTTTTGGCCGTCACCAGTATCTGTATGATTATAAGCACATAGATCCTGACACTTTCTATCAGAATGTGATTGCTGATAGAGCCACCTAAGGTGTTCTGTAATATGGACTTGAATACTTCTTTCGTGAGCTTTGTTATTGGTTTATGTCTTTATTGGAATTACTGCTCTTTTTTTAATCAAAAAAAAGATGGGATCTATTCAGACCCCATCCTTTTAGATTAACCAATGTACTATTATTTTATAACTTGATTACCCTTTTGTTTATTTGTGATTCAGAAGTTTTTACAATAAGTAAATAGACTCCCACCTCAAGATTGCTCATATCTAATTGGTATCGTTTATCACCAGTTTTAACCAGATTGGTTTGCACCAGTCTACCATTGATGTCTACCAAATCCATACCGACCAACTCTAAACCTAAAGTAATGTTTAGATACTGCGATGTTGGATTAGGATACAGCTTAAATTCTAAAGGTTCTATGCCCAAATCTGTCGACTCGGTATTCAACATTTTTGCCGATGAACCTGTACACGTTATTTGATTTTGTGTTGCGTCATAAGGCAGATTGCTATGTGTAATATCATCTACACAGAAATCAACCACAACATTTCCTTTCTCTGTTGATGTGGTTTGTAAATAAGCAACACCATTCGCATCTGTAACACCTGAAACACTTTCTCCAAACGAACCACTAAATGTTCCAAAAACCGTGGCACCAGATACTGTATTTGACTGATCGTCTACAACAGTCACCGTTGCTGCACCATATTTCTTGCCTTTCGCCGCACTTACGGTACTTGTTTCAATAGTATCAACAGCCATGTATGGACTGCTAGCCGGGATTACAGTTATGTTATAGGTAACACTACTCACTCCACCACAATCATTGGTATGTGTAGCTGTAGCGGAACAAGAACTGGTTAAGGTTACACTTTGCTCACGTGAAGTCCCCGAGGTACCACACCCACTCCAGCTCCAGGATCCACCAGTTGTTGGATGTGGACCAAATACTATATTATCACCTTCATTGACTGTAATATCTGTTCCCGTAAACCATCCGGTGGAGTTAACATTATAGTAAGGGGTTATCGTTGAAGGAGCACAACTTCCCGTAACATTAACTGCAGTTGAAGTGGTTGTCTGTTCATCATTATCAGTTGCCACAGCCGTTAAACTGAAGGATCCGGTACCAATCGTCCAGTTTACAGAATAAGGACTCGTACTATCGATACCTAAAGATACGCCATCTACGAAGAATTCCACCTGGGTAACATTTCCATCAGAATCTGATGCACTAGCTGTAATACTCACACTGGTACCTTCATCATAACTTGATCCATCGGCTGGACTGGTTATACTTACCGTAGGTGATTTTGGTATTGCATTTCCTGTTGTAAGAACTGCTATAGATGTCGTAGTTGCAAGGTCATCATCTGTTGCCACAGCCGTTAAACTATAGCCACCAACTCCGATGGTCCAGTTGACAGAATATGGACTGACATTGTCTACACCTATGGAAACGCCGTTTGCAAAGAACTCCACCTGTGAAACACTACCATCTACATCAGCTGCAGTCGCAGCCACTGACACGATGGTGCCTTCATCGTAACTTGACCCATTGATAGGATTAGTGATGCTCACTGTGGGCGGTGTATTTGGAAGGGCACTTCCTGTTACACTAACAGCTGTTGATGTTGTTGTTACAAGATCATCATCTGTTGCCACCGCCGTTAAGCTATAATTTCCATCTCCAATGGTCCAGTTAACCGAATACGGACTCGTAGTATCGACCCCAATAGACTCTCCATCTACAAAAAACTCAACTTGGGCAACATCACCATCTGTATCCGCAGCCGAAGCATTGATGGTCACGTCCGACCCTATTAAATATTGCGCTCCTTCCGATGGACTGGTGATACTCACTGTTGGAGGTTCGTTTGCCACGACATCCAATTCAGCGATTTCCTGATCAGAAAACACATAATTATAAATCCTGAAATCATCAATAAGACCGTTAAACAATGGATCGGGCCATTGGCTCTTACCAATGTAATTCTGCACGGGATTAAAATCTGACGGCTTAATGGTTGATCCAACGCTATATTGAGCCACATTATCGCCATTTAAATAGAGTGTAATGGCATTCGAGTTTATCGTTACCGCAAGATGCGACCATTTATTAAACGGTAATGTAGGGCCTACTACATTTTGGGTAATACCATTTTCCGTAATTGAGAATTGCAAAGCGCCATCTGAGTTACTGGCTGTGAGGAACATATTCTCTGTTTGGCCATTACCGAAATCGAAAATTCTTTGCCATGGATTTCCTCCATTCCAGTAAACCCATGTAGTTACGGTCAATCTATTAAGGTTATCCACGACTCCAGCAGGAGCTGAAACATAATCATCAGTACCATCAAGCACTAAGGCATTGTCTATCTTACCAGATGAGAACGTTGCTCCACCAGAAACCGTACCATCATTTCCATTCCCAGAGTTATCAAATGCGGTTGTGCCACCTGTTTCATCAAACGGATAATGTAAAATATTCTTCTTTACATTGACTGTAAAATTTGAAGATGAAACACAACCTGAATCATTCGTATATATGACGGTGGCTAGGCAAGATTCGGTTGGAGTAAAGGTCTGTTCCCGTGACGTCCCCGAAGTACCACACCCGGACCAGCTCCAACTCCCTCCAACATCGGGCTGTGGTGAAAATGTAACTGATGAGCCAAGGTTTATAGACACCTCATTTACCTGTGCAAGAGTCCCACCATCTACACCAATATAGGGTACTATTGCCGTTGGCGTACACTCGCTATTTACCAATTTGATATTAGGAGATGGTGGTGTATCCATCTCTCCTCCAAAATAAAATCCTAGATTTGGAGGCTGGTTATACGAAATATTCTGCCAAGAAATCGCAGTCCTATAGTTGGGGTCATGCATTAAAGTATACATTCTTTGATTAGTAACGAAAGGCGTAACAAACACAGCCAAACCTGTATTATCATCAAGTCTATATATAACTTCTTCTCTCCAATCCCCCAAAATATCAGCCATAAGGCATGGATTTGACTTTGTACCATTATTTTCGGCTATTGGTGCCATATTATATAAGGTAGCTACCCTATCGGTCCCACTTCCATTCCATTTCGTTATTACTCTTCTGTCGAGTATTTCACGTTGAACATCACCATCCCACCAAACACCAAAATTATAAGAATTTCCACCTCCTGCAGAAGTTGGTATTGCAGTTGATATTTGTTGGCCCGTACTACTGCGGAGACCAGAACCATCAGACCCCCATATTTCCATACCTTTATAATTTGGATCGACATCAGCAGCCATACATCTTCCAATATCACCACTTGAAGGATTTGCCCATTGTACTGTACCGGTCTCAGCATTCCTTAATGCTAAACCCGGGATTTCTGTACCATTAGCATACTCTTGGCAGCTAAAATATTCCAAACCGGGAATATCGGGGTTTATATCCGCTAAATGGGCCGCATCGCCATGAGCAAAACCGGTAGAGTAAAGGCCATTGCCGTATTCATCGACCGCCATGGCTCCATAAGTTATCTCGTCTCTACCGTCACCATCTACATCACCCACGGCAAGATTGTGGTTTCCTTGTCCGTGATACTCAGTGGCCACACCACCAGGGCTGCTATCCCAGGCCCACTCTTGTGTTAAGGTCCCATTTCTAAAATGCCATGCTTCTATCTTTATGCGCTCATAAATACCTCTGCTTATTATAAAGCTTGGGTTTTCACCATCGGTATAGGCCACTGCCCACATACATTTAGTAGCCCTATGACCAAGTTGAGAAAGGCTATGGCCCGGCTGTCCCCATTGTTCAATTGGTGCAAGGTCAATATACCAATCCCATGCAATTTCTCCACCCGTTTCGCCATCAAATATCGATATGTAATCGGGACCTTCGGTTCTGAACCAGAAAGGACCATTTTGTGTCGCTGAAGAACGATAATTCACTTGTCCGTCTCCATCCCTGTCACCAATATTATTTCCTAAGCCGTCGATCATACCATCTGAAGTCCTGGTAGCAATTTCTGCCTTCCCGTCATTATCCAAATCGTACACCAAGAAGTTTACCTCTACCGCGTGCAACAAATTGGGACCCAAATCAATGGCCCACATAAACGTACCATCAAGTTCATAAGCTTCAAGATAGTGGTTATAGGGTGAGGCAGGAGACTCATCAATTGAGAGTCTTTTTATGACAATTTCGTATTCCCCGTCACCGTCCAAGTCACCAACAGAGGCGTCATTCAGGTGATGGGTAAGGTAACCACCATTAAGCGACCGGACTGGGATAGTAAAAAACTCACCACCTCTAATACTTGTAGCCGGGGAAAGAACTTGCTCTGTTCCTCCAATAACAGCAGCTACACTGTAAGAATCGTCAGTACTAGTTGCATCAACATAATTTGAGACACTAAGATCGGAAGCAATTAATGTAGATCCTCGATATAAGTTATATGTAGCATTCTGGGTGTATTCGTCACCAGGAATCCTCCAACTTATTAGTACTGAGTTAGCGTCGGTTCGCATGGCAACCAATCCTCTATCAAGGTTTTCCATGTAGCGTTGCCCATAAAGTGTGAAACTACAAAACGTCATGATCGTAAATAAACACAGCTTAGTAAATAACCTGTTCTCAAATAACTTTTTAACCGTGAAAGGATAAATCAACACGGTGTTTTTAATGTTAAAGGTTGTTTTCATATTTAGTTTAATTTAGTTGTCTTATATACTGAAAGTTTAGTTTGCTTTTTATAAATGTATGCGCTACACTCATTGGGATTTGAACAAATATATTTCTACTCTCAATTGAAACCATCCTGCACATACCTGTTAAATCGATTGATTTTTAACAAAAAAAACAATAAATAAATAAAAAAATACACCTTTTATTGTCAAAAAATTAAAAAAACAAAAACCTACAACCTACTACAATGGCATCAAAGGGCCAAACATTAAGTGATAACTCAAAAAAATATGGAATCAAAATATACTTTTATACTCTGACCCGTCCTGAAATGAGGCTTCAGTACAAGACATAAAAATCCGTATCCAAAATGAAATTTATTGCGAAGAGTGTACAGTAAAGCTATTTCAAAATACTTTTTGGATATTAATATGTCCAATGTTGACAAAATCTATTGCATCTGCGTGTATAATAACCTTAATCCTTTTTTTTGGCTTTCTGTTTATGTATCTAATTTAATATATAACAAACTTAAGCCGTGTAAAAAAAACATTGCTTATTTTAGTTAAGCCGTTTGGTCGTTGCTTTGTTGCTAGCTTCTGATTTTCCTTCGGAAAATCCTCGCACACAAACACGCAACTTTCCATACAAAAACACATTAACAAAAATTATGATCCGTCCTGAATAAAACTATAAGTGAAACAATCTAAGTTAATACTTCCCATAATCGTAATCTCTCAGTTCTGTTGCACGTCACTTTGGTTTGCAGGAAATGGTGTGATGGCCGATCTTATGGTGAATTTCAACCTTAATGCTAGTGCTTTAGGACACTTAACATCGGCTGTACAATTCGGTTTTATTTTAGGGACGCTGACCTTCGCCATTTTAACTATTGCTGACCGGTTTTCGCCATCAAAAGTGTTTTTAACGTGTGCTTTACTCGGCTCCTTATTCAATGCGGGAATAATATGGGAAGGGAACAGTTTAGCAAGCATACTTTCACTTCGTTTTATTATTGGCTTCTTTTTAGCCGGTATATACCCAGTAGGCATGAAAATAGCTGCAGACCATTATGAAAAAGGATTAGGTAAATCACTTGGCTTCTTAGTTGGTGCATTGGTGGTTGGTACTGCATTCCCACATTTAGCTAAGGAAATGACCGGAGCTTTTCCATGGAAATCTGTACTGGTCATAACTTCATTTCTTGGGGCGTTAGGTGGTCTGTTGATGTTTATTATGGTTCCTGACGGCCCTTACCGAAAACCTGGAAACAAGTTAGAAATATCAGCTTCTTTTAGTGTATTCAGAAATCATAAATTTCGTTCTGCGGCCTTCGGTTATTTTGGTCACATGTGGGAGCTGTATGCCTTTTGGACATTTGTACCGATTATACTAAAGACATATGGCATGAAACATCCTGAAGCTACATTTAATGTCCCGCTGTTATCATTCCTGATTATAGGATTCGGTGGATTGGCCTGTGTACTCAGCGGATATCTAGCACAAATATTAGGAACTAAACGAATAGCATTTATAGCACTTCTCTTATCTTGCGGATGCTGCCTTATTTCTCCTTTGATGTTCTTGACCGAATCTGAAAGCTTTTTTATTGGTTTTCTTCTTTTTTGGGGAATGGTTGTTATTGCAGACTCACCTCTTTTCTCAACACTAGTCGCTCAAAACGCCTTAGCAGAAATAAAAGGGACTGCACTTACCATTGTGAATTGCATTGGTTTCTCAATAACTATAATTAGTATCCAACTTCTGAATGTTTTACATGCTACAATGAATCCTATATATATTTATCCAATATTAGCATTAGGCCCAATATTAGGTTTGATAGTATTATACGAAAAGAATAAACAGCACCTAACAAAACCTAAACTGTATTAAAAAACAGTTTAGCCAAATCGTTGTATATCATTTTGACAACCTACTATGAGAAAATTTATAATCCTATTCTTTTTTGTCTCTTATTTCTGTTTTACGCAAACTGAAAAAAGAACTGATTTTGAAAAAAATGATTTTAGAATTGATTTAAAGTTACCGCACATAAATCATTTATCATTAAATCCCGACAAAGAGTTTAGAGATAACAAATTTGGTTTTAATGGATACGGAATCGGATTTGAATATAATTACAGTGAAAAACGCTTTGTCGAAGCGAACATTTCATTTGTATTAACATTTGAACTACCATTTCCAGTACCAGTGGATACAGAATATAATAGAGCTCTTTACTCATATTGTCTAAGCGCAACTGACAATTTCATTAAAAGTCACTTCTCTTTTGGTTATGGAATTAATTACGCAGTTAATCATAGGAATGAAATTTACGAAGATTTAGGAGCAAACGAAACACCTCTACCAAAAAACACTTACTATACTAATCGGAATTTAGGTTTGACTCTTAACACTTATTATAACATTGGAAAAACTTTAAATTTCGGAATTATATATAGGCCTTCATTAATAAATCTTGATGATGGATTTGACCCGATTTATGAACACCTTATCAGTTTGGAACTGAATTGGAGAATAAAATTGTTTAATTTAAAAAAATAAAAACGTCGTAAAATCATTTTTTAATCTGAAGCCATATTTCAGGACGAGACAATATGAATAAAATATATTTGAAATAATTACATTTTTCAGACTGGGAGTTTTATCAACTTAATTGTTTTATAATAGAATTAATAACAAAAATCGATAAAAATGAAAACCTCAAATTTTAAACTACTTACAATTTTAATTGCTATGGTAATATTCGTCGGAACATTTACATCCTGTTCTGATAATAATGAACCAACCGTAAACATAACTGTCAACCAAGGACAGGTGAATGATGTTAGTGGAGATTTTACTGGAAATGGTGGCAGTGGAACAAGGACAATTAGTTGGTCAAACAATAATATAACAGCTGACTATAACGCGGACATAACGTCGACTGCAACTGGCACTTTTCAGATGGTAGTCGCAGATGCAAATGGGACAGTTGTACTTGACAGAAATCTAAATGGCTCAACTGAACCTGATTCTTTTTCAGGAGTAACTGATGTTGGCGAACCAGGAAATTGGACTGTTAACATTACACTAACTACTTTCAATGGAGATGGTAGTTACTCATTAGGTTCTGGAAATTAAATTAGCTTATTTATCACAAGAGAGCAATTAAAAAGGGAAGCACTTAACTTCCCTTCAACCTTTTTTTTCTCCAAACTGATTCCATAAAAAACCACCCCATTTTTGGAGTGGTCAAAATATTTTTTAACTTTTTACTCAATAGTTAACAACTCTATTGTACCAGCATCTAAAATCTCTCCGACTGTTACAACAATCTCACCAGATTCATAGTCCTGATAACCCTCAACAGATATTTTAAGTTTATAACTCCCTCCTTCTAGCCCTTGAACTAAGAACTTACCCAACTCATCAGTCATGGTATCTGTTATTAACACATCATCTAATGTATAAACTTCTACAATAACGTTCCCTTTAGAAACTAGAACTTCTTCTACAGTCTCGACAACCATACCGCTAATAGAGCCCGAATTAACTTCTGCATTTACTTTAATCACAGGTTTTAAATTATACATCCCAGTAGTTCCTGCATCAACAACGGATTCTTGAACGTTCCAATCAAGTATAAAATTATACGAGAACCCCGCTTCTAACTCTGTATCCAGATTCAACTTTAACCCTGACTGTAGAGCACTTGGGGTATCAAGTGGTATTAAATCATCATTGCCTTCAATTTTCAAGGTATTATTTTCTCCCAATATAAGCCTGATTTGTTTCATCATGCCTGAAGGAATTATTTGGTCTGTTAATAAAA
This sequence comes from Flavobacteriaceae bacterium GSB9, assembly GCA_022749295.1. NCBI lineage: Bacteria > Pseudomonadati > Bacteroidota > Flavobacteriia > Flavobacteriales > Flavobacteriaceae > Flavobacteriaceae bacterium GSB9. Next base: position 2,229,472 of record CP062007.1, read on the forward strand.
GGCTATTACCAGCTATGAGTTCTGTTAAATCAACATTGATTGGGTATCCGCTTTCTGAGATAAAGCTCTTCCAACCTTCTTCAGTGTCTGTAGCATTGTATTGAATATCCATAATTTCAACATTAACTTCTTGATAGTCGCCTGGGGCATCAACTAAGGTTAATTTAACTCTTGAGGTGCTTTCTGAGTCATTGTCCGTACAACTTTGAAAAAAGGACAAAGAAGCAATTGCAATTCCAATAAATAAGTAGGTTTTTAAGTTTTTAAAATTCATGATACTTTTTTTTATTAATTTTATTATTAATAATAATGTTTTAACTCAACAATAAATGGTTTATTGTTGTTCTGTATATAAAACAGTTTAACTGATGAAATTCCTACCCTATAAAAACAAAAAAACCTCCTATTTATTTAAACACTTAAAAATCCATCTGGAAAATCATTATCATGAATTCTCTAAAAAAACAATAACGTATTGATTTTCAACTATTTTTTTTGTATATTATAGGTTAATATTAACTTCTACATGGAAGTGATGGAATAGTTATTTCCCCACAATCTTCACTTTAGTCCATTTACTTCTAGGTATTAAACTATCTATTATGAAAAAATTGTTAAGACAAACTAAGTATTACCTATGGGCATTAGCGTTAAGTTTTATGTTAATAGGGTGCAGTAATGAAATGTTACAGGAACAACAAAAGGATGATTCTTTAAATCTTTCATTAACTACCAATCAGAGCTCTCAAAAGGCGATGAAAATGGTGTATACTACATCATTAAATGGTGAAAATGAAGTTCCTGGAGTAGATACAAATGCAGTTGGAGAATGTATTGTTTCTGTTAATAAAGATGGATCTTCTATTAATTTTAAATTAATTGTAGCCAACCTTACAGATGTTATTGGTGCCCACTTCCACTGGGCTCCTGTAGGAGAAAATGGACCAGTTGTTATCGCTCTTTATAGTGGCAGTCCTAATGGACGAATGAACGGAATATTAGCTCATGGTAATAAGACAAAAGATGATTTGACAGGACCATTGGCAGATATGGAAATAAGCGATTTTATAGACGCCTTAAAAAATGGTAGTATCTATGTGAATGTCCACACTTCAGAAAATCCAGGTGGAGAAATTAGAGGACAATTATAGGTTATATTTTTGATTTATAGTCAGCAATAAACCCACTCCTAAATCGGCGAGTGGGTTTTATTTTATTTAAATCATATTATTAAAATAGTGTGTGGATAACACAGTATAAAAATAATGCGTAGTTTAGTATAAAACCTTACCCAAGTAATCACAACAAACTGATACAGTGATTTTCAATATAATTAAAAACAGAAACAGTATTTAATTAAAAGGGAACTAACCACTTCCCTTTTATCTGTTCACCTCTAAACTAATGCGTCTCTGCACCACCTTTCCATAGCTTTCCTGTGTTACTTTCATATTGCTATGATCAAGAAGTTCACTAACAATCTCAACAGGAACATCATTATAAAGTAATACGGTTGAAGCAAAAGTACGCCTAGCCATATGGGTAGTTAACTTCTTTTCTATACCTACAATAGCGCCAATTTCCTTTAAATAGGAATTATAACGCTGATTACTTATGCGTGGAAATACCTTATCATTTTCATTCTGGTAAATACTCAAAATGGCTTCAGCCTTCGGAAGCAATGGAACAGAGAGTTCCTTGGATGTTTTCTCTCACTTAATTTTTATCTTAACCCTGTATGTGCTATCTTTATAAAAACACATAAATACCTCATAATCAAAATATTATAAAAACAACCACAATTGTGTTTTGGCATACATACTAAGACTTTAGAAAAAAGTCTAAAATAACAAAAAAGAAAAAAATGAAACATTTATTATTAAAATCAATAATACTTCTTTATTCAGTTGCTTTATTGATTTCTTGCATAAAGGAAAACACAAAAACATACACTGATATTGAAATAGCTGAAGAGTCTAAAAAACTAAATGACTTTTTTCAAATGAGTTTCGAAAGAAAATTAGATAATAGCCCTCAATTTCAAACATGGCTGGGAATTAAAAAAGATTATGGTGAATTGGATGATATTTCTCCTGCTGCCGATGAAAGAAATTTACTGATAAAGAAAGAAGAATTACAATGGTTAAATGACTCAATTAATACTAATGCACTTTCTAAAGATGCGTTATTGAATTACAAACTGTTTAGGCAAAATATTGAAAATAATATTACAGACTATAAATATAGACTATACACATACCCTGTAAACCAGTTGTTTGGAGCACAATCTTTGCTGCCATCAATTTTAATAAGTATGCATCAAATTGATAATATTAAAGATGCAGAAGATTATATTTCAAGATTGAATAGTTTTAACAAATACTTTACTCAATTAGTTGAAAACTTAAAAGAACGTGAGGCTTTCGGCATTATGCCTCCAAAGTTTGTATATGACAAAGTGATTCAAGATTCAGAAAACATTTTAATAGGTCAACCATTTGATAAATCAAATAAAGAAAGCACGTTATTGAAAGACTTTATGAAAAAAGTGAACAACTTAGATGCTGATGACGAGATTAAATTTAATTTAGAAAAACAAGCAAGAGAGGCTCTTTTAACCTCCGTTAAGTCTGCATATGAAAAACTTATTTCTTTTACCAAAGAACAGAAGTCTAGGGCTAATAACGATCATGGAGTTTGGAAATTTCCTGATGGCGAAGCCTTCTATAACAATGCATTAAATAGAACAACAACAACAAATTTAACAGCAGATGAAATCCACAATATAGGGTTAGCAGAGGTCGATAGAATTCATGAAGAAATGAATGTTATACGAGAGAAAGTTGGATTTAAAAGAAGCTTAAATGAGTTTTTTCAATTCATTAAAACAGACAAACAATTCTATTATACAGAAGACCAAAAAGGAAAAGATGCTTATTTAAACAAAGCAACCAATCTAATTGATAGCATGAAAGCAAGATTGGATGAATTCTTTATCACTAAGCCCAAAGCTGATTTAATAGTGAAAGCTGTTGAACCATTTAGAGAGAAATCGGCTGGAAAAGCTTTTTATTATCCACCTACAGAAGATGGTTCTAGACCAGGAATCTACTATGTTAACTTGTATGACATGAAATCTATGCCAACATACCAAATGGAAGCCTTGGCATACCACGAAGGAATTCCCGGACATCACATGCAAAATTCAATTCAACGAGAATTAGAAAATGTACCTATGTTTAGAAAATATGAGCAACAAACTGCTTATGAAGAAGGCTGGGGGTTATACTCAGAGTTTATCCCAAAAGAAATGGGATTTTATGCTGATCCTTACTCTGATTTTGGTCGTTTGGCGATGGAATTATGGAGAGCGTGTAGGTTGGTTGTAGATACTGGAATTCATGCTAAGAAATGGACACGTGAAGACGGAATAAAATATTATATGGATAATACTCCAAATCCTGAATTAGATATTATTAAAATGGTAGAAAGACATATTGTGATGCCAAGCCAAGCAACAGCTTATAAGATTGGAATGATGAAAATCTTAGAATTTAGACATAAAGCTAAAGAAAAATTGGGCAAAAAATTTAATATTAGAGATTTTCATGAAGTCGTCCTTTCAAATGGAGCCATTCCTCTAAATGTTTTAGAAGACCTTGTAGATGAATATATTAACTCTTATTAATATTTCACCACCTATATGCTACCTAAAAAAAGAAAAATCCTCATAAACTCAACGTTTACAAGGATTTATGATTTCAAATCGTGACCCCACCTGGGCGGTCTCTTTATTAAATATAATTCTCTAACCAATAGGGAACAACCCCTCTTATCAAACTTAGCCTTTCTAACTAAGAATAGTACATTTAATTTTTTTTGGGTACTTTTTTATGCTAAAAAACTTAGCAAGTTGATATTTTAATGCAAAATGCAATCAATGCATGCAATGCAGTTAAAACTGAAATAGTACAGAATAAAAAAAGACCCCCATATAGGCAAGCCTTTTTAATAAATTCCAAAAAACAGTGACTCCACCAGGACTCGAACCTGGATCTAAAGTTTAGGAAACTCTTGTTCTATCCCTTGAACTATGGAGCCTTCAAAAATTATTACTTCAAACAAAAAAGACCTTACATCTCTGTAAAGTCTTTGTTGCTCCTCAGGCTGGGCTCGAACCAGCGACCCTCTGATTAACAGTCAGATGCTCTAACCAACTGAGCTACTGAGGAAGGTTTTGTTTCGCTTTTGCGAGCGCAAATATATATATTATTTTAGTTCTTGCAATACTTTTTCAAAAAAAAATTAATTAAAAATAGCTTTATAAATATCATTGCCGTTTGCAAATAGTACCAAGGCTATTAAAATAAAGAAACCTACCATTTGAGCATATTCCATAAACTTGTCGCCTGGCTTTCTTCCAGAAACCATTTCATACAATAAAAACATAACGTGGCCACCATCTAATGCCGGAATAGGCAAAAGATTCAATACGCCCAGCATGATAGACAAGAAGGCGGTGATACTCCAAAATGCCTGCCAGCTCCAAAAGCTCGGAAAGATGTCGTAAATAGCTTTAAAACCGCCTACGCCTTTGTAAGCACCCGTGCTTGGTGTAAAAATAGCGCCCAACTGGTCCCAATAAGATGCCATACGGTCTTTGGCCTTTTTCATCCCAACTGGAAAAGATTCAAAAAAACCATAATCTTTAATCTGATAATTGTAATACCCCAAAGCCTCTAAGGTTTCTGGGGTTGATGCAGCAGCATATACAATGCCCAGTTTACCATCATCGCTTACCTTTAAGGGCAACGTAAGGTTTTGGTCATTTCGTTTTACTGTTGCGGTTACTTCTTGGCCTTTTAAGTTCTCTAAAGCATCTTTAACTTGGTCGGCATATTTAGTTTTGTAATCATTTAAACCCAACAAAAGATCGCCCTTTTTTAAGCCACTGGCCTTGTTATAAGATGTATCTGGAACCTGCATAACAATAAAAGGCTGTCTAAGATTGATAAAGCCACGCTCTTTGGAATCCATTAATTGGGCTAAAAAATCTTCGGGCATTTCAACTGTAAGTTGCGAACCGTCTCTGTCAACAAGCACTTCTTTTCCGAATAAAACCTTTTCAGAAATTTGCGAATAGGTTTCTATTTTCTCACCGTCAACGGCCACAATTTTGTCTCCGGTTTGAAAACCTGCTTTGTTGGCCACTGTACTTTCAATGGCCAATCCATCTTTTATATTTTCAACAGGCAGCACACTTTCTCCGTAGAAAAAACTCATACCTATGTAAATCAAAATAGCCAGTAAAAAATTAACGGTTACACCGCCAAGCATGATTATTAGCCTTTGCCATGCCGGTTTTGAGCGGAACTCCCAAGGCTGTGGTTCTTGCGACATCTGCTCGGTATCCATACTTTCATCAATCATCCCAGAAATTTTCACATAACCTCCTAGGGGCAACCATCCAATACCGTAAACGGTTTCGCCAATTTTCTTTTTAAATAATGAAAACTTGACATCAAAAAATAGATAAAATTTTTCAACTCTGGTTTTAAAAGCTTTTGCCGGAATAAAATGACCTAATTCGTGCAATACAATAAGCAGCGAAAGGCTCAACAAAAACTGGGATATTTTTATAACAAACTCCATAAATGGTCTTTCAATTTTTTAATAATCGCACAAAAGTAAGGTTTTAAACCAACTTTATAAAAGACAATGGAGAATGCTTTAGTTTTTTAACACCGATTTAGTAATCAGACCTCTATTTGTTTGAAGTTTAACAAAAAATAAGCCAGACGGCATGGTAACCGTACTTATATCCTCCCAACCTTTTGCGTGGTATAAACGCTGACCTAATGTATTATAAATTGTAAACCCTAGAATCTGAGTTTGATTAGGATTTACAAGGGTAAGAGTTTCATTTTCTGAATTGACATATAACGATAGAGCTTCTGTAGGCAAAACACTATGCGTGGAAAGCGTTACAATATTATTCTTTGAAATTAAATCGGCTTCAGGGTCAAATTCAACAGATGCCACATTAAATGTTACCGATTCTAAAAAATTCTGATTGTTGGTTGTATTATTCAAAGTCATATCCATTGTCTCACCCAATGTACCACGAACACGCAATGTAATTGGTGCTTCAAAAAAACTTACCGATGGATGGCTTTGCGTCTGCGATATATTAATTTGCAATTGACTGGACTGAGGTTGGCTCCATTGAACATCATAAATAGGGTAACCTTCATTATAAATCCAATCATCGAAAAATTCGGTTAAGTCTTCTGAAGAAGCTGATTCCATTGTGCTAATAAAATCTGTTGTATTAGCATATCCAAAGGCATGGTTGGTATTAGTCAAGAAATTTTTCAAGCCCGTAAAAAAGTTGGCATCTCCAATTTTCTTACGCAACATATGCAATACCATGGCCGCCTTACGGTAACTAAGTCTTGAATCAAAAATACGGTATACATTTGTTGTATCACTATCCTTTAAATAAACCGAACCACCACTGGAGGATGTTGCAGAAGCCGTATACTGTGTTTTCCAATCGGTAAAAGCGGCATTCCCATCTAAATGTTCAACTGTAAGCCCAGATAAATAAGTAGCAAAACCTTCGTTTAGCCATATATCTTTCCATGAAGCACACGTTACTTTGTTTCCAAACCAATGATGCGCTAGTTCGTGTGCTATCAAGCTTCTATCGAAACTTCCCATGAACGACACCGTGGTATGTTCCATACCGCCTCCCCATCCAAACTGGGCATGCCCATATTTTTCAGTAGCAAAAGGATAGGGTTCAAATAAACTTGAAAACAAGTTCATAACATCTACGGTAACAGGCGTTTTGGTCTGAGCAGAAGTCAAGTCTTCTGGATATACATAGTTTACTATATCAAATGGATTATCATCATTTTGCACAGTATGCGTATAAACCGCATAATTGGTAACAGCCATAGCTATAAGATATGCAGGAATAGGGTAACGATGTTTAAAATGGGTGGTTTTATCTGTCCCTTGATAAACTTGGCTCTGCTCTAAACCATTGGCTACGGCTATGTACTCTTCTCCTGAGGGGTCTAATTTTGGCGTAGTAATAAAAATGTCTACGGAGTCTATTTTATCGTTAAGGTCTTGTTTACAGGGCCACCAGCCTTTTGCCCCATAGGGTTCAGAGAGCGTCCAAATTGCAGGATGCCCATCATGTTCGCTCTGAGCATAAGAGTCGAGGTTCGACGCTACTGGATTTCCTGAGTAAGTAACTGCCAGTGAATCCAGCGCGCCTGCACTTTGTACAGCTTGCAAATCGATAACAAGCTCGTCATTACTGTTTTGTGTAAAATTCAGAGCTGTACCTCGCTGTACAACTTCTGAAACTACCATATTTTCAGTAAGTTCAAAAACTACCTGGCTTAAATTGTTTTTTGCTTCAAAATAAGATGTAATAGTACCCGAAATAACAGCATAAGAAGGATCTATATTAAACGCAAGCCTATGATATTTTAAATCATAATTATCTACTATTGCCGGCGCTTTGAATTGCATCCGCTTTAAAGCAGATTTCATTTCTGCTTCATATAAGGGCTTCAGAGAACTTCCATCCTGGGCATAAATTGTACAGCCAATAATCAAAACAATAAACAACATTAAATTTCTCATCTAGAGCCTTTTAAAAAATTTAGGTTTGGAAAATACTACATTTTAATCAAACTCATTGTATTTTTGCTAAAATTTGAACATTATGCTATCTTTTTTTAAGGAGTACAAGCGCTTTGCTATTGTTTTCTCGGGCATTTCAATAATCATTATTTTATTGATTTACAACACCTTAAACACCTACAAGCCTTTACCCATATACCAACCAACCATGGTGAGTACCGAACTTGTTGACAGCACTCTACAGTACAAAAAAAAATATCATAAAATCGCCGATTTTTCACTTACCAACCAAAACGGAAAAACCATTACCCAAGACGATTACAAAAACAAGATTTATGTGGCCGATTTCTTTTTTACTACCTGCCCAACCATTTGCCCGATTATGACCGACCATATGGCAGATATTCAAAAAGAAATTTTAAATGATGATGACGTTATGTTGCTCTCCCATTCAGTAACTCCAAAAATTGACAGCGTGGCACAACTAAAACGTTATGCCATCGAAAAAGGTGTGAATGATGAAAAATGGAATTTAGTAACTGGCGATAAAAAACAAATTTACGATTTGGCCAGAAAAAGTTATTTAGCCGTAAAAGATAATCCGTTTGAAGGCCCTTACGACATGATCCATACCGAAAACTTTATGCTCATTGATAAAAAAAGGCAAATAAGAGGGTTTTACGACGGCACTGATGCTGAGGACATTGAGCGATTGCTTAATGATATTTCCATTTTGAAAGAAGAATACTAAAACTAATTATAGTATATAAAAAAAGCGCTTTTTTAAAGCGCTTTTTTTTGTGATTTAATGTTTAATTATTTGTAACGTCTTTTATTGTTCCAAACTAATGAACTTGCGCTACTGAATTGTTTTGTTTTTACACCAACTTTACTTTCTGTTGCTATACTGTTACTTGTTTTCATATTAAAAATTTTACGTTCTTTAAAAGTTAAAATGTAATTTGCCTTATTGATGTTATTTATCAATGGTTCTTTTAATTATTGTAGGCCATTACATTATGTAAATATTTACAATGCAAAGATAAGGCTCTGTAAATCAGTGTAAAAACAACATAATTGGCATAATTATATGCTATATTAACTTAAAACCCGGCAAAAACAAGTTTTATGCAGAAAATAACATAGTTATGAGTAAGCTTTATTTGGAATTGTTACGCTTTTCTTTACTTTTCCTAAAAAATAAGCCAGAACTTTTATACTTCTAAACTTTTACATTACTTTTGCTTCTTTAAAATCAATCTAAATAAGCTTGCAAGACACATTAGCACATTTAAAACGTGGCGAAATAGCGGTTATAAAAGATGTTTCGTCAATACACATTCCTTTAAAATTATTGGAAATGGGATGCTTGCCCGGTAATACCGTAGAGCTTGTTCAAGTGGCACCTTTTCAAGACCCTATGTACCTAAATATTAATGGGTCTCATTTAGCAATAAGGAAAGAAACTGCCTCTCACATCTTAATTGAAAGATTAAAAAATGGGTAAACAAATAAATGTTGCACTTATTGGCAATCCCAACACAGGAAAAACATCAGTTTTTAATGCCCTAACCGGCTTAAACCAAAAAGTAGGCAATTACCCAGGCATAACTGTTGAGAAAAAAGAAGGTATCTGCAAGTTATCGCGTGGCGTAAAAGCCCATATAATAGATTTACCCGGAACTTACAGTCTAAACGCATCTTCTTTAGATGAAAACGTAGTTATTGAATTATTACTCAATAAAAACGACAAAGATTTCCCCGATGTCGCCGTTGTAGTGAGCGATGTTGAGAACTTAAAACGAAACCTATTGCTGTTTACCCAAATTAAAGATTTGGAAATCCCCACGATTTTGGTTATCAATATGGCCGACCGCATGGCATACAAAGGCATTTCGTTAGACATTGAATACTTAGAAAAACAACTGAATACCAAAATTGCTCTTGTAAGTACGCGAAAAAAGGAAGGCATTGACCTCCTTAAATCCCTAATAGAAAACTACAAAAACGTGTCTTCCGAACCGTGCTTAAACGCTTCAGAAATAGACAAAGATTATTTTGATGGCCTGAGAAAAGCATTTCCAAATCAATTGCTCTACAAACTATGGTTGGTTATTACACAAGATGTAAACTTTGGAAAAACAGATAGAAACGAAATTGAAGCTGTAGCCGATTTTAAAACAAAGAATGAAGCCGACCTTAAACGTTTACAACAAAAAGAAACCATAAAGCGCTACCAATTTATAAACAACGTTCTTAAAAAAGGGCAAACAATTGATATATCGCAAGCCAAAGATTTACGCACCAAATTCGACAGAATTTTAACCCATAAAGTCTGGGGCTACATAATTTTCTTTGTTATTTTATTGCTCATTTTCCAAGCTATTTACGATTGGTCTAGCATACCCATGGATTTTATAGACGAAACTTTTGCATCACTTAGCGAATGGTTAAAAACACAGCTTCCGCAAGGGGCTTTCACCAATCTTTTAGCAGAAGGCGTTATACCTGGACTCGGCGGCATCGTTATTTTTATTCCTCAAATAGCCTTTTTATTCTTATTCATTTCTGTTTTAGAAGAAAGCGGATACATGAGCCGCGTGGTATTTTTAATGGATCGCGTTATGAGACGTTTCGGATTAAGTGGAAAAAGTGTCGTGCCTTTAATTTCTGGCACCGCCTGTGCTATTCCAGCAGTTATGGCCACTAGAAATATTGAAAGTTGGAAAGAACGCTTGATTACTATTTTGGTTACTCCATTTACCACATGTTCTGCAAGACTACCAGTCTATTTAATTATTATTTCTTTGGTAATTCCTGAGGGTCGATTTTTTGGGTTAGGCTACCAAGCTTTAACCTTAATGCTCTTATACCTTTTGGGTTTTGGTGCCGCAGTCGGTTCGGCATACATTCTAAACAAAGTTTTAAAAATTAGAAGTAAAACATTTTTTGTTGTTGAAATGCCAAACTACAAACTACCACTTTTTAAAAATGTAGCGCTTACGGTCATTGAAAAAACCAAGTCTTTTGTTTTTGGCGCCGGAAAAATTATTTTGGCCATTTCAATCATATTATGGTTTTTGGCATCTTATGGCCCCGGAGACAATTTTAACAACGCCGAAGAAATTGTAACAGAAAAATATGCTTCACAAAATATATCTAAAGAAGACTTACAACAACACATCGCTTCTTTTAAACTAGAGCATTCGTTTATAGGCATTACCGGTCAAGCCATAGAGCCAGCTATAAGGCCTTTGGGCTACGATTGGAAAATTGGTATTGCCATAGTAAGCAGTTTTGCTGCCCGAGAAGTATTTGTTGGTACTTTGGCCACCATTTACAGCGTTGGGAGCGATGATGAAGCCACCATTAAAAACCGTATGGCTGCCGAAGTAAACCCCATTTTGGGAGGTCCTTTATTTAACTTTGCGTCAGGTATTTCATTGTTACTTTTCTATGCCTTTGCCATGCAATGTATGAGTACATTGGCCATTGTAAAGCGAGAAACAAACTCATGGAAATGGCCAACCTTACAACTTGTGGTCATGACCGGAATCGCCTATGCGGCAGCATTAATTGCTTTTCAAATTTTGAAATGAAACTAATTTAATTCCGACGAAAGAAATATGAACATACTCCTTCAAAATATACTGGTAATAAGTGCTCTGGTACTTGCTATTGTGTTTTTAGTAAAGAAATTCTTTTGGAAAACACCAAAAACCAAAAAGGCCTGTGGCAATGATGATTGCGGATGCCACTAATACGCTCTATGAGCATATTATTCTTCTTTAACAAACAAGTTATTGGCCACGGTTTGCGAAATACTCATTTGGCTGCCATTAATTTTAACAACCATCGAGTCATCAAAATCTTCTCTAGAAATCACATTGATTTCTGAACCGAGGGCAATTTTATGTTTATCCAAATACTTTAAAAATGCCGAAGAGGTATCTTTTACCCCAACACAAACCCCTTTGGTGTTTTCAGCTAAATTGAAAAGCAAGGTTTTATCGGTTTTTTTAATATCGCCTGATTTATCGGGAATGGGATCGCCATGCGGGTCGTGTGTGGGATAATCCAGCAACTTATCGAGTTCGCTTATCAGTTTTTCCGATTTTATGTGCTCTAATTGCTCAGCAATTTCATGAACCTCATCCCACGAAAAGTTGAGTTTTTCAACCAAAAACACTTCCCATAAACGGTGTTTTCTAACGACATCGGCAGCTATTTTTTTTCCTTTGGCTGTTAAAGTTGCACCTTGATACCGCTTGTAATTAACATAACCTTTTTCAGCTAATTTTTTAATCATATCGGTCACCGACGACGCTTTCGTTTCAATAGCCTGGGCAATACTGTTGGTACTTACCGTTAAGGTACCGTATCGGCCAAGTTGGTAAATGGTTTTAATGTAGTTTTCTTCTGTTAGCGTTATCATCACCTTTTTATTTAAAACACAAATATAGTTTAATCATTATTTTAAATCTATTTTTAGATTAATCTAAATTAATATTTATATTTGCATAAAATAAACAATATTAACTACAAAAAATATACCAATTGAAACATCTTATAATTTTTTTAAGTTTCATCTCATTTTCATTGCATGCACAAGAAATAAGTGGCCGTGTCTTTTCAAACGGTGAGCCGTTACCCTTTGCCAATGTTTTTATAAAGGAAAGTTCGAAAGGCACCATAGCAAAAGAAGATGGTTCCTATTCCATTAAAGATGTAGAGACAGGGAAATACACCATATTTGTTTCGTTTACTGGCTATAAAACACGAAAAAAACGCTTAACTATAACTGATAAAAACGTAACCATTGATTTCCATTTAGAGGAATCGGAAATGCTCGACGAAGTCGTGGTTACCGGAACCCTAAAAGCGGTTTCTAGACTAGAAAGCCCCGTGCCAGTTGAAGTTTACAGCCCTACCTTTTTAAAAAAGAATCCAACCCCTAATATTTTTGAAGCGCTACAAAATGTAAATGGCGTTCGCCCCCAAATAAACTGCAACGTTTGCAATACAGGCGACATCCACATTAATGGACTTGAAGGCCCTTACACTTTAGTTTTAATCGACGGCATGCCCATTGTTAGTGGGCTTTCAACGGTTTACGGGTTATCAGGCATTCCTAATTCACTTATAGAACAGGTTGAAATTGTTAAGGGCCCCGCCTCCTCGCTGTACGGTAGTGAGGCTGTTGGCGGCCTTATAAATATCATTACCAAACTACCAGAGCATGCCCCTCTAGTTTTTGCAGACAGTTATGTTTCTGGTTGGGGTGAAGCCAATTTAGACCTCGGTTTTAAGGTCAAATTAGGCGAGAAAACCGATGTACTCACGGGTGTTAATTACTTTAATTATAGCAACCCCATTGATAACAACAACGATAATTTTACTGATGTCACACTGCAAGACCGTATTTCGGTATTTCAAAAATGGAATTTTAAACGCCAAAACAATCGCGTGTTTTCTTTGGCTGGGCGATATTTTTACGAAGACCGTTGGGGCGGTGAAATGCAATGGAACCCTTCTTATCGCGGTGGCGACGAAATTTACGGTGAAAGCATCTACACCAGTCGCTTCGAACTTTTAGGAAAGTACCAATTACCCATTGACGAAAAAGTACTATTCCAGTTTTCTTATACTGACCATGACCAAAACTCCGTTTATGGCGATATGCCTTATTTGGCCAAACAGCGTATTGGTTTTGGGCAATTTACCTGGGACAAACTACTAAACAACCACGACCTTTTGTTAGGTGCGGCAGCGCGCTATAATTTTTATAACGACCAAACGCCTTCAACCGTAAAAGAAGAACTTATTATTCCATCATTATTTGTTCAAGACGAAATAAAATTACACGAAAAACATAATCTCCTTTTAGGTGCGCGTTACGATTATGACAAACGCCACGGTAATATTTTTACGCCACGATTGGCCTATAAATTCAAGCCTACCGCAAACGACATTTTCCGCATCAATGCCGGAACAGGCTTTAGAGTGGTCAATTTATTTACGGAAGAACATGCCGCACTTACGGGAGCACGCAACGTAGTGGTAACCGAAGCCCTAAAACCAGAACGCTCATATAACGTAAATATTAATTATATGACCAAAATATTCTCCAAAAGCGGCTTCATTATCGGGCTGGATGCTTCAACTTGGTACACCCATTTTAACAACATCATTTTACCAGATTACGACACCAATCCCAATCAAATTATTTATGACAACTTAGAAGGAAAAGCGGTAAGCCAAGGTGTTAGTCTAAATATCGATGTCATGTTCCCCAACGGCATAAAATTACTGGCAGGCGCAACCTTGCAGGATGTATCGAAAACCGAAAACGGGGTAACCGAACGCCAAATTTTAACCGAAAGCTTCACCGGAACCTGGGCGGTATCGTACAAAAATCACAAGTACAATTTGCTTCTGGATTATACTGGAAACCTTTACGGCCCTATGCGTTTGCCGCTTTTGGGCGATTTAGACCCTCGGCAGCCCGAATCTCCTTATTGGAGTATTCAAAACATCCAACTGACTTTTGATGGCTTAAAGAACTTTGAAGTTTACGGTGGTGTAAAAAATGTATTGAACTGGACACCCAACAAAGGTAATCCGTTTATTATCGCCCGTGCCCAAGATCCTTTTGATGAAAATGTTCAATTTGACAACAACGGAAATGCCATCGCAACCGCCAACAATCCGTATGCACTAACCTTCGACCCATCCTACGTTTATGGGCCCAACCAAGGAAGACGACTATTTTTTGGTTTACGCTATACTTTAAATTAAATTTGATCTAATTAAAGCCCATAATGGGCATTTGGCAGGCTGTAACCAATACCAAAACAAATCATAAAGCACAAAAAATTAAATGAAAAAATATATACTTGTTTTATCTCTTATCACATTATCCTTCGGCTGTAAAAGCGATAAAAAAACTAATGGAAAATTAAACGTGGTTACCACGACCACTATGATTACAGATTTGGTTAAAAATATTGGCGGCGAATACATTAATCTGCAAGGCTTAATGGGCAGCGGAGTAGACCCGCACCTTTATAAAGCGAGCGAAGGCGACGTTACCAAATTAGCAAGTGCCGATATTATTTTTTACAATGGCTTACACCTGGAAGGCAAGTTGGTTGATGTTTTTGAAAAAATGAAAACCCAAAAAACCGTGGCGATTTCAGATGCGCTAGACAAAACTACCCTAATTGGCTCAGAATATTTCGCATCTAACTTCGATCCACACATTTGGTTCAATGTAGAGTATTGGATTCAGGCCACCAAATTTGTGGCCAACAAACTATCAGAAGCTATTCCTGAACATAAAGCCACGTTTCAAAACAATGCCCAAAACTATATCGACACACTCAATGCATTAAAAACAGAATTACAATCAACCATAAGCACCTTGCCGCAAGAAAAACGTATTTTGGTCACTGCTCACGATGCATTTAACTATTTTGGCAAGTCATTCAAATTTGAAGTGGTTGGCTTACAAGGTATTTCAACAGCCACCGAAGCTGGCGTTCAAGACGTCCAAAACCTTTCAAAATATATCATTGAAAAGCAAGTAAAAGCCATTTTTATTGAAAGTTCAGTACCAAAACGCACCATCGAAGCGTTACAAGCGGCAGTGAATTCAAAAGGACATCATGTGGAAATTGGTGGTTCGTTGTACTCTGATGCCTTAGGAAATACAGGTACTGCCGAAGGCACCTACATTGGCATGTTTAAGCATAATGTAAATACGATTGTTAATGCGCTGAAGTGAATAGCCCCACCTAACTCCCCATTTCGACTGCGCTCAATGCAGGCTCAGGGAGGAATTGCATAATTTAGTGTGATAAGTTTACAGATTTTAAAAACTGAAAAAGACTAACTTTGTATTGAATAAAAAATGTAGAAAGTCAAGTCCCTAATTCGGACATGGTCCGAATCATCAAAAATCAGAAATAATGACCTAAAATATGATTTTTTGGTTTGTTTTGTATCGTGACAAAATGAACATTAAAAAGAAATTATGTTACAAAAAAATGACAAAACCCAAAGAGAGACTCATGCATCGACAGGAGTGATTGCTGTACAAGTTGATGATTTAACGGTAGCGTACAATTATAAACCCGTACTTTGGGATATCGATTTAGAAATCCCCGAAGGTGTTCTCATGGCCATAGTTGGGCCCAATGGTGCCGGAAAATCCACGCTTATAAAATCCATTTTGGGTATTTTAAAACCTATTGCGGGCAGCGTGAGCATTTATGGGCAACCTTATGAAAAACAACGCGACAAAGTAGCTTACGTGCCACAGAAAGGAAGTGTAGACTGGGATTTCCCTACAACGGCACTAGATGTAGTAATGATGGGCACTTACGGAAGTTTAGGCTGGATAAAACGCCCCGGGCAAAAAGAAAAAAAGGAAGCTCTTGAAGCTCTGGAAAAAGTCGGGATGTTGCCGTTTAAAAACCGACAAATCAGTCAACTTTCTGGCGGACAGCAACAACGTATATTCCTTGCTAGGGCCTTGGTACAAAACGCATCCATTTATTTTATGGACGAACCATTTCAAGGCGTTGATGCATCAACCGAAATTGCCATCATAAATATTTTAAAAGCACTTAGAAAAGCTGGAAAAACCGTTATTGTAGTGCATCACGATTTACAAACCGTACCTGAATATTTTGATTGGGTAACCTTTTTAAACGTTAAAAAAATTGCCACAGGTCCGATTAAGGATATTTTTAATGACGATAATTTAACTAAAACCTATGGCATTAATTATAAAGTAAGTATTCAGGAGTAAAATAATAAATAACCCAACATTACGAGGAGTTTCGATGAAAATCGAAACGGCGTGTTAATCTTTTAAAATTAAGATTCGAAAAAAAGATTGTCACGACTTTAAAAAGTCTCTCAATGACAAAAAAACAAACAAAATAGACCTAACAGAATACATAAAACTTGTTTTAAGCGACTACACACTTCGCACCATTACATTGGGCACTGCCATTCTTGGAGCAGTTACTGGTATGCTTGGTAGTTTTGCTGTATTGCGAAAACAAAGCCTTTTAGGCGATGCCATTTCGCACGCCGCCCTCCCTGGTATTGCTATCGCTTTTTTAATTTCGGGAACAAAAGACAGCAATTATTTACTCTTAGGAGCTTTGGTAAGCGGTTTAATTGGAACATTTTGGATTCGGAGCATCATCAGTAAAACACATTTAAAACCTGATACGGCCTTGGGGCTTATTTTATCTTTATTTTTTGGTTTTGGGATGCTGCTACTCACCTTTATTCAAAAGCAACCCAATGCTAACCAAGCTGGGCTAGACAAATACTTATTTGGTCAGGCCGCCACGCTGGTGGAAAGCGATGTTTGGCTCATGGCCTTCGTAACAGGACTTTGTTTAATAGTTTTGTTATTATTCTGGAAAGAGTTTAAAATTCTTCTTTTTGATGCCGATTACACAAAAACCTTAGGGTTTAACACAAAAATAATTGATGTGTTAATTACATCATTTATCGTTTTGGCTATCGTTTTAGGTTTACAAACGGTTGGAGTTGTTTTAATGAGCGCCATGCTTTTGGCTCCAGCTGCTGCTGCACGGCAATGGACAAACAGTTTAAGCACCATGGTTTTTTTAGCCGCTATTTTTGGTGCTTTTTCCGGGGTTTTTGGTACGGCTATTAGCGCTACTCAAAACAACCTCTCAACTGGACCGGTAATCGTTATCGTTGCGGGTATTTTTGTGCTGTTCTCATTCGTTTTTTCTCCCAATCGCGGACTCCTTTTTAAACAAATCCGTTTTATAAAAAACCGTCGTGATTTGGAGCTTCACAAAACATTGGCTTTTATGTACCGCATTGCATCAACACATGATGATATTTCGCATCCGCACACCATCAAAATATTAAATAATTTTCATGGCTACACCAAAAGTTCTTTACAAAAGTTGGTCAACAAAAACTATGTGATTTTAGAAGGCAATATGTGGAGTTTAACCGAAAAAGGCTTTAATACAGCGGCTAACCTATACAACCAACAAAACAAAACCGATGAGTAGTGCACAAATAGAAATACAGCTTATTGCTAGTTTGGTAGCTATAGCTTGTGCTATTCCAGGTACTTTTTTAGTTTTAAGGAAGATGGCCATGATAAGCGATGCCATTAGCCATTCTATTTTACCAGGCATCGTTATCGGCTTTTTCATCACACAAGATTTAAACTCGCCTTTGCTTATTCTTTTGGCCACTATAACCGGTATTATAACTGTCGTTTTAGTGGAGTACATTCAAAAAACAGGTTTAGTAAAAGAAGATACGGCCATAGGTTTAGTGTTTCCCATTTTGTTCAGTATTGGGGTGATTCTTATAGCAAAAAACGCCAACGATGTTCACTTAGATGTTGATGCTGTGCTTTTGGGTGAATTAGCTTTTGCTCCTTTCGACCGATTGATTATTTCTGGAATTGATGTAGGACCAAAATCGTTGTGGGTTATCGGAAGTATTTTAGTAGTCACCACCGCATTACTTTTTGCATTTTTCAAAGAGTTAAAAGTGAGCACTTTTGATGCTGGATTAGCGGCTTCACTAGGGTTTTCACCAACCATAATTCATTATGGTTTAATGACGGTTTCATCAATTACAACTGTTGGTGCTTTTGATGCTGTGGGCGCCATTTTGGTCGTTGCGCTTATGATAGCTCCTGCCGCTATAGCTTATTTACTTACCACCGATTTAAAACGCATGCTAATCTACGCAATAACCTTTGGGGTTTTTAGTGCTATTTCTGGCTATTGGGTGGCCCACTGGTTAGACGCTTCTATTGCTGGATCTATTACTACCATGTTAGGTTTGTTATTTTTAATAGTTTATCTGTTTGCCCCAAGCAAAGGTATTCTTGCCGTTTTGTATAGAGAAAAACAGCAACGTACAGAAGTCTCTTTGCTTACTTTTTTACTGCACCTAAAAAACCATACCGAGGAAAGCGAACGCCACGTTAATCACCTTAACGAGCATATTAACTGGCATAAAGTACGAAGCAAAACGGTTTTAACCCTAGCTTTAAAAAACAACATGATTTCTATTGAAAAAGATATTGTATCGCTTACCAAAAAGGGCGACGACTTTACCACCCAAGCCATCGATTATATTATTACAAACGAAGACACCCAAATTGAAGACATGAAAGACGACTTCTTTTTGTTTAGGGGGTAATGGTTTTAAAATACACCAAAAAACACTCAACTTTGAGTGTAAAAACAGATTAAAGTTTAGTAGAGCGATTCCCCTTATAAATTGTGTATTTAAACAATAAAATGGTTTTTTTATTTGTAAAGACAACAAAAAGATGTAAATTTTTCGCACAATTACCTCGACGAAACTATACCAATGACGAAAAAATTATTTGTTGCCCTTTATCTTATAACATCGCTTTCAATCTTTTCACAAGAAAAAATTCCATTCATAGATTATGATACAGTCTATTCTCAGGCATCAAAAGCCATACAAGAGAATGATTATGAAAAAACTATTGATATTTTAGATCAAATCAATAAAAACGATTCCACATATGCGAGTGTTTTGATTTCTAAATCATATTATCTGCTAAATTCTGAAAAGTACGAAGAGGCAATAAAAGTTACCGACGAAGGTTTACGCCTAAACAACTACGATACTAATTTATCATTTTACATAAATAAAGGGTTAGCCTTTGCGTCATTAGAAAAGTATAACGAGGCCATTCAAATTTATAACGAGGGCTTAAAAACCTATCCTAATTATTATTTATTATGGTATAATAAAGGCGTTGCTTTAGAAACACTTAATAAAATCAATGAAGCTGTTTACGCCTACCAACAAGCAATCTTATTCAACCCAACTTATGCCAAATCACATCTTCAACTTGGAAATATCTGTTACAACCAAGAACTCATGTCTCAGGCACTTCTGTGCTACAATATGTACTTACTTTTAACTTTTGATGAAAATGGCGCCTTCAACACACTAAAATCTTTGAATAATTTGGTGGCTGAAAAAAATGAAAACATCGCGAACCCTGAATTGCAAATCTCTGATGATGATAAGCATTTTGAAAATATCGATTTAGTTTTGAGTAATAAAATAGCCCTAAACGAAAATTATGAAACAGGTAACAAAATTGATATTGCTCTAACAAGACAGAATCATGCACTAATAACCCAACTTGAAGATTTTGAAGGTGGCAATGGGTTTTGGGATAAAAAATACATTCCCTTTTTTCAATGGATAAAGAAGAACAACCTATTCGACAATTTCACATATACACTATCGTATTCAATTCAAAACGAAAAATATGCGAAGATTATTAAGCAAAAAGAAAAGGAAATCAAGGAATTTGTAGATCTATTCTACCCTAAATGGCATGATGTTTTAAAAGATAATACCTTGGTGTTCCAAGAAAAAAAACAGGAAGTTTCTTTTAATTATTACAACGGATACGTTCAAGCCATTGGAAAAATGAACAATACTGTAAGCATTGGCAAATGGAATTTTTATAACCAAAATGGCCAATTGATATCGGTCGGCTCATATAATGATAAAGGAGAAAGGACAAGTACGTGGACCTGGTTTCACAACAACGGAAAAACCAAAGAGACTGCCAATTATAAAAACGGCTTTTTGGAGGGAGAAAATCGTTTATTTCATAAAAACGGAAAGCCTTATATCTACGCCAATTATTTAAATAATGAATTAAATGGAGAATACCTATACTATAACGATAAGGGAGCGCTCATTCAGAAAAAGTTCTTCAAAAATGGTGAATTAGACGGTTTATATCAATCATACTTTCCAGTGGGCAAGGATTTGCTTGAATTTAACATTCCTTACAAAAACGGATCAATCAGTAATTTGGCACATGAATACTACGCCGACGGAACAGTATATGCTGAAATGCCGTTTAGAGAAGGCACAAGGCAGGGTGTAGAAAAAAAATACTTTTTAAATAAAAAAGTGTCTAGTGAAACAAATTATATTGATGGGGAACTAAACGGTAGCTACAAAAGTTACTATACGAACGGAAACACACTTGAAGAAGGTCATGCTTCAGAAAACTACTATAACGGACCATGGAAATCTTATTATCGCGATGGCACCTTACAAGCAAGTTTTTCATATAACCAAGGAAGCTTAGATGGCGAATATAAATACTTCGACACCGACGGTAAACCTTACTATGACTACCTATACAGAAAAGGCGAAATAATAGAATACAAATACTACGACAAAAAGGGCAATGTTTTAAGTGAAGGCAAGAAGAAAGGTGGAGAGTTTCAATTTAAAGGGCACCACCCTAATGGTAATATTTTATCGAAAGGACTTTATGACATTACAGGAGGAAAAGAAGGATATTGGGAGTTTTTTTCGAAGAATGGTGTCTTAATAGAAAAAGGCAACTACTCTAAAAACAAAGCTACTGGAGAATACATTCTGTACCACAATAACGGGAAAGTGGAATCTATCAGTAATTATGTAAACGATTCTCTATCTGGATATTATTCAAATTATTTTAAAAACGGACAACTAAAAAGACAAGGTTGGTATAAAAATAATCTTGGTCACGGTGAATGGCAATCTTATTATATTGATGGTACGTTACAGGTTATAAATTTTTATCACAAGGATAAATTACATGGTGTCCAGGAATTTTACAGTGTTGATGGCAAACTAGAGCACACAAGCAAATACCGCTATGGTGAACTTTTGGAAGAAACGTATTTTGACATCCAGGGTAACCTTATCAATACCGTTAATTACGAACCAAACGCCAGCAACTTTACAATAAAAATTTTACACCAGAATAAAACACCTAATGTAGTTATTGACTATGTTAACGGTATAAAACATGGCAAATACTTAGGTTATGATTTCTACGGAAATAAATCAACCGAAGGAAACTATTGGAATGGTGCTCAAGATGGTAAATGGATTTGGTATTACGATAATGGCAAAACAGAGAGTGCCATGAACTACAAAAACGGCAACCTAAACGGAGAAAGCCTGAACTATTACGAAGATGGGGCTGTTGAAGCTCAATTATTTTACGAATATGGTAAAAGGGTAAACACTTGGGTTAGGTATCATGAAAACGGTAAGAAAGCCAGAACCACAGATTATGTTGACGACGTTTTACATGGAAAAACTGTTTTTTACTGCCCATCCGGAAACCTTCAACTTACAAGGTATTACAACCATGGTACGCTTATTGGATACAGTTATTTAGATAAAAACTCCAAAGAATTGCCCATGATTCCTATAACAAATGAAACGACAAAAATAACGAGCTATTATAACAACGGAAATATTGCCAGGGAACTGGAATATAAAAATGGTAATTTAATTAATTCTTACAAGATATATTTCTATTCAGGGCAACTAAAAGAACAAATGCATTTTATTGATGATGAATACGATGGCCTTAACATTGAGTATTATGAAAATGGCAAAATAAAAACCGAAAGCAATTACAATATGGGGGTTTTAGAAGGCTTGGTAAAAAAATACCATAAAAGTGGCAAACTAAAAGAGCTTATTAACTATAAAAATGATAAAAGATCTGGAGAAACCCATTATTACAATGAAAACCAAAAACTGGTAAAAAAAGAATTTTACTTTAACGGCGAACTATACAGATCTAAAACCTACTAGGAATGCGCTTTATTTTTATTTTTATTTGTTTATCGCACTTAGGCAGTTTTGCTCAAGAATCTGCAGAATTCAATCTTTATAAAAAACTCTATCCCAATGCAAAATCGGTAAGAGTTAATCAAAACACCATGGTTACTATCAAGCTTAATTATGGTAAATTAGATATCACCCAAGAATTTTTTGAGGAAGACCTATACTTGGACGAGGGAGCGAGCTACAATGCCAAAAAAGCATTGAATTTCTCTTCATTTTTTGAGCTAGATAAGGTAGAAGCGTCTTCTTTTACTTATTCAGATGGTAAATACAAAGAATTTGAAGTAACCGATTTTAAGGAAAAAGATGAGTTAGACCACTCTTTTTACGATGACACGAAATCATTAACTTTCATTTTCCCTAATCTAAAAAAAGGGTCGAAATCTGTATTAAAATATTCCGAGAACGTTAAAAACCCACGCTTTTTGAGTCCCTTTTATTTTGGAGACTTTTCACCAATAGTTAATAATAAAGTTACAATAATAGCCGATAAAGAAATCGACCTAACTTTTAAAGCATTTAATATAGATTCTTTAAATATTGATTTCAATAAGGTTGAAAAACGCCGCACTAACATTTATACATGGGAACTAAAAAACACAGATCAATACAAATATGAGCCTAGCACTCCTACGTACAAAAAAATTCTTCCGCATATTGTACCTATCATAACCTCATATAAATCAGATGACACAAACATCCGTTTGGCCAAAAACGTATCAGATTTATACGATTGGTATTATTCATTGGTAAAAAATATAAACAATGATAAGCCAAACGAAGAACTTATAAGGCTTGTAAAAGAACTTACAGCCAATAAAACGACTGATTTAGAAAAAGTAAAATCGATATACTACTGGACCCAAAAAAATATAAAATATATTGCCTTTGAATATGCCTTAGGCGGATTTATTCCTAGAGAAGCTAACGATGTTTTCCAAAAAAAATACGGCGATTGTAAAGACAACTCCAGTATTTTATATAGCATGCTAAAGATTGCTGGCATAAAAGGAGACTTAACCTGGATAGGGACCCGAAGTATACCATACAGCTACGAAGAACTACCTACCCCTATGGTCGACAACCACATGATTTTATCATACACAAACAAAGATGGCCAAACATACTTTTTAGACGCTACTGGAAGGTATCAGTCCATAGATTACCCAACTTCGTTTATTCAGGGTAAGGAAGCATTAATTGCCAATGGAGAATCTAAGTTCGTTATAAAAAAAGTACCCGTTCTGCCAGCAATAAAAAATGCGGTTATCGATACTACAACCGTAAACCTGCTAAATGAAAATTTAGTAGGGCAATCTAAAACAGAAATTGCTGGATACAACAAGATCGACACCTTTCATTTCTTAGAAGAAAAAACCTCTGAAGAAAAAACAAAGGCCTTTTATAATACCAGATTGCAAAAAGGGAACAACAAATTTTTAATCCATTTTTTCACAGAAACCAATAAATTCGATTACGAAAAAAACTTAATCATAAATTACGATTTTACAATTAATGATTATGCTAAAAAAATGGGAGATGAAATTTATGTTAATCTAAATCTTAACAAAGATTTATCCTCACACAAAACCGAAGAAGACAGAAAAAATGCCATTGAATATGAACACACTAACTATTTTAACTACACTACTTACTTAAATATACCCAATGGTTACAAACTAAATTATTTACCAGAAAATATTAATCTCTCCAACGAATATTTAAATGCTAGCATTAATTACGAGGTGAAAAATAACAGAATTAAATACAGTCACACCTATAGCTTAAATACTATTAGCTTAAATACTAACCAACAGAAAGAAGTCAATAAACTCATTAAAAAAATAGAAAATGCCTTTAAAGAAGTTATCGTCTTAAAAAAATTATAATTCACATGCCAACATCAAAACTAACTTTCGCTCTTTTATTCCTAGTAAACATCGGCTTATCTCAAAACAAACCGTTTTATCTAGATTACACATGGAGCGAAAATCCCACCTACGAAATAGCCAACAAAACACAGGTACCGTTAATCGCCATTAAAGACAAAATAATTACAGAATTTTTCTTTCAAGAAGAAGGCTTAGTAGAGTACTTTTTAGAACATCGCGTTTTATGGTTAAACTCTGATGATAAAATAGAAGACTATAATAAAGTGTATTTACCATACACATCAAATTCTGAACTTAAAGTCAACAAAGCCCGAGTAATTAAAGAAGATGGAAAAATTATTGAATTGGATGATAGTAAAATCCTAACAGCTCAAGACGAAGAGACCGGTCGCAACTATAAGTACTTTGCCTTTGAAGGTATTGAAAAAGGAAGTTTTATAGAGTATTATTATGTCGTTAGGCGCTATCCAAGATATAAAGGCAATAAAATAACGCTGCAATCAGATTACACAAAAAACAATGTTGAGTTCGATTTATTTGCACCAAACAATTTAATATTTGATTTTAAGACCCTAAACAACACCCCAGAAATAACAAGGGACACCCTTACTAAAAATAAACGGCACTGGAACTTAAAAATCGACCAAATAGAACCACTGGAAAATGAGGAAATGTCTGCCTACAATGCATCTAAAAAAGCTGTTATTTATAAGCTAGACAGAAATACCGCCGATAATTCTAAAGACATATCTTCTTACGGCAATGTTGCACAAAACATTCATGCTTTTTATTATGGGGGATTAAAAGGAAAAACAGAGAATCTACTCAAAAAATTCATCAAAGAAGCAACAAAAGGGAAAGAACCAAACGAAGAAACACTCATAAGAAAACTTGAGTTCTTTATAAAATCGAACGTATATCTTACTGAAGATGGCAGCAGCAACTTTAAAGATTTGGATGAAGTTTTAAGCAAAAAAATCGCAAACGAAGTAGGTTTGCTAAAGCTATACATTGCATTATTTAGAACCCTGAATATAAAACACGAAATAGTTATTACCAGTAATAGAAAAGATTTAAAATTTGATAAAAACTTTGAAGCAAACAATTTTTTAACCGACTTTTTAATTTACTTCAACAAATCAAAAAAATTTCTATCTCCAACCGAGTTAAATTCAAGATATGGTTTCCCTCCCGCTTATTTAACCGATAATTATGGCCTATTCATTAAAGAGATTAAGGTAGGTGATTTTGTGTCTGGTGTAGGCGAAGTTAAATACATAAACCCAATAAAAGCAGACAAAACTGTAGATAAAATGGTTATTGATGTAAATTTTGAAAAAAATAACATTTCTAATTGTTCGGTAAAACTACACCGATCTATGGCCGGCTATTACGCCATGTATTTTCAACCCTATATTCATTTAGCAAAAGAAGAAGAAAAGCAAAAATTAATAGAGGGCTTTGCAAAAAACATCAACGAAAATATTAACGTTACACACCATGAAGTTATAAACGATGACCCTGAATTATTTGGCATCAAACCTATTGAGTTTATAATAGATTTTAACACCGAAGCATTGGTTGAAAAGGCAGGAAAAAAATATCTGGTAAAAGTTGGTGATTTAATTGGTAGGCAAATGCAACTATATCAAGAAAAAGAACGAGTTCTTCCTGTAGAGAATGAATTTACAAAGAGTTACTACAGAAAAATTAACATAAAAATACCTGAGGGCTACAAAGTTGCTAATCTAGATGATATTAACATTAAAAATTCATTTACAGAAAATGAAGAGGAAACGCTTATTTTCCATTCATATTTCAAACTTAACGATAATCTACTAACCATTACTGCAGACGAGCATTACAGAGAAAACATAATAGAAAAAGAGCATTACGAAGACTATAGAACCGTAATAAATA
The DNA here is from genome assembly GCA_022749295.1 of Flavobacteriaceae bacterium GSB9. Classification (NCBI taxonomy): domain Bacteria; kingdom Pseudomonadati; phylum Bacteroidota; class Flavobacteriia; order Flavobacteriales; family Flavobacteriaceae; species Flavobacteriaceae bacterium GSB9. The sequence continues at coordinate 2,255,682 of CP062007.1, forward strand.
GCGCCGCTGATTTTAACAAACTAGTTCTTGTGTTCGAACCAATATAAACGGCTAATTATTAATGGCACAACACAACCAACTCGGTAAAAAAGGCGAACAACTGGCAGTAGATTTTCTATTGAAAAACGATTATGATATTATAGAACGCAATTACCGTTTTGACAAAGCCGAGGTGGATATTATCGCCCGAAAAAATGAAACTTTGGCCATTATTGAAGTGAAAACCCGTTCAACTACCGATTTTGGAAATCCTCAAGATTTTGTAAAACCTAAACAAATTCAACGGTTAGTTAAGGCCGTTAACGAATATGTTACTGTTAAGGCATTGGATGTGGAAGTACGGTTTGATATTATTGCCATCGTAAAGCAAGGTAAAAGCTTCTACATTGAGCATTTGGAGAACGCTTTTTACCATTTTTGAAAATGAGTGCGAGATACTGAAACAAGTTCAGAATGACGAAAAATCTAATCTTCACTTTCAAAAAACGCTTTTAAATCTTCAAATGTCAACGGTTTTTCAGCGATTTCCTTTTTTTCATTCAATATAAAGTAGGTTGGGGTTGCCGTTACACCGTATTGATTTCCTATTTCGTTATCCCATTTTCCGCCGCCATAAACATGAATAAAATTAGGGAGCTTTAAGATTATTTCTTTCCACTTTGTTGGGTCGTCTTCCAAAGCCACGGCAACTACTTTTACCAAGCCTTTTTCTTTCGATTTAACAAAATCTGACAATTGTGGAATTTCTTCTAAACAATGTGGACATGTGCTATTCCAGAATACAATAATATAGTTTTTGGCTAACTTTAATTCACTCAATTTCTTGCTCACCAAAGTTCCATTTTCTTTTACTTTAACATTGAAATCGGGTGCTGGGCTTCCAATAGATATGTCCCTGAACAGAATTAAGGTGTGCAATAGTTTTTGATCGTTCAATTCTACAGCAATATCCATCAAATAGTTTTCAGCAATATGGTTGGCGACTTCTTCATGCCCTAAATCGGCCATTTGCTGCCATAAATCGACCAACAAAATACGCTTTACTTTTATTGGAGCCGCTTTCATTTTGCTGCAAAACACATCAATGTTGTCCTTGTAGGTTTCAACATCATCTTTGGTATTAGAAGACATCCCAAAAACGAAATTCAACATTTTTTCTAGCAACAAACTTGAACTTTGTAACGTTTTATTTGTAAAATCTATATGGTCAAAATAATGGGTTTCCAACTTATTTATATAGGTTTCTACATCCAATGCCTTTTTAGGGATAAAAGGCTTGTTCGCCTTTATAAACTCTAGTGCAATAGTTCCTTTGGCCGCTTTTTCATAATTTAGTTGGGTTTCCTTTTGAGTTTTAAATATGGCCTTTAGCGCCATTGTATCTTTGCTATGCTGACCGTAATAATTACCAATACTTTGCGTTACCAAAGACATGCTGTTAGTGTAGGAAGACAGCAGTTTGTTTTCTGTAGATTTTATGAAATCTACTCCTGTTTCGGCATTAAAGGTAAGTTCAATATTTTCTTTTCCGTTATAGATAATATCAAAATTATAGTCTTCTTGAGGAATGGCATAAACCAAGCGGTAAACACCTTTTTTAGCCGTAGAATCCAATTTGAACTCAAACCAACCTTCTTCTTTAATTTCCGAATTGCCAATATACTCTGAAACGGTAGGTGTTACCTTGTACAAAAGGGCAACTTCATAATCTCCTGGAGGAGAAAACACGCCTTTAATAGTATGTTGCCCCCAAATAAAACATGGAAGTAAAACTGCTAAATAGAATAATCGTTTCAAATCATTAATTAATTTATGCTGTTAAAAAACAATAATCAGGCCACAATAGGCTGTAACGCCTCTAAAACTTGCTTTACTGTTTTAATGTTATCAAAAGTAAGCAATAAACGCAACCCGTTTCTTGTTTGCTTCTCTTTCATTTTGCAAACATTAGAGTGTGTTTGCACAAACTGCAACACCTTAGTAAAATTTTTGCTTTGGTAAAAACTGCTCTGTTGGTCGTTAATAAAATAACCTATTAGCTTACCCTTTTTCATAACCACTTTTTCAATCCCGATTTTGGTGGCCAACCACTTTATTTGGACACTATTTAACAAATTGGTCACTTGTTCTGGCAAAGCTCCAAAACGGTCTATCAAATCCTTTTCGAAAGTTTGTAATTCGGCTTCGGTTGTTAGATTATTTAACTGTGTGTATAAATTTAAACGTTCGGTAATGTTATTGATATAGCTATCTGGAAATAAGAGTTCGAAATCGGAATCTATAGTAACATCTTTTACGTAAACCTTGTTATCTTCAGGTTCGTTGTACAGATCTTTAAACTCAGTTTCCTTAAGCTCTTCTATGGCTTCATTTAATATTTTCTGATAGGTATCAAACCCAATTTCATTTATAAATCCACTTTGTTCACCTCCTAATAAATCGCCAGCACCACGGATTTCAAGGTCTTTCATAGCAATATTAAAACCACTACCCAATTCGGTAAATTGCTCTAGTGCGGTAATACGTTTTCGGGCATCATCGGTCATTGCCGAATATTCGGGCGTAATAAAATAACAAAACGCTTTTTTGTTGCTACGCCCTACTCGACCACGCATTTGGTGCAAATCGCTCAAACCAAAATTATTGGCATTATTAATAAAAATAGTATTGGCGTTGGGCACATCTAAACCACTTTCAACAATGGTGGTACTTACCAGAACATCAAAAGCACCGTCCATAAATTGCAACATAAGCTGCTCTAATTTTTTGCCTTCCATTTGGCCATGGCCAATACCTATTTTAGCATCGGGAACCAAACGCTGAATCATTCCGGCAACTTCTTTTATGTTTTCAATCCTGTTGTGGATAAAGAAAACTTGTCCGCCACGTTCAATTTCGTAGCTCACTGCATCGCGGATAGCCTCTTCATTAAACCTGATAACATGGCTCTCAATAGGGTAACGGTTAGGTGGCGGCGTTGTAATAACCGATAAATCTCGCGCTGCCATTAAACTAAATTGAAGCGTTCGGGGAATAGGAGTCGCGGTAAGTGTTAACACATCGACATTCTCCTTTAAGGTTTTTAATTTTTCCTTTACGGCTACGCCAAATTTTTGTTCTTCATCAACAATTAAAAGTCCTAAATCCTTAAATTTTACATTTTTGTTAACGAGTTGATGTGTACCAATTATAATATCAACTTTCCCTTCTCCCAAGGCTTCCAATGTTTCTCGTTTTTCTTTTGCTGTCCTAAAACGGTTCAGGTAATCGACTGTAACCGGAAAATCTTTCAAACGCCCTTTAAACGTTCTGTAATGCTGATAAGCTAAAATGGTAGTCGGAACTAAAATGGCAACTTGTTTACCATTATCTACCGCCTTGAATGCCGCCCGAATAGCGACTTCGGTTTTTCCAAAGCCCACATCGCCACATACTAACCGGTCCATAGGGCGTTCGCTTTCCATATCGGCTTTTATATCGGCCGTTGCCATACTTTGGTCTGGTGTGTCTTCGTAAATAAAAGAAGCCTCCAATTCGTGCTGCATATAGCTATCTGGATTGTATTGATACCCTTTTTCGGTTTTACGTTTGGCGTAAAGTTTTATAAGATTAAAAGCCACATGCTTTACGCGCGCTTTTGTTTTTTGCTTGAGGGTTTTCCACGTCTTACTGCCCAGTTTATAAATCTTTGGCGGTTTGCCATCCTTACCATTAAACTTGGTGATTTTGTGCAGCGAATGAATGCTTAAATACAATACGTCACGCTCGCCATAAATCAACTTTATGGCTTCCTGTTTTTTGCCTTCAACATCTATTTTCTGAAGTCCACCAAAACGACCAATACCATAATCGATATGGGTTACATAATCGCCGATATCTAGATTGGTAAGCTCTTTTAAGGTAATAGCTTGCTTTTTAGCATAACCATTTTTGAGGTGAAATTTATGATAACGCTCAAAAATTTGATGGTCGGTGTAGCACACTATTTTGGCATCATGATCTATAAAACCTTGATGCAATGATAATATAGCAGTATTATATGGGCGTACCTCTAGGTTAGAATCATCAAAAATATCATGAAAACGCTTAGCCTGTTGTTCACTAACGCAAGCGATATAATTGGTGTAACCTTTGTTATGGTTTTTGTTTAAATCTTCAATTAGCAGATTAAATTGCTTATTGAATGTGGGCTGTGGCGTTGTGCTGAATGCAATAACGCTATTAGGTGTTTTATTGTAAACAGAAGACGTACCAAACTCCAAGATTGAAAAATCCAAAAGCTGTTTTTTAAGCAATGCCGAATCGCAAAATAGCTCGTTGGGTTTGGCATGCTTTAAATCGGACGACAGTTCCTTAAAAGCCGTCTCGGCCTTTTCATAAAAATCATCAATACGAGAAAACAACAAATCGGCATTTTTTAAGCAAACCACCGTTTTTTGAGCAATATATTTCAAAAAACTCTGTCGTTTTTCCTCTATCAACTTATTGGCTACATTGGCAATAATGTTTATCTTCTTTATCTGCTCAATGGACAGCTGGGATTCTACATCAAAAGTACGAATACTATCCACCTCATCGCCAAAAAACTCAATACGGTAAGGCTCATCATTAGAAAATGAAAATACATCGACAATACCCCCACGCACTGAAAACTCCCCGGGTTCGGTAACAAAATCGACACGCTTAAACTGATACTCAAAAAGGACTTCATTTACAAACTCGATGGATACTTTATCGTTTACAGAAACTTTTAGTGTATTTCGCTCAAGCTCTCTTCGCGTAACCACCTGCTCGAAAAGTGCATCGGGGTAGGTAACAATTATTGCAGGATTTTTTTGCGAGTTTATACGGTTCAAAACCTCTGCACGAAGTAGCACATTGGCGTTATCGGTTTCTTCGATATCATAAGGCCTTCGATAGCTTCCTGGATAAAAAAGCACATTCTTTTCGTCACAGAGTTGCTCGAGATCGTTCAAGTAATGGGCCGCTTCTTCTTTATCATTAAACACCATTAAAAATGGCTTTTCAATTTCTTTAAAAACGTTTGAAATGACAAAAGACAGCGATGATCCTACAAGATTTTTTAAATGAGTTTTCGATTCGGTTTGGGCAATAGCTTTTTGCAGTTTTTGCGTTTGCAAAAGCTGTGCATAGGTTTGCGAGAGGGTAGATTTACTCACCTAATTTTTTGTTTTGAGGTGCAAATATAAGCTTTCGAGTTATTTTTTTCAATTACGGCTTGAATTCTAAAAATGCTAAAAATAAAAACGCACTACAATATGTAGCGCGTTTTGTTTTAAAATATGTTTTTCATTGTTTCAAAGCACTATACATTACAGGTTTCTATCTCGGTAACACGTAATGTGTTTACCATACCTTTAGCTTGAATTGGCATGGCCGCTAAACTTATTACCATATCGCCTACATCTAAATACCCTTGCTTACATGCAATGGCATTTACATCTTCAATGGTTTCATCGGTACTCACAAACTTATCGTAATAAAAAGCACGAACACCCCAAAGTAAACTTAATCTTGTTAAAATACGCTTATTTGAAGTAAACACTAAAATATGACATGACGGTCTCCATGCCGATATTTGAAATGCTGTATAACCACTATTTGTTAGGGTTGAAATAGCCTGAGCACTAATCTCGTTCGCCATATTGGCGGCATGATAACAAATCGATTTTGTAATGTAACGATTGGTTCGAATGTGCGGTGGCAATTGTGGCACTTTAATCAATTCTGAATTTTCCACACTTCTTAGTATGTCAGACATTTTTTTAATAACCTGCACTGGATATTTACCCACCGAAGTTTCTCCAGACAGCATTACGGCATCTGCGCCGTCCATTACCGAATTGGCCACATCGTTTACCTCGGCACGTGTAGGTGTTAAGCTGGAAATCATGGTTTCCATCATTTGTGTGGCGATAATTACTGGAATTCTGGCTTTTTTGGCACGCAATACAAGTTCTTTTTGGATAAGCGGCACCTCTTGTGCTGGCACCTCAACTCCTAAATCTCCACGAGCCACCATTAAACCATCACAGTAGGCTACAATTTTATCAATATTTTCAACTGCTTCAGGTTTTTCAATCTTGGCCACGATAGGTATTTTGTGGTCACTGTGCTGGTTGATTAAATCGCGTAATTGCATTAAATCTTCGGCATGACGAACAAAAGAAAGTGCTATCCAATCAACATCCTGTTTTATTGCAAAAATGGCATCCTCGATATCCTTTTCGGTTAATGCCGGTTGTGAAATATTGGTATTTGGAAGGTTTACCCCTTTTTTCGATTTTAATGGGCCACCTTGAATAACTTTGGCTTTTACTTCTGATTTTTTGTCTGTTGAAACGACTTCAAAAATTAGTTTACCATCATCCAAAAGAATACGCTCTCCAGGTTTTGCATCTTGTGGAAATCTATCGTAAGTCATATATACCCGCTCTTTGGTACCTTCAAAGCGTTCTCCTGTTGCAAAAGTTATTTCGTCACCAGGGTTTACAACTACTTCTTCCTTCATAACACCCACACGAAGTTTTGGACCTTGTAAGTCGGCCAAAATGGCCGCAGTGAATCCGTACTCATCATTAAGTTCGCGTATCATATCGATACGCTCCTTTACATCATCATAATTGGCATGCGAAAAATTAATTCTAAATACGTTTACGCCCTCTTCGAGCATCCCTTTTAACACTTCTTTTGTACTTGTAGCTGGGCCTAGGGTTGCCACTATCTTGGTTTTTTTCTGTGCTGCTGACATTAGTTAAAAATTAAATGGTCTTTAGACTTCAATTGACCAGAATCGATACTGTAAGCTGTAGCAATTTGTGGTATTTTTAAAATGGTATCTAAAATATATTTTTCTTTACCGTACCCCAAATCACCATCTATCTTCAAAAAATAATTTACAGTTTTATGTTCTGGCAACAAATGATAGGTCTTTATTATATTTTCTTCATTGTCGAATAACGACTTTTGATTGGTTGGTTGAACTTCCTCTAATTTGCAAATGTTTGAAACCAAACTCCATGTTATTAGCTGCTTTAAATCTTCCCATTCATAAATTGAATATGATGCTTTTCCGTTTATAATATCAATGTCCTTAAGTTTTCTAGCAAGCGAAACTCCTAAGTTCTTGTTTAAAAGGTAGGCCAATCGATAATCTTCTAACCGGCAATGTATGGCAACAAGTGTAAATACCGAATCATCAAAAGCATCATCAAGGACAAGTTTGTGAACAGCCATAACACATTTAAAAATTTCGTAAATATAATATTTATAAAATTGTATTGTATTAAGTAATCGCTAATCTTACCAAGAAAAACAACTAAAACGTTATAGTAGGGAGATGACGAAAGAAATTACCTAAATCATTTTAGACATTTTACTTTGAAACGCAAAAAAGGCGCGTTTTGAGGCTTTTTCTTCAGCCTTTTTCTTTGATGTGGCCCTGGCTTTGGCCACTACTTTATCGTCTATGGATAATTTAACCGAAAAGTGTCTTACATCATCATTTCCAGTATCTTCATAAACATTGTAACCAAAGGTTTTCTTTTCTTTTTGACACCATTCTATCAATAAACTTTTGTAGCTTATTACCTTGCCTTCAAGTTTTTCTATATCTACGTATGGAATAATAACCCGTTTATAGATAAATTTTTCACAATATTTATACCCACGATCTAAAAATATGGCACCTACCAAAGCTTCAAATAAATTGCCGTGTATATTGTCACCAAACTGACCTGGTGGAATTTTACTTTTTACTAAATCGATTAGCTTAAGGTCTCTACCCAGTTCGTTTAAATGCTCCCGGCTAACTATCTTAGAGCGCATTTTTGTTAAATACCCTTCATCGCCGCTAGGCGCTTCAACATATAAATGAGAAGCGATTACCGAACTAAGCATGGCATCACCCAAAAATTCAAGCCGTTCGTAATTAAAGGGGTTACCCTCTTCATCTTTTATGTTCATTGAACGATGGGTGAAGGCTTTTTTATAGTATCTAATTTTTTTGGGCTTGAACCCTAAAACTTTACTTATATCCACAAAAAAATTCCCGTTGCGTTTAAAACGGGAATTTAATATGTTACGAATGTTTTTCATTCGGGATTTAGTCTATTTTCTTGAACAATACACAAGCGTTATGTCCGCCAAATCCAAATGTATTGCTCATTGCTACTTTTACGTCGCGCTTTTGGGCCTTGTTTAAGGTTAAATTTAATTCTGGGTCAATGTTTTCATCTACATGTTCATGGTTAATGGTTGGCGGTACTACACCGTTTTCCATAGCCAAGATAGTAGAGATTGCTTCAATAGCTCCGGCTGCACCAAGTAGGTGCCCCGTCATTGATTTTGTTGAATTTATATTTATATTTTTTGCGTGACTGCCAAATACTTCTGAAATTGCTTTGAGTTCGGCCACATCACCTAAAGGTGTTGATGTACCATGTGTATTAATATGATCTACATCTTCTGGGTTTAAACCTGCGTTCTCTAAACAATTTTTCATTACTGCTATAACACCTATTCCATCGGGATGAGGTGCTGTCATGTGGTGTGCATCAGAAGACAAACCGCCTCCAATAAACTCCGCATAGATTTTTGCCCCTCTGGCTTTGGCATGCTCGTACTCTTCTAGAACTAAAGCTCCAGCACCTTCTCCTAACACAAAACCATCTCTGGTTGCATCAAACGGACGAGAAGCTGTTTCTGGACTTTCGTTCCTTGTTGATAACGCGTGCATGGCATTAAAACCACCCATACCTGCAATGGTAACCGCCGCTTCACTCCCTCCTGTTACTACTACATCGGTGTGCCCTAAACGTATTGAGTTTAATGCATCGAACATAGCATTGGCAGAAGAGGCACAAGCCGAAACTGTTGTATAATTTGGCCCCATAAAACCATGTTTTATAGAGATGTTTCCGGGTGCTATATCAGCAATCATCTTTGGAATAAAGAAAGGGTTGAATCTTGGAGTACCGTCGCCTGCGGCAAAATTCATCACCTCATTTTGAAACGTTTCCAATCCTCCAATACCGGCTCCCCAAATAACACCAACACGTAATTTGTTTACCTCATCTAGATTTAGTTTGGCATCGGCAATAGCTTCGTCTGCAGCCACCATGGCATATTGAGCAAACTTGTCCATTTTCCGTGCTTCTTTCCTATCAATAAAATCGGTAACATTAAAGTTTTTTAATTCGCAAGCGAATTTTGTTTTAAACTTTTCGGTGTCATAATATGTTATAGGCGCAGCACCGCTTTTACCACTAACCAAGCCTTCCCAATATTCGTCTTTGGTATTGCCAATAGGTGTTAAAGCCCCTAATCCTGTGACTACAACTCGCTTTAATTCCATAAAAGTATTTTGCTTATTTTGCTTCTTCTATATAAGATATAGCTTGACCAACTGTTGCGATATTTTCTGCTTGGTCATCAGGAATTTGGATATCGAATTCTTTTTCGAACTCCATGATTAATTCTACAGTATCCAATGAGTCTGCTCCTAAATCGTTAGTGAAGCTGGCTTCAGTTACTACTTCGTTTTCATCAACTCCTAATTTGTCCACGATAATCGCTTTTACTCTTGATGCAATGTCTGACATAATCTTTTAATTTTAAGTTTTAATTAGTTGGCAAAAATAAAAAACTTTATTTTAAAACACACTTTTACTTTAAAAATGTGTCCGTAATTTACTAAAATTACTTTTAAGTATTTATATTTTCCTTTCTAATTGTTAATAATTATTCTTTTTTTTGTTCGAATAATCATAATACTATAGTCTGTAAAATGAAACGTATTGTAATTTTTGCGTCCGGAAGTGGATCTAATGCTGAAAATTTAGTAAGGTTTTTTCACAACAGCGATAATGCATCTGTTATTCAAATACTTACTAACAATCCTTATGCCAAAGTATTAGATCGGGCAAAAAAACTAAAAGTTAGTGCGCTGTCGTTCAACATAATAGCACTTTCAAAGACCGATGATGTACTGAACATTTTAAGAGCTTCAAACCCAGACTTGATTGTTTTAGCTGGCTTTTTATGGAAGTTTCCTGAGTTTATTCTGGATGAGTTCCCTAACAAAGTGATTAACGTGCACCCCGCTTTATTGCCAAAATTTGGTGGAAAGGGCATGTACGGGATGCATGTTCACAAGGCTGTAGTCGAAAACAAAGAAACCGAAACAGGCATTACCATACATTATGTAAACGAAAATTATGATGAAGGTGCCGTTATTTTTCAAGCCAAATGCGAAGTGCTTCCTACCGATACCGCTGATGATGTCGCTGCTAAAATACATGAATTGGAAATGGAACATTTTCCAAAGGTGGTTGACGAAATACTAAACAAGCAAATTCCAAATTCTAAATTCTAAATAATTAATTAGCTTGTCACGCTGAGCATTGGTTGAAAAGAAAATATATTTTCTTTGAAAGTACCTTACAAAGCAAGTCGAAGCGTTTTAACAAGGTAAAATGAAAAGCCTTAAATTAATGAGATTCCCTCCTTTGCAGGAATGACATAATGAGTAAAAAGAAAAAGAAATACTATACCGTTTGGAAAGGCCATAAAACCGGCGTGTTTGAGTCTTGGACCGACTGCAAAGCCCAAATAAACAATTTCGACGGTGCTATTTACAAATCCTTCCCCACTTTCGATGCTGCCAAAACAGCATTAAAAGGCAATTATAAAGACTATATTGGCAAAAACAAAAGCTTTAAAAGTGAGCTTTCGGCAGAACAACTAAAAAAAATTGGCCAACCCAATTACAATTCTATCTCGGTTGACGCAGCCTCTTCAGGCAATCCGGGCAAAATGGAATACCGCGGTGTAGATACCAAAACCAAAAAACAATTGTTTATTCAAGGCCCGTTTGAAGAAGGCACCAATAACATAGGTGAGTTTTTGGCTATTGTGCACGGCTTGGCTTTATTGAAAAAAAATAATAGCGACCGCATTATATATACCGATTCGCGCACCGCAATGAGCTGGGTAAAAAAGAAAAACTGCAACACCAAATTAGAGCGTAACAATAAAAACAAAGCTCTATTTGAATTGGTAGACCGTGCCTTAGACTGGCTAAAAACCAACAGTTACAATACCGTAATAGTTAAATGGGAAACCAAAGCTTGGGGCGAAATCCCCGCCGATTTTGGCAGGAAGTAATTAATAACCTAACTTCATAAAAAAATTGAGGGAAGCAAAAAAGCAAAATCCCTCAATTTAGAATTAATAATAGCATTTGTACTCTTAAGACACACGATATTATAAAAAGTCACATGTCGAGAAAAATAATCTTTAAAAAGAATTATATTTGCAAAAAAAACCACGAGACCTTTAATGGGTAAATTAGTTATAGTTGGTACGGTAGCCTTTGATGCTATTGAAACACCTTTCGGAAAGACAGATAAAATATTAGGCGGTGCCGCCACATACATTGGTTTGGCAGCCTCTCATTTTGATGTAGATGCTGCAGCCGTTTCGGTTGTAGGAGGCGATTTTCCACAAGAATATTTAGATTTATTATCCAATAAAAACATCAACATTTCGGGCGTAGAAATTATAAAGGATGGTAAAACCTTCTTTTGGAGCGGCCGTTACCACAACGATATGAACTCGCGCGATACGCTTGCAACAGAACTAAACACCCTTGCAGATTTTAACCCCGTTGTTCCAGAACATTATAAAGATGCTGAAGTGGTTATGTTAGGAAACCTGCATCCACTCGTCCAATCTAGTGTTTTAGACCAAATGGAGTCAAAACCTAAAATGGTCATTTTAGACACCATGAATTTCTGGATGGATTGTGCGCTAAATGATTTACTCAATGTTATAAAACGTGTTGATGTTATCACCATAAACGATGAAGAAGCTCGACAGCTAACTGGAGAATACTCATTAGTTGTGGCCGCCAGAAAAATCCATGAAATGGGTCCAAAATACGTGGTAATCAAAAAAGGTGAGCACGGTGCATTGTTGTTCCATGACGAGCATGTGTTTTTCGCACCTGCGCTCCCGCTCGAAGAAGTATTTGATCCCACTGGTGCTGGCGACACCTTTGCAGGCGGTTTTGCAGGATATATTGCTAAAACTAACGACATGTCTTTTGAAAACATGAAAAATGCAGTTATTTATGGATCAACATTAGCTTCGTTTTGTGTTGAAAAGTTTGGCACTGAACGCATGCAAAACTTATCGCACAGCGAGGTCCATAAACGACTGTTGCAGTTTAAGCAATTAACACAATTTGAAATTGAATTAACATAACCCAACGCGCCCAAAAACAGGGTGCGTTTTTAATTGAATACTATTTCCCTTTAGTTTTGCCAAGGGAAATAAATAAAAGCAGTTCGGCGAAACCACAATAACCAAAGGGTTCGACGGATTGAAATAAATTTTTTGAGCAAAGCGAAAATATTTATCAACTATGAGTGATGCTATAAAACACGAGTGTGGAATTGCCGTAATTAGGCTTTTGAAACCTTTGGAATATTACAAAGAAAAATACGGTAGTGCATTTTATGGGGTAAACAAAATGTACCTCATGATGGAAAAACAGCACAATCGTGGTCAAGATGGCGCTGGTTTTGCCAGCATAAAACTAAACACAAAACCGGGCGAACGCTACATAAGCCGAGTTCGGTCGGTAGCGCAACAGCCTATACAAGATATATTCGGACAAATTAACGACAGGATAAACAAAGCATTTGAAGACCACCCAGAATATAAAGATGATGTTGAAGCCCAAAAAAGAAACATTCCCTACATTGGCGAGGTTTTACTTGGGCACGTGCGCTATGGTACCTTCGGAAAGAACAGTGTAGAAAGTGTGCATCCGTTTTTAAGACAAAACAACTGGATGCACAGAAACCTCATTATGGCTGGAAACTTTAACATGACAAATGTTAAAGAACTGTTTTCAAATCTTATTGAATTGGGGCAGCACCCAAAAGAATATACCGATACCATTACCATAATGGAAAAAATTGGGCATTTCTTGGACGATGCCGTAAGCAAGGTTTATAAAGACCTTAAAAAGGAAGGCTACAATAAAAGAGAGGCTTCTCCACTCATTGCCGAACGCTTAAAAGTGGGTAAAATTTTAAAACGTGCCGCAAAAAATTGGGATGGTGGTTATGCCATGGCTGGCCTTATTGGGCATGGCGACTCTTTTGTATTGAGAGACCCAGCAGGTATTCGTCCAGCTTATTACTATAAAGACGACGAAGTGGTTGTAGTGGCTTCAGAGCGCCCTGTTATTCAAACAGTTTTCAACGTAAAGTTTGAAGATATTAAAGAGTTAGAACCTGGTCAAGCCATAATAACAAAAAAATCGGGCGAGGTAAGATTAAAGCAAATTCTAAAACCTTTAGAAAGAAAATCTTGTTCTTTTGAGCGCATTTATTTCTCCAGAGGAAGTGATGCCGAAATCTACCAAGAACGCAAAATGCTTGGTAAGTTATTAATGCCAAAAGTACTCGAGGCCATTAACAACGACACAAAAAACACTGTTTTTTCCTATATTCCAAATACTGCCGAAACATCATTTTTTGGCATGATTGAAACGGCAGAAGCGTTTATAAACAAAACCAAAACGGCAAAGATTTTAAACGGGCAACGTTCCCTTTCTGCAGAAAAGGTTACCGAGATACTCTCCGAACGTACAAGAATTGAAAAAATAGCCATTAAGGATGTAAAATTAAGAACCTTCATTACCGAAGACAGTAGTCGTGATGATTTGGTAGCTCACGTTTACGACATCACTTATGGAGTAATTAAACCAAACGATAACCTTGTAATTATTGACGACAGTATTGTTCGCGGAACTACTTTGAAGAAGAGTATCCTGAAAATGTTGGACCGCCTTAACCCTAAAAAAATAATTGTGGTTTCTTCGGCCCCTCAAATTAGATATCCCGACTGTTATGGTATTGACATGGCGCGACTGGAAGATTTAATTGCGTTTAGGGCGGCTTTAGAACTGCTTGAAGAATCAGGAAAATACCATATTGTTAAGGATGTATATAAAAAATGCATCGAACAAACCGATCTGGACGATAAACACGTTCAAAACTTTGTAAAAGAAATTTACGATCCTTTTACCGCTGAGGAAATATCGAATAAAATATCGGAACTATTAAGCGACGAATCGATAAATGCCGAGGTTAAAATTATTTTCCAATCTGTTGAAAACCTTCATAAAGCCTGCCCTGAGCATTTGGGAGACTGGTATTTTACAGGCAATTACCCAACTGTAGGCGGCAATAGAGTCGTTAACCGTGCATTCATTAACTTTTACGAAGGTAACAAAGAACGTGCCTATTAATTACGATATCAATAATTTTACTGTGGATAAACCACAGATTATGCATTTAATCTTAAAAATATGTATTTCGTCTAAAAAATGTTCACGTTATCGAAAATACACATAAATTCGTATCACCATAACATAAGTAGGTTAAGTTCATGGTAGATTTGGGGCAAAAAAAGGTGAACATCTTGTTCGCCTTTTTTTATGCGTTTTTCCTAAACTAAAGCATTTCTCTCCTAATGCACATCCACCCCCCCAAAAACAACTACATTTCGTTTAAGCCAATATTTACGTCGTTTAACTAATATATTTCAACAAACACAACAATCGACATATATTTGAATCACCATAACATAAGTAGGTTAAGTTTATGGTAGATTTGGGGCAAAAAGGTGAACATTCGTTCACCTTTTTCATTTTATACAATTTCCTTTATCTGGTCCTGAAATAAAAAAGCCCAGAGAAATCTTCCCCGAGCTTTTTTAAAATGTTTAAATTTGAATCTACTTACTTCGCTTCAGCGTAACGTTTTTCAACTTCATTCCAGTTAATTACGTTAAAAAATGCCTTTATGTAGTCTGGACGACGGTTTTGGTAGTTTAAATAATAAGCATGTTCCCAAACATCAAGTCCTAAAATTGGAGTTCCTCCACAACCAACACCTGGCATTAGTGGGTTATCTTGGTTTGGTGAAGAACAAACTTCAACTTTTCCACCTTTGTGTACGCACAACCAAGCCCAACCAGAACCGAAACGCGTGGCTGCTGCCTTACTGAACGCCTCGATAAAAGCGTCTTTAGAGCCATAAGCCGCTTCAATAGCATCTTTTAATTCTCCAGACAAGTAACCTCTATCTTCTGGGTTCATTACAGTCCAAAACAACGAGTGGTTGTAAAAGCCACCACCATTATTTCTAACAGCACCATTGTTCATATCTAAGTTTGTAAGGAGATCTTCAATAGATTTTCCTTCTAATCCGGTGCCTTCAATAGCAGCATTAAGGTTATTGGTGTATCCTTGATGGTGTTTTGTATGGTGTATTTCCATAGTGCGCGCATCAATATGCGGCTCTAAAGCATCATAATTGTATCCTAATTTCGGTAATTCGAAAGCCATAATTTTTTGTTTTATGTTATTAATATTTAATTTCTTTCAAATTTACACATAAAACGGCTCAATAAAAAATAATAAATTGTTATGAAACCATTGATAGTTTTTATCTTGTAAAACAAACAAAAACGAATGCCAAAAGAATTCCCGTTCACAATATATAATGCCTCGGCCGGAAGCGGCAAAACCTATACGCTGGTAAAGGAATATTTGAAGATTTTATTGGCCTCGAACAGTCCTTTTGAGTTTAGAAGAATTTTGGCCATAACCTTTACCAACAAGGCGGTTGCCGAAATGAAGGAGCGCGTTGTTGAAACCTTAAAGACGTTTTCTGAAGAAAAGATTTTAACGACCAATAACAGCATGTTTGAAACCTTATGCAAGGAGTTGAAAACAGAACCCCAAGTACTACATAAAAAATCTGGAAAATTATTAAATACCATTTTGCATAACTATGCCGCATTCGATATCTCTACAATCGATGGTTTTACCCATAAAATCATCCGAACCTTTGCCCACGACCTGAAACTACCTTTAAATTTTGAGGTTGAACTAGACCAAAACGCTTTACTTATAGAAGCGGTAGACAGCTTAATTGCTAGGGCTGGCACGAATAGCGACCTCACAAAGGTTTTGGTAGATTTTGCCATTGAAAAAGCTGACGACGACAAAAGTTGGGACGTATCGCTAGATTTCAACAACATAGCCAAGTTATTAGTCAACGAAAACGACAGACCGTTTATAGAAACACTTCAGGATAAAACCTTAGCTGATTTTAAAGCTCTAAAAACGCAATTGCAAAAGGATATTGTTGACACCGAAAGTGCTATTGTCAACGAAGCAAAAAAGGTATTGACTTTAATTGAAGAAGCTGGTTTGGAGTTTAAAGACTTTAAAAGAAGTACTTTACCGAATCATTTTGTAAAAGCAAAAAAACTTGACTTTAACAGATTATACGACAACAAACTAGAAGAAAACATTTCTGAAAGAAAAGATATTTACAACAAAACATTAAACGAGAATTTAGCGAGCACAATTGATGCCCTTCTTCCTAATATTGAAATAGCGTTTAAAACATTAAAAAAACTGGTATTCCACCATAAATTTTTAAAATCGTTTTACAAAAACATTACGCCGCTTTCGGTTTTAAATGCTATAAACAAAGAGTTGATTACCCTAAAGGAAGTACAAAACAAAATGCTTATTTCAGAATTCAATTCCATTATTAACAACGAAATTAAAGAACAACCCACACCATTTATTTACGAAAGGATTGGAGAAAAATTCAAACATTATTTTATCGATGAATTTCAAGATACTTCGATAGTGCAATGGGAAAACTTAGTTCCGCTGTTAAACAATTCTTTGTCTTCAGAAAATGGGAGCGCCATGTTGGTTGGCGATGCCAAACAGGCCATTTACCGTTGGCGCGGTGGAAAGGCAGAACAGTTTATCGGGTTATTTGACGAAGATGGTAAAAACAATCCGTTTTATGTGAAAAAAGACGTTAAGAATCTTCCGGCCAATTACCGGAGTTTTAAAGAGGTTGTTAACTTCAATAACGGCCTTTTTAAATACTTAGCCAAGCAAGTTTTTGATAACGAAGCCTACAGTGACTTATACAATAACGCCCAACAGGACATTACCAAAAAACACGAAGGTTATGTAGAATTATCGTTTTTGGATATCGGCAAAGACGATGATAGAAATGAAATTTTCACGTCACATACACTAAAAACAATAAAAAAATGCCTTGAAAACGGCTTCGCCCTTAACGACATCTGTGTTTTGGTTAGAAACAAAAAAGATGGTGTTTCAATAGCGAACCACCTTAGCCAAAACAATATCCCTATTATTTCTTCTGAAACATTGCTTTTAAATAATGCCCCCGAGGTTGCCTTTATTAATGATGTTTTAGGGCTTTTGATGCAACCCAAAAACAACGAAATAAAAATTAGGGTTTTATACTTTTTGGCTACTCATTTTAATATTGAAGAAAAGCACGATTTCTTTTCGCAGCACCTCAATTTATCGATTTCAGAATTATTCAAGCAACTAGAAGCCTTCCAGATTCGCGCAAACCCCAAAAATTTATTGCAATTGCCCATTTACGATTTGGCAGAAACCATCGTTAGAACCTTTGGCCTAGCTAAAACCGCAAATGCCTATGTGCAGTTTTATTTAGATGTGGTTCTAGAATTTTCACAGAAAAAAGGTTCAGATATATCTGATTTTCTAATCTATTTTGAAAAAAAGAAAGACGACCTAAGTATTGTTTCGCCTTTGGGACAAGATGCCGTTCAAATTATGACTATTCATAAATCTAAGGGCCTGGAGTTTCCTGTCGTGATTTTCCCGTATGCCGATTTAGAAATTTACCGCGAAAAAGAGGCTAAAGAATGGTTTGCAATAAACCCAGAAAAATACAACGGTTTTAACTACACGCTGTTAAACTATAATCAAGATTTTGAGTTTTTTAACGAAGAAGGACTGCGCCTGTACAACAAACACCAAGCCGAACTGGAGCTCGACAATATCAACCTATTGTACGTTGCCTTAACGCGTGCCGAAGAACAACTCTTTATTATTTCACAAAAAGAAACTATAAAAAAAGAGGGTGCAAAACTGAAAAAATATTCCGAATTTCTAATAAGCTACCTGCAACACTTGGGTATCTGGCAAGATTCCAAAACCTCATATACGTTCGGAAGCCCTAAAAAAACTGAAACCACTACCAAAAAAATCCAAAAGAGCACAAACTACCAAGAGGATTTTATTTCATCTGCAAGAGATGATCACAATATTAAAGTGGTTACCAAATCAAGTTTCCTTTGGGACACCGCTCAAAAAGAAGCTATTGAAAAAGGAAACCTTATTCACGATATCATGGCTCAAATCAAAACCATAGCCGATGTTGATTTTGTGATTAACGACTTTTTTAGCACATCGGTTATAAACAGCGAACAAGCAAGACACCTAAAAGAAACCATTAGCGGGATTATTGAACACCCTAAACTTTCAGAGTATTTCACAACAGCCTACAAAACCTATAATGAGCGCGATATTATTACACAAAATGGCATTATCCTTAGACCCGATAAAGTAGCCATAAATTCAAAAAACGAAAGTATTATTATTGATTACAAAACGGGAGCTGAAGACAAGAAACATACTCAGCAACTTCAACTTTATCAAGACGTTTTAGAAGATATGGGCTTCAAGGTCAATAAGAAAATCTTAGTGTACATAAATGAGGATTTAAATGTAAAAGATGTTTAAATTTGCACAAAACGCAACAAAATGTACGGAAAACTGAAAAATCATCTAAAATCAGAACTCAAAGACATTAAAAATAATGGACTTTACAAAGAGGAACGGATTATCGCATCGGCACAAGGTGCCGAAATAACCCTGAGCACGGGCGAAACGGTTTTAAACTTTTGCGCAAACAATTACTTAGGGCTTTCGTCGCATCCCGAAGTTATCCAAGCAGCAAAAGATACGATGGACACCCACGGCTTTGGAATGAGTTCGGTTAGGTTTATTTGTGGCACACAGGATATTCACAAAACTCTAGAACAGAAAATAGCCGATTTTTATCAAACCGAAGATACCATATTATATGCTGCAGCCTTTGATGCCAATGGCGGCGTTTTTGAACCGCTTTTAGGTAAAGAAGATGCCATTATATCCGATTCGCTAAACCATGCTTCTATTATAGACGGCGTACGTTTGTGCAAAGCTGCACGCTATCGCTATCAAAATGGCAATATGGAAGGTTTAGAGCAACAGCTTATACAAGCTAATAAAGATGGAGCACGTTTTAAAATTGTTGTTACCGATGGCGTATTTTCAATGGATGGCCTATTAGCACCATTAGACAAAATTTGCGACTTAGCTGAAAAACACGAGGCTTTGGTAATGGTAGACGAGTGCCATGCCGCAGGATTCATTGGAAAATCCGGCCGCGGTACACTCGAAGAAAAAAATGTTTTAAACCGTGTCGATATCATCACGGGAACCCTTGGAAAAGCTCTTGGTGGCGCTATGGGGGGCTACACCACTGGAAAAAAAGAAATTATCGACATGCTTCGTCAGCGCTCAAGGCCCTATCTGTTTTCTAACTCGTTAGCACCGGCCATAGTTGGAGCTTCAATAAAGGTCTTTGATATGCTCTCCAACAACACAGAACTTCGCGATACTTTACAATGGAATACAAGTTATTTCAAGAAAGGCTTAAAAGAAGCTGGTTTTGATATCATTGATGGCGATTCGGCCATTGTTCCTGTAATGCTTTACGACGCTAAACTATCCCAAACCATGGCAAATATGCTTTTAAACGAAGGTATTTATGTTATAGGTTTCTTTTTCCCCGTAGTTCCCAAAGAAAAAGCAAGAATTCGAGTGCAACTCTCTGCGTCGCATACCAAATCCCATTTAGATAAGGCTATTGATGCATTTAATAAAGTAGGTAAAGCTCTAAAAATTATATAAATTCATTTTTGAACTATCGATGAATGGGCTAATTGTAGTATTTTTTTATATATTTGTCTTTGTTAATAATATTTAACAACTTACTTTTGTTCACAATTAACACTTAAAAATTAAACTTTTGAATATGAAAAATCTTAGCAGATTATTGTTCGCTATGTTGCTTGTACTTGGTTTTAGCAACGTAAATGCGCAAGACGAAAACAATCCTTGGCAAATCACCATAGGAGCTAATGCGGTAGATGCCTTCCCTTCTGGAGATGGTGTTGTAGGCGATGCTTACTTAGGTAGTGGGTTAGGTGATGAATTTTTTAACGCCAGTGACCACTGGAATATTTTGCCTTCATTATCGACTATTTCTGTTTCAAAGTACTTGAACAGTGGTTTTTCTTTTGGCATTACCGGTTCATTAAATAAAATTGAAAACTGGGGAGACAAAGCTGGAATACCTGGAAGCGCTCCAGAAGAAGTAAACAAAGTTGATGACTGGTCTTACTACGGTGTAGATGGTACTATTAAATATAACTTTTTACAAGGCACTACCCTTGACCCTTACTTAGGTGTTGGTGGTGGTTACACTTGGGTTGACGAAATTGGAGCTGGAACTTTAAACGGAACCTTAGGTTTAAACGTTTGGTTTAGCGACAACGTAGGTTTAACTCTGCAAACTGCTTACAAACATGCGTTTGAAGATTACCTACAAACACATTTTCAACATACTGCAGGTATCTCTATTAAATTTGGAGGAACCGATACAGATGGTGATGGTATTTACGACAAAGATGATGCTTGTCCAGATGTTGCTGGTTTAGAAGCTTTCAATGGTTGCCCAGATTCTGACGGTGACGGTATTGAAGATAGCAAAGACGACTGTCCTAACGAAGCTGGTTTAGCTGAGCTTAATGGTTGCCCAGATGCTGACGGCGATGGTGTTGCTGACAACAAAGATAACTGTCCAACAGTTGCTGGTTTAGCTGCTTTAGCTGGTTGCCCAGATGCTGACGGCGATGGTGTAACTGATGCTGACGATAAATGTCCTAACGAAGCTGGTCCTTCTGCTAACGACGGATGCCCATGGCCAGATACTGATGGAGACAGCGTTTTAGATAAAGATGATAAATGTCCTGAAGTAAAAGGCACTGTTGCTAACGACGGTTGTCCTGAAGTTACTGTTGAAGTACAAAAAACACTTAATGAGTACGCTAAAACTATCTTGTTCGATACTGGTAAAGCAACTATCAAAAAACAATCAGAAGAAGTTTTAGCTGATATTATCAAAATATTAAACGAATATCCAAACTCTAAGTTTACAGTTGAAGGACACACTGACAGTGTTGGTAGTGAAAAACTAAACCAAGGTCTTTCTGAAAAAAGAGCCCTTTCTGTAAAAGAATACTTAGTTGAAAACGGAGTTGATGCATTTAGACTTTCTGCTCTTGGTTATGGAGAATCTAAACCAATAGACACCAACAAAACTAGAGCTGGTAGAGCTAATAACAGACGTGTTGAAATTAACTTAGCTAAATAAGCTTGGATTAATTTTTAAACAATTAGTTAAAAAACGCTTCGGAAATCCGAAGCGTTTTTTATTTTTATAACATGACGACATTCATTTTTGATGTTTTAAAAGACTTAAAAGACAAATATTCTAACCTATCTGAATTAACCTTTATTGTCCCCAGTAAACGTGCGGGCTTATTTCTAAAACATCAATTACCTGAGATTGTAAACCAAACCGCTTTTGCGCCTTCAATTTTAAGCATAAAAGAGTTTGTTGAACAACTTTCGCAACTAAAAAGCATATCGAATACCGAACTGCTTTTCGAGTTCTACAATTCATATTCGGCATTAACAAAATCCGCTAAGCGCGATACGTTTGAAACCTTTTCTAAGTGGGCTCAAATTTTACTTCAAGACTTTAATGAAATTGACCGCTATCTCATTCCTCAAGAAAAAGTATTTGATTATTTGAGTGCGATACAAGATTTGAACCATTGGTCGTTAGAACCTCAAAAAACTGATTTTGTAAAAAACTATCTTTCATTTTGGCACAGGCTACATGACTATTACAGACACTTTACCCAAAACTTGCTTAAAAAACAGATTGGCTATCAAGGCTTGATTTATCGTGAGGCCGTTGAAAACATAGAATCTTATATACAAAGTAATTCTGAAAAGAATCATGTTTTTTTAGGGTTTAATGCCTTAAATACTGCTGAATCCTCCATTATCCAAGAATTGCTTCAAAATGATATGGCCCATATATATTGGGATATCGATAGTGTTTTCTTCAATAACAAGAACCACGATGCCGGCTTATTTATCAGACAGCATAAAACCAATTGGAAATACTTTCAAAACCATCCGTTTCATTGGATTACCGATAATTATTCAAACAAAAAGAGCATCTCAATGTTTGGCGTTCCAAAAAATATCGGACAGGCTAAACACATAGGTTCTATTCTAAAAAACTTACAGACCAACAACTCTACGTTACAAAGCACAGCAGTGGTTTTGGGAGATGAAAATTTGCTTATACCGGTGCTTAACTCAATACCTTCAAACATCAATAATCTTAATATTACAATGGGCTTTCCTTTGAAATCCATCCCATTGGCCTCTTTGTTTGAAACACTATTCCAATTGCACAAAAACGGTACAAAAAAACATTATTACAAAGACGTTATTAAAATTATTTCACATCAATATGTTAAACCTTTATTTTTTGATGATGATAAAGATTATGCCTCACATATTATTGAAACTATAGAATCCAACAACCTTGTATATGTATCGATAACTAAACTAACAGAAATTACACCGCAGTTTTCCAATATTCTAAATTTATTGTTTTTAAGTTGGGAAAACTCAACAGATTATACTGTAAACAACTGTTCAAAATTAATTCTTGAGATTAAAAATAATTTGGATAGAAACAAAGCATCAAATTTACTTTCCCTAGAATATTTGTATCGATTTAATGCCTTGTTCAATGAAATTTATCGGTTGAATTCCCAGCATCAATACATTAAAAACGTTTCAACTTTACATAGTGTTTACAAAGAACTTTTAAGCTCAGAAACCTTAGATTTTCAAGGCGAGCCGTTACAAGGGTTACAAATAATGGGCATGCTAGAATCGCGTGTTTTAGATTTTGAAACGGTTATTATTTCTTCAGTAAACGAAGGTATATTACCTTCAGGAAAAACCCAGAACTCCTTTATCCCTTTCGATGTTAAAATTGAGAACAAACTGCCCACTTACAAAGAAAAAGATGCTGTTTATACCTACCATTTTTACAGACTGTTACAACGTGCTAAAAACATTTACATCCTTTATAACACAGAGGCCGATGTACTCACTGGTGGCGAAAAAAGTAGATTTATCACGCAATTGGAGCTTGATAACACACACAACATCGACCATAAAATTATTGCGCCAAAAGTACCCATCATAACTCCAAATCTTAAGCGCATAAAAAAAACCGTCGCACTACAAAAGGAACTCATGCTACTGGCTAAAAGAGGATTTTCGCCATCGTCGTTAACCAATTACATAAGGAACCCTATAGATTTTTACAATCAGAGTATTTTAAAAATTAGAGAGCACAACGATGTAGAAGAAACCGTTGCAGCTAACACACTCGGTACCGTTGTGCACAATACTTTAGAGGATTTCTATAAACCTTTAGTTGGAATAATCTTGACCGAAAAGATTATAACGAATTTAAAATCAAAAATTGAAGAACGCGTAACACATCATTTTAAAAACGAGTACAAGCAAGGCGATTTTTCAACTGGAAAAAACCTGATTATTTTTGAAATTGCCAAGCGCTACGTAACCAATTTTATAAACCTGGAGCTACAGGAAGTTAAAGCCGGTAACGAGATAAAAATAATAGCCATAGAAGCCAATAACGAAATTGACATTAACATTCCTGAACTCAATTTCCCTGTAAAATTAAAAGGTAAAGTAGATCGTGTTGATCAATACAATGGCCTGTTACGAATTATAGATTATAAGACAGGAAACGTAGCTTCTGGTCAAGTCGAGATCGTTGATTGGGAGGATATATTAACCGACTACAAAAAATATAGTAAAAGCTTTCAAGTGCTTACCTACGCTTACATGATGCAAGCATCAAAAGGTTTAATCTTTCCAATAGAAGCCGGTATTGTTTCCTTTAAGAACTTAAGCTCGGGATTTTTAAAATTTGCAAAAAAAGAATCCCCCAGAAGTCGGAAAAAAGACGCTCTCATTACACAAGAAACCCTTGAAAAGTTTGAGCTTGAGCTAAAAAAACTAATTATTGAAATTTGCAATTCGGATGAAGATTTCATTGAAAAAGAAATTTAAACTATGACTATTTCAAAAAACATTATCATACAAGGAAAACATAACAAGCCTATTTTAACCGATGTGTTTTTTACTAAAACCCAAACCGTAAAACCCATTATTATTTTCTGCCACGGCTACAAAGGGTTTAAAGATTGGGGTGCTTGGGATATTATGGCGAAAACCTTTGCTGAAGCAGGGTTTTTCTTTATAAAATTCAATTTTTCGCATAATGGAGGCACTGCAGAACAACCCATTGATTTTCCCGATTTAGAAGCCTTCGGAAACAATAATTACACAAAAGAACTCGACGATTTACAAACTGTTATTAATTGGACTTTTGATAGTTTTGAATTTCAAGATGAGGCCGACACCAATAACATCAGCCTTTTTGGCCATAGCCGCGCAGGTGGAATCGTAACTATAAAAGCCGAAGAAGAACATCGAATTAAACAGGTTGTAAGTTTGGCTGGCGTTTCAAATTTTGGCACCAGAGCACCTATTTTAGGAAACGCAGCCACTTGGAAAAAAGAAGGCGTAAAATACGTTTTAAACGGACGGACAAAACAACAAATGCCTCATTATTATCAGTTTTACGAGAATTTTATTACCAATAAAGACCGACTTAACATTAAACGAGCGGTTTCTAATTTAAAAATACCTTACCTCATTGTTCATGGCAGTGAAGACCCCACGGTTAAGGTTGAAGAAGCAAAAAATTTACATGATTGGCAGCCCAACAGTTCACTTAAAATCATTGAAGGTGCTAACCATGTTTTTGGGGCTTCACACCCCTACCTAAAAGACAAATTACCAAAACATTTAAAACAAGCTGTAAACACAATAATTTCTTTTTTAACTTAATAGGGTTAATTTTAACAACCTACTTACACACAGACTAACTCTATTTTGACTAATTCTGAATTGGCTAGCACTCTCCTTTAATAGGTTTAAAATTGATATCTTTAAACAACCCATTTATTGCCCAAGACACATCTAAAATTTCGAAATGCCTACGCTAGAAAATGAACAAACTGCATTTAGAACTTAGTAAAATCCATCATTCTCGAAAAGCCCGAAGAATTGAGCAAATACTCAAAAAAGAAAAAGGCATTAATAGCGTGTCTGTTTCGGCTTCGGGAAGAACACATTTAGAGTGGGATAACAGCCTAACCAACCAGACCGTTATTTTTGAAAAGATTAAAAAATTAGGCCTAAATATTATACACATAGAAAATAACGACGACATTGAAAACCACTCAGAACATGAACACGGCCATTCCAGTCTTTATTTTTTAGGAGAAAACACCGAACTATATTTTGCAGTTACCAGTGGTGTTTTTTGGGGAATAGGTTTTGTTTTTTCTTTCATTGCTAACATACCCGAAACCATTTCCACTTGGCTTTTTATTATTGGGGCTGTTTTAGGAGGTGTTTTTACGTTTCATACGGCTGGAAAAGATTTGCTTCGCGGAAAGTTTGAAATCGATTTTTTAATGCTGTTTGCGGCCATTGGGGCGGCCATTTTAGGCAAATGGGGAGAAGGTGCGCTTTTGTTATTTCTATTTAGTCTAGGCCATGCCTTAGAGCATTATGCCATGAAGCGCACGAGAAAGTCCATCGCTGCTCTTTCCCATTTGGCTCCTCCTATCGCGATGTTGAAACAGAACGGCACATTGACCGAAGTGCATATCGAACAACTTAAAAAAGGAGACATTATAGTTGTAAAACCTAATTCTAAAATTGCAGCCGATGGTGTGGTTGCCAAAGGAAATAGCCCTGTTAACCAAGCATCAATAACAGGTGAAAGTCTTCCCGTTGACAAACGCCCTAGTCCAAATTGGCAAAACGAAAACGAGGTAAATAAACTGTTGCCAGAACATCGGGTTTTCGCCGGCACTATTAATGGCAGTGGTGTTTTGGAAATTAAAGTATTGAAAGAAGCAAAAGACAGTACCCTTTCTCGTTTAATAACTTTAGTAAAAGAAGCCGAGACCCAAAAATCGCCCACACAGCACCTTACCGATAATTTTGAAAAATATTATGTGCCTTTTGTTTTGGGCTTGGTAATAATACTATTGTTTGCCTTTTTGATAATTGACGAAACGTTTTCTGAAAGTTTTTATCGTGCTATGTCTGTATTAATTGCTGCGTCACCGTGTGCTTTAGCTATTTCTACCCCAAGCGCCGTTTTAGCCGGTATTGCCCGTGCCGCACGACAAGGTGTGTTGATTAAAGGCGGTCGCCCACTTGAAGATTTAGGCGGACTTAACGCTATAGCATTCGATAAAACAGGAACCCTTACGGAAGGTAAACCTAAGCTAACCCATGCCATACCCTTTGGAAACATCACAAAATCACACTTACTATCGGTTGCCATTGCGGTAGAAGCATTAAGCGATCATCCACTGGCAAATGCCATAGTGGAAGGCGGCAAAAAAGAATTGGGTACTATCGATATTCAAGAGGCCGAAAACCTAACGGCATTAACCGCAAGAGGAATACGTGCTGAATATAACGGAAATACAGTTCATATAGGTAACAGAAGACTTTTTGAAGAATTAACAAAAACTAAAATTCCAGAAGCTATTGATTTAAAAATGTCAGAACTCGAATCGCATGGTCACACCGCCATGATCGTCCATCAAAGTAATGAGTATTTGGGTATCATTTCTGTGATGGATGTCGCTAGAGCTGAAGCTAAATTAACCCTTGCCAATCTCAAAAAATTGGGCATCAATCGAATGATAATGCTTACTGGTGACAATCAAAAAGTAGCAAATGCTATTGCTAAAGATATAGGAATTACAGACCCTATGGGCAGTTTACTACCAGAAGACAAAGTACATGCTATAGAGCAATTAAAAAAAGAGGAAAACCGCGTGGCCATGGTTGGTGATGGTGTAAACGATGCCCCTGCAATGGCTAAAAGCACAGTAGGCATAGCCATGGGCGCAGCAGGCTCTGATGTGGCTCTTGAAACTGCAGACATTGCACTAATGGCCGACAAACTCGACAACCTTCCTTTTGCTATTGGTTTAAGCCGTAAAGCCAAACGTGTAATAAAACAAAACCTAATAATCAGTCTAGGCATGGTAGCACTTTTGGTACCCCTAACCATTATGGGAACAATTGCAATAGGTCCAGCAGTTGTTGGCCATGAAGGATCTACTTTGGTGGTTGTTCTAAATGCGTTAAGGCTATTGAAGTATGAAATTTGAAAACTCTAACCCTATAAAGAAAAAAGGCTTACAATCTCTTGTAAGCCTTTTTATGTGGAGCATATCGGAGTCGAACCGATGACCTCTACGCTGCCAGCGTAGCGCTCTAGCCAGCTGAGCTAATGCCCCAAATTGATTTAAACAATTTTAAGGCACAAATATATACAATTATCCATTTAGGCACACTAAATGGACTTAAATTATTTATACCTCCCTGAATAAACTAAAATATTCTTAGCCATAAAGATCTAAAACACAAATTTAAAATAACTTTGCGGCTTCAACCTTTGTTTATGAGTATTGATATTAGCTTAAAACATATCAACAAATTGGCTATTCCTGCATTAATAGCTGGCGTAGCCGAGCCCATTTTATCGATGACCGACGCTGCTATTGTTGGCCATATAAAGATTAATGCCACCGAATCGTTGGCTGCTGTTGGCATTGTTTCTACTTTTCTTTCTATGCTTATTTGGGTATTGGGGCAAACCCGAAGCGCCATTTCATCTATTGTATCACAATACCTTGGCGCCAATAAATTAGAGCTAATTAAAGATTTGCCTGCACAGGCCATTTTAATAATCACATCATTAAGTTTATTAATTATTGCGGCTACTTATCCCTTGGCAGAACAGGTCTTTAAACTTTATAATGCCACAGATTTAATATTAGATTACACTGTTGTTTACTATAAAATTAGGGTGCTCGGTTTTCCTTTTACGTTATTTACCATTGCGGTTTTTGGGGCCTTCCGAGGCTTGCAAAACACCTATCACCCCATGATTATTGCCATTATTGGAGCTACAACCAATATTGTAATGGATATTGTATTGGTATATGGCATCGAAGGATTAATTGCACCTATGAATCTAAAAGGGGCCGCCTATGCCAGTGTTATTGCCCAAATTCTAATGGCTGGATTGTCTGCTTATTTTCTTCTTAAAAAAACTGTAATTCCCCTAAAGGTAAGTTTACCCTTCAATACAGAAATTAGGCGCTTTATTTTAATGATTCTCAACCTTTTTGTTAGAACCGTTGCCCTAAACGTTACGCTTTATTTTGCAAGTTCCTTTACCACCAGTTACGGTGCCAATTATATTGCAGCATACACCATTGCCATTAATTTATGGTTTTTTGGCGCATTTGTGGTTGATGGTTATGCGGGCGCTGGCAATATACTTTCAGGAAAGCTATTCGGTGCCGAAGCCTACGGTACCCTAATGGCGCTAAGTAACAAACTTATAAAATACGGATTGTTAATCGGATGCATTTTAGCTGTAATCGGCGCTGTGCTGTACTATCCCATTGGGCGTATTTTCACCAAAGAACCTGAAGTATTAAACGTATTTTACGATATTTTTTGGATAATTTTAGCCATGCAACCGCTATGTTCCTTGGCATTTATTTTTGATGGTATGTTTAAAGGCCTCGGAAAAATGAAATATCTCAGAAACGTTT
The DNA here is from genome assembly GCA_022749295.1 of Flavobacteriaceae bacterium GSB9. Classification (NCBI taxonomy): domain Bacteria; kingdom Pseudomonadati; phylum Bacteroidota; class Flavobacteriia; order Flavobacteriales; family Flavobacteriaceae; species Flavobacteriaceae bacterium GSB9. The sequence continues at coordinate 2,284,629 of CP062007.1, forward strand.
TACTATTTTCAACATTTATTGTGTTTGTTCCCATTTTGTTTGGTTTGGATAGTTTGGGACATAAACTGCATGCCATTTTTATTGCCATGACATTTTGGATGCTTGCCCGTGGTATTCCATTAATCATAAAATTCAGAAAGACCTTTTTACCATTAGCCGAAAAACAATAACTTTGCTTATAAACGTAACTACTGTGCATTTAATTACCGCCGTGCAAGACATCGATGACATAAAGGAAAAAATAGCCAGCGCACCCGACCAAGGTTATGAAATTGGCGTTTTCATTGGCACCATTTTGCCTTTTGTAGTTTTAGTGACGATAGCTTACCTCATTTACAGATACAACAAGAACAAAATAAATAAAGAATAATGGGCAACAGACTTTTTTTAATCCTGGCCATAGTATTAATCATTATCTACTTTTACAACCGTTACAGAGGCCGCAGAAGATAGTTTATCGCGTTTTTAACCAACCAGTAATACTTAAACGTTCGGTATTTACGGGCTTTACTTCGTGTTCAATAATTTGGCTCTCAAAGATAACAACCCGTCCTGGGAACGGATAAATTTCCTTTTTGCTTTCCTCCCCATTGTCATTAAAATAAAGTACCAATTCGCCGCCATTTTCAGGCTGCCAATCCTCCTCGTTTAAATAACAAACTAACGACAATTTTCGTCGGTCATCATTCTGAAACGTATCGATATGCCGCTTGTAAAACGTTCCTTTTGGATACAGTGCATAATGAAACTCCTTTTGCAAAATACCCAAAAAGCAAGTGCGGTTTAAGTAGTCTATCAAGTTATTTATTTTATTAAAAAACAACTGTTCGACGGTGTTGGCCTTACGCTCGTCCATCCACAAAATAAAGTCGCCACGAATAGATCTTTCAATGGTTTCATTAACACGGTTGCCAATTGCCGCCTTCTTAAAAGCATCTTCTTGATGTTTTAAAAGTAGCATTTGCCTTAATTGGGCAACCTCATCGGGAGCTAAGAAATGCTCAACAATACTATACTGTTGGCTCCCTATATCTGCAATAATTTGCTCATAAATAGGGTTTTCTTCAAAACCTACAGATTCAAAAAGCGGGTTCATACATTCAAAAACAAAACACTATAAATTATAATTGAATAAAAAGTCCGCAAATGTAATCTAAAAATCGATTGGTAAAACAAAATGAATATCTTTGTATAAATTTTTAATTCCCTATGGGCAACAATATCCGTATCACCAAAAAATTCGATTTTGAAACCGGCCACGCCCTTTATGGCTACGACGGAAAATGCAAAAATGTACACGGCCACAGCTACAAACTTTTTGTTACCGTAATTGGCAAACCTATAACCGACAAATCGAATGTAAAATATGGTATGGTAATCGATTTTGGCGACCTCAAAAAAATTGTAAAAGAAGAAATTGTAAACGTTTTTGACCACGCCACCGTGTTTAATAAAAACACCCCCCATATCGAGTTGGCCAACGAACTTGAAAGCCGCGGACACAATGTGCTTTTAGTCGATTACCAGCCCACTAGCGAGATGATGGTGATTGATTTTGCAAAAAAAATCAGCCGACGTTTGCCACCACAAATTAGCCTCCACAGCTTAAAACTTCAAGAAACCGAAAGTTCGTTTGCCGAATGGTTTTCGTACGATAACATTTAGAGCGTTACCTTTCAGGTCGGGCTTTACATTACAAGTCCGCACTCGTACCTCGCTTTCGGGCTTTTCATTGCAATCCCTAACGCACTTATTTGCGGTGTACTTTGCTTTACCAATGGTCGGAACCTCCACAAAAATTAGGAGACCCCACATTCCTACCTTAGCTGGAATTATTTTATATTTACCACATGCAAATTCCAGAAGGAAAAAAAATATACTTTGCTTCCGATAACCATTTGGGCGCTCCAACAGCCGAGGCCTCACGCCCTCGTGAAAAAAAATTTGTAACCTGGCTGGACGAGATTAAGCACGATGCCGCTGCCATTTTTTTACTTGGCGATTTGTTCGATTTCTGGATGGAATTTAAAACCGTTGTGCCTCGTGGTTTTACGCGTACCCTTGGTAAACTAGCCGAAATTAGCGATTCTGGCATTCCCATTTACTATTTTGTTGGCAACCACGACCTTTGGATGAATGGCTATTTTGAAGAAGAACTTAATATTCCCGTTTACCACAAACCAAAGGAATTCACTTTCAATAACAAAACCTTTTTTATTGGGCACGGCGATGGTTTAGGGCCAGGCGACAAAGGTTATAAACGCATGAAAAAGGTATTTACCAACCCCTTTTGCAAATGGCTGTTCCGTTGGTTGCACCCCGATTTGGGTGTTCGTATGGCACAATACCTCTCGGTAAAAAACAAACTTATCTCGGGAGATGAAGACGCCAAATTTCTAGGTAAAGACAACGAATGGCTTGTACATTATTGCAAACGCAAACTAGAGGATAGGCACCGCGATTATTTTGTGTTTGGCCACCGCCATTTACCTTTAAATATAGACCTCAACGAAGACTCTAAATATATTAATCTAGGCGACTGGATTTCCTATTATACCTACGGCGTTTTTGATGGAAACAAGATGGAATTAAAAGAGTATTAAGTTGCGCTTTCGCTCGCTTCGATATCATCGGTTAAATCTAAATTTCTCAGCGTTGGATTTTTAATTCCAATAGCTGTGACAGTAATTAATGTCATTGTACCACCAAAGACCACAGCAGCTACAGGACCTATTAATTTTGCGGCCAATCCACTTTCAAAAGCACCTAATTCGTTAGAAGACCCAACAAACATCGAGTTTACTGCCGACACCCTTCCGCGCATATCATCGGGCGTTTTTAACTGTAAAATAGTTTGTCTGATTACCATTGAAACACCATCGGTAGCACCGCTTAAAAACAAGGCCGCCACACTCACCCAAAACATATTGGAAAGACCAAAGGCAATAATGCAAATACCGAACCCGAAAATGGTAGCCAACAATTTTTTTCCAGCATTTTTGCTAACAGGCAAATATGTTGTCATAAACATACTAAATATGCTTCCCAACGAAATGGAAGCATTCAATACTCCAAATCCTTTAGACCCCACTTCTAAAATGTCTTGGGCAAAAACTGACAAAAGTGCTACTGTGCCACCAAATAAAACAGCTATCATATCCAATGTTAAGGCGCCTAAAATGGCTTTATCACTAAACACAAAACGCACCCCTACCTTTAAACTTTCCTTTACGGGCTCTCCAATTTTAGGATTTAGAATTGGTTTTTTCTTTATAAAAAAAGTGAGTACAAAAGATAAGGCCACAAGAACAAAAATCATACACAAAGTTTTTGGAACCCCAATCCAATGAATTGAAAAACCACCCAGAAGCGCCCCTAAAACAGCGGCTGCTTTCCAGGTACTTGTGCTCCATGTAGCAGCATTAGGATAAATTTTCTTGGGAACAATCAACGCCACCAAGGAAAAAATAGTAGGACCAAAAAAAGAACGTAAAAACCCTCCAAAAAAAACAAATGCATAAATAGCATACAATATAGTGTTTGTGTCCCAATTGGCTATGAGCCTGTCCCATGTTAAAAAAAACAGACCCAAACTAATTAACGAAAATGCAGCAATACAAATAGCCAACAAATTTCGCTTTTCTTTTTGGTCTACGATATGGCCAGCAAACAAGGCCATGGTAAAAGCAGGTATAATTTCCATCAAACCGATTAGACCTAAATACAGTGGGTCTTTGGTTAAACTATATACCTCCCATTCTATAACAATAAATTGCATAGACCACCCAAAAACCAATACAAAGCGCACTAGTAAAAAAATATTGAACTCTTTAATCCTGAGTGCCGCATAAGGATCTGTTTTAGCCATAGCATTAAGCTTTAATATCTCTTAGTTTCAATTGTAAACTTACATTACCCTGCCATTCATTTTCATCTATGGAATACACGGCCTTAAACAATTTTCCATTTGAAATGGTATCAAATTTATCACCCATGCTGAAACCAATACAAACAAATCTACTTGAAGAATTAGGTTGAGTGGCCGTTAACCTTAAATGTGTTTTATCTGCTCCCACACACTTTCCGTAGCCTGTATCAACTAAGTTATCGGTCATAAAAACAGGCGTCATATTACTTGGACCGTAAGGGGCAAACTGTTTTAATATTCTGTAGAATTTTGGGGTAATATTGCCTAAATCAATCCGTGTGTCGATGTTAATTTCTGGGGTGAGTAAACATCTATCGATAGTTTTTGAAACCACATCTTCAAAAGCTTGTTTAAAAGCATCATAATTTTTTTCTTCCATGGTTAATCCAGCAGCGTATTTGTGCCCACCAAATTGTTCAATGTGCTCTTTGCATGCTTCCAAGGCGTTGTAAACATCAAACCCTCTTACAGACCGTGCTGAAGCCGCTAATTTATTTCCGCTTTTAGTAAAAACCAAAGTGGGCCTGTAATACGTTTCAGTTAACCGAGATGCCACAATACCTATAACGCCTTTATGCCACTCAGGGTGATACACTACGGTGGTTATTCTGTTTTGCTCATTTAATTCTTCAATTTGCTGTAGTGCTTCTTCAGTAATTTGTTTGTCGGTTTCGCGTCTTTCTAAATTGTAGTTATTTATGTCTTCAGCATATTTTTCTGCCAGTTTTGGTTCTTCTTCAGCCAACAAGCTTACCGCATAATTGCCGTGCTCCATTCGGCCAGCTGCATTTATACGTGGTGCCACTATAAAAACCACATCGGTAATCGTAAGTTCTGTTTTTTCAACCTTATCTAAAATAGCTTTAATGCCTGGTCTAGGATTGCTATTTATAACTTTTAGGCCAAAATAAGCCAACACACGGTTTTCTCCATCAACAGGAACAATATCGGCACCAATGGCCGTTGCTACCAAATCGAGATATTCAGTTAAATCGGCTGCCGTTTTGCCTTCTTTAGAAGCTAATGCCTGAATGAGTTTAAAACCCACCCCACAGCCACAAAGTTCTTTGTAGGGGTAGTTGCAATCTTCTCTTTTAGGATCTAAAACTGCCTCGGCTTGGGGTATTTCATCGCCTGGGCGGTGGTGATCGCAAATAATAAAATCAATGCCGAGTTTTTTGGCGTGAGCTACTTTTTCAACCGATTTTATACCACAATCGAGTGCAATAATCAGTGAAAAATCATTCTCCAGCGCAAAGTTAATGCCCTTATACGAGATACCATAACCCTCGTCGTACCTATTGGGAATGTATGTGTAGACTAAATTGTGTTTTGTTTTTAAATACGTAGACATTAATGCCACGGCCGTTGTACCATCTACATCGTAATCGCCATAAACCAATATATTTTCTTTATTGGCAAAGGCTTTTTCAATTCGGGCCACGGCTTTATCCATATCTTTCATCAAGAAAGGATCGTGAAGGTATTTTAGCTTGGGTCTAAAAAACTGTTTAGCCTCCTCGAATGTTTCAATACCCCGTTGCAACAGCAAGGTGGCAATATTTTCATCAACATCGAGTGCCTTTTGAAGCGATTTTATCTTTTCTGGCTTTGGCTGTGGTTTAATAGTCCAACGCATACAAACGATTTAAGGCTACTGTACAGGAAAAAAGTCTACGTTATCATAATGAAAATGCGTTTGTACATCCAATTCTGAAAACTGGCGGAACATTTCCATAACGCCACAGTACTTTTCTATGGATAAATCGACTGCACGTTGTAATTTTTTTTCGTTTAAATTTTCACCGTAGAAATAAAAATGCATACTTACCTTATCGTAATATTTAGGGTGTTCTTCGGTTAAATGGGCTTCAATTTCAATATTAAAATTTTCAACCTCCAATTTCATCTTTTTTATTAAAGCGGCTACATCGAGCCCAGAACATCCGGCCAACCCAGAAAGCATTAAGGCTTTTGGCCTGTAACCTTCGCCTTTACCTCCGTTTTCCTCTCCTGCATCTATAAATAAGTTGTGCCCAGAAGGGTTTGTACTTTCAAACCTCATGTCTCCCAACCACTTTGTTGAAACTTTAACTGCCATGTTTTTAAACTATTTTTCGTTACTTGTAGTTGTCAAAAATACTACAAAATTCATAACTATGCCTTTAGTAATGCCTTTATCTGCCGATCATGATTTGGAAACCAAGAAATTAGCTAGATTTTTCAATGAAACCTTAGGATTTTGCCCCAATTCGGTACTTACCATGCAACATCGCCCCGCCATTAGCAAGGCGTTTATTAATTTGAACAAGGCCGTAATGGCCAATGAAGGGCGGCTAACCTCGGCATTAAAGCGGATGATTGCTTGGGTGAGCAGTAACGCTACAGGCTGCAGGTATTGCCAAGCGCATGCTATTCGAGCTGCCGAACGTTACGGCGCTGAACAGGAACAGTTGGATAATATTTGGGACTACCGTACCCATCCTGCCTTTAACGAAGCCGAACGGGTTGCTTTAGATTTTAGTCTCGCCGCCAGCCAAGTGCCCAGTGCTATTGATGAGGATTTAAAAAAACGCCTCTATGAACATTGGAATGAAGGCGAGATTGTTGAAATGATGGGTGTAATTTCGCTATTTGGTTATTTAAACCGTTGGAACGACAGTATGGCCACCGCCATTGAAGCTGGAGCGATTGAAAGTGGTAAGAAATATTTGGGTAAACATGGTTGGGAACGGGGAAAGCATGGTTAGGCTATCGTCATTCTGAACTTGATTCAGAATCTCATAATGTTGTAAGGTTTTGAACAACCTGTTTATCAAATAAAAAAAGGGACAAAAAAATTAACGTCTAAAATTGTCCCTTAATTTCAACGCAAACACTGACACTTTCGGAGTTTCACTTGACCTAAAAAAACCTGATTTTCAAAAAATTACACAACCAAGTCTTTGTTCTTTTAGTAAGCAACATTCGTAGCTAAATTGTAGAGCTAATTTTTAAGACAGGTTTACTATGGAATATATCATCATATCCGGGACATTCATTCTTTTAAGGACAATAATAATAGAAATCGCAAAATCAAAAAGAATTTCTCAATTCAAAAAAACTAAAAATTCAAAAATCGAATCAATTGGTAATTACGAAAAGAAATCAAAAACCACACATCTCTATTTTCCTTTTTGGAAGAAAAAAGATGATGACTGAAAGTAAGCTTATTTTAATTCTTTTATTCTCTTTCTTAAATCCGGCAAAACCTCAACCTCAAACCACGGGTTTTTAGACAACCAAAACCGGTTTCGGGGTGACGGATGTGGCAAAGGCAAATATTTTGGCAAATATTCCCTGTAGTTTTTTACGGTTTCTGTGAGTGTTTTTTTCGCTGCTTTTCCCAAATAGTAGTTTTGGGCGTACATCCCAATTAACAGCACTAACTCCACTTGGTTCATCTCGTCAAATAAAGTTTGGTGCCACTCAGGCGCACACTCGGGGCGTGGTGGCAAATCGCCACTTTTACCTTTTCCGGGGTAACAAAACCCCATGGGAATGATGGCAAAATTTTCGGGATTATAAAATTCTTCCGCAGAAACATCTAACCATTTTCGAAGTTGTTTGCCACTAGCATCATCCCACGGAACACCCGATTCGTGCACCTTAATCCCTGGTGCTTGCCCCACAATTACAATTTTTGATTTGGTATGTGCAGACACCACAGGGCGTGGCCCAAGTGGTAAATGGGCTTTACAAATAGTGCATTGTTTTATGTTTTTAAGTAGTTGTTGCATCGATTAACACGTTGTCGATACATCACGGTTATAACGCAACACTCGAACAGACGTTTTACTTTTTCTTTAAGGGAACAGCTTCAAAAGACAAACCTCCAAAACCCGTTTTCATAAAATTACGAATATTTTGGTGGCCTTCACCGTTGGGGTCTTTTAAAACATCTTTAAAATAAAACTGTCCGAAACAGGCCAAGGCATCATCTTTAGATAAATCTTGTAACTTGGCAAAAGCTAATATTTTGCACGACCCTGAATTTTCTCCTGCTTTATTTTGAAGCGTTCCGTTTTTAAAAGCTGCGGGAGTGAATTCATAATTTTCATCTATTACAGCCATCGTTTCTGAAAATTCGATAGCTTGAGGTGTTTCCTTTAGTTTATTTTTAAATGTAGTAATAGTCATTTTTAAAATTTAAATTTTTAAAATTGTAGTTGATGAGCCACTAAAAAAACAGGTTAAGAAAAACTTTCACTTATTCGTTCCTGCAACAACAATCACTATTTCGCCTTTTGGAGGTTTGTTAGTATAATGCTCCAAGACGTCGCGTGCTGTGCCGCGGATAGTTTCTTCGTATAGTTTTGTGAGTTCTCGTGATACCGATACTTGGCGGTCTTCACCAAAATACTCGCAAAAGTGGCCTAAGGTTTTAATTAATTTATGCGGACTTTCATAAAAAATCATGGTTCGAGGTTCTTGCGCCAAAAGCAAAAGTCGGGTTTGGCGGCCTTTTTTAACGGGTAAAAAGCCCTCAAACACAAACTTGTCGTTTGGTAGCCCAGAATTCACCAAAGCGGGCACAAAGGCCGTAGCACCTGGCAAACACTCAATTTCAATATTGTTTTCTACACAGGCGCGGCTTAATAAAAATCCGGGATCTGAAATTGCTGGGGTTCCCGCATCACTTATTAAGGCTAACGTGGTTCCTGCTTTTAATTTCTGTACCAATACATCAACCGTTTTATGCTCGTTGTGCATGTGGTGCGATTGCATAGGGGTTGAAATTTCAAAATGTTTTAGCAATTTACCAGAGGTTCGGGTGTCTTCGGCCAAGATTAAATCGGCTTCCCTTAATACATCTATGGCTCTAAAAGTAATATCTTTTAAATTGCCTATTGGCGTAGGCACAATATAGAGTTTCCCCATGTTTTAGTTAAACTTAGCTTCTATAATTTGCATGAAACGTTCTTCAAATTCTTCTTTCCCAACCCAACCATTATAATCTGGTTTCACCATAGTTTCAATAAAGTTTTTAGCATTAGCATAGGTTTGAAAGGTGTTTAACTGCGATATCACGCGGTCGTAATCTTCGCTGTGGCCATCAAACAAGTGTTTTATAAATGCAATTTTATCGTTAAGCCCAATATTGAGCCCTCCTATTTTCAGCTTATCATTTAACGATTTTTTTTCATTAGGCTGTCCATTACTATTAACAGCAGGCTCAAAAACAGGGGTTTCATCGAATCCAGCGGTAATGTCGTCTAAATTAAACTGTTTGGGGCTGGGTTCTTCAGGTTTTGCTTCTTTTAAAGTATGATCTATTTCATCAAGGGCATCGGGCATTTGCGCAACCATATCCTTAATTTTGTTCATCACTGGCTCCATAATGGCTTCGTCTTCATCATCGTCCATGTTAACATAAATTTTGTCCTCAATCTCTATGTTATGGCTTATTTTATCATTGAACGTTCTGTCACGCATACCAAAATAAGTCGTGTCGTTGCCTATAGTTGGCAATTCGCCTTCAAAGTTATCGTGCGCAAATTTCAATACCGATAGTTTTTCGTATAGCACCGAAACCTCTGCATGCATTTTAAGCACGTCTTCCTTCCCTTTTAACTCAAGAATCCTATTGGCGACACTTATAAGTTGTTCTTCTATCTTCTTCTTCATAGTTTATAATTTTAAAAATTATTGTGCTATAGGCTTTTGTTTTTTAATAAATTTACGCCACCTTTATACAAACGAATAATTGCTTTGTTTTAGTGCTAAAATTACAAAATGTTTCTCGAAAATACGGTAAATCATAAAGAACAATTTGGTTGGATTGAAGTTATCTGTGGCTCAATGTTTTCTGGTAAAACCGAAGAACTCATTAGGCGATTAAAACGCGCACAGTTTGCTAGACAAAAAGTAGAGATTTTTAAACCCACAATCGATGTACGTTATGATGAGGATATGGTTGTATCGCATGACGACAATGAAATTCGCTCAACACCCGTACCGGCAGCAGCTAACATACCTATTTTAGCCGATGGCTGCGATGTAGTAGGTATCGACGAAGCCCAGTTTTTTGATGAAGAAATTGTTAGGGTGTGCAACGATTTGGCCAATAAAGGCGTTCGGGTAATTGTAGCTGGCTTGGATATGGATTTTAAGGGCAATCCCTTTGGCCCTATGCCTAATTTAATGGCTACGGCCGAATATGTTACCAAAGTGCACGCCGTTTGCACGCGTACTGGTAACTTGGCGCAGTACAGCTACCGCAAATCTAAAAGTGATAACCTGGTATTATTAGGTGAAGTTGAAGAGTACGAACCTTTAAGTCGTGCTGCTTACTATAAAGCCATGTTGCGCGATAAAGTTAGAAACATGCGGGTAAACGATGCTGAAGAAATAATCAATAAACCCAAAGACAACGATGCCTAAAGCGCAAGAAACGGTGCTTGAAATAAACTTAAAGGCACTTCAGCACAACCTTGAATACCTCAAATCGAAACTACAGCCTACCACCAAATTCATGGCCGTGGTAAAAGCTTATGCCTATGGTAGCGACGCAAATAAAACAGCTTATTTTCTTCAAAAACTAGGTGTAGATTATTTTGCTGTTGCTTACATAAGTGAAGGTATTGCGCTAAGAAAATCTGGAATAACAACGCCCATTTTGGTGTTGCACCCGCAAACAGTTAATTTCAATCAGCTCATTGAACATTGCTTAGAACCCGCGCTTTATAATACGAAGATTTTAGATGAATTTTTGGAGGTCGCTTCCACAGAAAAACTTCAAAACTACCCAATTCACATTAAGTTTAATTCAGGGCTAAACCGATTGGGTTTTGATGAAAAACACATCAACGATAATGTTTCAAAACTAAAAACCAACAGCTCTGTAACAGTAAAATCGATATTTTCACATTTGGCAGCCAGTGAAGATTTAAACGAAAAAGCATTCTCAATACAACAAATTGAACGCTTTAAAACTATTGCTAAAAATTTCACAAAAGGATTGGGCTACAAGCTTATTATGCACATGTGCAATACATCAGGAATTTTAAACTACACCGAAGCCCATTTTGATATGGTAAGAAGTGGTATTGGGCTTTATGGCTTTGGAAATTCTGAAAAAGAAAACCAATACTTAAAACCCATTGGCACCTTAAAAACGGTAATTTCTCAAATTCACCACATAAAAGAAGGCGAAACCGTAGGGTATAACCGTGCGTTTAAAAGCCTTAAACCCACTAAAACAGCAACGTTGCCTATTGGGCATGCCGATGGTATTGGCAGGCAATACGGTAAAGGTAAAGGTTACGTAACCATAAACAACAAAAAAGCACCAATAATTGGCAATGTTTGCATGGATATGATTATGGTTGATGTATCGAACATTAATTGTAAAGAAGGTGACGAAGTTATTGTATTCGACAATAAAAACACTGCTGAAAACCTAGCCGAAAGCGCAAATACTATTTCTTATGAGCTTATAACCTCTATCTCACAGCGCGTAAAGCGTGTTTTTACCGAAAAATAAATTACTAAATGTTAAAATTTTTTAGTTACTTTGATAGGTACTAATCAAAAATTTATAATTATGCTAAAGGAGTTTAAGGAATTTGCCATGAAAGGCAACCTGGTAGACATTGCAGTCGGTTTTGTAATGGGTGCCGCTTTTAAAGAGGTTGTTTCCTCATTTACCGGAGGAATTGTTTCGCCATTAATTGGATTGATTTTCAAAGCAGACTTTAAAGATTTAAAATATGTGATTAAAGAAGGTACATTAAACGACGCAGGAGAAATGGTAGGTGAAGTTTCTGTACTTTGGGGCGCGTTCTTAACCAATGTTATCGACTTTATTATTGTAGCATTTGTAATGTTCCTTATTGTAAAAGGCGTTAACAAAATGAAGAAAAAAGAAGAACCAGCACCAGAGGCTCCTAAAGGTCCAACTCAAGAAGAGTTATTAGGTGAAATTAGAGATTTGTTAAAAAAATAACAAACAGTTAATAATACAACAACCTGTTATTTGTTGTTAAAAAGCCCTCGTTTTTAAAAAATGGGGGCTTTTTTTAGATTTTAAAATGGAATTAATACTTAGTTTTGTCCTCACAAAATTTTAAAACGTTAGAAAAGATGAAAGTAGCTGTTGTTGGCGCCACCGGTATGGTTGGCGAAGTGATGCTAAAAGTTCTTGCAGAACGCAATTTTCCAGTAACCGAATTAATCCCAGTAGCCTCAGAGCGCTCTGTGGGTAAAACCATTACATACAAAGGCAACGATTATAAAGTAGTTGGTTTAGAAACGGCTGTTTCTATGCGTCCAGATATTGCTTTGTTTTCAGCAGGTGGCGGTACCTCTTTAGAGTGGGCTCCTAAATTTGCCGAAGTTGGCACCACTGTAGTAGATAATTCTTCAGCATGGAGAATGGATGCTTCAAAAAAATTGGTAGTTCCAGAAATTAATGCCAACGAATTAACAAAAGACGACAAAATCATCGCCAATCCTAACTGTTCAACCATTCAGTTGGTCATGGCGTTAAACCCGCTTCATAAAAAATATAAAATGAAACGTGTTGTCGTTTCTACGTATCAATCTGTTTCCGGTACCGGTGTAAAAGCTGTACGCCAATTAGAAAACGAAATCGCGGGGGTTGAAGGCGAGATGGCGTACCCTTATCCTATTGGAAGAAATGCTTTGCCACACTGTGATGTTTTTGAAGAAAACGGTTATACAAAAGAAGAAATGAAATTGGCACGCGAGCCACAAAAAATCATGAACGACCGTTCGTTCTCTGTTTCGGCTACCGCTGTTCGTATTCCTACAGCAGGAGGGCATTCTGAGTCTGTTAACGTTGAGTTTGAAAATGATTTTGATTTGGCCGATGTACGTAAATTATTAAGCGAAACACCTGGTGTTGTGGTTCAAGACAATACCGATACCAACACCTATCCAATGCCTATTTACGCACATGAAAAGGATGAGGTTTTTGTTGGAAGAATTCGTCGTGACGAAACACAACCTAACACATTAAATATGTGGATTGTGGCCGACAACCTTCGTAAAGGTGCTGCTACAAACACCATTCAAATTGCAGAATATTTAATCGAAAACAAATTAGTGTAAATTATCTGTATCTTAGATTATATAATTCTAAACTCCTGTATGCTTCTACAGGAGTTTTTTTATTTATTTTTGAATTTCATATATTAAACCAAACCTTTTGAAATACCCTCAAACCAAAGTCGAAAATATTATTGACACCTATTTTGGTGTCGAGGTAAAAGACTCCTACCGTTGGCTTGAGGACGACAGAAGTGCAGAAACAAAAGCTTGGGTTGAAGCTCAAAACCAAGTAACCAACAACTACCTGCAAAAAATTCCGTACCGGAACGATTTAAAAAATAGGCTTTCCAAACTATGGAATTACGAAAAGCGAAGCGCCCCATGTAAAGAGGGCGATTATATATATTTTTCAAAAAACCAAGGCCTACAAAACCAAAGTGTGGTCTACAGAAAAAAAACAAATGGAGAGGAAGAAATTTTTCTGGATCCTAATACGTTTTCAAAAGACGGAACAGTGTCTTTAGATACTCTTAGCTTTTCAAAAAGTGGAAAAATAGTGACTTACACCGTTTCAGAAGGCGGTAGCGATTGGCGAAAAGCTTTTATTATGGATACAGAGACAAAAACCATAATAGAGCCCGCTTTAACCAACATAAAGTTTTCACTAATTTCATGGTTTAAAGACGAAGGATTTTATTATTCCAGTTACGATAAACCGCAAGGGAGCGTACTTTCGGCCAAAACAGACCAGCATAAAATATATTATCATAAAATGGGGACTTCGCAAAAAGATGATGTGCTCATTTTCGGCGGAAAGCCAGAAGAAAAACACCGATATATCTATGCCAAAGTGACTGAAGATAATCGGTTTTTAGTTTTAAGCCCTCGTATTTCAACTTCTGGAAATAAATTGTTAATTAAAGACCTATCGAAACCAAAAAGTAAATTTGAAACCATTTTAAATCATACCGATAGCGACACCATCCTTATCGACAATGATGGAGACAACCTTCTTTTATTGACGAATTTAAATGCGCCAAACAAAAAAGTAGTTAAGGTGAGCGCCTCTAACCCTACCCCAAAACATTGGGCAGACCTCATTCCGGAAACCCATCAAGCTTTAACCATTTCAAAAAGCAGCGGATATTTATTTGCGCATTATTTAGTTGATGCTGTTTCCAACATAAAACAATTTGATTATAATGGTATTTTTATTCGCGAAATAGAACTACCAGGGCTCGGCACAGTATCGGGATTTAGCGGCAAAAAAGAAGACCAACAGATTTACTTTTATTTTACTAATTACAACACACCCTTATGTATCTATAAAATGGATGTTGAAAAAGGAAATAAAAGTTTGTTTTGGGAGCCTTCGGTTAATTTTAATCCCTCTGATTACGAAAGTCACCAAGTATTTGTGTCATCAAAAGATGGCACAAAAATCCCAATGATTATAACGCACAAAAAAGGCTTAGAAAAAAACGGCAAAAACCCAACTATTCTTTACGGCTATGGTGGATTTAACATCAGTCTTACCCCAAGTTTTAGCATTACAAATGTAGTTTGGATGGAGCAAGGGGGTATCCTTGCCATTCCCAACTTGCGCGGCGGTGGTGAATACGGCAAAACCTGGCATACCGATGGTATACAACAAAAAAAACAAAACGTTTTCGACGACTTTATCGCGGCTGCGGAACACCTAATTGATAATAACTATACGGCATCAAAATATTTAGCCATTAGAGGCGGATCTAACGGCGGCTTATTGGTTGGCGCCACCATGACCCAGCGGCCTGATTTAGCCAAAGTGGCCTTACCTGCCGTTGGAGTTTTAGACATGCTACGCTATCATACATTTACCGCTGGTGCAGGTTGGGCTTACGATTATGGCACAGCCGAAGACAGTAAAGCCATGTTTGAATACCTAAAAGGATATTCACCATTGCACAACATTAAAAAAGGTATTGAATATCCAGCAACGCTAATTACAACGGCCGACCACGACGACCGAGTAGTACCGGCACACAGTTTTAAGTTCGCTGCCGAACTGCAAAGCAAACAAAACGGCAAAAACCCTACCTTAATACGAATTGAAACCAACGCTGGCCACGGCGCAGGCACCCCTGTTAACAAAACCATAGAACAATATGCCGATATTTTTGGCTTTACATTGTTCAATATGAACATTAAAAGTCTAAAGAAAGGTTGATTTTCTTTAACTTGCATCCATATGCTAAATGTAAAAAACTTAACTTTTTCTTATAAAAATACACCTGTATTAAAAGGTGTTTCCTTTAAGGCGCAAGCCGGCGAAAACCTAGCTATTATTGGTGAAAGTGGCGTGGGAAAAAGTACTTTGTTAAAAGTATTGTATGGCGAATACGATTTGGATGAAGGGCATATTTTTTGGAAAGATATTGAAATTTTAGGTCCAAAATTTAATTTGGTTGTTGGTTACGATTTTATTAAGTATGTGGCTCAGGAATTCGATTTGATGCCTGTTACATCTGTTGAAGAAAATATAGCCAAACATCTATCACGTTTTTTCCCTGAAGAAAGCCAAAAACGCGTTAACGAATTAATTAAAGTAGTAGAACTTGAAGCCTTTGCAAAAACTAAAGTTAAACGCTTGAGCGGCGGGCAAAAACAACGTGTGGCCTTGGCTAGAGCACTGGCCAAACAACCTGAAATTTTACTTCTCGACGAACCCTTTAGCCATATAGACAACTTTAAAAAGCAGAGCTTAAGGCGTAGCGTTTTTAAATATTTAAAAGAAAACAACATAACGTGCATAGTAGCCACCCACGATAAAAACGATGTTTTGGGTTTTGCAGATAATATAATGGTTTTAAACAACCAAAATATTGAAGCTTATAACACACCCGAAAATCTATATCAAAACCCTAAAACACCATTAATCGCCTCTTTTTTTGGGGAGTTCAATGTCATTGATGGTCAAATTGTTTATGCACATCAGTTAAAAATAGTTCAGCATTCTAAATTAATGGCAATTGTTATATGCAGCTATTTTAAAGGAAGCTCCTTTTTAATTGAAGCCGATTTAGATGGTGAAACGGTATTTTTTGAGCATGAATTAGCTTTGAGAAAAAATGACAAAGTTTATCTATCAATTAGATAATGTCAACAACCTCTATCTTCATATTTCTAAAATTCACAACATCACCAACCGATTTCCCTATTAACAATTTACCGATGGGTGTATTCGCCGAAATCGCATAAAATGTTTGGTCTTCAACAGTCAGTTCTCCGGCGCTAATGGCAATAAAATAGTTGAACTGCGTAGTAAATACAACACTGCCCAAACCAATACTTTTCACTGAATTTTCAATGTTTATTTTAGATAAGTTTTGTTTGGTCTTTTCTATTTCTGCAAGTTGACTTCCTGCTTTTTCGCGCTCTAATTGCAACATAGCCCTACCGGTTTCATGCTTATCTCCAGCACTACTTTTAGTTTCAGAAAGCATTGACTCCTGAATTTCAGAAATGGTGTTGTTTATGGTTTCAAACCGCATTTCTGTATATGCCAAACATTGCCTGTAAAGTTGTTCTTTTATTGACAGTTTTTCCATTTTGCTTTGTTGCTTCTCAACAGTATTAAACTAAATCGACAAGTTGTTTGCCTATCAAACCTCCTATGGCAATCCCCATTCCTCCTAGCCTAACACCACAAAATACATTGTTCGATACTTGTTTTACTATGGCCTTCTTCTGGTGGCCTACCCCCATGATACCACTCCACCTGTGTTCAATTTCAAAGTCTTTATTAGGTAAAATAATTGAACTTAAGATGTCTTCTAATTTATTTTGAATTAAGGAATTTAGGGCGAATTCTGTTGTTTCTTCCGTTTTGAAATCAAGATTTCTTCCGCCGCCAAAGAGGATTCTATTATCAATATTCCTGAAATAATAAAAGCCCCTATCGAGATGAAATGTTCCTTTTATTTGAAGGTTTTTAATGGGTTTTGTAATTACTACTTGTGCTCTGCCCGGTTTAACATTTTCATTGAGTAATTGTGAGGCAAATCCGTTTGTGGCTATTAATAATTTTGAAGTTGAAAACTCAAATCGATTGGTTATTACTTTCACAGTATTATTATTTTCCGAAAAGCTTTCAACCTGTACATTATTTAGGATTTTTACACCTGCAGAATACACTTTTTTGAGTAAGGCAGCCATCATTTTCCCAGTATCAATCTGTCCTTCAAAAGGGTTATAAATAGTCTCTTCTTTTATATTTTGAAAATTGAAATGCTGCTTCTTCAAAGCAAACACTTCAGCTTCAAAAATAGGAAAAAGCATTTGGTTTATGTCCTCAAGATTTGAAAGGCATTCATTAAAAAGTGTATCGTTATTTGGTGTAAATAATTCGTACCCACCGTAGTTTTTATAACCAATAGCTGTGTCACCCAAATTTTGTCTTAACAAGTTAAGGCCATCAACTCTTTTTTTTACCAAATCGAACATCTCCGTTAGCGTATGTGTTTCAAGGTCGCTAAGAATTTCACTAAGGCTCCCGAAACATGCAAAACCAGCATTTTTGGTACTTGCACCTTGCGGCAACATTCCCTTTTCTAAAACAAGAATTTTAGATTTGGGGAATCGCTGCTTCAAATAGAGGGCGCAATTTAAACCCACTATACCGCTACCAACAATACAAAAATCGATATTGGTTAACCATGATTTTATTTCCCAGTAAGACAGGTTCATGATGCTAATTTAAGGCTTTAAACCATACAATCCCTTCGGTTAATATAGAGGTAGCACCATAAAAAAACTCCGAAATTGCTTTCGGAGTTATTATTTTTTTATTCTTCTGATGGTTTTTCCATCTTAAAATCTTCCATGAATTTTGTGGTATAATTACCAGCAACATAATCTGGATGGTCCATAAGCTGTCTATGGAACGGAATAGTAGTTTTTATACCTTCTATAACAAACTCATCTAAAGCACGCTTCATTTTACTAATGGCCTCTTCTCGAGTTTGCGCTGTTGTAATCAACTTTGCAATCATAGAATCGTAGTTAGGCGGAATAGCATACCCTGCATAAACATGGGTATCTAAACGTACACCATGACCTCCTGGCGCATGCAAAGTGGTGATAACACCCGGTGATGGTCTAAAACCATTATATGGGTCTTCTGCGTTGATTCTACATTCTATGGAGTGTAGATTTGGCAAGTAATTCTTTCCAGAAATTGGAACGCCTGCCGCTACTAATATTTGTTCGCGAATTAAATCAAAATCAATAACCTGTTCTGTAATGGGGTGCTCTACTTGGATACGCGTATTCATTTCCATAAAATAGAAATTACGATGCTTATCGACCAAAAATTCGATAGTTCCTGCTCCTTCGTACTTAATGTATTCTGCAGCTTTAACAGCAGCCTCTCCCATTTTTTTGCGCAAAGCTGTTGTCATAAATGGCGAAGGCACCTCTTCGGTTAACTTTTGGTGACGACGCTGTATAGAACAATCGCGCTCCGATAGATGGCAAGCTTTACCATTTGAATCGCCAACAATCTGAATTTCGATATGTCTAGGCTCTTCAATAAGCTTTTCCATGTACATATCATCATTTCCAAAGGCAGCCTTACTTTCTTGTCTGGCTGAATCCCATGCCGCTTTTAAATCTTCAGGCTTAAAAACACCTCGCATACCTTTACCTCCACCACCGGCAGACGCTTTAAGCATTACAGGATACCCCACTTCTTTGGCCAGCTTTTCACACTCCTCGAAATCTTTTATAACCCCTTCACTACCCGGCACACAAGGCACTCCTGCAGCTTTCATGGTCGCTTTTGCGTTAGCTTTATCGCCCATGCGATCAATCATTTCTGGGTCGGCACCAATAAATTTTATACCGTGCTCTTCACAAATTTTTGAAAATTTGGCATTTTCGGAAAGAAACCCATAGCCCGGGTGAATGGCATCGGCATTGGTTATTTCGGCCGCCGAAATAATATTGGACATTTTCAAGTAAGACTCGCTACTTGGCGCTGGACCAATACACACCGCTTCGTCGGCAAATTTTACATGCAAACTTTCAGCATCTGCTTTCGAGTAAACGGCAACCGTTTTAATGCCCATTTCTTTACAGGTTCTAATAACACGAAGTGCTATTTCCCCCCTATTGGCAATCAATATTTTTTTAAACATAACTTTTAAATATTAAAATCTCAAATTCCAAATTCCAACAAATTGGGATTTGTTTTTTGGAATTTTAAAATTGGTTATGATGGATCTACTAAAAATAAAGGTTGATCAAATTCTACAGGTGAAGAATCGTCAACCAATATTTTTACAATTTTTCCTGAAACTTCAGATTCTATTTCGTTAAAAAGCTTCATTGCTTCAATAATACAAAGCACATCGCCTTCGGCTATGGTTTGCCCTACCTCAACAAACAATGGCTTATCTGGAGAAGGTTTTCTATAGAATGTACCTATAATTGGCGATTTTATTGTAATGTATTTAGAGTCGTCGTCTGCTTTTGCAGGTGCCGCTGGTTCGGCTGCTTTTGCAGGGGCTGCTGCCTCTGCTGGTGGAGCTGCCACTACCTGCTGCGGTATTTGGGCTGGAACCGGTGCATACTGTACCGATGGATTTTTATCTGAATCCGATCCTGTTCTGATAGTGATTTTTACATCATCCATCTCTAGTTTAACCTCACTTGCCCCAGATTTGGCAACAAATTTGATAAGGTTTTGAATCTCTTTTATATCCATAATTTACTAATTTTTGTTAGTGGGTTGTTAGTTTTTTGAATTATAGGCCCATTTTAAATAGATGGCGCCCCAATTGAATCCGCCTCCAAAAGCGGCAAAAATAATATTATCGCCTTTTTTAAGTTGTGATTCGTAATCGTTTAAAAGTAGAGGTAGCGTAGCCGAGGTTGTGTTTCCATATTTATGGATGTTCACCATTACCTTCTCTTCTTCTAAATTTATGCGTTGCGCCGTAGCATCAATAATACGTTTGTTGGCTTGGTGCGCTGCTAGCCAATCTACATTGTCTTTTGTTAAATTATTTCGCTCTAAAACCTTTACA
Source organism: Flavobacteriaceae bacterium GSB9 (assembly GCA_022749295.1). Lineage (NCBI taxonomy): Bacteria > Pseudomonadati > Bacteroidota > Flavobacteriia > Flavobacteriales > Flavobacteriaceae > Flavobacteriaceae bacterium GSB9. The sequence goes on from CP062007.1 coordinate 2,304,681, forward strand.
GTGGCATCAGCCATATTGAACACAGCATTTTTAAAAACGGTACGTCCTTCTTGAAAGGCGTATTGTCCGCCTTTTGCCATAGCCTCTTCGGTAATAGGAAAGGAAGACCCTCCGTATGTTGCCTGTAAAAATTCGCGACCTGTTCCATCACTTCTTAAGTATTCGTCTTGAAGCCCTAAATTTTCTTCATTAGGCTCGAATAACACCGCTCCGGCACCATCACCAAAAATAATACAGGTAGCACGGTCTTTATAGTTTATGATTGACGACATTTTATCGGCACCTATCAACAATACATTTTTATAGCGTCCAGATTCTATGTAACTGGCTGCTACTGACATGCCATACAAAAAACTCGAACAAGCGGCATCCATATCGAATGAAAAGGCATTGGTTGCCCCAATTTCTGATGCAGTAAACGATGCCGTTGAAGCCGCTTTCATATCTGGAGTTGCTGTTGCAACGATAACAAGTTCTATATCTTTTGGATCGATGCCCTTCTTGTTTATAAGGTCTTGGGCTGCTTTAATGGCAAGAAACGATGTACCTTTTCCTTCATCTCTTAGAATTCGACGCTCTTTGATTCCTGTTCTGGTTGTAATCCATTCATCATTGGTCTCAACCATGTTTTCAAGCATCTGGTTGGTCAATACATATTCTGGCACATATGCACCTACAGCTGTAATTGCCGCTGAGATTTTACTCATACCTTTTAAATTATTTCGATTAAAAAATCGTTAAAAATAGGGGAAAACGCTCAATATTTTACGAAAACTACTAAATTTTGACGTAATAATTTGCAAATTACGTGTTTTTGTGATTTAGAAAAAGTATTTCATAAAAAAAACGCTCAACAATGAGCGTTTTAATATATGCTTGCATAATTGTTTTTATGCTAAGTTCTCTACTTCTTCTGAATTGTCAATTAATACTTGACCTCTGTAGTATAATTTTCCTTCATGCCAGTGTGCTCTGTGGTAAAGGTGCGCTTCACCAGTTGTTGGACATGTTGCAATCTGTGGCGCAGTTGCTTTATAGTGCGTTCTTCTTTTATCTCTTCTTGTTTTCGAGATTTTTCTTTTAGGATGTGCCATTTTATATATTATTTATCCGTTAATAATTTCTTTAATTTATTCCATCGAGGATCAATTTCCTCTTCCTCTTCTTTTTCTTCTTTTTGCTTGGGTCTTAATTCTTCTAATCTTTTAAGTATGTCTGAATCTAGAGAGCCATCTTCAATTCCTGGGTGTGTTCTTTTTAATGGAACGGCCAAGATTATCATTTCGTAAATATATTGTTGTATGTTTATTTCGAAGGTACCATGAGGAACAATCAAAATATCAACAAATTCATCATTGTACTCCTCCCCAAATTTTACAACCAAATTGAATTCATTTTCAATAGTTTGGTTATAAGGCTCGTTAGTGAGGTCGCAATTAATGTTTACCCATCCAGAGATTTTAAAATGCAACTCTAAAAATGTCGATTTTTTTTCAAGCTCAACATCAACTAATACGTTTACATCATTAAAATCCTCATACTCAAAATGCTCAAAGAACGTTTGCTCAATTTTGTAGTCAAAATGATGCTTCCCTATTTTCAACCCAACAAATGGAATTGTAAATTCTTTTAATAGCTTCATTTTCAACATCTATTTTGAGCCTGCAAATATATAAATTTTTATTTACGCCACATGACTTATAAACATTTTTTTGTTTATATCTTTTAATCTATTGATTTTAAAGTTTATTTACTAATTATGAGCACTTAACGTCGCTCCTTTCTTGGCGCTTTTTTGAGTGGGTTTTTGGTTAATTTTTTGTAACTCCTTCTATTTCTAAAAATTTGAATAGCACTAAAAACAGCTTCTTTGAACGAGTTTTCATCAGCCTTGCCTTTTCCTGCAATTTCAAAAGCGGTACCGTGATCTGGAGAGGTCCTTACTTTATTTAAACCCGCAGTAAAATTTACGCCTTGCCCAAACGACAGCGTTTTAAAAGGCACCAAGCCTTGATCGTGGTACGAGGCTATTATGGCATCGAAATTTTTGTAATTGTTGGAACCAAAAAAGCTATCTGCGGCATAGGGGCCAAAAACCAGTTTGCCATCTTCTTTTATTTTTTTTAGTGTTGGCCTTAACACATCATCGTCTTCGCTACCAATTACACCATTATCGCCGGTATGCGGATTAATCCCCAGTACAGCAATTTTAGGTTTTTGTATTTTAAAATCACGTTTTAGCGAATCGTAAACAGTTTCTATTTTTTTCTCGATTAATTCGGGCGTAATATGGTTGGCTATATCCTTAACCGGCACATGGTCTGTTAAGAGCCCTACCCGCAATGTGTCGGTTATCATAAACATTAGGCTTTCCCCCTCCAACTCTTGAGCTAGATAATCGGTGTGTCCCGGGAATTTAAATTTTTCAGATTGGATATTATGCTTATTTATTGGAGCCGTAACCAACACATCGATATCACCATTTTTTAAGGCTTTGGTTGCTTCCTCCAATGATTTTATGGCATATTCGCCTATTTTAAGGTCTTCTTTTCCAAATTCAATATTAACGGGTTCTTTCCAACAATTAAAAACATTTACCTTTCCATGAACCACTTCCGCAAGGTTATTTATACTTTGGAAATTGATTTCGGAATTGAAATGTGATTTTAAAAACGACACCACCTTTATGGAAGCAAAAATCACAGGCGTACAAAAGTCCAACATTCGCGAGTCTTCAAAAGTTTTTAAAACAATTTCGCCCCCAATACCATTTAAATCTCCTATCGATATTCCTACTATTATATTTTCTGCATGCTTCATTTAAAAATGACAACTTTTGTTCGTAGTTTTGAAATTCTTTTTGATTGGCAAATTTAACTAAATAAACAGAGAATAATATGTTTACAGGAATTATTGAAGATATTGGCACAGTTTCAAACTTAAAAACGGAGTTGGATAATCTTCATATATCCATAAAGAGCCTCTTAACTCCTGAATTAAAAATAGACCAAAGTGTAGCGCACAATGGTGTTTGCCTAACCGTTGTTGCTATTAATGGTGATGAATATACAGTAACAGCTATTAAGGAAACTTTAGAAAAAACCAATCTAGCAACATTACAGATTAACGATAAAGTAAATCTGGAGCGCGCTATGAAATTGGGCAACCGTTTGGATGGGCATATCGTACAGGGACATGTTGACCAAACTGCCGTTTGCACTTCGATAAAAGAAGAAAGTGGAAGCTGGGTGTTTACTTTTAGTTACGACACTTCACTTAGCAACATGACTATTGAAAAAGGTTCGATTACTGTTAACGGCACAAGTCTAACTGTTGTAAACTCCAAGCAAGATAGCTTCAGTGTAGCGATAATTCCGTACACTTATGAGCACACAAACTTTAATACTTTTAAAGAAGGAACTATTGTTAATTTAGAATTTGATGTTTTAGGGAAATACGTGGCAAGACTTACAGAACTTAACAAAAATAGTTAATCATTATTTTTATTGAACAGTAACTTTTTAACACCATAAAATAGCGCAAAAACCACACCAAAAAGAACACCGCCATCAATAGGAGTGCCTACCGGAGGAGGAGGAGCGCCAGGTGGCGGAGGCGTTGGCCCAACTTGAGCAGCACATACAATACTTATTAATACAAATAAGATTGAGGCAAATATTCTTTTAATTTGTATTGTCATCTGGGTTACAAATGTATGAAAAAAAGCGATTTTAAAAAATTTTTGTAATTTTTACGCACAAAAATCATCTGTGAAACGTAAAAATACTCGACGAAACACACTTTGTAAGCTTTCAAAAACTAAGAAACAAAACAATTTCATTTCTTTATTTCCAACAAATATATGTATTATTTAATTTAAATTTTACATGAGTTCGTCGTTAATAAGAACTTTATAAAAGTTTTCGTTTGTATAAAAAGCACTTTATTTCATTATATATTTTTGTGTTCTGTACTTTCTTATTTTTAAAATGCAAAACAACAAACTAAAAGTAGTAGAGCTTTTTGCTGGAGTTGGCGGTTTTAGGTTAGGGCTAGAAGTCAACAACTACAAGGTGATTTGGAGCAACCAATGGGAACCTTCAACAAAAACACAACATGCGTCTATGGTTTACGAGGCACGATTTGGCAAAGACAACCACAGTGATGCCGATATCGCCACCGTGGCAACAAAAGATATTCCTGACCATGATGTGTTGGTAGGCGGTTTTCCGTGTCAGGATTATTCCGTGGCCACCACCCTGCATAACTCTAAAGGCTTAAAAGGCAAAAAAGGTGTGCTTTGGTGGTCTATCCACCGAATTTTGGAGGAAAAGAAAAACAGACCCAAATACCTTTTTTTAGAAAACGTAGATCGGCTTTTAAAATCGCCATCAACGCAACGTGGTCGCGATTTCGCTGTAATGCTACAAAGCCTAAACCTGTTAGGATACGCCGTAGAATGGCGCGTTATAAATGCTGCCGATTACGGCATGCCCCAGCGCCGCCGACGCGTATTTTTTATTGGTTACCATAAAACATCGCCCATTTATAAACGTATCGAAAACACCAACAAAATAAACTGGCTTATTGAAGACGGCACCATAGCCAAAGCGTTTCCTGTTGAAAAAAATAATTCAATACAAGAAATTGAACTAAAAGGTAATTTGGTTGACATCACCAATAACTTTAATAAAAATGGCAAACTATCACCTTTTCAAAATTCCGGCCTTTTAATTAACGATAAAGTTTATACCACAAAAACCACCCCTTCTTACGAAGGAAAAAAAACGGTTTTGGCCGATGTTTTACAAAATGGCGAAGTTACCCCCGAGTTTTTTTTAAGCGAAACCGACAAACCTAAATGGGAATACCTAAAAGGTGCCAAAAAAGAAAAGCGAAAAACCAAAGCGGGATTTGAATACAATTATAGTGAAGGCGCCATGATTTACCCAGACCCCTTAGACAATGCCTCACGTACCATAATTACAGGCGAGGGCGGCAAATCGCCCTCGCGTTTTAAACATGTTGTGGCCACGAAAAGCGGCCTTAGACGGTTAACGCCCGTAGAACTGGAGCGACTCAATATGTTCCCCGATAACCACACCAAACTCGAAGGCATTACCGATACCAAACGAGCCTTTTTTATGGGCAACGCACTCGTTGTGGGCGTGGTTGAAAAAATAGGTAAGGCGCTTTACAACCAAGTAACCAAAGCATATAAATAGTGTCTAATTTTAAATTCGACTTAGAACAAGAGCACATTCTGAATACTTATTTAGACGACGTTTATGAATCGAAAAAATTAAAATTTTCACGCATTACAGATTTTAACAAGCAACATCAAGGCATCGACATTATATTTCATCACAACTCGAACGATTACTTTATTGATGAAAAAGCCCAATTGCATTATCTTAACCAAGATTTACCCACATTTACATTCGAACTATCATACCTTAATAAAAACCACGAAATTAAAGAAGGGTGGCTGTTGGACACGTCTAAAAAGACACATTATTACTTTTTAATTACCGCCATTATTTTAAAAACAGGTAAAACAAAGCTGACTGACCGCAACGATATTAAATCAGTAAAAATTACCAGTGTTAACCGAAGCAAATTGATTGGACACCTGAAACATCATGGCTTAACGCGGCATGAGCTTGAAGCGTACGATTACAGCATAAGGCACGCCCAATCTTTTGGAAAAAACACCATTCCAGAATTGGATAAAAAATCGGCCGGAATAATTTATTACACAAAACACCTCAACGAACAACCTATGAACTTACAACTCCGCCTTCAATATTTAATCGATTGCCGTATTGCCAAAGCATTCCATGGGTTTTAGTGGTTCTTTTAAATCATCAAAAGCCACCTTAATATTGAAAAAAACCTGTATTTCGCGCCATTTCATTTGTGTATTATAGATTTTTTCACCACTTTGAACCAAAAGTGTATCCATGAGTAAAATAGTCTGTTTTGGTGAAATTTTATGGGATGTATTTCCTGAGCATAGAAATATTGGCGGAGCCCCATTAAACGTTGCAAGTAGATTGAGCGCATTTGGCCACGACATATCGATGGTTAGCGCCATAGGCGCAGATGTTTGGGGAGAGAAATTATTACAATATCTCAATGAAAACAACATAAATACAGATAACATTCAAGTGCTTTACAAGTATAAAACCGGTAAAGTTAAAGTAAAGCTGAGCGAAAAAGGCTCGGCAACCTACGATATAAAACAACCCCGAGCTTGGGATAAAATACTGTTAACAGACGAAGCACAAAACATAGTTAAAAATGCTGATGCCTTTGTTTTTGGGAGTTTAGCAGCGCGAGATGAAACATCCAGAGAAACGCTGTACAGCTTAATAGAATTGGCTAAATACAAAATTTTCGACCTTAATTTAAGGCCTCCGCATTACACCAGAGATGTGCTTTTTCATTTAATGGATAATGCCGATTTTATTAAGTTTAATGATGACGAACTTTACGAGGTTAGCCAGCTTATGGGCTCAAAATACAAATCTTTGGAACAAAACCTCTATTTAATAGCCGAAAAAACCAATACCAAGCATATTTGTGTTACCAAAGGCGAACACGGCGCCGTTTTATTGTACAACGGCAAACTTTATTACAATAGCGGCTACATTACTAAAGTTGTAGACACTGTTGGGGCTGGCGACTCGTTTTTAGGGTCGTTAATTAGTCAACTTTTAAATGAAACCACCCCTCAGAAAGCTATCGATTTTGCCTGTGCGGTTGGTGCTTTGGTAGCCGGAAACGAAGGAGCCAATCCCAAGATCTCGGATGAAGCAATTACGAGGTTTATGGAGCCTTGATTCTAAATGGATATTTAAATAAGTTATTACATTTGAGAAATGAAACAACTTTCGGTATCATTCCTCTTTTTTACGATGTTCAATTTTGGGTTCTGCACAAATATCAACTTGACAAAACAACAAATTGATAGCACATCATACTACTCAAATTTAGCCAATAACCCCAAAACTAGTACAAGTTTAGTTCAATCTTATGTCTTTTTTAATAAAGCTTTCGAAAAAAATATTCGTTCAAAGGATACTATTTCGGCAATTAACAGTCTAAGACAATTATCAATAATACAATTTGGCCTTGGAGACTATTATGGTAGTGAAACGAGTGCCGTTGAAGCGTTGAAACTATTAAGTAGTATTTCAGATAAAAAAATTTTATCACAAAGCAAAGTAGGGCTCTACAATCAACTTGGAAGAATATATAATATGTTGATGGAATACAATGAAGCCATCAAATATTACAAAAAAGCGTTAAAACACACCACTAACCAAGGCTATATCAATATTATTAGAAATAATATAGGTTTAATTTATTTAGACCAATCAAATTACACTAGAGCTGAAAGCGAATTTTTAGAAGTTTATAAAAATAGTATCCCGCTTAAAGACAAAAAACAAACTGCTCGGGCTTTAGATAATTTAGGGCTTGCCCAGCTCAAACTAAACAAGCAAGAAGCGCTGCACAATTTACAGGATGCCTTGCAAATAAGGCTAAAAATTGACGACTCGAAAGGCCTTTATTCAAGCTATAAAAACCTATCGACCTACTTCAAGGCAAAAGACGACAAGAACACTGCTAACCATTATGCAAAAAAAGCCTATGAGGCTGCAAAAAAACTAAATAGCCCATCGTTTGTAGAAGATGCCCTTTCAAATTGGATAACTTTAAATCCAACCGCCATGGTGTTGGAGTACCAAAAGTTAAAGGATAGTATTGATAAAGCAAAACCTCAAAGACTTCTTGATATAAATAATGATCTACAAGCAAAATTTATTGCTGTCACAGGCAACACTGTTGCTGATTTTAAAGAAAATGCAAAAAAACTATTCGTTAATTCAGGTTTTACAAGTTGGTTTTCAAAAGATGAAAATACAGGAGAAAAGTGGAATTATCGATTAGCCCGATTGTTAGATAAACACACTTGTACATATTGTAATAGAGAGTATATTTTTGTTTATAGAAATCCGTCTGGCAGTGGAAAAAGTATGGTCCCGCAATTTGATCATTGGTTTGCTAAGACAGATTTTCCATTACTTGGTATTTCTTTTTATAATCTAATACCTTCATGTTCTACATGTAATACTATTAAATCATCAACTGAGTTAAATCTAAAGGATCATTTGCACCCATATCTAGATTCTAATATTTCAAGCACATATAATTTTAGTTATTCACCTATTTCTATTTCAGAAAACAAAATAGTATTTAAGAATAGTTCCTTATTTAACACAAAGGGAATTGATACAGTTAGAGCTCTTAATTTGCCTTTAATATATAGAGGTCATTCTAGTAAAGAGTTACAAGACTTAATTGATTTGCGATTTAAGTACTCAGATAATTATCTAAACATACTTTTAGAAAAAACCTTTGGTCATCTTGATGTCCCAAAAGAAGAAATATATAGGTTAATCTTTGGAATTGAATTAGAAGAAGATAAATATCACAAACGTGTTTTTAGTAAGTTCAAAAATGATATAATTAAAGAATTGCTTTCAATTAAAAATTAAATATGCAAACACAAAAATATTCCGTCAATCAACACCCAATAGAAACGCTTTTATCTTGGGTAAAATCAAGCCAAATAATAAAATAAAACCAAATCATATGAAATTAATATCTACAACTCAATTAGCTAAAATTAAAAGTATAGAAACCAAAGATTTATTTAATCAACTAGCCAATAATGGATGGATTTATAAAAAAGACGATAAGTGGCAATTAACACAAGATGGCAGAGTAGCTGGAGGCGATACCAAATACACTCCTAAATACGGGGAATATGTCGTATGGCCATCAAATTTAGACTTAGACCAATCAATCAGCGCCAAAGAACTTTTGAATCCAACTAAAATTGGAGAGCACTTTAAAATTTCTAATAGAAGAGTCAATTTGTACCTCTCCGAAATAGGTTGGATAAACAAGAATTTAGATGGTTGGAATGTAACAAAAGCTGGAGAAAAAAATGGAGGTCATCAAATGGAGTCAAAAAACGGAGTGCCCTATGCGCTTTGGGATGAAAGCATTTTGAATAATAAGCACTTGGTCAGAACAATAAAAATTGGAGAAGGTCATGAGGTTGAACAAATTTCTGAGTATTCCCAAACAGGTGATGAAGAAATGGATTTCCGCTTAAAAATTAAGGCAGAAAAAAGAACCTCTGATGGCCATTATGTTAGAAGTAGAGCTGAACTTTTAATAGATAACTTCTTCTATAACAATGGAATCGTTCATGCCTATGAAAAAAAGCTAAATATTGATGAGGACATGTACTGTGACTTTTATTTGCCAGAAAATAAAATTTATGTAGAGTTTTGGGGTATGTCCGACCCTAAATATTTAGAACGAAAAAAGAGAAAACTCGAATTATACAGTAAGTATAATTTTATTTTAGTAGAACTGGATGATTCCGACCTTGAAAACTTAGACGAAAATTTGCAATCTAAATTAAGAAAGGTTGGTTTAGTGGTTCATTAAAAAACATAAATATTATGCAAACACAAAAATATTCGGTCAATCAACATCCCATAGAAACCCTATTATCTTGGGTAAAATCGGGCGAAATAGCCATACCCGAAATACAGCGCCCTTTTGTTTGGAAATCAAGTAAGGTAAGAGATTTAATGGATTCCCTTTATAAAGGCTATCCCATAGGCTACATCATTTCATGGCGTAACCATAATGTAAAATTAAAGGATGAGTCTATGTCAGAAGGCAAAAAGATTCTAATCGATGGGCAACAACGTATTACCGCTCTAAGAGCAGCTATTCTGGATGCGGAGGAATGAGAAGATTTTAAATAACTATACTAATGCCTATTAATAATCAAGCCAGTTTCAATCAAAGATTAATATCGTCTCACATTCATGAGAGAGGAACAACTATTAATTTCGAAGTAACTATTGATTCTTCAGTCGTAAATTGGAATTTTAGAATAATCGAAGGTCTGGTTTTTAATAGACTTGTGAAAGTTAACCATGTTCACATAAACCATGGTTTAGTATTCAAAAATTGCACATTTAAATCCGGAATTGTTTTTAATGAGGTTTCAACTTCAGACTATTCACAGACAACCAATCCTTATAACTGTTCCATTCTAATTTCTGATTGTAAGGGAGAGCATATATTCGTCGCTTACAAAAATAGATTGGAAAGGTCTTTTGTTGTAGATTCTAATTCAGAATTTGAACGAATAAAAATTGATACAGCAGTAATTGAGGGAGGTCTCAAAATCAAGGATAGTAATATTAAATCTATATTGGATATTACAAGGGGTGATTTCGAACTTGAACTTCGTAATACCAATATAGGTGGTAATTTAAGGGTAGAAACTCTAAAAGGAGATGTTTCAATTATAAGGTGTGAGATAAAAGAATGGTGTAGATTTTGGAACGTTGAATGTCCAAATAACTTTACTTTTAATGATAATGTTTTCAATGGAACATTTAATATAGAGGCATCTAGAATTAAAGGCGTTTTCATCCACAGGGATGTATTTAATAAAAAATTAAAACTCGAAAACAGAGATTTAGTTGGTACAAACAAAGCAAATTGTGATGAAATATTTATTACTGAAGCAAAGTTTATTGAAGGAGCAGATTTTAATGGTTTGGGTTATCCTATTGATAAAATTACTTTAAGGTTATCACCTAGTTTTGAAGGTGTCCTTAATTTTGATAATTGGAGAGTTGATGATTTACAGGTGTCAGGCATAAATCAGAACCTCAAATTGCTGTTTAACAGAATGGTATTTAGGTTGGTTCTCTTCAATAATTTCACAAATTATGCTGACTTGAGTTTTGTAAAATGTTCTGCAACGGAAAATAGCTCGTTGAATTTCAGTAATTCCGATTTCGGTTCAGCAAGATTTAATGAATTTGATTTAGGCTCATTCGGTGTTATTAGAATTGATAATGTACAGTTAGATAGCATAAAAGCTTCAAATGTTAAATGGTTTGATAATGATAAACTTGAAATAATATCTAATGTTTCAGAAGAAGATAAACAAAGAGGAATTCGTGAAATTTCTAAACAATTAAAATCCGCTTTATCCAAATCAGGCAATGAAATTGACAGTCTTTTATTTAAGGCAAGGGAGATGCAAGCCTACCGAAACGAACTTAAAGAATATGGAGAAAATTATAAATGGACTGACAAGGTCATAATGACGGTTAGCCGTACTAATAATTACGGGTTGAGTTGGTGGAAACCACTTTGGATTATTTCTTTAATTACACTTGGTTTTTATGTTATAATGCTTCCCATATTTTCAGACCAAATAAATTATACAATGGCTAAAAGTATGGATGATATTTCACTAACATTGTCTGAGGTATGGAATAATTTTAATGTATTCTGGCAAATGTTTAATCCAGCGAGAAAATTTTCTTCCACGTATGGAGAAATTGATAGTAGTTGGTTGCAGTTTTTAGACCTTTTCCACCGTGTTATACTGGGTATATTTATTTATCAAATTATTAAAGGTTTTAGAAGATTAAGTTCAAAATAAGAAATGAGAACATGAAGTATAACAACATATAACTCGAATTATTAAAATAAAAATATCATGGCAGTACTCGGTAAAATTATTAAAGAAAAAATTGATAGAATTAGTATCAGACAAGGAGATGTAGTTGCAGATGTAATTATAGAAAAACACTGGATGCAGTTAAGAACCTATGCCTTCGGAGACCTTGATAGAAGCCGGGGTGCCAAACAAAACATTCAATTTGATAGAGATAAGGCCATAGAACTAAGAAATTTGTTAGACGAATTTATAAATCAATAATTCCAAATATTTAATAGCAGACTTTTATTTTAGATAATTATGTATAGCATCGCTTCCTATAAAATCCCTTTCTGGGCAGAAAATAGCGGTTTCATGACAGGCCGTGATGCCTTGGGAATACAAAATAGTTCCATTACTACTTATGGAAGATTACTCCCGGGGTTAACCAACTTAACGCAACGATTGAGATACTATGGTTTCTATATGTGGATTATTCGAGAATTTTATAAAGCCAATGAAGGTAGAACAGATTTCACCCATAGAGAACATTATAACTTTATTCGAAGAGGAGAGCTAATTATAGCTTTTATAATGCGAAATAAGGCTCCTGAGGTAAAAAGTGTAATAGGAAGCAAATTTACAGGAGAAAATGAATCCGAAATAGTTGAAAAGGGGTATTATGACATTCACTTAGGCGCCGATAAGCTAAAAGACACAAAAAAAGGGTCTGTTTATTGGGATTTTAGGTCCGGTGCGCTGGGTCAGTATTATGCAGGGGCTTTGTCCACACTCAATCTAATCAATACTGAAGGCCAATTTTTTCATTTGGAAAAGAAAGGAAAATTACTCGCAGATGATTATGCCAATTCAATAGATAAATTACAGCAAAAAAGGTTTTTAGATGTAATAGAAAGTGGAAGGCTGTATTTAAACGACATAGATAATCTTGAAGATTTTAGAATAGACAAAATAGTTCCTGAAACAAAAGAATGGAATTATTACTTACATATTCTGTTAAAAGACGATGGTGAAGGAATAGAAGACATAAAAGGCAATAAGTCTTATATGCGAAGAGAAAGTATAAAATTATTGCTGAATTATTTCAATTCAGAAATTGATGAATATGATGAGCGGAGTTTTATTCTTTATCAATTTATATCTCATAAGAAAATTGATAAGGTAGATGCGTCATTTGGATGGTATTATTATTATTTAAATGAAGCTTTCCATATAGCGTTAGAATCAATTTTCTGGTCAATTTTAGTACAACTTGATGGTCGTCCAAGGGAGATTGAAAGTTTTATAGACGAAATTACAATGAAAACAATTGATTTGTGCCATCAAGAACTTGGAATTAACAAGGATGAAAAATTAAAAGAAATCATTGAAAAAATTCCTTTTAGTAATTCCACTCAAATTAGCAGCCACTTACAGGAATTACTTGAATTATCTAAAAACTCAAGCCATGCGCCAAAATCAATGTTCAAGGCTTTTGTATTTATTTTAGCAATTTATAAATCTATCCCTTCTGAAGAGAAGGAAAGCATACTAGAATTCGAAAAGCAATACAGCATTCTTGGCCAAAAAGGAAGAATTTCTGAAAATCTAAAGATTTTTGTTGAGGTTTGTCTTTCAAATGAATTTAATGAATTCATTAAGAAGAGTATTCAACAAATTATAAATGGCCATATAAATACAGCCTATCGCAAAATGGGTAATGGCGAGAGCAATCTGTTAAAATTTATTATTGAGGATGGAATCATCTCACATATCCAAACCATGAAACCTCAACACACGTCACCAAGATTGAATTCAATTACCAATTTTTTACATGATTTATCTCTTGTAAATCAAGAAAATAAATTAACATCACTCGGAAAAAAACAACTAAAAATTCTTTCGAATTAAATGGTTGAGCTAAAGCTATATCATGAAATTCCAGGGGGTCGAAATAAATTTCATTCTGCAATCTTAACGACCTACTCATTCAATTTCCATCATTTTGAATATCAAGTATTAAAAACCCTAAAACATAAATCAATATATAACATTGGTGTCTTAGTAGACTCTACAATGCTCGATAATGTTTTGGGGGCATCTTCTGCTGGATTAAAACAACTAACAGAAACGTATTCTATTAATGGCGTTTATGCCAGAGGTGCATTTCATCCCAAAATTAATTTCTTTATTGGCGATAATCATTTAATGATGGTTTTTGGTTCCGGAAACATTACGGCTGGCGGACATGGAAAAAACCATGAAACGTTTTCTGCTCTATTTGCAGATTCATCAGAGAGTCCTCTTTTGCCAATTTTAAATGAAGGCTGGGAATATCTCATCAAGCTCGCAGATAATTTGGAGGGTTACTCGGGTTTGCGAATTAAAAAGGTAATCCCCAGAAACTGCACCTTAATTAAACCTTTTCAATCTGAAAAGCACAAATTTCATAAGGTTGATGAAGACACAGAATTGGCGTTACTTTATAACGAAGATTCTTCAATATTAAATCAATTACTTGCATTAATACCAGCCAATGAAATAGATAATATTACCATAGTGTCTCCTTATTATGATGAAGACGGGACATTCCTTAAATCGATACTTGAGGAATATTCAAAAAGCAGAGTAGATGTGTATTTACCAAAAGAAAATGGGTTACCTCCTACTAAAATGACTGAGGATAAAAGAATAAAATTTTATCAATGGGAAAATACAAATAGGGGGGAAAAAACCATCAATGCATCTGAGGGGTATATTAGAAAATTGCATAGCAAGCTTTTCTTCTTTAAAGGGAAAAATTATAATTACTGTTTGGTTGGCAGTGCAAATGCAACAAAGGCAGCCTTTGGCACAAGGGATATAAGAGGCATAAATGAAGAGTTTGGCATGCTATATAAATCCTCAAAAACTAATTATTTAAATAATCTTGGGATAACAGGAAAAAAAGAAGTTCTAGACCCGAGTACTTTAACAAGAGACAAATATTTAGTCAATACCGCTCCAATAACTGAAAAATATCAAAAATCCGTTAAAATTGAAAGCTGCGATTTAGATGGATTAACTTTAAAATGCTTTTTTACTTTTTCCAGTAATATTGATAATCTCTACATATGCTTTTATAATGATATAGGAGAAGAGCTTTCAAAATTCAATCAAATAATAACTTTAACAGAAAAATTACAAATAAGAGTAGCAAAAGACTTTCTGTTATATAGTCCTGCCTATGTTTTGTTAAAGGACCAAAACGAAAGGATTATCTCCAACAAACAAGTAATAAATAACATTGCAAAGCTTTTCAATACTGACCCATCTAAAGAAAATAGAGCAATTAGAAGTATGAGAAGTGCCTTGGAAATGGGGAAATTAAATGAATATAGCCTATTGGGATATTTAAATGAATTAAGCGCAGGAAACAATTACCATAAAGATAAAACTAATACATATTCTGTTTCTCAAGAAGAAAAATTAGAAGCCCATAGTGAAATGACTTTTGAGGAAGCCATGATGGCTTCAAAACACAAGGATAAAAATCAACAACTATCTACAAAACATTATACCGTTCAGTTTTGGCAAACTATTTCAATGTTTTATAAAGAAAAACTGGAAATAGAACAAGAAGAGTTGAACGATGAGGAAGAAGAGGCTGATGCCACCGAAAGTAATGAAAGGAAAGTTGCTGATGATAAAGAAAAAGATATTTCCATTAGTCAAAAAGCAGAATTAAAAAGAATCCCCGAATCTACAGAAACACAAGCTAATTACTTTATCAAGTCACTAAACATTATTTCCCGAGATAGTGAAATTGAAATAAATGAGGTATTACTATGTCAATTTCTCTTAATATCACAAATCATCACAGCGGTTCATATATTCAAGTCTTATGATTTGCCATATGATGAAAAAAGAAAAATGTACAAGTTTTACACTCCTGAAGAGTGGAAGAAAATTTTACAGGACAAGTATCATGGCTTAATGCAAGACATATTGGTAACCTTTGCTAAAACAATTATAAATTTATCCATAACTACACCAGAGGATGACCATAGAGCCCGAAATTTAAATTCATACAAACAAGAAGTTCTTACTTTTATTTTTTTATATCATTATTTCATTAATAGAAATGTGGAAAGTCCACATTCAGAAATTTCAGATTTAGCTTGTTTAAACATACTTTACAAATTGGGGCTTCCCGATAATGATGGTTTTAAAGAGTATATCGAAAATTCCTTTAAACCCATAGCAGAAAAAAAATATGATGCTTATGCTGTATCTAAATTGAAATCAAGAATTGAAAATTTAATGAATGAAGTTAATGACAAAACAAAATACTTTTACCATAAGCATTATGGAGTATGCCATATAATAAGAAAAGACTCTAAGAAAGTATTTTTTAAATCAATAATGGACGAGTACGGAATCTTCAATCTAAACTTAAAAGATTTATAAGTTTCGTTAAGTTTTTAATTATTGGTATATACCTTGAAATTAAGAAAGATGTGTACGTGCGGCAGGAGCGTCAAGTGATACGGGGGCGGTTTTTTTTTGTTTTTCTTTGAATTAATTCGTAATATCAATTATCCATTTACTTGAATATTTATTCCAGTTTTTAAAAGAATAAAATAAACTTACCGTACATAAATCGTACAATTATTAAATAAAAAAATCCGTAACTACTTAATTGTTAAGTTATTACGGATATTTTATGTGGTCCCACCTGGGCTCGAACCAGGGACTTTCTGATTATGAGTCAGATACTCTTAGCTTTATATGGCTTGTTATTATTGACTTTATCCAATATTGCTTTTTAACGTGCAAGTTATATGCAAGTTTTAGCAGTTATTAAAGAACTTATTGTCTCAAATATAGCAATAATAAAATTTATTCTTATACTAAATCATCTTGATATAAAATCAATCCAATAACAACTTCGCCATCAACTTCTGTTTCATCAATTCTAACATCGTTTGACATCACATTGAAATCATTTTTATAGAACTCTGTGTCTAGCTGGTAATCATCCATTTTTATTTGAAACTGAACATATGGACAACAATCATCCCAATTAAAGTATCCCTTAACAACAACTTCTGTTCTTTGGTTTACTGGATACTCATTATCATATATCTTATTGTTAATTTCATCAATGAAATTAACTTTATTACCGTTAAATGCATCTACTATCATTCGTTGCAGTTTTTCTTTTTTTAAATCAATCATTTTTTTTATTAATTAAAGTATGAAGGTCAATTATAATTGACCTTCATTATTATTATGTTTATTAACCCATCGCTCTACTGTTGATTTTGGAACACCAGTTGTGGACTCAATGGCTCTATAAGACGCACCATTCTCATGGAGTTCTATTACCATATCCAATTTTTGGTTACGCCTTTCTTTTGGTGATGAGAAATCCAAGTGCTCGGATTCATGTGTACAATCTAAATAATCGAACCCAAGGAATTTATTTCGCTTATTAAGTGTGAGTCCAATAACATTTTCAATATCGAATATGATTTCAGCCGACCTCGATGGTTTAACCTGTTTTAGGTATCTAACATCTTTTTCTTGAGAGCTTTTACCTAAGCATGAAACGCTATCGGCAAAATTAGATAAATGCTTGCTGCCACCAAGTTCGTTTAGTGTCAGAAATGTCCCGTTCTTAACTTTAGGTGTATGTGCTAAAACAAGTATCGATATTCCAAACTCTTTTTTCATTGAATCCAACTCTTTCATTAAATCTAAAGCCACTGAAGTTTCCTGTGCAGCTTGAGTAGTTAAAAATGTTATATTATCAATAATCACGACATTCGCTCTAGTCTCCTTGATGTCCTGTCTTATTTTCCTAAACATACATTTGTCAAGACTCTCATTCGGGTAGTCAATCATTAATTGCTTAAAATCGATATCACTTAAAATAAAATCCTCATGAAAATCGTACATATTATTTGTGTCATCTGAATAACGTTTCAAAAACTGTCTGTCTGATAGTTCAAAATCGTAGACTAGAACTTTCTGTGGTCCAACACCATTAGTAAGAATATTCAGAACATTAATTCCCCTAGATAGACTATTTGCTATTTGTATAGCTAACACACTTTTACCAGAACCAGTGTCTCCAAATAGAATGTGTAATTCTCCCATTTGCCATACCACTCCAATCAATGGTTTAATTTCAGGCATTTTCTGCGCATCTTGCATGCGTTGAGAAGCTGTTCTAATTGTATTCCCTATGCTTTCCACCATTTTTATTGACTCCATTTGTGAAACCATATGGAAAATTGTACCAATACCCAATCTACCATCATAGGATTCCAGTAAGGCATCATATTTAGAGTTTGTACTATTTGTGTCGTACTTAGTGCTCACTTCGCTAAACAAATGAAATAATTCCCGTCCCTGTTCTCCTAATTGGCAAAATGAATGTCCCACTCTAACCCAATCATGATAATCATCAGATATGCAAACACCTTTAGATTTTAAACCATTTCCAATTTTATAAAGCTTTTCAATTGTATTGATATCAAGCTCATTATCGTATACTACTCCTTGATTGGAAGCCCAATGATTTATAAAGTTGGCGTCTAATCCCTTTTCATTTAAAAAAATATCGTTATAAATAGCATCGGGGTCATAAGACAAAAAGCATGCACGAGAAACATCTTTACAGGCTTTATCAATTTCTAAATCATATTCCAGCTTAAAATAGGATTCCAATGCTTCAAAATAGTTAAAGTGGGTGCTCTGGTCAACATCTATCTTAAGAAATACTTTTAAACCAAATCCACATGGTGAAGTAAATATCAAAATAGGCTTTATTTGGATGTCAGCAGCAAGCCTTCTTTTAAGTCCGACAAAATCGTTTGACTGAACGTCATCTATATCTATACAGATTATACCGCTATGACGAATAAGCCCATTAGCCTTTCTGATTTTAAATTTCCCAGATGGCGTTACAGATGGAAGTACATTTGCCTTCTCCTTTTTATATACGGCACTACCTTTTTGGAAAAGCATCTCCCTGAGCCTAAATATTTTATTATTTAAGTCTTCGCTGGTGCTAATAAATTTATATAATTCTGGAAGTGTTGTTTCCCCAATTGGGGTTATTGAAGTAATAGGTTCTTTATAAATACTAAACTCACCATTTGGCAGAACCTGTTCTTTAGTATTGTTTTCATAGTCAAAACAATTTGAATGAAAACTAGCGTTTGTCTTTAATTCATCATACTGCATAATAATTAAGAGGTTTTACAAATACCACCGCAACTATTGCGACTACGTTATTTAAGAAACTATTGAATGCTGCCAATAATTCTTTGTGAATTTTCACATTACTTTTTACCCTCAGTGACAAAGCACCTGAGCTTGTTATTGTTTTTTTCATAATAAATTGAAAATTGCCTACGGAAATGTTTTAATATAGGACTTTTTGTTATTCTTGGGCAAATGTAATTCGCCATAATTAGTGCAAATATACTACATAAAAATCCAAAAAACAAGTAAAATTGAATATTTTGTGTTAAAATATTTGGTTTTTACATTTTAATTCACTATATGTCCCGTTTTTACCATCCCAAAACGGGACATTTACGGTCTTTAATTCTTCTATATTGCATAACTGTAGCACGTATTCGCTATGCCTCTTTTTCAAAAAAGCCCTTAAAGACCCTGAAAAAACTGCATACCTATCGGACCCCTCCCCCTCCTGTTGATAAAAAATATTTCTCGCTGCCGTATCCTCTCTTATGTATTAAGGTGGTTCCTTTAAAAACCTAACAACGGACCTGTCACCAAAAATTTTTCAGAATTTTTTTCACATCAATAAGATATAAAATAATAATTTGAAAACTTGTACAATATTTTTTTTACTTTGAAAGCTTGTACAATAAAATTATTATTCGTATATTTGAAACCTCATACAATAGTATTTTTAAAATGATAAAGAGAATATATGAAATAGCAGACATTCAATTTGGCTTGTATAAGAAGGCTAAATCTAAAGGTAAGCAGAAGTATTTATTAAGTAGTCATTTTGATGATAATTTTCAGCCATCAGATTTTGATGATAGCTATGTTGATATAGCAGATGATATGAGTAAGTTTCTTTTAGGGCCTAACGATGTGATTCTAGCTGGAAAAGGGAACAGAATTTTTGCTTGGGCTTATGACCCCTCTTTTGGCCCAACTGTCCCGTCTTCTTTGTTTTTTATAATTAGGACAAATCCAAAAGAGATACTGGGACAATATCTTGCGGAGTATTTAAACTCTGATAGTGTTCAATACAGACTAATGAATATTGGTGCTGGTGCAAGTATTACCTCTATACCCAAAAAAGAGCTGGAACAGATAGAAGTTGTTATCCCTTCAATTAAGCAACAAAATGATATTTCAAAACTTACGGACTTAATGCAAAAAGAGTTAGAGTTGTCTGAGAAATTAATTGAACTTAAGGCAACACTAAAGAGGGGGCTCATTAACAGAATGATTAACAATACAAAGAAATAAATATAGATATGGAAAGTAAATTAACACAGCAAGTAATAAATCAAAAGGTTTGGAAGGCTTGTGATTCATTTAGAGGTACAATCAGCGCAAGCGACTATAAAGACTACATTCTTACTATGCTCTTTATTAAATACATCACCGATGTGCAAAAAGAAAAAAGAGCGGAATACACTAAAAAATATAATGGTGACTTAGTAAGGGTGGAAAGAGCTATGAGTTTAGAGCGCTTCAAGATTCCTGAAAATAGCAGCTTCGATTTTCTATACAACAGCAGAAATGAATCCAATCTTGGAGAGCTAATTAATATCTCCCTTGAAAAAATTGAAGATGCCAATCGTTCTAAGCTCGAAGGTGTATTCAGAAATATAGACTATAATTCTGAAGGTAATCTTGGTCAAACTAAAGACAGGAATAGAATACTTAAAAACCTATTAACTGATTTCTCTGATTTAGACTTAAGACCATCAAATCTTTCTGGGAATGATGTAATTGGTGATGCCTACGAATATCTCATCGCTAATTTTGCAGCTGGTGCTGGTAAAAAAGCTGGTGAGTTTTATACACCAGCAGAAGTATCAACATTGCTGGCCAAATTGGTAGAACCTAAAGCAGCCGATAAGGTCTGTGACCCCACTTGTGGTTCAGGTTCCTTATTATTAAAAGTGGCTGATGAAATAGGAAGTAAAAATGTCTCATTAAATGGTCAAGAAATTAATGGAAGTACGTGGGCACTGGCTAGGATGAACATGTTTCTTCACGAAATGGACAATGCCAGAATAGAATGGGGAGACACTATAAATAGCCCAAAACTTACCGAGAACGATGCGCTAATGAAATTTGATATTGTGGTTGCTAATCCGCCTTTTTCTCTCGATAAATGGGGAGCGGAAGATGCTAGTGCTGACAGGTATAATAGGTTTCATAGAGGCACGCCACCAAAAAGTAAAGGTGATTATGCCTTTATCACACATATGATAGAGACCTTAAACGAACATGGTAGAGCTGGTGTGGTACTGCCGCATGGTGTTCTATTTAGAGGTAGCTCTGAAGGAAAAATACGTAAGCAAATTATTGATGAGAATCTTTTGAAGGCCGTTATAGGGTTACCGCCTAATCTGTTTTTTGGCACAGGTATACCAGCAACGATTTTAGTGTTTGATAAGAACAAAGGTGATAACACAGAGGTATTGTTTATTGATGCGAGCAACGATTTTGAAAATGGCAAAAACCAGAATAAATTAAGTGATGACAATATTAAAGATATTATACGCACTTATAAAAAATGGGAGACTGTTGATAAATACAGCTATGTTGCAACGTTAGAAGAAATAAAAGATAATGATTATAATTTAAACATCCCTCGTTATGTTGACACCTTTGAAGAGGAAGAGCCTGTTGACATTAAAGCCACTCAAGAAGAGATTAAGGCTATAAAGCAGCAGATTGAAGAAGTCGAGCACAAACTTGAACAACATTTAGCAGAGTTAGGATTATGAAAACATTAAAAGAGTATTTTTTAAATAAGGACGAGCAAATTAAGAGACTAGTACAGTCTATGGCTGGATATAAAAATTTAAACGTTGAATTTCTGGGGTACTATATCGACAACAACAATTTAACTGGAACTTTCACATCAAGGCCGCTATATAAATCTTATAAGGATTATAAGTCTCAAAACCCGTATGAAGAGATAAATCATATTCGATATTTCTTTGAGTTGAATAACGATAACAAAAAACACAGCTTAACGGTTACTTTAAACAATGCTGGAGTTTTTGATGTTGGCTTCTCTATTGATGCATTAGCACAGGGTTTTGAAGACAACTCCCCAGAATTAGATTTTAAAGAGTCTGATTTCAGTCAGTTAATGGCTATAATAAAATTAAAATTTGATTAACAATGAACGAACTGTCAAGAACATTTGAAGAGGGAGTTGAGGTAAAAGAGGGCTTTAAGATGACGAAAATTGGATTCATTCCCAATGATTGGGAGGTTTTCAATTTAGGTGATTTGGGTGAACTGTTAAATGGTTTAACCTATAGTCCGAAAGACATTAATGAAAATGGAACATTGGTGCTCCGCTCTTCAAATGTGCAAAATCGTCAATTAGAATTCGAGGACAATGTATACGTTGATGTTGAAGAAGGAAAATATAATCCTGTAAAAGAAAATGATATTTTAATTTGTGTACGTAATGGAAGTCGTTCTTTAATTGGAAAAAACGCATTAATCAATAAAGAAAGCGAAGGTTATGCGTTTGGAGCATTCATGGCCGTTTATAGAAGTCCATTAAATAAATTTTTATTTCAACTATTTGACACTGATATATATAATAGGGAAGTTCATAGAAACCTAGGCGCAACTATCAATTCAATAAATGGAAAGGATTTTAAACGCTTTCTAATGCCAATGCCACCCGAAAAGGAAAGAGCTAAAATAGCCTTTATCTTATCTGATTGGGACGAAGCCATTGAAAATACACAAACTCTTGTTGAAAAATTAGAGCTTCGTAAAAAAGGATTAATGCAACAGTTGTTAACTGGAAAAACTCGTTTAGCTGGGTTTACTGACAAATGGAGAAAAGTTAGCATAGGTGAAATTGCAACACAGTTTACAGATAAGAATAAAAAAGATGAAAACATTGAGGTGCTTTCATGCACTAAATATGATGGTTTAGTAAGGTCATTAGATTATTTCGGAAGAAAAGTTTTTGGTGATGATTTGTCTAAATACAAAATAGTACCAAGAGACTATTTTGCTTATGCTACCAATCACATTGAAGAAGGTTCTATTGGTTATCAAGATTTGATGGAAAGAGGTTTAGTAAGCCCAATGTATACCGTTTTCAAAACTGATAATACTATTAATGATTCATTTATGTACAGACTACTTAAAACCGATAGAATGATATATAACTATCAAAGCAATATGTCTGGCTCTATTGCAAGAAGGGGTGGTTTAAGGTGGAATGTTTTTGAAACCATAGATGTGAGTATTCCGCCTTTACAAGAACAAAATGCAATTGCTGTTTTTTTTGATAAAATTGATGAAGAAATAATGCAGACTGAAAACTATTTAATGCAGCTACAGGAACAGAAAAAAGGCTTGATGCAGCAGTTGTTAACTGGACAAATTCGAGTAAAACTTAATTAAAATATTATGGCAGCGAAAAACTTAACAACATCAAACGTTGACAGGCAGAACATTTTAAACAATAGGTTTGCCATAAGTCGTATTCAAGAATACATAGGTATTCCTGGGATGGAGTTTAAAGGCGAATACCGTTTTACTAAAAAAATGGTGGCTGATTTTTATAATGTAGACACTTCAACGATTGATAGGTATTTATCAAATCATGAGGAGGAATTAAAACATAATGGATACATTTTAATACGGGGTAAGGCCTTGAAAGAGTTCAAATTAGCGTTTGGTCACCTTATGAATGAGGCGACCAAAACTACTATTTTAGGATTATTCAATTTTAGGTCGTTTATCAATTTAGGGATGTTGCTTTCTGAAAGTGAAAACGCTAAACTATTAAGGTCTAAAGTTTTAGACATAGTAATTGAGGTTATAAATGAAAAAACAGGAAGCGGAACCAAGTTCATAAACAGAAATGATGCTGATTATTTACCAACTGCAATAAGGGAAAGTAAATACCGAAAAGAGTTTACCTCTGCTTTAAGTAGATATGTTGACATGGGTAATTATAAATACGCATTGTATACCGACAAAATCTATCAATCCATATTTATTGAAAATGCAAAAGAGTATAAACAAATACTAAAATTAGAAGCAAAGGATAGTGCAAGAGATACAATGTATGCTGAAATCTTGAATCTAATAGCTTCATTTGAAACAGGTATTGCACATGATATTGAGAGAAAGTATTCGCTTTTAGGACGAAAACTAACTTCATCCGAAGTGGATGAGGTTTTTAAAAATTTCTCTGAACATCCATCACAAAGACCACATATTGAAGATGCTCGAATAAAAATGGCTTCCAGAGATTTACATTTTAGGGATGCTTTTCATCAAAAATTAGAAAAATATGTCCAATCTATTTCACCAGCTGATTTCGAAAGGTTTTTGGGAGAACAAAGTGTGAACTTTGACAAACAATTAGAGGAGGCAAAGGATGTTTTTAAACGTTTAAAAGATAGCTAATGGTTCCTGTTATATATATAACTGATATTGAAGAGGTGATTTCAATTCATGGAAGAACTGTAGAAATTAGTGGAGGCGGTGCAGATGGCGTTCTTGATACAGGAGCTCTAGAAGCGGCATTAGAACACATTCAAAATGACGATTACTACCCAACACTAATTGAAAAATTAACTCATCTTTTTTTTGCAGCAAATAAAAACCATTGTTTTCAAGACGGAAATAAGAGAATTGCTATTTCATTGGGAAGTATGTTTCTCTTGAAAAACGGATACTTGGAAGCAGCAACTCGCTTTTTGTACAAAATGGAGACTATAAGTTACCATGTAGCGGCTAACAATATAAGCAAAGAGTTTTTGGGTAGAATAATTGATTCTATTGTTTACCAAGAAGATTACTCTGAAGAAATAAAACTAGAACTATTAGAGTGCATATCAGGAGATGATAGTAATTAAAAGAAAAATTTAGCTAAAGAGCCAATAAAATAACAAAATGAGTACACCATCTTTTTTAGAAGACCATATTTCACAAATTCCAGCTATTCAGTTGCTCATGAATATGGGCTACAAATACATAACTCCAGAAAAAGCAAATGAATGGCGAGGAGGCAAAGGCTCTCATGTTTTATTTGAAGATGTATTGCGAGAACAGTTAATGAAAATTAATACGATTATTCGTAAAGGGAAAGAATATAAATTTTCAGATGCTAATATTCATTCAGCAGTAGTTGCCATTAAAGACCTTCCTTTTCAAGACGGTTTTATCAACGCAAATGCAGCTTTATATGATTTGCTAACTTTAGGAAAAGCCTATGAACAAAGTATTGAGGGCGACAAAAAAAGCCACACACTTCACTATATAGACTGGGAGAGTCCTGAAAATAATGTTTTTCATGTTACCGAGGAATTTAGTGTTTTAAGAACTGCTCGAACTGATACGTATAGACCAGATGTGTTGCTTTTTATAAATGGAATACCAACAGTAATTATTGAATGTAAATCACCTTCATTAAAGGGGACAAAATCACCAACTGAATTAGCGATAGAACAACATATTAGAAATTTCAGTAAAGATGGTATACGGTCTCTGTATGTTTACTCAAATCTATTATTAAGTATTGCAACTAATGATGGTAGTTATGCCACCACTGGAACCAGTAAAGAGTTCTGGGCAAAATGGAAAGAACAGTTTAGCACAAGCGATTCCGAAAAAGAATATTGGTCAACATTAAAAAAATTAAAAAATCATCCTCTTGACGCTAATCAAAAAAGTAATTTATTTTCAGATAGATTTAAGTATGTGAAAAACTACTTTGATGGATTGGAAAATGAAGAGCGAGTATTAACAAAACAAGATGAATTGCTATATAGTTTATGTCGCCCAGAACGGATTTTAGACCTCATCAGGAACTTTACTTTATATGATGAAGGAATTAAAAAAGTAGCCAGATATCAGCAATATTTTGCTGTTAAGGAGACCTTAAATCGTATAGTTCATTTTGATAATACTGGCAGAAGAAAAGGTGGTGTCATATGGCATACTCAGGGCTCGGGAAAGAGTCTTACAATGGTTATGCTTGCACAGTTAATAGCATCAAGTGAACATATTAATAATCCAAAAATTTTATTAGTAACTGACCGAATAGACCTTGATGACCAGATTTCTGAAACATTCAAAAAATGCGATAAAGAGGTTAAACAAGCCAAAACAGGTTCACATCTAACAGAATTGTTAAATGATAGTAGTGATGCGATTATAACTACAATCATTAATAAATTTGAAGCCGCAGTTAATCAATGTAAAAGACCGTTTACCTCATCAGATATATTTGTAATGATTGATGAAGGTCACAGGACACAATACGGGTCTTTTAATGTTAGTATGCAAAGAGTGTTTCCAAATGCCTGTTTTCTAGCGTTTACAGGAACTCCTTTAATGAAGAAGGAAAGAAGTACTGCTAATAAGTTTGGCGGCTATATTGGGCTTCCTTATACTGTAAAAGATGCTGTTGAAGATGGAGCTGTTGTACCATTATTGTATGAGGGGAGGCATAATATTATGACCTTAAACGAGGACCCCATTAATCGCTATTTTGAGAAAGTTTCCGAACCTTTTACGGATTATGGTAAGGCATCGCTTAAAAGGAAGTTTAACTCTATTAATCAGCTAAACAAGGCTGAACAGGTCATTTATGCCAGAGCATGGGATATAAGTGAACACTACGTTAATTTCTTTCAAACAGAAAAAGATAAGTATAAGCCGAAAGGTCAATTAGTTGCGCCATCAATTAAAACAGCTCTTCTTTACAAGCAGTATTTAGATGAAATTGGTATGGTCTCATCAGAAGTTATTGTAACGCAATCTGACCAGCGTGAAGGATATACAGATGGTTTCTATAATGTAGATGAAGAAAAAGATAGAGAGGACAATTATTTCAACGCAATGATTGACAAGTATGGTGACTTAAAACGATTCGAAAAAAGCGTCATTGCAAAGTTTAAGAAGCGAGAGCACCCAGAAATATTGATTGTTGTAGCGAAATTATTAACTGGTTTCGATGCTCCTAATAATACCATATTATACTTATGTAGGTCACTAAAAGAGCACACCCTTTTACAAGCAATTGCAAGAGTAAATCGGGTATTCCCTGGAAAAGATTATGGATATGTTATAGATTATTACGGTAATTTAGAAAACCTAGACAATGCTATAAGCACTTATTCTGGACTACAAGATTTCAATGAAGATGAATTGGAAGGAACGCTTACAAAGTTAACAGATGAGGTTAAAAAGCTTCCACAATCGCACTCGGAATTATGGGACATCTTTAAAACTTTAAAAGACAAAAATGTTGAACCAACTGCATACGAAGAGTTATTGTCGCAAGAAGACATTAGAAATAAGTTCTATGAAAAATTAAGTCACTTCTCAAGACTGTTAAAAATGGCTTTATCATCAGTAGATTTTGTTACCAATACGGATGAGAAAAAAATAAAATCTTATAAGAAGGATGCGTTGTTCTTTTTAAAACTGCGTGTTGATGTAAAACGCAGATATAATGATGACTTATCTTATCAAGAGTTTGAGCCTCAAATTCAAAAGCTAATTAATAAACATATATCAACAGAAGGTGAGATATTAAAAGTAACAGAATTAGTAAATGTTTTTAATAAAGAAGAGCGAGAGGCTGAAGTCGAAAAAATTACTGGAAAAGCAGCACAAGCTGACCATATTGCAAGTAGAACAATTAAGGCTATAAACGTAAAAATGCAAGAGGACCCAATTTACTATAAAAAACTTGCAGACCTAATAAAAGAAACTATTGCAGAATATTACCAAAGACGAATAAATGAAGCAGAATTTTTAAAAAAGGTAAAAGCGCATGAAAATAAATTTTTCTCTGGGCGTTCCGATGATGCCCCAAAGGAATTAGTTAATAATGAAGTGGCATTAGCGTTTTATAATTATAGTAAATCAGTTTTTGATGACGTTGAATTAATAAAAACTCCTTTTCATATTGAAATTAGTTTAGCTATTGACAATACTGTAAAAGAACGTATTTATTTAAACGATAATAAAATAATTGATTGGCACAAAAATGAGGATGTCACGAGCAAAATAAATATTGCGCTAGGCGACATAATTTATGATATTCATCAGAAATTTGATTTAGACACTGATTGGGACAAGATTGACCACATTATAGAAGAATGTCTGAAAATCGCTATTTTAAAATACAAATAATGATTAAGGACCAAATACAGTACGGGACTACAATAATTGACTACGAGCTCGAATTTTCTGAACGTAAAACTTTAGGAATAAAAGTTCATCCCGATAAGACTGTTGAGGTAAATGCTCCTAGTGATAGTAATATAGACGTTATAAAAGCAAGAGTTAAGCAAAAGGCTAGTTGGATTTTAAAACAACAGGAATTCTTCTTATCATTTGACCCAATTACTCCACCGAGAAAATTTGTCAGTGGAGAGACACACCTATACCTTGGAAAACAGTATCGCTTAAAAATCATTGAATCAGAAAATGAATCTGTCAAAATGAAAGATGGTTATATTCTCATACAAGTGGCTTTAAATAATGACACCCCTCGTATTGAGTTCTTATTGAAAAAGTGGTATAAAGAAAAAGCATCGTTACATTTTAATAAGCTATTCAAAGAAACTGTCCCATACTCCAAAGGATTCTATAATGGGACACCCGTGTTAAAGTATCGGTGGATGAAAAAAAGGTGGGGAAGTTGTGACGTAAATGGTCAAATACACCTCAACTTAGAACTTATCAAGGCTCCTAAAAGCTGCATTGAATACGTGATTGTGCATGAGCTATGTCACTTGGCCCATTTAAACCACAGTAAAGCTTTTTTTGAGCTTATGGAAAAGATATATCCTAACTGGAAAGAGACAAAAAATAAATTAGAAAAATTAATGGTATAAATGCTGTCCCATTTTATTGATTATAAAATGGGACATAAAAACTTTAATTATGACAACAAAAATGTACAAAGGAAAAATCAGATTAAAATCAGGAGGGCACTTTATTAATGTAAGCGCCAGTGCAACATCAAATCAAGCTGCTAAAAAGGTTATAGAGGCACAGTTTTCAGGACAAATAAAGTCATGGGGTAAACAAATGTCTTCTTAAGCTTTTTCAACTGAATGACTTCAATTATTCTTATTCAAATATTTATAAATGACTAAACACGAAATAGAAAACGCTACTCTTGAAGCTATTTATTGGTGGAACAGAAATGAAGATTATTACCATTCTTATTTTTCAAAATTAATAGAAATTCATAAAGACAAACCTCTTCTTGAATTTTTTACTGGAAAGGTTTTCGAAGTGTTTCTTAGAGAGTATTCTATCCGTAGAAATATTTCATCAGGCTATCAGAATGTAGATTCATTTATTAATGAATTGTTTGAGGTTGGTTTTATAGAGAATGTAATAAAGGGAGATGTTTCGGTAATTGATACAACTAGTGACATATTAAAAAAGAATAACAATTCTACCAATCGCAAAACTATCTCATTGTTGAGCAAAATCGCTTTTTTGGTAAACCCGAACAAATTTTCGCTATACGATACGCTGGCTAAAGACTCTTTATGGGAGTTGAATAAAAGTAAAAAACAGTTTAAGAAAAATGAATTAGAAAAATATATTGGTTTCATAGAACAAACTGAGAAACTTCGAGAACAAGCTAATGCTGATTTATTATTTAAACAATCATATGTTATTCTTAATGAATTTAAAAATACTACAGCTTATCATTTTTTTATAAATAATGACTCAGCTTTTAAACTAAGAATTATAGATAAGTATTTATGGCTAATTCAGCAAAATTCTGATGGAAGAAAGCTCGTTAATAGAGAATACGTCAAGTTCAATAAGATGTCTACTTCCTAAATATTACTAATTCTTTTTATTTTATCTTTTATAATTTCAATTTCCTTTTCAAATTGTAGTTTTTTAATTTGATTTTGAACACGTATTCTTTCTTTATAATCTTTTGCAATTTGTAGCTCTACCTGTTTCAATCTCAATTGGTCATTAATGTCTTGAATATTCATATGCCTTTATATATAAATATCATTATAATTCATAAAAACACTTTTTAATTATTTGTTTATTGGCCCCATCTATTAAATCATTCCCATAAGTATCTAAATAAATACCCGTAACATGGTTTCCATAGGTATGACCGAGTGCTTCAGCTATAAGCTCTTTAGAACATCCTGTACTTTTTGCAATATTGGCCCAACTATATCTGGCTACATAGGTGGTTAAGGTTATGGGTAAGTCTAACCTCTTACCTATCTTTTTAAGATATTTGTTGGTTTTATTTAAGCCGAGACTTACACAATGTCTATATTGACTTTTTTTAAAATTATCCTGTTGAAATTGAGGCAGAATAAAGTCAGAAGATTTATGACAATACTTCTTAATTATCCTAATTGAAAAGGAACTTAATTTTATGCTATATACTTTACCTGTTTTTCTTCTTTTGTAAATAATCCTATCTCTATCTATATTTGACTTCTTCAATAAAATAAGGTCCATAAACGAAATACCTATTAAAGATAATATTAACAAAAAAATATCCTTTGCTTGTTCTTCTTTGTTTGTTAAGTCATCTAATTGGTAAATCTTTCTAATCTCTAATAAGCCAATAGCTCTTGAAATAGTTTTTTCCGTTCTAATCTTGTATTTTTTAAATGGGTAATTCTTTAAATTATACTTGTCTTCTTTAGCGGCTAGATTAAGAATTGCTCTTAAGGTCCTCATATAAACAGCTACACTATTTCGGCTTACTCCATCTATTAACAAATAATTCTCAAAAGACAGAATAAGGTTATAATCTATTTGATTTAACTCTAGTTGCATCCCTTTAAAACGTAGAATTCTGTCAGAAGCTGTTTTATAAGATTGAGCATTACCATATCTTTCCTGTTCTTTTAAAACTTTCATTTTTTCTTTTGCAAAAGCTGAAAAGTAAACAGCGGTGTTTTGAGGCTTTTCAATAAGAAGTTGTTTTACTTTTTTGACCTGGTCCATCAACATAATTTTTTCTGCGTTTCTAAAAGCTAATATTTCTAATTCTGTTTGTTTATTTTTTAATTCAATATTTAACTCTTTACAAAATGGGTGGCTATTTTTTATCCTCAATTTATTAGCATTCCATTCCCTTTCCAGAAGCTTTATTCCAATATGTATTGATGTACTACGCCCTTTATGGGTTAATCTAAATATTAACGGACTTCTGCCGTCTTTATATTTTCTACGCTTGTCTAATGTTAATTTAAGTGTCGCCATTTGCTCTGTTAGCGCTAATACTTAAACATTAAATGCAAGTTATATGCAAGTTGGAAGTAAAAAGGAGTTGAGTATATTGTATTGCCGTGCCTTTTTATACGAATTCAATCAGGTCCTATAACTCAGTTGGTTAGAGTATCTGACTGGTTTAAACCAAAAGAGCTTGTTACATTTGTAACAAGCTCTTAACTTTTAAAAGTGGTCCCACCTGGGCTCGAACCAGGGACTTTCTGATTATGAGTCAGATACTCTAACCAACTGAGTTATAGGACCTATTAGTTTTCACTAACTTCACTCTTTTAAAAGAGAGTGCAATATTACTACATATTTTATAACTCTACAAGAAATTTTACGCGATAATCTTGAATTATACACTTCTAAACTCATTTTATATCTTGGCACAATTCAATTAACACACCGTTTGTTGTTTTAGGATGCAAAAACGCTACCATTTTATTATCGGCACCTCGCCTTGGGGTATCGTTAAGTACCACAAAACCTTCTTTTTGAAGTCGTTCAATTTCGACCTTAATATCATCAACAGCAAAAGCAATGTGGTGAATGCCCTCGCCTTTTTTTTCAATAAATTTGGCAATGGGGCTATCGTTTTCTGTGGCTTCTAAAAGCTCTATTTTATTATCGCCCACTTTAAAAAAAGAAGTGTTAACACCCTCAGTATCCACTTCTTCAGTTTTATAACACCGTTGGCCGAACAGCTTTGAAAATAAATCGTTTGAATCTTTTAGGCTTTTAACGGCTATCCCTATGTGTTCAATTTTGTTCATCTTTGATTTTTTAACTTGTAACTTTATTTCATCTCAAAATACGAAAATCGTATTCTAAATGTAACATAATCCTTAAATATCCGTTATTTTTGCACTCTAACCTTAAGGTTTTAAAAAATTTATACTGTGGAAGAAAGTCAAAGACAAAAAAAAATAGGGTCTGTTTTACAACAAGATTTGGTTGAAGTTTTACAAGGTGCGGCAACGCAGGGCGGCATGCGCGGTGTATTGATTTCGGTCTCGAAAGTAAAAGTAACAGTAGACCTATCGATTGCCAAGGTCTATTTGAGTATTTTTCCAAACAATAAAGCCAAAGAACTTCTGGAAGGTATTCGCTCCAACACGCCTTTGATTCGTCATGAATTGGCACAACGCACAAAAAACCAATTGCGTCGTATGCCAAATTTGGAATTTTTTATTGACGATTCTTTAGAGTATATCGAAAAGATTGAACAGTCGCTAAAGGGCGAAGACAACCCTATAAAGAACCCAGATGCTTTAGACAAAAGAAAAAAATCGTAAATTGAATTTTCCCCTCTATATAGCTAAACGTTACCTGCGCAGTAAAAGCAGTAACAATGCTATTAATTTTATAACCAACATAGCACTTGTTGGTGTTATCTTAGGGGCCGCTTCGCTATTTATCGTCCTTTCTGGTTTTGCCGGACTCAAGGATTTTACCCTACAATTTTCAACTATTGTAGACCCCGATTTAAAGGCCGAACCTTCTACTGGAAAATCGTTTGTGCTTTCGGATGACGAAATCAACAAGTTGAATAATCTTGATGACATTGCCCAATATTCAAAAATTATTGAAGAACGGGTTTTTATTACTTCCGACAATAAAAACACCTTAGCTACGCTAAAAGGTGTTGACCAACATTTTCAAAATGTAGTAAATATCGATTCTGTGATTGAGTATGGTAGTTGGGTTGAACAAAAAACCAATCAGCTTGTGGTTGGTTGGGGTATTTCGAACAGTTTGTCTTTGGGCGTTTTAGATTTTACCAAACCCATAAACGTTTTTGTGCCCAAACCTGGAAAAGGTCAAATAACCTCTACAAAAAATGCTTTTAACAGTGTTAGAGCCATAAATGTTGGGGTGTTTTTTATAAATGAAACTTTAAACGACAGCTACATTTATGCCCCAATTGATTTAGCTAAAAACCTCTTGAACTATAACACCAATCAATATACTGCGTTAGAATTTAAACTCAAGGACGATATTGATGAAACCCATGCAAAAGCTAACATCCAATCTATTTTAGGCGATAAAGCGATTTTAAAAAATCGTGCACAACTTAACGATGCCATATATAAAATGTTGAATACCGAAAACTTAGCGGTTTATCTCATTTTTACTTTAGTACTAATTATTGCATTTTTTAACGTTATTGGCTCGTTGATTATGATGATGTTGGATAAAAAACAAAGCTTGAATACTATTTTTAATATGGGCACAACGGTAAAAGATATTCGGAAAATATTCTTTTACCAAGGCAGCCTGATGAGTGTTGTAGGTGGACTTATCGGGCTAATTGTAGCACTGGTTGTTACTACATTACAAAAAACCTTTGGTTGGGTAATGATAACACCAACATTACCTTATCCCGTTACCGTAAAACTTGAAAACTTCATTATTGTATTTTTAACCATTTCGGTATTGGGCATTGTGGCTTCAAAAATTGCATCGGCCCGCATTACCAAGGCTTTGGTACAACATATTTGATTTACTTTTTTCTATCAATATGGCCTAAATCTTTATCAGGATTTATAACATCCCTAACCTTTATTTTTAAGGTTGTTATCTCAGGAAAGCCATTCATGGCTTTGCGCGACCAAATTTTTTCGCCATTAGCATAGATTTCAAAAATGCCGCCCGTTCCGGGTACGAGTGTTAATGCTTGAATGTCTTCGCTAAAAGTTGTTAATAATTCTTGGGCCATCCATGTTGCCCTTAGTAACCATCGACATTGGGTGCAGTATATAATTTTAACTTGATTTTTCATCTTTAACTTTTAGCTTTTCTCGAGACGTTAAGGTTTGGGCTTGCAAACAAAAATGGACTTAATTTGCTTCCACTCTGCTCATTATGATAATTTACCCTACTCTTGAAATTAACAGCAAGTTACTCAGCAAACTGATAATTGGCAAATTTTTCTTCAACCTCATCAAAGGCAGCGAAAACATCTTCAGCATGGTCGCTTGTTACCATTTTCATACGGTATTCCTTAAAGTGCGGAATCCCCTTAAAGTAATTGGTGTAATGGCGGCGCGTTTCAAATACGCCCAACGTTTCACCTTTCCAATCGATAGACATTTGCAGGTGTCGCCTAGCTGCTTCAACGCGTTCTTTTAACGAAATGGGCTCTAGGTGTTCACCTGTATGAAAAAAGTGTTTTACTTGCTTAAAAAACCAGGGGTTACCAATACTGGCACGGCCAATCATACAACCATCTAAACCATATTGGTCACGCATTTCCATAGCACGTTCGGGAGTATCAACATCGCCATTTCCGAATACCGGAATATGCATTCTTGGGTTGTTTTTCACCTGGGCAATAGGCTTCCAATCGGCATGGCCTTTATACATTTGCGCTCGGGTACGACCATGGATGGCTATGGCCTTACAACCAACATCCTGCAAGCGTTCGGCCACCTCAACAATGCGAATGGAGTCGTGGTCCCAACCCAAACGGGTTTTCACGGTAATAGGGATGTTGGTACGCTTAACCATTTCGGCAGTGAGTTGCTCCATTAAACAAACATCCTTTAAAATACCAGCTCCAGCACCTTTGCTCACCACCTTTTTAACGGGGCAGCCAAAATTAATATCAATAATATCTGGTTTCGACTCTGCAACAATATCTATAGTTTGCAGCATGCTATCTAGATTAGATCCAAAAATTTGAATCCCCACGGGACGCTCCTTTTCATAAATATCCAATTTCATAACGCTTTTGGCCGCATTACGAATTAGTCCTTCGCTAGATACAAACTCGGTGTAAACCACATCGGCACCTTGCTCTTTGCAAAGCGCACGGAATGGTGGGTCGCTCACATCTTCCATGGGTGCCAGAAGCAACGGAAAATCAGGAAGTTCTATATTGTCTATCTTTACCAAAACTTTTTTTGGCAAATTTAAGCTTTTTTAAAAAACACGGCGTATTTTAAATTTTTACTAGCCTTTTGAACACTGTTTGCCCTTGATCTAAATGAATTTTTAACAAATAAACGCCTTGGTGGTATTTCTGCATGTCCAATTGTTTATCCTGTGATATTAAAAGTCGTTTAGAATGCATTCCAAACAACTCGATATAATCGAACCCTACAGTATCTATATTTAAAGAATGTTTCACAGGATTAGGGTAAACCGTAACATTATACTTATTTTGAAGCGTCTCATCATTATTATTCAAACTGGTATCGTTGGTAGAAAAAGAAATTAGCTTGGCGGTATCGCTCAACGTAAATCCGCCAACCGATACATTAAAAGATTCCGATGTGATAAAAAACCGATTTTCATTTACAAACGTTATACCCTCAACCTGTTCTAAAGCCAAAGAGGTTAGCTGGGTTTGGGTATTTAAATTTGAAAAACCTGAGTCTGTAAATCCTTCGACCACCCAAACGAATGGTTGCAAATTTGATGAATATCCCACCAAATAAAGTTTGTTGGTGTAAGTATTGTATGTAGCACCAGTTATAAGGCCGTTACTGTTTAAACTATTGGGCAAAGCTGTGATTTGGTAATCTCCAACGGCTTTAGGAATACTATAGGCAAGAGTAATATTATCAACCCAGTTCTTACTGAAAAGCACCAAATTATTCTCGTTAAACGAAATTAAAGCTTCTGCATCCCAGGGTGTATTATTTGTATTTGAAGTAAAATCGGTTTGGTCTTTATAGCTAAAACTTATAACCTCGGCCGTTACGTTTGTATCGTTTAGATAATCAGATTTAATTATTTTGTAAATTTTCAAGTCTGTCCTATTCCCATTATTATTACCAAAATCGCCTATATAAATGTATTCCTCATCCTGTGCGATATCCTCCCAATCTTTGTTTTCTGCATTGGTTATGGTTACAGTCCGCGTAATTGCTCCAGAAATAGTATCCACCTCGTAAAGCCTATTTTCATTCCCCGAATCGTTGTGCGTAATAAGCTTTCCATTAAAGAAAATAGCCCCAGAAGATTCAGCTACAGTTTCAGGCAATGTAAATTTTTCATCAACATTTTCAATTTGTGCTTGGATACTGAACGAAATAAAAGCGAACGAAACTAGCAACGAAAGATTTTTCATAATCAATTTTTAAAATGCTTAACAAAATTAATTCATTTTCATGAACTTAATATCAAACAAAAACCATTAATTTAAATACAAAAACACTCACGTTTTATGAACTTTATGATAAAAACTCTAACTTTAAAGCCCAAAACTTAACCTATGAGAACACAAATTTTACTATTCTGCACTACGTTTTTGATCTTGTTTAACTGCGATGTAGTTGATAAGCTCGACGAGTTGACCAAGTTTGAAATGGATTACCAAGCCACCTATTCCATTCCTCCTGTTCCTATCGTTAATGTACCGGTTAGCTTATCATCTTCAGAAATCGATACTAATAGCGAAACTACCTTTAGCAATAATAAAACCGATAAAAATTCTATTGAAAGCATCAAACTGAAGCGGATAACAATCAATATTACATCTCCAGATGATGCCAATTTCAATTTTCTTAAAGACATCCATATTTACATAAAGTCTGACAATGTTGAGGAAGTTGAAATAGCTAAACTAACCGATATTGAAAACCTAAATTCCAGCACCTTAGAGCTCGATGTTTTAGACAAAGAACTGGAGGCTTACCTTAAAGAAGAAACCATTACATTACGTGTAAATGGCACAGCCGATGAAACCACATCACAACAAATTGATGTGCTGATTGACACCGTTTTTAATGTAGATGCTAAAATTTTAGGATTCTAATCAAAAAAAATCATTGACACTTTTCCTCAGGAATATTCTTCAAAGAAATTCTTAATTTATTTTTTTATGGAATAAAAAGCGTGTTTAACCACCGGAATACCGGACGCCGTAATACCTTCTAAAGTCACTTTAGCTTGGGTTTCTACCTTAGTATTTTTAAAGCTAACTTTTGCCGTACCTGTGGCATCGGGATGCACATAAGGACTCCAGAAAATAGTATTTCGCACAGCAGCCTTATTGTCCTTTTCAAAATCGGGTTCTTCTGGGTTAGGCGTATAAAAAGTACGCTCTGCATAAAAGCCTTCGATTTCCTTTTTTATACTGTGGAACACTTTCTTTTCAGTTGTATTAGTCGTTCCTTCCTTAGTGTAAATTGCAATAACGCCATTGGCACCCTCGGCACCGTAAATAGCCGCCGAAGGCCCTTTAATAGCTTCTATTCTTTCAACATTTTCTGGCAGCACAAAATCTAAATCGGCTTGGGTGAACAACGGAAAACCGTCCAATATAATATGTGCAGGGCCACTAAATCGCATAAAACGTACAGTATCGTTAGTAACAATTGTTCCAGGTATAGTAAGCTGAATAAACTGATAAATATCATTCACCACAGGTGAGTTTTCGTCAACTTCATAAGTAAAATCGGCTATGCCGTGTAAACTCGTTGATTCCCTTTTCTTGGTGGCCGTAATTTCTACGGCATCCAACACGTTTTCAGCAGCAATGCCAAACGAGGCGTATTTCCTGTAAACGTTTTCAATAATTTTTTCTGAAGTCGTTACTGGTTCGAGAAAAATGCTGTCTTTAACACTAAAGTTTGCTGGCATCGGTTTCGTTTCAAAAGGGTTCATTACAATCTCTCCTCTAAATTTTCCTCGGTCGTTTCTAGAATTTAAAAACATATTGGTTTTTCCAACAAACATCAACTCATCGAATTTAAAATGGCCAAGCGAATCGGTTTCCGCGTTTAAAATATTCATGCCTTTTTCACCCATCAAAGCTAATGTAAGATTGAGCCCTACTTTGGGTTTTTGCCCAAAAAGTTGTTTGACATTTCCTGTAATTTCAAATCCCTTTTCAACCTCATAATAACGATCGGCTGATGGTTTCGGCATAGTTTTCCAAAGGAAATTGCGCCAGCCTTGTGTTAGCAACAGTAAATCAAGATGTGCCAGTCTTTGCTTATTACGCTTATCAAAATAGTAACCTGGGTCTATAATTTTTCCTCGAATATCAGATTCCAACAAAAAATGCGAACAGATGTTGGAACTGTAATCGTTTGTTAGATTTGAACCATTGGTATCAGCCACACTTAGCGAGAAACTAGCTAAAACGCCATCACCGCTTTTTGTCTGGCTTTTAAGGTTTAAATGTACATGCTCTCCTATTACATATTCGTTTTTGTCTGTACTAAGCTCTACTTGCAAATCTTGTGACTTTTCAATATATACCAAGCGTTCACTTTGCGGGAGACCTTTACTATCGTACAACGTAATTTGCGAAATGCCCTCGGTAAAACGCTGGGTGGGCAATTCAAAAGACAGTACGGTTTTATTTAGTTGTTGGGTACCTTCTAGGTAATTAATGCCTCTAGTATTACAAGAAATGCTTACTTGGCCACCTTGTTCTGCCATGGTTTTTGCATTTGTTCTAATGCTTACTATATCTCTGTTTTGGTATTTTTTATATGACAAGAGATAACCAGTTTCAATAACTTCCGGCAACTGCTTTTCAAACGTTAATCCGCTGGATGTTGTTATCTTTGCATAATAATTTGATCCTAATTGGGGTTTGAGCTGAAACTTGCCCATGCCATTGTGCACACCCAAAAACAACGAAACCAATTGGTTATTGGAATCGTAAATCTCGCCTTTTACCTCAACAGGATTACCATAACTATCTGTGGCCTTAAACGCCACGGCCGAAGGCACATTATGCACCAAAGATCCTCCTTCAGGAAAAAACTGAATGTCAATTTGATTTTCTTTAGCTTCTATAGTTTTGGCCGCTTTGGCCTGGTCAGCATTTAAATCCGTCTCTTCGGTTTTAAACTGCTGATAAACATCAATAATTTCAAAATCCTTTTCAAAAATAAAATCGTCACCAAAGTTTCTGCTATAATTCGTGTAAGCCCTAAGTTGATAACGCCCGGGCTTAGCACCAATGGAATCGTTGAGCTTAAAATCGCCATGGCCCAAACCTTCTTGAATTAAGGTTTTGTTTCTTGCCAATATTTTAGATTCTGGTGAAATCAGCTCCACATAAAGCACATTGCTGTAATCGAAAAGCTGGTGGCTGTACGCATTCACTACATAGGCCTTGTACCATAAATCTTCACCCAAAACATAATAATCTCTGTCGGTGTGGACATATATTTTTTCAATGTCTGTGATTGATTTTTTTTCTTGGGCGCTTAAAATATTGAACGTAGAAAGCAAGCATATAAGGCAAAGCAAAAGGCCTTTTTTAACTTTGGTAGAATGGTGAGTCATTTATATTTCTGAATATTGAATCTCAAAGATATACAAAAGTAAGTTTTTTTTGTCATAAAACTATTTTTATGTTTATAATGCCAACAGATAAAATAATTTGCAAATATTCCACCTTAAAACATCTATATTTGCAAATTGAATCTTGGTATAGATTGCTTTATGAAACCCTTAAAGGGCGGTTGGCAGTTAAGCAAGAATACCTACTAGGTTTAATTACTTAAAAAAGGAGTTGTAGTATATTGTTTGTATGAAAAATATCAGGAATTTTTGCATCATTGCACATATAGATCACGGAAAAAGTACATTGGCAGACCGTTTGCTCGATTACACAGGGTCGGTAACAGCACGTGAAAAGCAAGACCAGTTGCTTGATAACATGGATTTGGAGCGCGAGCGTGGTATTACCATAAAATCGCACGCCATACAAATGGACTATATTTACAACGACGAACACTTTGTATTAAACCTAATTGACACACCCGGCCATGTAGATTTTAGTTACGAAGTATCGCGATCCATCGCAGCTTGCGAGGGCGCTTTGCTTATTGTTGATGCGGCCCAAAGCATACAAGCGCAAACCATTTCTAATCTTTATTTGGCCTTAGAAAACGATTTGGAAATTATTCCTGTGTTAAATAAGGTTGATTTGCCCAGTGCCAATCCCGAAGAGGTAACCGACGATATCGTCGATTTATTGGGCTGCGATCCCGAAGAAGTCATTCACGCCAGTGGAAAAACAGGTTTCGGAGTAGATAATATTTTAAAAGCCATTATTGAGCGCATTCCAGCACCAAAAGGAGACCCCAATGCACCTTTACGTGCATTGATTTTCGATTCGGTTTACAACACATTTAGAGGCGTTGAAACTTATTTTAGGGTGTTTGATGGCGAAATAAAAAAAGGCCAGCATATTAAATTTGCCGCTACCAATAAAGATTATTATGCCGATGAAGTGGGCACACTAAAACTCACTCAAGTTGCAAAAAAAGATATCAAAACAGGCGATGTGGGTTACTTGATTACAGGTATTAAAACGGCTAAGGAAGTAAAAGTAGGTGATACTATTACCAGTTTTACCAACCCTACCAAAAATGTGGTTTCAGGGTTTGAAGACGTTAAACCTATGGTATTTGCAGGTATTTATCCCGTTGACACGGAAGATTTCGAAGAACTTCGTGCCTCGATGGAAAAATTACAGCTTAACGATGCTTCGTTGGTTTTCCAACCCGAAAGTTCTGCAGCTTTAGGCTTCGGGTTCCGTTGCGGATTTTTAGGCATGCTCCACATGGAAATTATACAAGAACGTTTGGAGCGCGAATTCGATATGACGGTAATCACCACCGTTCCTAACGTATCG
Source organism: Flavobacteriaceae bacterium GSB9 (assembly GCA_022749295.1). Taxonomy (NCBI): domain Bacteria; kingdom Pseudomonadati; phylum Bacteroidota; class Flavobacteriia; order Flavobacteriales; family Flavobacteriaceae; species Flavobacteriaceae bacterium GSB9. The sequence continues at coordinate 2,345,369 of CP062007.1, forward strand.
TACCACGCCTACACCAACAAAGAACCCGACGACATTGTTATTGTTAACAACCCTTCAGATTTACCCGATCCTTCAACTTTAAATCGTGTTGAAGAACCCTATATAAAAGCCACCATCATTACCAAAGCCGATTTTATTGGAAATGTTATGTCGCTTTGTATTGAAAAACGCGGTATTATTACCAATCAAACCTATTTGACTACCGAACGTGTGGAATTAACTTTTGAAATGCCCTTGGCGGAAATTGTATTCGATTTTTATGATAGGTTGAAAACCGTTTCAAAAGGTTATGCGTCTTTCGATTACCACCCCATAGGCATGAAACCTTCAAAATTGGTTCGATTGGATATTTTATTGAACGCTCAACCCGTTGATGCGCTTTCGGCATTAATCCATGCCGACAATGCACAATCAGTTGGAAGAAAGATGTGCGAAAAACTTAAGGAACTTATTCCACGTCAGCAATTCGATATTCCTATCCAGGCTGCTGTTGGCGCTAAAATTATATCGCGCGAAACTATAAAAGCATTGCGTAAAGACGTTACAGCAAAATGTTACGGTGGCGATATTTCGCGTAAACGTAAACTTTTGGAAAAACAGAAAAAGGGTAAAAAACGTATGCGCCAAGTGGGTAACGTAGAAATTCCACAGCAAGCATTTATGGCGGTATTGAAGCTTAACGATTAATTGCGAATTTTAACCCATTTGATTCAATCAAAATTTTAAATACTTCGGTATTAATTTAAAAGATAAACCCAAATGTTAATTTAGCATTGGGGTTTTTGTTACATCTAAGCTTTATATTTTTTTGGGTGACTGGAAAGCGTTTTATCGAAAAACACATGATTTTTTACTTTTCAATAAAAAAACAATGAATGATTAAAACCAAAACCGCCTTTTCTCTCTTTTTTTTTATTGATAATTTTCTCTATTCACGTTTTTGCCTTAATTTCTTCAAAAAACAAAATTCGTTTAAATTGTTAATAATTATTTTGTATGTTTATAACATAGTAACTAAAATAAATTAACAAACTACACCTACCCCTTAAATACCCTAGCTTAAGTGGTACATGCCTTTGGTTAATTTAAAACTCAACAGGGCAATTGTTATTAACAATTTTACGATTTAACAACTTGTATTGGCCTCGTTTACAAACAAGGGCTATTAGTGTTTAACAATCGTAATTTTAACTTTTAGTAACACCAAATAAGTTCTTTGTTTGTTAATTTTCTTTTTTTTTGACATGCTATTAACCAATTTTATGAGATAACATTATATGAAAGCACTTTTTTACACTAGAGAATTTCCTCCATATGTCTATGGCGGAGCCGGAGTTCATGTTGAATACCTAGCCGATGAGTTGTCAAAACTTATGGAAGTAGATGTAAGGTGCTTTGGTGACCAAGATGAAAAATCAGGAAAACTTAATGTTAAAGGCTTCCCGTTTGATGATGGTGTTTTTGAAAACTCAGACGACAAACTCAAATCTGTTTTTAAAACATTAAGTACCTGTCTACATATGAACGCCGAACCAATTGATGCTGACGTGGTACATTGCCATACTTGGTATGCACATTTTGCCGGCATTGTCTCTAAACTATGCTATGGTACACCGCTTGTTATAACAACACATTCGCTAGAACCGCTTAGGCCATGGAAACGCGAACAGTTGGGTAGGGGTTACGATGCATCGTCTTGGGTAGAAAAAACAGCTATTGAAATGGCCGATGCTTTAATTGCCGTTTCAGAAGAAACGAAAGAGGATGTTATAAAACATTTTAATGTCGACGAAGAAAAAGTAAAAGTTATCTACAACGGTATAAACCTGAAACAATATAAAGTTACATCAGACACTTCAACTTTAGATGAATACGGTGTAGATAAATCTAAGCCCTACGTACTTTTTGTAGGACGCATTACCCGCCAAAAAGGAATTATTCATTTGGTGAACGCCATAAAATACATAGACCCCGATACACAAATTGTATTATGCGCTGGTGCTCCTGACACCAAAGAAATTGGCAAGGAAATGGAAGATGCCGTTAACGAGGTTAAAAAAACCAGAGAAAATGTTATTTGGATTGACAAGATGGTTTCCAAAGAAGAAATCATCCAACTGTACTCGCATGCCGATGTATTTTGTTGCCCATCTATTTACGAGCCTTTCGGAATTATAAACATAGAAGCCATGGCATGCGAAACAGCCGTAGTAGCCAGTGCGGTTGGAGGTATAAAAGAAGTTGTTGTTGATGGTGAAACCGGACTTTTAATTCCACTGGAACAACAAACCGAAGCGCCTTTCGAACCTATAAATCCAGACACATTTTCTAGAGATTTAGCTGAAGGTATAAATAAGGTAATTAGAGACAAAGCCTTAAGAGAAAGTATGGCCAAAAAAGGCCGAAAACGTGTAGAAGACTATTTCGATTGGGTGGCTATTTCTAAACAGGTTGAGGACCTTTACAAATCTTTGATATAATTATAAATGAAACTAAGCACTAAAAAAAAACCATAAGATATGATTAACAATAAAGTATTAGCCATTGTTTTAGGAGGTGGCCAAGGATCTAGACTTTATCCATTAACCGACAAAAGATCTAAACCCGCTGTTCCCATAGCTGGCAAATATAGGCTGGTAGACATTCCCATATCCAACTGCATCAACGCAGACATTAAACGTATTTTTGTTTTAACTCAGTTTAATTCTGCTGGCTTAAACAAACATATTAAAAACACATATCATTTTAGTTTTTTTAGTAGTGCCTTTGTAGATGTACTAGCTGCCGAACAAACACCACACAACAAAACTTGGTTTCAGGGAACCGCCGATGCCGTTAGGCAAAGCATGCACCACTTCTTAAACCACAATTTTGAATATGCCTTAATCTTATCTGGAGACCAATTGTACCAAATGGATTACGATAAAATGATCGAAGCCCATGAAGAAAGTGGAGCGGAAATCTCTATTGCCACCATTCCTGTAAATGCAAAAGATGCTACTGGATTTGGCATACTCAAAGCCAACGAAGACAATATTATAACCTCTTTTGTTGAAAAACCAGATGCTAGTTTACTACCTGACTGGAAATCGGATGTTAGTGACGAAATGAAATCCCAAGGCAGAGACTACTTAGCCTCAATGGGTATTTATGTGTTTAACAGAGATTTGCTAATCAAACTCACGGAAAACCCAGACACCAACGATTTTGGAAAGGAAATTATACCGCAATCCATCGACTCCCATAAAACTCTCAGCTATCAGTACGAAGGCTACTGGACCGATATTGGAACTGTAGAATCATTCTTTGAAGCCAACCTCGGGCTAACAGACGATATTCCAAAATTCGATTTATACGATAGAGACAAACGTATCTATACCCACGCCCGTATGCTCCCAACTACAAAAGTAGCAGGGACATCTCTTGACAAAGCCGTGATTTCGGAAGGCTGCATTATAAGCGCTGCCAAAATCGAAAAATCAGTAATAGGCATTCGGTCAAGAATAGGTAAAGAATCAACCGTTATCAACACGTACATGATGGGTAGCGATTACTACGAAACCTTAGAGGAAATGCAAAATAATAAAATTGAAATCTTAATGGGTATTGGTGAGCGCTGCTTTATAAAAAACTGTATTATTGATAAAAATTGCCGTATAGGTGATGATGTGAGAATTAATGGTGGCACCCACTTAGAAGATACTGAGACCGATACATACTGTGTAAAAGAAGGCATTGTCGTTATTAAAAACGGGGCTACTATTCCAAAAGGATTTATTCTCTAAAGCACTAAAATTTATTGACCCTATTAAATATCTAACCAAACAATGCAAAACCAGAAAAGAGTAGTCATTGATTATGTATCACCAAGTATTAATTGTGGCGAATTTTACATCAAACGTGTCGTTAACGAAGTTGTTAATGTAGAAGCCCATATTTTGGCCGATGGCCACGATGTTTTAGGGGCTTCTGTTCTTTACAAACACGAAGATGAACAAAATTGGAAAGAGTCGCGAATGATTTTGCGCTCTAACGACGAGTGGCAAACATCTTTTAAAGTAGAAAAGCAAGGTTTTTATACCTACAAAGTTGAAGCTTGGGTTGATTATGCCCTAAATTGGCGATATGGCCTAATAAGAAAAATTAACGATGGACAACACGTATCATCTGAATTACTTGAAGGTGCCGAATTTATTGAACCGCTCATTAAAACCGCTTTAGGTGACGACAAAGCATATTTAGAATACTTACACCGCATTTTTAAGAATGAAAACAATTACGGTGAAGCCATAACCGAAGCAGCCAAAGACAGGCTCTACTATATATTCTTTAACAACCCCATAAAAACCCTTGCTAATACATCAAAAGCGTATCAAGTTTATGTAGACAGAAAACGCGCAAGGTTTAGCACTTGGTACGAGTTTTTTCCTCGATCGGCCTCAGAGCACGAAGGCGTTCATGGTACATTTAACGATTGTGTGCGTTTATTACCTAGAATTAAAAGCATGGGGTTTGATGTGGTTTACCTACCTCCCATCCATCCCATTGGAGAGGTTAATCGTAAAGGCAAAAATAACACTACAGAAGCCAAACCTGGCGATGTAGGGTCGTGCTGGGGTATTGGCTCGCAATATGGCGGCCACAAAGACATACATCCACAACTTGGGAATCTGGATGATTTTAAGGCTTTAATCCAAGCTGCTAAAGACAACAACTTAGAGATTGCCATGGACTACGCTTTGCAAGCAGCTCCTGATCATCCTTGGGTAAAAGACCACCCAAAGTGGTTTAAATGGCGGCCAGACGGCACAGTACAATATGCCGAAAACCCACCCAAAAAATATCAAGATATTCTACCTATTTATTGGGAAAGTGAAGATTACAAAAACCTATGGAACGAATGCTTGGATATTTTAATGTTTTGGATCGATTGCGGCATCAAAATTTTTAGGGTAGATAACCCACACACCAAACCATTTTATTTTTGGAGTTGGATTATTTCAAAAGTAAAAGAAAAACATCCCGATGTTATCTTTTTAGCCGAAGCGTTTACCGCACCCAAAGTTATGCAACAACTCGCCAAACAGGGTTATACACAATCTTATACCTATTTTACTTGGCGAGAAAGCAAACATGACCTTATTCAGTATATTGAGGAGTTAACTAAATCGGAGCTCAAAGAATATATGCAGCCCAACTTTTGGCCCAATACGCCCGATATAAACCCGTATCACCTGCAGGGTGCTAACGAAGCGATGCATATTATTCGTTACACTTTGGCAGCAACCCTTAGCTCATGTATAGGCATTTATGGACCTGTTTTTGAATATATGCTTTCCGACCCGTTGCTTGGAAAAGAGGAATACCTGAATTCTGAAAAATTTCAATTTACACATTACGATTGGGGAATAAAAAACAAGTTGATTACCATTATTGCTAAGATAAACTACATCAGAAACCTCAACGAAGCGCTTCAGCAAACCAATAATATTAAGTTTTGCCACATTCAAAACGACAATTTATTGGCATTTTACAAATGGAACGAAGACAAATCCAATGAAATTTTTGTAGTCATCAGTTTAGATTCACATAATTCGCAACAAGGTACCGTACAGGTTCCTTTACATGAAATCGGTGTTCATCATGGGCATAACCTTGAAATGCACGACTTAATAACCGATAGTCGTTATAACTGGAATAGCGAGTGGTGCTATGTGGAGTTGCACCCAACTTTACCGTTCCATATCTTTAAAATCAACAAATAAATATGAGCAATAATGTTTCAACAAAATCAGCCCAACCTGTTTTCGTGAGCGCCAAGCCATGGGAAGACTTATTGGATTACCCTGATTTTGTTGAAACGTTCTTATCAGATGTACTAGAAAAATACATTGTCAATCAACGTTGGTACGGCGGAAAATCAAGTCAACTCAAATACATTGAACTATCTGAATTTTTTAAAATCCAACAAAACGGCGAAATTTACTATGGGCTTATTTTAGAAGTCAATTTTGTTGAAGCATTTTACCAACATTATTTTTTACCCATAGCCTTTGTAACCGATGAGGATTTTGCAAAAAAAGACCAAATTCTTCCTATAGAAATAAATAATCAATTTGGGTATATTATTGATGCCACAAATTTAGAAGCTTTTAGGAAATTAGTCTTCGAGCGTATTGCCAAGGCAGAGCCGAAAGACACCACCAAGGTTCAGTATCACAAAAGCCATATGTTCGGCCACCTTAAATACGAGTCTTCAAGGTTTATTGGCTTAGAACAAAGCAACACCTCGTTGGTTTATAATGAAAAATATGTTTTAAAGTTTTTCAGACGGATTTTCGCAGATAAAAATCCAGACTACGAGATGAGTCGTTTTCTTTCTGAAAAAAAGGAATTTAAAAACACTCCGGCCTATTTGGGCAGCATCAATTTGGTCGATTCCAATAATGTGAACATTACTATTGGCTTAATGCAACAAATGATTCCTAACCAAGGTGATGCTTGGGATTATATGCTGAAAGAATTGCACAAAGTTTTTTGTAACATAGAATACAAAACCATTGCTATTGACCAGCTTCCCAATACAGATTTGTACCAACGCTTAAACATTCAAAGTATTCCTCCAGAAATTATAGATTGGGCCGGTTTAAATATATTTAACCAAGTACAAACCTTAGCCAAGCGAACAGCCGAAATGCACATCGCATTAGGCTCTGAGTTTGAAGAAACTGCATTTACACCAACTCATTATAACGGCGATTATACAGTTTGGTTAAAGAATAAAATGCTTTATCAATTCCAAAACAGGCTCAATACCGTTGAAAACAACCTCAACAAACTAGAGGGCATGGCTTTAAAATTGGCCAACGAATTTCTGGATAAAAAAAACATAATCAGGAAACGCTTTGTTGATTTTAATTGGACCAAGCTAAAAGGCGAACGCATAAGAATTCATGGCGATTACCATTTAGGCCAAATACTGGTTAAAGACAACGATTTTTATATTCTCGATTTTGAAGGCGAGCCCGAAAGCACCATACGTGACCGAAAGGTAAAGCAGCCTCCTCTAAAAGATGTTGCAGGGTTGTTCAGGTCGTTTCATTATGCTATTTACGCCAATGTATTTAACAACCATAAGCAACATTACAAAGCCTCTTTAGAAGAATTATTTAAAGCTTCAGAAATTCTATACCGCTACATTACCGGTCTGTTTTTAGGCACTTACGTTTACGAAACACAAAATGCAAACTTAAATCTAGGATATAACCAAGAGCGTATTTTTATACTAAAATACTGTCTGCTTGAAAAAGCAGTTTACGAGTTGGGGTACGAACTCAACTCACGCCCAGAATGGGCAATCATCCCACTAAAGGGAATATCTAATATAATAAATCATTAAAATATATGGCACAAGTAAAAGTTTACAGTTTATTTACAGAATTCGACATCAACCTTTTTAAAGCCGGTAAGCATTACAGGCTTTACGAAAAATTTGGTTCACACCTAGTTACCGTTGATGGTATAGAAGGCGTCTATTTTGCCGTATGGGCGCCCAGCGCTAAGCAAGTTTCTGTAATTGGTGATTTTAATTATTGGATGGAAGGCGAACACCAGCTAAACGTACGTTGGGATTCCAGCGGTATTTGGGAAGGTTTTATTCCTCTTGTTGAAAAGGGGGCAAAATATAAATACAAAATACAAAGCCATAACAATGATATAAAAACCGAAAAGGCCGACCCCTATGCAAGACGCTACGAACACCCACCAAGCACCGCATCTATAGTTTGGGACGATGACTACAAGTGGAAGGACAAAAACTGGATGAAAACCCGTAAAAAGAATAATGCGCTAGATGCACCATACTCTGTTTACGAAGTCCATTTAGGCTCTTGGAAGAAAAATGTAGAAGAGAATAGGTTCATGTCGTATTATGAGCTGGCAGACGATTTGGTAAATTATGTAAAAGACATGAACTTTACCCATGTAGAGCTTATGCCTATTATGGAGTATCCTTACGACCCCTCTTGGGGCTACCAACTTACGGGGTATTTTGCGCCCACATCGCGCTTTGGTTATCCCGAAGAGTTTAAGTATCTGATTGATAAACTCCACCAAAACGATATTGGTATTATTTTAGATTGGGTACCGTCGCATTTCCCTGAAGATGCTCACGGTTTGGGCTTTTTCGATGGTTCTCACCTATACGAACACCCAGATAAACGTAAAGGCTACCACCAAGACTGGAAAAGTTTAATATTTAATTACGAAAGAAACGAAGTGCGTTCGTTCTTAATAAGTAATGCCATTTTCTGGATGGACCAATACCATGCCGACGGGCTGCGTGTAGATGCCGTAGCATCCATGTTATTTTTAGATTATTCACGTGAAGACGGCGAATGGGAGCCTAATATTTACGGTGGCAGAGAAAACTTGGCTGTTATAAGTTTTCTTAAAGAATTGAATGAAGAAATTTATGCATCCTTTCCCGATGTGCAGACCATTGCCGAAGAATCGACAGCCTTCCCTATGGTTTCAAAACCCACTTTTGTTGGCGGATTAGGTTTTGGCATGAAATGGATGATGGGCTGGATGCACGACACGCTTGAGTACTTTGCAAAAGATCCTGTTTACAGAAAATACCATCACAACGAGATTACCTTTAGTTTAGCATATGCCTTTACCGAAAACTTCATGTTGCCTTTGTCGCACGACGAAGTGGTTTATGGCAAAAACTCAATAGTAGGAAGAATGCCCGGCGATGAGTGGCAACGTTTTGCTAACCTCAGGTTGCTCTATGGCTATATGTTTACACACCCAGGAACCAAGTTATTGTTTATGGGCGGTGAATTTGGACAATACAATGAATGGGATTTTCAAGAAAGTTTAGATTGGAACCTACTAGATTTTAAACCACATAAAGACACACAAAATTTCTATAAAGCACTAAACAAATTCTATAAAACAACACCAGCGCTTTACGAAAAACCATTTTCTGGCGAAGGTTTTGAATGGATAAGTTATGACGACCATGAAAATTGTGTGATTTCCTATATCCGAAAGGGCTACAACCCTGAAGAAAACGTTGCTGTAATTTGCAACCTAACCCCTAGCATTAGAGAAAACTACCGTATTGGTGTTCCGGTTAAGGGCAAACTAAAAGAAATCTTTAACAGCGATTTAGAGGAATTTGGTGGTAGTGGCGTTTCAAATACAAAACAAATAACCATTAAAAAAACACCTTGGAACGGCAAAGATTATTCAGCAGAAGTAACCTTACCGCCTTTAGCTGTAACGGTGTTTCAATTTAAATCTTAAAATAAAAAGTCTCTTGCCCTGCTCTCACAATTACGGGGCAAAAGACTTTAATCTAGTACTTAACACTAAAAATCACTACTGATTTTCAAATTAATTTGCTATTAATCTCCATAAAAATACATCTGAAAATACTTTTTTGTAAGATCCACAACTATGTGTTTGAATATTTGAGCATTACACAAATTTCTTAGTTATTTTTTAATAAAATTTGACACGACTTAAATTTAAAAATTAGTATTTTCGGCATTTATTATACACGCATAACTCTATGATATTAAATACAGAACTTGAATACAAAGGAAATTTATTTCCTTCCAAAATAATAAAATATGAAAAAAACCTAAATGTACTGTCTTTTACTACCGAGAATGGTGTAAAATTAGAGGTTACTGTACGCCGCGATAGTATCTTAAGGTTTAGGTTTACAACAACAGGTATATTTGATAACGATTTTTCGTATGCTATTACAAAATACGCTAGCCGTGGTTATAACCACCTAGAAGTTACCGAAGATAATGAACATTACATCATTACCACATCAAAATTGATTTGCTACATTTCAAAAATAGATTTAAGATCATCTATTTACGACGCTAAAGATAATAGCCTGATATGTGAAGACGAATTAGGCTTCCACTGGGAAGAAAGCTACCAATTTGGCGGCGATGTCGTTAAAATGTCTAAAACAGCACAGCCCGGCGAAAGCTACTATGGTCTTGGCGACAAACCCGTAGACAACAACTTAAAAGGGAAGCGTTTTGAAAATTGGGTGACCGATTCTTATGCTTACGGAAGAGATACGGATCCCATTTATAAAGCCATTCCGTTTTACACGGCCTTACAGAACAAAAAATCTTACGGTATATTTTTCGATAACACGTTCCGTTCTTATTTCGATTTTTGCAGTGAACGACGTAACATTACCAGCTTTTGGGCACATGGTGGTGAGATGAACTATTATTTTATCTATGGCCCAGAGATGTCTGAAGTAGTTGCCAACTACACCGATTTAACAGGTAAACCACACGAAATGCCCGCGCTGTGGGCACTTGGTTACCACCAATGCAAGTGGAGCTACTACCCAGAATCTAATGTTAAAGAAATTGCTGCTAAGTTTAGAGAACTGAAAATTCCTTGTGATGCCATTTATTTGGATATTGATTATATGGAAGGATTTAGGTGCTTTACATGGAGTAAAGAATATTTTCCAGATCCTAAACGTATGGTAAAGGAACTCGCTGACGATGGCTTTAAAACCATTGTTATTATAGATCCAGGAATTAAAATAGACATGGATTATTCTGTGTTTAAAGAAGGCCTTGAAAAAGACTATTTCTGCAAACGTGCCGATGGGCCATATATGAAAGGGAAAGTATGGCCTGGAGAATGTTATTTTCCAGACTTTACCAAACCAGAAGTAAGAGATTGGTGGTCCAATTTATTTAAGGAATTAGTAGAAGATATAGGCGTAAAAGGTGTTTGGAACGATATGAACGAACCTGCCGTTATGGATGTTCCTGGAAAAACTTTTCCAGACGATGTGCGACACGATTACGATGGCAACGCTTGCAGTCACCGAAAAGCGCATAACATTTACGGCATGCAAATGGCACGTGCCACCTATCAAGGCTTAAAGAAATTTTCATATCCTAAACGTCCTTTTGTTATTACCAGAGCGGCTTATTCGGGTACACAACGCTATACGTCAAGCTGGACGGGCGATAACGTGGCCTCTTGGGATCATCTAAACATTGCCAACCTGCAAGCCCAACGTATGGCTATGTCTGGTTTTTCATTCATTGGTTCAGATATTGGAGGGTTTGCCGAACAACCCAATGGTGAACTTTATGCCCGTTGGATACAATTGGGTATTTTCCACCCTTTTTGTAGAACGCACTCTTCTGGAGACCACGGAGACCAAGAACCATGGGCATTTGACAAAACCATAACTGATGTCGTTAGAAAGTTCATTGAACTTCGTTATCAATTATTACCGTACTTATACACGGCGTTTTGGAGATATGCCGATGAAGGTATTCCTATCTTAAAATCGTTAGTACTTTACGATCAAGAAGATCAACAAACGCACTATAGAAACGACGAGTTTATTTTTGGTGAAAAAATACTGGTTTGCCCTGTAAATGGACCCAATCAAAAAGGAAGGCGCATGTACATTCCTCGCGGGAAATGGTATAACTTTTGGACTGACGAGGTTGTAAAAGGCGGGCAAGAACTATGGGTTGATGCTGATCTTGATAGTATGCCTCTTTTTGTTAAAGAAGGTGCAATTATTCCTAAATATCCTATCCAACAATATGTAGGTGAAAAAACGATTGAAGAATTAACGCTAGATGTGTATTACAAACAAGGCAAAGAAAACTCAATGGTTTATGAAGATGCTAATGATGGTTACGATTACATAAAAGGCCGCTATAGTTTAAGAGATTTTAAACTTCATGGCAAGAAAGATGAGTTGATAATTCAACAACATAAATCTGGAAAGTATGTAACCACATACAAAACCTTTAAATTAAAATTACACGGCCTACCTTTCAAAATTTCAAAAATTGAGGTAGATAATGTTGAAATTCCGTTTAAAGAACTAAAGCTTAATGGGGACAACACTTTAACACTTATTAAAGAGTTTACAGAGTTGCACATTATGGCTTAAGCGCATCATAAATTAATTTTTAGAGCCCCACTTTTTGAAGTGGGGCTTTTTTTGTCTTTGTTCGTGACTCTTAAAAAAGTCAAGAATGCCGTTCGTCGGAAAAATATTTTAAAAACCCACCTATTAAGGTTTCTTTGTAGAGCCATAAGCTAAAAAATGAAAAAAATACTCCTTTTACTACTTCTATTATTAACGCCATTGATATTTATAATGATGAATTCTTCTGAAGATTCGTTGCTCTACAAAATTGAAGGTGACGGCTATTCAAAAGAAACTAAGAATATAAAGTGGGAGTATATTAAAGATAAACTCTTTGAAGGGAAGGTGTATAGAAGCCATGAAAAAGCCAAAAAGATTTCTGGCCCCATTATTTTATTTACACTCAATAATGCAACAAAACAAGATAGTTTAGCGGTAAAAACGGTTATTGAAGATTTAAAAAAAGTTATTCCTAACAAAACGACAGATTACTTTTCAAAGTTTACAAACATTGGGTTTTCAGAGTTTGTCAACAATAAAAGCAATGGGGATATCAAAGGATATTCCTATCGTGATATTATAGCATCTACCATAACAATAAATTTTGAAGTCAATAAATACCAAAATAAACGAGGCGCCAATAAAAGTACAAAATCGTTATACTTTAGTTTTAAAAATGAAACTCCTCTATATAGCCGAAAAAAATATATTCAATACGACATATTAAGAACCATTTGTTTTATAGATGATAAAAACAACGAGACCATTTTTCTTAACCTCAACTACCCAACCGAAGCTATATTTAATGATCCAACTTATAATGTTTTAGATAAAGAATTTACAGAACTCGATAAATATTTAGTTCTAAAATTATATTCAGATGATTTTGAGGAGCAGTTTTCAGACTATATGTACCAAACCTATCCATGGCGGTATGCCAACCTTTTTGTAAATAAAAATTTAGCGTACATCAAGGTTTATACTTTAATAGTGGTTATAGGGCTCTTATTGTTTTTTACTTCATTTAGCCTTTTTAATAGTAGAAAAACAACATATTGGAATTATTTTTTCCCTATGTGTGTGGTTTTTATAGGATTGATGAACTCACACTGGTTATATCGTTATTTTATTGAAATTGAGCTCCCCACGGGTTCATTGAACCACATCATAGTTGTGCTCGTGTATGTATTGGTTTCTTTAGTTGTAGTCTCATTTTTATTATGGTTTTTAGAGCAAAAACTAATAAATAATTACTTGGGTTTTACATACCAATTTATAATGAAACTGGTGCTAACGTTTAGCGCTTTGCATATTCCTATCATTTTGGGTTATTTTTTATTAGACAACACAAATGAAAACTTAACAGCTTATGGCTCTGTTTTTTTCGTGTTTTTAACCTTAACCTTAGGGCGAGGTTTATTAATCTACTTAAATCACTTTTCAGACTCTTTGATAAATCAAAAAGAAGTAGAACTAAGTAGATTAAAAGAATTAAACGCTAAAAACGAACTGAAATCACTGCATGCCCACATTAACCCACACTTTTTATACAATGCGCTGAATTCTATAGCAAGTTTAATGCATGAAAGCACGAGCAAAGCTGAGGAGATGATTATTTCGTTATCAGATTTGTTTCGATATTCCATTAACAGAAAAGAAAAGAACATGAGTACTGTTAAGGATGAAGTTACCATGGTAAAAAATTACTTGAAAATTGAAAAAATTAGATTTGGCAAACGTCTAAATTTTATCATTGATGTAGATGAGGGTCTGCTTGAAAAAGAAATTCCTATGTATATTTTACAACCACTTGTTGAAAACGCAGTAAAACATGGTGTTTCAAAAGTAGAGCACATCGGAGAAATAAAGCTAGAAATAAAACAAAACAAAAATAATCTATTAATATTCATTAGTGATAACGGCAAAGATTTTCCTGAAGACTTATATAGTGGTTTTGGGCTACAATCTGTAAACGATTTACTAAGATTAAGCTATGGAGATAAAGCAAGCTTAAATTGGACAAACACTCCTAAAAAGAAAATTATAATTTCAACACCGCTGCAATAATAACTATGAAAAAACCATATTCCGTTTTAATTATTGATGATGAACGCTTAGCGAGGTTGCGTCTTAAAAAGTTAATTGAAGAGTTTTCAAACTTGTTCAGAATAATTGGAGAGGCAGAAAATGGATACGAAGCAGAACAAATGATTCTGGACCTACAACCTGATATCATTTTTCTAGATATAGAAATGCCCGGTTTAACAGGTTTTGAATTGTTAAAAAAATTAAAACTAGTGCCTATGGTCATTTTTTGTACAGCCTACGAAGATTACTCCCTTCAGGCATTTCAAACCAATAGTGTAGATTATTTAATCAAACCTGTAAAGAAGGAACGCTTGCAACAAACGGCGTTAAAGATTGAGCAGCTAAAGGCAAGTTTTTCTAAAGAGAATGTTTTTAGGGCCATTAATACAATTTCTGAGGCCAAGGAAAAAAATAGAATAACTTCTATTACCGTAAAAAAGAAAGATAAAATCGTTTTCGTGAAGCTTGAAGACATCTGTTATTTTGAAGCCACAGAAAAATATGTCGCTATACATACCAATAAAGGCATTGAACTTGTTGAGCAATCTTTAACCAAATTAGAAGAAAAACTGCCTCAAAATTTTTTAAGAATTCACAGAAGTTTTTTAATCAATACGAATTACGTAAAAGACTTTCAAAAGTATTTTAACAACCGGTATATCATTAATCTTTTAGATCATAAAAAAACAACGATAACCTCCGGTAGAACTTATAAAGACGCCATAAAAACTTATATAAATCAATAAAATTAGAATTATGAAAACGATTTTGTTCATACTGCTTATTGCCTTAACGACTTCGGTTTGTAACGCAAGCAACCCTATTACACCCAGTGAAACATCAACGACTACTATCGATAAACAGATACCAGAAGATGTAAAAGCATGGTTAAAAGCAGAACTAGCAAACACAACAACTACCGTATTGGAAAACTTTGAAACACCAGCTTTTTTCACAAAAAAGAATGCGAAAATTATTGGTTATATTAAAGGTTACGACCAAACATTAGGAGCAAAAACAGGTATATTTTATTATACTAATCAACTAACAAGAGAAAATAAACCTCGCGTTTTAGAAATTCATGAAGATGGTCGTTTTGAGTTGGAATTACCTTTAGATTATCCGATGCAAAACTATTTTGTAATCGAAAAATATCCCATCTCATTTTATATTGAACCAGGACAAAACCTATCTATTATCTTAAATTGGGAAGATTTAAAAGCCAAACGCACTTCCCGATATTTTAAAAAAGCTAGGTATCAAGGGCCTTTAAAAAAAATAAATACCGATTTGTTGCACTATAAACCAGAATATAACTCTGGGCATTTTCAAGAAAAAGAAGCCGTAATGCAACCTGATGCTTTTAAAAAGTATATGCTTGAATTTAAAACCAATGCTTTAAATGAAATTAAGGCGTACGAGCAGAGTGGGGAAATCGACAAAAAAACAAGCGAACTTTTAACAAACGACATTGTATTAGAAACATATCGCTTTTTATTTGATTACTATTTACCTACTCATTCTCCTAGATATGGGCAAGGAAAAAGAAAGGCAAATAATATAGATGATACCCATCCAGAAGATTACTATGATTTTATTCCAAAGCTCCCTTTGCATAAACAATCAATTTTAGTTAATCAAAATTTTGGAGTGTTTATAAACAGGTTAGAGTATGCAGATCCTCTACAGCCACAATCAAAAAACATGAGTGTAAGTACAAGTATTTCCTCAGATGATTTTTTAAAGTTTTTGGAAACTAAAAATGTAAAGATAAGTTTAAAAGAAAAAGAACTTTATAAAACCTTTCAAAAAGAACTATCTAATTGGGTAAAACAAAACGGGCATAAGAAGCCAGAATTACCAAAAGATTTAACAAATAAAATAAGGGCTTTGAACAAAAAATATGAGCCTTTTAGAAAAGAATATTATAATTTTATTGAAGAAAGAAGAGAGAATGCTTGGAAGAAATACTTTATAAAAAAGTGGCAAGAACAAGACTCAATAGCTAGCAGTTTGGGTATAAAAAACAATTTAGTTTACGAGATTATAAAAACCAGAACATTAAAATTTATGATGGAATCTGATGGCATGTACAAAGACAAAGCATGGTATTGGTCTGAATTAAAAAAAGGTATTACAAGTCCGTATTTAATTCAAGTTTGTGATAATTTATTTAACGATAAAGTATCCGAACCAGAAACCTATCCTTTACCTGAACACGAACCAGGCACAGCCATTTTTAATAAACTTATTGCGCCTTATAAAGGTAAAATTGTTGTGATTGAATTTTGGAATCCACATTCATACTACCAAGGAAAAGACTTAGAAGACATTAAAAAAAGACGCAAACTATACGAGAATAACAAAGATGTTGTGTTTTTAAACATAACTAACGAATCCCGTTCAACCCCAGAATACTATAAATCTGCTGTTGAAAAAAACGGCTTTAAAAACTCTCTTAGAATACCACAAGATGATTACAACTACATGAGACAGTTATTCAAGTTTAACGCTTCAGCACATGATGTTTTAGTAAAAAAAGATGGTGAAACGGTGTATAACAATTTTGAAGCTCACAATGTTGAGCATTTTTTAAGACAAGAATTTAATATTGAACCAACGCAACAAAATAAAAATTCTGTGTATATATATCATTAACTCAAATTATCGAGTTTATAGATAATGGCTTAACCTTCAATATTCAACATATGTAAATAGGCTGTCTAAAAAACCGTTATTCCGAATAACGTGAAGGAATCTTTAAAAATTAATTTGCTGATTTTGAGATTACTTCGATATATATATTTCTCGTAATGACGTTTTATTATTACTTTTTTAGACCTTTAGTTTCAAGTGTATTATATTTAAAGAGGAAAGTTTAGGTTAACTAAAATTATCAAATAATGAACCAGCTAAAAATTATTTTTTTGTTAATGCTTTCATCTTTGTTAACATTCGGCCAAGAATTTAGTAACGACCATAACATTGATTCAGAAGATTTAATAAATATCTTTAAAGAACAAGGAATTAACTTTTTTAAGTTTCCCTTTGAACTTGAAAAAGGAGAGTACATTTCCATAAGCTACAAAATATATGAATATGGAAAGTTAATTGAGCAAAGAAATGTTATTGAAGATTTTCAAAAAGAGAATGATTTACAATTTAATCACCATCATAGTAGAAAAGATTCTACGACATTCCATAGATTGTACTTTATTAAAGAAAGAGACTCTTTAAAAATGAAACAAGTTCTTCCTGGATTTACAACGTTTCAAAAAATAGATATTTCAAAAGTTGCAATTTCAGATTTTGCTGCAAGAACTAATGTTGATGTCTCTCTTACAAACAAAAGAGAGATTCTTTTTTATTATGCTTTGTATAACAATAGTGCCAAATTGAAGGAAAATGGAGGGTGGTTATCTTGTCCTACAGGAAAATCTAACGATAAGCTCATAAATAGTTATGACATGTTAATCCTTTTCTTTGCTGAGAGAATTAGTGCAGAAAGAGCGAAAAGTATTTTAGGAGAGGGTTTCTACAATAACATTTCCTGCCCAATCCCAATAAATAAAGAATAATTTTCAAATGAAATTTATTACCAAACTAATAGTGTGCCTATCGACAATATTTTTATTTAACTGTTCGTCTGACAAAAGGAATATTCTCGAATTGAACGGGGAGGTTATTGGAACAGACACTAAATCGATTATGCTAATAAAGCCTAACCAAGACACTAGGTTTGATTCAATCATAGAGATTCCTATTGTTAATGGTAAATTTTACTACAAAAAAGAACTTAAAAACCCTGAAGTAGTGAACCTAGCATTTACCCAATCAGTAAAAAAAGGTATATATAGACCTATGCCTCTGTTTCTTGAAAATGAAAAAATTGATTTGACCATTTTTCCAGAAGATGAATTTGATAAAAATATAGTCAAGGGTGGGGATTTAAACTCTGAATATAAAAACTATAAAAAAGAAGCGGAGTCTTTATTTAATTCTAGAGATTGGGAAAAACAATTAAAATGGGAGCAAGAAGATTATATTGGTCAAAATCCAAATTTAGTATCGTATTACCTTTTTTTAGAACAGTTAATATACTTCAAAGAATATATTAATTTAGATTTAGCCAAAAACAACTATAAAAAGCTCTCAAAAATTTATCCAAATCACCTTTATAATGATCTAGCAACCAATTTAATAAAAGCTATTGAAAACATAAAAGTTGGAAAAAAATACGCAGACTTTTCCGCTCCTGATTTAAATGGAAATGAAATCAAACTTTCTGAAAAAATTAATGGAAAAGTAGCATTATTAGATTTATGGGCTACTTGGTGTGGACCTTGTATAGCCAAAAGTAGAACAATGGTTCCTCTCTACAACGAATACAAAAACAAAGGATTTACAATTATTGGTGTTGCTGGAGAATTTAAAAACACCGATAGACTTGTGAAATTCCTTGAAAAAGAAAAATGGGAATGGATAAATCTAGTTGAACTGGACAGACAAAATAATATTTGGCAAAAATATGGAGTTGACGGTGGTGGCGGTGGAATATTCCTAATTGACCAAAATGGAATAATATTAGCAAAAGACCCAACCGCAAAAGAAGTTAGAATGGAATTAGAATCTCGATTGAATTAATAAAACTTTGTTTGACGCTAAACCACGCAACTACTAACAGAAAACCGTTAACAAAATATATTTGAAAACAATAAATAAAACTATGATAAAATCAGGATTTTGGGAATCGAGTGGCAAGAATCCCTTTTGGATAAACGTTGTTGATGATACTGTTTATTGGATGGGAATGAATAAGCAAAATGACGAAACAAAACTAGGAGAAAACTGGTGTCATGTAGGCTTTGGAAAAATACAAGGAAACAAAATAGAACTGTCATGGTCTGATATTCCCGTTGGCAAAGACCAATTGTATGGTAAAATAACCATTGAAATTCTGAATGAAACTAGTATGAAAGTGATTGCAGATTCTGGCAATTTTGGAAAATCGGAATGGAAATGGGTAAGTTCAACCAAAAACTTTTCAAAATTATAAATTTAAAAATTACCTCCTATTTTAGCCACGATAAAATACCGATTCCATGTTGTTTGTCCTTACTTATTGATCTTCCTTAGAAGCTTTAGTTTCGGCCGTAGGCACTTCTTCAACATCAAAAGGTTTTCCTAGATATACCAATTGGTAACCTTCTTGAATATCTTTTACTTCTAGATTATATGAGGATATAATATGTAGCTCGCCTTCATCATCTTTCACAAATAAAGGGATAATGTCGTCATCGCCATTTGAAATTTTAATCAGTTTTTCATAGTGTTCTTTATTTTCTAGATTGATTTCCTGTATTGAGGGGTATTTTTCAGTCAATTCAGATAAGCTATTGAAATCATCATTATGCGAAAACAAACCTTCTTTTGGGGTGTTTTCTTCATTTAACATTTCCTGCGTTGTTACCAACCTAAAAGATCCATTTTCACCAAACTGTTTACTAAATTTTTTGATGGCGTATTTATTAATATCGGGGTTTCCTGTAAGTGCCATTAAGTAACCCACATCGCTTAGTTCAATATTATCCATCAAGGTATCGGAATAAATATTGGTAGTTATGGCTTCTAAACCAAGTTCTTTGGCTTTTTCAATATTGCGTTCGTTACTATCAATAAGCACCACATGGCGACCGTTGTTTTCTAAATAATGCCCCAATAAGCGCGACACTTTTGATGCCCCGATAATTAAAATCCCTCCTGACTTTTTTAGAAAAACACCTACTAATTGTGCAAAAAGCCGTGCGGTAGTTGCATTTAACAAAACTGTTCCTAAAACTATCATAAAAACCAAAGGGGTTATGTACTCTGCGTCAACAACACCTTTGTCTGCCAATGTTAGTCCAAACAGCGAAGCAATACCGGCCGCCACAATACCTCTGGGCCCTACCCAACTTATAAAAAGTTTTTCCTTTAATTTTAACTTAGACCCTTGTGTACTGAGAAAAACGCCTACAGGCCTGATAATAAAAACTACCAAAGCAAATAGTATCGCAGCATTCCAGTTATAAACAAGGAGTAAGTCTTCCATGTTAATATTTGCCGCCAGTAATATAAACAGGATAGAAATAAGCAATACACTTAACGATTCTTTAAAATAAAGCAGCTCTTTTAAATACGACGAATTAGAATTACCTAAAACCATTCCCATGACCACAACAGCTAACAATCCCGACTCGTGGGCAAAACTATCGGATAAAACAAAAACCCCTAAAACCGATGCTAGAGCAAAAACATTTAAAAGATAGTGCGGTATCCATTTTTTATTAATTGAAAAATTCAGGGCATGGGCAAAAGTAAAACCAAAAGTAGTACCAAATAATACAATTTTACCAAATTCTATAAGAGCCGTTTTGGTGAATTCGCCCCCTGCGCCAACACTAATAAACTCAAATACTAGTACTGCTACCAACGCTCCAATGGGGTCTATTAAAATACCTTCCCATTTTAAAACAGCAGAAACATCTTTTTTTAAAGGTATATTTCTTAAAATAGGAGTAATTACAGTTGGCCCCGTAACAATAATAAGCGATGAAAACAGATATGATATTTCCCAACTTAAATGGAACACAAAATGAGCCGCCAGAGCGCCTCCAAAAAATGTAACTATAGACCCAATAGTAATAAGCTTTGTAATTACTGGCCCAACATTTTTTATTTCGCCCTTTCTTAAGGTTAACCCACCTTCAAAAAGAATAATACTAATAGCTAACGACACAAAGTAAAAAAGGCTTTCGCCAGGAAACAACCCTTCCTTACCATTCCAAATAGGCTCAATCCACTTAGAACCATCTTCGCTTAAAAACTCAGCAGCAATAGGCCCTACCAACAAACCAATTAATATTAGAGGCAAAATAGCTGGAATTTTAAATTTCCAAGCTACCCACTGTGCCAATATCCCCAAAATAATGATTCCCGCTAATTCTATCATACGTAAATGCTTATAAAAATGACTAATTTAAATAAAAACAGATGATTTTAAAGGTTTCTCATTATTGTTTTTGGCATAAAGCGTCATGTTTTTAAAAAAATGTTATCTTTCAAATCTTACAAAAAATTTAGTTAGCACGTGCGTTTAAAGCCATTTAAAAGTATAGGAATTGGTATAGCTTATTCTCCCAACTTAAAGGCCAACCTCTTTGAAGCAGCAAGGTTGTCTGTTTTCTTTGGAGCCAAGTTGTATTTAATACATGTGGGTGAGGTTTCTGAAGAAAAAACAAAAATGCTGAACATTATTTTAAAAAGCTTTGAAAAAGATAAGCTCAATTACGAAATCGTGTTTAAAACGGGTAACCCCGTTGATGTTATCCTATCAACTTCCGAAGAAAAAAATATAGATCTGCTCATTCTGGGCGCACTTAAACGCGAACGGTTTTTTAAATATTACATCGGTTCTATTGCCAGAAAGATTACCCGTAAAGCAAAATGTTCTGTATTGTTACTTATTAAACCTTCGGTAGAGCGATTACCTTGCCAACATGTTGTGGTAAACGGACTAGAAGATCCAAAGACCGAACAAACGATAACCACAGCCTTTTACGTAGCCCAAAAACTAAATGCCGAAAAAATAACCATTGTTGAAGAAATAAAACAGGATCAGATTGCCGTAAAGGTTGAGGACGATAAATCGTTGCGCCGCGCTAATATTATTAAAGAACGCATTAGAATGCGCGAAAACTCAAGAATTAAAGAAATAATAAGCCATATTCCGGAAGACTATTTAACAAACAAAACGATTAAGTTGCAACCTATTTTTGGAAAGCAAGGCTATTCTATTGGGCATTACGCACAAATAGCTAGAGCTGATTTACTGGTTATGAATGCCCCAAGAAAAGCCACCTTTTGGGACCGTTTATTTCCGCACGATATCGAGCACATTTTAACCGAGTTGCCAACCGATGTATTGATTTTACAATGAGTCCAAAAAAAAATAACATAAAACTGTTTTTTAAAGCCTTACCTAAAAATATATTTTCGGGGTTTGTTGTCAGCCTCATTGCTTTACCTCTTGGCTTAGGGCTTGCCATGGCTAGCGATGCCCCTGCTATTTCTGGTGTTATTGCTGCCGTTGTTGGAGGAATTGTTGTGTCCATTTTAGGAGGAAGCCACGTAACTATTAGCGGTCCAGGTAACGGGTTGGTAGGTGTTATTCTTGTAGCAATTACGACCTTAGGTTTAGAAAATGCATATATAGCCATTATATTTTCGGGTGTTTTATTGGTGCTCTTGGGTGTGTTTAGAATGGGGAAATTGGCCGATTTTTTTCCATCTGCAGCTATTCAAGGAATGCTAGCGGCCATCGGGTTAATTATTTTAGGAAAGCAGTTTCATATCATGTTGGCCCATAAAATTAAAAGGGAAGATACCGTAGATTACCTTTTTGAAATTCCCTTTACCATTAATGATGCTTTACATTATGGAAGAAGCGGATTGATTTATGCTGCTATCGCAGGTGTTATAAGCCTAGGCATTATGGTGTTCTATTCAAAAATCAGAAATAAATATTTGCAGCTTATCCCGGCACCTATGTGGATTGTAATACTGTCTATAGGCTTCAGCTATTACTTTGAGTTTGGCTTGCACGAACCCAATCCCATTGCCAGAGAATACATGATTTCTGGAATACCGGAAATTCAGCAAATTATAGCCGAATTACCAATACCTAATTTTAGTGGTATTTGGAGCTTTCCGTTCTGGGGAAGTGTTTTGGCTTTAACCCTCATTTCTAGCATCGAGTCGCTTTTAAGCATTAAAGCGGTTGACAAATTAGATCCTGAAAAACGGCGATCTAACGTAAACAAAGATCTTAAAGCTTTAGGTTTGGCAACCATTGGCAGTGGTTTTTTGGGCGGGTTAAACGTGGTAACTGTTATAGCACGAAGCTCGGTAAACGTAAATAATGGCGCCAGTAACCGATCGTCTAACTTTTTTCATGCCATATTCTTAATCATATTTATTGTATTCTTTAGCTCACAACTTACGCGAATTCCATTACCTGCACTTATGGCCATATTGGTCTATACAGGTTATAAATTGGCCTCTCCCAAGGTTGTAACAAAAATGTCGTCGATTGGAAAAGAGCAACTCATTATTTTCTTCGTAACGTTAATCGTTACCTTAAAAGTAGGCCTAATCACGGGTATTTTGGCCGGTGTTTTAGCTACACTCATTATTCATATTGTAGTTAACAAAAGTGCTGGTTTGTTTTTCAGAAATATTTTAAAACCCAACGTACTCATGTACAAAGAGCAAGATAGTAAGCACAATTACTACATAAGCGTAAAGCATTTTTGCAGCTTTTTAAATTATTTTAGGTTAAAGGAAAAATTAGGTGTTGTTCCTGAAAACTCCGATGTTATTGTCGATTTTTCACTTTGCGAATTTGTTGACGATACCGTTTTGGAAAATATGAGTGACTACCAAGTGCTTTTTGCTAAGCGCGGTGGGCATTTTGATGTTATAGGCCTCGATATGCATGATACAGACTCCAAACACCCTTTTGCATCAAGACGGTTATTGCCTGTGCCTAACATCATTAAAAAAAGCCTAACGCGACGCCAAACCTATATGGAGAACTTGGCAAACGATTATCAACTTAATTACAGCCCTAAACATGTAAAGGACGTTTCCTTTTTAAACAACTTTTCGTTTTTTTCAACTAAGTATATAGACCACATCTATAATATTTTATCGCACGAAAAAAGTGCCATAAAAATGTTCGATATTGAATTTACCGAAGGTGAGTTTATAGCCAAAGAAGTAGTTCGCACTACCATGGTTTACATCAATTTTAATAAAACCATACCCAAATTTACTTTAGATAGGGAAGGGTTTTTAGAAAAAGTATCCGCTTTTGCCGGTTTTAAAGATATACCCATTGAAAACCATGATGATTTTTCAAGAAGATTTTATTTATTGGGCGAGAATGAAACCAAAATTGCCGAATTTTTTGACGACGATGTAACCCACTTTTTTGAAAGTAACCCCTATTACCACGTAGAATCAGACGGCAACGCCTTGCTTATTTTTGGCCGGGAGCGCTTGGCAAGTATAAAAGAAATAAAGGCGATTTTTGATTACGGAAAACGGTTGAAAAAGGTTATTTTAAAAAACCAAAATTGATGCTTTTTTTTAAATAGGATTAAAAGGAAAAAAATAAGGGATAACGAACGAAGCCGCCAACCAAATAAGCAGGTTTAAAGGCGTTCCCATTTTTAAAAAATCTGAAAACTTATAATTTCCGGGCGCATAAACCATGGTATTTGTGGGGTAGCTCATGGGCGTCATAAACGTTAAGGAACATGCAAACATAACGGCTACTAAAAACGGGCGTTCGCTAATGCCCATCGCTTGGGCCAAAGTAATCACAATAGGCACCATCAAAGCAGCCGTGGCCTTGCTTGAAATTAAATTGGTTAATATAAATGCCGCTAAATATATAATGCTTAAAGTAAAATAGGCATTGTATTGCCCAAGTGTATCCATAATGTAATTGGCTATTAAATCGGCACCTCCTGTTTTTTCGAGTGCCGTACCCATAGAAAGTACACCGGCCATCATAAAGATTACCTTCCACTCTACCGCTTTGTACGCTTCCATAGGTTTTAAAACCCCAATAAGTATCATTAACAGAGCACCTACCATAGCACTTATTAAGATAGATGTTACATTAAGCGATGCCGCCATAATAACTCCAATACCAATTAAAACCGCAGGAATAGCTTTTTTATAGTCGGTTTTCTTTTTTACATATTCTGAAAGTTTAACAATAAGACTTTGAGACTCTAAGTTGTTTATTTCCTCGGGTTGCCCCAACATAAGCATCATGTCACCTTCTTTTAAAGTTATATGGGTGAGTTTATTGTATTTCATTTCTCCGCGCTGCCGGATGGCGATAACCGAAGAATTATATTGCCTTCTAAAATTAATTTCTTTCAATGAGCTTTCAGACAAACCCGATCCAAATGGAATAATCACTTCGTATAAATTGAAAGACTTATATTTTTCTTCGGCTTTCTTCATGCGCTTACTCCCTTTAATACTATAGCCCTCAACATCCAACAAGCGCGATAAGGTTTCTGGAGGAACGATAATTTTTAAAATATCGCCTTGTAATATTTTAGTATCTGTATCAAAATTATGCTTTAATACACCATCACGTAAAATGGAAAGTATGTTAACGTTAAAATCGTTAACCAAAACCGATTTTGAGATAAATTGCCCAATATCCCTACAGTTATCTTCCACAAAAAGCTCGGTGATGTATGTTTCTGCTTTTCTGGTAAATTCTTCATTACCGCCTCTATTTTTTGGCAATAAAATAGGGCCCAAAACAAAGATATATGTAAAACCTAGAGCCAACAAACATAGGGCTGCCAAGCTAAACTCAAACATTCCAAACTCATCAATCCCATATTTTTTGGCATAACTGCTTACCAAAATATTGGTGGATGTACCTATTAGCGTACAAGTACCCCCAAAAAGTGCGGCAAACGATATGGGCATGAGCAACCTACTCGGACTAATTTTTGTTTCTCTGCAAACGGTTAAGGCAATAGGAAGCAAAAGCGCTACAACAGCCGTATCGTTTATAAAAGCTGAAAACAAACCCGAAATGGAACAAAAAACCACTAAAGCCACGCTGTAATGTATTTTAGCCAATTTTATAATTCGGTGGCTCAATCCTTCTAAAATACCAGAGCTAAAAATACCGCCACTAACCACAAAAATGCAACCCAAAGTAATGGTTGCAGGATGGTTAAACCCCGAAAAACCTTCTTCCGGACTTAATACCCCAGCAACGATAAACATGGCCATTATAAGTATAGATGTTGTATCTATAGAAAAATAATCCCTTACAAAAAGGATAACACCAAACAGGATAATGGCAAATGTTATTATAATGTCCATTTTTTGGTATTCGATTTAATAGTTTTTAATTTTTTGTCCATTTAAATTTAATTTATTTTTAAGGGGTTTCAAAAAAATGTTTGCGCCAAGTGTTAAAATAAAGCTATAATTTAAAGCTTTGCCTCAATAATTTTAATGCTTTTATTAATTTGCAAGACTTAAAAACTTTCAATGCAATTATACCCCATACAGGCAGGAAACCTAAAGCTAGATGGTGGTGCTATGTTTGGTGTTGTTCCCAAAACATTGTGGAATAGAACCAATCCCGCAGACGCCAACAATATGATTGATATAGCCACACGTTGCTTACTTATTGAAGACGGAAATAGACTTATACTTATCGATACCGGAATGGGAAATAAACAATCCGATAAGTTTTTTGGCTACTACTACTTGTGGGGTGACTTTAGTTTGGATAAGTCATTGGCACAATATGGTTTCCACCGCGACGACATTACCGATGTTTTTTTAACCCATTTGCATTTTGACCATTGCGGAGGTAGTATTCAGTGGAATAAAGATAGAACCGGTTACGAACCCGCTTTTAAAAACGCACACTTTTGGAGCAATAAAGACCATTGGCTATGGGCAACAGAACCCAATAGAAGGGAAAAAGCATCGTTCTTAGAGGAAAATATTTTACCCATGGAAACCAGTGGGCAGTTAAAATTTACATCGCTTCCTAATCGAGATATGCTAAAACATTCAGAGTTAGGTTTCGATATTTTCTTTGCCGATGGGCATACAGACAAACAAATGATTCCGCTCATTACATATAAAGATAAAACCATAGCTTTTATGGCCGATTTGTTACCAACCGTTGGCCACTTACCGCTACCCTATGTTATGGGTTACGATACTAGACCACTACTAACGTTGAACGAAAAAGAAAAGTTTTTAAACTTAGCCGCAAAAAACAATTTCTACCTGTTTTTAGAGCACGACGCCCATAATGAAATCATTACTGTAAAAAACACCGAAAAAGGTGTTAGGCTAAACGAAACATTTACTACACAGGATATATTTAATTTTTAATACAAATAGACTAATTCAAATAATACCAATGAAAAACACAAAAATACTTGTTGCTTCAATATTCTTATCGGCCTTAATATATGGCTGCGGAAGTACTGCAGATATTTTATCCACCCCAGTCGAAAACATTGATACCTCGCCCTTAAAGGTGTCAGAATTAACCGAATCTGAAAAAAAACAATGGGGCCATCTAGACCTTGTTAAAGACACCATTCCGGGGATGAGCGTTAACAAGGCTTATTCTGAACTTATAAAAAACAAAAAAGGCCAAAAAGTACTTGTTGCTGTGCTAGATTCTGGAATTGATATAGACCACGAAGATTTAGATGATGTGATTTGGACCAATAAAGATGAAATTCCAAACAATGGAAAAGACGACGACAACAACGGCTACATAGACGATATTCACGGTTGGAATTTCTTGGGCGACGGCTACAACGAGCAGTTAGAATACGTTAGAATTATAGCCAGTGGCGACACCAGTAACCCTGATTATGAGCGTGCAAAAGCTGAATACGAAAAAGAATATGAAAAATGGATGCAGCGCAAAACACAGCACGAACAAATATACCAACAAATAAAAGGTGCCCATGAAACCTTGGTAAAACATCTTGGTAAAGAAGATTACACCCAAGAAGAAGTTAATGCCATTACGCCTGATAGTGAAGCGTTAAGCCAGGCTAAACAAATCGCGCAGTACCTTTTTAGCAATGGCGATACTTTAACTGGGGCTTTAGAAGAAATTGAAGGTGTTTTAGAAACCATCAACGACTTTTTAAATTACAAGCTCAATACAGATTTTAAGGGTCGCGTAAACGGAGACGACCCCGAAGATATGTCGACCAAATACTATGGCAACGGAAATGTTAAACCTGTTAAAAAAGAAGAAAGCCATGGTACGCATGTTGCCGGAATTATTGCTGCAGAACGCAATAACGGAAAAGGTGCCAATGGCGTAGCCAACAACGTTGAAATTATGACGGTTAGAACGGTGCCCAGTGGCGACGAATATGATAAAGACGTGGCTTTGGCCATTAGATATGCCGTAGACAATGGTGCTAAAATTATTAATGGCAGTTTTGGTAAAAGCTTCTCTCCGCACAGCGACTGGGTTCGCGATGCGATTGCCTACGCGGGTGAACATGATGTCCTTTTTGTTCATGCCGCAGGAAACGATAGTAAAGACGTTGATGTTGAACCCAATTACCCTGACGATAATGTTAACGGTAAAGAAATATCAAACAATTACATAAGAGTTGGTGCACTGGCACCCAAATATGGATCCAGCATGGTGGCTTCGTTCTCCAACTACGGAAAAAATAATGTTGATGTTTTTGCTCCCGGTGATGATATTTACTCTACAACACCCGAAAATGAGTATGACACCAAAGGCGGAACTTCAATGGCTGCTCCTGCTGTTGCTGGCGTGGCTGCACTAATTAGATCATATTACCCGAGTTTAACAGCAGCCCAAGTCAAGCAAATTTTAATGGATTCTGGATTGCCCATTAAAACCAAGGTTATTGTTGGTGGCGATACTAGTGATATTCGTCCGTTTGCCGATTTAACCAAATCTTCAAAAATGGTTAATGCATACAACGCATTGATAATGGCCGCTAAAATGTCTAAATAGTTTTTTAAGTTTTAAAAGGCTGTTCAACATAAAGTTTTTATTTGAACAGCCTTATTTTTAATTTTAATATTCATGAATAGAATTTATATTTATATTCTTTCCTTCGCCTTTATTTTATCATGCGGAAGTTCGCAAACTGTTAAAACTCCCAAAGAAACCCCCAGCGTTCCTGAACCACCTCAACCTCCTAAAGTTGAATTTTCATCCAACCACTGTTATTGGCAACAGCATGTCGATTACAAAATGGAAATAAATATGGATGTAGAGAACTACCAATATGAAGGCAAGCAAACTTTAGTTTACACGAACAACTCTCCTGACACCTTAAATAAAGTTTTTTATCACTTGTATTTTAATGCCTTTCAGCCCGGAAGCGAAATGGATGTACGTTCTCGCAATATTCCCGATCCCGATAGCCGAGTTAAAGACCGCATAAGTAAGTTAAAACCAGACGAAATTGGGTATATAAAAGTAAATTCTTTAAAACAAAATGGCGAACCTTTAACCTATGAAACTGTAGGTACTGTTCTAGAGGTAAATTTAGAAAATGCCATAAAACCCGGTGAAAGTGTCACCTTCGATATGCTTTTTGATGCACAAATACCTGTGCAAATACGTCGTTCGGGCAGAAAAAATAACGAAGGGGTAGCGCTTTCAATGGCACAATGGTATCCCAAATTAGCCGAATACGATTACGAGGGCTGGCATGCCGACCCTTATATAGGTCGTGAATTTCATGGTGTTTGGGGCGATTTTGATGTAAAAATAGCCATCGATAAAACCTATACCATTGGCGGTACCGGATATTTGCAAAACCCCAATGAAATTGGACACGGTTACCAAACCGATACCTTAAAACAACCAAATACCAAAAAACTCACTTGGCACTTTGTGGCACCTAATGTGCACGATTTCACCTGGGCTGCAGATCCAAACTATAAGCACGATACTATACAAGTTCCAAACGGACCACTTTTGCATTTCCTTTACAAAAACAATATGCCAAAAGACAAATTGAACAACTGGAAAAAACTACAGCCTAAAGCCGTAGAGCTCATGCAATTTTACAGTGAAAATATTGGCCAGTATCCATACAATCAATACTCTATTATTCAAGGTGGCGACGGTGGTATGGAATACGGCATGTGCTCCCTAATTGCAGGCGAAGGCAATTTTAGCGGACTATTTGGTGTAACCGCACACGAAATGGCACATTCGTGGTTTCAGTTTTTATTGGCTACCAACGAACTCACCAACTATTGGATGGATGAAGGTTTTACCGAATACTACGGTGAACTCGCCGAATGCAAAATTTTCAATAAACCTTTTGAAAAGCCTACAAAACGCGTTTACGATATCTACTATTATTACGTAAATTCTGGTGCCGAGCAACCCCAAACCACCCACGCCGATCGGTTTAATTATAACCAGTCTTCATCCATTTCGGCTTACTATAAGGGTTATGTATTTTTAAACCAATTGGCTTACATAATTGGTGATGAAAATCAAAAGGAAACCATAAAGCAATATTTTAATCAGTGGGCTTTTAAACACCCTACTCGAACTGATTTTATTAGAGTTGCTGAAAAAGTGTCTGGTTTGGAATTAGATTGGTACTTAAACGATTGGACCCGAACCATCAATACCATTGACTATGGTGTTGAATCTATTGAAAATAATAAAGTTACATTAAAGCGCATTGGTTTAATGCCTATGCCTATTGACCTTACCGTGACTTACACCGATGGCACCAGCGAAGATTTCTACATTCCCTTACAAATGATGCGCGGTGAAAAACCAACCGAAGCCACTATGATAAAAGATTGGGCTTGGGCCTACCCTACTTATACATTTGAAACTTCAAAGGATGTAAAATCGGTTGAAATCGACCCCAAAAATATGATGGCCGATATTGATAAAGAGAATAATAAAAAGTAAATTATTTACTTTTCAGGTTACTATAAAAAAGGCTTCTATTGAATTAGGAAGTCTTTTTTTATGAATAAAAATGCCTGTATTCGAAACTTCTCTCCCGATAGCTATCGCGAACAATTCCTCATACTTCGGAATCACTCGAAGTGACGTAACGTTCAAAATTTAACGATTGGTCAAAATTGAGTTTCTTCGTCAGTTCGAGTGATTTTTAAGGAGCGAAAAAATCGTATCGAGAACTTGTTTAATAAAATTTCAATTCACATCATTGTTTACATTAACCCCATGGTCATTCATTTTATTTTTAATACCTTCGCTGTGTAAACTTTAGGGGTGTTCTATCCATTAAATTAGAACTGAGACATACCCTTTGAACCTGATGCGGTTAGTACCGCCGAAGGGAAAAGTTGAATAGTGTATTGCAACATATGCTAGCGCACCTTTTCTTAAATACTTCTAGTCTGGAAGTATCTTTTTCAAAGCTTTATTACCTCTACAGTTTACAATAACTAAATGTATTGTAAATGATAACTATTCACCTTAACGACCGTTCGCTGGATATTGATACCAATACCAATATCATGCAATTACTGCATCAAAATAATTATCCTCAATTGGGTATTGCAGTAGCCATCAATCAACAAATTGTATCTAAAAACCATTGGGGAGACCAACAGCTAAAAGATGGCGATAAAGTATTAATTATTCAAGCAACACAAGGGGGATAATAAAAATTGAAAAAACAGAAATCATGAAAAATAAAGACACAGCACCAAAAGAAGGTCAGATTACCAGACAGCCCTTTCCAAATTCTAAAAAGATTTACATACCAGGAAAAATCCACCCACAGATTAAAGTAGCCATGCGTGAAATTTCTTTGAGTGATACCAAAGATTCTATGACCGGTAAAGTAACCCCAAACGAACCTGTAACGGTTTATGATACGTCGGGACCTTATACCGACCCAAATAAAAACATAAATGTACATAACGGTATTGAACGCATACGTGAGCAATGGATTTTAGATCGTGGTGATGTTGAACAATTAAATAGTTTTTCATCAAAATATTGCAACGAACGCCTAAACGACTCGAGTTTAGACCACATGCGTTTTGCGCATCTTAAAAAACCCTTACGCGCTAAAAAAGGGAAGAACGTTACTCAATTACATTACGCTAAACAAGGGATTATTACTCCAGAGATGGAATACATAGCTATTCGTGAAAACCAACGTATCGATGAAATGACCGAGATAAGAAAACAACATCCGGGTCAGGATTTCGGGGCGTCTATTCCTAATAAAATCACTCCGGAATTTGTTCGTAAAGAAGTGGCTCGCGGACGTGCTGTTATTCCATCAAATATCAACCACCCGGAAGCTGAACCCATGATTTTAGGTCGAAACTTTTTAGTGAAAATCAATGCCAATATAGGTAACTCGGCTACAACATCGTCTATTGAAGAAGAAGTTGAAAAAGCCGTTTGGGCATGTCGTTGGGGTGCCGATAACATTATGGATTTATCTACCGGGCAAAACATTCATGAAACCCGAGAGTGGATTATTCGTAACTCACCAGTACCTGTTGGAACGGTACCTATTTATCAGGCTTTAGAAAAGGTAAATGGCGTGGCCGAAGACTTAACCTGGGACATTTTCCGCGACACCCTTATTGAACAAGCCGAGCAAGGGGTGGATTATTTTACCATTCACGCCGGTGTCTTGTTACGCTATGTACCAATGACCGCAAAACGCGTTACGGGAATTGTATCTCGCGGAGGTTCCATTATGGCGAAGTGGTGTTTGGCCCATCACAAAGAGAGTTTCTTATATACCCATTTTGAAGAAATTTGTGAGATTATGAAGTCCTACGATGTGGCCTTCTCATTAGGTGATGGTTTACGTCCGGGTTCGGTAGCCGATGCCAACGACGAAGCCCAATTTGCCGAACTGGAAACTCTAGGAGAATTAACACAAATTGCTCGTAAACATGAGGTACAGTGCTTTATCGAAGGTCCTGGTCACGTACCGATGCACATGATTAAAGAAAACATGGAAAAGCAAATCGAGGTGTGCGACGAAGCTCCATTCTATACTTTAGGTCCGTTAACCACCGATATTGCTCCAGGTTACGACCATATAACCTCAGGCATTGGTGCTGCTATGATTGGTTGGTATGGTTGTGCCATGCTGTGCTATGTAACACCAAAAGAGCACTTAGGTTTACCAAATAAAGAAGATGTTAGGGTAGGTGTGGTTACTTACAAACTAGCAGCTCATGCAGCCGATTTAGCCAAAGGACACCCAGGTGCTCAGCATCGCGATAACGCCTTAAGTATGGCACGTTTCGAGTTTCGTTGGGAAGATCAGTTTAACCTTGGGTTAGATCCCGAACGGGCGCGTGAGTATCACGATGAAACCTTACCTGCTGCCGGGGCCAAAATAGCACATTTCTGTTCGATGTGCGGACCGAAATTCTGTTCGATGAAGATTTCACAGGAAGTTCGTGACTTTGCCAAAGAAAATGAAATTGTGGAAAATGAAGTGATTCAAAAAGGCATGGAAGAGAAATCGAAGGAATTTAAAGATAAAGGTTCTGAAGTCTATTTATAAAAACGGAAATGGTCATTCTAATTGCTCCAGAACGTGATATTAAAAATGAAATTGAAATCCTTCACGAGTTATTTCGTGAAGGGTTACAATACTATCATTTGCGAAAACCACATAAGGATTATAAAGCGTATTTTGAGTATTTAGAACAAATCGATTCGCAATATCATAACAGAATAGTGGTTCATCATTTTCATGAGCTCGTAGAAGATTACATGCTTAAAGGTATTCATTTTCAAGAAGTGAAACGGCGAGAGGCTTCATTAGACACATTAAAACACATGAGAAGACAAAAAAACATTAGTATCAGTAGTTCGTTTCATTCATCAGAAGACTTAGAAGCATCAGCATTTGAATTCGATTACCATTTGCTAAGTCCTGTATTTTCGTCCATCTCAAAACAAGGTTATCTAGGTCGAGGTTTCGATGTGAATCACATTAACAAAACAATCATCGGCATGGGTGGTGTAAGCACTAAAAACCTTAATGACTTTGATAGGTTGGGCTATAAAGGTGTCGGGGTTTTAGGTGGTATTTGGCAAAGTAAAACACCTGTTGAAAATTTTAAAATCATAAAATGTCATTTCGATCGGAGTCCAGACATCCAGCAACCCGAGAGCCCTTTAAACAAATTCAGCATGACAAATAAAAAGTATGCAAAACGATAAAAATTACATATTAAGCATAGCGGGTTTCGACCCGAGTAGTGGCGCGGGAATCACTCAGGATATTAAAACCTTTGAAGCTCATAGCCTCTATGGTTTATCGGTTTGTACAGCGATTACCATTCAGAATGATACCGATTTCAAACAGTGTATTTGGACAAGCCCTGAAATGATTTTAGCTCAGATAGAAACCCTTTTTGAACGATTTGATATTTCGGTAGTTAAAATTGGAATCATTCAATCTTGGGACACGTTATTGCTTGTACTAGATAAACTGCACCAATTAAATAGCAATATTAAAATTGTGTTAGACCCTATTTTTAAAGCATCTGCAGGTTTCGATTTTCATTCAACCGATAATCAAGATACACTCGATAACGTCTGGAAGCTATGCCATATTATCACGCCTAATTACGATGAAATTAAAAACCTGTATCCCTATTTAAGTATTGAAGATACTATCGAACGTTTAAGTGCTTTAACCCATATTTATTTAAAAGGGGGACATAGAGCTGACAAAAAAGGTTGGGACACATTGTACTATAATCGAATTGTTCAGGTGAATATGCCACCACAAATTCAAAATGTTTTTGAAAAACACGGCAGTGGTTGTGTGTTATCTTCAGCTTTAGCGGCTAATATCGCTTTAGAATTACCCTTGGAAGATGCCTGTAAATACGCCAAACATTATACCGAACAGTTTTTAAATTCAAATCCTAGTCTGCTCGGTTACCACAATTATCCAATAAAAAAATAACACGATGAACATCCCTAAATTACATTATATATCGCAGGGCAACACACCTGAAGACCACTTAAAAAATATTCAAAAGGCCTGTACGTACGGTGCCGAACTGGTGCAACTTCGGCTTAAAGACGCGCCTGAAGACATCATCTTGAAAACCGCCGAAAAAGCACGGGATGTCACCTCACATTTTCAAACACGATTAATTATAAATGACCATTATAAAATAACCAAAGCTGTTAATGCCGATGGTGTTCACTTAGGTAAAAGCGATGCTTGCCCTACCATTGCCCGTGCGTATTTAGGTAAATGGTTTATGGTTGGGGGCACAGCCAACAGCCTTGACGATTGTAAAAAACTAATTGATAAAAACGTCGATTATATTGGTTTGGGTCCGTTTAGATTTACTACAACCAAAGCCAATTTAAGTCCGATTTTAGGTTTGGAAGGCTACCAAAACATAATCAAAGCATTACACACACAAACGCCCATTATCGCTATCGGCGGCATTGTAGAAAACTATATAAAAAACCTTTTAGATACCGGTGTTCACGGCATCGCCATGTCTGGAGCCATTACTCAAAACTTCAATACCATTTCAACCCTTAACAGATTGTTGAAGGCATCCGTAGTACACGAACAAAAACATACTTTTTAAATGATGAACAATACACTAACTATAGCAGATAAAACCTTTCAATCACGATTATTTACAGGTACGGGAAAATTCAGCTCCAACCAACTTATGGCCGATGCCATTTTAGCCTCTGAAAGTGAATTGGTAACCGTAGCGTTAAAACGGGTCGATGTCGATAACGAACAAGACAATATGTTGCAAAGCATCAAGCTCCCCCATATTAACTTACTACCCAACACTTCTGGTGTTCGCGATGCCAAAGAAGCTATTTTCGCCGCACAACTAGCTCGAGAAGCTCTGGAAACGAACTGGATAAAACTGGAAATTCACCCAGACCCAAAATATTTATTGCCCGACCCGATTGAAACTTTAAAAGCAGCAGAAGAACTCGTAAAATTGGGCTTTGTGGTGATGCCATACATTCATGCCGATCCGGTTTTATGCAAGCGATTAGAAGATGTCGGCACGCAATGCGTTATGCCTTTAGGCGCACCAATTGGTACAAATAAAGGCCTAAAAACCTCAGATTTTTTAGAAATCATTATCGACCAAAGTAATGTTCCTGTTATTGTCGATGCCGGTATTGGCAGTCCGTCGCATGCCGCTCACGCTATGGAATTGGGTGCCGATGCCGTTTTGGTTAATACCGCTATTGCTGTATCGCAAAACCCTATAACCATGGCAAAAGCTGTTAAAATGGCTGTTGAAGCTGGTCGTATGGCATTCAATGCCAAACTTGCTATGGTAAAACAACACGCCGAAGCTAGTAGTCCATTAACCGATTTCTTAAACTAAAAACCTTTTTATGAATACCTCATTTAAAAATCTGCTTAATACGTACGATTGGGAAGATACACTAGCGAGCATCAACACTAAAACCACTGAAGATGTTGTGCTTGCCCTCTCTAAAAACAAACGTGATTTAGAAGATTTTAAAGCCTTGGTTTCACCTGCCGCCAAACCTTATTTAGAGCAGATGGCTCAATTAAGTAGTCGTATCACAAAAAAACGCTTTGGTAATACAATTCAAATGTACGTACCTATGTACTTATCTAACGAATGTCAAAACATTTGTACCTACTGCGGCTTTAGTATGACCAATAAAATTCCGCGTCGCACCTTAACCGATGCCGAAATTTTAAAAGAGGTCCGCTTCTTAAAAGCTAAAGGTTACAATCATATTTTACTGGTTACCGGTGAGGCCAATAAAACGGTTGGTGTACCTTATATAAAAAATGCTATGGAATTGATAAAAAACCAATTTTCGAATATCACCATAGAGGTTCAGCCTCTGGACCAAGAAGATTATGAAACATTAATTGAAGCCAATCTATATGCTGTTTTAGTGTATCAGGAGACCTATAATAGAGCTGAATATAAAAAACACCATCCGAAAGGAAAAAAATCGAATTTCGATTACCGTTTAGAAACACCCGACCGGTTGGGCAGAGCAGGCATTCATAAAATAGGCATAGGCGCTTTATTTGGTTTAGAAAACTGGCGTGGCGATAGTTTTTTTACAGCTTTGCATTTAAAATATCTTCAAAAGACCTATTGGAAAACCAAATATTCTATTTCCTTTCCGCGATTGCGCCCACATAGTGGCGGTTTAGAACCCAAAGTAGAAATGACCGATAGGGATTTGGTACAGGCCATTTGCGCCTTTAGGTTATTGGATGAAGATGTTGAACTCTCGATGAGCACACGCGAAAGTGAAACCTTTAGAAATCATATTGTAAACTTAGGCGTGACATCGTTAAGCGCCGAATCAAAAACCAATCCGGGTGGTTATGTGGTGGAACCACAATCGTTAGAACAGTTTGAAATATCTGATGAGCGCTCAACCGAAGTCATTGCAAAAATGCTACAGGACAACGGTCTGGAACCTGTTTGGAAAGATTGGGAACACAATTGGCAGTAACATAAATCCATTCTGAAAAGGCGTTTCGTTTCAAAAAGAATTCCGAGTTTACAATCAAGATGTTTTCCCTATAGAATTTTGAGATTACAACCGTTTTAATATACCTTTAAGGGTTCAAAATATAATTCAACTATTAAAAATGCTAAATCCACAACACCTAAAAAACATGAATCATTTAAAACTGGGGTTAATTGTACTCTTTCTAAGTGCAAATCTGGGCTTTTCACAAGCTAAAAAAGATGCTGATTTAACAGAAAAAGCAAGCGAATGGGTTAAGGATTTGAACCTAGATAATACCTCTAAGGAGCAATCCGTTACCGATATTATCGCTACACACTTAACTGCAGTTAGACATTGGCATAATAACCACCCTTTTGAAACGGTACCTGCTGGAATAAACCCTAAAACAGGTGAAAAATTATCTGATTTAGACCGTTCGATTATCGCCGATTCGGCCATGCCGAGTAGTGTTCATGATAATTTGATGTCTGGACTTAGAGGCCATTTAACTGAAGAGCAGGTAGAAGCTATTCTGGATAAATATACTATTGGTAAAGTCACTTTTACCATGAAAGCTTATCGTGAAATTGTAACCGATATGACACCAAAAGAAGATGCTGAGCTTTTAAAGAACTTAAAAGAAGCACGAGAAATTGCGGTAGATTTTAAACAAATGAAACAGATATCGGCCATTTTTGAAATTTATAAAACCAAAAACGAACAATACTTAAATAACAATGGCCGCAGTTGGAGACAATTGTATAAAGATTATGTAAAACGGCTTAGGGCTATGAAAAAGAAGAATTAATGACGCCTTGAGAGTTTAATGGAAAATACAACCTTTAAAATTGTTTCTAAAAACAAACAGATAACTAATTTTAAAAATGTTCTTTTTATTATTGGCTTCCTATGTTCAGTTTTGCCTTTTTTTATCAAAAATTATGAAGTCCTGTCTTTTTTTGGATTGATTATAATATTTATTGGTGCATTGTTCGCTTTGTTTTCATCAAAAAATTGTTTGATAATTAACAATGAATTTGTTGAATTTGAATCAAAAAGTATAGTATCCGAATTCAACAAATTTATTAGAATTCGCTTTAGTGATATTGAAAGAGCGGTTTTTTTAAAGAGACAGTTTCTAATATTTGGTGGTCGAAGTCCAATTGCTGATGCCGATGCCCAAACTTTGTACAATGAAAATAGAATTGTGTTTCTATTGAAAAATGGGCAAAGTCAAACGGTGTTTCAAACGGGTAAACTAAAAGAGTTTAAAGAAGCCCATTCGTTAATTCAAGAAAAGCTGGAAAACAGTTCGGTTAGTTAATGCTATTTTAATACCAAGGTTCTTTTTTATACATAGACGTTTTAGCAACACGTTCTCGGTTATTCAGCCTTAAATGCGTTTTAGTAATTTGACGACTTCTGTAACCCAATAAATGAAATAAAGCTTTAGCAAAATACTTAGCAACATTTAAATTTACCTGTAAAACACCTTCATTTTTATCAACCCATGTAATACCTGGTAAAATTGCTAAAAAGCTATCTGTTTTTAATCGTCTTAAAATGGCCGATAATTTCAAGAAAAAAGAATTTATAGGTCTTATAATAAAAAAGCCTTCAGCGCCCTTTTTTTGGTACAGTGGCATAAAAATACTTCCTTTATAAGGCGATGTAATATTGAAATCGTTACTTATGGCTAAAGGCACTCCTTTTTTAATCCTTTCGAAGCTTTTAAAACCATTTAGCATTTTAAAGTTTTCGTTTGGCTTTATTTTATAGGTGTAAACAATCTCAAAAACATCAAAAGTTTGTTGGGCTTGCCGCTTGAGTTGTTCGTAATGTTTTGAAAAATCTAAAATTGAATCTTTTTCTACAGCTCCTGAAAATACCAATGCTAAATTTACAAAGGCAATATGATTTATTATTGATGAAAAATCGTCGTGTTGACCAGACTCAAACCCAAGTGAAACATAACCCAATTGATTGATGTAACTTAAAAGTGGCCCTGTTAAATATTCCTCTATACCTAAAACAATAGGTACAGGAAATTGCTGAGAAAATTTTCTGTTTATTAACGCATCGTTAATGGTTATAAAAGGTAAGGTCTTACTCGAAGTGGTATGTAAATCGATAAAATAAAATGGGGGATTGTTATTTTTTAAAATGTCTTTTAAAAGTTCCAAAAGTTCCAAAAGTTCAGACTCATCTGCATATAAGTCCTTTTTTAGTTTAATGAGCTCGATATTGGCCTTCGTCCAAAGCCGGTTTAAATCTTGTTTAATGTATCGTTTCTGTTTTCTTAGCGCTTGTAAATTACCTGAAATACCATACACTGTTCCTTTTACATGGGCCGAGTTTAAACCGTATAAAACTTCTTTTAAAGCAAATACACCCGAATTTTCATTACCGTGTATTCCTCCAAAAAACACCACGGTTGGGCCCGGTTGTGCACCCTTAATTTTACCTATTATTCTATCGATTTTTAAACTTTTATTTAAAGCTTTACTGTATAAATCTATCATAATTGGATTTTGGTAATTTTTACAATGGTATATTACACACTTAAAAGATGAGTTAGTGCAAATCGTTTTTTGTAATCAATCCTATTAGCTTTTTATTTTTAACCACAGGAAGGCAGCCAATAGCATGCTCATCCATTAAACTTTTAGCGGTTTCCAAAGGTGTATATTCATCTGTAGTAATGAGTTCGGTCTTCATTAGTTTTGAAACGCTGTAATATTGTGACTCGGGATTATTTAAATGGGTTTCCACATCATGCCAAGTTAATAAACCAACCAAGGTGCTATCATTATTTATTACGGGCATGTGGTGAATATTTTTCCATTTCATGATTTGCAGCACCAGTTCTATGCTGTCCTTTTTGTTCACCGAAAAAATATCTGAACTCATGGCGTGTTTCACCACCTTGTTTTTTATAAAGTCTCCATTCTCATTAGCATTTAACATGCTCCAACTGGAAATGGGATAACCTTTTTCTTGTTTTTTAAAAATGTTGGCGGTTAGAATTTGCATGGCTTCAAAACGGCCATGGTTTTTCAGCAAGCTTCTATAATTTATAGATAACCACTCCGATCCGTTGTAGCCTTCTACCCTATCCTTTATAACTTTTAAATACTTTTCGGCATCTTTTGGGGCTATACCATGACGATATAAACCCTTGTAGGCCATGGGAAGCAACTCATCCAAAATAAGATTTTGGCATGAGATATACTTGCCATTCCAGTAAAACTGAGTGGCTTTACCGTATCGGGCGGCGTTAAAGAAATTAGTTTTTACATCTTTAAAGTCCCATTTTTTATGGATGTTTTCGTATTGTATTGGTTTGCCCAACATGACACCTACCCAAAACATCATATTGGCTATTTCGTCGGTGGTTGTTGGCCCAGAGGGCAGGTATCTATTTTCAATTCTTAAATTTGGTTTGCCATTGCTAGTCCCATAGCAAACCCTATTCCAAGGATATACAGTGCCATTGTGTAAACTAAGCGCTCGTAATTTAGGTGTTTCGTTGTTTTTTATCATCTCAACACTATCTTTAGTGAAATTGGTAGTTAAAAAACTTCTAAACCTGGAAATGTTGTTTTTAAAAATATCGGAAATTGAACCTGTTTGCCAAGCACTACCAAAACTAACGCGCGATTGTTTTTCGTTTAACAAATATGAATTTGCTCGTGTATCGATACTTTGGGTGAACAATGCAATTCTTGTTTCCATCCAAAGTTCTTTACCAAACAAAATTGGCGAGTTTGTACAAACACTTAAAATTGGTCCAGCAATGGCCTGAGCCCAATTATAATCATCCACAAAGTTCTTAGGGTTAAGTTGTAAATGCATTTGAAAACTGGTATTACAACTTTCTAACATTACCGAATCGTGCAGCAAATTAAGTTCATCAACACCCTTTATATGAATATCGAAACTTTTGCGTCTGCTTTTTTTAATGGCATCGTTTAAAACTGAATACCGCTCCACAGCGGTCATTCTTTTTTCGTCTACATCATTCACCGAAATTGAAGGTAAAATACCGGTTAAAATAAGCTTGATGCTTTTTTGGGACGCCACTTTTCTGGCTTTATCCAATAAAGCATCAAGTTGTTGATGAAGTCTTGAAAAACAGTCTGTTTTAAGTTGGAAAGTATCCAGATTGACTTCTAGATTATAGCTGCCCATTTCGGTGGTAAAATGGTCATCATTAATAGCTTCAAGCAGTTCTAACGATTTGCTTTCAGGTAAAAACTCCTCGTTAACAAGGCAAAACTCCTGTTCGGCTCCTATACGCAAAGGCTCCTCTTCTATCAGCTCCTTTTCAACCAGCATATCTAAAGCCTTGATATCGTTCAATAAATGATGGATGTAATTCGCTCTCTCTTTTTTGGTCTTTAATTTGGCTACATTCAAATCTCCCATATCCAAACAATTTATTTTTGAACTTAAACTACAATTTATATCTGAACCAAGAAAGGTTTAAATATTCCAAAGTCGATTTTTAAATTTTAAAAAATTAATTTACCGTTATTTAAACATTTTTAAAATGACTTTTATCATGTAGCAAAAACCAAAATTGTTATTGCTATTTTTGCTCTTATAACGTTTTGTATGAAGGCATCCTATTCAAAAAAAGAAAAGCTGAAAAGTAAAAAACTCATTGACCAATTGTTTACAGAGGGGCAATCGGTTTCTGTATTTCCGTTACGTTTGGTATTTTTAAAAACCGTTTTTGATGATGATTCTTTGGCCAAAACAGGCGTTTCAGTAAGCAAACGCAATTTTAAAACTGCCGTTGACAGAAACCATATAAAGCGTTTACTAAGAGAAGTTTATCGATTAAATAAAGCCGAGTATTTTAACAATTTAAAAACACAACATGCGTTTATGATTTTGTACATTGGCAAAGACAAACCCACTTTTGCCCAAGTTGAATCTAAAATGACCCTATTGTTTTCCAAGTTTTTGAGTAAACTTTCTGACGATAAATAATAAAAATGCAAACACATGAAGCTACTGTCTTATGTATTGGTTTTAATGCTTCCCATGATGTGCTCAAAAGCACCGTCAAATGATAAAGATTCGTCGGTTGGATATGCCGAATCTGCCGTACTAGAAAGTGTTGAAGAAGCTTCAGCCACTAACGGCGATATGTCCATTCGTTACGAAACAACACCACAAAAAATAATAAAGACCTCTTTTCTTCGATTTGAAACCCAAGATTTAGATAAAACCTATAGCCAAATAAAAAAGGCTGTTCAGGACAACAAAGGGTTTATACAAGATGATAATTCACGTAAATCGTATAATACCATTACCCGCAGTTTGGTTATCCGAATACCTACCACAAACTTTCAAGAAACTTTAGATGCGGTTAGCGAACATGTAGCGTATTTTGACTCAGAACGCATTTCTGCTGAAGATGTTACCGAAGAATTTATTGATTTAGAAGCCCGTTTAAAGGCCAAAAAAACTTTAGAACAACGTTACTTAAGTCTTTTGGATAAAGCCAAAAACGTAAAAGAAATTTTAGAAATAGAACGTGAACTCTCAAACATTCGCGAAGAAATAGAAGCCAAGCAAGGCCGTTTAAATTATCTACAAAACAAAGTATCGTTAAGTACTCTAGAAATTGAATTTTATAAATTAACCTCCGAGGCACCTGTGACCAAATCGTACGGTACCAAAATGTGGAATGCCATAAAAGCTGGTTTTAACGGAATCTCCATATTTTTCTTAGGGCTTCTGCATATTTGGCCTTTTATTGTTATTCTTGCAGTAGGTGGGCTTTTAATACGTAAACGGTGGATTAAAAAACATAAAAAATGAAAGTTTTATTTAAAAAAAGAATATTAATACCTGTATTGGCCGGGGCTATTTTTTTCGGTACAACGGCCTTTAAAAACGATTTTTTTGAGATTGCCAAACAGATTGAAATTTTCACAACATTGTTTAAAGAACTCAACATGAACTATGTTGATGAAACCAATCCGGCAGATTTAATGGATACCGCCATTAAAAGTATGCTGGAAAATTTAGACCCCTACACTAACTTTATGAACGAACAAGATGTAGAGGCCGCAAGAATCAACAACACTGGAGATTATACGGGCATAGGTGCCAAAATACAAACCCTAAAAGACAAATTAATTGTTGTTGAGCCTTATAAAGATTACCCTGCAGACAAAGCTGGATTGAAGGCTGGCGATGAAATTATAAAAGTAGGCAATACCGTTGTGGCCAACTACAAAGAAAACGCTGGCGAATTGCTTAAAGGATCGCCTGACACATCGGTAGAGGTTACTTATAAACGTCAAGGAAAAACACAAACAGCCACTATAAATCGTGCTGAAGTTGAAATAAAAGCCGTACCACATTTTTCAATGATTAACGATAAAACAGGCTATATTGTTTTAAGTCGTTTTAGCCGAAAAGCCTATGTAGAAACCAACTATGCGCTTCGCGATTTAAAGGCACAAGGTGCCCAAAGAATAATTTTAGATTTACGAGGAAACCCTGGTGGTTTGGTAAATGAGGCCATAAATATTATTAATCTTTTTGTTCCAAAAGGACAGTTGGTAGTTACCACAAAATCAAAAGTTAAGAAGTACAACCGTACTTATCTTACCCAACGCGAACCAATAGATACTGAAATTCCGGTGGTTATTTTAATTGACGAAAAAAGCGCCTCTGCAAGCGAAATTGTATCGGGTGCTTTGCAAGATTTAGACCGTGCCGTTATTGTTGGGGCACGCAGTTTTGGTAAAGGTTTGGTACAGCGCCCAAAACAGCTCACGTATGGTACTCAGGTAAAAATAACCATTTCGAGATACTATACCCCTTCTGGCAGATGTATTCAAGCCTTGGATTATTGGAACAGAAACGAAAAAGGTGAGGCTGTTAAAATAGACCAAAAAAACTACCACGAGTTTAAAACCAAAAACGGAAGAAAAGTTTTTGATGGTGGTGGCGTTTATCCAGATGTGCCCATGGGAACTTATAAAACATCGCCCATTACAACAGCTATTGTAAACAATAATTTAGTTTTCAATTACGCTACTCAATATCATTATAAACATCAAATTGAGAATATTGATGGTTTTGAACTTACAAACAAAGATTTTTCAGATTTTAAAAACTATTTAAAAACCAATAATTTTTCGTTTGAAACCGATACCGAAAAAGCGCTTAAAAAAGCCTTTGAAACAGCGAAAAAAGAAGAACTTAACGACGATATAGAAACTGATTATAAAACTTTAATTGCCAACTTAGAACAATCTAAAAAAACGGTGGTTGATGAAAATAAAGATTTCCTTTTAAAACTGCTCACCGAAGAAATAGTAAAACGTTATGTTTATCGCGAAGGACTTTATGAATACTATAAAACACACAACCCCGAAATAAAAAAAGCAACCGAAATTTTAGGCAACCCATCCATATACAACAATTATTTGCAAAAATTATAGCTTACTGAAATAAAATTACATCGAAACCAAAACAACACATTCAAGCTATAAAACGCCCTTCTTTAATGCTTTCTGGCATGGTTTTCGATTAAAAAATGGTATATTTATTCACTATTTCTATTATCCTACTATGCGTAAATTATTGGTAATAATACTATTAACTTTAAGTGGCGCTTATGCTTTTTCGCAAAGCGAACTAAAACACGAAGTATATTTTGATACCGATAAATTTATAGTGCCTCCCACTGAAGAAAACCGCTTGTTGCTGTTTATTTCTAAATTGGCGGATATGGATATTGAATCCATTTCTATTTTTGGTTTTTGTG
Source organism: Flavobacteriaceae bacterium GSB9 (assembly GCA_022749295.1). Classification (NCBI taxonomy): domain Bacteria; kingdom Pseudomonadati; phylum Bacteroidota; class Flavobacteriia; order Flavobacteriales; family Flavobacteriaceae; species Flavobacteriaceae bacterium GSB9. The sequence continues at coordinate 2,390,366 of CP062007.1, forward strand.
ATGACAGAGGTGCAGATACCTACAACCTAAAACTATCGCAACAACGTGCCGATGCCATAAAGGCCATTTTTGCTAATAATGAAATTAATGAAGACCTAATTTCTAATGTCGATGGAAAAGGTAAAATTCTATTAAAGCTCGTTGAAGAAAAAGACCTTTTAAAAATTAGAGGTTTAAACCGAAAAGTTGAAATTATAGTTAAACCCAAACCGCCAAAACCTAAAAAGCCGATTGTTGAAAAAGCACCAGAAACTCCAAAAGAAAAAACTGCAGTAGACCTTATAAACGAAAGTGCTGTAGGCGATAAAATTGTTTTTAAAAATATTTTATTTAAAACAGGATATGCCACTGTTATGCCAGGTTCTAAAAAAACATTAGAATCTATTGCTAAAGCCTTAGTTGAGCGTGATGATATTTATTTTACCATTCAGGGCCATGTATGCTGCACCCAGTTTACCAGAGATGCTGTAGATAGGCGCACAAAAAAGCGTAACCTATCTGAAGCCCGTGCAAAATATGTTTACGATTATTTTGCCAAAAAGGGAGTAGATAAAAAACGCATGCGACACTTAGGAATGCGTAGAAAATTTCCATTGGGCGGCGATCCAAAATTTGACAGACGAGTAGAAATTGTTATTACCTATGTTGGCAATGCCAACTAAGCGCTTATGCCCCACAGAATAATTTTTATAGTTAGCTTTTGTTTGATAAGCTTTAAAAGCTTCTGTCAAAACACTTATATCCCAGATGCTAATTTCGAGCAAACTTTAATTAACTTAGGCTATGATACTCTTCCAATCGATAATAGCGTTCCAACAGAAAATATCAACAAAATAACAAACTTGTACCTTTTAGATAAAGGTATTTCAGACCTAACGGGAATTGAAGACTTTAAAGCATTAACCAATTTAGATTGTTCATTTAATAAGTTAACAAACATAGATGTTAGCAGTAACCTAAATTTAACAGAACTGTACTGCAACGATAACTTGTTAACTAACATCAATATTTCTAAAAACCTTAATTTAATACGTTTATGGTGTTTTAAAAACAAGCTCACAAATCTAGATATTAGTAATAATGATAATCTCATTTCACTGCGGTGCGAAGATAATCTGCTAAATAGTTTACATGTTACAAACCTTAAAAAATTGAACGTACTGACTTTTGAACGCAACTATATATCTTCTATTGATGTTTCTAACAATACTATTTTAAATCGTTTAGAATGTGGTCAGAATTTATTGGAATCTTTAAATGTTGAAGCCAATACCAATCTATCCTATTTAAGTTGTGAGGAAAACCAGCTTAAAGTATTAAATGTAAACAACAACAACAGATTAGGGATTTTAATTTGTGCCAATAATCAAATTTCAAAACTAAATATTTCAAAAAACACCAAACTAACCAATTTAGATGCTCGTTATAATGACCTTTGCCAATTAAACTTAAAAAATGGCAATAACAGCAATATGTTTCCATTAAATTTTAGTGATAATCCTAATTTAAATTGTGTTGTTGTTGATAACCCTAATGCCAACCACACAACCTGGGAACCTACATCATTCAAAAATTATGTTGACAAAATTGAAGATTGTAGTAATTTTATTTACGTCGATAATTTACAGGATTATACCGGTAAAGGTTATACATTGCCAACACTTTCCAACGGACATTATTTTTCAGAACCCAATGGTAACGGTACGCCTTTAAATCCAGGTGATTACATTACTACTTCGCAAACTATATATATTTACAACCAAACCGCATGTTTTAGTAACGAAAGCAGTTTTAATGTTTTAATTACTGAATCTGACTTTTTTGTTCCAAAATATTTTACACCAAATAACGATAGTAATAATGATGTTTGGAAAGTTACCGATAATACCAACATAATAAACAATATTACTATTTATGACCGCCACGGTAAATTGATAAAATTTTTAGCTTCAAATTCCAATGGTTGGGACGGTACATTTAATGGCCAATTGTTACCTACCGATAGTTATTGGTATGTGATTGTATTAAATACAAAAGAAATAATAAAGGGTCATTTTGCATTAAAACGCTAAAACGAACCAAACATGGCAACATGCGGAATGCCATCTTCAAGGTACTCCTCGCCTACCGCTTTAAATCCTAATTGATTATAAAATTGTTTTAAATAACATTGCGCCGATATTTTTATCAACGTTATATTAAATTGATGTTTTAAAGCTACAATTGAAGCTTCCATAAGCTGTTGGCCGTAATGGTGATGCCTTTCGTTTTTACTTACCACTACCCTACCAATACTAGCCTCTTTAAAATAGTCGCCCGGTTTAAAAATTCGGGTGTAACCAATTAGTTTATTGTTTTTAACCCCTAAAACATGAAGTGCTTTTTGGTCTTTTCCGTCAATATCTTGATATACACAATCTTGTTCAACCACAAATACTTCGCTGCGTAGTTGCAGTAACTCATATAATTCTTGTTTGGTGAGTTCTTCGAAAGATTTAACTGTAGTGGTTAACATGATAGATAAAATAAAAGTTAAGCTATTTTAATCGGATGTGATAAATCGTATTAATACAATGTGATGTCTCCTAGCTTCAACTTGACAAAAACTAAAAATTTTTAAAAGACAAATCAATCTTGAACAATCACGCCCTTATCATCATTTTTATTAAACTCAGGTTGAATGGTAACATGGTTGATGTTAAACTGTTCGTGCAAAACATTTTCTATTTCATCTAAAACGGCATCAAATTCAGTAACCGTTAAATCTTCAATCAAATCCAGGTGGGCTTCCAAATGCAGCTCATTATCGCTTAAATTCCAAATATGAACGTGGTGCAATTTTTTTACTTTTTGAAGTTTATTCACGGTCTCTACCACCTCTTCAATATTAATGTGACCAGGAGTAAACAGCATAATCATTTTAGTAGATGTTTTTAACAAATCATAACCCACAAAAATCAAATAAAACGCAATTAAAAAAGTAAGTACACTATCGACCCAAAACAGTTGTAAATATTTCATTAAAAGACCGCCAATAAGAACGGCAATACTGGCCAACATATCGGTTAACAGGTGCAAATAAGCACTGCGCATATTAATATTGTTGTTGGCTTCTTTTTTAAGCAGCAGTACACTTAATCCGTTGGCCACAATCCCCAACAGCGATAGCCAAATAACTAATCCAAATTTAATGGTTTCTGGATTTTGGAAACGTTTTACCGCTTCAATAATCAATAAAATAGCAATGATTATTAAAGTAGAAGCATTTACAAAAGCTGCTAAAATTTCGGCACGTTTATACCCAAATGTTCTATGTAGTGAGGCTTCTTTTTTTGCTAATTTATTGGCTGCATAACTTACAATTAAAGATAAAACATCGCTAAAATTATGCAGGGCATCACTTAATAATGCCAAACTACCAGAAACTAAACCACCTACCACTTGAGAAGCTGTAATAAGGATGTTGAGCAATATTGATATTAAAAGGTTTCTACCTTTTAAATCTGAATGGCTATGATTATGGCTATGCGAATGGCTGTGCCCCATTTAACAAGATACTGGCATTTTATCAATTCTGTTTTGGTGGCGCCCACCTTCAAAATCGGTCGTTAAGAAAACATCAACCATTTCAACGGCTTGCTGTATGGCTGTAAATCGGGCAGGAATACACAAAATATTGGCATTATTATGACTACGAATTAAATGTACAATTTCTTTGTTCCAGCATAAACCAGCACGTATTTTTTGGTGTTTATTGGCCGTCATGGCTACACCATTGGCACTTCCACAAATTAAAATACCGTAATCGGCCGCTTTGTTTTCAACATCTTTGGCTACAGGGTGTACAAAATCAGCGTAATCTACGCTATCATTACTATCTGTGCCATGGTTTTGCACGCTATATCCTTTAGCTTCAAGGTGCTTAACTATGGCTTTTTTATAGTCGGTTCCGGCATGGTCGTTACCTATTGAAATATTCATTATTTTAAAATTAAGTTCGCTTTATACAAAGGTAACAATTATTAACATTGTGGACGGATGTATTCATTACTTGTTAATAAGTGTTGATAGTTTTGTAAAATTAAAATTGGGATTATTCAATAATTTTTTCAAACAAAAACAGCGGCTTAATATCCAAATTTTTAATTCATTATTTCTTGAGATGTTTTCAGACTAAAATGTAATGGATATAAACATCTATTTTAAAAAAGTTATGAGTTATAAACCGTTAATTTGAGTTGTTAACAACTGTGTATTAAAATTTGAAATCTATTCTAAATTAACCTTTTAAAATAATTCTCCATGTTAATTACCTTTTAACAGAACGTAAATTTAATGTAATCAAAATAAAACTTAAAAAAGTTATTCCAGATATTAACAGCCTATAATAACCATCATTTTATTTTTTAAAATTTTAAAAGAAATAGATATTATAATATATAATGTGGATAAGTTTAGTTTTTAGGTTGATTGTAAGATTTTTTCATCTTTTGTATTTATATTTCGTAACATTGTAGGAAATGATACATTTATAAAATGAAAAAAAATTTACTATTTATTTTAATCCCTTTATTGAGTTTTGGTCAAGTGAAAATTGGCCAAGATATAGATGGTGAAGCAGCCGGAGATGGTTCTGGAAGAATAGCTTTGTCTGCTGATGGTGAAATTATAGCTATTGGTGCATCAAGTAATGATGGTAATGGAGAAAATTCAGGTCATGTACGAATTTATAGAAATGAATCTGGAAATTGGTTACAGATAGGAGAGGATATAGATGGTGAAGCGGCAGGGGATCTAGCAGGTCCAGTTGCCTTATCTTCTGATGGAAGTATTGTAGCCATAGGAGCTTCCAGAAATAATGGAAATGGAGAGTGGTCTGGTCATGTACGCGTATTTAAAAATATAAATGATACATGGAAACAAATAGGTCAAGATATCAATGGAGAAGCAGCGGAGGATCGATCTGGGAGTGCTATAGCTTTATCTTCTAATGGAAATATTGTAGCTATTGGAGCAACTGACAATGGTGGAGATTTGTCAGGCCATGTTCGTGTATTTCAAAATATAAATGAAACATGGACGCAAATAGGTCAAAGTATTAAAGGAGAAGGCCTTTTTGATCATTTTGGTTATGCTGTTTCTTTATCTGCTGACGGGCATAGATTAGCTGCTAGTTCTCAACGTAATTCTAATAGTAGAGGTCGTGTAAAAGTTTTTGAATATCAAACAGGATATTGGTATCAAATAGGTCAGAATTTAGAAGGTGAGGCAGAACCGGATCAATTTGGAACAAGCATATCTATGTCTGAAGATGGTAATACCATTGCAATAGGCGCTCCTTTAAATGATGACTATGCCGCTAGATCTGGTCATGTTAGGATTTATGAGTATCAAACATGGCAATGGGTTCAAATAGGTCAAGATATTAATGGAGAAGCTGCTTATGATGGCTCTGGACAAAGTGTCTCTTTATCATCCGATGGTAAAACTGTTGCAATAGGTTCTTGGCGGAATGATGATAATGGTGTTGATGCTGGTCAGGTGCGCATTTACAAAAATGATAATGGCAATTGGGTAAAAAAAGGATTAGATATTGAAGGAGAAGCTGCGGGAGATTGGTTTGGGGTTTATTTAGCATTGTCTTCCGATGCTAGCATTGTGGCAATTTCAGCTTCTCGTAACGATGGCGTGAATGGTGAAGGTTCGGGCCATGTTCGTGTTTACGATTTAACGGCCGTTTTATCTACAGAAAGTTTTAAACAGAATTATTTTTCATTTTATCCCAACCCAGTAAAAAATGTTTTAAACATCCAATTAAACAATGGTTTAGTGTTAAAACAAGTCAACATTTACAATATCCAAAGCCAATATTTATATTCAGTTAAAACAAAAACGATAGACTCAGAAAACTTAAAAAGCGGTGTTTATTTTGTTGAAGTGGAAACCAACAAAGGAAAATCGGCTCAAAAAATTGTGGTTGAGTAATAAATGCATTAGCAATAATTAAAAGTTTTCAAAATGAAAAACAATTACCTACTCGTTATTATATTATTTATTAGTCATTTACTAACCGCCCAACAAACTTACGTACCCGATGATAACTTTGAACAATTTTTAATTGATGTAGGGGTAGATGATGTATTGGATAATTATGTACTTACTGAAAATATTTCAGCAGTAAAAAAAATAAATATTAATAATAAGGAAATTAGAGACTTAACTGGTATTGAAGATTTTACAGCTTTAGAAATATTATATTGTTCATCTAATCAAATATCTAATATAGATGTTAGTAAAAATGAGTCGTTAATAAAGTTAAGTTGTTCAAGTAATCAAATAAGGACCTTAAATGTTAGTGCAAATATTGCTCTGACCGAGTTGTATTGTGATAGTAATGTTAACCTAGAAAATTTAGACGTTAGTACAAACCAATCTCTAACCATCTTAAGTTGTTCTTATAATATGAATTTAAGTAGTTTGGATGCTAGTTCATGTTATAATTTAAAAAAACTGTACTGTCATTCTAATAATAATCTTAGCAATTTAAATGTTAGCGGTAATAGCACTTTAGAAGAGCTATATTGCCATAGTAACAATTTAACAATCTTAGATATAAGCTCGTGCCCTGCTTTAAATGTATTGCATTGTTATTGGAACAACATAGCAACTTTAGATTTAAGTAACTGTAAAACTCTAATAACTTTATTTTGTTCTTCTAATAATTTAACAAGTTTAGATTTGAGTTTTAACAGTGATTTAAAGATCTTAGATTGTTCAGTCAATAATTTGAGTAGTTTAAATTTAATTGCTAATAGTAATCTAGAAAAGTTAGCTTGTGTTTCTAACAATTTAAGCAATTTGGACATTGGCTCAAATACATTTTTAATTGAGTTGTATTGTAATAATAATGGTTTAAATAGTCTAAATATTAAAAATGGAAACAATACCAATTTAAATGCCTTTAATGCTACTTCCAACCTAAATCTAGAATGCATTGAAGTAGATGATGGCAGTTATATGGATACCAATTGGTCATCAGGAAAAGATGCAACCGCCAGCTTTAGCGAAAATTGTGAAAACTTAGGTGTTGTTAATTTAACTGAAAATAGTTTTTTAATACACCCTAACCCCGTAAACGACGTTTTAAACATCGAATTAAACAATGGTTTAGAACTAAAACAAGTCAATATTTACAATATCCAAGGGCAGTATTTATTTTCGTCTAGAACCAAAAAGGTCAACACAAAAAGCTTAAAAAGCGGTGTTTATTTTATGGATGTGGAAACCAGTAAAGGTAAGTCTGCAAAAAAAATTGTGGTGGAGTAATTATCTTTTTAAAATTAAAATAAGATAGGCTTTCATTTATTTGAAAGTCTTTTTTTTTATAATTTAATCTTAACAAAACTTAGGTTTAACATATAAATTGTAGTTTTGTAAAAACAAATAGCAAATTCTTCGCCTTAATTATAGCTATTTAATAACCGAATTTCAATTAACTTTAGGAATTCAATTAAGATTACAAAAATTAATGAGTAAAAAGAAAAAAGGGAAATCCATAAAAAAAGGCATTTCCAATCTTACAAATACCATTCTTGGTATTTTAAAAAAAGAAAGAAACCAAGCTTTTAATTATAAACAAATTGCGGCCAAATTAGGTGTTAACGATGCCAGTAGCCGTAACCAGATTATTAAAACCCTAGCCAAACTTGCAGCTAAACAAGAGATAGAACAGGTTGACAGAGGTAAGTTTAAAGCGGTAGTAACTGCCGAATACCATGTTGGTATTTTAGATTTATCGGCGCGTGGTTCTGGCTATGTTATTTCAAAAGATTTCGATGAAGATATTTATATTGCATCGAATAATATCAACAAAGCCTTAGAAGGTGACGAAGTAGAATTTTACGTGTACAAACGCCGAAAGCGTGGACGTATGGAGGGTGAAATTACCAATATTATAAAACGTGCCAAATCGGAGTATGTAGGGGTAATCCAAATGCAGAAAAACAAAAATTTTGCCTTTGTTATTCCAGATAGTACCAAAATGTACACAGATATTTTTGTACCCATCAATAAAACATTAAAAGCTGAAGATGGTGATAAAGTACTGGTAAAACTGGAAGATTGGCCCGAAAAAGCCGATTCACCTTACGGAAACGTAATAAAAGTACTTGGAAAACCTGGCGAACACCATACCGAAATACATGCTATTTTAGCTGAATATGGATTACCACACGAATTTCCATACGATGTTGAGGAATATGCCAATAATTTAGATACTTTAATTACAAAGGAGGAAATTGCTAAACGTCGTGATATGCGACAGGACCTATCCTTCACCATCGACCCTAAAGATGCTAAGGATTTTGACGATGCGTTGTCATTTAAGGTTTTGGAAAACGGACTTTACGAAATTGGAATACATATTGCCGATGTATCGCATTACGTAAAAGAAGGCACCGTTTTGGATAATGAAGCCTATGAACGTGCTACATCCATTTATTTGGTAGACCGCGTAGTACCTATGCTTCCTGAAGTATTATCGAATAACGCCTGTTCATTGCGACCCCATGAAGAGAAATATACTTTTTCGGCGGTGTTTCAACTAAACGATAAAGCAGAAATTAAAAACCAATGGTTTGGAAGAACTGTTACCTTTAGCGATGCCCGGTTCGCTTATGAAGAAGCCCAAGCGATTATTGAAAACAACCCTAAATTTATCATTCCTACAAAGGCTGGAATCTCATCCATCAATTCTGAAATTCCACAAGCCGTTTCATTAACCGAAAAGGCATATAAAACCAAACCAGAAATAGCCCAAGCCGTTTTGGTACTTGATAGACTCGCTAAAATCATGCGAAAAAAGCGTATGTCTAGTGGCGCCATTTCGTTTGATAAGGTAGAAGTAAAATTTAATTTAGACGAAAATAACAACCCAGAGGGCGTGTATTTTAAAACCAGTAAAGATGCCAATAAGCTCATTGAAGAATTCATGTTATTGGCCAATAAAAAAGTAGCTGAATTTATTGGAAAACAATCGCCAAAAAAGACCTTCGTGTACCGTGTTCACGACGAACCTGACGATAGTAAACTAGCTAGCTTACAGAATGTAGTGGGTCGTTTTGGATACAAACTAAACTTTAAGGATCGTAAAACCACTTCAGCATCGCTTAATAATTTATTAAAGGAAGTGGTGGGTAAAAAAGAACAAAATTTGGTTGATACTTTGACTATACGAAGCATGAGTAAAGCCGAATATACCACGCACAACATTGGTCATTATGGTTTAGCATTCGATTATTACAGTCATTTTACATCGCCCATTCGTCGTTATCCCGATGTGATGGCGCACAGATTATTACAGCATTATTTAGATGGTGGTAAAAGTGCTAACGAGGCTACCTATGAAGAAAAATGTCAACACTCCAGTAATATGGAAATGCTGGCCACCAAAGCCGAACGTGATTCTATTAAATACATGCAAATCCGTTTTATGGAAGACCACAAAGACCAAGAGTTTTTGGGCGTTATATCAGGTGTTACCGATTGGGGTATTTACGTGGAAATTATTGAAAATAAATGTGAGGGCATGGTAAGTGTGCGCGATATGACCGATGACCATTATGCGTTTGATCAAG